>JADJDM010000018.1 GCA_016702705.1 Bacteroidota bacterium | reverse complement strand
CTAAATTTCAGTTTGGGTTTTGAAACTATTTCTACCGAAACATTACTGACAAAGCTAAATGTTTATTGGACATTTGCAAAGAACAAATAACTGTCTTTCGCGAAGCGGCTTTGTTTGCAAATGCCGGTGCCGAATGCCCAAATTAAATTTAGGTACTGTTAGCTGTTCGTTGTTTTCTATTATGATTTCTTCCAATATGGACTTATGATTTTTCCTTCTTTGTGACTTAAAATTAAGAGAATAATTGTCACAATGAAACAGAAAGCTGTAGCTTGAATTGAACCCTCTGGTCCAAATTGTCCACCTGTAAACCATTCAGCACCTTCTATTTTAGAAGTAATCAATGTTTTTGAAATTGTATTTCCTGAAACATTTGCTCCGAATATTGCCGATTGTGTAAAATTCCACGCAAAATGAATAGCAATTGGAAACCATAAATTTCGTGAATAAATATATGCAGATGCTAATAATAGTCCTGCTTGAATTGCAAGTCCAATTGCCGCTGTTAATGAACTATTTGGATTGCCAAGGTGCATTGCTCCAAATAAAATCGCTGATATTAATAATGCAAAATAACTACCTAATTTCTCTTCCGTTATTCTAAATATAATTCCTCTCATTAAAATTTCTTCAAAAATTGCAGAAGTAAAAGCCATTGTAAAAGGTGGAACTAAAAAAAGAATTGGATTTATAGAAACTATTGAATAACCACCTTTTAAATAAATAACAAATATTGTTAATGATTGTAGTAAAACGCCTAAAGCAATTCCAATTGTCAAATGTTTGAAAAGTCCAATTTTTGAAAATTCTTTAATCTCTCTTTTTTCGTAAAATTTGAATAAGTAGGTGTAAGATACTATTGCAAGTATTGCAACTACAAGTCCTATTATTAAGTTTTTTTATGTCTTTGTCTAATACTGTTAGGTCTAAAAGTTTGCTAACTGATAATTGACCTAAGCTAACTAATACGCCACAAACTACAAGACCAATTATTATTTTAGTTAGTGAAAAATGAAATATTTTTTGTCCGATGTTTTTTGTGTCCATTTTCTATCTTTGTTTAAGGTTACTAATTTCTATGATGTCGTTTTACAATGACAGCTAACTCCCTTATAGGAGCTACTTTATAGCGCCTATTTGGTGAAATCTACCAAATAGGCGCTACTTTTTCTCCTTTTACGGTTGCATAAATATATAAATTTTTTCATAATATTTATAAGCTGTCAAAGGGTGAAATGATATTTTGAAGTGCTTTATTACTTACATGGGTGTAAATTTCTGTAGTTGTGCTGCGGCTGTGCCCTAAAATTTCTTGAATATATCTTAAATCTGTACCGTTTTCTAATAAGTGTGTGGCGTAACTGTGTCTTAACCAGTGCAAAGTAACAGGCTTTGTTATATTGGCTTTTTCTAAACTTTGTTTAAGCACTTGTTGCAAACTACGTTCGTCGTATTTACTTTTCTTATCCTGCCCTTCAAATAACCAGTAGTTCGGTTTAAATGCAATAAAATACTCTCTCAACAAAATCAACACCTTTTGTGATAAAGGCACAATTCTATCTTTTTTACCTTTTGCCATTCTTACAATCACTATATTCCGTTTCGAATCTATATCCGTTAATTTTAAATTCAATAATTCTCCTCTTCTCAAACCACAACTATAAATCAAACTCAACATTGCCCTATGCTTTATGTTGCGAGGCGAACTTAAAATTAATTTCACCTCCTCCTTGCTTAATACATTGGGTAATAATTTTTCTGGCTTAGGTCGGTGAACACTTTCAATATCAATACTTTTGTTCTCAACTGTTTTAAAAAATAATTTAATAGCGTTAATTACTTGGTTTTGAAACGAAGGTGATAATCTGTTTTTTAAAATATACTCATTATTAAAAACAATAATATCTCTATTATTTAATTCTTCAATTTTTTTGACTCCAAAAAATTTTATAAATGTTTTTAGTGCGTCTGTATATGTTCCTATAGTACTTTCGCTGTAACGCTTACTACGCATCCATTCAACAAAATGTTTTATTTTTAATTCAGCTTCTTCACTAATCGATTTAAATTTATCATCTAACAATAACTGTGTTTCATTAGTTAAAGCCAAACTAACATTAAGCGGGGCAAGTTCTTTTTTTAGTTTTTGTAATAAGTTTAAATTATTATTTATGTACCAAGCATTTAATGTTTGGCTCCAACTTGCATCAGCTGAGTTTTTTAATAGTTTTATTAATTCGCTATTATAATCAAATTCAAGTTTAAATCGCGATTGCTCTCTGTGTAAACATTCCGATACAATTATTTGTTTTTGCATATCCACTATTTTATAGTAAAATTAAACTATAAATTATAGTTAATGCAACTTGATTAAATTTATTGCAATAAAAAGCCCCGCTTTGTTTAAAGCAGGGCTCCTTAAAATTGGTTTTATCAACTAGTCAAAAGCAGCAATTTTCTCCGACATGTATTTGCCAGTTTTTAATTTGTCTACAATTTTAGAGAAACACTCAATTGTATAATTTACATCTTCTAATGTATGCACTGCAGTTGGTATTAAACGTAGAATAATCATTCCTTTAGGAACAACTGGATACACAACCATCGAACAGAAAATATTAAAGTTCTCTCTTAAGTCTAAAATTAAGTTTGTCGCTTCTGGTATAGAACCATTCATGTAAACTGGCGTTACCATTGAGTTAGTATCGCCAATGTTAAATCCTGCTTTTGTTAATCCACTTTGTAATGCACGAGTAATTTCCCAGCACTTCTCACGAAATTCTGGATGCGCATTCATTAACTCTAAACGTTTTTGTGCACCAACAACTAAAGGCATTGGTAATGCTTTCGCAAATATTTGAGAACGCATATTGTAACGTAAAAAGTCAACCACGTTTTCTGTTGATGCAATAAAACCACCAATTAATGCAAACGATTTTGCAAAGGTTCCAAAGTAAACATCAATACCATCTTGGCAACCTTGTGCTTCACCTGTTCCGCCACCTTTAGGCCCCATGATACCAATACCATGTGCATCATCAACTAATAAACGGAAATTATATTTTTTCTTTAAGTCAACAATCTCCTTTAATTTTCCTTGGTCGCCACGCATACCAAAAACACCTTCGGTAATTACTAAAATTGCCCCGCCTGTAGTTTCTGCTAATTTAGTAGCACGCTCCATTTGTTTTTCAAAATCAGCAATGTCATTGTGTTTGTAAACATAACGCTTACCCATGTGTAAACGAACACCATCTAAAATACACGCATGTGATTCAGCATCGTAAACAATTACATCATGTCTGTCAACCAAACAATCGATACAAGAAACCATTGCTTGGTAACCAAAATTACAAAGGATAGCATCTTCTTTACTTACTAATTTTGCTAAGCCTGCTTCTAAAGCCTCGTGGTTGTTTGAGTTTCCACTCATCATACGAGCACCCATTGGCAATGCAAAACCATATTGTGCTGCAGCATCTGCATCTGCTTTTCTTACTTCAGGATGATTTGCTAAACCTAAGTAGTTATTTAAACTCCAGTTTAAGCGCTTTCTGCCTCTAAACTCCATGTGTGGTCCAATTTCACCTTCCAGTTTAGGGAAAGTAAAATATCCGTGCGATTCCTTAGAGTGTTCGCCAATCGGACCTCTGTTGTTTTTTATCTTTTCAAAAATATCCTTCATAATGTAAAATAGTGTAAGATGTTGATTTAACAATAATAAGGTGCAAATTTAAGAATTTTGAGCGAAGAATGCAAGGGATACGCTATCGCTTATTGTTGGTTCCTAGTTGCTGGTTTTTGTGGGAGCCTCAAATTAAGCCTTTCAACCAGGAACCAGCAACTAGAAATGATGAGCGATTTGCCAATCTTTCCTAATATTATAATCGATTAAACGAAAGTGTTATATTTGCACTCCTATTCATGAAAATAAAAGGTTTTACATATTTATTACTTGTTTTATCAGCTGTATTTTTTATCTCTTGCAGCAAATTTGATAAGTTGGTTAAGAGTTCGGATTACGAGCTTAAGTACACTAAGGCAAAGGAGTATTACAATAAGGGCAATTACATAAATGCAATGACTTTGTTTGAAGAGCTTATTCCTGTTTTCAAAGGAACGGAGCGTGCTGAGGAAATTTACTACTATTATGCTTATTGCAATTATAATATGGGTGATTATGGCTTAGCGGCATATCACTTTAAAATGTATACTCGTAATTTCCCTAAAAGTCCGCATACTGAAGAATGTGCCTTTTTAAATGCTAACTGTTATTACCTTAATTCGCCAAAGTACAGTTTAGACCAAGAGGATACAAAAACGGCAGTTTTTGAGCTTCAGGAATTTGTGAATAATTACCCAGAGAGCTCTCGCTTAGATAGTTGTAACAAAATTATGGATGAATTGCGTGGCAAATTGGAGAAAAAGGCTTATGAAATAACAAAGCAATACTATTTTATCGAAGACTGGAAAGCTAGTATTATGGAAAGTTCAAATTTTTTGAAAGAATTCCAAAATTCACCAAAATGCGAAGAAATACACTTTATAAACCTGAAATCCAACTATTTGCTAGCTAAAAACAGTGTGCCAAAGAAAAAGGAAGAAAGATTAGATAATTCGATAGAATCTTATTTAAAATTCATAGATTTGTACCCCCAAAGTAAACGCTTAGGGGAAGCAGATAATATTTATACTATTTGCAAAAAATTAAAAGACGAACTTAACTTACAAAAAAATGGACTTTAAAAAAACAAACGCAGAACCTTCAACAGTAACTCGTGATATTCGTATGTTTGATGAGCCAACAGGTAACTTATACGAGGCAGTATCAATCATGGCTAAACGTGCTAACCAAATTTCTATCGAAATGAAAGAAGAGTTGCAAAGTAAGTTAGCTGAGTTTTCTTCTCATAACGATAACTTAGAAGAGATTTTTGAAAACCGCGAGCAAATCGAAATTTCTAAACACTACGAAAAATTGCCTAAAGCAACTTTAATTTCTGTTCAGGAGTTTATCGAAAACAAAACGTATTTCCGTAATCCGGCAAAAGAAACTAACTAATTTTAATTAGCATATTAATACAAAAGGCAGTTAAGGCGAAGGTCGAACTGCCTTTGTTGTTTTAGCAATGATGAGTTTAGCAAATAAAAAAATAGTAATTGGTGTTACAGGTAGCATTGCTGCTTACAAAATACCCGCCTTAGTTCGTTTGTTTATAAAAGCAGGGGCAGAGGTAAAAATTATTATGACTAAGGATGCTGAGCATTTTGTAACTGCTAAAACACTTTCTGTACTTTCTAAAAATAAAGTAGAAAAAGATTTTTTTGATGAAGCCGATAACTGGAACAATCATGTAAAATTAGGTTTGTGGGCAGATGTTTTATTAATTGCTCCTGCAACAGCAAACACCATTGCTAAAATGGCAACTGGTTTATGCGATAATTTATTATTAGCAACATACTTATCTGCACGTTGCAAAACAATTATTGCACCTGCAATGGATTTAGATATGTTTCAACACCCAAGTACACTGCGCAATATAGAGCAAGTAAAAAAAGATGGTGTAAGTATTATTCCTGCCGAGCACGGCGAACTAGCAAGCGGTTTAGTTGGCGATGGCAGAATGGCTGAACCTTCAACTATTTTTTCTTTTGTAGAAAAAGCGATAGAGTAATTACCAAAGCAAATAATCAATCTCAATATTTTCGTTTCTAGTTACAGGAGTTTGTAATCCTTTCGACATCACTTTAACTTTTTCCTGAACGTATTTTTTTATTTCAGAAACCGAAATGGATTTATCTCCATTAAGATCTGCGGCCTTAGTTTTTACACCATTTAGTAGGCAGTAAGTAAATAGTCCATTGTTCCAGTTTTTACCTTCCATTGCAAATTCTAATCCGCCAGATGAACTAATAACTGTTGTTCCAGTTCCTCTTCTTAAATCCATAAATAATTCCTTAGAAAGCTCAAATGCTGTGTTGGATGAATAGGTGTATTGTGTTGAACCAACTTTCCTAAATTTAATATCTTTATTGTTGGTAGCTTGTGCATTTGTATAAGCAAGCAAGTCATCTTTATCTAATTCGCCCGAATGGCAGGCATCAATTAACAACAGTTTACGATATGCAGGAATACTGTCTAATTGAGCTTCAATCCACTCATAAGGAATAGCAGTAGTTTCAGGGGAAGAAAAATCTGTGTTTGATGGTGTTAAATAGTAATTGTAGTTTTTATCTAATACTCCATGCCCCGCATAAAAAAGTATAACCTGATCATTAGGTTTCGATTGCATTAAAAATTGTTTAATGCTAGCAATACTTTCGCGACTTAAATCTTTATTAATAAGCAACAAGGAATTAACTGTATTAAATTTTCCACTTGTTTTTAAAGCAGCGTTTAAATCATTTATATCTTTTGCAGCATAAGTAAGGTTATATTGTTGTTGGTTATATTCTGAGCAGCCAAGGCCAACAAAATACAAGTTTGGTTTTATTGTGTTTTCAGCACCTTTAATTATAAAAGTGTTTCTAAAACTTTCGTTACCCGATTTATCTAATGCTGAAAATTGAATTTTATTTGTACCGCCACTAATTGGAATTGATAGCGTGCGCTTTTCATTATTTTTAGTTGGCGCTAAACCATTTATTCCAAATACTGGAACACCATTGTTCCATACATTTATTCGCTTAATATTTGCCCCGTTTGCAATAGTTGAAATACTAAAAGTAACTTGATTGCTATCGGATTTTAATTGTTTAATTTCTAGTACCGGCAAACTATCAACGTTAAGTGCAATGTTGTTTTCGGTTAGCCCCGCTTTTTTTAAACGTTTTTTATATGCATTATGAAATGTTTTTATGAGCTCATCATATTTTACACTATCAATGCTTTTAAGAACAAGGTCTGGGCGGTTATAAATGAAATCAAACTGATCAGGAAAAAAATAATTTGAATTGAAATTAAATCCTACTTTGTTTAATATATCTTGAGTTCCCCAATAATAGTTTTGTTCGTTCACAATTAATTTATCGCCTGCATTGCCTGGGTAAACAGTGCAAATTCTGTTCAATAGGCCATCTTGTTTTTTCCATAATTGCAATGATCCATCTCTTCCTGATGTAATTGCTAAATTAATATTTCCGCAAAATTCAGTTCCTGATAAAAGTCCATTATGCGCATTACTTGAATTTTTAGTAAACTCAGCAACGCCTTCAGTTAAAACAAAGTTTCCCATGCTCTTAATAGCTGACGATCCTATTATACCTGGAAGCATGAAATTACCCATGCGTGCAGGTTTTGGATATGGACGTGAACTTTTACTTAATGAGCTAACATTAAAATGCGCTGCTTTCGCTGGTAATAATCTAACATTATAAATTGTACGAAGCAATATAAACGGTTTATTGTTAAATAAAAAACAACTCACAACCGAATCATTCTGAAATATATTTATTTCGTGCACCTGCAAGCGATGTCTAATAGGTTGATTAATCATTTTATGAAAAACGTACTCTGCGTTTCTTATTGCAGGTCGTTTTTTTATTTTAGTTTTTCTATTAATGGTTAAACTATCATCAATATTAATTTCGTATAATTTATTTTGATAGCCAGCTGCAATTAATTTATTATTTAGTGGGGAATATTTTATCGCTGTTATTTCATAATCATCAAGTTTAAGCCTCTTTGTTTTAAATCTACCACTTTCAAATTCCATCGTATTTACATGGCCTTTATTATCTGACCACAAAATGCTGTTTCCCTTATAATCATAGCTTATGTCTTCAATTCCTGTATAGGTTAATTTTAATGGTTTAAAAGTTAGGGTACTTAAATCAAAAGTACTTAGTCCGCCATCTTTATCGCCAATGTATAGTGTTTTATGAATGGTGTCTGCCGACATTGAAGTAAAGCTGTACCCCTTCATTACGTTTCTAAAAATGATTTTTTTGTTTGCTGCATTGTAAATTGTTAATTCTCCTCCGTCATTAATCCAACTAAACATATTATTGTTTAGTGCAACAATCTCTTTAATTGTATATTCAATTCTATTACAAAATAGTTTATCATGTCGTTCTCCATTTAAATAAACAAACAGTGCAGACTTTTCACCAACAAGTGTATAGTTATTGTAACTTTTAGTTACATTTTCTTTTTTTAGCGGAACAATTACTTTTGTTTTTGTAGTGTTAGATTCTGTTATGTTGCCTTCAGATGAAGCTTTACATTTGGAGCCATTACTTCTTGTCATTGTTATGTTTCCAACGGAAGATTGCTCCATACCTATCAAATCTAACTCGGGAGGAGGAATAGTTGAAGCAGGCGAAAAAAGTGCTTTGCTTGAATTTTTTGGCGGCGGAATAAATACAGGTTTAACTTCAGTGTAAATGGGTTTAACTTTATATTGTCCACCATCAATGCTTAGTTCTATAAGTTGTTTGGAGCTTAAAATCCACCAAGTGTTTTTATTTTTTTGGATGCCTTGAATAAATTCCCCGAGCATTAGATATGAAATAGCGTCGAGTTGATGATTATGAAGCGTATACCTATAAATATTGGTATTGCTTCCAGCCATGAAAATAAAACTGTCGTTTTCAGCAAAAAAGGCTTGTGTAATTTTAACTCCCTCTGCGGTAAAAGTGTGTAGTATTTTTTTGAAACCTGTTTCCCAAAGTTTAATGGTATTATCGGATGAGCTTGTTAGTGCATAGTTTCCATTTTTACTAAGGTTTACAGAAATTACTTGGCTAGTGTGCGCGTTTTGTAAACTTAAGGAAATACCTTTAATCGGTGGAGTAATTAAAGTTACACTCCCACTTAATTCTGATTTTTTAATTGGTGCAATTGGACTGAATGCTGAAAAATTTTGAGCGAAAAAATTACCCGAAATGAATAGAAAAAAAAGTATGCGGGTCATTTACTTAATTGTTAAAGATTAGACTAAAGCTGTTTTCTGTGAAGGTAATTTTTGCGTTTCCAAATCCTTTGGATAAGCGACTATAAGTATATGCAAGACAAACTTTGTCGAACTTAAATTTTAATTTAAAATATGGGGCTGTTGTTACAAACTTGTTACGGATGTAGTTTTCTGTAAAATCAGTATGTCCAGGAATATAACCTTCAAATTTACTTCTTAAGGTAATATCTGTAAAAAGCCCTGTTGAAGTGTAAATACGCGTTTTTCCTTTCCTCGATTTAAAAGCGAGAAACCCAACTTCAATGGGAATGCCAAGTGTTAGCCTATCATTATTAATTCGTCTCTCAGTTTGTGTTCCAAGATATTTTGAGTTGTCGGAAATTCTTGCATATAAGTTCTTCGTTCCAATTTCAGCGCCTGAAGAAAATAAAAAGCGATTGTATGCAAATAGCCAATTATGAAATCCAGAAATACCCGGCCCTAGATTTTCATTACTTACAATATTTAAGGGGGCAATTAAGTTATCTTCAGTGGTATATGTTATGCCCGAAATTCCAGTTTGATGCAGTTTTTGCAATGTTAATCTTAAGCCGGCTTCGGTATAATATTCCTGCGCATTAATAATTGAGGAAATCATAAGAATTAGTGCAGTAATAAATTTCCTCATTTTTTCAGTAATGATATTAGGATGGCAATAGTACAACAATAAAAAATGAATTAATGAAAAATTACTTTGTAAAACAGCTAGTTATTAGCTAATTTATAGCTATTAGAAAGAGAAATTAATAATTACAATAGCTATATTTGTAATGTAAAATGCAATTTCAAAGTAAAAAAATATTGATTACAGCTGGCCCAACTTATGAGCCGATAGACCCGGTGCGATTTATTGGAAACCGCTCTACAGGTAAAATGGGAATCGCAATTGCCGAAGCTTTTGCAAAACAAGGTGCTTTAGTTGAATTGGTTCTTGGTCCAACGCATTTACGACCAACTAACAAAAACATAAACTGCCATTTGGTTGAAACCGGGGCAGAGATGTATGCTGAATGTTTAAAATATTTTGACACATGCGATGTGGCAATAATGTCGTCCGCTGTGGCAGATTACAAACCAGTTGAGGTGGCAAGCCAAAAAATAAAAAAGAGTGATGCAACTATTACGCTTACATTAGAAAAAACCACCGACATCCTTTTTGAGCTGGGCAAATTAAAAAAGCAGCAATTATTGGTTGGTTTTGCCTTAGAAACAGAAAATTTGATTGAAAATGCAACATCTAAGCTAATTCGTAAAAATTTGGACCTTATTGTAGCCAATTATTCAAGCACAGCGGGCGAAGGCTTCGGTTTCGATACAAATAAGGTAATAATTATTGATAGAAACAATAAAATGTATAATTTTGAGTTGAAGCAAAAGGAACAAGTTGCACAAGATATTGTTGATGTTGTAGAAAAATACTTGAAGTAAAAAATGAAGAGTTTAATCGTATTTATATTATCTGTTTTCGCATTAAGTTCTTTTGCGCAAGAACTCAATTGCCAAGTAACTGTTTCTTCTCAACAAGTTCAAGGTACTGATAACAAGCGTATTTTCGATAATCTTCAAAAACAAGCCTACGAGTTTATAAATAATACTAAGTGGACAAAAGACGTATTTGCAACCAACGAAAAAATTGAGTGCACTATGTTCATTAATATTACAGAGCGCCCAAACAACGGAAATTATTTTAAGGCAACCATACAAGTACAAAGCAGAAGACCCGTTTATAAAACTTCATATAATTCGCCTTTATTAAATTATAACGACCAAAATTTCGAATTTACTTATATCGAAAATCAACCTTTTGATTTTAACGTTAACACCTATACAAATAATCTTACTTCCATTTTTGCATATTACGCGTATGTAATACTTGCGTTGGATTACGACTCCTATTCTCCCTTAGGTGGAACCGAGCATTGGCAAAAAGCGCAGCAGATAGTTAATAATGCACAAAGTGGAAGTGATGCAGGAACAGGCTGGAAATCATTTGATGGAACAAAAAACAGATTTTGGTATATCGATAATATTTTAAATCCAATGTTTAACCCAATTCGTAATTTATACTACCAATTTCATCGCAAGGGTTTAGATGTAATGTATGAAAAAACAGATGCTGGAAGAGCAGAGATTTTAAAATCATTGGTGAATTTAAAGGAACTTCACAAACTGCGCCCCGCTTCTTTTAACATGCAAATACTTTTTAATGCTAAGGCAGATGAAATAATAAATATTTTTAAGGAAGCCACGCCCAATGAAAAAAATGATATAATTGAGACACTTAATCTCATTGACCCCTCGAACGCAAATAAATACTCAAAAATAACAGAAGCTAAATAGATTTAAGTGGTTTATTTCTGTTTTTTTTCTTTCCAAAATTGCTATTAACTCCCTCATTTTTATATATTTGTTATCTTTTTTAATTTAATGATGATGAATATTTTTTCGAAATTTATTTTTACTTTTTCATTTATTTTATCTGTTTCAGTTGCTTTTTCGCAGGGTAAAAAGGATTATGAGCGTGAAGTTGAATTGGGTTATTCAAATCTTGATGATTTGAATTATATGGAAGCATTAGTGCACTACAAAAAGGCCTATGCAATCGACTCAAATGCAAATATGAATTTTTTGATAGGTTATTGTTACATGCATCACCCAAGTCAAAAGCATTTGGCTGAAAAGTATTTAGAAAAGGCTGTTTTAAATATTAATCAACATCACAAAGACGGAAGTTTGTCTGAAAAGGGAGCTCCTCGTCAGTCGATGCTTTGGTTGGCTCAAGCTTATCATTTAGATTATAAATTTGAAGAAGCAGAGAAAATGTTTCTAAAGTATGAGGAGTTTTCTAAAGTAAAAAAGGATAAAGTAGAGTATGCCGAAACTGAACGTTTGCGCAAAATACTGGAAACAGCAAAAAAGCGAGTAGCTGAAAAAGCAGATTGGAAAATTGAAAACATGGGAGATAGTATCAATTCTGAATTCCCAGATTATTCTCCAATACTTTCTGCAGATGAACGTGTGCTAATGTTTACTCATAGAGGTAAAGAATCGAGCGGCGGAGAACTTAATAAAACTGCTGATGGTGAATATTTTGAAGATGTTTTTGTTTCCTATCAAGATGTAAAAGGAGTTTGGTCGAAAGCAAAATCAATTGGACCATTTGTGAACTCACAACAACATGAAGCAACTGTTAGTATTAGCCCCGACGGACAAACACTTATTATTTATAAGGATGACGGTGGTGATGGTAATTTATATTATTCATCATGGAATGGAACGGATTGGATGATGCCAGTTAAATACCCTAAGGATATTAACTCAGAATATTGGGAAACGCATGCTTGTTTATCTGTTGATGGAAATATTTTGTATTTCGTAAGTGACCGTAATGGTGGTTATGGTGGGAGAGATATTTACCGAGCAAAAAAATTACCAAATGGTAAATGGGGTAAGCCTCAAAATTTAGGGCCAACAGTAAATACCATTTATGAAGACGATGCTCCTTTTTTGCATCCTAACGGTGTTGATTTGTATTTTGCTTCAAAAGGACATAATACAATGGGTAATTTCGATATTTTTAAAACCAAGGTTTATGGTGAGGCAGATAGTTTCGCAATTCCTGAAGCGCTTCCATATCCTATTAATACTACTGATGATGATGTGTTCTTTGTTGTTTCGCCAGATAAACGTAGAGGTTATTATGCATCTGCGCATGAAGATACAACTGCATTTGGTGAAAAGGATATTTATAGAATTTATCTGCCACCAAGTGAAGAATCACCTCTTGTTTTATTTAAAGGTACTGTTATCCCGGCGCCATGCGAACCATTACCAGGCGATCTTTCAGTTACAGTAACAGATTCTATTACCGGTGAGATGTTTGGAACTTACCGTCCGCAAGCTGGTACGGGAAGTTTTACTTTAATTTTGCCTCCTGAGAAATATTATGTGTTTTCTTATTTAAGTGATGGACTTGAGTTCAACCGTGAAATCGTGAAAGCTGAATTTAAAAATGCATATCAAGAAATTAGAAAGGAAGTAAAATTAAAGCCTAAAGTACTTGTAGCAGATACAAGTATTAGTGCACCATGTATTGAGGTAACATTAAACATGAGTATTGTAAATACTAAAAACGAAAATAAGCCTGCCTCCAATGCTAAAATAACTATAAAAAGTTCTGCTGAAACGAAAACAGTTTATGCAGAGGAAGATGGAACATATAAAGATTATCGTTTAAAGGCGGATGATGTTTATGAAATTTCGGCGGTGTTCGAAGGTTTATTAAGTGAGCCTCAAACTGTATCAACTAAGGGATTAAAAAGCTCAGGTGTTTTAAACGCACAACTTATTATTACTGGTGAACGTGTTGTTCCTTTAGTTGCAGAAGCTCCTCAGCCTGATAAGTTTGTTTTCTTTTTTAAATATAACCAAAATAAATTAGAGGAGAGCGATGACTTTAAAGCATTCATGAGTAAAGTTTATAGTTATGCAGTATATAAAGGAACAATTAATGTATCTATACATTCAAGCGCAAGTCAAGTACCTACAAAAACATTTAAAACAAATGAGAAGTTAGCAGAGACACGTGCGCAAAAAACACTTGATACATTTAAAAAAGCATTGTCAGATAAAACCTTCGATAAATCAAACATCACGCTCAAGCGTTTAAGTGCTTTAGTTGATGGGCCTGATTACAATAACGATTTTGAAACAAATAAAGCACAATACGAACTTTATCAATTTGTTGAAATAACAGTTGATTGATTTTCTTCATGAAGGAATTACCCCAAATAAAAAAGGAGCCTCAAGCTCCTTTTTTATTTTACTATAATCTAATCAAATATTAACTCACTTTCATCATCCAATGATGTTTATCCTCTTCTCTTCCTTTACGTAAGTTACGCAAGTACTCATCTATTTTTGGAGAAAACTTTCTGTCTTCAATTTCGGGTAAGTCGTATATATTGTCTTCAAATCCTATTGCTTTAATGTGTGCAATAGTTGCAGCTGTTCCAGTACCAAAAGCTTCTTTCAAAGTTCCATTTGCATGTGCTTCAAAAATTTCTTTTATAGATATTTTTCTTTCTTCTACTTTGTAACCCCAATCTTTTGCAATTGTAAATACAGTATCACGTGTAATACCTGCTAAAATAGTATCGCTTAATGCTGGAGTAACTAATGTATCTCCAATCACAAACATTAAATTCATTGTTCCTGATTCTTCAACATATTGTTGTGTTTCCGAATCAGTCCAGATAACTTGCTGAAATCCTTTGTCTTGAGCTAAACGAGTTGGGTATAATGAACGACCATAGTTTCCTGCAGCTTTCACATATCCAACACCTCCGCGTACTGCACGGAAATAATGATGTTCAATTAAAACCTTTACTGGCTCAGCATAATATTTGCCAGCGGGGCAACAAAAAATAATGAATTTGTAATTATCTGCTGGTCTAACTCCAATTGCTTCATCAGTTGAAATTAAAAACGGACGAATGTATAAAGAGCCAGTATCACTCGTTGGTACCCAAGCTTTATCTAATTTCATTAATTCAGTTAATCCACCCATAAAAATTTCTTCAGGAACCTCCGGCATTGCCATGCGAATTGCTGATTTATTCATACGCTTGCAATTCTCTAATGGTCTAAATAATGAAACAGTTCCATCATCCGACTTGTAAGCTTTCATTCCTTCAAAAATAGATTGACCATAGTGAAGTGCAGAAAGAGCGTAACTCATTGGCACATCTTGATATGGTTGGATATAGCATTTACTCCACTTTCCATTCTCATATTCGGCAACAAACATGTGATCGGCAAATATTTTTCCGAAAGGCACATTGTTGATGTCGTACTCACTTACTCTTGATTTTTCTATCGGAGTAATTTTTATATCCAAAGTTTCAGTCATTGGGTTTGATTAATTGTTTCATTACAAATAAGCACAAAATTTCTGAAATCACATTAAATTTGGACTATTATTTTTAGCTTTATGTCGAATAATTGCGCTCTTAGAGCCAATTATATTGTTAAAGTGACTAAAATCAGCCTCTTTGCAGTAGTAATATCCTTGTTAAACGTTCAAAAATTTAAAATATAATCATGCATAAACATACTAATTCTCTTGTCTCCGAAACTAGTCCATACCTGCTTCAACATGCGCATAACCCTGTAAAATGGTTTGCATGGAATGATGAAACACTAAAGAAAGCGAAGGAGGAAGATAAAATGATTTTGGTAAGCATTGGCTACTCCGCCTGTCATTGGTGTCATGTAATGGAACACGAATGTTTTGAAGATGAAGAAGTAGCCGATTTAATGAATGAGCATTTTATTAATGTAAAAATTGATAGAGAAGAACGGCCCGATATTGATCAAGTATATATGACAGCTGTTCAGCTAATGACTAAGCATGGCGGTTGGCCCTTGAATTGTTTTACTTTACCTGATGGAAGACCTATTTATGGTGGAACTTATTTTCCTAAAGATAGATGGATGCAGATTTTGAAGAGCTTGGCAAATTTATTTAAGCAGGATAGAAACAAAGCAGAAGAATACGCAAGTGAATTAACAAATGGATTGCTGCGCGCCGAAATGCTAGTTAGTAATAGCGATGCCATTGAATTGAATATTGATACCATTCATAAAAGTATTCGTAATTGGAAAACTTTATTAGATGATGAAGAAGGCGGAATGGATAAAGCGCCCAAATTTCCTTTGCCTAATAATTATATTTTTTTGTTGAGGTACGCGCATTTGTTTAATGATGATGATGTTATGAAGCAAGTTCATCTCACATTACGCAAAATGGCCTATGGTGGAATTTATGATCAGTTAGAAGGCGGTTTCGCTCGTTATTCGGTTGATGCATTATGGAAAGTGCCTCACTTCGAAAAAATGTTATACGATAACGCACAGCTTATTTCCCTTTATTCAGAAGCTTTTCAGCAATCGAAGGAACCATTATATAAGCAAATAGTAGAAGAAAGTATTTCATTTATCGAAACGAATTGGTCAAATAATTTTGGTGGATATTTTTCGGCATTGGATGCAGATAGTGAAGGAGTTGAAGGGAAGTATTATGTATGGACAAAAGAAGAATTACATAAATTATTAGATGAGAAAAGTTTTGATGTTTTTTGTAAGTATTACAATGTAAATGAAATTGGGTATTGGGAAGATGAAAATTATATTTTATTGCGCAAAGACTCGGATAAAGAACTTGCGATGAAATTGCAGGTAAATGAAAAGGAATTGATAGAAATAGTTACTAAAGCTAAATCAATTTTATTAGAAGTTCGCAGTAAGAGAGTAAAACCAGGTTTGGATGATAAAACCTTGTGTAGTTGGAATGCCTTAATGTTAAAGGCCTATGCGGATTCATATAAAGTGTTTTCTAAGCAAGAATATTTGGATAAGGCTTTGTTCTTGGCTAGTTTTATAAAATCAAAAATGAAAAACGGTGAAGGACTTTTTCATTCGTTTAAAAATGATGTAGTAAAAATAAATGGATTTTTAGAAGATTATGCTTTTACAATTGAAGCATATATTTCTTTATACGAAGTAAGCGGGGCAGAGGAGTGGTTGCACGAAGCAAAACGTTTGAGCGAATATGTAAACAAACATTTTTACGATAAACAAAGTGGGTTTTTCTTTTTTACTTCGGATGAAGACGCAGAGTTGATTGTAAGAAAAGTGGAGATAAGTGATAATGTTATTCCTGCATCTAACTCACAAATGGCAAGGAATTTATTTAGATTGCACAAACATTTTCATTTACCTCAATACCATGAAATGACTCAAGCCATGTGCGCTAAACTAAGTGATGAAATCTCTCATTACGGATCAGGATACAGCAACTGGGCAATTTTGCAACTAGAATTGCAATTACCTTTTAAAGAAATTGCAATTACGGGAAAAGAAGCAAAAAAATATTTTACAGAATTAAATAAACAATACTTACCAAATGTTGTTTTCGCTGTTTCACATAAAATATCTGATTTACCTTTATTAAAAGATAGATTAGTTGATGGTAAAACATTAATTTATGTTTGCGAGAACAACGCTTGTAATTTGCCATTGGAAAATGTTGCCGAATTTAAGTCCTAAAACCATCTGTGTTCCTCCGTGTAATCCGTGTCTCTGTGGTGAGTTTTTTTACCCATCGTGATTTGTGAATTTTTACCACGGAGACACAGAGAGCACAAAGTTTCACGGAGAGATTTCGTTTAGTAGGATGCGTCCTGTATCTTGATTCTTGATATCTTGAATCTATTTCGTTATTCTCACGAAATCCATTACGCAATTGTGTCTATACTTTTTGTGCGCTTTTATAGAAACACCAATGTGAGTGTAATCAGCATCCAGAATGTTTTTGCGATGACCTAAACTGGGCACGCCTTCATCAATCATCAAACTCATAATAATATCTAAAGCTTTATCGTGTCCATAATCACAGTTTTCTCCAGCGAAGCCATAAGGCTTTAATCGTTGGCTCATCCCATCATGCCCCGTTTTGCCTGATTTCCCCATTTTTTCGGCATGGGATAAGGCTGATTTCATGCAAATGTCCTCTGGTAATAGTGCTGCGCAAGGCTTTGCTTTTTTTAAATCACTTATCAAACTCTTCGTGTAATTATTTACTTCCTTTTTGTTTTTTTTGAAATAAGGAGTTAAATATTCATCCGCAATTTTCGCAGGATGCATTCTAAATAAATTAGTTATTTGGACAACCTCTTTTTCCTCCTTGCTTAGCTTGCCATAATTTTCAGCAGTATTTGCTGCTTTTAATTGCTCCTTAGTAAAAAGAGAAAACAAATCTTTCGATTCAAATTCTTTGAAACTACTGAGGCTTACAATTATTAGTAATGCAATTCAAAAGCTATTTATTCGCATATTGTTTAACATCTTTATCTGTTATGTTTTTATCACAAAGTGTAATGAGTCGCTCTATTACATTTCTAAATTCGCGTATGTTACCTGTCCAGTTTATACCTTGTAAGGCTTTTTATTGCTTCTTTTGTCAATGCTTTTTTAGGCATTCCATAATCAGTGCAAATTTGATTTACAAAATGCTCTGCTAACATGGGAATATCATCAACTCTATCGTTTAAGGATGGAACATGCATTAAAATAACGCTTAAACGATGAAATAAATCTTCTCTAAAATTACCTGCTGCAATTTCTTTTTGTAAATCTTTATTGGTTGCAGCAACAATTCTAACATTTACTTTAATTTCTTTATCGCCACCAACACGAGTTATTTTACTCTCTTGTAATGCACGTAAAACCTTAGCTTGAGCGGATAAACTCATATCACCAATTTCATCCATAAACAATGTGCCACCTTCTGCTAATTCGAATTTTCCTTTGCGTGTTGCAACTGCTGATGTAAATGCACCTTTCTCATGCCCGAATAATTCACTTTCAATTAATTCAGATGGAATGGCTGCGCAATTAACTTCAATCATTGGTCCAGCAGCACGCTGACTGTTTTCATGTATTCTACGGGCAACTAATTCTTTTCCGCTTCCATTGCTACCAGTAATTAATACACGAGCTTCGGTTGGGGCAACTTTATCAATCATTTCTTTAATCGCAATAATTGGTTTTGATTCACCAATCATTTCGTATGATTTACTTATTTTTTTCTTTAAAGTTTTTGTTTCGCTAACTAGTCCTGTTCGTTCAATTGCATTTCTTACAGTAACCAACAAACGATTTAAATCTATTGGTTTCGCAAGAAAGTCGTAAGCACCCTTTTTAACGGCCTCTACTGCAGTTTCTATATTGCCATGTCCGCTCATCATTACAATGGGCGAATCAATATTTTGTTCGTTTAATTTGTTAAGCAATTCCATGCCATCTAATTTTGGCATTTTAATATCGCATAATATTAAATCAAAGTTTTCTGCAGATGCCATCGCTAATCCTTGGCTTCCATCTTCAGCTTCTTCAACTTTGTATTTTTCAAATTCTAATATTTCGCGTAATGATTTGCGAATGCTTTTTTCGTCGTCGATTAATAATATTTTTGCCATGTTACGAATATACAAATCTAATATGAATTTTGCATGGATTAGGATTACGAATCTCTTACGAATATGCGAATCAATACTAATTCTTTACGAATGTGTTTTGTCACACGCAGATTAGTATATTCGTATTGATTCGTAATTTTCTTTCGTATATTCGTATCAATTCGTAATCCTAATAATACTTATTCTATCCAAAGTTTTCCAGTTCTGTAAACAGTTCCTTTAAATAATGCTACAACAGTATGATGTTGGTTTGTTACCGTTACTTCATAAACACCTATTTTATTACTCAAACTAAGTTCTTTTGCTACCGCCGTAAGTACATCGTTTTCCTGCACCGCTTTAGTATGCGAAATAGAGGTCTCTATCGAAACACATTGTATATTATGACTGTTAGATGCGAAGGCCAAAGCACTATCTGCTAAAGAATAAGTAATTCCGCCATGAGCAATTGCAAATCCGTTCAACATTTCTTTTCGAACAATCATTTTTAAAATGCAGGTTCCTGGTTCAATCGAAATAAGTTCAATTCCCAACCATTGGCTTAATGCATCATTGGCAAGCATTTTTTCTCGGATAATAATTTCGTGTTTATTCATGTTATTTTGTTGTGCAATTACAAAGTATTTCTTTTGTCGGTATTACTTTTTGATAGTTTGGTAAAGTTCGTTCTTTCATATAAATAATACTTAGCGAATCAATTTTTTCTGAATGCGTTTCATTCCATTGTTTTAAGGCGTATTTGCAATAATACGGGCGAATGTATTCATAATCTATCATTAAAAAATTCTCCTCGTATTTTCTCCAACGGTCGCCTCTAATGTATTGAATTACACTTTCGGGTTTTTCTAAAGTAGTTTCTTTACCTTCTTTGTATATGTCGATGTATTTATTTTGCAATGTATGGGCATCAAACACGTACCAGCCATCATCTTTGAAAACACGTGGGCAAACATACCCCAATCTTGATGTAAGCCAAGAGAGTAGGTGAGGGCTTTAAATGGCGCGCTAACTGTTAATCCAGAGCCTTTGATGTTTCCAATATTCCAAATTAAACAAAGGCAAATTAAAAAGATTAAACTAAACGTTAGTAAGGTTTGAGTGTAGAAATTGGAAAGTGAGATTTTCAGTTTATCCCCTAAGTTTCTTAAGCTGCTGAATTTAGGAAATATTTTATTTAGATAAGTTAATAGATTTATTTTTTTTAATACTTGAGGGAATCGTTTGATTTTCCAATCAATCATCTCACTTGGGAACAAACCAATGAGCGTTGAAATTCCAATTAAAAAGAATAAACCAACTAATAAGGTTGAACCAATTCCAATGTGAAGTAGAATTAGTGAAATAATTCCGATACTTCTGAAGTACTTATTGTAGAAAGGAAAGAAGAATAGGAGCGGGGCAATAATTTCTAAATAAAATACACTAAGTGTTATATATTTCATTACTGTAGGATAATTTAAGAGCACTTTACCTAAGGGCAAGGCCATTTGATCAAGAGACAAAGCATAATACAAAGCGCTTCCTTCAGTTCTCCATTCATCAGAGGTTTTAAGCAGTGCAGAGAAAAAGTAAACAGAAAAAATTAAAAGAGTAAATCCTAAACTTGCAGCACTAAATATTTTTTTTGCGTCTATTTTATTGCTTTGTAATTTATCAATCGAATAATGATTGCTCAAGGGCAAAAACAAACACCAAAATAAACTTATTCTAATCAACTCGTCTCCACCCTGCAATATATAAGGGTTTCGCACATGTACTGAAATAATTAGAACCCATAAAACAAATGTTGCAAAGCGAGTGAAATAGCCAATTAAAAAGAAGAAGGAGAAAATAATTGCAGCAATAAATAATGAGTATTGCCAATAAATAGAATCACTTAATAAAAATAGAGAGTAGTAACCAGCCTTCCATTTGTGAGTATATAGCAACTCAGTAGGCATTAAGCCTTCATTGCTATAATGTGCAGTAAGGTTATTGAATCGGAAAATCCAATCAGCCAACAAAACCATTCCCAAACAAATGCGCATCAACGAGAGTGCCCGTGTATCAAGAGAGAATTGTTTTATGCAGTATAGATGGATTTTTTCTAGCATGCCTAAATTTAATAAATATAATCATTGGGATTTAGTACATGATAAAATTCATACTTCGTAAAGTTCAGTATGACTTTAGGGGAATAAAAAAATCCCGGCCCAAATGCTTGGGTCGGGATACAATTTAATTTAGAAATAAATTACTTCAATTTGAAAGCAGCTTTAACTTTGCTTACATAATCTAATTTTTCCCAAGTAAACAATTCTACTTTCATAGTTTTTGTTTTTCCATCAGGAGAAGTAAATGTTTTTGTTACTACTTCGTTTTTACGACCCATGTGTCCGTATGCAGCAGTTTCGCTGTACATTGGAGTACGTAATTTGAAACGTTGCTCAATAAAGTACGGACGCATATCAAATACGCTTTGTACAATTTTTGCAATTTCACCATCTGTCATTTTTACTTTTGAAGTTCCATAAGTATCAATAAAAATACCCATTGGTTGTGCAACACCAATTGCATAAGAAACTTGAACTAATACTTCAGAACAAACACCTGCTGCAACTAAGTTTTTAGCAATATGACGAGTAGCATAAGCTGCTGAACGGTCAACCTTTGAAGGATCTTTACCAGAGAAAGCTCCACCACCGTGAGCACCTTTTCCACCGTAAGTATCAACAATAATTTTACGACCAGTTAATCCAGTGTCACCATGTGGTCCACCGATAACAAATTTACCAGTTGGATTAATGTGGTATGCAATTTTGTTGTTAAACAAATGAGCGTATTTAGGATAGTTCTTTTTTACACGAGGAATTAAAATGTCAATGATATCTTTTTTAATTTTCGCTAACATTTTTGGTTCTGTATCAAAGTCATCATGTTGTGTAGAAACAACTATAGCATCAATACGAACTGGTTTGTTATTATCGTCGTATTCTAATGTTACTTGTGATTTTGCATCAGGACGTAAATATTTAATTTGTTTGTTCTCACGACGTAAAGCAGCAAGCTCAATTAAAATACCATGAGCTAAATCTAACGCTAAGGGCATGTAGTTAGCAGTTTCGTTAGTTGCATAACCAAACATCATACCTTGGTCACCCGCACCTTGCTCTTCTTTTTTCTTACGATCTACACCTTGATTAATATCAGATGATTGTTCGTGAATTGCAGATAAAATACCGCAAGAGTTTGCTTCGAACATATATTCTGATTTAGTGTATCCAATTTTACGGATAACACCACGCGCAATTTCTTGCACATCTAGATATGCTTTTGATTTTACTTCACCAGCAAGTATTACTTGTCCAGTTGTAACTAATGTTTCACAAGCAACCTTACTTTGTGGGTCGAATGCTAAAAAGTTATCAATTAACGCGTCTGAAATTTGATCCGCAACTTTGTCCGGATGCCCTTCACTTACTGATTCGGATGTAAATAAATATCCCATAGTGATTTTAGATTTATGATTTTAGATTTATGATTTTATTGTTTGTTAATATCCAACTGAGCTAGGCGAAGTATGCATTTATTGTGATAAAGTGATGCTGAGCCTGACGAAGCATGATTACTTAACCTCCTTTAATTCGAATTCATAGAACTCCATGATTTGATTGCAAAGTAGTTTTTTGCAAGCTTCATCAACCTTTACGCTAGCTGCATCTTTAGAAGCTGCTTCAATTTCAAGTGTAATGTGTTTGCCTATACGTACGTTTGCTATTTCAGGTAAGCCTAGGTTTGTCATGCTTCCTGTAACTGCTTTTCCTTGTGGATCTAGTAATGCTTTTAATGGCATTACATCTATTTCTGCTATAAATTTCATTGCTTATTTAAATGAGGCTACGAATATACTAATAATGTTAATTATGGCAATTCCGCTAAGCATTTTGTTAGTAGATTGTGAATAATGAAAAAGGGCATCTTGTTAACCAAGATGCCCTTTCCAATGTTTATTTTTATGAATTATTTCTTTCTCTTCTCAAGATTCGTAATTACATCTTCAATTTGTTCTGCACCAATACGCTTTGCTTGTATTACTTTGTTCTTATCTAAAAGATAAATTACTGGAGTACTAAAGATATCGTACTTCTCTTTAAGATTGTTTAAATGCACAGCATCAGCTACATTTATCCACTCTAATTTATTTTCTTTAATAAAGGTTTTCCATTTGTCGTATTCGTGTTGAGTATAAACTGCAAATACTTCTAAACTTTTTCCTTCTTTCTTGAACTTATTATATGTTTCTTGAATTACGGGAATTTCCTTTTTGCAATGACCACAATCAACATCCCAAAACACTAATACTGTCCAATCAGCTTTAATACTATATAAATTAACAAGTAGTTTTTGTATAGCATCTTGGTTAGCATAGTAAGCTTTAGTGAGATCCTCACTAGTTTCCATTTTATCAATACCTAATTTTTTGATTGTTTTAATTCCTGCAGTATCAATTAAAGAAAGATCTTGAGCTTTTTTGCGAAGTAATAATGGTTCTAAAATATTAGCTCTTTTAATCACTTTTTCTAATTGTTTTTCATCTAACCAAAATGCTTGCCCTGTTTTATAATATTTGTTTACCATGTATACAAAGAATGCATCCATTCCCATTACTTTAGATGATTCAGACATATAAGTAAGGTTATGAACTACCCATTTAAATGTTTCTTTGTTATTCCCAATTTTTAAAATAAAAACATCCGATTCCTTGGCTAAACTATCTGGATCCTGAATCACAACTTTGTCGAAATATCTTTTTACACGGTCAGCAAAAAATTTTATTGGTGTTTAAAGTTCCAATATCATTTAAGTTAATTCCATCCCAATAATGATTTTTGTAATATTGATATTTCCAAACTGCTGTATCAGCCGCAGCCATTCCTTTTGGAGCATTAGGAACAACAGGTTCGTTTTGTAAACGAATAAAAGTTGCAATATAAGTGTTTGGGTTTGTTGCTAAATAATCATCTTGGTATTTTTTGATTGCTTTAAAAAGTTCGGTTGTTTTAGCCGTAATTAGCTTTGTTGAATCGGCAGTTTTTTTTGCTTTTACTTCCTTTTCATAATTAACACGCTCCATGTTTTTGCTGCCCATAAATTTCACGAACTCCATGAAGTCGATATTTTCTTGCGGACCAACAATTTTCATTTTATCGTAAAAGCCTATTGTGTCGGTTGTAATGCTGAACTTTTGACTTTCGTTTACAATAAAGTCAAAATACAAAGCGCCTTTTTTCGGACTATAAATTGAATAAATACCTTTTTCTAAAGCTGTTTTCCCTTTAAAAGTCATGTTACCATTTTTGTCAACCTTTGCGGTATCTACTTTATAAGGCTGTTCCCAAGTATATTTGGTAAGTAAGCAAATGCTATCTTTTGAGTTTTTTATAGATACTTTAATCTCGTATCCTTGAGCATTTACTTCATTTGCAGAAAAACCTGCAATAGCCAATAATGAACCTAGTATTAATTTCTTCATAAAATAAAAATTTGATTACCTCTCACAAAAATAGCACCAAGTTTCGGAATTTGTGCGTGTTTGAATAATAATAATGTTAAAAATAGTAAAAGGAAATTAAGGCACATACTCATAAGCACCTAAATCAGGCGTAGCATCTCTTAAAACACCATTAATGTCATTTGTATAAAATGGCAATACTAAGCCAAAATTTACTGCTGGGGAGCTGGCATTAAGCTTGAAGTTTTTTATACTTGCATCTATAAAGTTTGGATATTGATTTAACTTGATATTTATAAATCGATTTGCATTTGAAGTATTTATTTGTGTTTTAAGCATGCTATTAGTAAACACAACATTATTAAATTGTCCCGCTACTGCTGCTGAATCTAATGTAATTTCATCCGCATTGCTTCCATCAATAATACAATTGGCAAAATAACCACTGTCCAATGGAAAGTTTTGAGTGTCATTTCTGTTGTTTACTATTATGGATGGTGTGGTTCGAGCTTCTTCGCTCCAATAGTTGGCAAAGGTACAGTGCCTAAAGCTATATGAGCCTCCATAAATAAGAGCAGCTAAATAACTTCCGCAGTTATTAATTACGGTATTTCCGACTTCCATTTTATAGAAGCGAGCATATAAACCAGCATACGAACAATTTTGAATAATGGTATTAGTTATTTTTACTTTTCGTTGGCTCATTACAGTGCCACCATTTTCATAGAAGGCAAACGGCTCCGCTTGCACACCAATAAAGCTATTTTTAATTACAGCATAATTAATTTCGTTGTTATTGCTGCCATCAAGTAACCATATTCGCTCCCATTGCCCCGCTATATCTCGGTATTCATATTCCAAACGGTCGCCTTGGAAAGTAACGCGTTGGCTTTGTGTGCCCAATACTTTTAAGCAGCCGCCTCTATCGGCTACAATGCCTCCATTTTGATGAAAATAAACTTCAGTGCCTGCATTAATTGTTAAAGTGCAAGTTGAGTCAATTAATGCATATCCAAATACTAAGTGTGGTTTATCATTATTCCAAACTTCTCCGCATGGCAAAGAGCCATAACTGAATGTGCCGCCATTACTAAGGTAAACTACATTTGTTGGTAGGTGTAAATAACAATTACGGGCAACTGAGTATAAATCTACGTCTTGAATATTTCCATTAGTTTCAAATACCACCGAATCTTGATAAACAAATGGATTTGATTGTGCATTTGGGTCAATAGTTACTTCTACAAATACATAAATACTATCTCCTGCTGCTATTTCAATGTTTTAAAAGGCTTTTCCTGGAATACCGTCAACGTTTAATCTGTAAAAGGAAGAGTTCCCACGGGCCAAACTAAGATTTGAAATGTTAATTTTTTGATTGTTTGGATTTACAACCCTAAAGTATTTGGTGAACGACCCAATCTGTGTAAATACGGTATCGAAAAGAATAGAATCCTGAGAAAAGTTTAATTTTGCCCCCGAATCGGTTATAATAGTATCTTTTTTGCATGAAATTACTGAGAAGATCAGGCAAAAACTAAGAAAAAGTAAGGCAAAAGGCTTGTTTCTCATTGTACAAAGATAGTTTTTCTCTTAAACGCTTAATAGAGAATATTATTTTATTTTAGCAATACTTTTTGCAGATGAAAAGAAAAGTGTATATTTGCACTCCATTTTTGAAAATTAAAAGACATGAAAAAAGAGATACATCCAGAAAACTACAGATTAGTTGTTTTCAAAGACATTTCGAACGAAACATCATTTTTAACTCGTTCTTGCGCAGATACTAAAGACACTATTAAGTGGGAAGACGGTAATGAGTATCCTCTACTTAAAATGGAGATCTCTAATACATCTCACCCTTTCTACACAGGTAAACACATGTTAGTAGATACAGCAGGACGTATTGATAAATTCCGTACTCGTTACAACAAAAAATAATTTTAGATTTTTCTATTATAGAAACCCTAACAAGAAATTGTTGGGGTTTTTTGTTTTAAGTTGGAGTTATTTGCTTACCCCAATTATTACCCCAAAATCCCCATCTGTTTGCACCCAGTTTTTTTCTGGTAAATAAGTACGAGATACAAAACCATCTAAATACAAGGCGTTTTTGCACCCAAGTTTTTTAAAATAATCAGCGAAATCATAAAAATTTATTTCCTTTTTCGACATTGCAAAAATCACTTCATTGTTTGGTAAAATTCCAACACCATTTCTGATATTTAGGTTTGTTGAATTTTCTTTAAATGAAGAATGAATCTTTCCATCAATAAGCAACATTGGACCTGATTGCGTTGCATATTTTACTTTTCCGTTATTAACAAATTTTTCTGTTAAACAAATACTTGGCTTTTTATCTGTGGTAATATAGAAGACATCATTCGGTTTAAGGTAAAAGTTTCCAGTGCCATTTCCATTGTCTATTTTATTTTTTTGAATTTTATTTTCTATGTATAAACCTTGTGGCGAATTATCTTTTTTGTACATCCCGCCATTTACAGCAAATACAAGCTCACGCTTTTGTTTTTTTAGCCACAGACTTAAATTAGCAGCGTTTTTAAACCGCTCACCTTTATCATTTTTCCAATAAAAATTTAAGTTTACATTTTTTGGATTAACCGTATAACTTACGAAACGTGGATCATCTGTTTTTGATTTTTTGGACGAAGTAAACAGACCGATTAAGAATAATGCTAGTAAAAGAGAATAAGTTTTCATCTTCATCTTATGAGAATTTAGAATATAAAATAAAAGGGCAAATCTTTCGAAATGCCCTTCTTAAATTTTGTAAGAAATAAATTACTCTGCTAAAACAATTACATTGTTTTTTAGCACTTCAATAACTCCACCTTTAATATCAAACGAATGAATTTTAGAAGAAGCATCAGTAATCTTAACTGTTCCTTTTTTCAAAGAAGCAATCATAGGTGCGTGATTATTTAAAATCCCTAATGAACCTTCAGAACCTGGAACTATAAGCGATTTTGCTTCGCCTTCAAATAATTTTTTATCCGGTGTTACTATTTCTAATTTCATACTTTCAATTTGAAAATTTGATGATTTGAAGATTAGCCAATTAAATTTTCAAATTAGCTAATTTTCAAATTTTCAAATAATTATTTAGACTCCGACATTAATTTTTTACCTTTTTCAATTGCTTCTTCAATAGTACCAACTAAGTTGAAAGCTGCTTCAGGATACTCATCAACTTTACCATCCATAATCATGTTGAAGCCTTTGATAGTGTCTTCGATACTAACGAATACACCTTTTAAACCTGTAAATTGCTCAGCAACGTGGAATGGTTGCGATAAAAAACGTTGAACACGACGTGCACGATGTACAACTAATTTATCTTCCTCACTTAACTCATCCATACCAAGGATAGCAATGATATCTTGTAATTCTTTGTAACGTTGTAATAACATTTTAACGCGTTGAGCGCAATCGTAATGTACATCACCTAAAACAGCTGGTGTTAAGATACGAGAAGTAGAATCTAATGGATCTACCGCAGGGTAAATACCTAACTCAGCAATTTTACGACTTAATACCGTTGTAGCATCCAAATGGGCAAATGTTGTTGCTGGAGCTGGATCGGTTAAATCATCCGCAGGTACGTAAACCGCTTGTACAGATGTAATAGAACCTTTTTTAGTTGAAGTAATACGCTCTTGCATTACACCCATTTCAGTTGCCAATGTTGGTTGGTAACCTACCGCAGATGGCATACGACCTAATAAAGCCGATACCTCTGAACCTGCTTGAGTAAAACGGAAGATGTTATCGATGAAGAAAAGGATATCTTTTCCTTGTCCTGAACCTTCTCCATCACGGAAATATTCAGCCATTGATAAACCTGATAAAGCCACACGAGCACGTGCTCCAGGAGGCTCATTCATTTGTCCGAAAACGAAAGTTGCTTGTGATTTAGTTAATTCAGCAGTATCTACTTTTGATAAATCCCATCCGCCTTCTTCCATTGAGTGTTTGAAAGCATCACCGTATTTTACAATACCTGATTCAATCATCTCACGTAATAAGTCATTTCCTTCACGAGTACGCTCACCAACACCAGCAAATACTGATAAACCTTCGTATCCTTTAGCGATGTTGTTGATTAACTCCATGAATTAATACTGTTTTACCTACACCAGCACCACCAAACAAACCAATTTTACCACCTTTTGAGTATGGCTCAATTAAGTCGATTACTTTGATACCTGTGAAAAGAACCTCAGTTGAGGTTGATAATTCTTCATATTTTGGTGGGTTACGGTGAATGCTGTAACCGTTTTCGTTAGAAACTGTGTTGATACCATCAATTGCTTCTCCAACTACGTTGAATAAACGACCTTTGATTTTTTCACCAGTTGGCATTGTAATACCTCTGTTTGTTCCAAGTACTTCCATTCCGCGGCTTAAACCATCGGTAGTATCCATTGCAACAGTACGTACAGTATCTTCACCAACGTGTTGTTGAACTTCTAATATAAGTTTTTGCCCGTTAGCACGAACAATTTCTAAAGCGTCTAGAATGTTTGGTAATTTACCACCTTCTAGATCAAAACGAACGTCAACTACCGGTCCGATAATTTGAGCTATTTTTCCAACTTGTTTAGACATGATTATTGCGAAATTTTTAATTCGGGCGCAAAGGTAGGATTATTGTTTCAAATTGCAAAGTGTAAGGGCTTTAAAATCAAAATTCATTCAACAATTCATTAACACTTTTGATAATATTGAGCTTTTTTAAGCATGATATGCGTCAGGTGACAAAAATGCTCGTATTTTTGACGAAAAATTAAACAATATGATTCAGCGTAAACAATCGATATTTTTAGGGGTAATTATGATTTGTTCAATCTTATTATTCATTTTCCCAACGGTAACTTATACTGCTGGCGATATAGTGGTTGATTATGCTTTTTCTCCTTTTGATGTGCATTCATCTACAACATCTACCATTTACGGTCTTTTTGCTGCAAATTGCTTACTTTTTATTACATCCTTTATGTGTTTAATGTTGTTTCATAACCGCAAAAAGCAAATTAAAATTAGCCGTGTGGTAATGTTAGTTGCAGCTATGATGATTACTTTATTATTTGTTTTCCCTTTATATAAATCAGATACTGCAGTTCGTACTTTTAACTGGCCAATTGCTCTGCCTGCAATTTCAATTGTATGCGCTTTTTTAGCGGGGCATTTTATTAAGAAAGATGAAGAGTTGGTGAGATCGGCGAATAGAGTGAGGTAAGATTGTTTGTGGTTGCTGGTTTCTAGTTGGTTATTTTGGGTTAATCTTGACTAATTTAGTTAGTGAAGGTAAGTTCAATAATTTTACTTTTTGTTGTATAATTATATACTCTTGCAAAAACCAGGAAAAATTATTAGCAACCTTGAAATTCGGAACGCTTCTGAAGGTTTCAACTCAATTGAAAAGCATGGGTCCTTTTTTGTTACAATGAACATCCAGACCATAAGGAGAATTAATTATTTATGGTAGGGAGAGGAAAAAAACTTTTTTTTTTTTATTATCCCCGGGTCTTTTTTAATAAAAAAAATATTTTTTTGTTGAAAAAAAAAACAAAAATATATTAAGGGAAAATTTTTTTTAAAAAAAGAATTTCCCAAACGAACCAAACCACCCCCCAAATACGGGAAATTTTGAAATTAATTATGTTTCTGGAAAGTAAGTTTATTTTTTAGAATTATTTCGCCACAATCAATCATCAAGCCTAAAAACTTTAGATGCCTCTTCTTCTTTTTGTTTGGGCGGTTTCATGAATGAGCAACCTAATGAAATGCTAAAGGAGAATTTGTTTCTTAAACTAGGAAAGAGATCTGGGCCAACTGGACTAGAGTAATCAATGTAAACAGGCATGTATTTTAAATAAAGGTTAGAGCTAAGGGAAACCATTTTTTTAATTTGTAATTAAATTCATAACCTATTATAAAGTTCGTTTTTTGATTATTGAAAATTAAAATCTTTGGCTTAACCCCAAACCCTTTAGAATCGCCTATTTCGCTACCACCATTTAACCTAAGCCATTGAGTCCCTTTAATGTGATTTATAAAGAAAATCCCACCATATATGGAATGCCCAAATTTTTTGTTTTCATCAAGTAAATTGATTTTTAAACCTATTGGAAAATGTAAATCCATTTGTTTAACTCTTTTGCTCCAAAGGTTTGTTGCGCCTGTGTTTTGATTAAAATTAATTTCGTATTGAGTTATATCAATCCCTACAAACACATTTATTTTTTTGTAAACTCTTAAATAAGGGCGCACAAAGGCATTAGGTAGTATATTATATTTGAATTTTACATTCGAGAATTTATAATTGTAAAAATCTCTCATTTCAATGGGGTGTTCAGCTTTACCATAAGAATAAGCATACCCAATACTAACTCCATATTTTTGCGCTTTTGTGCTTAAACAAAAAATGAAGAATATAAATATGTAAATTCCTTTTTTCACTTTATCAAAACCAATTTATCATACTTATACAATTTACCATCCTTTAATACTTTATATAAATAAGTACCATTTGCCAAATCGCTTAAATCTACATTGGTAATTTCATTAGCAGTAATTTGTTGCTTTTTAATTTCTACACCTAAGGTATTATAAACTATAAATTGCATATCTCCACCCCCTTTAACTTACTTAAATCAATTTGTATATTACCATTGCTTGGGTTAGGGTAAATAGTAATGTTAGAATTGTTATTTATTTCATTTATGCCAATTGAGGAGCTATCTATTAGGCTTACGTCGTCGATGTAATAATAAGCGCAAGCATATGGTCCGTTACCAATAAAAGTATAACTGGTGTTATTACTGTCAAAAAAATTTCCAATTGTTAAGTATGATTCCCCTCCATTGGCAGTGTAATAGCCTTCAATTTTTTCCCAGTTCGTTTTATTTGAATTTAGCAGTTGACTTTTCACAGATGGAGAAAGGTTAAAAGAATTGCTGTTCCCTGAACTTAGTTGATTTATGGAAAAAAATGCGCCTAAATCTGAAATTGCAAATTGACTTGAATCTGACAAGGAAACCCAGAAGGTAAATGGTATATTTTTGTTTAGAAATTAGGGAAGTAGATAATTGCAACGATAAATATTCCTTATTGATTGTGATTCAAAAATATTGGGGTCGTAGTCTGAATGATTCCAATCAGTTCCAGTATATACGGAGCCCATGCATTAATGGGAACGCCAATTGTAATGTTACTTGTATTACAGGAGTTAAAATAATCAGGAGTTCCGTTATTAGGCTATACCAGAAGTAGCTTCACTATTTTTGACCTGTAGTTGGGCAATTACATAAACTTTCAAAATTACCATTAGGCACAAGATTAACCTGCGCGCAAAGTTTAAAGTGAATTAAAAAACGATGAATATAAATATGTAGCAGAATTTTCTCATTTAATTAATCGGATACTCTAAGATACGAAAATTATATAACCCGAAACAACAAACCAACAACTCGAAACAATCAAACCCTTCTTCCCCAATTCAATCACTTCCAGATTTTTAATTTCTGCCCCGCTTATTTCAAAACGCAGCATTGTTTTTACTTGATGAAAGCCGTGTATGCCGCATGCACCGGGGTTCATGTGTAGCACTTCATTTTCATTATCGTACATTACTTTTAAAATGTGCGAGTGGCCACAAATGAATAGTTTTGGTTTTTCTTGTTTAATAATTGCTTTTGGTTCGGCAACATACTTGCCAGGGATAACCACCAATGTGGGTGATGTAAACTTTTACTTCTTCGCAATCAAAAATTAAATTCTTAGGATATTCAATTCGCACATCGTTGCCATCTATGTTTCCGTAGACAGCTCGTACCGGTTTCCGTTTTTTTAATTCGTCTAAAACACTTATGGTTCCCACATCTCCGGCATGCCATATTTCGTCGCAGCCATCCACGTACTTCCAAATTTTTTCATCAAGGTAATTGTGTGTGTCGGAAAGAAGAAGAATTTTAGGCATGAAACAATTAATCTTTCGAAGTAGAAATCTTCGGTTTTTTAAATTGTTTGGTAATATCTATAATCAACGAAAATACATGACTATAAGGAGAAATAGATGCATTACCAATATTAGTAAAAGCATAATCCAATGTAAACACTTTGTACTTAATACCTGCTCCCATATTTGGTTGCACTGTGGTTAATTGTTTCTCGTCGATATCCGTATATTTTTGAATGTTGTTTAAACCAAAACGTAAAAACACAATATTCTTGTATCCTGCTTCAAATCCTACTTGTGGGTCGATGCTTACTATTTTTGATTTAACTAATACATTTCTTTTTCCATCAAATGTATTTACCAAATTTACTTCTCCTAACAATGAAATTTTATTATCCCAAACAGTATATTTTTTAGATACACCAAGTACTAAACGAGGCACTGTTATTTCAACTGAGTTTCTCGGAATTTCATTTCCTGTTAAGGCAAAAACATTTTTTGTTTCTTCATCTAAAGTGTATGACCAAGCATTAAATGTTCCCGTAATGTCCCTGCCAACTGCTGAGAATTTCCAATTGTTTTTAGTTGTGTAGTTTGCTGCTACATCTAATCCAAAGCCCCAAGCGCCTCCAAAATCGCCAATTTTACGGCGGATGATTTTTGCATTTGCACCAATATCTAATCCTTTTACTTTATTTATTTTGCGAGCATAGGACATAATTGCTGCAAAATCTGTAGCACTAAATTTTGATATTTTATCGTAATCAACATTTCCGTTTGCATCAACTAATTGCGTTGTGTTTGGGATATTATCTACACCAAAGCGGACAATACTTACTGCTCCAACACTTTGGCTATCCAAACGTGATGCAATTGCACCGTAATCGTATTTTGCAATACCAGCAAAGTATTCGGAGTGCATTAAACCTAATTGTAAGTTCGATTTTATTCCTAATAAGCCTGCTGGGTTCCAGTAGCCACCCATAACATCATTGGTGCTTGATATAGCGGCATTACCCATTGCCATTTGCCTTGCGCCAACACCAATAGCTAAAAACTCATTACTGTATTTTACAGTTTGTGCAACCGCAAAATATTGACTGAAAGCAATGAATATGAAAAGTAAAAGCTTGCGCATCTCTGTAAAGTTACAAAATACTTGGTAAACAACGAAAGACTTGGCGAAATATTGCCCAAAAAAAACAGGCTATCCTTTTGAGATAGCCTGTTTAGAGATAAATAGAATAAACTATTAGTATTTAGAGAAACCTGTTTTATCAGATACCTTATGCTCGATTAACAAACCAACACATGCAGCATCAGTAGGTTTTCCTTTAGCAGAAGAAGCTTCTCCTGAAGGAACAGTTAATTCAATAATTAATTGACGAGTACTAGCAGATTGAAACTCGAATTGTGTTGAGTTTTCGTCTTTTGCATTGTCGTATAACTCTTCGTTAGTTTTAGCATCAAAAATTTTGAAATTGATTTGAGAACCTGCAGTTTCGCAACAAACAGTCATTCTATAATCCATTCCTTTGTAAATTACGCAACGCATTTTAGATGTACTTCCTTGAGCAAATAAACCACTCTTAGATTGTGCATTATACATGAATTCTCTGTCATCATCTTTGTTGCCTTCCATAACGCAATTTTTACGATGGAATTGTCCGCAAACACTTGTTTGAGCCGCAAGGTCTGTACTTAACACAGAAGCTATAGTAACGGCAAGGATAGTTAGGATCTTCTTCATGATTATTTGCTTTGAGTAAATGAATTTCTAATTGTTTTGATTTTTTCTGAAATTGTTTTATATTGTGCAACAGTCATCTCAATTGTCGTGCCACCTCCTAAAACTTTAACTCCATCTTTACCTTTTGTGTCTCCAGCAGTAGTTTCTTTTAATTTATCAAACTCTGCTTTTAAGCCGTTTAATTCAGTTAAAACCGAAGCTACCGAAGCATCTGATTCGTATTTCTTCAAGAAATCGATTATGTTTTCCAACGTATATTTTTGATCAGCAACACGTTGAACACCTGGGCTATTAGCTTCGTACTTAACTAAGTTAGTAACGATGTATAAACTTTCGATATAACCACCTGCAATAACTAAAGCTAATACATTTCCTTGCTTACCGTTTTGTAAAGCTTCAAATGAATCATAATACAAATCATCAGAAATTGCAGCTAATGAATCAGCATTTCCAACATTTTGCTCTAAGCGTTTTGCCATTGATGCATCAATAGAAGTAGAAACTCCTATTTCATCACCTAATTGCTTAACAACTTTAAAGTATTTGAAAGCTTCAACACCAATTTCAAAAGTAGAGCAGTAACTCAAATCGCAACTATAAATACCAAAGTTTAGAGCTTTAGATTTTGCATCATTGTAGTTTTTATTATTATCAGCTGGGTTAAGGAAAGATGTGTTTTTGTTTCCTTTTCCGCCAACCATTCTTACGAATGTTAACATTTCTCCTGGTGAAGGAACTTGGAAGCTTAATTCTCCCGTTTCAATTCCTGTTTCAATTGCAGCTGAATCAACTTTCGTTGTATCTGTATGCGTCATGTCATCACCTTCATGAGGATCACCCCCACAAGATACCATTAGTAAACTTGCACTTAAAGGCAATGCTAATAATGCGTTTTTGAATTTAATTTTCATAGTATGCTTAGCTTGATATTACTTATTTGTTTATTACTTGTTTTACTAAATCGGCAGCCTCTTGCAATTGAATTGCAGAGAAAACTTTTAATCCTGATTCATCAATAATTTTTTTCGCTTCAACAGCGTTAGTTCCTTGTAAACGAATGATGATTGGAACGTTGATTGATCCCATGTTTTTGTATGCATCAACAATACCTTGAGCAACACGGTCGCAACGAACAATTCCACCAAAAATATTAACTAAGATAGCTTTTACGCTTGGGTCTTTTAAAATAATACGGAAAGCTTTTTCAACACGCTCAGCATTTGCAGTACCACCAACATCTAAGAAGTTAGCAGGCTCACCACCTGATAATTTAATGATGTCCATAGTTGCCATTGCTAAACCAGCACCGTTAACCATACAACCAACGTTTCCTTCTAATTTAACGTAGTTTAATTCAGCAGCTTTTGCTTCTACTTCTGTTGGATCTTCTTCCGTTACATCACGCATTGCTTCGTAATCTGGGTGACGGTATAAACCGTTTCCATCAAAAGTTACTTTAGCATCTACTGCAATAATTTTATCGTCAGAAGTTTTGAAAAGTGGATTAATTTCGAACATTGAAGCATCGATTGAATCGTATGCTTTGTATAAAGAAGCAACAAATTTGGTCATTCCTTTAAATGCTTCTCCGCTTAATCCTAAGTTGAAAGCAATTTTACGCGCTTGGAAAGCTTGTAAACCAACTTTAGGGTCAATTTCTTCTTTCCAAATTTTATCTGGATGGTGTTCAGCAACTTCTTCAATGTCCATACCACCTTCAGTAGTGTACATGATAATGTTTCTGCCTGTTGCACGGTTAAGCAACACACTCATATAAAATTCTTTAGTTGGGTTAGGACCTGGATAATAAACATCCTGAGCCACCAACACTTTATTTACTAATTTTCCTTTTGGGCCTGTTTGTGGAGTAACTAACGTCATTCCTAAAATAGCACCTGCTTTTTCTCTAACATCATCAAGGTTTTTAGCAACCTTAACTCCGCCGCCTTTTCCACGACCACCAGCATGAATTTGAGCTTTAATAACTGCGAAATCGCTGTTAAAATCTGATTTTAATTTTTTTGCTGCTTCCACTGCTTGTTCAACTGTTTCAGCTACAAATCCTTCTTGCACAGCAACTCCAAAACTTTTTAGTATTTGCTTACCTTGATATTCGTGAATATTCATTTCTTAAAAATACGTTATTAGTGATTAATGATTCAAAAGTAGCTTTTTTCTTTAGATTTTCAAGATATTAGACAAAAAAAAGCGTTTTTTGTCCTATAAAGTTTTTGGTATGGTTTTTAACAATGAAAAAGTATGATGTTTTATAGGTTTTTGGTACTTGCGACTTGTGTTTTTGGAGCCTTTGTTCTTAAAGCTCAAAATTCGACTATTTATGTTGACCAAGTAAAGCATGATTATGGTGATTTGGAAAACATTTACACCCTAAAATCTGAATTCATCATTAAGAATAACGGAGTTAAAAATCTTTATTTGATGCGTGCAGATGCAGAGAAGGATGTGAAAATTTTGGCTCATAAAAAAACGATTCCTGCAGGAGATACCACTTTAATTGAGGTTTTTTATCAGCCAGCTAAAACGGGGAAATTTCAACGCAAAATTAGTTTGGCTACAAGCGCAGATGGTTTGCCTTTTGTGTTGGAAATAAGTGGCAATATAAAAAGTATAAAAACGGATGATAAAACGGCTTGTTATTATTTTGGAAAACCAAAACACACCAAAACCGACCCAGTTGTAATACCAACAAAGCCGATTCAAACTGTTACTTATAAACCTGTAAATAAAGATACTATCATTGATGGTTTTGATACCATTACTGGAACCGTTATAGAAACAACACCTGTTGAGGTTTTTACTGCAAACGATGAAGGCTTAAGCAGGTTTAAATATGAACCAAACAATATCGTTTTTTTATTGGACGTTTCTCGTTCTATGAGAGACTCTTCTCGTTTGCCTTTATTAAAGAAAGCAATCATGGAGATGATTACAAATCTTAGAGACATTGATAAAATAAGCATTGTTACGTATGCCGATTCTATTTTATTAAAGTGCGAAGCATTCCCAGGTACCGAAAGAGATAAGCTGAAAAATATTTTGGATCCATTGTATGCAAAGGGTTATACGCGCGGGGCAAAAGCAGTTTTATTTTCATTAGATATTGCTTTAAAAAATTACATCAACGAAGGAAACAATCAGTTGTTTTTAGCAACCGATGGAAAGTTTACTTTTAGTGAAGCCTACCAAAAAGAATGGACGAAAAAGACTATGGGTAAAGATGTTGTTTTATCGGTAGTAGGTTTGGGTAACGATGAAGAAGCGATGAAAAATTTAAAACAAATAGCGGAATTTGGAAAAGGTAGTTTTATCCATATTAAAGATTTTGAAAAAGATAAGATTTTATTAATTGATGAAATAAAATTGAGGAGTGAGAGGAAGTAAATTTAATTCTCCCACATTCCTTCTTCCTTTTTAAGGATTTCATCTTTTACGCTTTCACTTTTTATTAAGGCATCAAAGGCACTGGTGTTTTCTATTAAGTTTCGACCGAACACGTTGCTTTCTTTTAGTATTTTGCTATTGAAGAATTTGCTTGAAAATAATTGTTCAAAGCTTCGGATTGTACCATCAATAATTTTGCTGTTTGTAGGAAATGAAGCTAGCCATTCTCTCGCTTCATCATAGTAAATCCAAAACACTGTTTCATCTTTATTTGTTTTTGGGTTGTGCCAAACTGGAGCAATACTCACAATTCTTTTTTCTAAACGTGACTATTTTTTATTGAAATACCAAACTTCGGTAAACCAAATAATTTTAATGTTAGCTGCATTAATAGTATCCGATTGTATTCTTTTTTCAAAAGTTTCTTTTCCGTTTTCATCAATGTAAAAATTTTCTACCGAATCAGTTTTAATAAGCTTGACTATTAAATTTTCGCACGAAATTGTATGGTTTGTATCCAATTTGTATAAAGGCCCTTTGAATGCAGTTAATTTTCTAGAAATAACTCCTTGAACTAAAACATCGAAAAACGGAAATATGTTTTCTTTTGGATTTTTAGTGCAAAAAATGCTTTTATTAAGTTTATCTTGTAGGTCTAATCCCTTCAAGATTTTTTTGGCAGTAACAACTTCTGATTCAGGCAATGAATCAAACGCTTCGGGTTTTACATAAAATTTTTTAAAGCTTTTTAAAATGGGACTTGGGTAATCGTGTATTACACCATGAATATCCATGTAAGAGCATTTAAGCTGCGCTTTTAATTGTATGGATAGGATAATAAGGATGTAAAGAAAAGAATGGCGTTGCATACAATCGCTTTTATCAAATATACAAAAAAATCCAAAAAGAGTGAAAAACGAACGATGACTGTTTTTATGGTCAGGATTTAAATCCTCACGCCAATAATCAAAATATCATCAACCTGCTCATTATTTCCTTTCCAGTCATTCATTGTTTTGTTAAGCGATTTTTTTTGCTCATCCATTGGTAGATGTGCGATTTGAATAAGAAGATCTTTAAGTTTTTATACATAAATTTTTTACCCTTGTTACCACCAAATTGATCTGCATAACCATCTGTAAATGTGTAAACAATATCTCCCTTTTGTAAATCAATTTGTTGAGGTGTGAAGTCTGCTGATTTTTCGTTGTATTTACCAACAGGCATTTTGTCTCCTTTGTACTCTATTAATTCATTTGTTTTTGTCGAATCATTTTTGCGAACTAACCATAGCGGATTATTTGCTGCAGCGAAATCAAGTTTGTTGTTATAAAGATCAAAGCTGCATAGAACGCAGTCCATGCCATCTTTGGAATTTTCGTTTCCTTTTGGATTTAATGCTTTAATGATTTCTTTGCGCTGCTCATTTAAAATTTGTGCAGGATTTTCTAATTTACGTTCGATAACATTTTCGTTTAAAAAACTAATGTTTAATAAACTCATAAATGCTCCAGGAACGCCATGACCTGTGCAGTCAGCAGTTGCTATATAAAATTTATTGTGTTGTTGCGTAGCCCAATAAAAATCGCCACTTACAACATCTTTGGGTTGAAATAGAATAAAAAACTCTGCTTTAAAATGATGTGATATATATTCCTCACTCGTAAGCATTGCCATTTGGATTCGTTTGGCATAATGAATAGAATCTAAAATTTCTTTTTGTTTTTCGTCTACAATGTGTTTTTGCCTTTCGATAATTGCTTTTTGTTTTTGAGTTATTTTAAAGCGTTTAAACAAAACAAAAAGAAATAGTAATACAATTACAAGCCCTGCAATAGAACCATAAGTAATAAGTTGTTGTTTTTGTTTTTCTTCCAATGCAAGTGCATCTTTTTTTGCTTGTTCAGCTTCGGTTAAGGCTTTTTCTTTTTCATACTCGTATTTACTTTGTTGGTTTGCTGATGCTTTGATGTTTGTTTCTGAAGCAATACTGTCGCGCATTTGAATTTCAAGATTTCGCATTTCTAAAGCGTCTTTATAATTGCCCTCTTTTTGAGCAACATCATATAGAAGTTGGGCATTTAATTTTATTGATTCAGGAAATCCAATTTCTTTTGCTAAGGCTAGCCCTTTTTTTCCGTATTCTTTAGCTTCTTTTACTTCACCTTTTTGTAGTTTTAAAATACCAATGCTATTATAAGAATATGCTATTGCGCTTTTATTCCCTATTTCTTGAGATATTTCTAAACTTTTTTTGTGGTATTGAAGTGCTAAATCAATGTTTTCATCGTTTTTATAGGTAGCGCCAATATTATTATAACAAATGGCCATCCCTTTTTTATCACCAATCTCTTCTCTTATTTTTAAACTTTTTTTGAAATAAGTTAAGGCAGAATCAGGATTGCCATTGTTTCTAAAAATAACACCGATATTATTATACGCACTTCCTAAGCCTTTTTTATCATCAATTTTTTCTCTGATTTTTAGACTCTTTTTTAAGTACTTTAAAGCTAGCTCAGTATCGCCTTGTCCATTATAAATAACAGCGATATTACCATAGGATGATGCAATACCAGATTGCGAGTCAATTTCTTCAAATATTTTTAAACCTTTATTGTGATTTACTAAGGCAAGTGGGATATCACCTAAGTTACTATACATGTGTCCTATATTGTTGTATGTAGCAGCTATACCCTGTTTGTCATCCGTTTTTAAAGCAGTATTTAAACTTTTTAAATAATAAGCCAGTGCAAGATTCATCTCCCCTTTAATTTGATGAACGACACCAATATTATTTAATGCACTTGCAAGTGAGGCATTAATAGATTTCTGAACTGTTACGGATGGTTGTTTTGAAAGAAGTAAGTTAGCTTTTTTCTCTACTATTTTGCAAATAGGTATAAGTGTATCTGGATTTGAAACATAGAAAATATCACTTAAATTCACATATGCAGAAAGTATAGAAGTATCGTGACTTCTTTTGTTTGCAATGATAGCATTAAGACTATCAATTTTTTTCTGATCACCAGTTGAGAATTGCGCTAATACTGCATTTGCAGTAAAGTAGGCAAGTATAAAAAAAAGAGATATGTTGGCTTTTCTCATGCCTCCAAATTAAGAAATTAATTTAATTTTTAAGCATTTACCACTCATCAAACCTATCATCTGATTTTTAAAACAATACAAAGCTCTTTTAAAACAAATTCCTGTTCTATTTTGCAGTCAAATCTAAAACCAATGAAAAAACTTTACACGTTAATTACTGTTTTATTATTTACAGGTGTTGGTATGGCACAAATGAATAAGTGTTATACTGATAAAGCCCTCACAAAGTACTATGAACACAATGAAGCTTTACACTCACAAATGCAACTAAATGAGAAGCAAGTAAGTGATTGGATTTCTAATCATGAAACTACTTTAAGAAATTCACAAGGTGGTGTCATTACCATACCAGTTGTGGTTCATGTGGTGTATAAAAATGCAACGCAAAATATTGCGGATTCAAATATATACCGACAAATAGAGGTGCTAAACGAGTGTTATAGAAGAACCAATGCAAACTATAGCCAAACACGTCCAATTTTTGATACTGTTTCTGCTGATGTTCAAATTGAATTTTGTTTAGCGCAATTAGATCCTAATGGAAACCCAACACATGGTATTACAAGAACATCTTCTCCAAGCGGGGCATTTGATCCAATTTTTAATATGGATAAAGTAAAATCGAGTACAACTGGTGGTGTGGATCCTTGGCCAACTGATGAATATCTAAATATTTGGGTTTGTGATATGAGCTTTTTTGGAATTCCCTTTGTTTTAGGATATGCTACTTTTCCGGGCTCTGACCCGGCATTGGATGGTGTAGTTATACAATACGATTTTATTGGTTACATGAATAATGGAACAACAAATGACTTAGGGCGAACCACAGTGCATGAAGTTGGTCATTGGCTTGGCATGCGACATATTTGGGGCGATGGCCAGCAATCAACTCCTTTGTGCGATTCAACTGATTATGTAGATGATACTCCTAATGCAGATACTGCTTCGCAACAAACTTGTATGATTAAGAATTCATGTAGCAACGAATCATCTTATTGGACAAATGCAGGTGTTGACCCACCAGATATGATTGAGAACTATATGGACTATTCTTACGACGCATGTATGACAATGTTTACACAGGGGCAAAAAATAAGGATGCATGGATTTTTAAGTACAGTGCGTTCAAGTTTACTTACTTCACCAGCGGGTTGTAGTCCGATTGGTTTAACAAGTAAAAACGAATTAGATAAAAACATTAGTTTGTTTCCAAATCCAGGCACAGATAAAATTACCTTAAAGAATTTATCTTCGAACAAGGAATTAAAATTTGAAATGATAGATGCACTTGGAAGTGCTGTTAAAACAGGTAAATGCGGGGCAAACGAAACAACGATTAGTGTTGCTGATTTATCAAATGGTATTTATTTCGTGAAAATTGTGGATGGAAATAATTCAATTACAAAGAAATTTGTGAAACAGTAATTTATTGTTTGGTTAAAATAAAAAGGACTTCTTGAGTATTCAAGAAGTCCTTTTTTTATGTGGTGTAAATTGTAAATTAAGATCTATACATTACTTCTTTAACTGCCTTTATAACTTTAGGTACATTAGGTAATGAGGCATCAATTAATGTTGGCGCATACGGCAATGGAACATCGGCTGTAGTTACTCTTCTAACAGGAGCATCTAAATAATCGAAAGCTTCTTTTTGCACCATGTAAGCAATTTCAGAAGAGATACTAGCTAGTGGCCAAGCTTCTTCAACAACAACTAAACGATTTGTTTTTTTAACTGATTCAATAATTGTTTTGTAGTCGATTGGACGAACAGTACGTAAATCAACAACTTCAACGCTGATACCTTCTTTTTCTAATTCTTCGGCTGCTTTTAAAGCTACCTTAGTTATTTTTCCAAATGTTGCAATGGTAACATCTGTTCCCGCTCTTTTTATATCTGCAACACCAATTGGTAAAATGTATTCTCCTTCAGGCACTTCGCCTTTGTCGCCATACATTTGTTCGCTTTCCATAAAAATTACTGGATCGTTATCGCGAATGGCTGCTTTTAATAAACCTTTTGCATCATAAGGTGTAGAAGGAACAACTACTTTTAAACCTGGAGTATTTGCAAACCAATTTTCGAACGCTTGAGAGTGTTGAGAACTTAACATACCTGCACTAGCGGTAGGACCTCTAAATACAATTGGAACAGAGTATTGTCCGCCACTCATACTTAACATTTTTGCTGCTGAATTTATGATTTGGTCAATTGCAACCAATGAAAAGTTAAAGGTCATGAATTCTACAATTGGGCGTAAGCCATTTGATGCTGCACCAACTGCAATACCTGCAAAACCAAGTTCTGCAATAGGAGTATCAATTACGCGTTTTGCACCAAACTCAGCAAGCATACCTTTACTTACTTTGTATGCCCCGTTGTATTCTGCTACTTCTTCACCAAGTAAAAATACTTTTTCATCTCTACGCATTTCTTCGCTCATTGCTTCGCGAAGTGCCTCTCTAAATTCTACTGTCTTCATACGCCTAATTTTGAATTAACAAAAATAAGATTTTTAGCTTACAAATGGTAGCTATTCTTATAAAAAACAAAGCCCGACTTTTTGGGTCGAGCTTTGAAATAATTTATTGGTTAATATTACTTTCCACCTGTTTTAGTTGGAGTAGGGTTTGCCTTTGGAGTTGGTGTTTTAGGTGTTTCTTTTACTGGAGCACCAGGTAAAACAGCTTCAGGCATTGAATCTAATTTTTTCTTTACAAGTAATAATATATCATCAGAAGGCTCACTGTATAATACAACTCCTGAGCTTGTATCAATTACATATTTGTATCCACCTTCTTTAGCAACAGCCTCAATACCTTTTTTGCTTTATCATAAATTGGTTTTGATAATTCAGCGTTTTTGTTTTGGTATTCTTGTTGAGCTTGTTCTTTAAACGCTTCGATACGTTGTTGTAACATTTGAAGTTCTTCTTCTTTGTTTTTTCTTACTAAATCACTATAAGATGCTTGATTAGCCATATAATCAGCATATTTAGTTTGAAACTCTGTATTCATAGATGCGATTTCTTTTTCGAATTGTTTTAAGAAATCTTGTGCAATTGCTTCAGCTTTTTTGGCTTCTGGCATTAAGGTTAATAATGAGTCAACTCTTAAATGAGCAATTTTTTGCGCTGATACTTCAGTGGTGAACATTAATGCTGCAAATATAATTGCTAAGCTTGTTGTTATTTTTTTCATATTATGTTTATTGTTTAGTCTTTACTTGTTTTTTAATCTTCACTATTACTTCTTCAATTTTCAATGATTTTGCGGGCAAATTTAGTTATTTCTTTTTACCAAATCCAAGGTGATCCAAAACAGCTTCACTTTTATCAAATTTTGGATTTGCATAAAGCATTGTAATATCACTGTTTTTATCGAAAATAACAGCCATCCCTGCTTTGTCGGCAACTGCTTTCACAGCATTATAAACTTTATCTTGTATCGGTTTTATTAATTCCATTCTTTTTTAAATAACTCACCATCCACGCCAAATTTTGCTTTTTGTAAATCTTTTGCTTCAGTTTCTTTATTTACAATTTCATTTTCTCTTTTCTTTTTCATTTCGTCGGTTAACAAAATTGACTCAGCTTGATATGCTTTGTATAGTTTGTCTATTTCAGCATACTTTAATTCAATCTCTTTTTGCCAGTCGCTAGATAGTTTATCTAACTCGCTTTTTGCTGCTTTGTATTCGGGTATGCTGTTTAAAATATAATCAGTATCAACATAACCAAACTTTTGCGCATTTACATTGTTTAATCCAAATGCTAGGATTACTAAAAGTGTGCCAATTATTTTTTTCATGATTGTATAAATTCTAAATTAAACATTATTAATTCTTAATTGCATTATAGTTCCCCAATTTGCGCCCCAATTGTAAAATGGAATTGACCTTTGTATTTTACAGGATTATTTGGTGTTGTATCAAAATTCCAACCGTAATCAAAACCTAATAAACCAAACATTGGTAAGAAAATACGTACACCAACACCTGCGCTTCTTTTTACATTAAACGGATTCAATAATTTAATATTGTCAACAGCGTTACCTGCTTCAGCAAATCCTAACATAAATACAGTTGCTTGTGGGTTTAATGAAATTGGATATCTTAACTCCATAGTGTATTTAGTAATCATGGATGCACCTTGACTTTTTGCTCCAGCAATCGAGTTATCTTGGTAACCTCTTAATGCAATAATTTCACGACCATCCAATGCAAAACCTGTTAACCCACTTCCTCCTAAATAAAAACGCTCGAATGGAGAAACACCAACAGATTTATTATACATTCCTAAAATACCGCAACCAAAACTTGTTCTTAATACTAAGTTCCTAGCTTCCTTTCCTTCAGGCGCGCGTTTGTTGGTTAATTGCATAAACCATTGAGTAGTGAACTTGTATTTTTGATATTCTAAAAATTTGTAACGCTCTTGATCGCTTAAATCGGTGTAATCTTTTTTGTTAAACAATGAATACGGCGGCGTAAGCATTGCAGATAGATTTAAGCTTGATCCACCAACAGGAAAAATAGGATTACCTTTTAATGAGTTTCTGCTAATATTAAATGTTGTTTTAATATTGTTGGCATTACCATTACCAAAAGTAAATACAGATGAATAATTTCTTAAATAATAATGTCCAAAATATTGTTCGATATACAAACTAAAATAATCATCTGGCCATTTTAAACGTTTCCCAAAACCAACTGATGTACCAGTAATTTCTATGAAAGCGCGATTAGGATTTAAAATTTTATCTCCATTCGCATCTTCGATTTTTCTTTTTTGTCCGTTTGTTTGACGGTTATGGAAAACACTAAAACTTAATGAATTTGGTTTTTTACCACCTAACCATGGCTCGGTAAAAGAGAAGTTATAGCTTTGGTAAAATACTCCTGAGCTTTGTGCACGAATACTTAATTTTTGTCCATCGCCAGATGGTAATGGTTGCCAAGAACCTCTCTTAAAAAAGTTTTTTGCAGAAAAATTATTGAAAGAAACCCCAAGAGTACCAACTAATTGCCCAGCTCCCCATCCACCAGATAATTCTAATTGGTCAGATGGTTTTTCTTCTACTTTATACTCTATATCTACAGTACCATCAGCTGGGTTTGGTTTTGGGTTAACTCCCATTTTTTCAGGATCAAAATAACCAAGGTTTGATAATTCCTGTTGAGTACGCATAATATCGCTTCTTCTAAATAGTTGCCCAGGGCGACTACGGATTTCACGATAAATTACATGGTCGTTTGTTTTTGTGTTTCCAACAACTGTAACTTTGTTTATAATTGCTTGTTTACCTTCAAATAAATTAATGGTAAGGTCAATCGAATCGTTTTCGATGTTTGTTTCAGAAGGATTAATTTGGAAGAATAAATACCCGTCGTCCATATATAGTGAAGTGATGTCGATACCACTTGGATTCATATATAATTTTTGTTCGAGTAAAGATTGATTAAAGATGTCGCCTTTTTTAATTCCCAATAAAGTGTCTAATTGGCCACTACGGAATTTACTATTTCCTAACCAAGATATATTACGGAAATAATATTTATTTCCTTCGTCCATAGTAATTTCTATCCTTACACGATTTGGGGCAACGAAAAAGAAAGTGTCTTTTGCAATACGCGCATCTCTGTAACCTAATTGCAAATACTTATCAAGTAATTTTGGTTTATCTGCTTCGTAGTTATCTTCTAAAAATTTACCACCATTAAAAATATTCCATTTTCTATAACGCTTTGTTTCCTTCATTTTACGGCGAAGTTTTGCGCTTTTTATTACTGAGTTGCCATAAAATTCAACATCTTGAATGCGTATTTTTTTACCTTTTTTTACCCAAAAAACAACTTCTAAATCTTTGTTTTTAGATTTAGGATCTACCTTGCATGTAGTATCTACAGATACGTTGTAATAACCTTTGTCGATGTAAAATTCTTTGATTTGGGTAATTGAGTTTTTAACTAAATAATCGGTTAATATTTTCCCACCCGCTAGTCTTAGTTTTTCTCTTAAATCATCTACTTCCGATTTTTTTGCGCCTCTTATGTTGTATCTCCACAATCTAGGTTTTTCAACTACCTCAAATGATAACCAAACATCTTTACCAACTATTTTTTCTTGAAATAATTTAACGTCATCAAAAAAACCTGCTTTCCACAATTTTTTAATTGCATCTGCAGATGCGTCGCCAGGTATTTTTATTTTTTGACCTTGGTAAAGGCCCGACATTAATTTAATAACACTTTTATCAAGTGTTTTTAAACCTTTCACATCAATATCTGCAATAGTATATTCTACAGGGGCAGCATAATTAATTTGTTCGTCGCCACCAATTTGTTTGATGCCATTAGGAGCTTGAGCAAACAAATTATTGGGTAAAAGCCAAAGAAGTTGAATGAAAAGGGAAAATTTTATAAGAGTGCTTTTTGTCATGAAGAAACAAATATCTTTAATTGCTTTTACGCAGTAAAATGGATTAACATGAATTAACTAAATTTATTGTGCGAGTTGCTCGCTGGTTTTGCCAAATCGGCGTTCTCTATTTTGATATTTGTAGATTGCTTCGTAAAAATCTTCTCTTCTGAAGTCGGGCCAAAGCTTCTCTGTAAAGTAAAACTCGGCATACGAAAGTTGCCATAAAAGAAAGTTACTAATGCGGTGTTCACCACTTGTACGAATCATAAGCTCCGGGTCGGGCATTTTTGCAGTACAAAGTTTTGATGATATTAATTTCTCGTCTATTGCATCTACATCAATTGCCCCGCTTTTCACCTCTTCTGCAATAGATTTAACTGCTTGTATTATTTCCCATTTTGATGAATAACTAAGAGCTAAAACCATTGTCATACGATCGCAATGAGCGGTTTTTTCTTTAGCTTCATTTAATTCGCGGATACATGATTTTGGTAAACTATCAATGTTTCCGATGCAATCAAGCTTAATTCCGTTTTTTATTAAAGTGGGAGTTTCATTTCCAATCGTATGAACTAAAAGTTCCATTAGTGCATCTACCTCGTCTTTTGGGCGATTCCAGTTTTCGGTACTAAAAGCGTATAAAGTAAGGTATTTAATTCCCAATTCGGCAGCTGCTTCGGCGGTTTCACGAACAGAGGAAACGCCATTGTGGTGACCAAAAATACGTTGCTCTCCTTGCTGTTTAGCCCAACGGCCGTTACCATCCATTATCACTGCAACATGCAAAGGAAGTTTAGTTGTATCTATTTGGCTCTTATAATCCATTATTTTCTAAAAAATCGAATGCGAATATACAGATTTCGCCCCTAAAAAAGAATTTTATTTATTTACATAAAATATTGGTTATCAAACGAAAACTGCTTCGTATCTTTGCAAAATCGTGGAAAACAAAAAAGATATCAGGTCATTATCTCAAACTGAGCTTACAGATGTGTTTAAATCATTAAACGAGCCTGCTTTTAGAGCAAAGCAAGTTTACCAATGGTTATGGCAAAAGTGCGCCGTGAATTTTGAGGAAATGACGAATTTGTCGAAGGATTTGCGTTCAAAATTGGAAACCAATTTTGAAATTACTCCTGTTGTTATTAGTGAAATGCAAGTAAGTAACGACCGTACAATTAAGTGCGCTATGAAATTAAGCGACGAAAAAATTGTGGAAAGCGTTCTTATTCCTACCGATACACGAATGACAGTGTGTATTTCTTCACAAGTAGGTTGTAGTTTAACTTGCACGTTTTGTGCTACAGGTAAATTAAAGCGATTAAGAAATTTAACTGCCGGAGAAATATATGACCAGGTTGCATTGGTAAAAAATTATCAGAAGAAAAGTATGGCCAGCCCTGAGTAACATCGTTTACATGGGAATGGGCGAACCATTGTTAAATTATAAAGAAGTTATTAATTCGGTTGAACATATTACCTCGCAAAGTGGTTTGGGTATGGCTGCTAAGCGTATTACAGTTTCTACTGCGGGTGTTGCAAAAATGATTAGACAATTGGGAGATGATGAGGTGAAGTTTAATTTGGCTTTATCACTACATGCTGCTAATGATGAAAAGAGGAATAAAATCATGCCAATTAATGAAAGCAATTCATTAGTTAATTTGGCTGATGCAATGAATTACTATTATAGTAAAACAGGCAATAAAGTCACTTTTGAATACATTGTTTTTAAAGATTTTAATGATAGTATTGAGGACGCAAGAGACTTAGCGAAATTTTGTGCACGTGTGCCCTCAAAGGTTAATATCATTGAGTATAATCCCATTGATGGAGGCGAATTCCAACAAACAACACCTGAAAGATTAGATGCTTTTTTTCAGTATTTAGTTAATCGAGGAATTGTTGTGAATGTAAGAAGAAGCCGCGGAAAAGACATTGATGCTGCTTGCGGGCAGTTGGCGAATAAAAATAAGATGACGAAGGCAGTTTTGAAGTAGGTGAGCGCTGCTTATTTTTGGCTCCTAGTTTCTAGTTTTAAGTTAAGAGATTGAAAATCTTAAATCTAATATCTAAAATCAAACATACATTGGTTTTTCTTAATAAATACCTTTATATTTAGCGTATCGAAGGATTGATATGAATACATATTCTCAAAAACAGCGTTGGAAAATAGTTTTAATTTTAGCAGCATTGCTAATCGTTATTGTTTCGTTATGGTACACGAATCGTTTAGTGAAAAAGATTGCTGATGAAGAACGTGCAAAAGTGGAGCTTTGGGCAAAAGCAGTTCAGAAAAAAGCAAACCTTGTAAAATTTACGAGTGAACTTTTTGAGAAAATAAAATTAGAAGAACGTAAAAAAGCAGAGTTATATGCTGAAGCAACAAAGCGTTTAGCAACAGCTGATATGAGTGATTTGACATTTATTTTAAATGTTATACAAAGCAATACAACGGTTCCTGTTATTCTTACTAATGGTAAAGAAATTTCTGGCTCTAGAAATTTAGATACTTTATTTGAAAAAGACACTTCATACGTGCGCAAGCAATTGGATGTAATGAAGAAAAACTACGAACCAATTGAAATTGAGTATTACAAAGGCAAGAAAAATTATTTGTATTATAACGATTCAAAAGTGTTTTCAGATATTAAGTTGGTGTTTGATAGTTTAACCAAATCATTTATTTCTGAAGTAGCTGTAAACACTGCTTCTGTACCTGTTATTTATACCGACTCAACAAAACAAAATGTTATTGCCGCAGGTAAAATTGATTCGGCAACACTCGCTAATAACACTGCATTGCAATTACGTATACAATCGATGGCATCGCAAAATACTCCTATTGAAATTGATTTGGGCGAAGGAACAAAACATTATATTTTTTACGAAGAATCTACATTACTAACGCAATTAAAATATTATCCGTATGTGCAGTTTGGTGTGATTGGTGTTTTTTTAATTATCGCTTACTCATTATTTAGTACAGCCCGTAAGTCAGAGCAAAATCAAGTGTGGGTTGGTATGAGTAAAGAAACTGCGCATCAATTGGGAACTCCACTTTCGAGTTTAATGGCATGGGTTGAGTTGCTGAAAGCACAAGGTGTGGAAGATTCAATTATTGTTGAATTAAATCGAGATTTAGATAGATTAAATACAATCACCGAACGTTTTTCTAAGATTGGTTCTACTCCAAATATGCAAGGAGAAGATATTAAACAAGTATTAGAGCATGCTGTTGATTATATAAAATTGCGAACTTCTAAAAATGTAAACTTCACGGTTAATTGTACCGAAAAAATGCCAATCACGGCCAAGATAAGTATTCCATTATTTGAGTGGGTGGTTGAAAATTTATGCAAGAACGCGGTTGATGCAATGGATGGTAAAGGAAGTATTAATGTAGAGGTTACAGATGCCACGCAGTTTGTTTATATTGATTTTACTGATACAGGAAAGGGAATTGCAAAAGGAAAAACAAAAGCGGTTTTTGAACCAGGTTTTACAACAAAGAAAAGAGGCTGGGGACTAGGTTTATCTTTATGTAAGCGAATCATAGAGAATTATCATAATGGTAAGATTTTTGTTAAACGTTCGGAGCCCGGTGTGGGAACAACATTTAGAATTGTATTAAATAAATAGCTATGAGAAAAATTGTAATACTATTTACGCTGTTCGTTTCAGTAGCAGCAATTGCACAAAAAAGTCCGAGCGAATTAATTGCTAAAATTTATTCAGCAGTTGAAGGTAAACGCTACGATGAAATTGGCGAATACGTTTGGGCAAAATCAAATTCAAACGATATTGTGAAGGTTTTTAAAGACAATGATGAAAAATACGGTCCAGTAAATTATAGACTTAAAACAGATAGTGTTTACCGTCAATCTAAATCAGAGCCTAAAAAATATTATGAGTTAAAGTATAGTTTTTATTATAGTGCTGATTTGTTGACTTACGAATACATTATTGTTAAAGAAAAGGACAATTACAAATTAGCATCTGTACTCTCGCATGCCTACAAAGGAAATTATAATGATCCACTTTTAAACAGAGGAATTGTTGCAATAAGTTCGATGTTTATTGATTATTTAAATACAGGTGATTATGAAAAAGGCGTATAATTTATTTTCGCCTGGTTTACAAGAGACATCAAACCTTGATGAGTTTAAGGAATAGCAACTCAAATTATGGAAGCTACTGGCGGCATTGATAGTTATAGCTTTGTTGATACCTGCACAGCATTAAATTATTACGGAAAAGATGAATCGTTTGGAATAACTGCAATAAAAATAAAAGGAAAAAAATTGATATACTGATGAATCTTTCGGTTGAAATGAGAAGTGATGTCACCTTCTTTATTTCTCGTTATCAAGTGGTAGAAAATTATCAAGTTGATAATTTGAATGAAGTAAAAGCTGCCGAAAAATTAATTGATGATTTTTACTATGCCTATCAAACTGGTGCTTATGAAAAGGCTTATGAACTTTTGCATCCAGAATTAAAAACATTAAAAGATTTTGATGCGATTAAAGATTTATTCACGCAAATTAAAACAGCATCAGGGCCTCATAAAACACATGCAATCGTTTCGCAAATTTTTGCACGTAGTAAAAAGATGAGCGACTTAAACAGATTTATGGCAGTTGTAAAAAGTGAACATCAACAGCGTACTTTTTATGATAACTTTATGTTTAGTTATGATAAGGATAATAACCTCAAGATTATCTATTTTTATTTTGTTGAGTATTAATAGTAGGCGCAGTATAATAAAAAAGCCCGCTTCCATTAAGGAGCGGGCTTTTTAATAATTTTGTTTTGAATGAATTATTCAGAGATAACGTCAAATTTAACTTCCGCTACGATGTCTTTGTACAAACGTACTTTCGCCGTGTAAGAACCTAAAGCTTTGATATTGTCTTCTTTTAATTCGATGTTTTTTCTTTCAACATCGTAACCAGCTTTTTTCAATGCTTCCGCAACTTGAATGTTGGTTACTGATCCAAAGATTTTTCCAGAATCACCTGATTTAGTAGCTACATTGATAGATACACCTGCTAATTTCTCAGCATTTGCAGTAGCTTCTTTACGAAGTTTTTCTTCTTTAAAAGAACGTTGTTTAACGTTTTCTGCTAAAATCTTTTTGTTAGTTTCAGTAGCTAAGGTTGCAACTCCTTGAGGAATCAAAAAGTTTCTTCCGTAACCTGCTTTTACGCTTACTACATCATCTTTAAAGCCTAGGCCTTTGATGTCTTGTTTTAATATTACTTCCATTTTGTGATTACCTTAAATTATTTTAAACCATCAGCAACGTATGGCATTAAAGCCAAGTGACGTGCTCTTTTAACTGCTGTTGAAACCTTACGTTGAAACTTAAGAGAAGTTCCTGTTAAACGACGAGGTAAAATTTTACCTTGCTCATTTACAAACTTCAATAAGAAATCTGCGTCTTTGTAATCAATGTATTTGATACCGCTTTTTTTGAAACGACAGTATTTCTTCTTTTTAGCGTCAACTGTCGGCGGATTTAAGTATCTTATTTCTGCACTTGCCATTTTTAGTTCTTTTTAAATGTTTAACAATTAAGCGTCAGCTTTTTCTTTTTTAGCTTTACTTCCAGCTTCTCCTTTTAATTTGCTCTTACGTTTTTCGCTGTAAGCAATTGCATGCTTATCTAACGATACAGTTAAGAAGCGTAGGATACGCTCATCACGTTTAAAAGTAAGCTCTAAATCAGCAACAACAGAAATGTTTGCATCATCAGCAGTGTACTCTAATAAGTGGTAAAATCCAGTAGATTTCTTTTGAATTGGATAAGCCAATTTTTTCAATCCCCAGTTTTCTTCGTTAACAACCTTTGCTCCACCGTCAGTTAACGTTTTTTTGAATTTTTTTGCGGCCTCCTTTGCCTGATCATCAGACAAAACGGGAGTTAAAATGAAGACCGTCTCATAGTGTTTACTCATTGTTATAAAAATTTTGGACGGCGAAGATACGAAGAAAATGTTGATTGGCAAATGGTTATGCTTAATTTTTCTACTAATTGGAGTTTATTATTTTATTGATAATCAGTGTTTTAATTGAAATTCGTAATAAATTAAAAGTTAAAAATTAAAAGTTAAGAGGGTTTTGACATGAAATGGGCTTTTAATGAGTAAAGCAAAATAAATTTCAATTAATCTAAAAGAATGGATACGGTTAGAATTTCCCAATATTTTACTATTCTACATTTCGATCGCCCCTTTTTTATGTTTGTTAAGTAGCAATAGTTGAATTTATAATTGTAATTCATGTTTTCTAAAATTCTTAATAGATTTTTCACTGCGACTTTAGTGGGACTGAAATTTAAGATTTCGTAATTTTCTATGAATCCTTCTTTGTTAATGTACAATTTAATTTTCAGTTTTTCGAATTTGAAGCTTGATGCATCTCTTGAAATGAATTGCATAGTTTCAATTTTTTTTTGAATTGAATCAGTTATGTTTTGATCAAGTACATTTTTATAATCTGAAAAATAGTTTTCATCAGGGAGATGTGTTCCACGATAATTTTTAATCCTTTTTAGATAGATTTTGTAACCTAAATATTCGTTTGGTTTTAAAGATTCTAGTGTAAGGTACTTATTGTTTTCTGTAAAATTAATCTTGAATGAATCAAGTTTTGAATAAATCTCCTCGTCTTCATCGTTATACATCCACAAACCAATTGTTGAGTCTGTTTTAATGAAACAATCACTAATACTGCAACTGCTATTAAAGATGTATGTTGAGTCATTCAAAAATTCATAGGTATTACCTGTGAGAAATGGAATGCCTTTGTAATTGAACTCTTTAGCAATACTATCCCCAACAACTTCTCTTTTATATTCAACCCAAAGCCCTTTGAGTTTACTTTTTTGCGCAAAACCAACACTTAAAAAAAGAAATACTAGTATGGTATAAAAAACTCGCATTTAATTACTAAATTATTAGGCACTATTTACAATAGCATTCCAATTTTTCTTTCTTATGTTATTATCGTCAATAAAATAGTGACTGTTATTTCTTACGAAAATAATTCAATGAAAACTGGAATGGAAAATAGTTAATTGAATTTTTAATATTTGAATTCAACTATTGGGCTAATAATCTAAACGATAAGTATATCAGTTTATTGTTTTCGAATTGGAACATAAACATCAACCATAGATTTAACATTAATCTCAGGAGCATCAATGTTTGGTGAATCAAGTTGTAGGCTTTTGGCTGGAATCCAATTTGGAAGAAGTTTAGCAATGCGTATAGCTTCTTTAGCAAGCTTTCTTTTTGGATAATCCTTAACTTCAGCATCTATTACTTTTCCAAATTCATCAATTGTAAGAGTTAGATGTACTACAGAAAAATGTTTATTGTCTTTTGGATAAATTAATTTGTTTTTGTCGTTTGTTAAAAAGAAACTACTTAATGAATCCAATCCACCAAGGAATTCTGCTTCTTTATCGATGGGTCGAAGATTAGAATTTGTTTTGCCTGAATAGGTTTGGATTCTCTTTAAGTAAATCCTTTTGGCAAAGTATGCTGTGTCCACGGCATCGGTAAAAATCATTTCATTTTGCTTTGGCATCGAAACAGTAAAGTGTGGACCAGGATAGGAATGCTGATCACCATGAGCTATTAATAAAGTTAATACATCAGAATTTAATTCAAACTCATGAAAATGTTTACAGCAATTAGAGGTTTCTCCACACATTGTAAATGAGTTGTCTTCAAAAAATTGATAGGTAATATTGTTTGCGAAATTGTTATTGAATAAGTAGTCTTCGGTGTTTGCGTCCCCAACAATTTCTTGTTTGTATACAAGCCATTTTCCGAATAGCATTTTTTCGTTGAATGTTGGTTTTGGCCATTTCGTTACTTTTTTTAGATACGACCTATATCCAAAATCTTTTGATTGAACGAAGTCTTCTAATATGAGTGTATCTATAGCTTTGAAATGAAAATGACGGAGGTAATAAAGTGAACGCAAGTTCACGTCTCCTTTATATTCAGATTCTATTTCATTGATATAAGTAATTGTATCTCCATTAAGTTTATAATCAATTATATAATTAAGTTTATCAGAACATACAAAATGTGAATCGGAAAAAAATTCATAGGTAGCTAGTGGTAATTTGAGTTTTTGCAGTTCCTTGACATAATTAAGGCTAGTATCTCCAATGGTCTCTTTTTTATACTCAACCCAAATGCCTTCCAATTTGTATTTTTGTGCAAAACCACATTTTATAAATAGAAATAGTGATATAGTATAAAGAGCTTTCATTATGTTAGAATGCTTGCTGAAATTATTTTGATTTAATGGTAAAATAGTATAATAATTTTCAGAGGATATATTTTTCGGTTTAGCGTTAATATCACTTGAAAGTATTTGAGAATTTTGTGCGGGAATCCAATTGGGCATTAGTTTGACTAGCCGAATAATTTCTCTAGCATATTGCCTTGATGGGTGGCCTTTAATTTCTACCTCTGTAATTTTTCCTGATGAATTTATACTTAATACTATTGCAACTGTTACATCATGATTACTCTTAATTGGTATTAAGCTTGTTGTATCGATGTTTCTTTTGATATATGCAGTTAAAGAATCCTCTCCACCAGGGAATTTTGCCTCTATATCTACTCGGTCTTTTATTGGCGGCCTTGATTTTTTGTGCCTTTTTACTTTTTTGAAATATTTTTTGTATCCAAATTGACCACTGTCGCAAACTTCAGAAAGAATAAGTTGGCTCTCATTTAAAATTAACAAGTTATAGAAATAGTAATGTGGCCAGACATTACAATCGCAATGAAGTACGCTAGGATTCATTAGAGCTAAAGTGTCGTGAGATAAATTACAATATAATTCGTCTGCTTCATTGGGAATATAATAAACCGAATCATTTTCGAATTCATATACATCACTAACGTTAAAAGGAGAGCCATCTAACGTATAAGCGGCGATGTTCGTGTCCCCAATGACCTCTCTTTTATATTCAACCCAAATCCCTTTCAATTTGCTATTTTGCGCAAACACAACACTCAAAAAAAGAAGTAATGATATGGTATAAAATAGTTTCATTTTGGTTCAGTGCTAAATTCGTCAGTACTATTTATGGTAGTAATTAGATTTTTCTTCTTTATGCTAATATCGTCAATAAAATAATAACTTGTGTTCCTTGCAAAAATATAATTCAATGAAAATTTGAATGGCATTTTTTGTTTTTTGTAGAAGACTTTATTGTTTGTGCTAGGCATTATGCCACCAAGAATAAAATATTTTTCTCCACCTTTTGCTTTGTATTCGCAACTAACTTTTATCCAATTAGTGGTTTCTTTTATGTAACTCGAATCGCTTCTTAATTCAATTAAAGGTGAAAGATTAATGTTTTTGTTTTTACCTAAATGCGGCACAGTGTCAAGCGTTGCAGAAATAAAATCAAGTGCATAGTGGGCTTTATCTGCAAGGCTTACCCAAGCTGAGATGATGTATGTAGAATCTTTGTCAAGAGTTTTGAGAAGAGGCAATTCAATTTGATGCACGAATTTTCTTTTTAAACAAAATCCAACACCAATAAATCCGTTTCCTTTGTATGCATCTTGATTACCAAATTTTGTTTTGTAAGGCATAAAGCCTATTCCTTCAATGTTGTAGAAATAACTTATTGGTGTAAATGCACCTGTAGTGTATGGTTTAGCTTCGTTTAGTTTATACGCCTCTCCCCAATCGGTTGGAACTTTATTGTAAATTTCAAAATCACCATTGTAAATTAGATTGGAGCTTTGAGCAAAACTATCGCCCCAAAAAAGAAATAGTATTATAGTGTAAATAACTTTCATTCTCTAAATTTCTTCCTCCTTGTAACTTAGTGCTCTCCGTGCCTCCTTGGTAGATTTACAAAACATCATGTATCGTAAAAATTAACCACAGAGACACTGATTACACGGAGGAGCACAGAGTTTTATTTCCTAGTTAAATCTAAAATCCGTTCCTACTTAGCACTCAGCGCCACATACGGAATCAACATTTCTTCCAAGGAAACCCCACCATGTTGAAACGTATTACGATAATAATTTACGTAGTAATTAAAATTATTAGGGTAAGCAAAAAACATATTTTCTTTCGCGAAAATGTAAACCGAACTTACATGTTGTTTTGGTAAAAAAGCATCGTGTGGATTTTTAATTTCGAACACTTCTTTTTTATTGTAGTCCATTGTTTTGCCAGTTTTGTAACGTAAGTTGGTGTTTACGTTTTTATCGCCAATCACTTTAGATGCATCTTTTACAAGCACTGTTCCATGATCGGTGGTGATAATTAGTCTGCATTTTTTTTCTGCAATTTGTTTTATCATATCTAACAATGGTGAATGCTCGAACCATGAGCGTGTGATAGAACGGTATGCAGGCTCATCATCAGCTAACTCACGAATAACTTCCATATCGGTACGCGCGTGAGAAAGCATATCAACGAAATTGTAAACGATAACATTTAATTTATTTTGTGTAAGATTTGAAATACCATCAGCTAATTTTTTTCCTGCAGCAATGTTGGTTATTTTGTTGTAAGAGAATTTTACATTTTTGCCTAAACGTTTTAATTGTTCTCCTAAAAAATCCTCTTCATGTTGATTTTTTAATCCTTCATCTTCATCGTTTAACCACCAATTAGGAAAACGCTTTTCAATTTCGCTTGGCAACAAACCCGCAAAGAATGCATTACGAGCGTATTGTGTAGCAGTTGGTAAAATACTGCAATAAATTTCTTCGGTGTCAACTTTAAAATATTCACTTACTATTGGCTCAATAATTTTCCATTGGTCAAAACGTAAATTATCAATCATCAACACAAAGGTTGAAGCTGATTTATCAATTTCAGGGGCAATTTTATTTTTGAAAAGCGTGTGCGACATGTGCGGCGCTTCTTTCCCATTTAACCAATTGACGTAATTTTTTTCAATGAATTTGAAAAATTGTGCATTGGCATCGGTCTTTTGCATTTTTAATACATCCAACATGCTTTTGTCTTGCGCTTTGTCAATTTCTAAATCCCAGTAAATAATTTTTTGTACAACTCCGACCATTCAGCAAAACTTAATTTGTCGCTAATGGTCATTCCTATTTGTTGGAAATCTTTGCGATACTCTGTATTTGTTTTTTCACTCACCAAACGACGATTATCTAAAGTCTTTTTTAATGAAAGTAAAATTTGATTTGGGTTAACTGGCTTAATTAAATAATCGGCAATTTTAGAACCGATGGCATCTTCCATAATGTATTCTTCTTCGCTTTTAGTAATCATAATAACGGGTAAACCGTTTCTTAAAACTTTTAAACGAGTAAGTGTTTCTAGTCCGCTAAGACCTGGCATGTTTTCATCTAATAAAACTGCATCAAAGGTTTTCTCTTTAATAATATCCAATGCTTCGTCGCCACTTTTTGCAGTGGTAACTTCGTATCCCTTTTGTTCTAAAAATAAAATGTGAGGTTTTAATAATTCAATCTCATCATCGGCCCAAAGAAGTTGCAGTTTTTCCATAATATGTTTATTAGTGTAAAGAAACGAAATTTAGTGCTGTTTAGTCTGCATTGTGGGTTAAAATTATCTAAAAACATGCAATTGTGACTAAAAGGGAGGTTTACTAACATTTAGATTTTTATAATTAAGGTGTTTTGAGCCAATTAACTATTCATTTATTCCTAAATTTGTACATTATATCAATTTTATATTTGCATGGAAGGTACAAACACAACACAACAGCCCGAAGAGAAAAAGAGAAGAGGAGGAATTATTCCTTGGATTTTATTTGCACTTTCTTTAGGAGGGAATGCTTTTTTGTTTTTTAAATTTAGTGAAGAACAAAAACGTGTTAATGAACAAATAGAAATTGTGAAAACAGTTTATGTTGAGCGTGATAACGTGAAGAACGATTTGATGAAGTTGAAAGATGAGTACGCAACTTTGCAAACAAACGACGCAACTTTGCAAGCTGATATCGAAGCAAAGAAATTGCAAATAGAAGAATTATTGAAAGATGCAGAAAAGCACAAAGGCGACGCATATTATATTTCTAAATTAAAAAAGGAAACAGAAACATTGCGTTTAATTATGCAAGGTTATGTTAGAACAATTGATTCGTTAAATACATTGAATCAAAAATTAATTGTTGAGAAAAACGAAATAACTGGCGAATTAAACAAAGAGAAAACAAAAACATCTCAGTTAGATAAAGATAAACAAGATTTGCAGGCCACTATTAACAAGGGTTCTATCTTAACTTGTTTTTCAATTACAGCTACAGGTATTAACCTTAAATCGGGCGGAAAAAAACAAGTACCTACAAGCAAAGCTAAACGTTCAGATTTAATTAAAGTGTCTTTTAGTTTAGGCGAAAATAAAATCGCGCGTAGCGGTTCTAAAGATGTTTACGTTCGTATTATTACTCCTGATGGTAAAGAGATGGCAAAGAGTTATGATGATAACTATAAATTTATCTTCAATAACTCAGCAGGATATTATGCAGGTAAAACAAACATCAATTATAATAATGCGGAAATTGGTGTAACAACAACTTGCGAAGGAAACTCACCTTTACTTCCTGGTAAGTACATGATTGAGATTACATCGGATGGCGCTGTAATTGGTCAAACTACTTTAACACTGGATTAATTATTAATTCATGAGAGCTCTTTATACAATACTGTTGTTAATTGGCTCTAATGTTTTTATGACCCTTGCTTGGTACGGACATTTACGTTTCAAGGATTTTAAATTTTTTGAGCAAAAGGGATTACTTACTTTTATTTTAATAAGCTGGTTAATTGCATTTTTCGAATATTGCTTGCAAGTACCCGCTAATCGTATAGGGCATGATAGTAATGGCGGACCTTTTAGCTTGATGCAATTAAAAATTATTCAAGAGGTTATTTCTTTATTAGTGTTTGTGGTTTTTTCAGTGATTGTTTTTAAGAACGAAGAAATAAAGTGGAATCATTACGCGGCTATTCTTTGCATTATTGCAGCAGTATATTTTGTATTTAAAAAATAATGAGTCGATTACTTACGATACAAGAATATGTTAACGGCTTAAGAGCAGGCGACATTGCTATATTAAGTAAAGCCATTACCTTAATTGAATCAAGTAAATTAGAACACAAACAATTAGCGCAAGAATTAATTGATGCCATCTTGCCTTTTACAGGTAAGTCGGTACGTATTGGTATTACTGGTGTTCCGGGAGTTGGCAAAAGTACGTTTATCGAATCATTCGGAATGCATTTAATTGAAGAAGGAAAAAAGGTAGCTGTACTAGCAATTGATCCAAGCAGTAGCATTAGTAAAGGAAGTATTTTAGGTGATAAAACCCGAATGGAAAAATTGTCCATTCATCCCAATGCATTTATTCGTCCCTCTGCATCCAGTGGGAGTTTGGGCGGAGTAACATATAAAACACGCGAGGCAACTTTGTTATGCGAAGCTGCGGGATTTGACACCATCATTATTGAAACAGTTGGAGTAGGGCAGAGCGAAACAGAAGTGAGCACTATTAGCGATTTCTTTTTGTTATTAATGCTTGCAGGCGCAGGTGATGAATTACAAGGTATTAAGCGGGGCATAATGGAAATGGCTGATGGAATTGCAATAACAAAAGCCGATGGTGCTAATGCAACAAAAGCAAAAGGTGCCAGAGCCGAATATGCAAATGCCTTACATTTTTTACCACCAAACGAAAGCGGTTGGATTCCAGAAGTAAAAACATGTTCGTCATACGAAGGAATTGGTATTAACGAAATTCATGAGATGATTAAAAAATTTGTTCATCATCAAACAACAAAAGGTTTTTTCGATTTGAAACGTAAAGAGCAAAATTTATTTGCGTTTAGAAGATTGTTGGATGAACAATTAAAAAATAATTTTATTGCACAAAAAGCCGCGATGGATAAAGTGAAACAATTGGAACAAGATGTTTTAATTGGTACAATTAGTCCATATAGCGCGGTTTATAGGTTGTTGCAATAAACTATTTGTTAGGCGGCACAGAAGCCACAACAGTATTAGTATTTTGTGTCTCCGCTAATTTAGTAGTAGCTGCACCTAAACCATTTTTTGCTTGCTCCGAATTTGGATTTAATTTTAACGCGTTTTCAAATCCAAACTTTGCTTTTTCGAAATTACCTTTTGTGAAATAAACTCCAGCATAGTTGTACCAAACATCATAGCTGTTAGGGTTACATGCGATAGCTTTGTCCAATGCCTTTGTTGCTTCATCAAGTTTTCCAGCTTGGCCAAGTGTTACACCTTTGTTCATGTAATTAACAGCAAGGTATGGGAAGTAAGATTGTAAATAAGGATTACTAGGATACAATGCTTGCGCTCTTGTCCAAGTATTATAGGCAGAATCCAATTGCCCTAGTTTCATTTGTGCTAAACCTAAATTTAAGTAACCGTTTACATATTTAGGATGTAGTTCTAATGCATGAGATAAATAACCAATAGCTTTATTTACATAGGCAGTTGTACTATCTTTGTTTTCTGGTCTTTCAGATAAATCAATCCAACGAGCGCCAGCGTTACCCAAACACAATACACTATTTGGAACTGTATTTACATCAGTAGTAAATAAGGTAATATCATTTTCCATTCAGCATTACGATCTATTGTTTTGTATCCAAATAAACCAGTAAGTACTAATGCAAGACCTATAACTATGTTTTTTTGAAGTGGGAGGCTGAGATTTATTTTCTTCAACCCTTCAATTAATAACCAAGCAATGCACAAAGCAAATCCAAAAGATGAATGATAAATTAAACGTTCGCCCATGGTAGCTCCAATATCCATAAGTATATTACCAATCATTAATAAATTAGCGAAGAAAAAAATTAATCCAAATGCTAATGGATGTTTTTTAATGAACAACCAGAATGTAACACCTGCAAGCGAAATATATAAGAACAATGATAGCAAAGTATCCCAACTTGTAAACTTACGATAAGCTATGGTGTTAAATGAATAATCAGAACTTAATGGATGTGGTATGAAAAGTAATTTCATGTACTTAAGTAATACGAATATTTTGGTAGCCCATTTTTCATCAGGTGTAGCAAATAAGTATGGGTTGTTTAGCACTTCTGTATCAGGCACAGCAGGCTTAAGTGTTACTGAAAACAAACGGAAACACATGTATGCAACAAACGCTATACTTAATGAACTAAATAAAGCAACAAAGCTTTTGTTTTTATATTCTTTTGATAGAACAAATAAAGATCCAATAGTAAAGAACAATGCAACCAACATATAAAACGGAATTGCTTTTTCTTTCATCTTATACATTGCAGCAGCTGCAATTAGTAAGGCTCCAAAAGTTATCCAAAGCTTTTTGTCTTTAAAATCAATTAATTCAGGACGGAAAATATAAATCATCATTGGTATAATGGCAACCAATGTAAAAGCGTACTCTTTACTTAATAAAGAAAGGAAATACATAAAGCCAGCCATTACAAAATGACTTGTCTTTTTAAATTCCAAAGCTTTAAAAGTATAAATAAAGGTTAGAATGATGAATAGGAATGAAAAAATTTCATCTCTACTTTTCATATTTGCCACTACCTCGGTATGTATTGGATGTATTGCAAACAAAAGCGTTGTAAGGAAGGCTAAATCCCAATTGTTTTTGAACAAATAGTTTTTTAAGAAACCAAATAACACTAAAATAGAAAGTGTATAGAACAACATATTGTTGAAATGACGTAAACCTGTGCCTCTCGTTAATGCATCATTTTCATTGTATAAACCATCTTCATTTACATCCTCACCTGGGTCTTGAACATTATTTTTGTTTATATCCCAACTATTTGCGTCGGTTCTTCCACCCGGAAAGGTTCCAATAAAATTTTGTTCGATAGCAAAACTTACAACTGATAGCGGACGATAACGGCCACCCGCTAATTGATCTTCAGCATTCATTTGGCGGTAAAAGCTGTAATAAGCAGCATGCGTCATGATATCTTTAATGCCTTTAGAGCCTTTCATCACGAATTCGTTTTTGTGAATGATAATACCATCATCCAATGCAAATTCGTTGTTTACGGTATTAATATAAAACGCAAAACCAATTATACTTAATACGATATATGCTATTCGAGCAGAAGCAAATGGAAAAATACTGAACATACCTTTCTCTTCTATTTTTGCCGCTTTAAATTGTTGTTTGTTCTTTGCCATAATTAAAATAATACGCTAAAATAAGATTTTTCGGGGATTATTAGGTGCAAAATTAGGCTTAATTATTTTCGATTAAACCCGCCTTTTCTCTCTTATTGTAATCTAAAATAAGAATATAATACCAAACAACCCCAACAGCGTATAGAGCCGCTGTTATTAGGAATACATTTACAAAACTAACACCATCTGCAAACATAGCTGCAACCATCAAACCGCTAATGAAATAACTGCCGCTCCAAATGGCGGCAATGAGCGCACTTACCATTTCTTGGTTCTTTTTTCCAACGTAATTCATTACTACTTCGGTTGTCATGGGGCCAGCAACGTTCATAAGTGGCTGGCGTAATAAATAGCAGATAACTGCAATAATAGCAGCAATAGTAAACTGGTTGTAGAATTGTGTTGTAGCCATTGCAACTAAAGACATAATAGCTAATGATTGAGTGGCAGGAATTGCAATTTTGTACCCTATATTTTTCTTGATATTAGGAACCATTAAGGCTGCCCAAGCAACTAAAATAGCAGCAAGTGAGCTTATGATTGAAAAATCCCCTTATCAAAATCATGTACTTCTTTAAAAAACAAACTAATGAATGGGATAGTTAAACCTGCCCCCGTTGCAATAATTAAAGTAGGAATAAGAGCTTTGGTAATTAAAAACCAATCGTATTTTTCTTCTCTTTTGTTTTCGTTTCTGTTTTTCTTTCAACCGTTTTTTCTTCTAGTTGTACTTTCGACATCATCCAAACTCCTAAAAAGCCACTAACTGAAAAAACAATAAGAACCATTTTTTCATTAAAAAATATGGGGTTAATGGCATCAAGTAAAATGATAATGATTCCACTTACTATACCTGCAAAGCTGTATGTAGAATAACTAAGGGCAATTCCAGCAGTGTGGTGTTCCTTTTTACAATTGCGAAGTATAAAAGGAATAATTGGAATTTGCATAAATGTAAAAGATGCTCCCCACAAAAATTGCGAAACATGAATTAAAAAAGTTTGATGCAAATCAATAAGATAAATATTTACCAATGCGAAAAATGGAACCAGTATGGCAGAAATGGTAAAGAGATTTTTAACCTTCTTACCTCGTATTAAAATTCCTAAAGGAATTGCAAATAATAATACTCCAGCAAAGCGTGAAGCTGTTAATGCCGCAATTTCATCTTTGCCATAATGCGCTGCTTCCATAAATAACGGCTGCATATTCATGAATGCAATATTTATGAGCTGAATAAAAAATTCGGTTAGGATAACATATAGAATGGGCTTTTCTAATTTAGCGTATTGTTTTATGGTATTTGTGAAGCCCATTTGTTATTGCCCCGCTTCTTTTTTTAAGAATACAAAACCATTTTTGCTGTACATTTTTTTGTAGTTAGGATAGCGTTTAGCAAAGTCTTCTTCATCCATGAATTTTATAACAAGGTATCCATCTTTGGTAAGTTTATTATCGAGCATATAAATTACACAATACCTGCTGAAAGAAATCATTGGGTCGTAAACACCTTCTTTTGCTTCGCGTTCACCAATTTCTTTAGTGAATTTAAGCATTTCGGGAGTGTTTAATTGAGGTTGTTTGTCGGCGTAAAAAAGGTAAGCGTAACTTTTAAATCCTGCGGTTTCTAAATAACAATCTTTTCCTTTTAATGTTTTGTAAAAATCAATCGCAGCGCCTTGTGTGTAACGCTCAACTTTAGGAACAACCATAATAGAGAAAGTAAAAATAGTAAATAGGGAAACAAATAATAATGGTTGAATAAATTTAGTTTTTCCTTTTTTGAATTGGTAAAATGTATATGTACTTATAACCAAAAACGACAATCCAATTATCCACTCAAAGCCAAACCAGCCGCCATCTGCTTTCAAATTTTCAACTGCGAATTTATCGCCAATTAATTGTGATTTTATTAATGCAGGTTTAATTACATCAATTAAAGGAAGCAATGTAAAAATAGTACCAAGTAATATACTTAAAACCATTCCAGTTGTTGTAACCCATTTTTTGAAATTACTTTCACCACTTTGTAATTTATAAATGCTATATGCAGATAGGTATGTGAGTGGGAACCAACACATACTTGAGTAATGAACAATTTTTGTTTTCACGATTGTAAATAGGATCAGTACTACCCAGAACAATAAAATCATCCATCGTTTGCTATGTTTTTGGAAAGGCGTATCGCTCTCACTTTTTTTGTGTGATTGCAAAAAGAAAATAGAAGCTGGGAAACATCCTATTAATAGAATAACGAAATGGTATAAGAGAAAACCACCATGCCCCGAATCCTTTGTGTTGAATAATCTAATTTGGTAATCAATGAATTCTTTAACTAGCACTCCATTGCCTTTTACTATTTCAATTATAAACCATCCAAATCCAAAAATCACAAATGACAGCAAAAACAGAAGCAGGTGTTTTATAGTTCCTACATCTCTAAATCTTTTTATTAAAATAAATATCCCAACGGTTAAACCAAAAACAAGTAATCCAACAGGACCTTTTGTTAATACAGCTAAACCAATTGCTGCGCCTGCTAATAACACTTGTTTATAGCTTTCTCTGCTGCTAGGGTTATTGGTAAAAAGTAGTGCATTATAAATTGCAATGAAAATGAATAAATTAAACCAAGGGTCGATGATACCTGATTTAAAGTAAAAGAAAGTTAGGAAAGAGGAAGCGTAAACAAACACCCAAGTAAGTGCGAATTTTCTATCGTAAATTTTCCGCCCAATTAAGTAAATGGTAACTAGTGTAAATATTCCGCAAATGGCATTTGGAAAACGAGCTGCAAATTCATTTACTCCAAAGGCTTTCATTGATAATGCTTGCATCCATATAAACAATGGTGGTTTTTCCCAAAATGCCTGAAAATTAATTTGAACTTGTGAGTAGTTTCCCGTTACAATCATCTCGCGAGCACACTCAGCAAAATTTATTTCGTCCCAATCAAATAAATGTGATCCTCCTAAAAAAGGAATGAATAAGATTGATGAAATCAAAACAATAAGCGAAATATTTATTTTGTCTTTCTTATCCATTTTGTTTTTTGAAAACCTTTGTAATTGACTGTTCTAACTTTGTTAGTTTAAATGAAAATTTAGAATAAAAGAAAATGTATGCAACAATTGAACTAAATCCAACCCCAATAATACTACCAACATAAATATCTTCGAAAAAGTGTTGCGATAAATAAACGCGTGAAAATCCTATAAGTATTGCTAAGCAAAAGAAGAAAATTTTCTGCCAAACCTTTGGACTAATTATGCATAAGCAAAAGAACAAACAAAAAGCAGAAGTAGAATGCCCAGATGGAAAACTATTTTGGCTATACATTTGCACACCCTCAACAACTTTAAGAGGTAAGCCATTAAAGGTATGGTGAAAGAACGGGCGCATCTCAAAATTAAAAAATACTTTTTTAAGAAATTGTGTAAAGCCTCCGGCAAGTGCATAGGATATTAGAAGAAATATAGCGTTTTTAAAGTTGAAGAAAAATAGTACAATTGCAATTAGTATTAGAAACAAGCCATCGCCAATATGTGTGCTGTATTTGAAGAAAAAATCTAAAAAAGAGTTCCCTACAATTGAGTTAAACTTCGTGTGTAAGGCAAATTGTTCGGTTTTTAAAATAAGAATTGCACCTACAATAACGAAAATGAGATAGGGCAAGTAAAATGCGGCGTTATTTTTAAATAGATTTTTCACCTTGTTGAGTACAAATTTAAGCTTTAGCTTTAAATAAATGACGATAGAGTAAAGGTAGAAACTATATTTTAATTTTATTGTGAAACAATGTATCCGTGACTTACAGCCACGTCTTCTTTTTAAATGTATTGTAAGGAGCACTAAGAGCAACTTTATCTAAATCAGCAATACTTCCAGGTCTTAATTCTTCTTCTAGTATTTGTAATCCTACTGCTTTGTATAAATCTCTATATTGATTAATACGCATACGATTTTGAGGTTGCACTGAGTTATCAATACGCAACCATTTCGCTTCTGTATACTTTAAATAATTGTAAATAGTAATTCCTCCATCAGCGTGCGCAAAGTGATCGCTCATATCGATAAAGTGTGATTGAATACCACTTGGTTTTTGAACGCGTTTAAATTCTTTTGCAATATCTTTTAAAATTGGTTCGTAAATGTGCTCGTATGTGTTGTTAGAATGTATTAAATCAAAACTTTCATTTTTGTGCGGAAGTTTGCGAGCATCAGCATTTAAGTAGGTAATGTTAAGCGCTTTTAATAATTCATCTTGACTTAACTTCTCAGCATTTGCAAGTAACTCTTTTAGCTTAGTAATGCGGTCTGGAATATTTAAAAATACTTGATCAACCTTTTTTAATTCAATTGCTTCTAAATATTTTTTGATGGTAGTTACTAATTTGTCTTTATCTGTTAAAGGAGTAATATCCAAAGTAACAACATCGTTAGAACCCAATAAATACATAGAAATTGGAACTACTGGATACCATCCGGTTCCTAATTCGAGTGTAGATGTAGGTAAAGTGTTTTTGTGTTTAATATATGCTTTAGCATGAAACACAGCATGTCCAAGACGGTCATAAAAGTATTCATCAGAAAGGATAACACCTTTGGTGATGTACTTTTGAAACAGATAATTTATTTTATGGCTTGCAGGTAAAAAGGAAATTACCTTTTGCACTACAGCCTTTATTTTCCAACTTGCCACGCTCTATAAAAAAGGAACGAATATACATTTTATGTACAAATAAAACAAAAATGGAGCTAATCTATTGGTTGTTAGCTGTATTGGCGAGCACCAAATATACTACTTCCAACTCTAATCATTGTAGAGCCTTCTTTTATGGCAATTTTGTAATCGCTACTCATTCCCATACTTAACTCGGTAAGTTGAATGTTTTTGTGATTAAAATTGCTCTTAATTTCAGTAAAAAGTGTTCTTAAAGAGGCAAATTCAGATTTAATTTGTGCAGTATTATCTGTATTTGTTGCCATTCCCATTAAGCCAACAATTTCAATATTATTCATTCCTTTAAACTCTATTGAATTGAGCAGTGCTTTGCATTCTTCTTTGTCCAAACCAAATTTTGTTTCTTCACTTGCAATGTAAATTTGAAGTAAGCATTTAATTACACGATTATTTTTTTGTGCTTGTTTATTTATTTCCTGAAGCAATTTTAAACTATCTACCGAATGAATCATTGCAACAAAAGGAGCCATGTACTTAACCTTATTACTTTGCAAGTGACCAATTAAATGCCATTCAATATCTGCAGGTAATTGCTCGTGTTTCTCGCACATCTCTTGCACTTTGTTCTCACCAAATATTCGTTGCCCCGCTTTATAAGCTTCATCCACTGCGCTTGCTGGATATGTTTTAGACACAGCAATCAATTTCACCTGTGCAGGCAAACTGTTTTTTATTGTAAGAAGATTATCTTTTATACTCATGATGAATTAATGAAGTGTTGAATTGTTGAGATATTGAATTAGAATAACTCAACAATTCAATATCTCAATAACTCTTTAATTGCGTTATTGTAGTTTTTGATATGTTTGCCATCATCTGTCTGGAATCTCATCTTTACAAGCTGTTTCGTAATCTTTGTAAGAACAAGGAACTAATGTATGTCTTTCAAATTTTAATTTTTCGTGGCTTGGGTATGGAACTTCCATCCACCATCTATCGCTTTTATTGCTCTTGTAAAAATTGATTTCGTATTTGTTCTCTTGTAAGAAAACATGGAATCGGGTGTAATCAGGGCTAGTACGTGTTGGATAATCCTTTTTTCTATTGTAAAATCCATCAACAAAACACCAAATCATTTGCGCTGCAAGGTGAGATGTTTTTCCGCGCTCATCGTATGAAGGATTGATTTCATATAAACCAAGCGAAGTTAATTTGTCATTCATGCCAGCATAACGCATCATTTGGCAAGCTTCTTCCGAGTAAAAACCATTTGGTTGCGGAACTTCATTTGCGGGCGCATCCGAATGTTTGATAGCAGAGAAATCAAAACTCAACATGTCTGCATGTCTAATAATTGGCTCCGATTCTTGTATATTATCTCTAATTTGTCCTAAGCGATAACTATCGAAATAAAGTTTGTTCATCATATTTATAGATGATGGACTAACCAAATAAGTTTGATAACCTATATTGCTATAATTAAAAAGATAATTCGGTTGATGCAGAATTATTTTCCCTAAAAAGCTTTTATTATTTAGGTTTCCTTCTGGGTCGCCTAAATCAAATTCGGCATCAACGGTTGCAATATTTATTGTTTGTTCTAGTTTTTCATAACCTCTAAACTGAGCATAGGTTAAGTCTTGTGAACCACCAATAATAACAGGAATAATATTTTTCTTAATTAAAACTTCGATACTATTTGCAAGGGCATAGTAAGTGTCTTCTATTTCAAACCCCGCTTCAATATTACCTAAGTCTAAAATTTTTGGTTCTAAGCCACCAGTATAAAGTTTGTATAAATGTTTTCTAACTTCATCAGGAGTTCTTGCGCTTCCAATATTCTTCCTTGATCGTCTATCTTCGCAAACACCAATAATTGCAATATCTGCAGTTAGTTCGGGAAAATCATTTTCATTGGTAAAAGCAATAATGTTTTCGCCAAGCATACCTCCTTCAAATACACTATCGTTGCTAATTGATACTAGGTCAACGGGTTTAAAATAATGCGCAATGTCCGACATACAAATAGTTTTGTTTCAAAAATAGGCGCAAATAGCAATACCTAGTTGGTTTGTAGGGATAGTTATTAACCTTTCCTTCTTCATTTCGTAAGAATTGTTTGTTTTAATAATTTGTTTACCTTTGTTGAACTTAAATTAAACAAAATGGAAAAGTATCAAATAAATGATTTGGAGCGTTTAACAGGTATTAAGGCTCACACAATTCGTATTTGGGAAAAAAGATATAATCTTATCGAACCTCATAGAACTGCCACTAACATTAGGTATTACGATGATTCTCAGTTAAAAAAAATACTAAATGTATCAACACTTTTAGAGAGTGGATATAAGATTTCTAAAGTAGCGGTTCTCAACGATGATGAGATGAACAAAAAAGTTCAAGCAGTTCAAGAGAATTCGTCGGAAGATGTTGCTAATAACGCTTACGTAAGCGACCTTATTATTTCGATGTTAGCATACGATGAAGCTGGTTTTGAAAAAATATTTTCCGCAGTGGTTTTACGTTATGGCTTGTATGATGCAATGCTAAATGTTATTTATCCTTTTTTAGCGAAAACGGGAATTCTTTGGGTGTCAAACAAAGCGATGCCTTCACAAGAACATTTTGCATCATCTTTAATACGTAGGAAATTGCAAGCCGCTATTGATGGATTAGCAGCTCCTTCAAAGCCAGAGAAAATATTTTTACTTTATTTGCCGGATGATGAATGGCATGAATTGAGTCTTGTTTTTTCAGATTATTTAATTAGAAAATCAGGTTACAAAACAATTTATCTTGGACAAAATGTGCCTGCAAAAAATTTAGACGAGTTGGTAAAAAAAATAAAACCTACTCATGCGCTAACCTTTAATATTTCAAGGAAAAAGCCAACGGATGTTCAAAATCATATTGCGGCAATAAAAAGCATAATAAGCAAGTTTCCTTTTTAATTGGTGGAAATTTAAGTGCCATGAATGAAATTAATCAGTTGAAAAACATTGTGGTACTTAGGCATCCTAATGATTTGTTAGAAATTTTAACAAAATAAATACTTCTATCTCATTTTTGTTTAATATATTTGCAAATAAGTTAAACAAAAATGTCAAAAGTAACAGTTATAGGAAGTGGTTTTTCTGGTTTAGCCTCAGCGTCTTTTCTTGCACAGCAAGGCTTAGACGTTACAGTATTCGAAAAGAATGCGGAGGTAGGAGGAAGAGCTCGCGTTTTTAGGGAGGACGGTTTTGTTTTTGACATGGGTCCAAGTTGGTACTGGATGCCCGATGTTTTCGAAAAATATTTCAATCAATTCGGGAAATCAGCAAAAGATTTTTATGATTTAAAAAAATTAGATCCTGGTTTTCAAATTATTTACGGAGAAAATGATGTGCTTACTATTCCAGCTAGTATGAAAGCGCTCATGGATGAATTTGAGCGAATAGAAAAGGGAAGTTCAAAGCAATTAGAAAAATTTTTAAAAGAAGCGGAGTTCAAGTATAATGTGGGAATGAAAGAGTTGGTTTATAAACCAGCTTATTCATGGTTTGAGTTTGCAAATCTCGAAGTTCTTTCGGGAGTTTTAAAAGTAATGTTTTTAGTTCAGTTAGTACTTATGTGCGAAAGTACTTTAAGAATGAACGCTTAATCATGTTGATGGAGTTTCCAGTTTTGTTTTTAGGGGCTATGCCTAATCAAATTCCTGCGTTATACAGTCTAATGAATTATTCAGCTCTTGTACAAGGAACCTATTACCCTATGGGAGGAATGTATAAGATAATTGAAGGTATGAAGGAATTAGCTCAGTCGCTTGGCGTGCAAATAAAAACAAACGAAGCAATAAATTCTATTGAGATTGTTGATGGTAAAGTAAAAGGAGTTAAAACTGGATTAGGACAATACGAAACGGATGGTGTTATTGCCTCAGCAGATTATAACCATGTTGAGCAAAAACTGTTGCCCATAGAATTAAGAAATTACAATGAAGCATATTGGAAGAAAAAAACATTTGCTCCGTCTAGTTTAATATTTTATTTAGGTGTAAATAAAAAAATTAAAAAATTACTTCATCATAATTTGTTTTTTGATGCAGATTTTTCACAGCATTCAAAAGATATTTATGAAAAGCCTCAATGGACAAAAGACCCCTTGTTTTATGTTTGTTGCCCATCAAAAACTGATGATTCTGTTGCTCCTGAAGGAATGGAGAATTTATTTGTTCTAATTCCAATTGCTACTGGATTAGAGGATAATGATGAAATAAGAGATTCCTTTTTTGCTCCAATCATTAAGCGCATCGAAAAATTTTGTGGCGAATCTTTTTATGAAAATATTATTTATAAAAATCATATTGTGTTAAAAATTTCGTGAGCGATTATAATGCTTATGGCGGAATGCTTACGGTTTAGCAAACACATTAAAACAAACAGCAGTTTTAAAACCAAGTTTAAAAATAAAAAGGTGAGTAATCTTTTTTATACTGGGCAATTAACTGTTCCAGGTCCAGGTGTTCCGCCAGCTTTAATATCGGGGCAAATTGCAGCAAAAGAATTAATTAAACAATTAAATACTAAAAAACAATGAAGCAATTATTTGATGAGGTATCGATAGCTTCTAGCAAGCTAACAACAAGAGCTTATAGTACAAGCTTTTCTCTTGGGATTAATTGTCTGCATGGAAAATTCCATGATGCCATTTACAGTATTTATGGTTTCGTTCGTTTTGCGGATGAGATTGTAGATACCTTTCATGAGTATGATAAAGCTGAATTGTTAGAGGAATTTAGAAGAGATACTTATAGAGCAATCGAGCGAAGAATTAGTATGAATCCTATTTTAAATAGTTTTCAGCAAGTGGTAAATGATTATAACATCGACGATGAATTAATAGATTGTTTTTTGAAAAGCATGGAAATGGATTTAGCTAAGAGCGAACACAATCTTCAATCCTATGAGCAATATATTCTTGGCTCAGCTGAAGTGGTTGGTTTGATGTGCTTGCGTGTATTTACTGAACGAGATGAAAAAATGTATCAAGCTTTAAAACCATCAGCAATGCGCCTGGGTTCTGCTTTTCAAAAGGTGAATTTTCTTCGGGATTTAAAAGCTGACTATCAAACCTTAGGTAGAGTTTATTTCCCTCAAATTGATATGAAAGTTTTTTCGGAAATAGAAAAGGCTGAAATAGAAAAGGATATCCAAAAAGATTTTGACGCTGCGTTGGAAGGCATAAAGGAACTGCCCCGCAGTTCACGCTTTGGTGTTTATGTTGCCTATGTTTATTATTTGAGATTATTTAAAAAAATAAAATCTGTTCCATCTTACGATATAATGAAGCAACGAATTCGCGTACCTAATTACCAAAAAATGGGCTTGTTGGCTGGTTCTTTCTTAAAGCATAGTTTTAGTTTATTGTAATTATGAAATTCATTTTAGTTGTAATCGCTTTTATATTTGCTCGTGTTGCTTTTGCAACGGAGGACTTAATTTCTATTCGTAAAACGTTGGAAGCAGCGGTAAAGGATAGTAAAACTGCGGATGAATTTTATAAATCGGTAAAACGAATAGAGTCGGAAAAGCCGATTATTATTGGTTTTAAAGCAATGTCAGAATTAGTGTTGTGTAAACATGTTTTTAGTCCGATTTCAAAACTATCACATTTTCATTCGGGTAAGAATTTACTTGAAAAGGCAATTGCAATTGATCCAGAAAATGCTGAGCTTAGATTTTATAGGTATTGTACCCAATTAAATGTGCCCGGTATTTTAAATTATTCTTCGAACTTGAAAGATGATAAGGAGTTTTTGTTCGAATTTATTGAAACACAATCAAAAAATCCAAAAAAGGATTTAGATTTGTATAGCCGCATAAAAAAATTCTTATTTACGAATAAACATGCAACGGAAGAAGACAAACAAAAATTAAAAAGATTTTAATTGATGGAACAGGTTATTTTAGTTGACGAGTTAGATAATGAATTGGGAGTAATGGAAAAAATACTTGCTCACCAAAAGGCATTATTGCACCGTGCTTTTTCCATTTTTGTTTTTAATGAGAGGGGACAATTGTTGTTACAGCAAAGAGCTTTATCTAAATATCACTCACCTGGTTTGTGGACTAACACCTGTTGTAGCCATCCACGTCCTAATGAAGAAACGTATGATGCAGCAAATCGTAGACTGAAGGAAGAGATGGGTTTTGAATGCGAATTGGCTTATCAATTTAATTTTATTTATAAAGCGGAGTTGGATCAAGGTTTAACTGAGCATGAATTTGATCACGTGTTTTTTGGAATGTATAACGGAACAATAAATCCAAACGCAGAAGAAGTGCTTGATTATAAATTTGTTGATGTTCAAGATGTCTTGTTTGATATGGATACAAATCCTGATAAATATACTATTTGGTTTAAAATTATTTTTAACAAATTAAGTCAGATTAAAAATGGAAATACTAATTAATAGTTTGATTGTGTTGGTAACCTTCATTTGTATGGAAGGAGTTACATGGTTAACACATAAATATGTTATGCACGGTTTTTTATGGAACCTTCATGAAGATCATCATCAAAAGAAAGAAGATGAGTTTTTCGAAAAGAATGATGCGTTTTTTATCATTTTCGCTGCACTTTCAATGATTTTTTTCGGACTAGGAACTTTTATGCCGGAATTAAGTTTTTTAATTTTTATTGGAGCAGGTATTACTTTGTATGGTTTTGCATATTTTATGGTGCACGATATTTTTATTCATCAACGATTTAAATTGTTCACTAGAACCGATAATTTTTATTTCCGTGGTTTAAGAAAAGCACATAAGGTACACCACAAACATTTGTATAAGCCGGATGGCGAATGTTTTGGTATGCTTTGGGTTCCAGTTAAATATTTTAAGGAAGCATTAAAAAATAAATAGATGAACGAGAAGTACACTTATTTGCTTGTCGATTTCTTCTGTATCATTTTTCCATTGATATTTTCATTTACTTCCAAATTTGACTTTTATAAGCATTGGAGAAGTTTTATTATTCCTTGCTTTTCTATTGCAACTTTTTTTATTGTTTGGGATATTGTGTTTACTTACCTTGGTGTATGGAGTTTTTCGGATAAATATACAATCGGAATTAAATTAATTAATTTACCAATTGAGGAAATTCTCTTCTTCATTTGTATTCCTTATGCTTGCGGCTTTAGTTACTATTGTTTTAAGAAATATTTTAAGTTTGAAAGGCTAAATAAATTCACAAACTGGTTTTATATTGTTCTTTCAGTTGCTTTGCTTGCTGTTGGTTTTCTCAATATTACTCGTCTTTACACTTCTGTAACATTTATTCTATTAGCTTTAGTGTTGCTATATTTAGTTTATAGAAAAACAAACTACTTATCTATCTTTTTTGTTTGTTATTTATTTATTTTAATCCCATTTTTTATCTCAAATGGGATTTTAACAGGTAGTTTTATTGATAGAGTAGTGGTGAGCTACAATGATAATCACAATCTAGGAATTAGAATGTTAACCATACCATTTGAAGATACTTTTTACGGAATGTTGTTGTTGCTTTTAAATACAGTTGGATTCGAATATTTTTATTCGAGGAAGAAAAAGAAAATTACTTCTTTTCAATCCACTCAGTAACTTCTTTGTCTAAAGGATTAACACCCGAACCTAAATGTTTAACGTAGTTGCCGTTTTCATCAATTAAGTATTTATTAAAGTTCCAATTTACTTTTGAATCTTCAACTCCGTTTTCGGTTTTTGAAGTAAGCCATTTATAAATTTCACATTTGTTATCTCCTTTTACAATAACTTTCTCCATCAAAGGAAAAGTAACACCATAATTTTTAGAGCAAAAACTTTGAATTTCTCCCGCGCTTCCTGGTTCTTGTCCACCAAAATCATTACATGGAAATCCTATAATTACAAAATTTGAATTTTTATATTTTTCATATAAATGCTTGTAAATCTTTATACTGAGGAGTGTAACCGCATTCTGAAGCTGTATTTACAATTATGATTTTTTTGCCTTTTAAACTTGAAAAAGAGAAATCTTTTCCGTCTAGTGTTTTAGATTTAAAGTCATGAAGTGTTTTGTTTGTAAAAGTTGTAAATGACATAGCGAGAATTATTATTGTACTTAGTGTTAATAGCTTTTTCATGTGTTTTTTTTAGTGTTTCAAAGATAAACTTTTTCAGACGCAACCAATAAACTTAGAGTAAATAATTAGCATTAATTATTTTTTGTTTAAGGATTACATCTTATTTAAAATTACTCTTGAATTATTTTGTCACTTTTTATTCTAACTACCATTATATTCTCAAAACCCACTAAAACTAAACACCATGGCTGGAAACTCTAAAGAAACTCCGCGACAAAAAATGATAGGTCTTATGTACCTTGTTCTTACTGCAATGCTCGCACTAAATGTATCAAAAGATATATTAAAAGGATTTGTAACTGTTAACGAAAGCTTGGAACGAACCAACGCAGCTTTAATTGATAATCAAATAAAAACGCTATCTGATTTTAGAGAATACGCAAAGAATGATTCAATAGCACGTATTCATTTAAAACTAACTGAAGAAGTTTTTAAAATTACTCAAGATGGTTATGATTATGTTGCAGAATTGAAATCACATATTGTTGCTAAAACTGAAAAACTAGATTCAAAATCCGCAGATACACTTAAACTTCGTTATACAGAAAAGCAAGATGATTTTGATACACCTACTTATATATTAATTGGCGATGATGAAGCATCTCCAAAAAACGGGGCAATGACAGCAAAGGAATTGAAATCAAAAATTATTTTCATTCACGATGAAATTTTAAAACGAATGGAAGTATTGCAAAAGGATGAAAAGGCACGATTGCTTGATCCAGATTACAACCGTTTGGTGCGAAAAGTAAAATCAATTTATCCTTTAGATCCACTAGATAAGATTGATAACGTGAAGGAAACTTGGGAGACTCAAAACTTTAATCAATTACCACTTGCTGCAGTAATTACTAATTTAACCAAAATTCAAAATGACATTAAGAGTATAGAAACATCCTTTATAGGGGAATTAGCCAATGCATCGCGTAAAGGAAAAATTAAGGTTGATAAGTTTAACGCAACCGTTATTTCTGAAAATGGTTACGTGCAATTGGGGCAACAGTTTAAGGCAAATATATTTTTATCTGCTTCATCAAGTGATTTTAATGAAAGTAACATGCAAGTGTTATTAGGAGGTGAATATGATTTTAAAACTAAAGCAGCAATTAAGGAAGGTGAGCCTATTAATTCAAGTGAAGGTATTGGGAAATATCAAGTTTCTACAACCACTACTGGTGAGCAAATAATTAAAGGAGCTATTAAACTTAAAAATGCTTTCGGGAATTTCGAATATTATCCTTACGAATACAAGTACATGGTGGCAGCTCCATCAGTATCTGTGTCGCCTGAAAAAATGAATTTAATGTATGTAGGTCTTGAGAATCCAATTGCAGTGTCAGCTGCTGGTATTGCTCCAAGCGAACTCATTGTTAATGTTTCAGGTTGTGGAGCTAAACTTAAGGCTAATGGTAACGGTAAGTACACGGTAAGTACTTCGAGTAAAGGTGAATGTATGGTTACTGTTTCTGCAAAACAAAGCGATGGTACAATTCGTCAACAAGGCGCACCAATAAGATTTAGAGTAAAAAATGTTCCAACTCCAATTGCAAAAATTGGCGGTAAAGATGCGAGTGGTGGTGCATTAGAATTTTCTAAAAATGAATTAGCTCAAATCGGTGGAATTGCTGCAGCACTACCCAATTTTGAATTTGAAAATGTAAATTTTAAAGTAAGCTCTTTTGTTTTTTCAATAGTGAGTTCAAAAGGAGTTTATGAAGAAATTAAAGTAACAGGACCAAATTTACCTTCTAATGCAAAACAATTATTGGCAAGCGCAAAAAAAGGAAGTAAATTTTACATTGAAGATATTGTTGCAGTGGGTCCTGGTGGTAAAGTTAATTTGAGTGATATAAAAGTAAAGGTAAAATAAACAAAAATCCCCGAGTTCATGAACTCGGGGATTTTTGCTGTAGTAAATTTTAGTGTTTATTTATTTAAAACAACTTTCTTAAATGTACTCTTGTTGTTTGATTTAACTTCAACTTGATAAACGCCATTTGCTAATGAAGACATGTCAATAGTTTGCACAGAACTTAATCCTTTTTCAGAATTAGTAGTAAGAACTTTTTGACCGATTACATTGTAGATAGAAATCTCACATGTTTGTCCGCCAACATTATTCGCAATTTCAATTGATAATTGTCCGTTAGATGGGTTAGGATAAACATTTACTAAAGCAGAATAGTTAGCCTGTTCATTTATACCAACAGAACCTGTAATGTTTATGTCATCAATATAAAGGTTGTTCTCATATTCTGATCCATTTCTAAATTTGATATAAGCATTTTGAGCGCTTGCATAAGTAGCTAACGAAACAGTTTCTAATCTCCATTGGTTTGCAGTAGGTACAAATTCACTCGCCGCAAATGTTGGAGTTGTTGTTGTTAAAGCTGCACCAAACTTTTTGTAAATACTAGTGTAAGTTGCTCCACAATCAGTAGAAATCATAACATCAAGTGTGTCTGAATATGGTGTAGCTGCAGTTGGACTTGTGTACAATTTGTAAGCTACTTGGAAAGTTAATTGAGGCGAAGACATAGATGTTAAATTAATACCTGGAGTAATCATTGCATCTGATTGTCCTGTAAAATCATTTGTATAGTTATCCATTTTTGCAGATGCAACACCAGATTTAAATGCCGTTGTTGTTCTTGCCCAAGTATCAGCAGCATCTGAGTTTTCTATTTGCCATCCAGCAGGCACAAAAGTTGTTCCTTCAAAACCTTCAGTAAATGGAAGGTTTGCTCCACTACCAGCTATAATGGTAAATGTTGTAGTAGATTGGTCGTTTGTAGTATTACCATCGCTTGCCCCGTTTGGATTACTTGTATAAACTGTTAAAGTATGTGTACCTGCAGTTGCAGAAATTGTTGGTAAAGTAACACTTGTTGTAGCTAATGAAGCTAGGTTTCCTGTCCAACTATATGTATTTACAGTTCCTGCATCAACTCTGTAATTAATTGTACAACTTGTTAAGGCAGCACTTCCCATGTTTTTTAAAGTAGTAACAGGTTGAAAACTTGTATTACAAGAAGTTCCTGTAGGAGATGTTACGTTAAAGATACTTGCATCAGTAGCAACTAAGTTCACCGGAATACAACCATCGGAAGATTGTAATATGTTCCAAGGTGCATTATTAACAACAGCATTAATTCTTGTTATTTGCCCTGCAGTAAACATTGCCATACCTGCATCATCTGTATAATCCATATAATTCATATACATTGAACTGATATCGCCAGCTGTACAACATCCTCCGCCAGCAGCAGTGCCTTGAGGATAAGTTGGGATGCCGTAGTTTTCACTTTTCTGATTTGGAGTATCTGTTACTTGGTCGCTTCCAGTACAAGCAGAGCCATCGTCACCCCAAATGTGATATAAATTAAAACAGTGACCAAATTCATGCGTTCCGGTTCTTCCTCTATTAAATGGAGCAGCGGCACCTGTTTTACCAGTGTAACGATAATTTAAAACTAAACCATAAGTGTTACTTAAACTTCCTGTTGGAAACTCACCGTAACCAAGTAATTGTGTACCTAAATCACATACCCAAATGTTCACGTATTTTTGAACATTCCAAGCGTCATCACCGCCTTGAGCATTTGATTTTACTTCGTCATTAGTTCCAAATGTTGCTACAGTGGTTGCTTTATGAATAATACCAGTTGTAGGATTTCCATTAGGGTCTCTTTGTGCTAAACAAAAAGTAATGTTTGTTCCTGCTGCACGAGATTTGAAAATTGCAGGTATTATAGTTGTATCTGCATTTGTTTTTTGGAAGTCTTCATTTAATACAGTTACCTGCTCAATTGCGCGTGCATCAGAAATGTTCTCCGTTGCATTCGCATATAGGATGTGAACTACAACAGGTATTGTAATATTAGGTAGGTTTTTTTGAGTAGATGCTTCTTCTTTCTTCATGTAAGCATCAATCATCTTGTTATATTCGATAAAGTCTTTCTCGTAGTTAGGACGAGTTTGCTTTAAAAATTCGTGATGCTCAGTTGTACCACAAGTACGATGAGTTGCAACCTCGTCCTTGTGTTGGTGTGGTTTTATTTTTTGGGTTTGAGCAAAAACACTTGATCCTGTGATAAGTGTTAACCCAGTAATTAATGAGGTAAATTTATTGTTCATGGTTGTTAATTTTTCATAAACATAAACTAAACTGATTTAAATTCCAAGTGTTTTATTCCTGAACTATTTGATTTCAGTGAAGATTTGGGATGAACGGCAATTATAATAAATGAAAGCTAAATTTAAATAAATGAAATCGATAAATAGTTATTAAAAATTTTAAAAATAATTGGTTAAAAACCCGTTTAAGGGATTAATTGGAATTGTTTTGCAGCTATTTCTTTAGTGCAAAAGTTAAAATGCCACCACTCAGTTGACATCGTCAAGAATCCCGATTTTAACATTACTGACCTAAGAAGTTTGCGATTCATTAATTGTGTTCGAGTTAATAAGCCATCTTTTACTAAAGCATTTTCATTTGTTATATGGGCTTCTTTCCCAAAGAAATCAAAGGGAGTTCCCATATCTACAATTACCCCATCTTTTGTTATTAATCCAATATCTACAGCAGCACCATAGTTGTGAAGTGAAATACTACTTGGATGTGCAAGGTATTTTGTTTTTTGTTCAATTGGCAGTTTTAATGAATCCCACATTAGTTTTTGAATATGTAATGGACGAGTTGCATCAAAAATGATTATATCATAATAATCGCTTATTTCATGAAGCAATGCTTGTGCTTTGCATAATTGTAATGCAACTTCTTTAGGTAAATAACATTTGTTTAATTGTTTGTACATGTCAATACCAACAAAGTTTTTCGTACTTGAGTAGGCAAGCTCAACTTTAATATCTGGGCAATAATCTTGAATATTTACTAAGCCATAACTTTTAAAATGCTTTTCTAAGTTGTTAATTTGAGAAAATAATTTTGTCCCAACTAAACAAGTAACAAACAGAAATAGTATTTTAGCTTTTGAATTCATTAATCATGTAAATATACCAATTATGCCGTCATTCGATATAACAAGTAAAACAGATGCTCAAACCTTAGATAATGCAATTAACGTAGCGCGTAAGGATATTTTGGGCAGATTTGATTTTAAAAATTCTAAAAGCACTATAGATTTAGATAAAAAGAACGTAAGTCTTAGTATTACAACAGAAGATGAAATGCGCTTGGATTCTATTATTGATACAATCAGAAGTAGAATGATTAAGCAAAAACTTGACCCAAGAAGTTTGGATTTATCTAAGGAACATTATTCTTCAGGTATGGTTATTAAAAAGGATATTAAAGTGCGTGAGGGAATTGATAAAGAATATTCAAAGAAAATAATGAAGGTAATTAAGGATTCTAAAGTTAAAGTTACTACTCAAGTAATGGACGATATTATTCGTGTTTCAGGAAAAAAGATTGATGATTTACAAATGACAATTGCAGCATTGCGTTCGGCAGAGGAAATTGATATACCATTGCAATTTGTAAATATGAAATAAGGCCAGTCCTTAAAATCCACATCTCTTCGTTGAACTGCAAAATTTAAATCCTCATTTACTTAGGTAAACTCGGGTTTAAATTTTTTGTTCGCCTCAATCTGTGAATTTTAAGAACCGCCCTTGATGATTTTGTTTGATAAATCTATTTCAATTTCGAAACAATCTCATCCACTCTTTTTTCTATTTCGGCATTCTTAATTAATTCAGGTGCATGATGTGGTTTTTTACGTGCATCAATAATGAGCGGTCCTTTGCAGCCCCAATGTTTATTAAGCACAAAACTATCTACACCATGAATATCATGAGATGGATTGCAACGAGTGAAACTTACCCACAAGAAATTATTAAGTGTTTCTGAAACAAAATTGCTATCATCGCAAAGAATAAATAAAGGGAATCGATTTAATTCAACCGTGTTATTTTTTAATTCATTATTTATTTTCTCAATCAATAAATTGCTTTCTTCGTAAGATTTAAAAGCTTCTCCTTTTATTGAAACAACACCAGGAAAAACAATTTTAGCATTACTAAACGAATTACAGCTATTTATAAATTCAGGAATAGTTCTTCCTAATTCTCTTTTCACATCTCCATAAGCAGCAAACACAATTTTACTTCCAGTGTTTAATCCTGTACCCGAATAGTCTAGTGTATCAATGGTTGTGTTGGTGTGAAAATGTAAATCTCTTTTTAAATCGATGCGTTCTAAAATATATTTGAAGTATTCTTCAATATTATGCGTTGTAACTTTGTTGTTGTCATCAGCAGTAATGAATAAAAATTTCGCTAAGCTTAATTGACCACTTCCTAAAATATGATTTGCAATGGTTAATATTTCGGCAGGTTGTTTTGTTTGTGCATAAGAGTATAGCGTTCGCTACCAACGGCTAATAACAATGGATGCACACCTGCTGCGTCTACTGCGTGTACCTCTTTTAAACCTGGAATTTCTTTTTTTAATCCATCACCTGTAAGTTCATGAATAAAATTTCCGAAGCCTGTATCTTCTTGCGGTGGTCTACCAACAACTGTAAAAGACCATATTGCATTTTTCTTAGCATAGACTTTATGCACACGCATCAATGGGAAATTATGTTGTAAACTGTAGTAACCCAAGTGGTCGCCAAACGGACCTTCTGGTTTATTTTCATTAGGATATACTTCGCCAGTAATTACAAAATCTGCATCTGCTGATAAACAAAAACCATCTTCATATAAATATCTAAATCTTCTTCCATTTAATGCACCTGCAAAGGTCATCTCCGAAAGTCCTTCGGGTAAAGGCATTACGGCAGCAAGCGAATGTGATGGTGGGCCACCAACAAAAATACTCACCTTTAATGGTTTTCCTTTAGCATTCGATTTTGTTTGATGAACACCAATTCCCCTATGCAATTGATAATGCAAACCAATTTCTTTATTCAACACGTAATCATTACCACTTAACTGAATACGATACATTCCTAAATTGGATTGCATAATTCCTGGTTGGTCTATATCTTCCGAATAAACTTGTGGTAGTGTAACAAAAGCACCGCCATCCATTTCCCAATGTTTAATTAAAGGTAAATCCTGAATTTGAATTTCTTCAAAATAATCAGAAGCTTTTGCATTTAATTTTTTTGGTAATGCTTTAAAGGCTTTTAATGCAAGCGAAATATTTTTGAAGGGCTTTTTTAAATAAGCCATCGGATTGCTTTTTACATCAATCAATTGCTGCATGGTAGAGAAATGTTCTCTAAACAAAAAATGCATGCGCTCGTTTGTTCCAAATATATTGGATACGCATTGATATTTTGTACCCTTAACTTTTTCGAATAAAATTGCTTTGCCACCAGCTTCATGAATTCGTAAATGAATAGCAGCCATTTCAAGATTTGGATCAACTTCTTCTTTTACACGAATCAAGTGACCATTTTTTTCTAAATCATTGATACAGTCTTGTAAGGAAGAGTAGGGCATGGGAAAATTTTAAGCAAATTTACATAAAATTTTACAAGTCTTTTAAGAAAGCAGCATCCGAAACATGATTATTGGTGATGTAGCGAATAAGATAAAGATTATCTTTTTGTTGAAGAAAACGTACCAAGAAGTTCTTTTTGTTGATTTTATTCGAATGTAATATTTACCATAACGACTTAATTCTATTGGCGATTTATGGTGCTTTAGAGTTGTTATATTATTTTCGATTTCATTCTTAATATTCTCAACATAATCAAAAGCGTTTTCAATGTAGCTGAAATAATTTTCGTGGAATAAAATATCAATTAAATTATTTAAAGAGTCAACAACCGAAGGCGAGTAAGCTATTTTTGTTTCCATTCAAGAGTACGAATGTGTTTTTTTACTCTTTTCACTACTTCTTCTCCACTAATTGCTTTTTTCCACTCTTTTTCAAACTCATCTTCTTCATCAATAGCACCAAGTTTTTCTAAAAGTGGTATAACTTGTTCGGCATGTTTTTTTAAATCAATACGTACATAACGATGATTGCCTTTGCTATCATTTTCGAATTGGATGCCTGCTACACGTGCCATGTGAAATAATTTGAATACTAATTTACAAAAAATAAGTGACAAATAAAACTACAAAGGAATATTACCATGTTTCTTACGTGGCAATCTTACCGCTTTGTTTTCAAGCATTTTAAAGGCTTTGATTAATTTCTCGCGTGTATCTTCAGGTTTAATAACTTCATCAATAAAACCTCTTTCAGCTGCGCGGTAAGGATTTGCGAACATGTTTTGATATTCTGCTTCTTTCTCTTTCCACTTTGTATCTTTATCTGTAGCGGCAGCAATTTCACTTTTGAAAATAATTTCAGCAGCACCTTTTGCACCCATTACAGCAATTTCTGCTGATGGCCAAGCGTAGTTCATATCTGCGCCAATATGTTTGCTATTCATTACATCATAAGCTCCACCGTATGCTTTACGAGTGATAACTGTAATTCGTGGAACTGTTGCTTCACAAAATGCATATAATAATTTTGCGCCGTTTGTAATAATTGCATTCCATTCTTGATCGGTACCTGGTAAAAATCCTGGAACGTCTTCAAACACCAATAAAGGAACATTAAAACAATCGCAGAAACGAACAAATCGTGCAGCTTTGGTTGAAGAGTGGATGTCTAGAACACCTGCTAATACAGCTGGTTGGTTAGCAACAATACCAATGCTTCTTCCTGCTAAACGTGCAAAACCAACAACAATGTTTTCAGCGTAATGTTTATGAACTTCAAAAAACGAATCTTCATCAATAACACCATTAATTACTTCACGCATATCATAAGGTTGATTTGCGTTTTCAGGGGATGATATTATTTAATGCTTCTCTTTTTCTGAACCTTTATTTTCATAAGGAACAGAAGGCGCATCTTCTTCACAGTTTTGAGGAACGTAACTTAAAATTTGTTTAATGTTATTGATGCACTCAATTTCATTAGCACAAGCAAAATGTGTTACGCCACTTTTACTTGCATGTGTCATTGCTCCGCCTAATTCTTCTGATGTTACTTCTTCGTGCGTTACAGTTTTTACAACATTTGGTCCTGTAACAAACATGTAAGAAGTGTTCTCCACCATTAAAATAAAATCGGTAATTGCTGGTGAATAAACTGCACCACCAGCGCAAGGCCCCATAATTGCAGATAGCTGAGGAATAACTCCTGAAGCTAATGTGTTTTTATAAAATATATCTGCATAACCACCTAATGAAACAACACCTTCTTGAATACGTGCACCACCACTATCGTTTAAGCCAATTAATGGAGCGCCATTTTTCATAGCTAAGTCCATTACTTTGCAAATTTTCTCAGCATGCGTTTCAGATAATGAGCCACCAAATACGGTAAAGTCTTGTGAGAAAACGTAGGTTAATCTTCCATTAATTGTTCCGTAACCTGTTATAACGCCATCACCTAAATATTTTTCTTTCTCTAAATCAAAGTCGTTACTTCTATGAGTAACAAGCATTCCAATCTCTTCAAAGCTTCCTTCATCTAACAAAAAGTGAATACGTTCACGAGCAGTTAATTTGCCTTTTTTATGTTGGGCATCAATACGTTTCTGACCTCCACCTAATTTAGCTTCTTCAATTTTTTGATTAAGTATATCTAGCTTGTCGTTCATACAATTTGGGTTTAATGGAATAAAAAAATAGAAAACCCCAAGCTAGGCTCGGGGTTGTTTAATAGTCTTATTTTATTTTTTCACACGCTCAACATACTGACGAGTACGTGTATCAATTTTAATTAATTCACCTTCGCTAATAAATAAAGGAACCATAATTTCTGCTCCTGTTTCTAATTTGCATGGTTTTAATGTGTTGGTAGCTGTATCACCTTTAACACCAGGCTCAGCATAGTCAACAAGAAGTTCAACAAATGTAGGTGGCTCAGCTAAAATAGCATCGTCTTCTTCAAATGTTACTTTTACTTCCATACCTTCTTTCAAAAATTCTATTCCATCTCCTAACATAATAGATGGAACGTGAACTTGTTCAAATGTTGCGTTATCCATAAGTACAACATATTCTCCTTCCATATAAATATACTGCATCATTTTATATTCAACACGAACCAAAGTAACCTCTTCTCCTGAACGGAAACGGTATTCTGTTTGTTTACCTGTTTTTAAGTTACGCATTTTAGCTTGATAAAAAGCACGTAAATTTCCTGGAGTACGATGTATGTATTCTGTAATTACTACTAAATCGCCATTGTAACGGATTACTGATCCTACACTGATATCACCTGTATTAGCCATTGGTTTTTGTATTTATATTTTTATAATTATTCAATTTCTTCTGTTACTCCCATTGCGCAGAATTTTTCAATTCTTTCGCTAATGCGCACTTCTGCCGATTTTTTATCTAAACCTGAAAGCTCATCAATAATACGTTGCCTTAATGTTTCAAACATTTCTTCTTTGTTGTTGTGTGCGCCACCTAATGGTTCTTTAATGATACCATCTACAAGACTATTTTTAGTCATGTCTTCAGCAGTTAATTTTAATGCTTCAGCAGCTTTCTCTTTAAAATCCCAAGTTCTCCAAAGAATAGTAGAACAGTTTTCGGGAGAAATAACAGAGTACCAAGAGTTTTCAAGCATCAATACTTTATCACCAATGCCAATTCCTAATGCACCACCCGAAGCGCCTTCACCGATAATGATACAAATAACAGGAACTTTAAGTTGAGCCATTTCTAACAAGTTACGTGCAATAGCTTCACCTTGTCCGCGCTCTTCAGCTTCTAATCCTGGGTATGCACCTGGAGTATCAATTAAAGTAACAATAGGCTTATTAAATTTCTCTGCCATTTTCATCAAACGCAAAGCTTTTCTATATCCTTCTGGGTTAGCCATACCAAAGCGACGAATTTGACGCATTTTAGTATTTATACCTTTTTGTTGACCAATAAACATTACTGTTCTTCCATCAATCTCACCAAAACCACCAACCATTGCTTTATCATCGCCTACAGTGCGGTCGCCATGCAATTCCATGAAAGTTCCTTTACTGATGTAATCGATATAAGCTAATGTGTATGGTCTCTCGGGGTGACGAGAAAGCATAACACGTTGCCAAGGTGTGAGGTTTGTGTATAGTTTGGTTTTTTCAGCTTGTATTTTGGCCTCTAATTCAGTTACCGACTTGCTTACATCCACCTTGCTTTTCTCAGCAACGTCTTTCAGTTTTGCCAGTTCATTCTCTAATTCTTCAATTGGTTTTTCAAATTCCAAATAAGCCATCTTTCGTTTTTTTTTGGGCTGCTAAGATACTAATTATTAACGGGAGATGAAATTTGGAAAACAAATGTAAGTTAATGATTATCAGTTGTTTGCGATAAAATTAGCTAGTAGAATTAGCTCGAAACTTGAAGTAAAGTGGATATTGATGATTATTTTGCTTGAAACATGACGTCTTCATAGGTTGTTTCCTTTAAATAATAAAGGATTTCTTGCAGCCATTCTTGCTCCAAAATGTTCAGTCCTTCCATCAGAATTTTTCTATTCATTTTACTCAAGATACTGTCAATTTGGTTCCGTTTTACACTACAAATAATTAATTGAAAATTGGTGTAGTCCTTTTTTTTAATGATTTGGGAAAGTAAGCTCGAAATAAAATCTGCAGTTTCATTTGTGCACGAAAGTACAAGTGGATTTTTTGGATCTAATAATTTATTGTGCAGCTTATATGAATGTTGAAATTCATAATACGACTTATTAGCATGTGGTTGTATCGCTAGAAAAAACATAAATCCCCCTCTCTTTAAATCTTCTTTAATGTTTTTACGTTAACGGATTTTTTTTGATATCCGTGTTGGTGGGTATTTTAAAGCGGGGCAACCAAATTAATAATTGCCCCGCTTAAAATTTATTGTTTGATTAGTTTTTGTATAGATGTGCCTTTTGAATTCTTTATTTTCATAATGTAAATTCCATTGTTCCAATTTTCTGTGTTTAAATTTATTTCTCCAGCTTTTGCTTCTGACTGAAACACGGTTTTTCCATCAATGCTAACAACCTCTACAGTTGAATTTAAATCAAGTTTTGCAGTGATGTTATTACTGAATGGATTTGGGAAAGCAATTATAGAATTATTATTGCTTGTTAATTGTATTTAAACCAACTGGACTTTGACCATTGTATAAATTGTTATTTCAGTGCTTTTAATGTTTTATTAAAAATCATTAATTCATCAAAATACGCGTCCATTCGTTGCACATCTACACAGAAAGTTCCATTCGATCTTAAATATGCCCCAACACCAATACATGCTGCTGCATCTTGATAGCCCGTTCCAACTCCTGATCCAGTTACACTGCCAATTGTCATTGTTTCTTGTGCACCGTTTACGAATACATTTTAATTTTATCAACACCTCCATTTGTGGTTAGAGCAGCATCATAAGCAAATACTACGTGATACCATTGGCCAGTTGTAAATGTAGTGCTTCCTATTAAGGTTCCGTAGCTTCCTGCTGTTGCTGTCCCGTAAACGGTCATGTCTAATTTGTTTTGTGTATTTAAACGAAATAAAAATTGACGGTCATTTCCTGCGCAGCCACCATCAGCTGATTTAGCTAATATAATTTGATTAGCTCCTGTAAATGTTTTAAAATTTAACCAAAATGAATAAGTGATTTTTCCTGAATTACCTGAGCCAAATCCATCGTAGCTATCAAATAAATTTAAGTAAGTACTATCATTACTTATGTTAATTGCTTGGTCAATATTCCCATTTCTATCAGGCGCATAAGCTACTCCATAAGCCAAAGGGTCATTTCCGCTAACTTGGTCTTTAGTGTTTGCATCAAAATTGTAATGAGAAATTAAATTATTTTGGATTTCAGAAGTTTCGTTATATAATGTTTGAACTTCAGAAGCATCTAATTTTTGATTAAACAATTTAACATCATCAATATTTCCTACAAAGTAACGTGAACCACCAGATTGAAACCCAATTGTTAAATCAAGCGGAGCTGTGCTGTTAATGGTTTTAAATGCATTATCAACAACACTTATGTCGAGTACACCATCAACGTAAATTTGATGGGTACCAGATGTATCCCAAGTGGCTACTATATGATGCCATGCGGTTGTTGTAAGCGTAATGTTTCCTTGATACCCATTTGCCGAAGTTCCAGGATTTCCTACTGCAAACATTGCTTTGTTTCCGTTTAATAATAAAAGATATTGATCTTGCGGTTGGGAACCAATCCATTTAGCTACAATAGCTCTTTGTCCTGTTAACGTACTTGGTTTTATCCATGCAGAAATAGTAAGACCTGTTGATACTTGTAATTTAGCTGGCGAACCAAAAAAAAGTCCTTGTGCGCCATTAAGAGTAACCGCTGCGCCTGGATTATTAAATCGGTCATTTGCATAGGTTAAAAAACCATTAGCAGTTCCCCTTGCTTTTGGTTCTATAACATCGGCACCATTACAAGCGTTAAAGTTATAAGATGCAAATAAGCTATCAGCTTGGCTAAAAGCCATTGTGGTAAAAAATAAATTGGATAGTAGTAAAAGTTTTTTCATGAATTTTAATTTTATTCAAATATCCATGCTATTTAAATAGGAGAGGTGTCCAAATTCACGAACGGTGGTTTTGAGTTCATGAATCGTATTGATTCGGATATCTAAATCCCAACAGTTAAATTGTTGTTTTTAAGCTGAGTTTCAAACTCAGTTTTTCTATCGCGCGAAATGATGATGTTTTTGCCATTATCAAGTAAAAGCGAATTATCAGATCGATTGTATTTTTTGATGAAATTGATATTCACCATAAAAGAGCGGTGGGAGCGGAAGAAGTTTTGTCTGCCTTCTAATACTTCTTCAAAGAATTTTATTTTTTTGCTCACTAATATTTTGGAGCCATCTTTTAACCATACGTTGGTGTATGCTCCATCGGCTTCTAAATAAACTATTTCCATTACATCAACAAAAAGTAAACCCTCTGCTAATGGTAAAGCGATTTTATTAAACTGGTTTGTTTTAAATGAATCCTTTAAAACATCCAATCTGTTTTTCATATCATGACCTTCTAATCGCTTAGAAGCTTTGTCAACTGCTGCTTTTAGCTTGTCAATATCTACAGGTTTTAAAACGTAATCAACTGCAGATACTTCAAAAGCTTTTAATGCATAGTCATTATATGCGGTAACAAAAATAATTTCAAAATCTACATCTCTGAAAAAACTAAGTAGTTCAAAGCCGTTGTATTCGGGCATTTCAATGTCGAGAAAAATAAGTTTTGGATGGTGTTTATTAATAGCTAATACACCATCTGGAACATTAGCGCACTCTGCAACAATGTTTACATCGGGGCAATAGGAAGTAAGCAAGGTTCTTGGAATCTCTTGCTCTTTCTTCATCATCTATTAATATAGCATTAATCATTTGGGAAAGCTAAGGTAAGAAAAACCCCTGTTTATTAGGAGGCTTTTGTTATATTATTTATTTAAAACCTTTAACTGATTCGCAACTTACTGGAACTAATGAGCCAACAAAACCAGCCATAAATGCTTTTCCAAAATCTTTCCCATCATACGATTGGTTAATTGCACATGTAATGTATCTGCACTCGCCTTTTGGCCAATTTGTAGAAACTGCAATTACTGTTGCAGAACGATGAGAGATGGCAGTAGGATTGTCTTTTTGTAAAATACTTTCCAATCTTTTGAATGTAGCAGAAAAAATTTATCTCCCCAAGCAGCAGGTTTGTCTTTATCTGCAAATGGTTTAATTAAAGCATAATATTCTTTTTCTCTTGCAGCATCGTTTACACCTTTAGCAGGAAGATTTATCATCGAGGCTAATGCTCCGCTAGTTTCTTCAGAATATAAAGCTTCCATTTCAAAAATCGCATCTACAATTTTTAAACTATCCCATTGCGCTAATTTTTCTTTGTTTTTACTTAATACATTAAAACTTGCCCCTGTATAATTGTGACCTAAAGAAGCGAAAATGTTTCTTCCCACTTTTTTTGTACTCACTATATTGTGGGCGACCAATAAAAAATAATATCAGGATCTTTTGTGTAACGATAGATTTTCGCATCGTCTTCAAAACCTCTTTTTTCACCTGAGTTTCCAAATGAATTATTTACTTCTAATTGAAAACAATTACAAGCTTTCATTGTTTTACGTGCAAGTTGATTCCCTCCATCTCCTGGCATTCCAAAATCAACAACAGTTTTCATGTCTGTGTTTTCACTTCTCATTTTTTTGCCAGTTTCATCTTTTATAAAATGAAAAACACCAGATAAAGAAGCTTGTCTTAATTCTAATGTAACTTCGCTTACATTAAAATATTTAGGCATATTCATCGCGTTTAATACCGATAACTTTACAGGATATTTTGTGTAATATTTACCTGAAAAACCCATACTGTCGGTATGTGTCTCGGTATATAATTCTACACCTTTTGGAAGTTCTTCAGAAGCAACACCGTTTGCTTTGTTTTCTAAATTTTTCATCATTTTTCCAAATTGAGCATTAGCCATAAAGCTAGCCCTAACATGGATACTAAAAGAATTTGTTTTAACATGGTAATATTGTTTTAATTTGATGCAAGTATTCGCAACATTAACCAATAATGCAGTCACAATTTCACGAAGCGTTGATTTCACTTCACCAATCGTTAAAAGCAAAAAAGCTCCTCGAATTTCGAGGAGCTTTCTATTATTAATGCTATTTCTTAATTGATTAATCTGCTTGTAAAAATGGATATTTATAATCAGTTGGAGGTGTAAATGTTTCTTTAATAGTACGAGGAGAAACCCAACGTAATAAATTAATTTTAGCACCTGCTTTATCATTTGTTCCGCTACCACGAGCTCCACCAAATGGTTGCTGGCCAACTACTGCACCAGTACATTTATCATTGATGTAAAAGTTACCTGCTGCGTTGCTTAATTTTTTTGTTGCTAATTCAATTGCATAACGATCTTGAGCTAGTATCGCACCAGTTAAAGCGTAAATAGAAGTTGAATCAACTAATTCCAATGTTTCTTCAAATTTATTTTCGTCGTAAACATAAAGTGTTAACACTGGTCCAAATAATTCTTCGCACATAGTAACGTATTTTGGATCTTTTGCTACGATAATAGTTGGCTCAATAAAGTAACCTGAACTCTTATCATACTTACCACCTGCAATAATTTCAACATTACTGTCTTTTTTAGCAGCATCAATATAACCTGCTAATTTGTCAAATGATTTTTCGTCGATAACTGCGTTAATGAAATTAGTGAAATCCTCAGTTGGACCCATTTTCATATCTTTTAAATCAGCTAACACATATCCTTTTACTTCTTCCCATAAGTTAGAAGGAATGTAGGCACGAGATGCAGCCGAACATTTTTGTCCTTGGTATTCAAAGGCTCCACGGCTAATTGCTACAGCTAATGATTTTGCTTCTGCAGATTTGTGTGCCATAATAAAATCTTTTCCGCCTGTTTCTCCAACAATCCGTGGGTAAGATCTGTATTTGTGTATGTTGTTACCAATTGTTTGCCAAATATTTTGGAATACTTCTGTACTTCCTGTAAAGTGAATACCTGCAAAGTCTTTATGATTAAAAACCACGTCAGCTGCATCTGGTCCACTTGGGTAAATTAAATTAATAACTCCATCTGGTACACCAGCTTTTTTGAAAATTTCCATTAATACATTTGCACTGTAAACTTGTGTATTACTTGGTTTCCAAACAACCACATTACCCATCATGGCACAGCTTGTAGGTAAATTACCTGCAATAGCTGTAAAATTGAAAGGTGTTAATGCATAAATAAATCCTTCTAATGGTCTCCACTCTAAACGATTCCAAACACCTGGACCAGAAATAGGTTGATCAGCATAAATTTCTGTCATGTACTGAACATTGAATCTTAAAAAGTCAATTATCTCACATGCACTGTCAATCTCAGCTTGGAAAGCATTTTTACTTTGCCCCAACATTGTTGCAGCATTTAATTTAGAACGGTATGGTCCTGCTATTAATTCAGCGGCTTTTAAAAAGATAGAAGCACGGTGTTCCCAGCTTAAATTTGCCCATTTTTCTTTTGCAGCTAATGCAGCATCAATGGCTTGTGTAACGTGGGTTTTGTCACTTTTGTGAAAATGACCTAAAGTATGTTTATGGTCATGAGGAGGAGCAAGGCGGGTTTTAGTTCCGCTACGTACTTCTTCAGAGCCAATGTACATTGGAATGTCTAATTCTTTACTTCTTAATTCTTTAAGCATAGCCTGAAGTTCTTTTCTTTCAGGGCTTCCAGCTGCATAACTTTTTATTGGTTCGTTAGCTGCAACGGGTACTTTGTAAATTCCTTTTGGCATAATATATAGAGTTTTAAAATTCGAATTTCGATGACAAATTTAGTAAAATATTCGCAGCTAGTGAGTGACAATTTTGCATTAAATTCTACCTAAATCCACTGATATTCTTACAATTGAATCGAATAGCTTACCTTTGCGTTTTATGTTTTGAAATTATGAAGTTTGAAGAGTTAAATTTAAGTAAGCCATTAGGAAAAGCATTAGCCGATTTAGGCTTTGAAGATGCTACACCCATTCAAGAAAAGTCATTTCCGGTAATTATGTCGGGAAAAGATGTAGTGGCGATAGCACAAACGGGTACAGGTAAAACCTTTGCTTATTTGTTGCCTATTTTGCGTCAGCTTACCTATTCGGAGCAAAAACAACCACGCGCTATCATTGTTTTACCTACACGTGAGTTAGTAGCTCAAGTTGTTGGTGAAATTGAAAAATTGACAAAATACATGAGTGTTAGATTTACTGGTATTTATGGTGGCTCTAATATTAACAAGCAAAAACAAGCTGTGTATGATGGCTTGGATATATTGGTAACAACACCAGGACGACTAAATGATTTAATTCTTACCAGAAGTATTCAATTACAAATGGTTAAGAAATTGGTTATTGATGAAGTTGATGAAATGTTGAACTTAGGTTTTAGAGCACAGCTTTTTACTTTAATGGATGCTTTGCCTTTAAAACGACAAAACTTATTGTTTTCGGCAACTTTGGATGAGGATGTAGAAAAATTAATTGGCAAGTTTTTTCTTGAACCACAATACATAGAGTTAATTGCACGTGGAACTCCAATTGATAAAATTGACCAACGTGCTTATCCTGCTCCTAATTTTTATACTAAAATAAATTTGCTCGAACATTTATTAGACAATACGCCTGATATGAAGCGTGTTTTAGTATTTGTAAAAAATAAAAAATGGGCAGATTTATTGTATGAAGAAATGGCACCTTCTTTTAAGGAGCAAACTGGTGTTATTCATTCGAACAAATCGCAACCGCAACGTTTTAATGCAATAAAACATTTTTATGATGGAACACATCGTGTATTAGTTGCAACTGATATTATTGCACGTGGTTTAGATATTCCCGAGGTAACACACGTAATTAATTTTGATATTCCAGTTGAGCCAAACGATTACATTCATCGTATTGGTAGAACAGGTCGTGCAGATAGTATTGGAACATCAATGGCTTTTGTGAGTCCTTTAGAAAAAGACAATCAAAAAGCAATTGAAGCCTTGATGAAGAAAAAAATCACAATGGAAAAGTTTCCTGTTGAAGTGGAAGTTTCACCAAAACTTATCCCTGATGAACGTCCCGTGAAGAAAGACAAAAACATTCATAAGTTTAATAAGAAGATTGAAGTTTCTGGACCTGCATTTCACGAGAAGAGCGAGAAAAACAAACAAGTACCACAAGTTGGAAAACGCCGTCAAGAAAGAGCTAGGAGGGTTAAGTTGGCGAATATTAGGAGAAAAGGGAGTAAATAATAATTTGAAAATTTGAAAATGAAATTATTTCGAATTTAAATTTTGTAAATGCAACAAGAAATTTTTCAAATAGCACTGGTAGTTAAGGATTATGATGAGGCGATTGAGTTTTATACTCAGAAATTAGGTTTTGATTTAATTGAAGATACTAAGTTGAGTGAAACAAAACGTTGGGTTGTTGTTGCTCCTAAAAATTCTAAAGGATGTAAATTGTTGTTGGCTCAAGCTTCTAATGAAGAACAATTAGCAAGCGTTGGAAATCAAAGTGGAGGTAGGGTGTTTTTGTTTATGCATACCGATGATATAAAAAGAGATTACGAAAACATGAAACAAAACGGCGTAACAATTGTCCGCGAACCTGTTGAAGAAAAATGGGGGGCAGTGCTTGTGTTTGCTGATTTGTACGGTAATTTGTGGGATTTGATTGAAAGGAAATAGTGATTTGGTGTTGCGGCTTATTTCACCACTAAGACACTAAGCTCACGAAGTTGCACTAAGAAATCTCGTTTAGTAAAATAATTAAGCTTTACTAAATTATTTTCCTTACTCTTGAATCCAAGCTTGACGAAGCCCCCTTACTCAATAAGCACCCACTTCAATTTATAAATTTCAGTTCCAATAGTTACTCTTAACGCATAAACACCTTTACTTAATGTTTGATAAGGTAAAGCAAGGTCGTGAATGCCTAAATTATATTTTGCAGAAATAAATGGTTCAGCTACTATACTTCCTTTCGTATCGTAAATAGAAATCGTCACTTCTGATTCTTCCATTAATTCGAAATGCAACCATGCCCCGCTTTTATCAGATGGGTTAGGATGTACGTAAACGTTATTAACACTAGGAGTTGCAGCAATCGAATAGTTATTGTATGTTGGGCGCTCGCAGCTATTATGAATGATAATATCATTTGCATTCCAATTACTTTGTGTGTAATTTATTAATGTAGAATCTTTATCAAATACTTTAATTTTTGAAAAATTCTGTCCGTTATTTATTATATAAGATACATGTTCATTTATTTCATTTGCTTTTAAAGAAAGCTGAATAAATAAAGTGTCACCTGTCGTTTGCGTTGTAAATTCTAATGAATCTCTGTTTTTCCAAAAAACGCAAACTCTTCTAAGTTAGTGGTGATACTGCTTTGGGGCAAGGATTGAATTAATAACTGCTGCGCATGTAATTTATAATAACGTGTAGGATGAATTAATAATACAGTAGAAAGATTGTTACTATGGTTTTTATCAAAGCTCGATTTCCATAAAGCAACTTTACTTAAATAATTTGATTGACTAATTGGATCATCATGCAATACATCTGAAATGGTGTTTGGGATTTCAAGCACATTTGTTAATCTTCCATCCATTTCTAAATCGGTGTGCGAGAAAAATGGAAAATTTGTCATTACATTGTTTGCGCTATGACTGCTGCTAAACGAGTAATGCAGGCTATCTAATACATTTATTAAATAATTTGGAAAGGCAAGGTAGCCTGGTCTAAATATATTTACTTGTTTATTTGTAATTCCACTTAACAAATCCCTGCTTACTTCTGCCTCGCCAAAAACACTCACGTTGCTAGATATTGTTCCGTTAAAATAGGGAGAGTAATTGTATCTATTATTTCCAGGCGAGCCCATAGGAACAATGGTTTCCACGTCAAAATCAGGGATATGCGAAACACTGTGACTTTGAATGTCGTGTCCCATTGAGAATACTCTTAAAATATCGTTTTCGTAGCCATCAAAAAAATTCTTCGCCAGTTTATCGTGATTGTAATGCGTGGTTATCATGTAAGTTGAACTAATATCATTTACTTTCTCATAACTTGCGTAATCATCAAACATCTCCATCGAGCTTGTAGCATCTACATCGTGGGTAATTACTAAAGTAGATTTGAAATTGCAATACGATGTGTGTTTGTAAACTACATTTGGCAAATGTTTTTTAATAATACCTGCAATTAAAAAAACATACACATCTTGCGCAGGTTCAAAGCCATTAGAGAAATCACGGTTTGCATGATAATCTTCTTTTACTTGCGGACGCAAAATAACTTCTTTTAATTGTGTTCCTAATTGATAATTATGACCTAGTCCAAATGCATTATGTGTTGCAGCAACTTCTCCAGTTTCATAAGTTGCTAATGTATCAGCGGTGGTTGGTGTAAATGCACGTGTTCCAATACAAGTAGCATAATCAGCGGTGTCTCCAAACTGAATTTGTTTTTCGAAGGGTTCATCAAAAAGTGCGAAAATGTTGGTGTCATAAGCAGTGTTAAAATTTAAATAAAATCTATTGGAGTTAAAACTTGTTGCAGAAATCCCGAAACAATCATAGAGTAATGTGTCTTTGTCGTTTGTTGCAATCCAAATTCCACCACGCATTAAAAAACTTCTTAATGAATCACGTTCAGCATTGTTAAATGTATAACTCTCAATGTTTGAAGTTGAAAATATTATTTTTGATTGTAAGGCAATATTTACCGAGTCAGTTGTTGTAAAAGAAAAGCCTGCTGATTTTAAAATATGCCCCGCTGAAAAGAGATTGCCTTTTGTAGCTTCTGCATTTTTTTTTGTTAAGTCTAAAATGCAAATAGGTTTAACTTGCGAAAACAAAGCATTAACTGCAAACAGAATAATAATGAATGTTGTAGCTAATTTATTTTGCATTGTGTAAAGATAATGATTATCTGTTGTTTGTGCTTTTTCATTTGCACTAAAAATCAACAAGTTGAAGCTTTAAAAAATCACAAAATAGCCTTGTTTACCACCGCTTTTTCCGGCAGTTTTTGTTATATTTACCACTTGTTATAAAGAAATTTAATTTTAGTAAATATGAAGTTATTACAAGGAAAAACGGCTCTTATTACAGGAGCATCAAGAGGAATTGGAAAAGGAATTGCAGTTAAGTTTGCAGAACAAGGCGCTAATATCGCTTTCACGTTTTTAAGTTCAGTAGAAAAAGCAAAAGCTTTAGAAGCTGAATTAGCAGCTTACGGAATTAAAGCAAAAGGTTATCAAAGTGATGCCGCAGACTTTAAAGCTGCCGATGAGTTAGTAAACAGCGTTGTTGCCGATTTTGGAACTATTGATATATTAGTAAATAATGCAGGTATTACACGTGATACCTTGTTAATGCGTATGAGCGAACAACAATGGGATGAAGTAATTAATGCAAACTTAAAATCTGTTTTTAATTTAACTAAAGCGGTGCAACGTCCAATGCTAAAGGCTCGTAGTGGCTCAATCATTAACATGAGTTCGGTTGTTGGTGTTAAAGGGAATGCGGGGCAATCAAATTATTCAGCTTCAAAAGCAGGTATTATTGGGTTCACAAAATCTGTTGCTTTGGAATTAGGTTCTCGTAACATTCGTTCAAATGCAATTGCTCCAGGTTTTATCGAAACTGAAATGACAGGCGCATTGGATGAAAAAGTTGTTCAAGGTTGGAGAGATAGTATTCCTTTGAAACGCGGTGGTACTTCTGAAGATGTTGCAAACCTTACTTTGTTTTTGGCAAGTGATATGAGTGCATACATTACCGGCCAGTGCATTAACGTATGTGGAGGAATGCTTACCTAAGCAAATCTGAAATCTAATATCTTAAATCTTAAATAATCTACGTGTTCGTTTTTTTAGTTGATATCATAACGCAATATTCCTTATGGTTTGTACCTTGCTGCGTGCTAGGTGGATTGCTGTTTGCATCAATTTTATATTATGGCTCACAACGAAACAAAGAATTGAGCAAAAAAGTAAAGTATGTATTGTTTGCATTGCGAACACTGCTCGTTGCTTTTTTGCTTTTCTTTTTATTAGACCCTTTCATTAAACGTATGGTGAATGAAAAGGAGAAACCAATCATTGTGGTTGCTCAGGATAATTCATCGTCATTACTTAATAGTAAGGATTCTGTTTTTATGAAAGGTGAATATTTGAATTCCTTAAAAGGATTGGTGAATAAACTTTCTGATAAGTACGATGTTAAGTTCTATCGCTTTTCTGACAAAACAGAATTGAATGATACTGTTAATTTTAAAGGAAAGGAAACTGATTATTCTTCCTTGTTCAATGAAATCGAAAATAATTACAGCAATCGAAATGTTGGTGCAATTGTGTTTGCTTCTGATGGTTTGTATAACAAAGGCACCAATCCTGTTTATTCATCGGAAAAGATGAAGATTCCGGTTTATACGGTTGCTTTAGGTGATACAACCATTATTAAAGATATCAGCATAAAAAAAACAGATCATAATCAAGTAGCTTATTTAGGTAATAAATTTCCCGTTGAAATTACAGTTGATGCACGAAAATTAAGTGGTAAAGAAACATCGCTTACCATTACCAAAACAGGAAAGAAGTTAGCTGAACAAAAGATAAAAATAAATGCCGATGCGTTTACACAAACATATAGCTTTATGCTGGATGCAGATAAACCAGGCGTTCAAAAATTTGTTGTAAGTGTTGCAGCGTTAAACGAAGAGCAAAACAAAGAAAATAATTATCAGACTTTTGTGATTGAAGTAATTGATACGCGTGAAAAAATCGCAATCATCACATCTGCCCCGCATCCTGATGTTGCTGCTATTAAAGAAAGTATTGAATCGAATCAAAATTATGAAGTGGAGACATTTTTGTTGGCAGATTTTAATACTTCGGTAAAACCATATAGTTTGGTTATTATGAACCAAGTGCAATTAAGTTCGGCGCAGGGAACAAAAATAATGAATGATTTAACTGCAAATAATACTTCTTGGTTTTTGATTTCTGCTTATGGCAGTGATAAAATCCCAGGAGTAAATGTGCAGGCAATGAGTATGAAATACAATGACGCGGAGGCTATTGAAGCAAAAGGTTTTTCTTTGTTTACTGTTTCAGAAGAATTGAAAAAATATTTTAAGGAGTTTCCTGCGGTAAATTCAGTTATGGGAAATTATACCATTGCCAATTCGGTAAACGTATTGTTAAATCAACGTATTGGGGTAGTGGAGACAGAAAATCCATTGTTGCTTTTTAATATAAACGGCGAACAAAAATCGGGTGTGTTTTTAGGAGATGGTTTGTGGAAATGGAAATTGCGCGATTACGCCGATCATCAAAATCATAATTTGTTTAATGAGCTTACTGGGAAAATTGTTCAGTACTTAAGTGTGAAAGCAGATAAGAGTTTCTTTAGAGTTAAATCAAAAAAAATTGTAAACGAAAACGAGGCAATTGAAATAGAAGCAGAAGTTTATAATAATGCATACGAATTAATTACCGAGCCAGAAGTTACGTTTACACTCACAGACGAGAATGATAAGAAATTTGATTACACTTTTAGCAAAACAGGATTAGGGTATCGTTTAAACTTAGGTGTTTTGTCTCCGGGCGAATATTCTTACAAAGCCTCAACTAATAATGGAACTAAAGCTTTTGAGCAAAGAGGATTTATTACTGTAAAAGAAATTACCGCAGAAAAGATGCAATTAGTTGCCGATCATCAATTGCTGAGCAGATTAGCAAACCAAACAAAAGGCAAATTCTTTTACCCAAATCAATTAAATCAATTAGGAGATAGTTTGTTGGCGAATGATACAATCAAAACAATTACATACACTCACAAGGATGTAAAAGAACTAATTGATATGAAGGCAATTTTCTTTTTATTACTCATATTATTAAGTTTAGAGTGGTTCATTCGTAAATACAATGGATTGTATTAATAGGTGAAGAAGATTATTTACATAGCTTTTTTGTTTCTGTGTCTACAGCTATTTTCCTTTGCACAGGATTCTACTAGAATAAATGTTTACAGTAGCGATTTTTTTCTGTTTGATAAACAAACAAAAAGTAATTTTTTAGAAATTGATACCCTACAAAATAATTTACCCAACTACATGCAACGTAATCGTATTGGTAGCATTGGTGTCCCCGATTATGGTTTGTTATTGTCGAATAAAGAATATGATTTGGGAGCTTTGTGGTTTAAATCGGGTTATGATAATGCTGCTTTTGGATTACAAGAACAAAATTACTTTTCTAATAAAAAAATAGCAACGTCCTTGTTTGGCGCTGCAGGTTCTAAAAAGGAACAATTTTTAAAATTGTCGCATGTTCAAAATGTAAATGAGGATTTAAATTTTACCTTGAAGTTAAATCGTATTACATCCGAAAATTTTTATCAGTACCAGCAAAGTTTTGTAAATAATGTATTGTTCTCTTCTCATTATTTAAGTAAAAAAAGTAGAGTGGGTTATTTAGCTAAATTTTCCTTCGATCGTTTTAAGCATGCTGATAATGGTGGTGTAACAAGTGATACATCCATTGTAGAAGATGTGTTTGTAAATAAAATTCTTCTACCTGTTCATCTTAAATCCGCAAAACGAGATTATAACATAATGACAGGCGAAGCGAAATTGTTTTTTAGACTAAATAAGGATTCACTTTCTCACAAAGGTCATTATATAAATTTAGGTGCTTCAGGCTCGATTACTAAAACAGAATATAATGATGATGCCTCAGCTGTTTTTTATGACACGGCTTATCAAAATCAATTTGTAACGCACGACTCGGTTCGTTTCTCAAAGCTAGTTCCAACAGTTGGATATAGTTTTGTTGCCAAACGATTTTCTGCAAACATAGATGCAAAGTATGATATCAGTCGCTTTGCCGATATGGATACCTCACGTGTTTATGAATCTGCAATCCTAGACCAGCAATTAGCATGGATTTCGGGTGATTCTAATTTGGTTGTGAAAGAGAAGTTCAATTATATTGTAAGTGGATTTAATTCTGGAAATTATAAAGGTATTTTAGATGTAAAGTATAATTTAAATTTCCTTAAATCTTCTATCGCTCTCAAATTGCAGTCAGAACAACGTAGTCAGGATTTATTTTTTAAATACTTTAACTCCAATAATTATTATTGGTCCAATCAATTTAATGCCAATCAAAGTAATTTAATTGATGCAAACATTAGTTCTCAAAAGTTACGTTTGCAATTAGGTGCTTGTGTAAATATGCAAAACAATATTAGCGTTTTGGGCGCAAACAATCAACCAATGCAATTAAACTCAGCTGCAACGGCTCTAAGAGTTTACATGAATCATACACTAAAAGTGTTTCGCTTTTATTTAGTAAATAAGCTAAACTATCAAACAAGTAATTCCAATGCTTGGGCTTTGCCTAGTATTTACACGCAACACCAATTGTATTATCAGCATCTCGTAAAAAAGAACGGTATGATTTTGCAAGCGGGCGTGCAAGCAGATTATGTCGGGGTAATTGATTTAATTCAGTACAATCCTGCTCTTAATTCATTTGCAATGGATTACGCTACAAAGAAAGGCGGCAATTATGTTTTTGCAGATGTGTTTTTCACTTTACGATTTAAAGAAGTAAGCTTTTTCTTTAGAACTGAACATTTAAATCAAGGATTCAGCGGGGCAAATTTTTCTTTATTACAAAATTATTACCAGAGAGATAGAGCTTTTCGCTTTGGTTTAAATTGGGATTTTAGAGATTAAATTTTTTTAGTTTCTTGGTCTAAAATCCGCTTGTTTTCTAAATAGTTTCCTATATTTACTTCCGTTGCTATGAGAAAAATTAAATTATTTTGTTTGCTGTTTTTAGTTCTTTCCCTTTATTCATTTGGGCAATCAAAACTCATAGATTCTTTGAAGCAAATTGTGGTTGATTTAAATGAAGATACCACTACCGTTGAAAATTTAAATGATTTAGCTTGGGAACTTTCTTTGTTAGGAAATCAGGTAGACGCCATGGTTTATGCAACTCAAGCTAAAGAACTAAGCGAAAAAATAAATTATCCAAGCGGACTCGGTGTTGCTTACAGCAATTTGGGAAGTATTTATTATTACCAAGCAAATTATCCTCGTGCTTTAGATTACCATTTTAAATCCTTGAAAATTAGTGAATCTATTGGTAGTAAGAGTGGAATGGGAGCTTCTTACAATAATATTGGAAATGTGTATTCGGAACAAGGAAATAACGATAAGGTGTTGGAATACTATTTAAAGGATTTAAAAATTTGCGAAGAAATTAAGGATAAAAATGGAATGAGTGTTTCCTATAGTAATATTGGAATCTTATATAACGAGATGAAACAATATGATAAGGCTATTGAATGTCATCTCAAATCCTTGAAACTAAAAGAAGAATTAGGAAACGCACAAGGCATTGGAATGAGCTTTGTTAATTTGAGTGTTGTATATGAAGATTTAAAAGAGTACGATAAAGCACTTGATTATTCTTTTAAAGCGCTAGCAGAATTAAAGGCGATTGGTTCTGATGCTGACGTAGGAATTGTTTACGTTAATTTAGGGAGCATTTACAATAAGCTTGAGAATTATAAGCTTGCTATTAACTACAGCAATCTTGGTTATGAGTTAAGCGAACGAATTGGTGAAATTGATAATACGCGCTTATGTAGCGAAAATTTAGCAACTGCTTATTCAAAATTAGGACAATTTGATAAAGCATATTTTTATCATGTAAAGTTTAAGCAGCTTACAGATAGTATTTTTAACGAGGGAAACTCAAAACAAATTGGAGATTTAAGAACGAATTACGAAGTTGAAAAAAAGGAAGCGGAGTTAAATGAAAAAGCAGCTATCGAAAAAGAGCGTCTAAAAACCATTGCTGCCGAGGAAAACAAGCGCCACTTAATCGTTGTTTTGTCTTTCATTTTAATATTAATTATTGTTGTGGTGTTTTCGTTTTTTCTTTACAAACGATTTAGAATCACCAATAAACAAAAGGATATTATCGAAATTCAAAAACATTTGGTAGATGAAAAACAAAAAGAAATTATTGATTCGATTACTTATGCAAAACGCATTCAGCAAGCTATTTTGCCTGCAGTTGATTTAATTTCCGAATCATTTCCTAATAGTTTTGTTTTTTACAAACCCAAAGATATTGTAGCAGGTGATTTTTTTTGGTTCGAATCAATATCTAATCCCAAAGTTACTTTCATTGCGGCTGCTGATTGCACAGGACATGGCGTTCCGGGCGCAATGGTTTCCGTAGTTTGTAGTAATGCATTAAACCGAGCAGTAAATGAGTTTAAGTTTCGAGAAACAGGTTTAATTTTAGATAAAACCCGTGAACTTGTTATCGAAACATTTAAAAAGAGTGGGGAAGGAGTGATGGATGGAATGGATATTTCTCTTGCTTCCATCACTAATTTAGAAAATGGAAAAATGATGTTGAATTGGAGCGGGGCAAATAATCCTTTGTGGTATATTCGGACTTCAAAAGGAAGCGAAAGTCAGACTGAGCTTGTCGTAGTCAAAGGGAATAAACAACCAATTGGCATAAGTGATTTCCCTAAACCTTATACAACACACTCAATTGAATTAGAAAAAGAAGATGTTTTTTATTTATTTACTGATGGCTACGTAGATCAGTTTGGAGGACCAAAGGGTAAAAAATTCAAACAAAATCAAATGAAAGATTTAATTACTTCTATTTTTCATTTGCCTTTGAAGGAGCAATCTCAAATCTTATCTCAAACCTTTGTAAACTGGATGGCCGATAACGAGCAAGCCGACGATGTTACTATTATTGGAATAAGGGTTTAATTTCATAGAGTCGTTTTACCCTGAGCTTGTCGAAGGGATGTTACTATTATTGGGATTAGAGTTTAGTCCATGAGAATTTGGTCAAATGAGCACATCTTTTCTGCATTCATCGCCTTTATAATCTGTAAATCATGTAATTGTTATCCATTGTGATATAACATTTCTGATTAAGAATAATTGCAGCTTTACAACTGTAACTGAACTGGTCAACGCGAGTTTTTTCGTTGAAGGTAAATTCTGTGTCACAAAATAGTACGATTAGTTTTATTTAAATAAAGCTAATGTTTAGTTGTTGAAAATAAAAAAATAAATGCAGCGAAAGATTAAAGATTTATGTAAACTGTTTAAAACTACTTATACAGAATGGTTAGGAAGAGACCCATTTAGGCAAAGTGCAGTAATTGCTTATTATGCTATTTTTAGCATTCCAGGATTATTGGTTCTTATTATAAATATTATAGGATCTTTTTACACTAAGGATGCTGCCAGTCAAAGTATCTTAGCGCAAGTGTCAAAAATTATGGGGGTCGAAACAGCTAAACAAATTGAGGAAATCCTAGTTAGTGTTAGTGCGTCCAAATCAAGTATGTGGACATCCATTTTTGGCGTTATTATTCTTGTTGTCGGTTCAACAGGCGTATTTGTTGAGCTTCAAAAAACTTTAAATCAAATTTGGCAAGTTAAGGTAACAACTAAAAGTGGTATTTGGCCTATTATCAAAGCTCGGTTATTTTCTTTCGGTTTAATACTTGCAATTGCTTTTCTATTATTAATTTCTTTAGTTGTCTCAAGTTTGTTAGCGGCAATAAGTAATTTAATCAACTTTGAAACTTCTGGTTTTATGAGTACGATATCTACAATTATAAATTTCCTATTATCACTATCTATAATCTCGACATTGTTTGCTCTCATTTTCAAAATTTTACCTGATGCGAAAATTAAATGGAAACACGTTTGGTTGGGCTCTGTAGTTACTGGAATATTATTTGAATTGGGTAAAACAGCACTTGCATTTTATTTCGCAAAAGCCAATCCTACTTCAACATACGGAGCTGCGGGATCTATCATATTAATTCTTTTATGGGTTTCCTATTCATCAATGATATTGTTTTTTGGAGCAGAGTTTACAGCAACATATGCATTGTTTTATTCGGGTGAGGTAGCGCCTACTAAAATTGCTAAACCTGATCACTCACATCAAACGAAGGTTAAGTAATATGGAGCGTATCAAAATTGTTTTTATTCTTCTGTTGCTTAGTTATTGTAGTTGTGTTTCTGCGCAGAAAAAAATGAGCAAAAAACAATTTATCATCGACTCTACAAATATTGTAAAACCAAAATTAGTTCGACCACAATTTAGATTTGATAACAGATTGATTTTTACTAAGAATGGGAGCTTAAGAATTTCAGGTGCGGATGCAGGCGTATTATTAAAAAATAAACTTAGAGTAACGCTTGGATATTATAAACTATCCGAACAGCCCAAATTACTTACCAAAACAATTAATAATATAGAATATCAGGGGCAATACAAGTCAAGTTATGGAGCCTTAAATATGGAATTTATTTATAAAGACAAACGATTTTTTTCTTTGGGAATGCCTTTAGAATTTGGAATGGGCATTAATTCATTAAACTATACTTCTGAAATAAATAATTTAGAAACAGGTAACAAATCAGGTTTCATTGCCATGTCGTATTTTGGAATCTCAGGCACTTTTAAGCCAATTAGGTGGATAGGATTAAAAGGAGCTTTCGGTTATAAGAAAACACTTTACAATCAAGTTAAAAATAGTACGTTCGATGGAATCTATACTTCTTTGGGTTTAGCAATCGATTTTAAAGAAATTATCATGGATTACAAAATGCTAAAACTAAAAAAACGATATCGTAAAAACTCTAACTCACTCGAAACAGCAGTTGATTTAATGACGGATTAATATTAGTTCTTCATAGGATTAATAAACTAGGTAATGTGTTGGGATTTTTCGACATGAAGAACCAGCAACTAGTAACCTGAAAATTACTCAACAATCTCCTTACTCAAACTCTTATTGGTAAATATCCTCACTGGATACCAAGCTGCGAAAAAGCCTATTAACATTACTACTCCAATAATTGCTGCAAAATCTTGCCACATTATTTTTACTGGATATGCCTCTACAACATAACCTTCATCAAAACGAATGAAGCCGAATTTTATTTGTAACCAACACAATGTTGTTCCTAATACCAAACCAATTACTGCACCAATTACAGTAATTAAAAATCCTTCCATCATAAAAATATTACGAATCAGTTTTGTATCAGCACCAAGGTGATTAAGTATTACAATGTCTTTTTTCTTTTCAATAATCAACATGGTAAGTGCGCCAATAATGTTGAAAGTGGCAACGATTAATATAAAAACTAAAATAATAAATGTCCAAAGTTTTTCTGATTGCAAAGTTTTAAAAAGCATTTCGTTTTGTTGAAAGCGATTTTTTACAACGTAATTATTTCCAATTACTTTTATTAATTCTGCTTGTGTTTGCTCAAGGTTAGCGCCAGGAACGCATTGTATTTCTAAGGAACTTATTTCATCATCTGCATAATCAAATAATTGTTTAGCTAAATCAATATCAACCAATGCATATTTAAAATCAAATTCATCATTTATGCTAAATAATGCAGAAGGATAAATTTTGTATTCGTTAAATGCCTCTTCTGGGTTAAATGTTTTGCTCTTGCCCCGCTTTGGACTGTATAATGTTATTGGGTCGAAGATATATGTTACGCTTACACCTAATCTAAATGCTACACCTTTGCCTAGTATTCCATAATAAGCATTGCCTTGTCTTAAATTATATTTTCCTTCGTAAATAAGTGTATCAAAACGTGTAATGCTTTCAAATTGTTTGCTTACACCTTTAATGGTTACAATGGTTTGTTTCTCGTCATACTTTAAAAGGGCCTTATCTTCTATGCAATAAGCAACATCTTGAATTCCATTAATGACTTTGATTTTTTTATTTAAATCCTCGGTCATTACAAATGATTTTCCTTTAGCGGCTTTTACTTCTAAATCACTATCAAAAGAATTGTATAAACCTTGCACTAATCCTGTTAAGCCGTTCATTCCGCTTAATACAATAATTAAAGCAGCTGTTCCTACAGCAATGGCAACAACAGAAATCCAAGAAATAATAGTAATTGCGTTCGTTGATTTTTTAGAAACGATGTAACGCTTAGCTATGTATAAGGAAAGATTCAATTTATTTTAATAATTGATCAATACGATCAGCATAATCTAAAGAGTCATCAATAAAGAAATTTAACTCGGGCATTACCTTAAATTGGTTTTTGATTTTAGATACCAATATTTTTTTTACGGCAAATTGTTGCGTTTTCACTAAGGCTAATCCTTTTTTAGTGTCTTTTGGTTTTAGGATGCTTAAGTAAACTTTTGCAAAGCTAAGGTCGGGACTTACCCTTACCTGAGTTACAGAAATGAATGCGTCATTAAATAAAGTCTTGGCTTCACTCCTAAATATTTCCGCTAATTCCTTTTGTAATAAACGGTTTACTTTGCTTTGTCTTACACTTTCCATGGGACAAAATTACTAAAAATTGCTGGTTGCTGCTATTTTACTATTTTTGCATACAATTTTATTAAAAAATGGCTCAATTTCACCAATTAAAAGTAAAAGACGTTAGAAGAGAGACTTCCGACGCAGTATCTATATCATTTGATGTTCCGGTAACCTTAGCGGTTGATTATCAATACAAACAAGGGCAATACCTAACCTTAAAACTAAAGGTAAATGGCGAAGAAATCCGTCGTTCGTACTCAATTTGTACTTCACCCTACAGCGAAAAAGACTTGCGTATTGCAGTTAAAGAAGTTGAAGGCGGAAAAGGCTCAACATTGATTAATAGAAGTATGAAGGTTGGTGATGTAGTAGAAGTTATGACCCCAATGGGAAATTTCCACTCTATATTATCTGGTGCAAATAAAAAGAATTATGTGTTGTTTGCTGGTGGAAGCGGAATTACACCGATGATGAGCATTTTAAAATCTGTTTTATATATCGAGAAACAAAGTATTATTACTTTGATTTATGCTAATAGAAACGAAGATTGTGTAATATTTAAAGCAGAATTAGAAAAATTAGCTGAGCAACATAAAGATAATTTAAAGGTTGTTTACATCTATGATGCTCCAAAAGCTGAAATGGCTGATTTATATAAAGGTTACATTACTCCTGAAAAGGTAGTTGCCTTAGCAGAAAACCATATTGGTTTAAATTTAGACAATGAATATTTTATTTGTGGTCCGGCACCAATGATGGAAGGCGTTAAAGGTGGTTTAGAAAAATTAAAAGCGAAAGCGGATAGAATTCATATCGAATATTTCTCTGCAGTAATTGAAGCAGTTGCAGCAGCTGAAGGAAATGCGGTTGGAGGTAATGTTACTGACGCTGAAGTTACCGTTATACAATACGGTGTTGAAACTAAATTCAAATTATCTACAGGCGGAAAAAACATTTTAGACGCAGCTCTTAATGCAGGTGTTGATGCTCCTTATAGTTGCAAAGGTGCAGTATGTTGTACTTGCCGCGCTAAAGTTATTGAAGGAAAAGCAAAAATGGATGCTAATTTTGCTTTAACTGATAGTGAAGTTGAAGAAGGTTTTATCCTTACTTGCCAAGCTCATCCATTAACTGATAAGTTAGTGGTTGATTATGATGCGATGTAGTCGCTTTGCGAGCCTCAAATGACAAAAGAAAAAAAAATAATGCACATGGATATTGGCATTAGACAATACAATTTCTCAAACTCATCTTATGGAGAATCATGAAATCATTTTCGTCTTCTCAGCAGGGTTTAAGGCACTATTGAGTAACCAACATTAAAAAAACCGGAAGCCAACCACTAAAAACTGCTCAACAACTTAATCTCATTTCTATACAGAACTAATTTCTTTTCATTTTCTAATTGTTTTAGTAAACGAGAGATAACAACTCGGCTTGTTCCCATTTCTTCTGCAATTTGATTGTGAGAAAGAGGAATGGATGTTTTGCCGGAAAGTTTCGTTTTATTTTTGAGGTACTTAATTAAACGTTCGTCTAATTTGTGAAAAGCAATACTCTCTAATGATTTTAATAATTCGTTAAATCGTTGCGTGAAACTGTTAAAGATGTAGCTCTTCCAGCTTGGGTATTTAACTAACCATTCATCTAATTTTTCGTGTGGAATGGCGATGATTTCAACGTTTTCTTCGGCAATTGCTTTTACTTCACTTTTTTTGTCTTCCATACAACATGCGTAAGCCATTGCGCAGCTTTCGTTGGAGCTTAGGTAGTATAATAAAATTTCTCGGTCTTCTTCATCTCTGCGCATCACTCTAATCGAACCGCTTAAAATTAGGGCATAAATTTCACACGTTTACCATAATCCATTATAACGTCGCCCTCTTTAAAGTTCATTACCTTTCCTTCAGAAATAATTTCTTCTATTAATTTTTTTTCTAAAAAGTGACTGAGTTTATTTTTTAAATCCATCATAATATTTTGTTTAACCCCCTAAAATAAGCGTAAGTATAAATGGTAATTTTTTTCCTTTAGTTATTTTTTGAACTGAATAAGCAATTGTCCAAAGTACAATTAAGTGACAAAAATAAAGTCCTGCAAAGGGAAGCAAGGTTTGTTTCCCGAAGAATTTTTGAAAAACAAAGACATCAAAAGTGGTATGCAAAATATACATAAGCAAAGATGAACGCCCGAACACGCAAAGCACTTTAAGTATTTTATTTTCTCTTACACTATAAATTGTGCCAAGCAATAAAATAATTCCGCCAAGGAAAGCCATAAAAACATAAGAGTAGGAGGGTAGAACAATTCGCTGTAGCCTTCGCGTTCCATTAGTTTAGGATTGATAATAATCCAAGAAACGATTCCAGCTAAAAAAACAATTAATCCAAAAATACCATAAGTTGCATTTGCTTTTTTAATTTCCGTTTCGCAACGGTATTTTCCTACTAACATGCCCAGCATAGAAACTCCTAACCAAGGAAATAAAGGAAACCAACCATCAATTAAAAATTGTTTCCACACAATTGCACCTTGAAAACCATTACTCATAAATAGTTTTAGCTCAGGTTCAACAGGCGCTTCAATGTATCCAAATTTTGATTGTAGAATTGGAGTAAGCGCAAATAAAATAGCGATGATAGAAAATTGTACGACTTTATTTAGTGAGTAAAATAATTTCCCAATTGGTAATGATAAACCAATAATGTACAATACATCAAAAGTGGAAAATGGAACTGCACCCCAAAGCAGCATATCGATACAAGCTGCAATACAAATAATTGCAATGCCCCGCTTTAAATAGTATCCAAAAGGATGAGCTTTATGAAAACTGGTATAACTTACCATTAATCCAGCTAAAAAAACAAAGGTGGGAGCTGCAAAACTTCCAAATATCCTAAACCAATATGGGTGTGGGTCGGCATAGTTGTCGGCCGACATGTTTGCCGCTACCATGGTAAAAATGGCGAGACCTCTTAAAATGTCGATTGTATTGTCGCGTTGCTTCATAAATACAGTTGCTAAATTAGTATTTTAATTAGATTTATAGCAGCCTGAATTGTTCAAATCCTTTGAAAAATCCTCCTGAAAATCCCTTAAAAATTCCCTAAATTTGTTTGCTATGCTAAGTATTGATCCAAAAACATTACCAATTCCGCAATTACATGGTTATTTGATGGGAGCTGTAGGGCCTCGTCCAATTGCGTTTGCAAGTACAATTGATAAAGAAGGAAGACCAAATTTAGCGCCTTTCAGTTTTTTTAATGTGTTTTCTTCTAATCCTCCTATCTTGGTTTTTTCTCCAAATAGAAGTGGTAGAACGGGTGTTACAAAACATTCACATGATAACGTATTAGAAGTTCCTGAGGTTGTTATAAATGTGGTTGATTACGATATGGTATATCAAATGTCATTAGCAAGTAGTCCTTACGAAAAAGGTGTGGATGAATTTACTAAGGCAGGTTTTACCAAATTAGCTTCAACTGTTGTTAAACCTTTTAGAGTTGCTGAATCACCTGTACAGTTTGAGTGTAAGGTTACCGAGGTAAAGGAATTAGGTCAGGCAGGCGGGGCGGGTAATTTAATTATTTGTGAAGTTGTAATGATTCATATTAAAGAGGAAGTACTTTCTGCAGCTGGAACAATAGATCAACAAAAAATAGATTTGGTTTCTCGTATGGGAGGCAACTGGTATTGCCGCGCGCATGGCGATGCTTTGTTTGAAATAGAAAAACCAATAACAACTTTAGGTGTTGGGGTAGATGCTTTGCCAGCAAGTGTTCGCAATAGCAAAGTGCTTACAGGAAATAATTTGGGGCAATTAGGAAATATTGAAACATTGCCTTCTGCTGAAGAAATAGCGCAAATGAAAGCTAAAGGCATTGCAACTTTAACAGAAGAGCAATTGCATGTAGAAATAAAAAAACTGGTTGATGCCAATGCTGTAAAAGAAGCATGGACATTGATGTTGGCGAGTGACTTAAAATAGAAATCAAATAAATAGTAATATATAAAAATCAAGAATCATGGAAGTAAATGGAATTTTAAAACTAAAAATGGAAACGCAACAAGTAAGCGATAAATTCAAGAAAAGAGAATTTATCTTAACTATTGATGCTACGTCTCCATATCCACAACATGTAAATTTTCAATTAACACAAGACAAAACTTCATTAATTGATAACTACAATGTAGGTGAAGAATTAAAAGTATCTTTTAATTTAAGAGGAAGAGAATGGCAAAGTCCGCAAGGCGAGGTTAAATACTTCAACACAATTGATGCTTGGAGAATTGAAAAAGCGGGTGCAGCGCAAAACAATAACAATGCACAAGCAAACAACAACACTTCAATGCCACAAAACACTTCTGCTCCTGTGTTTAATAGCACTGCAGCTGATGATGATCTTCCGTTCTAAAACTAACGAACAAATAAAAAGAGAACTATTTATATAGTTCTCTTTTTTTATAATCTATATGCACTCAAAAATATTACTCATTTATACAGGTGGCACAATCGGAATGATGCAAAGTCATTCAACAGGTGCGCTTAAACCTTTTGATTTTAAACATTTAAAAAATGAAGTTCCCGAGTTGCAGCGTTTGCCTGTTACACTAGATTCCATTTCGTTTAAACATCCTATTGATAGCAGTAATATGCATCCAAGTGTGTGGATTGAGTTAGCAGAAATTATAGAAAAAAATTATACTAAGTTTGATGGCTTTGTTATTCTACATGGTTCAGATACCATGGCATACACAGCGTCTGCACTTAGTTTTATGTTAGAGAATTTAGCTAAGCCTGTTGTTCTTACTGGTTCACAATTGCCCATAGGTATTATTAGAACCGACGGAAAAGAAAATTTAATTACTGCCATAGAAATTGCTGCAGCGCAAAAAAACAAAAAGCCTTTAGTGCCCGGAGTAGCAATTTATTTTGAGTATGAATTGTATAGAGGCAATCGTACATTAAAATACAATGCTGCACATTTTGATGCGTTTAAATCGCCTAATTATCCTGTGCTTGCAGAGGCAGGTGTGAATATTGAATACAAAACAAATTACGTTCGCAAAGCATCAACAAAAAAATTAAAAGTTCATAAACAATTGGATAACGATATCTTAGTTCTTCCATTGTTTCCTGGTATAAGTAAAAAAATAACTTCTTCAATCCTACAAACAAAAGGACTAAAAGCAATTGTGTTGCAAACTTTTGGTGCTGGTAACGCTCCAACAGATAAATGGTTTGTAGATGAGTTAAGTGCGGCAATAAAACGCGGTGTAATTATTTATAATGTTACCCAATGTTTAGAAGGAAGTGTCGTACAAGGTAAATATGAAACCAGTGCGCAATTAAAACAAATTGGTGTTATAAGCGGAGAAGATATTACCATGGAAGCAGCAGTGACAAAACTCATGTTTTTATTAGCACAAAAATTACCAGCTCAAAAGTTGAAAAAAATGCTTTCTACAAGTATTTGTGGAGAAATGAGTTAAAATGACTTATAAATAGGCGCTTTTGGGCGGTTAAATTATTCATTCTTTTATTTGGAGATGTAAAATGTAGGTGTTACATTTGTCTAAGTTTATTTCACAAACGAATCTATTCCCCTTCAATTTTTTCTTCATTACAAATTATCCAAAAAGAATTATTTATTTAAATTTTATATATGTTTCAAGTAATTGAGTTAAACGACAAACCCTTGTCGGAGCTAAAAGAAATTGCAAAAAAAATTGGTGTAAAAGCTGATGTTACAAAAAAACAAGATCTTATTTCGTCAATTGTAGATGCACAAACTGCTAATCCTGATTTGGCAGCTTCCTTGTCTAAAGAATTTCCTTCTAAAGTTAAAACTGTAAAGGCTGCACCTAAAACTGAGAAAGTAGAAAAGCAAGTTGTTGCAAAATTTGATACTGAAGAGACTTCAGAAAAAAGAGAGAAGCGCCCAAGAAAAGTGAAGTTAGATCCAATTGCTGAAGATTTAATACATGCTGATAAATTAGTGAACGATGAATCTTATGTAGAAGAGGTAATTATTCATGAAGTTGTGAAACCTGTTGCTGAAGCTAAAGAAGAAAGCAAAGAAGAAAATGCAGAAGTTAAAACAGAAACTACAACACCGGTTACAACTGAAACACAAAAACCACAACATAATCAAGGTCCGCGTAATGAGTTTAAAAAGCCTCATCACCAAAACCAAAATCAACCACGTAATCCTAATCAAAATCAGGGGAATCAAAACAACCCTAATCAACATACTAATCCAAACCAGAATCAAGGAAATCAAAACAATCCTAATCAACATACTAATCCAAACCAAAACCAAGCAAATCAAAATAACCCAAATCAACATCCGGTGCAACAACGCCCGAAAGAAGATTGGCAATATAATTTTGACGGAATTGTTTTTGCAGAAGGTGTATTAGAAATTATGCCTGATGGTTATGGTTTCTTACGTTCATCAGATTATAATTATTTAAGTTCTCCTGATGATGTGTATGTTTCTCAATCACAAATAAAATTATTTGGTTTAAAAACTGGAGATACTGCTCGTGGCGCAATTCGTCCACCAAAAGAAGGTGAAAAATATTTCCCTTTAATTAAAGTTGATCAAATAAATGGAAGAGAGCCAGCTTGGGTTCGCGATCGTGTTCCTTTCGATTACTTAACTCCGTTATTTCCTTACGAAAAATTAAAGTTAACTGGGCATCCACAACAAACTATGTCAACTCGTATTATGGATATGTTTTGTCCAATAGGTAAAGGACAACGTGGATTAATTGTAGCGCAACCAAAAACAGGTAAAACAGTTTTATTAAAAGAAGTTGCAAATGCCATTGCTTTTAATCATCCTGAAATTTATTTAATTATTTTATTAATTGATGAACGTCCAGAAGAGGTTACAGACATGGCTCGTAGCGTGCGTGCAGAAGTTGTTTCATCAACATTTGATGAGCCAGCAGAGAAGCATGTTAAGATTGCAAACGTTGTACTTGAAAAAGCAAAACGTTTGACAGAGTGCGGACATGATGTAGTTATATTATTAGATTCGATTACACGTTTAGCACGTGCTTACAATACAGTTTCTCCTGCTTCAGGTAAAGTATTAACGGGTGGTGTGGATGCGAATGCATTGCATAAACCAAAACGTTTCTTTGGCGCTGCTCGTAAAATTGAGAACGGTGGTTCATTAACAATATTAGCAACTGCATTAACAGATACAGGTTCTAAAATGGACGAGGTAATCTTTGAAGAATTTAAAGGTACTGGTAACATGGAGATGCAGTTAGATCGTAAGTTAGCAAACAAACGTGTTTATCCTGCAATGGATATTGTTGCTTCATCAACTCGTAGAGATGATTTATTAGTTGACCCTGCTACTTTACAACGTATGTGGGTATTGCGTAAACATTTAAGCGATATGACTCCAGTGGAAGCAATGGAGTTTTTACAAAGCAGATTGCGCAATTCGCAAACCAATGAGGAGTTTTTAATTAGTATGAACGGATAAAATTTTTTAAATGAATCGTAGATTAATTATTTATTCGCTCATTTATTCTCTTTTGGTTATTGCAGCTATTTGCATTTCATTTTACGGAGGATATATTAGAGTATTAAACGTAGTTTATTTCTTGACTTTGATTTGTATGTTTCCTTTCATACTTGTTTATTTGTGGCAATTGCGCAATAAGGAAGGTGGCGGATTTATTGGCGGAAGAGTAGCAGTAAAGGAAGGTTTAAAACTGGTAATGCTTTCAACAGTTATACTTTGTTCATTTCAAGCAGCATTTTACACCAAGGATTTTAAAGATTACAAAGTAAATCACATTCGTACAATTGGTCCAGATGTAATTAAACAAGAAATTACTAAGGGGCAATTAAAAGCGAAGGTTGAAGATATTCCTAAAATTATTGAGAATGATATAAAACAAGTAACTATGTTTGCTGAGGTTACAGCTGTTCTTTTTAAAAATGTTTTTTATGGGGCACTGTGTTGCTTTGTGTCAGCAATGATAGTTAAGAGAAGAGGTTAATTGTAAAAACAATTAACCTCTTTTTTGTTTTTATTCAATTTTATTTTAGTTCAATTGTAATAGTGTAATCACCTTCTGTTACACCTTTTGCACCAGCTACGGCAAAATAAACTCTGTTACGAATTGTGGTAGCATTAAATTCAATTGTTTGTGGTTTTGAAGGTTCGTTTAAGTTTGGTTGCCCAACCCATTCAGGAAACGATGCTTCGCAACTTGTGCATCTACTAACTTCTGGTGGTGTTTTAATAAAATCAAATCCAGAGTAACCATAAATATTTATTCGTTTTTTATCGCTTGTTGGTGTTACTGTTATTTTTACGATTGATTTTTTTGGTAAATCAAACCAATATGCAACGTGATTACCTTCAAACTCAATATTTCTAATTCCTACCCAACATGCCATTGAACTTGATTCGGCCCACTCAAGGTCTTCCATAATTTCACCTGATTTTAAATTCCCTTTAATAGTTATTGTTTGCCCTTTTACTGCTTTTACATAACTTGGTTTTGCAGGTGTTGTGTTGGATGTCGGTTTGTTTAATCTGTCAGCAGCAACATCCTCATCATACGTATCGGCATAACCATCGTATCCAATTTTATAAGTACCATTTGAATTTACTTTTAAAATAATGCAACCAAACCATTTTTTTTCTTTTGCATCAAAAATTTCTGCTCTATCATTTACTGCCCAAGCAGTATTTGTTGATGCAGTAGTATTGTTAGCTAGAGTATTTGTGGTTGCACCAGTGTTTGTGGGTGGCGTTGTAGTATTAGGAGTAACGCTTGCTGTAGTAGTCGTATTATTTTTTGGACTTTCGATTGTTTTACTTAAGCTGATAGAATTGAAATAAGCGTTTGCTATATCATCACTTACAAATGCCGTTTTGTTTAAAATAAAAGCTTGGTAAACAATCCTTCCTTCTTGAAAAAGTTGTAGCGTAATATTTGTTCCTTTGTCGTTAACGTATTTTATAAGTGTAGAAGTTTCACCGTCGATGGTAGAGGTAGTTTTTGAATCAACTCTAGTTGCTTTTTTTTCTGTTCTACTAATGATTCCTGGAATAGATTTTACTGCGATTTCGGTGCTTTTAACTTTACTGCACGATAATGCATAAGTAGAACCATTACTTGTTGAAGTAACAGTTAGTACTGTGTCATTAACTGATTGTTTGGTTGATTTGTCTATTTTAGTAGGGAAGCCAGCGGTTATAGGGTATCCATCGCTAATAAAATTAGTTTTGGATAGCGTTTGAGCTTGCGAAATAAATGTGATACTTGCGAAGAAGATTAAGAGTTTGGTTTTCATAAATTTTGTTTTTACAAAAGTCTCTTAATTCTATAACAGGCTTATCACCCTTTTGGGTGATTTTGAAATTATTTTGTTTTGGCCTTATTTAATAACACGATTGCTTCAGAACGAGAGGTTATGTCTAATTTAATGAAGATGTTTTTGAGATGTGTTTTAATTGTATTTACAGAAACAAATAAACTATCTGCAGCTTGCTTGTTGTTTTTTCCTTCGGCAATACACAATAAAACTTCTACTTCTTTCTGCGTTAAGGGTTCGGATGCAAATTTATTAAGCTTCTCAATTTCAAAATCACTTCCTTTACCCATGAAAGTGTAAAATAATTCATAGCCTAATTCTAAAACTGCTGGAATTTCCTTGCCATTAAAAGGTTTTACAATGTATCCAACTGGGTGCAATTCTTTTACTTCCTTGATTGTTGCCGAATCTGAATAAGAAGTAATGAAGATAAAAGGCAAGTGATGTTCCTTGTTTATTTTTTTTGCAACATCCATTCCGTTTAATTCACCTTCTAAATTAATATCAAGTAAAACAATTTCTACTAATTCTTGTTCTAATACCAAAGCAGCACTCTCGTAATCATAAACGATTGAAATATTGCTAAAACCTGCAGTTTCTAAAAAACCTAAAATGTCCTCCGCTATCAAAGGTTCATCTTCTACAATTAATATTTTAAGGTCTTTATGCATGTTTTGTTTAAAAAGTTATATTGATAAGTGTGCCCGCTTCGTCAGCTATTTTTAATTCTCCTTTTAATTTCAACGTAAATGTTTTTACAAGTTTAAATCCAAGGGAGTCTGTTTTATTTGCTAATTTTTCAGAATCAATTCCTATGCCATTGTCTTTTATAGAAAGTGAAATGAATCCATTTTCTTCTTTAAAACTGAAATTAATTTCGGGGTTTTTATTTGTAGTTCCATACTTGTATGCGTTTGTAAGCAATTCATTAACAATTAAGCCAATTGGTATTAATTGGTCAATGTCTAATTCTATTTGGTCAATGTCGGTTTTTATTTTAATAGTGTTTTCTGGATTAAATGTATCCTTTATTCTTTGAATTAGGTTTTCTAAATATACTTTTGCATTAATTAATTTCAGCACATCGTTTTGATATATTTCTTGATGAAGCAAAGAAATAGCATTTACCCTTTCTTTACTTTCATTAATAGCTTCCAGCGCTTTTTCATCTTTTATATAACGAGATTGAATGCTTAGTAAACTGGATATGATTTGCAAATTATTCTTTACGCGATGATGAATTTCTTTTAATAGCATGTCTTTTTCAGATAAGGCTCTATTGATTAATTCATTCTTAAATTGTAATTCCTTTTGTTGTTTACGTGTTTTTTTGTAAACCCAAATAATGGCAATTAGCAGTAATATTAATAATGCGGAAATACTTATAAAAAACATGAGTTGATTGTTCTGCTTTTTAATTTTTAAGTCAGTTAATTCAGAATTTGCATTTAGCAATTTAATCTGTTGCTCCTTTTCTTTTGTGCTAAATATAGTTTCGAGCTTATCCATTTGTTTAAGCCTATCTTCTTTAAGAATTTGGTCATTGTACTTATTAAATTGTTGTAAATGAAAGTACGCGGCTTTATAATCCCCAATAGCACTATCGTGTTGTGTGTATACCTTGTATGCATCATCTAAGTAGTGAATTGCATTAATAGTGTTTGCAAGTGCTATTGCTTTCTCTAAACTAATTTTGGTTTTATTAGTGTTGTTTAAGTAGAAATTTAATTCTGCAAGGCTAATGTATGAAGAAACTAAATTGTACTTGTTTCCTTTAATGCTATCTAAAACCATCGATTGAAGGTGGTGCAATTCAGCTTTTTTGTAGTCGCCCATGTATTGGTAAACTACACCTAAATTCCCCAATGCATTTGCCATTCCTGTTGTATCAAATGTTTTCTTTTTAATATCGTATGCTTGTTGAAATATAGCAAGCGCCTCATTGTATTTTTTATCTTGACGATAGATTATTCCAATATTGTTAAGTACTCCAGCTATTTTGTTTTGATTGTTTGCTTTTTTGTAATATTCAATTGACTTATTGTAATACTTAATTGCATTTATATTGTCGTTTTGATAATAATACATAACACCAATATTCATATTAACTGCCCCTAAGCCATCATAGTCATTTAATTTTTGTTTAATAGAAATTGCTTGTTGGTAATTGTAGAGCGCACTATCTGGCTTGCCTAAATAATCATAACTTAATCCAATAATATTGTATGACCAAGATGTTAAATATGGGTGTTTTAGTTTTTTAGAAAGTTCTAATGCATTGTAGCCATAAGTTTTTGCTTTTTCATCTGCACTCCCTAAAAATTCGGTAGCAAGTTCGTTATAAGCAATGATTAAGTTGGTGTCTTGAACACCTTTTTTAATAGTTTCAAAACACTTATCAATTTTCCCTTTATCTTGACTCCAGCCAGTTTTTGCTGATAAGAGTAAAATTAAAAAGCAATAATTTATAAGCCTGAATAAACGCATAAGTGAGATAAATATAGACAAATATTTTTATTTGAGTTTGTGGTAAGCAATAAATCGAAAATCACCCGAAAGGGTGAAGCGCCTGTAGTTTGCTTACTATACTTTTACACTATCAATTTAACTATGAGTATAAATAAGATATCAGATAAATTAACAGAAACGGAATTGGAAGTTTATTCGCTTTTGTGTGAGGGCTTAAGCAATGAAGAAATTGCAAACGCACGCAATGTTAGTTTAAATACAGTTAAGACCCAATTAAAAAGTATTTATATTAAATTAAATGTTAAAAGTAGAACGCAAGCAATCGCTAAAAAATAAATAATCATGAAACTAAAAATCACCTTCTTAATCGCCTTTTTTTATTCAATTAGTTCATTTTCTCAATGGACGCCCGTTGGCACTTCTTGGTTTTCAGATGAACAAAGAACTTTCCCTCGAATAATTAATTATCAAAATAAACCCTTAGTTACTTTTGGTAGCGCATTGGATAGTTTAGTTGATTCATATATTTATGAGAACGGAGCTTGGCAACAATTTGGGCAGCCTAATTTTGTTAAAGGACATTCCTATTTTTCACGAATGATTAACTATAATGATTCGGTTTATTTTAGTTATAGAGATATTGACTTAGATCCTCGAGTTTCTATGTATAAAAATGGGCATTGGGATTCGTTAGGATTGCCTGCTGCCAATAATGGTACTGGTATTTATCCAATAGTTTATAAAGATACTTTGTTCGTTTCCTTTGTAGAGCCAAATTTGTCCAATAGAATGAATTTTGCTAAATGCGTTGGTGCGAATAATTGGATTTACAGTTCATCCACATTTATTGCAACAGGTTCCTGTGCAACCAATTCATATATGGCGCAATGGGGCGATAGTTTGTTTGTGTTGTTACACGAAAATTCATCTCTAAAAATGTATAAATATTTTAATGGTACATGGACTTTTCATACTTCATTAGGAATAAATGTTTCAGGTACACCGCAGATGTCGCTTAAAGTCAATCCTATTACAAATGAACTTTACGCTTTAGTACATTTTAACTCACCAAGTTTTACGTTGGCAGTTAAGAAGTTAACAAATAATACTTGGCTGGATATTGGGTCTTCATCAGTTGTTTCAACAGGTTCAATTCCTTATTTTGTTGAGATGGATTTTATGTATGGAGTGCCAGTAATTATTTATCAGGAAAATAATTTTGCTAAATGTAAACGTTTTGATGGAGTATCTAATTGGATTAATTATGCAGCTGCTACATTGGTAACAGATGTTGTGGATAATACGAGTATGACCATTATTGGAGATACAGTTTTTGCTATTATGCGAAGAGTATCTGATAGGAAAATTACTGTTGTAAAGTGGGACGTATTAAATAACTCGCCTGTATTAATTGTTCAAGATAGTGCAACGTTTTGTAATAATACAATTGGAAATCAAGTATCTCTTACATTACAAGATGAAACTCCTTCTACAGTAATTTTATCCGGCTCTTCTTCAAATACAAGCTTAATTAGTAATGCAAGTATTAGTTTTTCTGGCTCGGGTACAAATAGATTAATGACGTTTGATTTTAATTCGGGTAATTATGGTTCTACAATGATTAGAATATCAGCAACCGATGATCTTGGGAATATTAGCGATGATACTGTTTTTGTAAAGGCAACAACTCCTGATATTCAACAACTATGTTCTGTTACTGTAGATTCATTAACAGGTAATCACAATGTAATTTATTGGGATAAAACAATGGCGTTTGTTACTGATACATTTGTTGTTAAACGCGAAATCACAACTAATACCTATCAAACTATTGCCAAAGTTCCATATGATAGTTTAAGTGAGTATCACGATTTTGGGGCCAATCCAAATACTACAGGCTTCAGGTATAAGTTAGCTACCATCGATACTTGTGGAACAGAAAGTAGTTTAGGATTATATCATAATACTATTTGGTTAAATTATTTGGGGAATGGTATTCTTTCATGGACAGCCTATTCAATCGAAGGAACAGCTAATCCAGTTAATGGTTATAATATTTTACGCGACAATAATGGTTCTGGACCATTTGTATTAATCGGAAGTACTACGGGCAATCAATTTGGATACACCGATGTTGACTTCGCTCTTTATCCAAATGCACGCTATAGGGTAGAAGTTAATTGGGCTGTGTCTTGTGAGCCAACCCGCGGTGCAATCAATACTACTCGTTCAAATATTAAATCACCATCTAGTATTGGAATCAATAATATAGCACAATTAACTGGTTTAAAGTTATACCCTAATCCTTTTTCAGATTATTTGACCATAGAAAGCGAAACCTCTTTGGATGATTCAAGTATTGAAATCCTTAATAATTTAGGACAAGTAGTGTTCTCTCAACAATTAGCAGGCAAGCAAATTAAATTGGATATAGCTGATTTGAGTTCTGGTGTGTACTATTATAGCGTAAAATCAGCTAAATTCATTAAGCAGGGCAAGGTAACAAAGGCTTAATCTTAAATATTGATAAAATGGTGTTCGGGTTGTAATTTGTGTCGAAATAAATTTGCTAAATCCCTAATTTTTAGCATATTTTTGTATTCAAATTCAATTCCACCCATTTATGTCAAAAAAAGGTTTTATCGCAATTGTAGCATTAGTTGTTGCATTGTTCGGTTCTATTTATTTTATTTCATCTTCTAAAGCAAAAGGTACACGCGATCGTGTGAATCCAGCTTTTAAAGAATTTGTTACTGCCTATACATCAGGCTATGTTTCTACCGAAGCAAAAGTTCAAATTGTATTAGCAAAAGCAGCAAAAGAAATTCCTGAACTAAATAAAGAAATGGAAAACGACTTGTTCGATTTTTCTCCTTCTATTGATGGTAAAGTAATTTGGATTGATGACCACACTATCGAGTTTAAACCAGCAGCTCGTTTAAAACAAGATCAATTGTACAATGCCTCATTTAAGCTGGGCAATGTTGCTGATGTTCCAAACGATTTAAAAAAGTTCGAATTTAATTTTCAAACCATTCCACAATCTATTGATGTGGAAGTGCATGATTATGTAATTACCGATGCGCAAAATTATAAAGTAATGCAAATTACTGGAGTGCTTACTACTGCAGATTTCGCTGAGCATGCCTTAGTTGAAAAATGTTTTTCTGTATCGCACAAAAGTGGTTCTCCAAAAATTTCTTGGAATCATGAATCATCAACTCGTCACCGTTTTGTTATCAGTGGAATTGAAAAAATGGGTGAAGAGAGTGTGTTGACATTAAATGTTGTTGGTGAAGCTATCGATAGCAAAGACCAATTTACAAAAGAAGTTTCCATTCCTAAATTTGATTTACATAATGTAATGGCTAACCGTGTTGCTAATGAGCTCGATCAAATTGTAAATATCTATTGTACAGATATGATTTTATCTACACAAAACTTAGATGGATTAATTACAATTACTGATAATGGAAATAATAGTAATAGCGATTATTATGGTTATGGAAACAATCCTGATAAAACAAATCAAAACACCTTTACATATAGTATTGATGGAAACATCATTAAAATTTATCCTACTTCTCGTTTAACGGGTTCAAAGAACATTACGTTAAGTGGTTCTATTAAAAATAGCAAGGGGAAAGAGTTTGGAGCTGATATGGTTGTTGCTGTTGAATTTGAAGAATTAAAACCTGCCATACGTATTAACGGAAAAGGCGTTATTATGCCAAGTTCTGAAGGATTAGTATTTCCTTTTGAAGCAGTAAACATTAGCGCTGTGGATGTTAAGATTACTAAAATTTACGAAAGCAATGTAATGCAGTTTTTGCAAGTAAATAATTTAAGTGGGAAGAATGAATTAATGCGTGTTGGTAAAACAGTTTTAAAGAAACGTGTATTACTAAACAGCATTGGTGATTTGCCCCGTAATAAATGGTTACGTTACGCATTGGATTTATCTAAATTAATTAATGCAGAACCAGGTGCTATTTATAATGTAAAATTAAGTTTCAAAAAAGAATACTCTATTTATGATTGCGACGGCGATACTTCTAAAAACAAAATGAATTTAGGTGCATTACCGGAAGACAAAACAGAAGATGAAGAAAAAGATTGGGATTATTACGGTTCTTATTATTCTGATGATTATGATGGTGGAGATTATTATGATTACTACGATTACCGCGAAAGAGAAAATCCTTGTACCCCTTCGTTCTTCAGTTCTAATCGTTCTGAAAGCAGAAATATATTATCAACTAACATTGGTTTATTAGCGAAAAAAAGGTAATGATGGTTCTTACACTGTTTTAACTAACGATATAGTTAGCGCTAAACCATTAGCTGGTGTTGCAATTCAAGCTTACGATTTTCAACAACAATTATTATGTGAAGCAAAAACAGATGGTAATGGTGTTGCTACTTTTAATTCTAAAATTAAACCTTTCGTAATTATTGCAAAGCAAGGTGCAGAAAGAAATTATTTGAAATTGGAAGATGGTCTTTCAAATAGTATGAGTTCTTTTGAAGTTAATGGTGAGCAAATTCAAAAAGGCTTGAAAGGTTTTATATATGGCGAGCGTGGTGTATGGCGCCCAGGCGATAGTTTGTTCTTGAGTTTTATGTTAGAAGATGAAGAGAAAAAATTACCTGCGCAATATCCTGTAACAATGGAATTATTAAATCCAATGGGGCAAGTAGTTCAAAAGCTGGTGCAAACAAATGGTGTTGATGGAATTTATGATTTTAGAACAAAAACAGATAACTACGCACCAACAGGAAACTACACCGCAAAAGTAAAAGCAGGCGGCGCCGTGTTTACAAAAAACATTCGCATCGAAACCATTATGCCGAATCGTTTAAAATTGAATTTAGATTTTAATACGAAAATGCTTACTGCTGCTTCTGCAAAAGATTTAAAAGGAACATTGCAAATTAACTGGTTGCATGGTGCGCAAGGAAAAAATTTGGAAGCAAAAGTGGATGTTAGTTTCTCAGGTAAAGAAACTGAATTCAAAGGTTATCCAGGATATGCTTTCGAAAATCCTGCGTCTAGTTTTTATTCGGAGTCAACAACTATTTTTGATGGAAGAACAGATGAAAATGGTTTCACACCTGTTAATGCAGCGTTTGCAGAAATTAAAAATGCACCAGGTTTCTTAAATGCAAACTTCACTGTACGTGGTTTTGAAGAAGGTGGAACGTTTAGTACGGATAGATTCTCAATGCCTTATTCTCCTTACACACATTACGTGGGTATTAAAATTCCTGAAGCTCCAAAAGAGCGTGGTTATATAGAAACGGATACTGACCAAGAAATAAAAATTGCCTCTGTTGATGAAAATGGAAATCCTGCAAACAGAAATGTTACTGTTAAGGTTTACAAAGTAAGTTGGAGATGGTGGTGGGATAATTACAATGATGATCTTTCTTCTTATGTTGGTAGCAATTATAATCAACCTGTGTTCTCTCAAGATATGCAAACAGTTGGTGGAAAAGGAAGTTTTAAATTCCGCATCAACTATCCAGAGTGGGGGAGATATTTAGTTTATGTTACAGATAATGAAAGCGGGCACAGTTCTGGAAAGCTGATGTTTATCGATTGGCCATCATGGGCAGGTAAATCACCTAAAGGAAACGAAGGTGGAACTATGTTAAATTTAACCTCTGATAAATCTGAATACAAAGTTGGTGAAGAAGTTAAATTACAAATTCCATCTGCTAAAGAAGGTAAAGCATTAATCAGTATCGAAAGCGGAACTAAAGTTTTACAAACAACTTGGATTGATACAAAAAACGGTGTAACAGATTATAGCTTTAAAGTTACCGAAGCTATGACTCCAAATATTTATGTACATGCAACCTTATTGCAACCACATGGCAATGTGCTCAACGACTTGCCAATTCGCTTGTACGGCGTTTTACCTTTAATGGTAAAAGATGAAGAAACTATTCTTACTCCAAAAATTACTTGCGATGATTCGTGGAGACCAGAAACAGAAGTGACAGTTAAAGTAGGTGAGCAAAACGGAAAAGAAATGGCTTACACATTAGCAATTGTTGATGAAGGTTTACTAGATATCACACGTTTTAAAACTCCTGATCCTTGGTCTGTTTTCTATGCTAAAGAAGCATTAGGCGTTAAAACCTGGGATATTTATGATATGGTAATTGGCGCTACAGGTAAAGTAATGCAACGTATTTTATCAATTGGTGGTGATGCTGATTTAAATGCCAAGAGTGGTTCTAATGCACAACGTTTTAAGCCAATGGTTCGTTTTGTTGGTCCATTTAAATTAGATAAGGGCGAAACCAATACACACAAAATTCAGATTCCACAATACGTTGGTTCGGTGCGTGTAATGGTGGTTGCTTGTAAAGATGGTGCTTATGGTAATGCAGAAAAAGCAGTGAAGGTGAAAAAGCCTTTAATGATTTTAAGTACACTTCCTCGCGTGCTTGGTCTAGATGAAGAAGTGGATTTACCAGTAACTGTATTTGCGATGGAAGCAAAAGTTAAAAACGCAACCATAACTGTTGTTCCTGATAAACATTTTACTGTATTAGATGAAGCAACAAAATCAGTTGAGTTTGCTAAGCCAGATGATAAGGTTGTTACATTTAGATTAAAAGTAAAACCAATGTTAGGTGTTGCTAAAGTAAAAATTAAAGCAACAGGCGCAGGCGAAAGCACAAGCGAAGAAATTGAAATAGAAATCAGAACTCCAAACCCATACATTACTGATGTAAAAGGCTTGTTGGCTGATCAAGGAAAAACAATTTCTTTAAACTACAAACCTTATGGTATAGCAGGAACAAACAAAGCAATGCTTGAACTTTCTTCTATGCCTCCAATTAATTTAGAGCAACGTTTAAATTATTTAATTCAATATCCTCATGGTTGTGTGGAGCAAACTACTTCAAGTGTGTTCGCACAATTGTTCTTAAAAGATATTATTGATTTAAGTGATGCGCAAAACAAAGTAATTAATGGAAATGTAAAAGCTGCTATCTCTCGTTTAAAAGGATTCCAAACACCTTCGGGTGGATTAGCATACTGGCAAGGTTTAAATTCTCCTGATGAGTGGGGAAGTAATTATGCGGGGCATTTCTTGTTAGAGGCTGAGCAAAAGGGTTACAGCGTTCCTTATGGTTTATTAGATAATTGGAAAAAGTATCAAAAAGAACGTGCGCAAAATTGGTTGCCAAGTAAAAATGCCATGTTGTATCAAGAAGATTTAACACAAGCATATCGTTTATACACATTGGCATTAGCTAAGAGTGCAGACCTAGGAAGTATGAACCGATTAAAAGAAAGTAAAAATATTTCGGTTGCTGCAAAATGGCGTTTAGCTGCTGCTTACAAATTAGCGGGGCAACCAGATGTAGCAAAAAAATTAATTGCTTCTTTGCCTCGCACTGTAAAACCATACAGCGAGTGGGCGTATACTTATGGTTCATCTTGCAGAGATGAAGCGATGATTTTAGAAACACTTACTTTATTAGATATGAAGACGCAAGGTTTTGAAGTATTAAGCAATGTTGCAAAACAATTAAGCAGCGAAGATTGGATGAGCACACAAACTACAGCGTATGCAGTGTTAGCAGTTTCTAAATATGTAAAAGCAAACAACGCAGGCTCAGGAATTATTGCTGATTGCAAAGTAAACGGAACAAGTGTTGCGGTAAATTCTAAAACACCTTTCAAACAAATTGCAATTACGAATGCAGGAGCTAGTTCTTCTATAAGCGTTAATAACAAAGGTAAAGGTCCATTGTATGTGCGTTTAATCAGAAGCGGTATTCCGGTTGCAGGTGATGAAACTGCGAAGGAAAGCAATTTAAAAATGACTATTGTTTACAAAACTTTAAAAGGCGAGCCAATTGATGTAGCTTCATTAGAGCAAGGAACCGATTTTGTTGCAGAGGTAACAGTTGTGCATCCTGGTATTAAAGCATCTTACAAAAACATGGCATTAACACAAATATTCCCAAGTGGTTGGGAAATTCATAACTCACGTTTGGATGAAAATCAAAACATGAGTGCGAAGAGTGATTTGCCAACTTACCAAGATATACGCGATGATAGAATTTACACCTACTTTGATGTGTTAAGCGGAAGAAGCAAAACTTATAAAGTTGTTTTAAATGCAGCTTACGTAGGTCGTTTCTACTTGCCAACAACATACACCGAAGCTATGTACGATAACGCTATCTCCGCTCGTATCCCTGGAATGTGGATTGATGTAGTGAAGGGTGGGGTGAAGCAGTAATTTGTTTTTATATGCTGAAAGGGATTTTATTAATAAGTTTAGTAATTGCAAATTTTAGCTTTGTATTTGCTCAAGGAAAGAGTTCTATCAAGTTGACTTTTGTTGATGATGAAACTAAAGAACCAATTCTTGATAGTATCTTCTTGACTTTAAGTGATTCAATTAAAATAAAATTTATTCCTGATAAAGATGGGAATTACGACATAAAGGGACTTAGTGCTAATAAGTATTCGATAAAAGTTAGAGTAAAAGAATATCTTGATAAGGAAGTAAAAAAGGTTGTTGTTTATTCTGATAGAAACAGTTATGTGAATATTCCGATGATTTTGGTTAAAGAGGCTATTCCTAAATTTTCATTTGGATTAGATATCTCCTTTGATAGTAGTAAAGTATTTCATGAATATTCATTTTCGAATTATCAGGATGATTCTTTGATTTATCTTTGTGGAAATAAGCGGCAGAATTTATTTGATGAAACCCCGAACAAAGTAAAATTAACTAATATACAGATTGCGAAACTTTATAGCGTTGTCTATAAATATATGACTGATGTCCCTGTTATTTATAATGGAATAGTTCCCTCTTCTAATTTATTTATTGTCCAGTTTGGTGGGAGTCCTTTGTATAAAATTGTAAGCTTTAGTGATAGTGTTAACTTTAGGAAATTAGAACCAATTATAAAATTGATGGATTCTTTTTTGGAGGAAAATTGTAGTTTTAATTTTGAAAAGAAAGTTATTCTTTTTCCTCTTCCGCCAGAAAAGGGAAGCAGGATAGTACTGAAGGATGGGTTTTACTTAAAGAGAGAAAGATTTAACTGGGGAAGCGGAAAAAAAAGAGAAGTTTATTACTCAATATCAAAAAGAGAAGGGAGTGACACTGTAGTTGTTCATGCTAGGGATGGAATTTGGCGGAAATTCAAAGCAGAAGGACTTAATAAAAGTAGTTTTATAAGTTCAATTTCTTTACAGCTTAATAAGGTTGACTTGCTGAATATGAAGGGGAATCGCAATTTTCCTAAAGACTATGATGTGTTTATTGTTGGAGTTAACATTAATTCTGTTTGTTCGGAGATAAGGCTAAATAGATTAGAGTATTTTATTGATATAAAGGAGTTTAATGATATTGTAAAATCTTTGAATAAATATGTTCCTGTAGAACTAAAGATTAATCCTAAGAACATAAAAGGAATGTTGGATTAATTCAGTTTTGTTATTTATTTGTCCTAATAGTTGTACTATCTGTCAAAAATTTTGACAATTAGTTTTTTGTTTGTATATTTGTTTTATGATTATTAGGCAAATATATACCGAGCTCGAAAAGCATTTAAGTAAAAGGCAGGTTACTGTTATACTTGGTATGAGGCGTGTTGGCAAAAGCACTGCTGTTAAATACCTATTAAGCAAAGTAAAACACAACAATAAAATTTATTTGGATTGCGAAAAAATTGAGTTTCAAACTTTGTTTAATACGCCTTCCTATGATTTAATCATAAGCGAGCTGGAGTTATTGGGTATTAATTTTAAATCACCCGCTGTTATAGCATTAGATGAAATACAGCTAATTAAAACCTTGCCCAGCTTTATTAAATATGTGTATGATACGTATAAAGTAAAGTTTATTGTAACGGGCTCAAGTTCGTATTACCTTAAAAATCAATTTACCGAGAGTTTAGCGGGGCGCAAATCAATTTATGAAATGCACCCTTTGGCTTTTGATGAGTTTTTACTTTTTAAAGGAGAAAATCCCTTAGTCATAAAAAAATACAAGCAAATTCCTTTTAACGCAGCTTGGTACAATAAGCAGCGCGAGTTATATAAAGAATTTCTTAAGTATGGCGGTTTCCCTGAGGTAGTGCTGCAAAAAAAGGTAAGCGATAAAAAGGAATTGCTGTGGGATATTATTAATTCCTACATCGATATGGATGTTAAGTTGCTATCGGATTATTCGCTTAACAAGGATTTGTTTAACTTGGTTAAACTACTTGCTGCCCGTGTGGGTTCAAAAGTTGATTTCACTAAATTAAGTAATGTTGCTGGCATCGATAGGCGTAAGATCAGCGACTATATTTACCTTTTTGAAAACACCTACTTAATTCATTTAGTAAAACCTTTTACCAAAAACATCGACAAAGAAGTAATTCAGCAACCCAAGTTGTATTTTGCCGATAATGGTTTGCTTTCTGTATTAGGTGGCGAAAGTATTTCGAGTGGGCAATTATTCGAAAATGCTATTTCTATCCAGTTACGAAACTTGCACGAGTTAAACTATTACCAAAAAAAGAACGGACAAGAAATCGATTTTATTTTGGATAAGAAAATAGCCGTTGAAGTAAAAGAAACCCCAATCATCCAAGACCTTGCTGTACTTAAGGCTAGGGCAGACGAGTTGGGTTTAAAAAAACGAATGCTGATTGGTAATAACAAGCCTCCCGGAGATTTTAATCAATTTTTATGGGGCGGTAACTTGTACTAATAGTTGTACTATTTGTCAAAAAAAATGACAGAAAGTTTTATTGATTTCTTCAAAACACCCGATAGCATACTATCGGGTGTTTTAGTATTTAAAAATAGTAAGCCATAATTTTTGTTATTTCCCTTTAAGCACGTAACTTCGTAGCCTATATGCTACCATATCTAATAATTTATAGTCCAAAAGACATTGCTTCTTTTACACGTAAGCGTGGTTCTGAAATCAAGTTGGGACAAAGTGTACAAACCATTGTCAATTTTCCAGAAGATTTAAATAACTCAAGTGCTAAATACGTATTACTTGGTTTGCCCGAAGATATTGGTGTAAGGGCAAACTATGGTAGAGGCGGTACCCAAACAGCATGGAAGCCAGCATTAGAAAATATTCTCAATATTCAGAGCAACGAATTTTTAAAAGGGGCAGAGTTATTGGTTTTGGGGCATGTTGATTTTGATGATGTAATGAAGAAAGCAGATGCACTCAATCAAAAAACAAGAGATGATATTGAGTATTTAAGAAAACTGGTTGAGTTTGTTGATGCTCGTGTATGTGAAGTAGTTAAACTTATTGTAGCAGCGGGTAAAATCCCAATTATAATTGGTGGTGGCCACAACAATGCATATCCAAATATAAAAGGGGCAAGTGAAGGCTTAAAGAGTTCGGGCAAAATAGCGCAAAAGGGAATTAATGTAATTAATTGCGACCCACATACAGACATGCGTCCTTTGGAGGGAAGGCATAGTGGAAACGGTTTTAGTTACGCCTTTGAAGAAAATCATTTAACTAAGTATGCGGTGCTTGGTATTCACGAATCGTATAATACGGATAGTGTGTTAAACAAGTTTGCAAACGACAAAGAGAATTTATTCTATAATACATTCGAAAGTATTTTATAGCGGAAGATAAAACGTTTAACGAAGCTACTGATGAATGTATCAACTTTTGTAAAGAGAATTACTGCGGTGTAGAAATAGATTTAGATGCTATCACCAATGTTCCTTCAAGCGCAAAAACCTCAAGCGGTTTATCGCCAGTACAAGCTAGACAATATGTTTATAATGCTGCAAAAAAATTGAAGGCTTGTTATTTTTATATTGCAGAAGGTGCGCCTGTATTAGCGCATATTAAAGCTGATAACAAAACGGGAAAATTAATTGCTTACTTAGTTGCTGATTTTATTAAAGGAAATCGCTCAAGAACTAAGGATTAACTTTTTTCATTAAAGAGTAAGCAAAAGCACCAAGCAACAACACTAAACCAATTAAGGTAATCCAAAGCCATTTTTGATCGCTGATAATTGATTCTTTCTTTTTAGGCTTTTCGTGCTTTATTACTTGTTCGCTTTTTAAATCAATTGCTTTACTTGTTCTTTCCATTTTATCAGAGAAATAATGTAAATCATAATTTCCTTGATTCATGTTTTTTCTTCCTGAGTAGGCAAGCAAATATTTTTCTTGGGGCTCTAATTTACTTAGTAAGTAGGCTTCGCTTCCGTTTACTTTAATATCAATGCCAGGAAGCGCTTCATTATCTTTATTAAATATTTTAATAAGCAGTTCGCTCAAATTTGTTTCTGCAAATTCGTAAAGGTTAATTCCGTTTTCGCTCAGGTTTGTGAAATTGCCGTAATACAATTCCTTTCCTTTTTTATCGTAGATAGCAATTTGTCGGTAGAAGTCGAGATTCTTTTCTCTGCAACTAATACTAAGCGAATTAATAGATGCTTTGTAAGGAAGTGTTACTTTAATTTGCGTGTAAGCCTCAGCAACAAAGCTTTCGGTAGGTTTTGGTTTCTCTGTTTTTAATTTCTTTTCTTACTATGTAAGTGTCTTTAATGTAGTTTTGCTTCTTTGTTACATTTCTATTGTATGCGGTGTAAGCTTGCTCAATATTGATGCGTTTAGATTGTTTGTCGTTGATGCTAATTCTATAATATGGATAAGATGAAACCGTGAAGTTAATTTTAGTGTATTTAAAATCGTTTAATTGAAAACCAACAATACGAATATTTTCTTTAATCGTTTTCCAGTTTTTATTGTCGTCGCTTCCTTCAAGTTTAAGAGTTTTATCAAAATTGCTTTCCGAAACTTCTAAATTAATTTCGTTGATTTCTCTACGTTGGTTTATTTTAATTGTGTAATAGGAAGTATTGTTAGCTTTATACGACTTGTCAATAATACTTTCGTATTGTTTTACATATTCATATTCTGCCTTGTCCCAGTTTAATAAATAAGGTGTTTCAATAGTGTCATTTTCTTCTACTCTAAATATTCTAAAGTCATTAAAGTCATAATTCGATTTTCCTAAAATTTCATTATCGAGTTTTATTTTGTAATACGATGAAGCGCTAGCTTCATTAATTTCTCTATAGAAATTAAAATCATTAAATTTTTGTGCTGATACAAAATCTGCAAACAAGACAAAGCAAAAAAGTGCGAAATAAAAATTAATTTTCTTTGTCATCTCCGAATAAAATTTGTTTGAAGCGTTGGTATAAGAATCCGATAACCATTAAAATTAATCCTACAGAAATATAAACGATCAATTTATATCCTAATGACATGTGCACAGTATCAGTCAATAATTTAATAAGTGTTACACCAAATAAACTGAAGCCCATAATACGCAGCATTTTTACTTTTCTAATAATTCCGAATGTAATTAGTACACATGAGTATAGTGCCCATAAAATAGTAAAGCCCATACGTTTTGCTATTTTCTCATAAATCACAACATCTTCGCTATTGTAATTTCTAAATTGTTGAACTAGCTCGCTACTTAATAAAGTTAATATACCCAAGTGCATTACCCAAGTGAAAACAGTTGATGTTGTTTTGTTTTTAATTAAACGTTGAGAAAAATAAATTAAGCCAATTGAAAGAGCTGTAAAAACAAAAAGCACATAGCGGAACTTAACAAACCATTCTGTTTTGAATTGCGCAGGAAAAAACTCTTCGTTCATGCTAAAATAATAGGTGCGTAGTTGCCCAAGGCCTGATAGCCCTGTTGTAATGGATAAGGTTAAGAAAAGGAGTGCGAAACAATAAAGTATCCAGTTGGCTTTGTTTGATTTTTTTGTTGCGCTATTTAATACAAGAGAAACAGCAAAATAAAGCGTAGTATAAATTAATATCCACAATGCCATGAAGGTGAAAATACTTTTATCTTCAATTGGAGGCGGCGTATAAAATTCGGTTGCAGGAACAGGAATTTTAGGCGAGCTAATTGCCCAGTTTAGGAAATATAAAATAATTTCGAAAAAAACTGCCCCGTATAAAACAATGTGCAATAAAATTGGATTCAAAATAGATAAAACAATTTCACTCGATTTTCTTGGGGTTTCAATTTCGTTAGTTAGTTTTTTATTCAAAAAACTAACTACACCTAAACTAATAAATGCAATAACAGATGTCATAAACATTTTGTTTAGTAAAACGGGTTTTATGAATTTTTCTGTTTTGTCCCATTTATCTATATAATACATTCCCCAGTCGTGTGTTAAACTTAAAAAACCAAGTATTGCTAAGCTGTATGAAATCACTTTGAAAAATTCGAAATTAGTTTTCTTGCCTATTACAAACAATAATAGCATTTCTGTAAACCAAATGATTGTAACCCAATTGCCTTCTAACTGAACAGGAATGGCAATGGTTATGAATGTAAAACAAAGTACAATTAAGAAGTTAAGAATATTTTTATCGTTAATTTTTCTGCTAAACGCCCAATAAGCAACTCCCATGTGAATAAGAGCATTAAACACACAAAATAAACCTAAATATTTCTCGGTAAACTGATTGTTAAATACATAATACCCGAGTCCGAAATAAATAGTACTGTTGCTTAGTAAACTTGCAATGTCGATATTCTTAAACGGAATGTTTTTTAATAATTTGTATCCTATAAAAGTAAAATAGAAAGTAAGGAAGAAAATAGTTAAGAAGGCAATTGCCATGTTTAATTTTTCGGGGCTGTACTTGTTAAGTGTCCAAGCAGCGGTTATTAACCAAGTTAATCCATAAGCGAAATATTTTACCCAATTCCAGTTTTTAAACAAACTCAAAATTAAAATCCCTACATTAATAATGCTCATGTAGGTAAACATGTATTCAATTTTTCCTGTGCCATCACTTAATAAAACTGGGACTGCATAAGAACCTACCAAACCAATTACAGCAATAACTTCATAGTTATAACTATGCGCTGCAAAAACAGTAAAAGCGGTAATAATAAACATTAAAGCAAATGCAAATAGTTTGGGATAGAGTCCGTAAAATGCAAATCCAGCATAGGATGAAAAAAACAGTGTGGCGACTGCTCCGCCTAAAATAATGGCACTAAATAATTGGTATTTCTTTTTAAATATAAATGCAAAAGTAAGCATGATGCCACCTGCAAGAAAACCAAAAATAACTCTGGTAACAGGATTGATTAAGTCTTTATCAATTGCATATTTAACTCCAATTGAAACTCCAATTACTAATGCTATAATTCCTAAAATACTTGCAAGTTTGCCTCCAATGTATTCTTCTAAATTGAATTTTGGTTTTTGTGCTTGTGAAGTAGCTTGTACAGGGGCAATAGGTTGTATAGTTGGCTCAATTGTTTTTTGTTCAACTACTTCTTGCTTAATTATGTTTTCTACAATTGGTTCTTGTACAGGAATTTTAACTTCTTCAATAATTGGTTTCTCAACTACGGGGGTAATTATTTGTTGAATTTTTTCTTCAACAGTTTTTTGAGAAGTATTGGATAGTAAAGATAGTTGTTGTCGAATTAATTCTATCTCCGATTTTTGTTTGTCTACATTGGCACTCAATAAACTTAGTTTTTGAGCAAGCAACTGAATTTTTTCTTCGTTGGTCATTTACAAATGGAATAAACAAAAATTTAGATAAGAAATTATTTGCCTGATTTTAATTGGCCTTCTAAAGCATCAATTAAATTTTCGCGTTTAGCTAATTCAGCTTTTAAATCTTCGATTTGATCTTTTAATAAATGTATTTCGTTTTTGTAACGGATTTCTTGGTCGCTCCAAATATTTACATTGTAGTAAGGTTCTAAATTACTATTCATGTATTTTTGTAAAGCATCTGGATCGCGGAAAAAACTATAAAGCGGAATTCGAAGTTCTTTTGAAATTAACTCTAATGTTCTTACTTCTAAGGTACGAGTTTCAAGTGCATGGTCAAGTTCTCTTTCAGTAACACTAAGATGCTCTGCTAACTGATTGTAGGTAACATTTTTTTCTTTAAGAAGTTCAATGATTTTATCTTTCAAGTCCATAACCTGCGCTTTATATCAAATGTACAAAATTTATTCAAATGAAAAGCAAGAAAAGGCTATAAAAATGTTAAACGCTATTTGTCTACAATTAAGAACTCCGTTCTTCTGTTTTTAGCTTTTCCTTCAATCGTTTTGTTATCAGCAATTGGTTTAGACGATCCGTATCCTTTTGCAGTTATATTTTCGGGGTTAACTTTTTTCTCGATTAAATATTTTATAACATTATCTGCACGATGTTGCGATAGTTTTAAGTTTTCGGCAGCATTACCAACATTATCAGTATGTCCTTGTATTTCAACTTTCATGTTTGGATGGTCAATTAAAAACTCGGCAAACTCATCCAAAATCACATATGATTCAGGATATAATTCTTCAGCACCTGTTGCATAATAAATGTTATTCAAAATTATTGATTTGCCTTTTTCCGCCGTTTTAATTTCCATTACTTCAGTTTTTGGAGGGGTTTTAAAAGAAGTGTTTTCATCTACTTTTATTACTTGGGATGTAAACGCATGATCATCGGCATTTGCAGTAATTACTAAATCTTGCTTCTTTACTTTTTTAAGATTAATAGCAGCAACATAACTGCCACTAACCGAATCAACAACAGCTAACGTTTTTTCATGCGTTTTCATGTTTTTAATTTCCACTTTAAAATTTGTTAACGGCTCCTCATGTTCTTTTTTTATTTCACCTTTAATAAAGGCAACAGCTTCTGGGCGAGCTTCTTTATATAAATCAAATTGGTATATATCATATTTACCAATTCCTTTTCCACTTACTTTACCTTCGTTCCATGAACAAAAATATCCAAGTTCGCCATCTGTACTTACAAAAAATCCTGCATCATCACCTTCGCCGTTTATGGGTGAACCAATATTTTCAGGTGTTTTCCAGTTTCCTTTTTCATCTTGTCGCACGTAAAAGATATCATAACCACCAAAACCAAAAATGCCATCGCTACTAAAATAAAGTGTTTCTGAATCACTATGTAGAAAGGGAGTTTTTTCGTTTCCTGATGTGTTTATTTTTGGACCAAGATTTTTTGGGGCACTCCATTGCTTTGTAACTGGGTCTTTTTTTGTCATGTATAAATCGAGTTTACCATAACCACCTGGTCTATCGCTAACAAAAATGATTATTGTTCCATCTGCCGAAACGGTAGGTTGCGAGTCCCAATAAATAGGATGATTTATTACAGGCATTTTTTTAATAGGCGACCAAGAACCATCACTTAAGTCAGTATAATAAATATCTGTATTGGGTTGTGAACCACCTTCCATACGGCTTTGCGCATAGTATAGGTTTTTATTGTCGATGGTTAAAGTTGCCCCGCCTTCGTTGCTAGTTTGATTAAAAGGATCAGGCATTGGAACTCCGTTGTCATAGCTTCCATCTTTGTTTTTTTTACTCATAACAAAAATTTCTTTTTCTTTATCCGTATTATAAATTCTATCTTTACTTTGATCAGGTACTGAGCGTGTGTATAAAAAAAGGTCTTCATCTGGCGAAATATAAGGAAGGTATTCTGAATTAGCTGTTGAAATCCCTTTAACAACGATAGGATTAAATGGAACCGTTTTCTTTTTTAATTCATTTTCTTTTTTTGCATATTTAATCATTTCTTTAGCTTGAAAAATTTGACCATCGTAATCCTTGTCAAATTTCTTTTCATCTTCATCTCTAAATTTTATGAATTTTTCTAACCAAAAAATAGCTGAATCATTTTTCATTTCTTCGTAGAAATTAAAACCAATGTAATAATATGGGGAAGAGTGAATTTGTGGGCAAATTTCGACAGCTTTTTTAAAAGAAGGAACTGTTGGAGCAAATGAACTGTTATTTAGTTTGCAGTTAACAACCAATTCTTGCCCAATCTGCAAATAGGCCTCTGCATAATTTGGTTCAATTTCAGTGGCTTCTTTAAGTAATTGAATGCGTTCGGGTTTTTTATATTTCTTCTTATCCTGCGCTTTTTCGTATAGTTTAACGGCTTTTTTGTTCTCTATTGCTGGACAAGCATTTTTGTTTTCATCTTCTTGGCCAATAATTACATTGCAGATTAAGAAGCCTAATATTATCATAAAGTGTTTCATGAAGCCTATATTGTTTTTGAGAGCTTAAAGTTACAATTATTAAGCCCAAATTTTAACCTTTGTGTATTGGTATTGAAAAATAAAATGTTAATTACTTGTAACATTTGTATCTTTGCATGGTTATTGTATTAAACGAAAAAAAACGCAACATGAAAATTTATTTTTTCTTTCTTCTTTTTATTATTGTTTCTATATCTCAAGCTCAAACTGCAGCAAATAAAACAGACGACAAAGGTCTTAAGCAAGGATATTGGGTTAAGTTAAACCCAAAAACCGGAAAACCTTTTTATAAAGGAACATTTAAGGATGATAAGCCAGTGGGTGTTTTTAAATATTATTACGAAGAAATTGATACCATTAAAACAATTATGGAGTTTAAAAATAATGGAACTGTTGGTTACGCTACTATGTTTTATATGACTGGAGCTAAACAAGCGAAAGGAAAGTATGTAAATGAACAAAAAGATTCGGTTTGGACTATTTATGATGAATCGGGTAAAATATTATCAAGTGAATCTTATAAAGCAGGTAAAAGACATGGTAAATCAATTGTGTATCTGCAAAATGGGGATATCGCAGAGGAAAGAAGTTTTAAAAATGACATTAATGATGGACCCTATAAAATGTATTTTGAAGGCAAAAAGCTAAAAGATAAAGGTAATTATGTAGCCGGTAAATTGGTTGGAAAAAACGCTTATTATTACCCAAGTGGAACTATTGCGGCAATTGGATACTATAATAACAACGGAAATAAAAATGGGGTTTGGCTTTACAAAAATAATGAAGGTAAAGTAACGAGTAAGGATGTTTACGATGATGGCAAGTTGTTGAATGAAAAAGAGGCGGCCGAGTGGTTGCAAAAGAACAAGGGAAAGGAGCCTAAAGAAGAGCCTACAAAAAATCCGAAAGGAAAAAAAACGGATACAACTAAATCATCAAAAGGTACTACAAAATCAGGAACACCTGCAAAGTCCACAAAAAAATAAAATGCCAGAAAAGGGAAAAGTATTAGTAGCAATGAGTGGTGGAATAGATAGTTCCGTAACTGCAATGATGCTTCATGAGCAAGGTTATGAAGTTATTGGAATTACTATGAAAACCTGGGACTACCAATCATCAGGATCTTCAAAAAAGGAAACAGGTTGCTGTAGTTTAGATTCTATTAATGATGCTAGACAAGTTGCTGTTGATTTAGGTTTTCCGCATTATATTTTAGATATAAGAGGCGAATTTGGCGACTTTATTATCAATAATTTTGTGGATGAATATTTGGCTGGACGCACTCCAAACCCTTGTGTACTTTGTAATACCCACATTAAATGGGATGCACTATTAAAACGTGCGGATATGTTAGGATGTGATTTTATTGCAACCGGACATTATGCTCAAGTGCGTCAAGAAAACGGACGTTATGTTGTTTCGAGAGGGTTGGATACCAATAAGGACCAATCGTATGTTTTGTGGGGACTTTCTCAAGAAAGTTTAAAACGAACTATTTTTCCGCTGGGAAAATTTACGAAGCCACAAATTAGAAAAATGGCTGAAGATTATGGTTTTAGTGAATTAGCAAATAAGCCAGAAAGCTACGATATATGCTTTATTCCTGATAATGATTACAGAGCGTTTCTAAAAACTAAAAAACCGGAACTTGAAAAACAAGTTGAAGGCGGCGCATTTATATATAAAGGTAAGGAAGTAGGAAAACACAAAGGATATCCATTTTATACAATTGGGCAGCGTAAAGGCCTCGAAATTGCACTTGGAGAGCCTGTTTTTGTGAGTGAAATTATTCCTGAAACCAATACTGTTGTTCTTGGGGATGAAGAAGACTTGAAAAAGCAACAAATGCTGGTGAGAGATTTTAATTACATTAAATATGCTGAATTACCAGAGGATTTTGAAGCGTTAACGAAAATAAGATATAAAGATAAAGGAGCAACTTCTACCATTAATAAGACAGGAAATTTGATAGAGGTTGTTTTTCATACACCGGTAAAAGGGATAGCACCAGGACAATCTGCTGTAGTTTATGAGGGTGAGGATTTGATTGGAGGCGGTTTTATTGCTAGAAATAGCTCTTAAACCCAAATACTTTGAGATTAATCGCTTAATTTATTAGGCTAATCAGATAAATATTTAATAAAAATGAATTAACAATAATGTGGTATTAAAAAAAAATGTTACATTAGCGGTCACTAAATTTAAACACAAGATAGACTATGATGAGGAAGTTATCTCTAACATTGGCTTTTACTGCGTTATTCGCAGTTGTTTCTTTTGCACAGAAAAATTTCTTGAAAGAAGCAGACAAATTCTATGAATTAAAGGAATTCTTTAAGGCAATTGATTTGTACAAAAATGCATACGCTAAAGAAAAGAAAGCGGATAAGAAAGCGCGTATTTTATTCCGTACTGCGGAGTGCTACCGTCATATTAATCAAATAAAGGAGGCGGAAACCTATTATGCGAAGGCAATTAAGGCAAAGTATCCTGATCCAATCTCTTATTTCTACATTGGTGAAATAAAGAAAGAACAAAAATTGTATAACGAAGCAGTTGCTGAATATGAGAACTACAAAAAAGAAGTTCCAGGTGATCCAATTGTTGAGAATAGAATTAAATCTTGTGAATTAGCTCAAAAATGGGTTGATGCTCCAACTCGTCACAAAGTTGAGAACATGGCTTTATTTAATTCTAAAGAGGCAGATTTTTGCCCTTCGTTTGCAGATAAAAAACACAATAAGTTAATGTTTACATCTACTCGTCAAGGAGCAATGGGAAGTGTTGATGAGTCTACAGGACAAACTCACTCTAATTTATTTGAAACGACATTAGATAAGAACGGTAAGTGGAGTACTCCAACTCCAATTGGTGCTCCAATTAATACTGAAGTTAACGAAGGTTCAGCAGTTGTTTCTAAAAAAGGAGATGTAATGATTTTCTCAAAGGTATTAGAAGCAAAAGGAAAAAAGGAAAGACCAAATCTATATCAATCTAAAAAAGCAGGTGCTGGTTGGGGCGATCCAACTTTAATATCATTCTGTATTGATAGTGTTAACTTTGCACATCCAACTTTAAATGCTGATGCACATACAATGTATTTTGCTTCTAATACACAAGGTACATTAGGTAAGTCTGATATTTGGATGACACATTATGATAAAAAAGCTAAAGATTGGGGAACACCAATTAACTTAGGTTCAATTGTTAATACTGCAGGTACAGAGTGTTACCCTTACTTAACTGAAGATGGTAAAACATTATATTTCTCTTCTGATGCTCATATTGGATTAGGTGGTTTAGATATTTTTAAAGTTGCTTTAGATAAAGATGGTAAACCAACAGGTCAAGTTGAAAACTTAAAATACCCTTTAAACTCACCATTTGATGATTTCGGTATTATGTTCGAAGGAACTAAAGAGCGTGGTTACTTATCTTCTAACCGTGAAGGTGGAAAAGGTAATGATGATATTTGGTCGTTTGTATTACCACCACTTATCTTCAATGTTAATGGTACTGTTAAGAATTTCAAAGATAAAACACCTGTTCCTAATTGTGCAGTAGTTTTAAAAGGAAGTGATGGAAAATTAGTTCAAGCTAAGACAGATGCTTCTGGTAATTATACAATGCATTTAGATCCTGAGGTTACTTACGATATTTACACTCAAACAGATAAAACAGTTACAACTCCAACAGCTAAATTAGGTTTCTTAGCATCTGAAGACCATGGAAACTTTACTACAGTAAGTTTAATGGAGTCTCAAAATTTCTCAAAAGATTTTGAATTAACACCTGTTGAGGAAGAAATTAAATTACCTTTAATTTTATTCGACTTAGCTAAATGGGATGTAAAACCTCAATTCCAAGATTCATTAAATTTCTTATTCAATGTTTTAACTAAAAATCCAAGCATTGTAATTGAGTTAAGTGCGCATACAGATAGTCGTGGTGCTACCAAAGCAAATGATGAATTATCTCAAAAACGTGCTCAATCTTGTGTTGATTATTTAATCTCTAAAGGAATTCCTAAAGAGCGTATGACAGCTAAAGGTTGGGGTGAGCGTAAATTGAAAATTCAAGATGCAGCTATTAAAAAGGAAAAAACAAAAGAAGGTCAAGAAGCTTTACACTCAGTTAACCGTCGTGTGGTGTTTAGAATTTTAAATTGGGATTATGTAGATCCTACTAAACCTAAAGTTGAAATCCCTTCTTATCACCCTCCAGTAAAAGGTGAGGAAGATTCTGAAAAATTAGAAACAGTTAACCCTGATAAATAATAAATAATAATAATAATTAAAACCGTCCCGATTTTTTGGGACGGTTTTTTTATAAACTAAAAATAAAAGTTATGAAAAAAATATTTCTACAGTTCAGTGTGCTAGTTGGTTTAATGTTGATATTAACAGCTTGTCCTTATACATCCGAAAACCCAATTGATAAAGCAGCAGTTAAAATTGATGAAAAAATATTAGGTAAATGGGAAGCTAAATCAAGTTCGGATTATGCTTATAACGTTACTAAAAAGGATGAGTTTACCTATTCTATCGAGAAAAAGAGCGCTAGCTCTGGTGAAATAACTGCTTATGAAGGATTTCTTTCAGTAATTGACAATGTTCGTTTCTTAAATGTTTATGAAACGTCAGCTACTACTAAAACCTATTATTTTTATAAAGTTGAAATGACAACTAGTGGTTCTAAATTAACTTTAGCTCCAGTAACCGAGAACATTGATGAAAAATTCGCTAGTTCAGAAGAGATTAAAGCATTCTTTAAAAAGAATATGGCAATGAGTTTTTTCTTTGATAAAGATGAAGATGTTTATATTAAAGCGGATTAATCTTTTAGGATTAATTTTCTGAACACATTTTCTCTAGATTTTATTTCCATTACGTAAACTCCTTGTGCTAGCACAGGGAGTTTTTGTTTTGAAACAATTCCTGATTTTAATATAATCTCATTTTCATAAACAACTCTACCGCTAATATCTATGAGTTGTATTTTTCCAGTTAAATTGGTGTTATTAATGATATTGAGTTCATTGCTAAAAGGAACGGGATATGCTATTATTTCCATTGTATTAATCTTATTGTCTTTAATACTAACAGGAGGAGGTAAACTGCATATAAGAGCGCCAAATCCATTTAATTTACCATTTCCCCATAAATAATTGGGGACAGAGCCAGTAAAGGTGTCTGTTTTAGCACAGTTAATAATATCTTGTTTTAGCATTTGGTTAGTAGCAGTTGGATTGGCCTCAAAATAAAGTGCAGCTAAGCCTGCAACTACAGGCGAAGATGCCGAACTTCCTCCAAAAATCATGTGCATACTATCTCTTGTAACAATGTAAGGATAATTAGTAGTTAGCCACTGCATAAAAGTGCGTTCACCAACGGTTACAATGTTTTCACCTGTTGCGCAAATATCTGGCTTTGTTCTTAAATCTCTGGTAGGCCCGTAGCTTGAAGTTTCCCAAATACTATCAACAACTCCTGGAAAAAAGTATAAAGTATCTCTAACATCATGATAACTGTTTCTGCCAACATAATTACCAACGCTTAACACATCATCACTACACTGAAAACTAGTGCACATAGTTTGCAATGTGTCGGGCCTTTTATATTTCATAATCTCCGGGAATATGGTTGGGCTTGGCAAACCAGCAGATTTCCAATCAAAATTCCATGAATCAACTTTACCTGTTCCAGCAGTTTCAAATGACCACAAATAATTTAAACTATCTGCATTTATTAAACATGAAAAAGTATAGAGCCCGTTTGCATAATCAGTATAAGTTAATATGTGACCAATTTTATTGCCTCCAAATCTTAGTGTATCATAAACGATTACACCTAGTGACGAATCAATATCTCTAAAGCCGAAATTTGTTTTATAATTATAATTGTTATCGCTTACACCAATTGTAAGTTTTAAATTAGCGAACTCTGCAGAGTCTGCGTAAATGTCAAATACAAGTTGATTACTTGTATTTGTAATCCATGTAAAACTTGTATCATTTGTTGATGAATACCCCAAATGAAAAGGTATATTACCGGCATTTCCATTTGCAGCAACCATCGCTCTTCCTGGTTGCGCAGCAGTAAGCCTCCAATATATTGCGCCTGCAAATCCGTGCCATCATGCGAGCCATAATAATCCCCCAAACTGCAATTAATAACGCAGGGCTTACCTAGTTGATTCGCTTTTTCGTAAATATAATTTACAGCATCTGAAATAGTTTGATTTGTTGTGTTATTAAAATCAATTGCTACAAAAATAATGTCTGCTTCAGGGGCAATGCCTCTGTATTTAAATTCTGTCATTCCGTTTCCTGCTGCAACTCCTGTAACCTTTGTTCCATGTCCGCCATTTGTGTAGTCGGTACTTGTACAATTGCCAAGCATTATTTGCAAACTGTCCCACTCTTGCCCGTAATTATAAGGTTGAGGTGTATTACTTGCTATTGCAAATTTTTGGTCCCATAAAAACTTTACGCGTGTATTACCTAATGAATCTTTAAAATCTGGATGTCCGAAATCTAAGCCAGTATCTATTACGCCAATAACAACGTTTTTTCCTTTATAACCAGGTAGTGTAAGAGGTGTATCTCCATTATGAATAGGATGAATATTGTTTTTAACCAATGAGGAATCATCCAAAACTTGTAAGTTGGATTTGAAATATTCCATTCTTTTAATTCCCTTTTCTTTGGCAGCCTGCATTAAATTTATTCCCTTTCCACTTACCGAATAAATAATGTTGTTACCATGTGCGATAGTTAAATTGTATTTACTTGCAATTTCTTTGATGTTTTGTTCATCGCATTTTACAAGTACATTAATATTGGCTTCTGGGTTATTTTGAATTTTATTTAAAAGATGAAAATTCATTTTTGTTTGTTGTGCAAAACAAAAGTTAAGAATAAAAAGAGTTGATAAGACTAAAAGATATTTATTCATCTTAATGATATTTTATCGAAATTTACGAATAATATTTAAGCGTGTCAAATTCTTTTAAAACATATAGCAACGTAAATGCCGATAGCAGATTAGCTGAAGGTTTTTTGTTTTGGCACAAGCAATGCCCTAACGCTATAGCTATAAATATTAACGATAAAAATTATACTTATTCTGAGTTGTTTAATAAATCGCTTTACATTTATTCTAAAATAAAACATTTAGAGAGCGAGCTAATAGGAATTCAATGCGAAAATCATGTTGATTCATATGCTGCAATATTAGCAGTCTCTTATCTTGGTTCTGCTTATGCCCCACTAAATGCTAAATATCCTGCTGAGAAAATTAAAGAAATTGTTGAGGATGCGAAATTAAAACATGTAGTTTGTTTTAATAATGATTTCGATTTTTGTTCGAAACCAATCTGATTAAAAGTGATGATAATTTAAAATTAGGGGCAAGTTGAGTTAGAGCTTAAAAAACAACTCTAATTTGGCTTATGTAATTTATACAAGTGGAAGCACAGGTAAACCAAAAGGTGTTCCTATTTCAAGAAACAACGTAAATCATTTGTTTAATTATTATTTAGGCGAGTATGATTTTAATGCTAATGACAAGTTTTTGCAATCCTACGAATTAAGTTTTGATGTTTCTGTATTCTCCATTTTTTGCGCTTGGAATGTGGGGGCAACTGTGTATGTTGTTCCTGAAGCTAATGCAAAACACATTGCTATTTTTAAAACAATTCAACAATATAAAATTACAGTTGCAAGTTTTGTTCCTGGTGTATTAAGTTTAATAGAAAAGTATCTTACCGAATTTAATTTCCCTGATTTGCGTTATTCATTTTTTTCAGGTGATGCATTAAAACACTCATTAGCTAAAAAATGGAAAGTATGTTTGCCCAATGGCGAAATTCATAATTTTTATGGACCAACGGAAACAACGATTGTTTGCACACGTTATATTTGGCAGGAGATAGAAGCTGGGCAAGAAAGCAAAAATGATATTGTCCCAATTGGTAAACCTTTTCCACAAATGAATTTTATACTTGTATCTGAAGTTGGGGAAATAATTTCGGATATGAATACAGAGGCTGAACTTTGTTTTGAAGGCGAACAAGTTATTGATTCGTATTTGAATAATAAATATGAGGATAGATTTTTGGACATTAGTAATAAACGTTATTATAGAACGGGTGATAGAGTAACTTTAAATGAAAACGGGAATTTAATATTTCATGGAAGACTTGATTCGCAAGTTAAAATAAATGGTTATCGTGTTGAACTTGCAGAAATAGAAAATGCAATTTATTTGGACTCTGCTTGTCAGAATAAAGTAATTGTAGAATCAAAAAATGGCGCAAATCAATTAATAGCTTTTATAGAAAGTGATAATGAAATGAAGTTGCATGAATTATTAGAAAAAAGAATTCCTTTATATATGATTCCTTCAAAATTTATATTTGTTAAGCATTTGCCTTTAACTATAAATGGAAAATTGGATATGGAAAAATTAAAGCTTTTTTCAAAACTAAACGAGTAAATATGGAAACTATTAAGCGAATTGAAAAAGTGTTGCAAAACGTTTTTGAAGATGAAAACATTACTATAACTGAAAACACAACTGCTAATGATATTCCTGCATGGGATTCCTTAATGCACATGATTGTGATAAGTGAAATTGAAGAAGAATTTGGTTTGAATTTTACTTTTAATGAAGTAAGTGAGTTTAAAACAATTGGTGATATAACTGCCTGTATTCAGAAAAATAGAACTAATACCTTGTAAACTAAGTGTAAAACGCTTTTTTAGTAAACTCCCAAATTGTTAATTCTTCTTTAATAAATCGCTAAATGCCTACCTATTCACTTTTAAGTATTTAAATTTTAGATAGTTATGAGTATTCTGAAAATTATTTTATTCATATGTAACTGATAAACAGCTTTTTAAAATAATTTTTAATTTTTTTGTAGTATTAGCATTAAACTTATCTTTGCATCCGTAATTAATCAAAAAAACTAAACACAATGTCAGACATTACAGCAAAAGTTAAATCAATCATCGTTGATAAATTAGGAGTTGATGAAAAAGAAGTAGTTCCAGCGGCTAGCTTCACTAACGACCTAGGAGCAGACTCTTTAGATACAGTTGAGCTTATCATGGAATTTGAAAAGGAATTCAATATCGCTATTCCTGACGATCAAGCTGAGAAAATCTCTACAGTTGGAGATGCTGTTGCTTACATCGAAGCTAACGCTAAAAAGTAATTTTTATTAAATAATTTGTATGCAGTTAAAACGAGTTGTAGTTACCGGAATTGGTGCTGTTACCCCTGTGGGTAATAACGTTAATGATTTTTGGAATAATTTAATTAACGGTGTTAGCGGTGCTGCACCTATAACTCGTTTTGACGCATCCAAGTTTAAAAGTCAGTTTGCTTGTGAAGTAAAAGGCTTTAACATCGAAGATTATATTGATAGAAAGGAAGCCAGAAGAATGGATACTTTCTCTCATTATGGAATTGCAGCAGCGGCTCAAGCTGTTGAGGATTCTGGAATAAATGCAGAAGGATTAAATAAAGACCGTATTGGTGTTATTTGGGCTTCTGGTATTGGTGGATTAGATACATTTTTAGAAGAGTGTACTGCATTCGCAAAGGGAGATGGAACGCCACGTTTTAATCCATTCTTTATACCAAAAATGATTTCTGATATTGCTGCGGGGCATATTTCTATGCGTTACAGTTTTAGAGGACCAAATTTTTCAGTTACATCAGCTTGTGCGTCTTCAACAAACGCAATGATTGATGCGTACAATTACATTCGTTTAGGAATGGCTGATGCTATCGTTACTGGTGGTTCAGAAGCTGTGATTAACGAAGCGGGTGTTGGCGGTTTTAATGCTATGCACGCAATGAGTACTCGTAACGATGACCCTAAAACCGCTTCTCGTCCGTATGATAAGGATAGAGATGGTTTTATTTTAGGTGAAGGTTCGGCGGGTTTAATTTTAGAAGAATACGAACACGCAAAAGCGCGTGGGGCGAAAATATATGCTGAAGTTGTAGGTGGTGGAATGAGTGGAGATGCACATCATTTAACTGCACCACATCCAGAAGGATTAGGTGCAATGAATGTTATGTTAAATGCACTTAAAGACGCTAACATTACAGCTGAGCAAATTGATTACATAAATACACATGGAACTTCTACTCCTTTAGGAGATATTGCTGAGGTAAAAGCAATTCAAAAAGTTTTTGGCGAACACGCATACAAATTGAATATTAGTTCAACTAAATCAATGACTGGACATTTATTGGGTGCTGCAGGTGCAATCGAAGCATTGGCTTGTGTACTAACAGTTAAGAATGATATTATTGCTCCAACAATTAATCATTTTACTGATGATCCAGAATTTGATAGTAGATTAAATTTCACTTTCAATACAGCACAAAAACGCGAAGTAAATTACGCATTAAGTAATACTTTTGGTTTTGGTGGTCATAATGCTTGTGTTATCTTGAAAAAATATAAATAAGCTAATTTTGCTTAAGTCACTTTTTACATCTAAGAAATCTCCTTCCGACAAAAAATTAGCGCAAACCGTTCGTTTGATAGCGGGTTTTGTTCCTAAAAACATTTCTTTGTATCAGCAGGCGTTTCGTCATGTTTCGGCAGCTGTTGAAATAAAAGCAGGAGTGAAAAATAGTAACGAACGTTTGGAATACCTTGGTGACGCAGTGCTTGGCGCTATTGTTGCCGAATACCTTTTTCAAGTATTCCCATTTAAAGATGAAGGTTTTTTAACTCAGGTGCGTTCGCGCATTGTTAATAGAACGCAACTAAATAAGCTAGCAGTAAAGCTGGGTTTTGATAAACTAATTAAGTCTGATTTAAAAGGTAACCATGCAAGTTCTATGAGTGGCGATGCTTTCGAAGCTTTTATTGGCGCGGTGTATTTGGATAAAGGATTTAAAGTAACTCAAAAATTTGTAATTGAGCGCATCATTAAAATTCATTTAGATATAAATGAAATTGAAAACAACGATACAGATTTTAAGAGCAAGCTTATAAATTATTGCCAACAACGTAAGAAGAAAATTGATTTCGTCTTGGTAAAAGAAATAGGGCAGGGGCCACGAAAAGAGTTTGTAATTTCAGTTGAAATTAACGGAAAAGCTTTTGGGATGAGTCAGCATATTTCTAAACGTAAAGCAGAACAACGTGCAGCTGAATTAAGTATTCAGCAACTTGAAGAAAATGGTTTAACACTTGAGTAGTTTATTCTATTAAAATAGTAATCTCAACGCGTCTATTTAGTTGTCTTCCTGCTTCATTATCTTTTCCATCTTCAGTTGTTTCGATGGCAGCCGGCTTACTTTCGTCAGCAGCAATCAAATCCATGTTTTTTAATAGTTTGTGATATGACTTAATGGCTGCTTCAACACTCTTTGCTCTTTTGCGTGAGAGATTTTTATTGTACTCTTGCGTTCCTTTACTATCTGTATGCCCTTCAATTCGCAAAAGAGGGAATTTTTTATCTTGATAAAGTTTTCCGAAATAGGATTTAAGCGAATCAAGCTGCACATCGTTAAGTAAATAAGAATTGAAAGGGAAGTAAAATATTATTTTTTGTTCTTTCGAATTTACTACATTAGTAGTATTTGTTTGGGTAAGAAACTCTTTTTGCCTTTTCATTCTAGCTTGCATTTCTAATTCACTTATGTCTTTAGCACTATTATCAACTAGTTGAGGCGAGTCGTTGTTTAGAAAGAATAGTTTTGTGTTTTTTCTTTGTTCACCAAATAATAATGAATCTTCTTCCATTAGCTTAAGTAACGAATCTTTTGTTATGTACATGTATGCTTCTGATTCCATCAAACCATTTAGATTAAGACTATCTTTTTTTAACCCATAAATATTTACAATATGTCCAATAATGTTTCCGTTTTTATCTTTTAGATGTACGTGATGATGTAAGCTCCCCAAAAATTAGGACTATTTGTTAGTAGAAAAAAAACTAATAAATTAACCTAATCAAAATGAAGAAAAAAAGATTCACCCCGAGCAAATTGCCAACATACTCAAGGAGTTTGATAATGGCAAATCAGTATTAGAAATAGTGAGAGATCACGGCGTAAGTAAAGCAGCATTTTATAAATGGCGAGAGCGTTACGGCGGAATGAACTCTGATGAGCTAAAGAAAATGAAATCCTTAGAGGAAGAAAATCGTCGTTTAAAGCACATGTATGCTGAATTAGCGCTCGATTTAAAATTAGCGAAGGAGATTATAGAAAAAAAGCTTTAAAGCCTTGCGTTAAAAAACAAATGGCTACTGAAATATGTAGTTCAGGAGCTTACAGCATCAGTAGGGCGTGCAAAGTTTTAAATCTTGGTAAGGCTACAGTTTATTACAAAACAAAAAAAGACGATAGTGAAGTAATGAATGAACTGCAATTAAAAGGCTGATTTACATCCACGTGAAGGATTTTGGAAAGCCTTTGGTCGCATACGACTCGAGGGAAATAACTGGAATCACAAACGAGTTCATAGAATTTATAAAGCAATGAATTTAAATATTCGCAGAAAAGGTAAAAGACGTTTGCCAGCAAGAATCAAGGAAGCATTAGTGGTTCCTGAGTGTATCAATCATACTTGGTCTATTGATTTTATGCACGATGCTTTAATGAATGGAAGAAAATTTAAAACGTTTAATGTAATAGATGATTTTAATCGTGAGTTACTGCATATAGAAATTGATTACTCATTAAAAAGCAACTCAATTGTTTGGGTACTCAACCGATTAATTAAACAACGTACGAAGCCAAATACAATACGAATGGATAATGGTCCAGAATTTATAGCCGGATTAACAGAGGAATGGAGTAAGATGCATAAAATTAACTTTCATTACATACAACCGGGTAAGCCAACTCAGAATGCTTTTATTGAGCGTTTTAATGGAACATATAGAAGAAATGTACTTGATGCTTACTTGTTTGAGAACTTAAATGAGGCTAGAGAAATTACAGAGGAGTTCATGTATGATTATAATAATCACAGGCCGCATGATAGCTTAGGAGGCTTATCGCCAATTATGTTCAAACAAAAAAACCTTGCTTTACAAGATTCGGTACCGAATCTTGTAAAGCAAGGTTCAACTATTATTAATAAATTAATTAAAAAGTCTACTTTTGTATAGTCCAATTATGGGGAGCTTACAATGAACTTCTTGATAAAACGAGTAATAGTCTTCTTGTTCGGGAATTGTAAATGTTCGTTTGTATTCTCTGAAACCTTCAGTTTCTACTTTAACTAGGTATTTGTTGTTGTGATCAAGTAGGATGTGATAATCACCGGTAAGAGAATCTGAGTAGTATTCGGCAATGGTAGTATCATCTAGTTTATCAATTACAGTAAGCTTAGATTTTGCGGCAATAAGTTTATCACCTTTCTTCACCTTTCCTCTTATTTCAGCAAGTTGTTCTCTTTCCGATGCAAATGATATTCTGTAAATATCCATTTTTCCTTTGCCACCTGTTCTGTCTGAAGAGAAGTATCCTCTGTTGTATTTCTCAGTCATGGTAAAGAATATATCGTCAGAATTACTATTTAAAGGAAAGCCCATGTTCATTGGATATGTCCATGTGCTGTCTATTAAGTATGTTTTAAATATATCATAACCGCCCATACTTGAATGACCTTTGGAAGAAAAGTATAAAGTAGAATTATTAGGATCTATGTAAGGCGAGTCTTCATCGTATTCTGTATTTATTGTTGGCCCAAGGTTTTCTGCCGCTTGCCATACTCCGTCCTTTTTTATTGTTCTATATAAATCTAGACCTCCAAAGCCACCAGATCTTTCACTTGCAAAGTAGATAATATTTTCACTTGCGTTAATAGAAACGCTAGGCTCATAATTTCCGGAATTTAGTATGTCACTAAGACCTTCGATTGGATGTGGTGTGCTAAATTTGTTTTCTGTGTTTTTTTCAGAGAGCCACACATGATTGTTTTTATAAATAAATAATTGCTCATCATTATGTGATAATTGTATTGCTGCATCATGTAACTCAGTATTTATAGGCGAGCCAATATTTTTGCATGGCTGAATTTCATTGAGTCTGTAATGTGAACAAACCCAGAATACTTTGAGCTGTCTCTTGAAAGGAGTGAGCCATTTAAAATTGTTGTATGATAAATATCTTCAAAGTATTCGCCTTTTTCATTTGTTTTACCGCCTTTATTATTTGGAGATTTTCTTGTGAAATATAATTCTGTCTCGAACTTGTTTATAACGGGAGCATATTCGTTATAACCAGAATTAACACTATCACCTAAATTATCAATTTGAGATTTGGAAGGAATAATACTTAGCATTTTCCCGTACTCGCAGCTTAGTATAGCTCTATCTATTTCATGTAAAAGTTTGTTTTGTAATACTGGGTTTAACTGGTCGTCAGATTTGATGTAGTTTGCATATTCAATATACCTCTGTTTAGCTTTGTCATATTGATAATTCATATGATAAAGTTTCGCAAGCCATATAATAACCTCTACTTCTTCTTTAGTAACTTTTAAATAATCTTCAAAATGAGGGATTGCTCTTAATTTCATCGTGTCAGAAAACCAGAACGAGGTTCCTGCAATAAAATTAAAATCAGGATTTTCGTTTAATGGTGTTTTGGGCTGTTTGTCAATTTCCAATACATGCTCAGTTGTTTTTTTGTAATTTTTCAATTCAAAATAATGCTCAGCCATTGTAAAATGCTTTCTTATTTCCCTATCATTTTGCGAATGGAGTTGAAAGCCTTTAATTAAAAGAAAAAGGATTAAAATGATTTTTACCGAAGGACTGCTTTTTGTATTCTTAAACATTGAGTTAAGATATACAATAACTTTACCCCTCAAAAATAAAGTACAGGAAATTATTAACTAAAATACGCCAATAAGTATCATTAAATTATCTTACCACCGTAACAGTTCCTTCTTTAATATGCTTGGTGTTTTTCCCATCTTTAAATTGAACTTTCCAAACATAAACATCTTGTTGTACAATTTTGTTTTTACCTTGTACTTTCCCATCCCAATATTCATCTAAATCTCCCGAGTACCATATTTGTTCTCCCCAACGGTCGAAAATATAAATTTTGAATTCTTCAATGCCAACACCCGTTGCTCTGAAGCCATCATTTATGCCATCTTCGTTCGGTGAAAATGCATTTGGAATATAAAAAGTCCAATTAGGTAAAATTGGAATTGGTTTTACAATTGTATCCCAACATTGTCCATTGTTTATGATTAGTGTTACATTATAACTTTGTGCATCGTAGCTTTCATAATAGTGTTGTGGATTTTGAAAGTTAGAAATATTTGCCGCAGTTGAAGAATAGGGGTCGCCAAAGTTCCAATTCCAACTTGATGCTCCTTGGGATTGATCAATAAATTGAACTAAAGGATTATCAACTCCAGGCAAAGGATCACTTGGGCCATAACCAAAATCAGCAATCGGGTTAGCAAAAACCGTTATGAAAGTAGGATTGGTTGTAAAATTACCTACGCAGCCACTATCTGTTGTAGCGGTTAATGTAACTTGATAATATAGAGATTGTGTAGGTGAAGTGTTAATGTAAAGATGCCCAACACTATCAACCTCTGAACCGCCTGCATATTGTGAAGTGTGATCTGAAGATGAATTAGTCTCAAAATCCCAAGCCCAACTTACAATGCTATTTGCATGATCAACACTCGAACCTTGAACTCCTCCTGCTAAATTAGCAAAGTGATCAGGGCAACCATCAGGGTCATCAACACTTATTGTTGGTACAGGATTAGGATTTACATACATTAAAATCACCGTATCAGTTGCACATCCTTTGTCTGTGATAACATTTAAATGAATAGTTTGATTTCCAATAGATGATATTATAGTAGAGGGGCTAGGATTGTTTCCATTAACTTCATATACATTATCATTGTTGTAATCCCATTGATGAGTAACAATAGAACCAGAACCAACAGATGAGTTACTGTTAAATTGAGTGCTTTCTCCAAAGCAAGTATGGCTGGTTCCAAACAGTGCAATTGGTAAAGGATTTACTGTAAAGGTAAATGATTGTGGGTCGCTGAAGCAGCCATTTAAGTCTGTTATTAAAGTAAATGTAGAAGTAATAAATGTGTTGTTAATATTAGTTGCAACAAAGTTGCTTGAGTTAGTTGAAGTTTCTGCAACAGTAGTTCCTTCGTTTAACCCAATATTTCCATTAGTATGAATCCAATTATAATTGGTGTTTGGATCATTAGGCGTGCTTCCAAATACAAAACCAGTAACATTATATCCTGGACATGCTTCACTATTTGAAGGTACAGATGCAATTGGTTTTGGAAAAACAGTAATGGAATAAGTTTGAGGCAAGCCAACACAAGCGTTTAAAGTAGGCGTAGCTACAATAGTTGAAACTTGATTTGTAGAACTCGTATTTAGTGGAGTAAATGCGGCATAGTCATTAGTTCCAGTTCCAGAAAGTCCAATGCTAATATTATTGTTTGTCCAATTAACCGTAGCTCCTGTTGGTACACTTGTGAAATTTGGTGATGGTACAGTTGTAACATTTGGACAATAAGTTAAACTCGTTGGAACTGTAAGTACTGGCGTTGGTTTTACAGTAATTGTGTATGATACATTTGGGCCAATACAACTGTTTAGTGTAGGTGTTATTGTAATAGTAGAAACTTCATTAACTGCGGTTAAGTTACTAGTGGTAAACGCTGTAATATTGCCTGTTCCGCTTGTTGCAGCTAAACCAATATTTGCATTTGAGTTTGTCCAAGCAAATGTTGCGCCTGCTGGAGTACTAATTATTGTATTTGTTGGTACGTTAACAGCGGGGCACTCTAAAACATTTGCAATAGGAGTAATAATGGGAGTTGGATTTACATTAATATTATAACTTACAGGTAAGCCAACACATGTATTTAAGGTTGGTGTAACTGCAATTGTACCTGTTTGCAAAAGGCTAGTAGTATTAGCAGCGTTAAATGTTGCAATTTGCCCACTACCAGATGCACCAATTCCTATTGTAGCATTTGTGTTTGTCCAAGTAAAGGTAGCGCCAGCTGGCGTACTATTAAATCCTGTTGCAGGCACAGCATCTAAAGAACAATAAGTTGCATTTGCAGGTACCGTTGCAACAGGTGTTGGATTAACTGTAATATCATAAGTTATAGGTAAGCCAACGCATGTGTTTAAGGTTGGAGTAACACTAATTGTTCCAACTAAAGTTGTTGATCCTGTATTAGTGGCACTAAATCCTGCATAAGGTGTTGCACCATTTGCAGCTAAACCAATTAGTGTTTGTGTATTTGTCCAAGCAAAAGTTGAACCTGTTGGGGTACTTGCAAAACTAGCTGCGGGCACTGCATTTGAAGGGCAATAAGTTGCATTTGCAATTGGCGTCATAACTGGTGTTGGACGAACAGAAACAGTATAAGTGCTTGGCGTACCCACGCAACCAAGCAATGTTGGAGTAACAGTAATTGCTCCATCAAGTTGGGTTGAACCAGTGTTAGTTGTATTAAACGTAGGAACATCTCCAGTTCCAGATGCTACTAAGTTTATACTAGGTTGAGTATTGGTCCAAGCATAAGTTGCACCTGCAGGATTACTTGTGAAATTGGTTGCAGCAATTGCAGTGGCTGGGCAAACAACAGTATTTGTTGGAACGGTAACAGTTGGTAAGCATTTAACTGTAATGTTTGCAGTGGTAGAATTAACACAATTGTTATTTGATACTACTGTTAAGTTTGCTGTAAAATTACCACAGGTTGCGTAAGTATGAGAAGTGTTTGCACCACTCGCATTTTGTCCATCGCCAAAAGTCCAATTGTAAAATGCAATATTATCAGGTGCAGCAATTGATGATGCGTTACTATTAAATGCAGTCGCTACGTTTAAACATTCGGTAGTAGCAGTAAAGCTAGCAACAGGGTTTGGATTTACGGTTACACTTGAGGTGAAAGTTCCAACACATCCTGCTGTAGTTGTTGCTGTTAGTGCAGTTGTAAATGTTCCCGCAGTAGGGTAAGTAAATGTGGGATTTTGAGTTGAATTATCTGTACTTCCATTATTTGTAAAATCCCAAGCCCAAGTTGCAATAGCAGGAACAGCTGGAGTAGTATTGGTGAATTGTGTACCTGTAGTTAAACAAACAGAGTTGCTTGTAAAAGACGGAGAAGGATTTGCATTTACAATTACATTATTAGTTACTGTTCCATTACATCCTCCAGGTGCAGTAATTTGAAGTGTTGCAGAATAAGTACCATCTCCAGCGTATGTATGACTCACATTTCCACCAGCGTTGCTTGTATTTTGCCCATCGCCAAAATCCCAATTAAATGTTGAACCACCAGGAGCAGTTGAGGTATTGGTAAAATTTGTTATTGCTCCTTCACAATTGAAAAATTAGCAACAGGTACAGATGGATTTGAACCCATTATTGTATCAATCGTATATGAACAACCTGAACCAAATGCCGTCATTGTTACAGCATAAGTACCACCTTGGTTTACAGTAACAACTTGACTATTTGCTCCACTTACTATGTTACCTCCACCTGTTGCTGTCCAAGTATAACTTGCCGCTCCAGCAGGAGCAGTTAATGTATTATTTACACCCGCACAAATTAATGGTGACTGCGATAATAATTGGAAAGGTTGACAATCTGCATCAATGTATGCGTAGCCTAAATGACCACCTTGAGTACAATCAGTGACGATGAATTCAATTGTTACATCTTGATTAACATAAGCTTGTAAAGGAACAAATACTGCACTCCAATCTCTATAACTATATAAACCTTGGGTTGCAAATCCTCCAATGGAGCCTGCGCTTGTTGCATCAACATCAAATGATGCACAATTTATAGTAGCGCCGTTTTGGTCATACATTCTAATTCTAAAATAAGGTTGCTCTGGTAAAGTATGCCCTCCGTTTTCTAAAACTACTGCGAAAAAATAGGTGAAGTTTTCATTTGCAGGAGTAACTCTGAATGTTTGTATCAATCTAGCAGCACTGTAGTCACTTAAGTCTTTATCATTCAGACGCATTGCGAATCCGCCTCCTCCAGGTCTAACCCGATTTATTGGAACTGTTCCATCTGCTCCAGGAGTTACAATTGTGTGCATTGCAGTAGTAGTATTATTTGCTCCAGTATTTAAACCATTTGTGTAATACGGATCATTTTGACCGGCATAATGAATGCAAAAGCCTAACCAGTCCCAGTCATCGCATGCCCCTGTAACACCCCATGAACCTGTCCAAGCAGAGAAATTATTGTTTTCAAATCCTTCATTTGTACAAGGCTGCCCAGGTGTCATTATTTGATCAGGATTTGTTGGAGTTCTAAAATTGTGTCCAGTATATTTTAGAGGGTTATCAATTTTATCTATAATTAGATTTTTATTCGCATTAAACTAGATTTGCTTTGATTATTATTTGTCCAGTAAATTCATCAAGAAGTTTAGTAAGATTAAGTTTTTTGATTCATGATCGTTTAATGCTTTTAGTCTTAAAGTAGAAATGTCTTTTTGTACGAACTTGTGAAAGTAGTTTCTTTCCGTATTGTATATGTTATTATTGTTTTCAACCTTGCTGATAATACTAAAATACTTTTCAATTGGCAGTAAAGACTCAATGAATAATTCTTTGTCTTCTGCATGGGAATGATTTTCTGATTTAACAGTTTCCAAATTGGTTTGCGAAACTGCATTGTTTTGTATTCCAAAGACTAAAATGAAAAATAATAATGCTTTAAATCTGAAGGAGAATACTTTATTCTTAACGGATAGAAGGTAATATTTTTTCATGGGTGGGGATTTGATTAAGCTAATTTAAGCTAAAATCATGATGTTTTGAAAAATTATCGAATATATTTAGTACCTAACTATTTTGTAAATATCAGATAATCAAGTAATTTTCGATAAAAAGCGAGGCTAAATCAGTTTAGATGAAATGATGACCTACTAGTTAACTAATAACTTGATAGGCTTTAACAAATTATTTTGTTTAATAATTAAATAATAGATTCCAGAGGAAGCATTTGACAAATCAATGTTTATTGAAACATGTTTGTTATTAAATGTACCCAATTCTTTAACCAACTTACCATTAACATCAATAATAGAATAATTAGTAAGCTTACTTTCTAAAAAATTTTGCTCAAAAATAAATGTATTGTTGCTTAACGTTTTTAGTGATTCACTTTTCGTGCCTAATAAATTATTTAAGCCTATTGAATTGTCAATAACTACGATTGATTTTATAGCGCTATCAATACAACCATTAACACTTTCTGTAACAAGACTTAGGGTAAAAGTCCCCGCACTAAAATAATTATTGGTAGGTTCGAATGAAGAACTTGTGTTACCATCTCCAAAGTTCCAAAAATAATTTACAGCGTTAGTTGAATTGTTTGTAATTGAAAGAGAGTTGCTGTTAATAATAATTGTGTCTTGGCAAATGAATGATGAAGTTGGGATTTCGACTGAGTTTAAATTAAAATCGATGGTGTTGTTATCGCACATACCAACTGTATTAATTGAAAGTGAATAATTACCTGAACTAATATTGTTTAATGTATCAGCACCATTAATGTTTAAATGAGAAGCAATAAGTTGAGCATTACTATCATACCAATAATAGTTCCAAGGACCAGCATTTAAACCATTAGCAATAATTTGAGCCCCATTAGGATTTTCACAAGTGGCTTCAACAACATTAGTTGCAACTTGTAAAGGGTTCATCGTAATTGTTAGTATGAAACGTGCACTTATTGTGGTATCCGATAAGGTAAATGTGTATGAATTATTTCTTAAATCTGTAGTGTTTCCATTATAAGTGTCGTATAAGTTAATGCAAGCGCCTTGTGGAAATGAATTTATATTTTCTTCAGAAATGGTGTATGAACCAGTAGTACCAGTTAGCACTCTAACAGGAATGCTTAAATTACTAGAACTTAAATCAACGCCATTTATTTGAAAATCGAGCGTATCATGAATTAATGCAATTGTTGGTGCAGCAGGATCAACACCGGCAAGTTTAAACACGTCAAATTCATTTTCAAAACCTGGGGTTGCCCCATTTTGTAAATAGAGCACTGTTTCATCATTATGAGTTAAGCCAGCATTTGTGAGTTTTAATCTTAAAATTGCTTGAGGAGTAGTTTGCGGAGTGTAGTTATTAATTTGTCGTAAAAAAGTTGGATTACCACCAACTTTAATTGACTCGCTTCCATTTAAAGCCGTAGCTCCGGTTGAGTGAACATAGAATCCTTGTGACATTGGAATTGTATCGCCTATACCTCCTGCACCAACTGCTGGACTGCTTATTCCATTTACATATGTTGCGTAACCACCACTACCTCCATTTAAATCGGCATTGTAAATATAAACTCCATTATCTATGTTAGGTGTTGCACCTCTTAGTAAACTCCATCTAATTGGTGAAGGATATGGATTTGAAATAAGATTCCATCCATCTTCTGTTGGTTGCCCCGTGTTAGTATAATCTAACGAAATCGTATGGTTGTTTTTTTGAACTGTGCCACTTAAATCAAAAGTGAGATTATTTGTTGTAGAAAATCCATCTCCAAGATAAACCCAATAACCTTTGTCAGGAGTAATTGGATCATTAATTGTGTTAATCACAATGTATGATGCGTCATCATCCATTAAACCTGGAGCAGTTTCATCATACGTATAAATTGATTCAAATCCCCCCGCATTACCATCTGGGCAAGTAGGGCAACTAATTGGAATATCATCATCCCAATTGGCATAAGTTAAAGCAGAATTTATTGGAGAACCTAGAAATGCCCAACCTGTTGTACCACCAGGCATAAAGCGTTGAGCAGTTACATTTCCAATAATATCACCAGAACCCGTAATCGCTGCAATTCGTCCAGTGCCAGTTGCAGTTGAAACAAGAGTAAGAGTTTGCCCTGTTGTTGTGAAAGTTCCATTGTTGAGGATTAAAGCGCCTATAATATTTTCAGCATTTGCTAAAGTAGCGCCAGCATTATTATTTAGAGTTAAATCATAAAAGTTAGTTGTACTTGTTCCTCCAATGGATTGATTGGTTGTTCCGTTTAAAAAGATGTTTCCGTTTCGTGTAGTAAGTGTTCCGCTATTTGAAAAATTACCTCGAATTGTAATTTGATTGTTTGTGGTATTTACATCAAGATTACTATTTGTGTTAATTGTAAAGTTTCCTAATGCGGTTATTGCGCTATTTAATGTTTTTATTCCAGTGTTAGTAAAAGCTATATGATTAAAAGTTTCTCCACCAGTTCTACTAATGTTTTGGGCTGAAGTGCCAATAAAATTAACTGTTCCGCTGCCAGGTGTAAAAGTTGCCCCAGTATTAGTCCAACTACCATTAACATTTATTTGAGCACCAGAAGTAAATGTACCCGCACTTAGTAAAATGGATGAACTTGCAGCAGCAGTTACATTTAATGTTGCAGGAGCAGTAAAGTTACCAGTAGTTTGAGTTAAGTTATTTGTTGTAATTGTAGTTGTACTTCCTCCACTTGAAAGAGTTGTGCCTGCTGTTTTAGCAATAGTAAAATTATTAAATGTTTGTGAGGTTGCTGTTCCATTAATTGCTTGAGCTGCAGTTCCATTAAAGGTAACAGTTCCTGTATTAGGAGAAAACGTTCCACCATTGTTTGTCCAATTACCTCTAATAAAAATATTTGCACCAGCGCTTAGTGTTCCTGCTGTTAATACTAATGAAGAAGTTGCTGCACCAGTAATATTTAGAGTTGCAGGAGCATTAAAATTACCAGATGTTTGAGTTAAATTATTTGTTGTAATGGTAGTTGTACTTCCACTACTTGATAGTGTTGTTCCAACAGTTTTAGCAATAATGAAATTGTTAAATGTTTGAGATGCTGAAGTTCCATTTATTGCTTGCGCAGCTGTTCCATTAAAAGTAACCGTTGCTGTTCCTGGAGTGAAAGTGGCATTATTGTTAGTCCAATTACCACCAACATTCATGTTTAAATTATTTGAGTTTAATACTCCACTATTTATGGTTACGTTATTTATTACGGTTAAGGGATTGGTTAGTAATTGTGCAGTTGCATTTGCACTGTTTACCGTTAAATTACCTACAGCGTAAGTTGAATTAATTAGCATTGTTTGCCCCGCAGGCGTTGAACCATTTCCTATTTGTAATGTTCCAGCAGTAACAGTGCCGCCTGAAGTACCAGTGTTAACGAAACCTAAGTTTTGTACTCCTGTTCCTCCTTCTCTTGGAATGATTAATGTCCCTCCAGTCATATTAAATTGTGAGCCCGCTCCTGTAATTTGAAAGGGGGCAATAGTAGCACTTGTTGAGCCTGAGGAAGGAACAATAACCGTTCCCCCACTTAATGAAAACTTCGAAAGATTATTTATGCCAACTGCATAATATTTACCTGCAATATTCATGGTACCTCCTGAAATAGTTAGTAATCCACCATTTGAAAGTAAATCTTCAGCAGCATTTCCAATATTCATGGTTCCTGCAGAAGTAGTAAGATTTCCATAAATAGTTGTAGTAGCACCAAAATTAATTGTTGATGCAGCAGAATTGAGCCAAATCCCTCCTTTTTGTGGAATTGTTATTGCAGCAGTATACGGTGTTAAATTAGATGCACCAGTTGTGGATAATTTAAAGGTTCCATTAGTTAATGTTAAAAAATTATTTGGTGCAACAAAAGTTGGCGTTGTTATATCTAATGTATTGTTTATGGATGTCCCTAAATTTAGTGTAATATTATTAAATGTAGTTGTTGCACCTGTTCCACTAATTGTTTGATTTCCATTTTTTGAAAAAACCGTATTACATAAACTGTTACCGTCTGGGGCTAAATTTATAATACCATTATTTACAATGTTTCCTTTTACTGTTAAGGTATGCGTTGCAGTAAATAACATGTTAACGGTAAAACTTGCACCGTTTGCAACAAAAATATTACTATTTACAGTTAATGTTCTTGCAGTTGCATCATTTGCAAACCTTAATTGTGCAGCTGCACCATTTCCAATTGTAATTTTATTACAAGTAGCAGCAGTATTAATTGTTACTGTGTGTGTGCTTCTAATGGTTACACTATCAGAAGCGGTTGGCGCAACACCTGTGTTCCAAGTACCTCCTGCGGTCCATAAACCACTTGCAATTGAGAAAACATTTCCTCCTGCTAGTGTAGCTCTAGTTCCACTTAGTGGCGAACTTAAACGACCTTCTGTAACTGCATATAATCTCCAAAAGTAAGTTGTTCCAGGAAGTAAACCTGTAACGTTAGAGTTTGTTGTATTTACAGCTGTTTGACTAACAAAACTATAATTTGTTCCATCTGTAGAATTATAAATAACATAACCAGCTTCATTTGTTGCCCAGTTTGGCCAGTTTAATGTCATACTAGTTGCAGTTACTGCACTAAATGTTAATGTGCCAGCAGCAACGGTTGGTGTTGGAGGAGTGAAAAGGTACCTAGAGCCCGCGTTAGGCATTGTTGCAAGAGCATCACTTGTGCCAGCAATAAAAGTATTTGTGTTTACAGTTTGTAATACTTTTCTTGCTGCAGCAGTTGCGTTTATGCCCATTGTATAGGAAAACCCTGCGGTGCCTTGAGTCATTGTGCCGTAGTTCATTTCAATGATACCCGTTGTTTCATAAAGTTTTACTTGGTAGTTAAGGCTTGGACTTGTATTGCCATAAACAGCCATGTTAATCCACTCAACTGTAAGTATTCTATTTGGAGCAGCACCAGTAACTAAATACTTAATACTATTTCCTAAAGCCCCCGTTCCACCTTGTGCAGTTAAATCATCATAAAAAGCTGTAATTGCAGGTATTGTACTTGAAGAAAAAGCACTGTTTACATATCCAAAAGCGCCAGTACCATTGCCATCAGCAGTTGAATTTGAAAAATCTATGTAACCGTTTGTTGAAACTGAGAACTGCGTATATCTGATTCCTGTGTACCAAAAATCAAATCCAATATCTGTGAAATCTGACCGATTGTCATCTTGTGATAAGCCACCTGTATATCTCCAACTATCGAAGGCATTTCCTGATGAACTAATTGAATTGTATGTGTTTCCGGTGGTTCTTGTTGTTGTGTAATTTGCTATGTTCGGTTGAGAAAATACCAAAACAACATTTAAAAACAAAAAGGTAAAGACTAAACTTGTTTTTCTCATAATAGAACCGACAAAGGTGATACTAATTTAATACATTGTTTTACAATTACCAAAGAAAATAGATGAAATGCCAGAAAGTAAGGGTTAATTATTTGAATAATGCTTTTTAAATGTTTACCGATAAATTTCAAGGTGTTTCACCCACTTACTTACCCTAAATTAAGAGGCTGGTTTTGTTTAACAAATAAATACGTTGGATTAATAACGTTAAACGTTTTTAAATGTTTTTAGCAACCAATCTAAACCCTCTTCAAAATTCTTAAATACTTTATAAGGCCTTCTAGGTTTATTAAATTTTAAATAAAAATCGGCAATCAATTTATGCGCAAGGTTTTTTACTAGGATTGCACTCACTGCTAATGGCGATTTATCTTCTAAGGATAAAGCATTATCCCTAGCCTCTTTTGTAACGGTAATGTATTCTTCTGCTTCAAAGATGAATGGGTAGGGTTTATTTTCACAAAGTTCGATATAAACATCAAGCATTTCTAATTGCAATTTTACATCTAATTCGGTGTGTTCCTTGTAAAAAACGTGAATAATTCCGTCATCTCTAACTCCAATAATGTATTGAGCTGTTTCTACTTTTTTAATTATTCTTTCTTGTTGAAGCATTTTATGTTAGAGATTTTATTTGTTCTCCTTTTTTACATTCTTCAAATTTAATAAATTCATTGGATTAGTGCTAAGGTTACTAATGTTTGGTTTTACTAATCGAATAATTTGGTCATAATACAGTGGAATAATAGGAGCGTCATCTATGATCATTTGATCCATTTGTTGGTACATGGAAATTTTTATTGAATCGTTTTGTTCGCTATTTGCTTTCTCGAATAATTTATCAAAATCAGGGTTTTTGTAATGTGTATAATTAAATCCTTCTGGAGAAAAATTCTTTGAATAAAACAAACTCATGAAATTTTCTTCATCAGCATAATCCCCAACCCATGATTTTTTAAACATGTTAAATTCGTTTTTTGCAACACCTGTTTTTAATACAGTTGCATTTTCAATGCTTATTTTAAGTTTGATATTACTTTCACTTAATTGCCCCTGTATAAACTCAACTATCTCAATAAAATTATCTGTAGTGTGAAGTGTGATATCGGGTAATCCTTTACCATTGGGGTATCCAGCTTCTGTTAATAATTGATTTACTTTATCTGGATTATAATAATAACCTTTTACTTTTTTTGGATTGTACGAACTTAAACCTGCTGGAATAAAACCTGCATTTGCAGGTAAACCAATATTATTGTGAAAATATTTAATTAGTTTTTCTCTATCAAATGCATAATTAATTGCTTTACGTAATGCTTTTTGTTTTAGCGGACTGTTTTTTACTTTGTCCATACTCTCATCAATCAAAATTCCGATGTAATCGGTTTTGATGTAAGGTTGAGTTTGCATGGTAAATTTCTCTTTATAAAAAGCTTTTAATTTGCCATCTGCATCCAATACTTCTGAAGGATTAAAAGCATCGATGCCAGACAGCATGTCGATATCGCCTTTTAAAAATTGCATAAAGGCAGATTCTTTTTCCTTAATAAAACTTACCGAAACTGCATCTAAGTATGGTAAACGATTTGCTCCTTCAAACTCAAAGTAATTTGGGTTTTTGTGCATCACTAGACGTGTTCCTTCTTCCCAATATTTGTATTTGAAAGGGCCAGTACCAATTGGGTTTCTTCTAAATTCTTCTTTATAATGATCGATTGCTTCCTTAGGCACAACCGAAAAATATTTCATTGTTAAAATACCAAGGAATGGACTAAATGGCTCTTTTAAATAAATGCTAAATGTGCTGTCATTTGTTGCAACAAAGCCATTAGTAGTGTTTTTGTTTTCTTTATCTATGTTGTAAAGTAAGGTTACTGCACTCGAAACTTTTGAGTCATACAACCGATTAAAACTGTAAACAAAATCTTTTGCAGTTACTTTTCTTCCTTTTCCACCTTCAAATAAATCATTATCATGAAAGAAAACGTCGTTTCTTAAATTGAATGTATAAACCAAGCCATCATCACTAATGTTCCAATTTTTAGCAATACTTGGTAATACTTTAAGCGAATCGCTCATTTGAACCAAACCATTAAATAGTTGATTAACTGCCCAAATATTTTCGAAATTGCTGGATGCAGCAGGATCTAGAGAGGAAATTCCGCCCATTTCGTTATAGTTAAAGACGGTACGAGGATCGTTTTTCTTATCGTTTCCACCGCAATTGCTAAGTATTACAAAAGCAAAAGTATAAAGGTGTATTTAAGAATTGACTGTAATAAACTCATAGTAATTGTATTATACTCCAATTTTAGTGAAAAGGCTGATTAAATTGAGGTAAAATGCCCACAGTTTATAAACATTTGCTTGTTTAAACCGCTTTTGTGGTTGCTCAAATTTCCCTACCTTTGAGCCTATGATTGGGGAAGGAAAAAAAGTAGCATTTCACACACTAGGTTGCAAATTAAATTTTGCCGAAACTTCTACTATTGCTCGTTTATTCGAAAAAGAAGGTTTTCAGAAAGTTGATTTTTCATTACCAGCGGATGTGTATGTAATAAACACTTGTTCGGTTACCGAAAATGCAGATAAAGAATGTAAAACAATTGTGCGTGCGGCATTAAAAAATGCTCCCGATGCATTTGTTGCTATTGTTGGTTGTTATGCACAATTAAAGCCAGAAGAGATTGCAAAGATTGAAGGTGTGGATGTTGTGCTGGGTGCTTCCGAAAAATTTAAGTTGCTTAATTATATTCAGTTTTCACAAAAGAAACAAGAAACGGAAATTCATAGTTGCGAAATTGATGACGTTACTAATTTCATTTCTTCTTATTCGTATGGAGATAGAACGCTCTCATTTTTAAAAGTGCAGGATGGTTGTGATTATACTTGTTCCTATTGCACTATTCCATTGGCACGCGGTGCAAGTAGAAGTGATACAGTTGCAAGTGTGGTTGAGAATGCAAAACAAATTGCAGCAAGTGGAGTAAAAGAAATTGTACTTACAGGAGTTAATATCGGTGATTTTGGTTTAAATCAAAATCAAACAGATACAGGAAGAAAGCAAGAAACATTTTTTGATTTAGTAAAGGAATTAGATAAAGTAGAAAGTATTGAGCGTTTCCGTATTTCATCTATCGAACCAAATTTATTGAAAGATGAGATTATAGAATTTGTTTCTACATCTCAACGTTTTGTTCCGCATTTTCATGTGCCTTTGCAAAGTGGAAGCAATAAAATTTTGAATTTAATGCGTCGCAGGTATTTGCGCGATTTGTATTCGGATAGAGTTGCAAAAATAAAAGAAGTAATGCCAAACGCTTGTATTGGTGTGGATGTGATTGTTGGTTTTCCTGGAGAAACGGAAGAAGATTTTTTAGAAACGTATAATTTTATTAATGGATTAGATGTTTCTTACTTGCATGTTTTTACTTTTTCTGAACGAGCAAATACTGATGCGGCTAAAATGCAAGGAATGGTGCCGATTGCAGAACGTAAACGCAGAAACAAAATGTTACGAATACTTTCTGCAAAAAAGACGAGAGCATTTTACGAACAACAACAAGGTAAAACAGAAAGCGTGTTAATGGAACACGAAAATAAAAACGGCATTATGTTTGGTTTAACTCCAAACTATGTGAAAGTAAAATTGCCATTTGATGAAAGCCTGGCTAATAAATTAATTGAAGTACAATTAGAAAGCATTGATGCAGATGGAAATTACATTGCAAAACAATTACAAGAACAACTAAACTAAAACTATATATGAAACTATCAGCACTTTTTTTATTCCTTGCAATTGGCATTAGCTCAATTGCTCAAAATGCTAAAGGCAAACAATTTCCTGCACTTACAGGAGAATCATTTGCTGGTAAAACAGTTAATTTACCTACCGACACAAAAGGAAAAGTAACTGTTATTGGTGTTTGTTTTAGTAAAGCTGCCGAAGATGATTTAAAAACTTGGCTTAACCCAATGTACAATATGTTTGTAGTAAAAAAAGACACTACTGATTTTTTTAGTGCAGCAGTAAACTACGATGTAAATTTCTTTTTCATTCCAATGCTTAATAAAGTAAATCAAGTATTTGAAAAGGGAAGTAAGGAGAAAATTAAAAACGGAACTGATAAAGAATTTTGGCCTTACTTGCTGTTTTACAACGGGGCAATAAAACCATACAAAGAAGATTTCGCTATCGAAGACTCTAAAATACCATACTTTTTTGTGTTAGACAAAAACGGAAAAATTCTTCACGTTGAATCAGGGAAATATAGTGAGAAGAAGATGGATAATATTGAGAATTTTTTTGATTAGGATTTATTTCCTCACCAACACCCTAATCCTCCAATATAAACTAACAGCAACAAAGCTTAAGCTAATAAGTATTGCATACCAAATGCCTTTTGCTTGATAGTTTAGGTAAGTTCCTAAAAAATATGCTAAGGGAATGCAAATTGCCCAGTAGCCTACAAGTGTTATGATAGTTGGAATTTTCACATCTTCTAATCCACGTAAAATTCCGAGTGCAGTTACTTGTACACCATCAAACAATTGAAAGAAACCTGCAATAATTAAAAGCTGCGATGCAAGTTCAATAATTTGAATATCCTTACTGAAAAAATAAGGCATGTAGTTATGCAAAACTAAAAACACTAATGCAAAAAATACAGTAACACCTAGTGCAGAAAGCAATGCAGAGTTTGCCGCTAAGCGAGTGTTTTTAATGTCGCCTAATGATTTAAATTTCCCAACGCGTATGGTTGCTGCCCCGCTTATTCCACTGCCAAACATGTAGGTAAATGCCGCAAGGCTCATAGCAATTCCGTGCGCATCAATGGATTCTTTTCCGAACCAACCCATCATTAAACTGCAACAAACAAAACCTGCAACTTCAAATGTAAATTGTAATGCAGAGCCAATTCCGATTTTGAAAAGGGAGAATTGGTCTTTAAAATTTAGACTAACATCCTTAAATAATGCAATTACTTCTTTATGAACTTGTGCTTTAAATAATAAAAATAAAAATCCAGCTCCCATAAAGCAGCGAGCAATAAAGGTTGCCCAGCACGAGCCCATGTAGCCCATTTCGGGAAATCCGAATTTTCCATTTATTAAAATGTAATTTAAAATGATGTTTAATATATTGCCGCCAACACTAATTATCATAGCGGTAATGGTGTTGTTTAATCCTTCGGTATATTGTTTGCCTACAAAAAACAAACTGCACGGAACAATACTAAAAATTAAAACATTAAAAAAAGGAATTGCCATTTCAACAACATCTTTTGGCTGCTGCATATAATGTAATACAGGCGAAGCAAAATATAATATTAACCCTAGCAAAATGCTAATGAAAAAGTTTAGAAACAAACCGTTTTTAAGTAAAGACGCTTTTTGTTTATTGTCTTGGTTAACATCTGCATTTGTAACTAGGGGTGTTAATGAATAAGACATCCCAATGCTAAATACAAGTAGTAATATAAATATATTATTAGCTAAAAAGCCAACAGCTTGCTCTGTTTTACCAATTTGCCCCAAAAAAATATTATCTACAATACCGGTAATGATATATCCAACCTGGCTAATAATTAGCGGCCAAGAAAGCATAGCAGTTTCACCGATGTGTTTTTTAAAAGTCATCACAAATTAGTTTGAGAAAGGTAGCGAAGGATTATTTTAGAAACTTTGCAATATCAGGTCTGAAATACTTTTCGCTTTTTAATACTTTTCCGTCTTCTCTAAAAATGGGTTTGCCATTTCCGTCTAACTTACTCATATTACTGCGGTGAATTTCATCAAATATCTCTTCTATTTTATGTTGTAAACCATGTTTTAAAATGGTTCCAAATAAAATATACATTTGATCTCCTAAAGCATCTGCAATCTCTGTTAAATCACCTTTTTGGCAAGCTTCAAGGTATTCATCATTTTCCTCCTTCATTAAGTTGTAACGCAGCGTGTAATCTCTTTCGTCAACTAATTTAGGTTCTTCGGCATTACCAATTAAAAACGATTCATGAAACTCATGAACGCTCATTATTTTATATAAAAGTTTATTGCTGTCCATGTTATTTTTTTGCTGTAGCTTTTGTTTCTGCGTATTCTTTATTTAAACCATCAACAATTTCATTTGTTATTTCTAATTCAGATTTTGCAAATAATACAGAGCTAATGTTGTTGCTTGTGTATGCTAATATGTAATCAAACTTATTGTCGTTGTACTTTTCAATAAATTTAGAAACACTTCGAAGCATGTTTGCTTGTGTATTAGCAACCTCTTCTCCTAATGCTTGCAATTGCTTTTCTTTATTAGCAATATCTTGTTGTTTAACTTGTAGGCGCTCTTCTTCTTTTCTTAGTTCAGCTTCTGATCTTAAACCAGCTTGCGCAGCTTGCTGTAAATCTGCAACTTCTTGCTGAAATTTTCCATACATACTATTTAATGTATTTTCCAACGCCATTTGACGTTTATTGATTTCTTGTGATTTATCAGTAATAAACTGATATTTCGCGTTTAAGGAATCAATATTGATGTATGCAATTTTCGCATTGTTTAATTTAGACGGGTCGGTAATTAATTTTGGAGTTGTTTTTCCTTTTTCTGTAGCACCTTCTGTTGAAGGATTTAATTTGCTGTTTAAGCTGAAATACAAGTAAAACAATACAGCTACTGCTATTAATAATACGGCGTTTAATGCTATTGAGATTTTGTTCATGGTTATAATTATTGTAGTGCTAAATTAAGGTCTTAATGTAAATGTTTGTGTTTATCTAATTCACTTTTATGAATAGTTATTAAAAGTTGAAATGTCTATGAGTCGGCTAAGAATGAGTTTTTTTCATTTATAAAAAGTGTTATTTCATCATCACAACAGGTTATTTTTTGAATGTAAACTTGCAATGCCTCATACATTCTTTTCTCAGGATAACCTGGAATGCCTATTTCATCTAATGCCCAGGTTTTCACTTCCAATTCATAAAGATTATCGTTTTGTTCTTTTACAAAGTGTTGGATGTAATAAGGCAATTTTGATTTCGCGCTTTTTGATAGATAAATATTAGCTTTAGTAGTGTTGCCCGAATACAAGTTAGCTGATAAATAGGAATCCCATTTATTAAATAAATTAAATATAGGAAGAATAAAGCAAATTATTACTACAGCAAAAATGGGTTTAAATTCTACTAAATAACTTAAATGCTTGTATTTGCTATTTGTATTTCCTGCAAATAAAACATAAACCAATAGTATCATCGCAAAGTTCCATCCCCACACAGTTGGGTTGTAGTTGTGGAATAGTGGACTTAGGACAACTAAAATAATTACATGCATTGCGATTACTAATGGAATCATTATTTTTTTTGTTTGCTCAAAAAACAATCCAACACCAATTGCTATTTCCATGAAAGGTACTGCGTATCCGAACTTATAAGAAATAGTGCATTGCTCTGGTGTTAATATACTTTCAAGTGGTTTAATAAACCAGGACCAAGTGTGCGACATGAAATTGGGATTTAATTTTTGAATGCCGCTCCATAAATAAACTCCACCAATTACAAGTGTTAAACTTGTGTATATTGCTGTATAGTTTTTAGGCTCATCAACACGCCAATTGTAAAAACTTAAAACAAAAAGCATTATCATATACATGTAAAACCAAGGTTGTAAGCGGTTTTGGTCGATGATAACAAGTACTATTCCTAAAGCAAGCGACATTATTACAAATGGTCGCGCAAAACGCGAAACAAGTAAACCAACAATTGAAAGTCCAAATAGACCAAACAGAATATAACTTGTTAGTTGGTTTATTTCAAATCCATAATCAAACATTTGTACTTGAGGAAAGAATCTGTCATTTGTCCATAAGCGCCATGATGTGGCGATGGATAAAATCATTCCAATAGCAATGATGTTTTTTGCTGCTCTGAGTCTCTTGTAAAGAGCAACATTTGGGTAATACAATTCTTTTAGTAGCATAATTATTTTGGTCTTCCTCCTGTGTAAAAATATTTTTGATAATAAGGTTCGTTCAAATCACTAATAATAACACCCTTTTTGGTACTTGCATGCACAAACTTATTATTCATGAGGTACACACCAACATGAGAAACATTTTTCGATTCTATTTTAAAAAACACAAAATCACCTTCTTTTAAATCATCTTTTTTCACATCAACAGATGCTGTAAAAATATCTCTGGATGCTCGGGATATTTTTTTTAAGTAAACTACCTCGTATAATTTGCTTGTAAATCCAGAGCAATCAATTCCACTTTTATCAGATCCTGCATATTTGTAGGGGGTTGCATACCATTCGTCAATAAAGGAATATAGCTTTTCGTTTTTAATTTCTTTTGGAGCAACATTTAATTGTGTCCCATATTTTACTTGAATTGCGCTATTCTGCGATTTCTTTGGTGTAACAACTGTATCCGTTTTGTTTATTTCCTTTTTATTACGACATGAATACATACTGAATAGCGCACACAGCATCACAAGCAAGCTTGGGCGCTTAAACGTATATGTAATAGCGTTAATCATTGTAACCAAAGATAGAGTGGATGATAGGTCGTAAATTGCGGGTTTGCAATAGCTTATCTACATTGCCTTGTTAATAAGCTAAAGGGAAGTCCTATAAATTATTTTTTGTCGTTGAGCTTCAATTTTAAAATCCTCACAGACCAAAGTCTGCTGCGGTTTTAAAATTTCGCTCGCCTAAAAAAATCTAATTTCTAGAACTTCCCTTAAATCAATTTCGTAAGCCTTGATTTCTTTTGTACTTTTGCTTTGTTGTATAACGATTTTACATACATGAAATTTGCTTTGCAATTTGCAGAGAAGGGTAGAGGCAAAGTTGCGCCAAACCCAATGGTTGGCTGTGTAATTGTAAAAGATGATAAAGTGATAGCAGAAGGTTACCATCAACAATATGGCGGCCCGCACGCAGAGGTGAATGCAATAAATTCCTTACCAAGCAATTTTGATTTTACAGATTGCACTTTGTATGTGAATTTGGAACCTTGTTCGCACTATGGTAAAACACCACCTTGTAGCGATTTAATTATTTCTAAAAAATTTAAACGCGTTGTGGTTGGTAATTTGGATACGAATCCATTAGTTGCAGGAAAGGGAATTCAAAATCTGAAAGATGCAGGTATCGAAGTATCGAGTGGTATTATAAATAGCGAGTCAAGAGAATTAAATAAACGTTTCTTTTGGTTTCATGAAAAGAAACAACCTTATGTGATTTTAAAATGGGCAGAAACAAAAGATGGTTTTATTTCTCGTGAGCCATTACCTGCAAATAAAGAAGATAATTGGATTACAAGTGCAGAAAGTAAAAAGCTAGTTCACCAGTGGCGTGCAGAAGAGCAAGCTATTATGGTTGGTACTAATACTGTTATTGTTGATGATCCCGAATTAACAACGCGTTTGGTTGATGGAAATAATCCAGTTAGAGTTATAATTGATAGAGGATTAAAATTACCTCGCACATCGAAAGTGTTTTCAACTAATGGACGAGTAATTATTGTAACAGATAAAGATGTCACTGATGAGGCTAATATTACTTATTGTAAAGTAAATTTCGATAAGGATTTTGTAAAATCATTATTAAACAAATTATTCGAGTTGTCGATACAATCACTAATAATTGAAGGTGGAAGTAAATTGCTTAACTCTTTTATTGAAGCTGGTGCGTGGAACGAGGCTAGGGTTTTTGTTGGAGAAAAAGAATTTGAAAAAGGAATTAAAGCTCCAGTATTTGATAAAACAGTGGCTGAGATGGAAATAGTTGGAGTAGATAAATTGTATACAATTAAAAAATAAGTTGAAGTTAAATAAGCATAACTGGTTTTGGATTTTCACTCTTGCAGTTATCCTGATATTAATTGTATCGCAATTAATACAAGATGGCGTGTTTATGGATGGTATGCTTTATATAAGTGTGGGGAAAAATCTATCTGATGGTATTGGAACTTTTTGGGATCAAAGTTTTAGCAAAACAAGTATGTTCTCTTATCACGAGCAACCGCCTTTGTATGGCGGATTAATTGCATTGTTTTATAAGGTATTTGGATCATCGATGTATGTAGAACGTTTGTTTTGTTTTGTTTGTTTTTCGGGGGTAGCAATTTACTTAACTAAATTATGGAAAGCTATTTTTAAAGATTCGGAAACAAAACAGTTTACTTGGTTACCTGTTTTGTTTTTCACTTCTATACCTGTTGTATTTTGGGCATATACCAATCATGTTGAAGAAACGGTGATGACTTTTTTTGCACTAGCTTCAGTTTACTATTCTTATAAGGCATTATTTAACTCAGAGCGAATTGTATTAAATTTAGTTTTTGCAGGAGTTTTTGTTTTTCTTTCTTCATTAACAAAAGGCGTACAGGGATTGTTTCCTATTGCTGCTGTTGGTTTTTATTGGATAGTTAGCGTTAAGAATTATCAATTCTCAAAAATGCTTTTGCATTCATTAATTTTAGTTGGAATACCAGTTTTAATTTATTCATTGTTGTTTCTTATTTCGCCAGAGGCATTAGAAAGTTTTAAAACGTATTTCGGAATTCGTTTTGTAAATACATTTAATAATGTTGGTGCTACTACAGGCAATCGTTTTGAGTTGTTGATTAGATTAATTAATGAATTACTTCCACTTGCAATTTTATCTTTATTAGTATTGATACTAAGTAAAAAACAAAAAGTAAAGGACTTAATTCTTAAAGATGGAACTAAACGAATTCTTTGGTTCGTTTTAATTGGACTTAGTGGGTCGATGCCTTTAATGGTAACGCTTGAGCAAAGAGGTTTTTATTTAGTAACCGCCTTGCCTTATTTTGCAATTGCATTTGCTTTATTACTTGCCCCGCGTTTAGCTAATTTGTTTGGCAAAATAAATGAAAGTTCGACTGGACTAAAATATTTTAAAGGATTTTCAGTTGTTTTATTAATTGCTTCGCTTGTATTTGTTTTTACTTGTATAGGTAAAGCAAAGCGCGATGGAAAAATGCTCCAGGATGTGTATGCGTTTGGGAAATTAATTCCAAGGGGTGAGGTAGTTAGCGTTCCAACGGAGATGTGGAACGATTGGAATTTTCAAACTTACATGGTGCGACATAATTATATTAGCTTGGAAGTGAATGATACAACTAATAACTACTTTCTTATACGTAAAGATTTGCCCGCATCACTTGTTCCCTCTGAATATAGGCCTTCTGCAATTAAATTGGAAACGATTAATCTGTACACTAGGAAGTAGTTCGATTATTCACTGAAACATCAATTTGGCTATATCTATGTTTATTGTGATACTTATAGCCAAATTGAATTGTATTGGATTTGGCTATATCTAGTTATTTTTGTATATTTATAGCCAAATTGAAGAATATGATTATTGGAAGAAAAAATGAAATTGAGCTATTGAATAGCAAGCTTAATTCAGCTAAATCAGAGTTTGTAGCACTTTATGGAAGACGAAGAGTAGGTAAGACTTATTTAGTTCGTACTTTATTCAAAGGAAAGTTTACATTCCATCTTACAGGTTTGGCAAATGTAACTTTAGAGGAGCAATTGATTAATTTCAATATGGCAATGAAAGAGCAGCATCTTCAATTAAAAAAGCAAAACGCAACAAATTGGATGGAAGCCTTTGCCTTTTTGAAACAAGCAATTGAAAAATCCAAGCAGAAGAAAAAAATAATATTTATTGATGAATTACCTTGGTTAGATACGCCGAATTCTTTTTTTATCCAGGCGTTAGAGCATTTTTGGAATAGCTGGGCATCAGCGCGCAAGGATGTACTTCTTGTAGTTTGTGGTTCAGCTGCATCATGGATGATTCAAAAATTAATTAATAATAAAGGCGGACTTCATAACAGGGTTACGCAAAAAATGAAAATAGAACCTTTTTCATTGCAAGAATGCGAAGAGTTATTAAAGTATAAGAGAATCACTATTGATAAGTATCAAATAATTCAACTTTATATGGCGCTTGGTGGAATCCCCTTTTACTGGGATGCAGTTGAAAAAGGTTTGAGTGCAGCGCAGAACATCGAAAAAATGTGTTTTAATTCCAATGGAATTCTTGTTGGCGAATTTGCTAATTTGTTTAAATCCTTATTTAAAAATGCAGAGCGCCACGAAGCCATTGTTTCAACATTAGCGAAAAAAAGCAAAGGACTTACTCGAGAAGAAATTTGCATCGGAAGTAAATTAGCAAACGGTGGTGGCTTAACACGATTATTAGATGAATTAGAACAAAGCGGTTTTATAAGAAAATATAATCCGTATGGAAAAAAATCAAGGAGTAGCCTTTATCAATTAAGCGATTTTTTCTCACTTTTCCATTTAAAGTTTATGCAGAATTATAAAGCTTATGGAAAAAATCATTGGATAAAAATGATTGATAGCCCAAGTTATCGAGCTTGGAGTGGATATGCTTTTGAACAAGTATGTTTGTATCATGTTTCTAAAATAAATGAAGCATTAGGTATAAGTGGGATTGATACGGAGATTTCTTCATGGAAAAGTGTTTCTGATAAAAATGGAGCTCAAATAGATTTGGTCATTGATCGTAGGGATGGAATAATTAATTTGTGTGAAATGAAATTTTCGGTTTCACCATTTATAATAGATAAAAAGTATGACGCTGAGTTACGCAATAAAGTAGGAACGTTTAAATCTGAAACTAAAACCCGTAAATCTATTTTTACAACTATGGTTACCACATTTGGAATTAAAGCAAATAACTATTCAGGAAACATACAAAGCGAATTAAATATGGCGGCTTTGTTTTAATTTTATTCTTATGAATGATAATTTACCTATAATAAAAATATGCGAAAAATGCGGGGCAAGTTTTTTCATGCAACGCAAATGAAATAGAAAAATGTTTTTGTTATTCGATTATATTAAGCAAGGAGGCAATATCTAAAATTAATACTGAATTCAGTAATTGTCTTTGTGAAAAGTGTTTAATACACTATTCTGAGATACAAAATTACACATCCTCTTAAGTTGTAGGTTTGAGAATTTCTTTACACTTTCGTGTTGTTGTATATTGATTATCAGGTATTTAGTTTATTTTATATTTGTTTAACTAATTTAATGATAAGTTAAACAAAAATAAATTACATTTGTCGTGCAGGTTTACATATTCTTAAACTACTAAACTGATTTATTTATGGAAAGCAAAGAGATATTACTTAATACACTTCTTAAAATAATAAAATTATTCTTAGAAACATTAGGTTTGGATTTAAGCGACGATAGTTTAAATGGAACACCGCACAGAGTTGCTAAAATGTATGTGGAAGAAATTTTTAGTGGACTTTCTCCAGCAAACAAACCAAAGATTGCTCTATTCGAAAATAAATACCAATACAATCAAATGTTGATTGAAAAGGATATTACTTTTACAGTAATTGCGACATCATTTTGTTCCAATTATTGGTAAGGCGCATTTGGCTTATATCTCATCAGGTAAAGTTATTGGTTTATCTAAATTAAATCGCATTGTGAATTATTTTGCAAAAACGCCCACAAGTGCAAGAACGCCTCACTATGCAAATAGCTAAGGAGTTACAAGAGATATTAGGAACAAAGGATGTGGCCGTTTTAATTGATGCAAAACATTTATGTGTTTCTTCTCGTGGTATTAAAGATAACAGCTCAGCAACTGTAAGTTCGTTTTACGATGGAAAATTTTTAGAAGAAAAAACAAAAGAAGAATTTTTAAAATACGTTTCTTTAAAAACTGAGTACTAATGTATATTAATCCAATTGATAAAGATAAAGTAGCTGAGAACCCTGGTCTTTTGCCATACCCACATAATATTGGTAGTATAGCGGTAAAGCCTGAAGATGTAGGAAAAATAAAATCACGTGCGCTTTCTTCTATGTACGAGCAAACGGATGCTCAATTAATGCAAATTCAAAAGCAACTAGAATTGTTAGTGAAACAAGCAAACGAAATTAAAGCAAGGAAAGAAATAAGCGAAAAAATATACCAAGCAAAAATGTCCTTTGAACCATTTGTAGGCAAATTTATCACCTCTACAAAAAGGAAGACGAATACTCTTTAATGATGATTGCACCAAACGAGTGGGGTAGAAGTAAAAGTGATAAACTAGAATTTATAAGTAGTGTTAAGTTGTTAAGTGATCATACTTGGGAGGTGATTGAAACAAATTTATAGTTTACTTAAAATCTAATAATTCACTTAAGGTTATTTCCAGTCCTTCAGCAATTTGTTTAAGATAAAAGATTGATGGGTTTATTTTCCCATTTTCAAGTCTTTCTATTGATTGCCTGTCTTTACCACAATTCCAAGCCAACTCAGATTGAGACCAGCCTTTTTTGGTTCTGATCTTAATGATGTTTTTCCCGAGTTTCTTTAGTAATTCTTCCTTTTCCATTGCATTCAACCGAACGGAAAGTTCGATTAATGCCTCAAAATATTGTCAACGAATTAGTTGACAATATGAAAATTATTATATATTTGTAATACGATAAAATTAATTCGAATTAACATTTATAAAATGAAAATACATTTACTTCTGTTCTTTAGCATTTCTGTATTATTTAGCAAGGCACAAACAATTACACAGGGAACCATTACATCATTTGGTTCGTATGTTGGAACATCCTCTCCAATTATTGATTACTCCTGCGGAGAAACAATAAATACCACAATTAGTAATGGAACTAATACAATTACTCAAGGTTTTTTACAACCCGAGTTGTATAGTTTTATAGGCATTTTAACTATTAGTAAAAACAATACAGTAAATGTGTTTCCTAATCCTAGTTCAGCAGATTTTAAAATAGATATTGCTGAAGATGTTGAATGGACGCTAACAGATGCTCAATCTAAAATTATAAAAAGCGGTACAGATAAAGTAATTCCTAGTGCGGAATTAAATTCAGGTATTTATATTTTAAACATAAAGACAACAAATAATCAATTTAATAAAACAATCAAATTAATAAAAAACTAACCTAATGAGAAAAATCACATTATTATTTGCCATTTGTTTATTTCAATTTGCATTTGCACAAGCACCACAAAAATTTGCATACCAAGGTGTAGCAATGCAAGTGGTAATCCAATTGTTAGCCAAACGGTATCAATTAGAGCAAGCGTTTTAGATGCTTCTCCATCTGGTACTGTACAATATAGTGAAACACATTCTGTTGTAACAAACGCAATGGGTTTGTTTTATATTGAAATAGGTGCTGGCGTATTGGTTTCGGGTTCATTTACTGCAATTACGTGGGAAGCAGGAGCTAAATTTATGAAAGTTGAGTTTGACCCAACAGGTGGAAGCACTTATACTTTAGTTGGTACAACACAAATATTAAGCGTTCCTTATGCATTACATGCAGCAAATGCTAAAACATATAAAGCAGGAACAGGTATTGCAATTACTGCAAACGATACAATTAAAAATACTGCACCTGACCAAACTGTTTCATTAAGTGCTACAGGTTCAACAACAATTACAGGAACGTATCCAAACTTTACAATGAGTTCTCCTAGAATGGTTGCAGGTTCAGTTCAAGGAGGATTTAGTCCTTCTATATTTAATGGAGGAGGTTTTTCGATTGTAAGGAATTCAACAGGATTTTATACTGTAACTTTTATACACCTTTTCAACTACTTCCCAACAGTTGTTTCATCAATTTGTGATCCAACATTTTTAAGTGGACCAACATACGGATTTATAAGAATAACAGATGTTACAACAACTGGCTTTTATCTATATACTTACGGTAACCCTGGAGTCGCATCAAATAATTTGGCGTTTTCAATAATTGCAGTTGGGAATTAATTCAATAAAACATGAGAAAGATATATTTACTAGCTTCATTCGTCATTGCATTACAATGTGTATTTGCACAAGCACCGCAAAAATTTGCATATCAAGGAGTGGCACGTAATGCTGCGGGTAATCCTATTGTTAATCAACTTATTTCAATACGTGCAAGTGTAATTGATGGTTCGCCAACAGGAACAATACAATACAGCGAAACACATAATGTAAACACGAACGCAATGGGTTTATTTACTGTTGAAATTGGTGGTGGTTCAATTTTGAATGGTTCATTTCCATCAATTACTTTGGGGCGGTGGAACAAAATATATGAAAGTGGAGTTTGACCCAACAGGCGGTAGTAGTTATACATTAGTTGGCACAACACAAATATTAAGCGTTCCATACGCATTGTACGCCGCTAGCTCAGGAAGTTCAACAAGTAATTTACCAGCAGGGACAAATGGACAAACATTAAGACACGATGGAAGCAATTGGGTAGCAAATAGTAATTTAACTAATACTGGCTCACAAGTTGGAATTGGAACAAGTCCAAACTCGTCAGCTGTTTTAGATGTTGTATCTACAACAGGTGGTTTTCTTGCGCCACGTTTAACAACAGTGCAAAGAAATGCAATTGTATCTTCAGCATCAGGCTTAATGATTTATAATATTGCTTGCGGTAATTTTCAGTATTATAATGGAACGCAATGATTGATCTTAATATTCATCCTAATAATGTAATTGGGACTTTCAGTTCAATTAGTTGGTTCTACAAGTGCTTGTGCTGGGACTAGTTTAACCTATTCTGTAGTTCCAATTAGTGGTGTTACAAATTATGCTGACGGTTCCAGCTGGCTCAACTATTACAACTGGTCAAGGAACAAATGTTAATTGAGTAAATATTGGAGCAACTAGTGGAAATATTTGCGTTATGGGAGCTATTCTTGTAATCCAACTCCTTTACCAAGGCAAGGATGTAACGTAAATCCTTCTTAAGGCACACTCGGCGCAATTGGCAGGGATTATCGAGTAGTGTGTGGTGGCGCAACAAATCTTACTTATTCTATTGCACCAGTTGTTGGTGTAATAATTACAATTGGACCGTACCCTCAGGATGTTCAAACTTGTAGTGGACAAGGAACAAATTCAATCATTGTGAATTTTGGTTCTACTAATGGAACAATAAGTTTAGTTGGAAGTAATGATTGTAATGCTAATACAAGTACAGTAAATAAATCATTTACTATTGTGTCGCCTTTAAGCACACCACTTGTCAATACAGCTATTTTTTTTAATGATTCATCAGCGGTGTTGTTGACAGCCTTATCCGGATCAACTCAATTACTATTTCGAAGCTTCTTCTATCTCCTAGTTTTACAAGTGTAAATCCACTTATACTGCGCCATCTTGGGCAAAAGAGATAGATAAGAAATCTGTGCAATTCAACTTATTATTTCCGTATAAAGGCAGGTGTAAATTCCTGTGGCATGTCAAACTATTCAAATGTAATCACTTATACACAAGTATTATCTCCACCAGTCGCTACTGCTGCAACTTCTAAAACGACGACTTCCTTTGTAGCAAATTGGATTGATAATGCTCCTATTGTGACGAGATTAGACGTTTCCCTAAATCCAAGTTTTTCTAGTTTGTTGCAGGATAATAATAGAATGGCTACGGATCCAAATGTTAAGGACTGAGCAGCGGGATCTACTTACTATTATAGAGTTCGAAAAGAGCGTTGTGGAACCATAAGCGAATTCAAATACAATTACAGTAACAACAAATTAATTTTATTTATGGCAAAATTTCTTACGGGTAATGATTTAAATGCAGAAGTTGAAAAAATATTCGAAAAGGCAGAAACAAAGCTATTACTTGTTTCTCCTTACATAAAACTTCATGAGAGATTTAAATCTAGTTTATTAGCGAAAAAGCAAAAGGATAATTTAAAATAACACCGGACTTGGTAAGAATCAAGACGATATAATAGTATGAAGGCCAGATGATTTTAAATTTTTCATGGATTTTCCAAATGTTGAAATTCGTCATGAGAAAAGACTTCATGCAAAATACTATGCGAATGATAGGGCTGTGATTCTTACTTCCATGAATTTATATGATTTTTCACAGGATAATAATATTGAAGCTGGAGTTTTGTATGACTCAGATTCATTGACTACATTGGTAATTGAAGAATATTA
>JADJDM010000017.1 GCA_016702705.1 Bacteroidota bacterium | reverse complement strand
TTATTTTGCTGAAATGAAACGTAAAATGCCTGAGCAGTTTGAGGTTCATGGTTATTTTAAAGAGGGAAAACTGGTAGCTTTTAAATCAGCATTTATTTTAGAAGATTGTATTGAAGCACATTTCATTGGTTTTGATTATGCAATGAATAAAGATTTAGAGTGTTATCAAAATTTGCTTTACGATTTTATTGAGTTGAGTATTGAGAAAAAGAAAAGCATTTTACAATTAGGTAGAACTGCCTCTGAAATAAAGAGTACAGTTGGTGCCAAAGCCGAACCATTGGTGTGTTATGTGAAACCACAAAACACTGTAAGTAAAATGATATTGAGTCCTTTTATATCATTCCTACAGCCTTCTGAGTGGATACCTCGTAATCCTTTTAAAGAAGAGTCTGAAATAAATGCTGAGTCGGCAGTTAAATAAATTATTTCACTACACTTATTTTTCGAGCGTAAATCCCTTGCGATGTTTTTATTTCGGCAAGGTAAATTCCTTCAGCTAAATTTGATAAATCCAATTCTAATTTATTTTGATGGATGTTTTTATGTAATGAAATAATTTGCCCCGCATAATTGCGAACTGTTACTTCACTTATTAAGTCATTTGAATTGTACTCTAAACTCATTTTTCCGCTTGTTGGGTTTGGATAAATTACAATTGTTTCTAAGGTATTTTCAATCGTTTTAATTCCAATGTTTGCTGGACAGCTTACTACAAATGCCCCATCATGCCATCATCTTCATGCGGCAGCATGTGGCAGTGGTACATGTATGTTGCCATCGAGTCGCAAAAGGTTTCGAACTTTGTAATAAACTTTACTGTTTGCCCTGCTGGAACTAATACAACATCTTTTCTTCCTTGCATATTAGCAGGCGGAGTTGCCCCGTTTATTTCTGTTAAATAAAATTGAATATCATGTATGTGAAAAGGATGCGCAATTGGTGATTGATTGTTTAATGTCCAAATTTCAATGTTGTTTAATGGGATTGTATAATTTACTACATCCATATCAAAACTAGTATTGTTAATTAAAAACGGCCCTTGAATAGCTGTTGGACCCATTGTTACAGGCGAAAACGTTAATGTTTTAGTAGCGTTTGCACTACCAGTTGGCCACACGATATTGTTTACCAATGTTGTTGGAATAGTTGTAATAGGATTTGCTGTTGGCGCAACAACATTAAAAGCCATGATATTAAAGTTTTGTCCGTTTAAAACATTTGCAGTGTATCCAGGAATTGTTTGTCCTGCGCCCATGCCAGGTTGTAATGCACCGTATATAGCGCTCGGAAATTCGGCAGCATAACTCATTAAATTTATACTTTGTCCTTCTTTACCATTTAAGTCAATTAAAATTTCTGCGCGTTCACCTGGTGCTAGTCTTAAGCGTGTTAAAGATACCGGTGCATTTAGTAAACCACCATCTGAACCAATTTGACTAAAAGCAAGATTTCCTTGAAATCCTAGATTATAAACTCTTTCAGAAGATGCATTTAAAACTCGTAACCTAACAACTTGCGCTGGAGCTGGTAAGTATGCATTTAATGTACCGTTCACCATCATCACACTGTCTGATGCATTGTCAACCAAAATTTGTTTATTGGCATCAAAACATTTTGATTGAATTACAATCGGAAAATCATCTATTCCATACGTTCTAGGTAAATTAAGCGTTGCTTCTGTTGAGTCTCTTACAATAATTAAACCTGCTGCACCCATTGTTGCGTGCATATTTGTCATCATATGTAAGTGAGGATGATACCAATACATTGCTGCGTGGTCGCGTACTTTAAAAGAAGGATTCCAAATAGTGCTAGGAGGAATTACAATATGTGGTCCGCCATCATTCATTGCAGAAACATGTAAGCCGTGCCAGTGAATTGTTGTTGTGTCCATTAATTCGTTTGCAACATGCATATTAACCGAATCGCCTTTGTTTAGGAATAAGGTTGGACCAAGGTAAGCAGCGTTAATACCAAAGGTATTTGTGGTATATCCGTTGTAAAACACTTTGCTTGTGTCGTAAATATTTAAGTTAAACTCAGTTCCTGAAATAGTATCTGGAATCGCTAGCAAATTTTGACTTTTCGCAATGTTTATTGAAACACTAAAAACAATGATAAGTGCAACTAATTTTTTCATTTTTGAATAATTTTGTGCTAATGTATTTTAATTAACTGAATTGAAATGTGACTTTTGTTACTTAACAGCAAAAACAGGTGTATAAACTATGTTATTCTAAATTAATTTATACTTTTGCCCATCATTTCTGCAATTATCAATTGCTATTCTATTAATTAAATTCTAAAATTAAAATGTCAATTAGTCAAAAACTTAAAGATCGTTGTGGCGATATGTGTGAGCTATGTGCTGCTGAAGCTGCAACCGAAGAATATACAGTAAGTCCGAAAAACGACGAGTCAATCGAAAATCAAGTTGCCGTTTGCAATACTTGTTTAGCAGCCATTGATGATAAGGAATCAGCTTTTCACTGGCGTTGTTTAGAAGGAAGTATTTGGAATCCAGAGCCAAGTGTTCAAGCTTTAAGTTATAGAATTTTGCAAGGATATAAAGAGGAAGATTGGGCAAGTAATTTAATTAACTCGGTTGATTTAGATGAAGATACAATACAATGGGCAATGAGCGCTTTGGAAGTTGCAGCTGTGCATAAAGATGCATTTGGAAACGTTTTAGAAGCTGGCGATACAGTTGTGTTAACACAGGGCTTAAATGTAAAAGGCACAAGCTTTACCGCATCAAAAGGAACAGTTGTAAAACGTATAAAATTAGTAAGTGATAATACTGACCAAATTGAAGGAAAGGTTAATGAGCAAGTAATTGTGATATTAACTAAGTATGTTAAGAAGGCGATTTAGGATTAAGATATTTATTTAAAAAAAGAAGCCATTGCAGTTTTGCAATGGCTTCTTTTGTTTAGTGCGGAAACTGAGGGATTCGAACCCTCGATACGGTTACCCGTATACACGCTTTCCAAGCGGGCTCGTTCGACCACTCTGACAAGTTTCCGTTTTGTTGGGAGACAAAAGTAAGATTTAAATCAGTTCCAAGAAATTAATTATTCTTCGCCTTTTCATTTGATTATAGTTTTTGTTTGTGCACATAAAGGCTCCAAATCGATTTGGATGTTGTGCAGTTAAATAGATAAATTGCCCCACTTACTAGGAAAATATTTCAATAATATTGGAGATAAGTGCCTGATAATTATCATTTTATTATACTTTTCTTATTTAGACTAATTATAAATACCTTCTTTGAGGTATTGTTTGAATTTTTTGTACTCGCTTACTTTGTAGCCGTAAAACAAACTATTTATGAATCTCAAATTTTTATATTTATCACTATTAGTAATTATATCTTCATTTTCTTATGCTCAAACTGGAAGTATTCAGGGAAATGTAAAGTCGGCAGATGGAAGACCAGCAGATTTTTTAACGGTTACACTTAAGGGAACAACTAAATCAACTAATGTAAATACGAAGGGTGAATTTGAATTCAGCAGTATCGAAGCTGGAAATTATATTTTATTTATTTCATACTTAGGACTCGAAAGTATAGAACAAACAATTGAAGTGAAAGAAAATGAAACTACTTTTGTTCCTGAAATTCTTTTAAAAGAAACATCAAAGCAATTGGATGAAATTGTAATTGTTTCCGAAAAGTCATTTAACGAAAAATCAGTTTCTGTTGGTAAGGTTGATATTAAGCCAATGGATCTTCCCCAAAGTGTTTCAACACTTAATAAGGAAGTTCTTGATCAACAACAAACAACACGAATGAGCGATGCTGTTAAGAATTTTAATGGCTTGTATTTAATGGGAACAACAGGTGGTTACCAAGAAGAGCTGGCAGGAAGGGGCTTTGCATACGGAAGCAGTAATACATTTAAAAATGGAATTCGTTTTAATAATGCTGCAATGCCTGAAATGAGTTCACTTGAAAGATTAGAAGTTTTGAAAGGAAGTTCAGCAATACTATTTGGAAATGTAGCGGCAGGTGGAGTAATAAATTTAGTAACGAAAAAACCTTTGTTCGAAAAAGGTGGTGAAGTTTCATTTAGAACGGGAAGTTATGATTATTATCGTCCTTCGGTTGATGTGTATGGTTCATTAAATGAAAAACAAACAGCTGCATACCGCATTAATACTTCTTTTGAAAAAGCCAGAAGTTTTCGCGATCAAGTAAAAAGTGAGCGTTATTATATTAATCCTTCTTTTCTTATTAAACTTGGAAAAAAAACAGAACTATTGCTTGAAGGCGATTACTTAAATGATAAACGTACTGCTGATTTTGGTGTTGGGGCAATTAATTATGAATTAATTGATATTCCAAGAGATAGATTTATTGGAGTCTCTTGGTCATATAATAAAGTAGAGCAACAAAGTTCAACTGTATCATTAACTCATCGTTTTAATGATAAGTGGCAAATTAAAAGCACAACATCGTATCAAAAATTTCAAAGCGATTTGTTTGCTAATCAACGACCAAATAGCAATAGCCAATTTGTTAGAGCAAATGGAAATTGGGTAAGAGGCTTGCAAAGAACACAAGTGGATGAGGAATATTACATTTCGCAACTCGACCTTACAGGTAAATTTTCTACAGGTAAAATTTCACATATTTTTTTAGTTGGTATTGATGCGGATAGATACAATACAAATACACTCGCTTATAATGCATTAACAAAATATGATTCGATTAATGTTTTTGATTTAAACAAATACAAGCAACGCAATGATATTCCAGAGCTAACACAACGAACGCTTACAACAAGTCCAATAAGCAGAGCAGGTGTTTATGTTCAAGATTTAATTAGTTTGCACAAAAAAGTGAAGTTGTTAGTTGGAGCACGCTGGTCTTATTTAGAAACGTTTAGTGATGTGTATACAGTTTCAACAAAGGCAACAGTTAAAACACGTCAATTTGATAATGCTCTTTCTCCACGTGTTGGATTGGTGTATCAACCAATAAAAACAATGGCTTTGTTTGCAAGTTATTCTAATTCATTTACTCCTAACTCGGGTGTAGATATTAATGGTAACGCACTTCTGCCGTCCTTGTTTCAACAATACGAGGCAGGAATTAAAAATGATTTTTTCGAGGGATTACTTTCAGTTAACTTAACTATTTATCAAATTCAAAACAGTAACCTAGCTCAAATGAGCTTAGTTGATGGTAATACCAATACAAACATAAAGGAATTGGCAGGAGAGGTTACAAGCAAAGGACTTGAGTTAGATGTAATGACAAAAGAATGGAAAGGACTATCTTTAATAGCAGGCTATAGTTTTAACGAAAGTCGTTACACAAAAAGCAACATCTATATTGTTGGAAGTTTATTAAGATACAACCCAAATCATACAGCTAATGGAAGTGTTAATTATAATTTGAGTAAGACAACTATTAAATGTTTAAAATATTTTTCTACTGGAGTTGGTGTAGTATATATTGGTGAGCGTATGGCTGGAAGGTCAACAAGACTTACTGTTGCAAATGATTCCTATAAATTAATCCCGCTTCCTGATTATTCAAATTTAGATGTAAGTGTTAGTTATAAAAAGAAAAGCACTTCTGTTCGATTAAAAGTATCGAATGTACTTAATGCAGATAGTTATAATGTGCACGATGACAATAGTGTAAATCCAATTGCTCCGCGTCAAATTGTAGCAACCTTTACTCAAAAATTTTAATTCAACTATTACTGAATTTGTATGAGTAAATTTAAAAAGGTCATTCGTTTCCTTCATCTTTGGTTGGGATTATTATCAGGTATTGTAGTGTTTGTTGTTGCGGCAACAGGATGTTTGTACTCTTTTGAAAAGGAATTTAGATCATACATGTATGAGGATATAACATGTGTAACAGATGATATCAAAACACCAAAGAGCATTGATGAGATAATTCACATAGTAAAGAAAAAGTATCCTAAGGAAAAGATTAAATCACTTTCGCTAAAAGCTGATAAAAATGTATGTGTTGAGGTGTTTTTGCCAAAAAGAAAATCGTTTATCTAAACCCATATACTGGAGAAATTCAAGGTACAGTGAGCATGGAGGAAGATTTTTTTGGCATTGTTCTTAAAATTCATCGCAGCCTATATTTAGGCGATGTGGGAAAAAAGATAACTGGAATTTCAGCAATTGTTTTTTTAGTAATGTTGATTTCAGGAATAATTTTGTGGTGGCCCAAAAGAATAAAACGAATTAAAGGAAAGATTGTAATTGCATTACGTGCAAATAAAAGCAGGCGCAATTACGATTTACATAGTGTGCTTGGTTTTTATGCTTCTATTTTTTTATTGTTTGTTGTGTTAACTGGATTAATATGGTCGTTTAAAAGTGTTGAGAATAGTTTGTATTGGGTAACTGGCTCCAAGAAAGAGGAGAAGAAAATAAAGTCCAATTATTCAGGTAACAAATCAACTGTTTCGCTTCAAAAAATTTTAGACGCGATTCAAAAGGGGAGTATTGGAGATAATAGCAATTATTTTATTAGTTTGCCTGAGGACTCGGTTGGTGTAATTAAGTTTCGAGTGCAATCTTCAAACGAATCATACTTAGTAAAGCGCAGTCAATATTCTTTTGATCAATATGAGTATAAACTTTTAAAGATTGAACAATATGATAAAGCTTCTGTAGCAGATAAAATAAAAATGAATCTTTATAATATTCACACAGGAAAAATACTTGGATTAGCTGGGCAAATAATAAATTTTATTGCGTCTTTAATTGCAGCAAGTTTACCTATTACTGGTTTTATGATTTGGAAGAGGAGGAATAAGCCAAGAAAAGGAGCAGTATAATTAAATTGTATTTGTCGGTTAAACTATATATTTAAAATGTTTGTATAGAAATTTAAAAGGAGAAGCAATTGCTTCTCCTTTTTCTGAACTAAACACAAATGAAAATCTAAAATGTGATTAAGGTAATCTTGATTTCTCAACCTTATTATTTACCAAAAGAATTAGTGCTGTTGTTTTTCACATCAACATTTTTCGCATTTGCACCCATCGATAAAATTTTAAACTCTGTACGACGATTTTGTTGATGTTCTTCCTCTGTACAAGTAGATTTTACTGTTCCTTCACAAGCGCAGCCATTTAAAAGTTTTGATTCGCCATAACCTTTTCCATTAATTCGCGTTGGATTTGTTATTTTAGATTTAATATATGCAGCCGAAGCTTTAGCGCGTTTGTCTGATAAAGTTGCATTGTATTTAATAGAAGCACGACAATCAGTATGCGAGCCTAATTCTACAACCATGTCAGGGTATTTATTCATAACCTCCACAACTTTATTCAATTCAATTGCTGCATCTGGGCGAATATTAAATTTGTTTACGTCAAATCGGATGTCGTTTATCACAACTAAATCGCGTAAGTCTTTTACTTCTTTATCCATCGTTAAATCTAATGCGTCATGTGCATTAATAATTCCTGGCTTTGCAATAGTTTGGTTAAAGTTTACTGTTTTTGGAAAATATCCCTCTTTAACTAATTCAATTTTATATGATAGGACATCATTAATTTTTTTATCAGTTAAAGGTTTTAATGCATCACCGGTTAAAGGAGTAGCGTCAGCCATAATTACTTGTCCCGTTTTCAAATCTGTAACTTTGTAGCTAACACCTTGTAATGGCTCTTTTGTTTTTCCATCGGTAACCAAAATGCGAAACGCCATTCCTGGATCTTTTTCTAAGTTTAAATCTTTTATTAACTCAGTTTTCTCACCTAATTCATTGGTGTTGAATTTGTTTTCTCCATCAAAATATTTTTCTTTTGTTCCAGCAAGTGAATATTCTAATTGAGGTTCTACTTCAAATTCATAAGCTCCAGTTTCATTAGTGGTTATTGTTTTAACAACATTACCACTTGCATCTTTCATGTCGATTTTTGAATTAGCAAGTGGAGTTGTGGTGCCCTTTTCAAAAGCGGTTCCTTTTATAAAGTAATTTACTTTTAATGGACGGGCTGCTGTTACAGCATAAATATCATCATCTCCAGCTCCACCATCGCGATTAGATGAAAGATATCCGAATTTACTCTCTTTATCTAATACAAAACCGAAATCATCTTTACCTGTATTTACTTGTACTCCTAAATTCATTACTTTACTATATGAACCATCTTTTGATGGTTGAGCTGCAAATACGTCCAACTCTCCAAATCCTAAATGTCCGTTTGAACTAAAATACAATACATTTTCACTCGACATAAATGGAAACATTTCATTTCCTTCGGTATTAATTGGTGCTCCAACATTAACCGGAGCTCCTAGTGTTCCGTCAGTATTAATACTTGATTTCCAAATATCCGTTCCGCCTAATCCACCTGGCATATCAGAAACAAAGTACAATGTTTTTTCATCTGAACTTAATGTAGGATGCCCAACACTATATTCGTCGTTATCAACATTTAATTTATCTGTTGCCCATTTCCCATCTTTTTTAACAGCTTTATATAACTCGAGCATATTAACTCCAGTTTTACTCTTTTTATATTTTCCTTTAAAATAATTATTACGTGTAAAATAAATGGTATTACCATCTTTAGTAAAACAAGAAGGTCCTTCATGATATTTAGTGTTTACTTTACCTTCAAACTTTTTAATCTCAGTAAAATTTTTACTTGCATCTGGCTTAGCAACAAATAAGTTTAGAAATGGTTTATCATTCCATGTATGAATTGCAACATTCGAAATGGATGCTTGGCGACCCGATACAAATAGGACTTGATCATTCCAAAATGTAGGTGAAAAATCTGCTTCTGCTGAGTTGCCTTCAATGTTGTTTACAGTAAAATAAGGTTTCTCGGTTTTTAGTTTTATTATGTCAGCTTTTTTCTTGTTAAACTCAATAGCCCGAGAATCTCCTCCTTTTATAGTATAGAATTTTTCAAGAACTTTTTCAGCTTCTATTTCTTTTCCATTCGCTTTTAGCACTTGCGAGTATGAGTAGGTTTCCTCTGCATCAGCCTTATTTTCTAAATATAATTTAGAGTACCATTCCTCAGCTTTTAGGTAATTACCAGAATGATTGTAGCTATCAGCAAGTCTTTTAAGGGTTTGGTCGCTAGCGATTTTTTGTTTTACTAAGTCCTCATACAAACTCGCTGCTTTAACATAAGCAAAGGCCTCGTAGTATTTATCTGCACGCTTTTGTTTTGCAGTTTGTGCAACTAAAGAACTGGTTGCTAAAATTCCCGCACAAAAAATGTAAATTATTTTATTTTTCATCTTATTCTTTAATCTGTTTTAATATTAGAAATAACGTGGTGATTTTAACTTATCTCTTTTAGTAATAAAGTCATACATTAACATGATTTCAAAACTACCGCTATTGTATTTTTGAAGTTTAGTAAGTGTGTAATCGTAAGCAAAACCAACTTTAAATTGTTGAGTTAAGTTTACTCCAAATAAACCACTTAGTGATTCTTTCCAACGATGCGCTACGCCAAACGACCATTTGTCATTAACTAAAGCTTCTACTGTTCCATCTATTGATACAGGCGCGCCTTGAGTTATTTTGGTTAAAATGGTCGGCTTAATTTTTACATTATCACTTACTTTAATAATTAAACCGCCAATTAAGAATGCATGACGTTTTTCTAAAATATTACTTTGCGTGCTATCTCCTGTTCTTAATTTGTTTTGTAACATTTTTGGAGAACTAGCGCCAACATAAAACTTGTCGCTGTATAAGTAAAAGCCTCCTCCAACATTAGGAGCAACGGTTCTACGTAATGTAGTATTTACAAAACTCGGGTCGTTTGCGGCTGCAGTTTCTAATGATGCAATTTTGGGTTGGAACATATTTACACCTGCTTTTAAACCTAAACCAAGTTTTAATGTTTTAGTAAGTTTAAGATGATAAGCAAAGTCACCATACAAAAATGTTTGGTTGATAGGCCCAATTTTATCATTAACTGCAGAGAAACCTAATCCCATTTTATCATTAACAATTGGAGAATGCACAAATACTGTTTGCGTAACAGGAGCACCTTCAATGCCAACCCACTGACTTCTATGTAAGCCGCCAAGCGTTAAGGCTCCTCTACTGCCTGCATACCCGGGATTTACAGAAATAGTATTATACATGTACTGTGTAAACTGCGGATCTTGTTGTGCGGTAATTGTTCCGCCCAATAGCATCAGTAGTAGTAGTGAAAATATATTTTTCATGTTGTTTAAATTATTCATTTTATAATTATTGTCCGTTACGGTTTAAGTAAATGTAACCAACTACTTTTTGTTCTTCACCTTTTGCATCTTTATAAACTAGTATATAAAAATAAGTTGCTTCTGGCGCCTTTTCATTGCCAACAGTCATTTTGCCCGTGCTTGTACCTTCCCATTTCACAGATGTATTGTCGTAATGATCAGCTTCATAAATGATGTTACCCCAACGATTAAATATTTTCATATTGTTATCAGGAAAATTTTCTATGCCTTTTATTTCAAGGATATCATTTATTCCATCTCCATTTGGTGAGAAACCTTTAGGAACTACTAGAGTAATTATTCCTTCATTAATGGTTATGAAAATAGTGTCTGTAGAGCATAGAACAGGAACACTTGCGTCGCAAACTGTCACAACAACGGTGTCGAAACCAATATATCCAGAGTTAGCTGTATAAGTGTAAGTTCCATCCGTGTTTAAAACAATTGTTCCATTCGTTGGACCAGTAACTGGAGTAGTTCCATACGTTAATCCTGTTCCCGAATCATTTGTTCCAATGCTACCAGTAGTTGTTGAGCCAGCATTTACAGAAATACTTTCATCAATAATGTTTGGATAAACAGTAATGAAGATTGTATCATTAATACATGCACCATTAAAACAAACTTCCACCACAATTGTATCTCTACCACTAAATCCAGTATTTGGAGTATAAGTAAATCCACCATTTGGATTAACAACTGCAGTTCCATTATGCGGAGTGTCAACAATGTTTCCTACTGTAGAACCAGTTGGGCCGTCATTTGTTAATACGTTTCCAGTTATTGGAGTTCCTGTAACACCACCAGCGTTTTCATTTGTAACGATAGGCCCAGTAATTACATTAATAAAGACTGTATCTGTTGTACAAAGAGCAGGAGTGCTTGCGTCGCAAACTGTTACAACAACAGTATCAGGTCCAGTGTATCCGTTTGTTGGGGTGTATGTGTAAGTTCCTGTAGCACCAACTGTAATTGTACCATGGTTAGGACCAGAAACAGGAGTTGTTCCGTAAGTTAAACCAGTTCCCGAATCATTAGTGCCAATAGTACCTGTTGTGCTTGTTCCAGAAGTAACACTAATGGTTTCGTTATTAATCGAAGGATTAACAGTAATGAAAATAGTGTCATTTACACAAGCACTGTTAAAGCATACTTGAACAATTACAGTATCATAACCACTAAAGCCAGGGTTGGGTGTGTAAGTAAATCCACCAGTACTTGGGTTAATTGTTATAGTGCCATTATTTGGATTCTCAATTGTACTTCCAACTGTTGCTCCAACAGGATTATCATTAGTTAATACATTTCCAGTTATTGGGTTTCCAGTTGTGCCGCCAACATTTTCATTAGTTACAGAAGGACCAGCAATTACATTAATAAACAATGAATCAGTTGTACAAAGTGCAGGAGAACTTGCATCACATACAGTTACAACAACTGTATCTATACCACTGAAACCATTGTTAGGAGTATAAGTGTATGTTCCAGTTGAACCAATTGTAATTGTTCCATTGTTTGGACCTGTAACTGGAGTTGTTCCATAAGTTAAACCAGTGCCAACATCGTTTGTACTAATTGTTCCAGTAGAACTTGTTCCTGCAGGAATTGTAACTGTTTCATTGTTTACCGAAGGATTAACGGTAATAAAAATTGTATCGTTAACACAAATACTGTTTGAACATACTTGAACAACAACGGTATCATAACCACTAAATCCATTGTTTGGAGTGTAAGTAAATCCACCATTTGTTGTGTTAATATTAATTGTTCCATTTATAGGATTTTCAATAGTACTTCCAATGGTTGCTCCAATTGGGGAATCATTTGTAAGTATATTTCCAGTTATTGGATTTCCTGTTGTACCACCAACGTTTTCGTTAACAACAACAGGGCCTGGTGTTACATTTACAATTACAGTTGCCGTGTCACATAATGATGGAGTTCCATTATCACATACAACAACGCACATGCTGTCTAATCCGGTAAATCCTGTGTTTGGAGTGTATGTTAAACAAACAGTGTTGCCAACTATAGTTGATGTTACTGTTCCGTTTATTGGATTGCCACAAGAAGAGTAAGAATACGTTTGCCCCGCATCTAAATCTGAAATTGGTAAGCAAACAGTTACTGGTGTTCCTTGCAGAGTAACAACTGTTGTATCGTTAATAATTGGTTCGTCATTAATTGAATTTATATTGATGACAACATTTGCTGTATCACATAATGAAGGGATTCCATTATCACATATAACATACGTTAAAGTATCATTACCATTAAAATTTGGATTAGGTGTATAAGTAATTGTTCCGTCAATATTTACTACTGCTGTTCCATTTGCAGGGTTAGTAATAATTGTAGGATTACCTAACACATTTCCATCAGGATCACTGTCATTACTTTTTACTATTACAATTATTGGAGTATCTTCTGTAACAGTTGGATAATCATCGGTTGCAACAGGAGGGTGATTTACAATTACAGTTTCTGTAACACTAACTACAACAATTGCAGTATCACATAATGATGGAGTGCCATTGTCACATATAATATAAGTTAATGTATCATTTCCAATAAATCCATTATTAGGAGTGTATGTTAAAGTTCCATCAGGATTAATAACTGCAGCACCATTTGTTGGATTTATAAAAATACTTGGAACTCCAATTGTATTATTTCCGTTAGGGTCGCTATCGTTTCCTTTAATGTTAACTGTAACTGGAGTATTTGGATTAGTGTTTGTTAAATCATTTGCAGCCACTGGAGGGAAATTAGTATTAACTAAAACTGAATCAGGAACAAAGTGAATTGTAATTGTTCCGTTATCACAAAGAACTGGAGTGCCATTATCACAAACTGTAACAGGAATAACTACTAGTCCTGTATCAGTTGCATTTATTGGCGTAACTACAATTGTTCCGTTTCCTGTTACTGTTACCACAACAGGCACACCTGTTGAAGCTCCATAAGTGTAAGTTAATAAATCACCGTTTGGATCACTTGTTCCAGCTGCAATATTTACTGGAACTATTGTTCCGGCTGCAACGGTTGTAGTTATGTCTGTAATTACTGGAGCATCATTTGCTGGATCAATGGTTATAATAACATTAGCAGTATCACATAAAGAAGGAGTTCCGTTATCACATACAACATAAACTAATGTGTCGTTTCCATGAAAGTTAGGGTTTGGAGTGTAAGTAATTGTTCCGTCAATATTTACAACCGCAGTTCCATTTGTTGGATTAGTAATAATTGTAGGATTGCCTAATACATTTCCATCAGGATCACTGTCATTGTTTTTTACACCAATAACTACGGGAACATCTTCTGTTGTTGTTGGATAGTCATCTGTAGCAACTGGTGGTTGGTTTGGAATAACACCATTAATAACAGATACAACAACTAAAGCAGTATCACATAAAGATGGAGTACCATTGTCGCACACAACATAAGTTAATGTATCATTTCCTGTAAATCCATTGTTAGGAGTGTATGTTAATGTACCATCAGGATTAATTGAAGCAGTACCATTAGTAGGATTTATAAAAATACTTGGAGTACCTAATGTATTGTTACCATTAGGATCGCTATCGTTTCCTTTAATGTTAACAGTAACAGGAGTATTAGGATTTGTACTCGCTAAATCATTAACAGCAATAGGAGCAAAGTTTGTATTTGCTAAAACAGAATCAGGTACAAAGTGAATTGTAATTGTTCCGTTATCACAAAGTACTGGAGAACCATTATCACAAACAGTAACAGGAATAACAACCAATCCTGTATCCGATGGATTTACTGGATTAACTACAATTGTACCATTACCAGTTACAGTCACTACAACAGGAACACCTGTAGAAGCACCATAAGTATAAGTTAATGCATCACCATCAGGGTCACTTGTACCAGCAGCAACGTTAACAGGAACAATAGTGCCAGCAGCAACTGTTGTAGTTACATCTGTAATAACAGGAGCGTCATTAGCTGGTGTAACATTAATTACTACTACAGCAGTATCACATAATGAAGGAGTACCATTGTCACAAACAACATAAGTTAATGTGTCAGGTCCGTTATAGTTAGGGTTTGGAGTGTAAGTAACCGTTCCATCTCCGTTTACAACAGCAGTTCCGTTTGTTGGGTTAGTAATAATAGTAGGATTACCTAATACATTTCCATCAGGGTCACTATCATTATTTTTCACACCAATAACTACAGGAACATCTTCAGTTACTGAAGGATAATCATCAGTAGCAACTGGAGGTTGATTAGGGATAACACCATTAATAACGGATACAACAACTAAAGCGGTATCACATAAAGATGGAGTTCCATTATCACAAACAACATACGTTAAAGTATCATTGCCAGTGAAACCATTGTTAGGAGTATAAGTTAAGGTTCCATCAGGATTAATAACTGTAACACCGTTTGTAGGATTAATAAAAATAGTTGGTGTTCCAATTGTATTATTTCCATTAGGATCGCTATCGTTTCCTTTAATGTTAACAGTAACAGGAGTATTAGGATTTGTACTCGCTAAATCATTAACAGCAATAGGAGCAAAGTTTGTGTTTGTTAAAACAGAATCAGGAACAAAGTGAATTGTAATTGTTCCGTTATCACAAAGTACAGGAGTGCCATTATCACAAACGGTAACTGGAATAACTACTAAACCTGTATCGGTTGGATTTGTTGGTATTATAACCAAGGTTCCATTTCCTGTTACAACAACACTTACTGAAACTCCTGTTGAAGCGCCATAAGTATAAGTTAATGTATTGCCGTCAGGATCACTTGAACCTGCTGCAACGTTTATTGGAACTGTTGTTCCTGCAGCAACTGTTGTAGTTACATCTGTAATTATAGGCGAATCATTTCCTGGATTAACACTAATAATAACATTAGCAGTGTCACAAACAGATGGCGCACCGTTATCACAAACAACATAGGTTAAAGTATCTTGTCCGTTAAAATTAGGATTTGGAGTATAAGTAATTGTTCCGTTTGGATTTACAACTGCAACACCATTGTTTGGATTATTTAAAATGGTTGGTGTTCCAAGTATTCCTCCGTTAGGATCGCTATCATTATTTTTAACAGCAACAGTTACAGGATTATCTTCAGCTGTTGAAGTATAATCATCAACAGCAATAGGAGCAGCATTAGGTTGGTCTAACACAGGACTAATTGTAATAACAATATTAGCCGTGTCGCACAATGATGGTGTACCATTATCACAAATGGCATAAGTAATAGTGTCTTGACCAATAAAACCATTGTTAGGAGTATAAGTAATTGTTCCATCAGGATTAATTACATATGTTCCGTTGTTGGTTGGCCAGCAACTGGAATAGTAACAGTTAATGTATTACCATTTAAATCAAAGTCATTAGCTAATGGATTAATAGTTACCGTTGTGTTTGGAGGAGTAACAACAGCATCGTTATTTGCAATTGGCGCTACATTAACTCCGCCCGTTGTATCAACTACATTAATAGTTACAACCTCATTATCACATAAAACAGTAACAGGATAAATACTTAAATCGCAAACAGTGTAAGGAATAGAAATTGTTCCAGTAAATCCTGTTGGCGGTGTAACAACAATACTTCCATTACCTGTTGTAGTAACTGTTGTACCTACAGGTAAAGATGTTGTATTATATGTATAAGATAAAGGATCGTTTTCTGGATCAGAACAACTTGCTCCAACGTTTACACCTACTGGAGTATTGATTACTGTTGTTCCTGTTACAGGACCAGCAACTGGTGCGTCGTTTGATGGATTAACACTAATAATAACATTAGCAGTGTCACAAACAGAAGGCGCACCGTTATCACAAACAACATAGGTTAAAGTATCTTGTCCGTTAAAATTAGGATTTGGAGTATAAGTAATTGTTCCGTTTGGATTTACAACTGCAACACCATTGTTTGGATTATTTAAAATGGTTGGTGTTCCAAGTATTCCTCCGTTAGGATCGCTATCATTATTTTTAACAGCAACAGTTACAGGATTATCTTCAGCTGTTGAAGTATAATCATCAACAGCAATAGGAGCAGCATTAGGTTGGTCTAACACAGGACTAATTGTAATAACAATATTAGCCGTGTCGCACAATGATGGTGTACCATTATCACAAATGGCATAAGTAATAGTGTCTTGACCAATAAAACCATTGTTAGGAGTATAAGTAATTGTTCCATCAGGATTAATTACATATGTTCCGTTTGTTGGTTGGCCAGCAACTGGAATAGTAACAGTTAATGTATTGCCATTTAAATCAAAGTCATTAGCTAATGGATTAATAGTTACCGTTGTGTTTGGAGGAGTAACAACAGCATCGTTATTTGCAATTGGCGCTACATTAACTCCGCCCGTTGTATCAACTACATTAATAGTTACAACCTCATTATCACATAAAACAGTAACAGGATAAATACTTAAATCGCAAACAGTGTAAGGAATAGAAATTGTTCCAGTAAATCCTGTTGGCGGTGTAACAACAATACTTCCATTACCTGTTGTAGTAACTGTTGTACCTACAGGTAAAGATGTTGTATTATATGTATAAGATAAAGGATCGTTTTCTGGATCAGAACAACTAGCGCCAACGTTAATACCCACTGGTGTATTCATAACTGTTGTTCCTGTTACTGGGCCAGCAACTGGAGCATCGTTTGCAGGTGTTACATTTAATATTACTAATGCAGTGTCGCAAAATGGTGTTGGTGCAGTTGCGTCACAAACTTGATAGATTAGCGTATCGATACCATAATAATTTGTAGTAGGAGTATAATTAATAACACCACCCGCACCTACTGTAGCAACACCGTGTGTAGGGTTTAAAGTTATTGTTACGCTTGAAGTATTAATATTGCTTTGTGGATCAGTATCATTTGCTAGTACTGTTAAAGTTGTTGGAGTATCTTCATTAACCGTTATTAAATCAGGGTTTGCAACAGGAGTACAATTAACTGTAGAAACAACAACAGTTCCTGCTGATGATGCACAGCCACTAACTGTAGCAGTAACAGAATATGTTCCTGCCATTAATGTTGTTGCAGTTGGTCTAATTGGATCTTCTAAAGCAGAAACAAAAGTAGAAGGACCGGTCCAAGAATATGTTGCGCCTGCAATAGTATTAGCGGTTAAATTAATTGGATATGTTAAACAAACTGGTGAATTACTTCCTGCTGTAGGTGCAGTTGGTGTTGTATTAATTGCAACAACTACCGTTCCTGCAGGTGATGTACAAGTTCCAATAGTAGCTGTAACAGAATATGTTCCTGCCATCAATGTTGTTGCACTTGGTCTGGTTGGATCTTCTAAAGCAGAAACAAAGGCAGAAGGACCAGTCCAAGAGTAGGTTGCACCAGCAATTGTATTTGCTGTTAAATTAATTGTGTTACCTGTACACACTGGCGAATTGCTTCCAGCAGTTGGTGTAGCAGGCGGATTACTAACTGTCACGGCAACAGTTCCAAAAGCAGAAGTACAACCACTAACTGTTGCAGTAACAGAGTATGTTCCACCCATTGCTAAAGTTGCAGTTGGTCTTGTTGGATCTTCTAAAGCAGAAGCGAAAGCAGAAGGCCCAGTCCAAGCATAAGTAGCACCTGCAATTGTATTTGATGTTAAGTTAATTGTATTACCAGTACAAACCGGAGTATTACTTCCTGCGGTTGGTGCAGTTGGTGTGGTGTTTACAACAACAGCTGTAGTTCCGAAAGCAGAAGTACAACCTGAAACGGTAGCAGTAACAGAATATGTACCAGCCATAACAGCAGTAGCTGGTCCACGAGTTGGATCTTCTAAAGCAGAAGCAAAAGCAGAAGGTCCAGTCCAAGAGTATGTTGCACCTGCAATTGTATTTGATGTTAAGTTAATTGTATTACCTGTACAAACCGGAGTATTACTTCCTGCTGTCGGCGCTGTTGGCGTTGTATTTACAACAACAGCTGTTGTTCCAAAAGCAGAAGTACAACCTGAAACGGTAGCAGTAACAGAATATGTACCAGCCATAACAGCAGTAGCTGGTCCACGAGTTGGATCTTCTAAAGCAGAAGCAAAAGCAGAAGGTCCAGTCCAAGAGTATGTTGCACCTGCAATTGTATTTGATGTTAAGTTAATTGTATTACCAGTACAAACCGGAGTATTACTTCCTGCGGTTGGTGCTGTTGGTGTCGTGTTTACAACAACTGCAGTTGTTCCAAAAGCAGAAGTACAACCTGAAACGGTAGCAGTAACAGAATATGTACCAGCCATAACAGCAGTAGCTGGTCCACGAGTTGGATCTTCTAAAGCAGAAGCAAAAGCAGAAGGTCCAGTCCAAGAGTATGTTGCACCTGCAATTGTATTTGATGTTAAGTTAATTGTGTTGCCTGTACAAACCGGAGTATTACTTCCTGCGGTTGGTGCAGTTGGTGTGGTGTTTACAACAACAGCAGTTGTTCCAAAAGCAGAAGTACAACCTGAAACAGTAGCAGTAACAGAGTATGTTCCCGCCATAACAGCAGTAGCTGGTCCACGAGTTGGATCTTCTAATGCCGAAGCGAAAGCAGAAGGCCCAGTCCAAGCATAAGTAGCACCTGCAATTGTGTTTGATGTTAAGTTAATTGTGTTGCTTGTACAAACCGGAGTATTACTTCCTGCGGTTGGTGCAGTTGGCGTTGTGTTTACAACAACAGCAGTAGTTCCAAAAGCAGAAGTACAACCTGAAACAGTAGCAGTAACAGAATATGTACCACCCATAAAAGCAGTAGCTGGTCCACGAGTTGGATCTTCTAAAGCAGAAGCGAAAGCAGAAGGCCCAGTCCAGGAGTATGTTGCGCCTGCTATTGTGTTTGATGTTAAGTTAATTGTATTACCTGTACAAACTGGAGTATTACTTCCTGCGGTTGGTGCAGTTGGCGTTGTGTTTACAACAACAGCAGTTGTTCCAAAAGCAGAAGTACAACCTGAAACAGTAGCAGTAACAGAATATGTACCAGCCATAACAGCAGTAGCTGGTCCACGAGTTGGATCTTCTAAAGCAGAAGCAAAAGCAGAAGGTCCAGTCCAAGCATAAGTAGCACCTGCAATTGTATTTGATGTTAAGTTAATTGTATTACCAGTACATACAGGAGAATTACTTCCTGCGGTTGGTGCAGTTGGTGTGGTGTTTACAACAACAGCAGTTGTTCCAAAAGCAGAAGTACAACCTGAAACGGTAGCAGTAACAGAATATGTACCAGCCATAACAGCAGTAGCTGGTCCACGAGTTGGATCTTCTAAAGCAGAAGCAAAAGCAGAAGGTCCAGTCCAAGAGTATGTTGCACCTGCAATTGTATTTGATGTTAAGTTAATTGTGTTGCTTGTACAAACCGGAGTATTACTTCCTGCGGTTGGTGCAGTTGGTGTTGTGTTTACAACAACAGCAGTTGTTCCAAAAGCAGAAGTACAACCTGAAACAGTAGCAGTAACAGAATATGTACCAGCCATAACAGCAGTAGCTGGCCCACGAGTTGGATCTTCTAAAGCAGAAGCAAAAGCAGAAGGTCCAGTCCAAGCATAAGTAGCACCTGCAATTGTATTTGATGTTAAGTTAATTGTATTACCAGTACATACAGGAGAATTACTTCCTGCGGTTGGTGCAGTTGGTGTGGTGTTTACAACAACAGCAGTTGTTCCAAAAGCAGAAGTACAACCTGAAACGGTAGCAGTAACAGAATATGTACCAGCCATAACAGCAGTAGCTGGTCCACGAGTTGGATCTTCTAAAGCAGAAGCAAAAGCAGAAGGTCCAGTCCAAGAGTATGTTGCACCTGCAATTGTATTTGATGTTAAGTTAATTGTGTTGCTTGTACAAACCGGAGTATTACTTCCTGCGGTTGGTGCAGTTGGCGTTGTGTTTACAACTAAGGTAGCACTTGCTCCTGCAATACTTGTACAACCCGAGGCTGTATTTGTAACTGTTACACTATATGTACCAGCCATTGCAGTAGTTGCATTTGTTATACTAGGGTTTTGAGAAGTTGAAGTAAAACTATTTGGGCCTGTCCAAGAATAAGTTGAACCTGCAACGGCAGCTGTGCTTAAATTAATAGTTCCACCAGTACACACGGGAGTATTAACCGTTGCAGTAGGAGTAGCTGGTCTTGCCGTTACAGCAACAGTTGTTGTAACTGTAAATGAACATGTTATTCCTGGTATATTAATTACACAAGTATAAGTACCAGCAGCAGCAGTTGTTGAACTTGCAATGCTTGGATTTTGAACACTTGAAGTAAATCCATTTGGCCCAGTCCACGCATAAGTAGCCGAGCTAGAAGTGACAGTGCTTAAATTTATTATTGAGCCTTCGCAAACAGGGGAGTTGCTAGAAGCAGAAGGTGCAGCGCATGTAGCTGCATTTATAGGTGTTGCAGTAGTTCCAGGAATTGGACAACCAAAAGCATCAAATATTCCTGGGTTAGAACCATTGCTAAATGTGTTTCCAGAAACATTACCTGTTCCAAAAATGTATGCTCTATTATTAATGATATTGTCGCACAATAAGTATACGCAATCTGTTGTTGCGGTTACTCTGAATTTTATTTGAGTACTATCTATACCGCTAGGAGAGTTGTTCACTTGCCCACCAGTAACGCCATTTGCCCCAGTACCAATTCTAACTTTAATAGTTCTTGTTGCTGCGTCATATTCTCCTTGGTCATCTGCTAAAGCATCCGTTTTTACGCCTAAATTAGGTCCTGAAGTAATTTGTAAAGAGCCAGGAACGTAAATTGCATTACTTTCTAACGTATCAGTTACAAAAGTATTTACAGAAGGATCAGATCCAATGTTTTTTGCGATAATGGTGTATTCTAAAATATCTCCTGGCTGCACTGCTCCGCCATTTAAATCCGAAACGGTTACTGCGGCTCTTAAATCCGGTTCATAAACATCAATTGCCATCGAAACCACTTGTGTAAGAAAAGTTTCACCACCCGTGGTTAAACGCAAAGTAGCAGATGTTGCGCTGTTGCCAATATAATTTTTCGCGACATTGTTTGGGATAAAAATATCAGCATCGTATCCCAAGGTGTTTAAATATCCAGGATTGATGAATGGAGCAGTTTTCGCTACACCGTTGTAACATAAGGTACTATTAAAAATATCATTTGTATTGTTGTCAGCATCTGAAATATTAACGAAACCACTACCACCATTGAACCGTAATTGATCACCTGTTGAACTTCTATCTCCATCGTAAGTGATATTTCCAATTTCAAAAGTTATTGGTCCAGATAAAGGAGTTAAAAAACCACTTACAGTTACATCCGTAGTAGGATTACCTCCAGAAACATTTGATAAGCCATTGAACACAGTAAGGTTTCGCATTGGTTGCAAGTCGTTTTTATACACAACAACAATTGACCACCCCCCAAACCTATTTGTTCCACCAACACGAGCCGCTACATTGGCTACAGTAAAACGCGACTTAATTCCTGCACCTTGAACCAGAGTGGTTATATCTTTAAAACAATGATATGTATTAAATCCAACTGTATTATCTTGAAATGCATCAGCAGTTAAATTGGTATATGTGCCGCTATTAACCTTAATTCTACATTGATTACGGGTTGCGTAGTTAGACCCCCCACTTCGATTTTCTGCTCCCCAATACAAACCTGCCCATAAAACTTCGCTGCACGTTGCAAGATCAAGACTGTCTGAAGAAGACTGAAATGTTGTTCCATCTCCGTCGATATCTACGTAAGCTGCGGTAAATCCATTGTCAGTGCCAGTACCTGCTGGCGGGTTTTCGGCCCTTGCTGTGTTACAGCCACCACCACCGTTGCAACTAACTGCAGTATTCGAAATGTATCTGATCCCACCTTTTTGCGTGGTTTGATAACGAATGGTAAATGGTGTAATTACTTGGGCAAAGCCAATCGAAGCACAAACAAATAATAAGAAAGCTAAATAGAACTTTTTCATAAGGTATTATTATAATATTTATTGGATGGTAATTTTTGAAGAGTATGAACGAATTTTTGTCTTTAAAACAAAAGTATATTCGCCACTTGCAAACTCAGAAACGTTGATTGTCGAATGATTAGGGGAACTTACTATTTCAAATACTTCAACATATTGAACTACCCTGTTGTTTTTATCTGTAATTGTTAATTCACCTATATAGTCGTCAATGCCATTAAATGAAACAAGTACCACTTTTGTCCCGTAGTTATCACCAAGTTTTAGTGTTATTTCATCCTCTATTAAATATAGCAACTGGGTATTTACCTTCGACTCTAATTTTGCCGAAGTTAAGTTTTGGGAATAAAACAAGCTTAAAAAAGCTATCGTAATAATGGCAATGTTTTTTTTCATGGGACCTTGTTTTTCAAAAATGTGAACACGAAATTATAACTATACTATTCTATTCATCAATTCATTTAACTCGCGAGTTAAAAAAACCAACAACTGAGTTAACCCTCGTTAAATTCAGCTTAAATAATTGACAATTAAGACTTTAGTTTTGTCGAAAAAAAACATCGTTTCGTCACCTATTTTGCTCCCAATTCATTTTCTATTTCAATTATTAAACAAAAGTACACGTTGAAGCCAATAAAATTAATAACTGTTTACAGTCATGATCTATTTTCTTTATGTGGAAAGGATTTGTGATGCTTATAGTAATTAAAAGTATATATTAGTTCAGCCTGCTAGTTATTTGAATAATATCTTATAAACAAAAACAATGTTTTACATTTGTAGAAATACTTAGCTCATCAAAATCTTTAGCGGCATATTCTTTTTGTTTCTCCTCAATTATACAGGAGCTGCCCAAATAGGCGGGCAATTGATCACAGGTAGTTTGGATTTCAGAATTCCTTTTACAATAACACAGTACAGTAAACAGCAAGGACTACCGCAAAGCCAGGTGCTAGATATAGTTGAAAAAGGAAACGGAAATTTAATTGTTGCTACTGCAAATGGCATAGTTGAATACAATGGCATCGAGTTTACAACTTTTATTGAAGACGAATCTTATAAAAATAATATTTATCGTAAAATTTTTTGGAATGAGAAGTACAATAAATTATTTGGTCAAGAATTAAGCGGGGGATTTCATGAGCTTTATCCGAATTTGGAAAAAATTGGAGATGATATTGCACACACTATTAGCGATGATTATATTTATTCAGTTTCTAAAAGTGGAGGTATTTATAGGACAGACTTGGATTATAAAAAAACAGTTGAACTACTGCATGCGAACATTATTGGCGCTGCAAGTATTTATGTTAACTCTAATTTAATTTATGTGGGTTCTAGCAGTTCGCTTTACTTGATTGATGTAAAAACTAAGTTGGTTAAAAAAATTTTAGATTCTGGAGTTTATGATATTCAAAAAAACCCTTTTTCTAATGAACTATATTTTATTTCTGGAAACAGTGTGTTTAAGGAAAGCAAGAACGATTCAATTTTAAAAGTAATTTCAATCGAAGCGGGGCAGTCGTGTGAAGATATAGATTTCATAGATAGTGTTGAGTGTTTTGTGGCAACTTCAAATGGGTTGTATCAAATTTATGATGGGTATATTGATAAATACTCAAAAAAGAGTGCATTACCCTCTCAATTTATTCAATCTGCTTATTTTAACAAAAAAAGTAATTGTCTTTTTATAGGCACTGGCGAAAAGGGGATGTTGGAATTGGAATTTAAAACTTGTTATAGTTTTATTTCCGAACAGGGTTTTAAAGAAAATGTGTCATTAAATTCAATTATAAGAAATCAGGAAGGAGAAGCTTTAGTTGGTGGGAATTGTTGTGATATATATAAAATTGGAATTGATACGGTTTTGACTTATTCAAACACTAAACATTCATACGCTTCATTATCAGAAATTGAAGGCACTTTAGTTGCAGGCACTTGGGGGGAAGGAATAAAATTAATAAGAAACGGTGAGTTAATAGGAGAAATTAAAGGAACTCGGCAGCTTCCAAATAATTATGTCCATGCATCTTTTCAAGATTCTAGAGGGAATATATGGATTGGCACAGGGAATGGAATTGCAGTTGGGAACAACTTTAGTACTATTAAACCTGTTTTAACTGGAAAAATATCGAATGAAATAATCACTTTTTACGAGTTGAAAAACGGGAATATTTGTTTAGGCGGAAGTGATGGTGTGTTTGTAATTGATTCGAAATTTTCAATGGTAAAAAAACTGGGCGTAAAGGATGGAATAAAGGCCAAAGAGGTGAGAAGTTTTTATGAAGATGAGGAAGGTAAACTTTGGATAGGGACTTATGGAGGAGGTTTATATTGTTATTTTAATGGAGACCTAACAAGCATTAATAGTTTAAAAAATGCAAAGCTTGATAAAGATGTTTTCTGTTTGGCGAATGATGATTTTGGTTATTTTTTCATAACATCAAATCATGGTTTGTGGCGAATAAGTAAAAAGGATTTAAATGAGTTTTATTATGGTAAACTGGAATATTTGGTTCCGTTTTATTATGGCGAAAAATCGGGTATTTATAACACTGAGTTTAACGGAGGATTTCAAAATAATTATTTGAAAACAACGTATAATCATTTTTATTTTCCAACACTTGAAGGTATTGTGATTGTAGCTCCCGAGGAACCTATTTTTAAAAAACTTAAACCGTTAATCAATAGAGTAATATTGAACGATACCTTAGTTGTTAATGATGATCATGTTTTTAAAAGAGAAACGTTTTCAATTCAGTTTTATTTTTCGAGCCCTGATTTTTCGGAAAAGAACAATATATATTATCAATACAAATTAGGAGTTGATGGAGAGGCTAGTAATTGGAGTCCTTTGCAAAAGTCGGCAACTATTAATTTCAAAATGTTGCCTCCTGGAAATTATGTTTTTTCGGTAAGGGCAATAGATGCCTTTAATGATAAGGAACCAACCGTGGCAACTTATCAATTTGAAATAGAACCCTATTTTTATGAAATCTTTTTAATTAAGGTACTGTTTGTTTTGGTAATATCTTCTATGGTTTTTATGATAACTCTTTATCAAACAAAGAGCGCAAGAAAAAAGCATGCTGAAAGGGAAAGAATAAAACGGAGAATTGCAGAGTTGGAGTTAAATGTATTACTCGCTCAGATGAACCCGCATTTTATTTTTAATTCGCTAAATAGTTTAAAGTATTTCTTGAGTATCGGAGATATTTCCAAAGCTGATCAGTTCATTGATAATTTCTCTTTTTTGCTACGACGTGTTATGATATATAGTAGCGAGAAGTTTATTGCTATTCAAGATGAAATGGAAATGTTTACTTCGTATGTTGAATTGGAAAGAATCAGACTAAACAATCGTTTTTCTTACACAATAATCGCTTCGGATGATTTAAGGAACAAACTCATTCCAACATTTATAATACAGCCATTTGTAGAAAATGCAATCAAGCATGGATTTTCACAGTCAGAGAAAAAAAATAGATTGCTAATTGAGTTTACAAGCAGCGAAAATGGAATGATTTGCATTATTGATGATGATGGAATTGGAAGAGAGAATGCGAAAAACATTCAAACTAATTCACCTGAGCACGAATCAAAAGGAATCTCTAACGTATTAGAACGAATAGCAATAAAGAAGGATACTTTTGGAAAAAACATCAGTGTGAAAATAATTGACAAGAAAGATGCAAGTAATAATTCATTAGGAACTCAAGTAATTATTAATATTGAAGAAATAGATGATACAAGCGATAATAGTTGAAGATGAATTTTTCGGGCAGGAGCTTTTAAAAAAATATTTGTTTGAAAATTTTGAAGAGATAGAAATTGTAGCCGCCGCAGCATCTGTTAATGATGCTATAGAAGCAATTAAAAAGCATAATCCTCAATTGGTTTTCCTCGACATACAATTAATTGGAGGAACTGGTTTTGATGTTTTAGCTGAAGTAAAGACAATTGATTTTGAGCTTATTTTTATTACGGCCTACAATCAACATGCAATTTCAGCTATAAAACAAGATGCTGTGGATTATATTTTGAAACCTATTAAAGTTGATGAATTTATTTCGGGAGTTAACAGAGCGCTCGGTAAAATCAAAGAAAAGGTAGTTTTAATAAACAAAGAAAATATTTTGGTCATTCACACCTCTATTGGAGCTGAGTATATAAATGAAAATGAAATAATTTGTTTTGAAGCAGATGGAACGTATACAAGTGTTATTTGCGAAAACAAAAAAATTCTTTCTTCAAAAAATATTGGCGAGTATGAAAAGATACTTTTGTCTAAAATATTTTTTAGAACTCATCATTCTTATATTATTAATACTAATAAAATTAAAAGATTCGAAAAGGGAAGAAGTGGAAAATTGGTTTTGTTGAATGGTTTGGAAATACCAGTTTCACAAAGAAAAATAAAAGAATTTATTGTATTTATGCAGTTGAAGGAAGTTTTGTAAAAATGAAACATTTGTAAAGCATTTATTTTTGCCCACCCAATATTTCCAATGCCTCTTGAATAGAAATTATTTCACCTTTAAATGTTGCAATAACAAAAACATCATTAAATCCTTTTTCTGCTAATGCTGCTTTACCACTTACCGCTGAATTGTAGTCTTTATATTCTCCCGTAGTATATCGTACAAGTCCTGTTGTCGTCGACATTTTCTGCACGTCTTTTAGATCTTTAATACGTTCTTCAAAACTTGCATCATTTGCTTTCTTTAATGAACCAACTTGAATTTTAAACACAACTAATGATTTGTCTAATGCGCCTGCTTTGTTTTTGTTTTCATCTAACACCTCATTTGCCCCGTCTTTACTATCTTCAAAGGTAGCACCTGCTTCTTTCAAAGAAATTCGCTTGCCATCTTTGTATGCGGATACGAAGGCATCACTGTAACCCTCTAAAGTAATTTCCGCTTTAGCAATCATAGCACGTTCTAATGTTGGATAAGCTTCAGTAACATATTTATAATATCCATCATCTGTTTTTAATTCGATTACTTTTCCTACGTGTTTAAATAAAGATTCGGATAGTGGACTTTTGTATGCACCCAATTGAACACGATATACAATACCTTTTGAATCAGCTGGATTTTTGATGATTCCATTTGTGCCTTTTACTGCCATTACAGAATCAGAAACAGCAATTTCTTTGTTAATTGCATCGGCACTATTGTCCATCGAATAATATTTTCCTCCACGGAAATAACCAACTTTTGCATCCTTTACGCCTTCCGAAATAAATTCATCTTTACGTTGAATTGCCATTTTTATATCTTCATAGCTACCCGCAGTGTAAACAACAGTTGTGTCTCCAAAATGAGTAGATCTAACATCACCTATACTTAATAGGTAAGCCATTATATCACTAGGAACACCGCCTGTAAATTTAGCGAGTTCAACAGTATATTCTTTTCTAAGATTATTCGGATTAACGCTATTAGATCCTTTGTTTTTTGTTGAATCAAGGTCTACTATTTTTGCAAAAATTCCTGTTGAGTCGTAATAGGTATCATACCATAACTGAGCCATTTCATCTGTAATACCAATACCTACACCGTTTGCAATCATACTCGCAGGAGTTGGCAATTCTTCATCATAATAATCAGCAATCATATCTTTGTCCTCATCAACTGGGCAACCCTTTTTATCAACCTTTGCTGTTTTTGGAGTTTTGTGGCAATCATCTTTAAAATCTGTTACACCATCGCCATCCTCATCTTCATCATCAAGCACTAGGTAATCAATACCGTCATAATAACCATCGGGCATTGTATCAGCATTGCTTTTTACAACTAAGTCATAGTGTAATGAGAAAGAGGTCATAATAAAATTATCCTTCGCCTTGTTGCCAATTCTATTTCCTGTGCTTACATTAGTTACACCATCAATATAATCTGTAAATGTAAGATGAAAGGTTGTACCAATTTTAAATTTTGCACGTTCATTAATATCTAACATAAAACCTACTCCAATTGGAACCGCCCATGATCTTTCTGGGTATTTCCCAAATCCATCTGCGTTGAGTTCTCTAATATCAGTTTCGTAAGTGTAATCACGAACAAGGTTTATTGCAGTTGGAGCTAATGGATCTGTTTCTGCTAAGTTTTTTATTGAACCATCTGCCCAATAATGATATTTTTGCCCCGCTTTATCTCTTAAGTCTGTTTTTGAAAGAAACTCAAAACCTTCAATACCAGTTGAAATCCATGGTCTAAATTTGTGATGTTCTGGAATAAAATTGGAGAAGTCATACATCAAATGAATCCCGCCCATTCTAATTTCTGATTGAAAGTTTTCGTTTCGTATGCCTAATTGTTCGTTAGCACCAAGCTTTCCGAATAAACCATAAAAATTAAGATGAAAAGATTTTGATAAAGGTTGAGATAACATTATTTCATAGCCTACACGAGAAGTTGTAAATGCTTGAGCATGTTTTGAATATAAATCGCCGTAGTATGAAAGCATACCAACGCCAAGGCCAATGGTAGGTTTAAATATATTTCCTAGCTCAGGAGGAGTAGGTTCTTCTTCAACTTTTTTTTGTGAACTGGTTGTGGCTTTCACACTATCGCTTTGCGCAACAATATGAGTTCGCATTAGCGAAAACAAAACTAGTATGAAAAGTGCTTTTTTTAGCATACACGCCAAAACATAATATCTTCAAATTTAGCAATTTTTTGCTTGAAAACCACTAAAATTATCTTAACCATTTTTGACTGGTTATCATCAAGGCTTCTTGAATGGTAATTCTTTTCCCGCTGTTGTAAGCTGTAACAAATGCACCCGAAACACCTTTGTTTTTAATATTCTCTCTTTTGTCTCTTGCTCCTTTGTAATCATTAAAACTGCCAATCAAAAATTTGTTTAACCCTTCATGCATATCAGTTCTAATATTATCATTTATATTATAAATCGCCGCAATTTTTTCCGCACTTATGTTACTTTTAAATGCCCCTACTTGAACTTGAAAATTAACTGAGGCATTTGACTTATTATTAGCAAGATTAGCATTGTCGTTAGTTGAGTTGGTCGTCTCTGGCTCTTTTGTTACAACTGTATTTGTGGCAACAGGAGTTACTGTTGGCGTTTCTACAACTGCAACTGTATTTGTAGTAACAACTGTATTGGTTGGAGTTACTGTATTAGTTTCAACTGGAGTTACTGTTTCAGTTGGGGTAATAGTATTTGTTTCCGGAACCACAATATTTGTTACAACTGGAGTAGTAGTTTCAGCTGGAACAATAATTTCATCTTCTTGAGACTTCACTTTTTGTGTTTGGTCATTTTCTAAATAAGAAAATTCGCCGGTAATACTCACCTTTGAGATGGCTTAGTTTCCATACTTAGTTTATACGATACCTTTAGTTCTTCTGATGCGGTAAGGAAACCCAAACTAATTTTGCAATTTGGTCGTTGAAACTAAAAGAAGCTCCATTAGTTGAAACAACTGTTGCTCTGAACCCTGCAGGTATTTTATCTGTGTATTTTGCAAAACCTTTTAAGTTTTCTTTGTGAATTACTAATTCCACTAAAAATCCATCTGGCCCAGTTGCTGTTATTCTTCTGTGAATACCTACTGCTGCATTTGGATCTTTTGGAGGATTAAATGATTCGGGAATAGTGTTATCATTAACTGTTGTTGTGTTTGTTGTTGCAACTACAGTGTTTGTATTTATTGGCTGAACTGTATTTGTTGTTGGGGTTACCGTATTTGTTGTTACTGCCGAAGAACTGGCATCAAATAGTATGTCTAAGGGACCAAAATCTGCTTGTTGTTTTGCATTGTTGGTTATGTATGAAAATTTTCCTTGTATTTGTTTTGTTCCCGAAACGCTTCCATCAGCAATAACATTAAACTTTACTGTAAACTCTTCATCAGATGGAAGTGAAGTCCAAATGTATTTTACAACACCATTAGAATAAGTAAATGCCCCGCCCTTACTTTCAATTTCTTTTGCGCTTAATCCTTGCGGCAAATCAATTTGAAGCTTTGCAAAACCACTAGTCCCACCTTTTTTTACTACAAATTCGGCAACAAACTCAGTGTTTGGTTTCGCTGAGGAAGGTAATTTAGGAGTGATGGTTACACCATCGCCGAAGAACAGATTAAAAAATAATATCGATATCGAATTTATTAATAAAAAAATGTACTTCAGCATAGTTGTTTTAGTTTATGAAATTACTGCTCGAAGAAGTAATCAATGAGCTGGTTGATCTTATCAACCGTAAAGTCATTGGTTCCTTCAAAAAACGAGTCTATTGTCTTAGTAATTTCATCTGCGGAAATGTAATTATCGCCATTATAATCTGCCGATTTTAAATCATCAGGTACTTTACTAGTTCCTTTATTTAATTTCTTGTTTTCAATTTCTTTTAAATATTCTAAGCTTGGAGTTTCATTAAATTTATCACTACGTTCTACAGATAATGAATCCCACTCTAACTGATGTTTAGCAAGTTCGTTTTCATCTATCGTCATACCGTAACCGTCAACTTTCGCCCCTTTTTTACTTTTTGGTTCTTTATCCATGTAGTCAGCAACACCATCATTATCCGAATCAAACGGACAACCATGACTATCAACTAAAACTCCTTTTGGTGTACCTAAACATCTGTCTTTATCATCACCAATACCATCTCCATCAGCATCTAAATGATCTACTGCATAAAAATCTACATTATCCGATTCTGTTTTTTTCTTTTTTCTAAACTCATATTGTATACCAACATTTCCTTGGATGTAACTATCGTTACCGCCTTTTTTACTGTTATCAATATAATCGCTAAAACACATTACATAATTAACCCCAACAGAAGCAACCCATCTTTCTCCAATGTGGAAGTTTAATCCACCACCTAATGGTAATAATAATGAGCTTCTAGTGTAATTTGTAACGCTATCTTTTAATTTTGATTCGTAAGTATAATCTCTTTTTATTGTAGTAGCTGTTGTTTGGTTCGCAGCTAACTCTGGTTGATTACGTATTGATCCATCCGACCAGTAGTGGTAAGTATTTGCTCCGTTTTTTAAATCTCCGTGAGGGTCAAACATCATGTAGCCAACTCCAACATTTAAAAAAGGTGAAACAGCAGGGTCTTCCTTAAATACTTTGTCAAAATTAGCAGTAAGCAATAATTCGCCCTGCATAATGGTTGATTGAAAATTTAGTTTGGAGTTTTTATTTTGGTCGGTTCCAGCAAGTTTTCCGTACATTCCACCAAGTGAAATTCCGAATACTTTACCAAAGCGTTGTTCAATTGCTAAGTAATATCCTAAACGGGTATCAAGCATAGGACTAACATCTGTTTGTTTTCCAACATCACCTGTAAATTTAAGTGCACTAACACCAATAGTTAGCGAAGGCTTATGCTTAATAGGCTCATCTTGCGCAGAAAGGAATCCTGCAATAACTAAGAAAAGGGATAATGTTGCCGCTCTGTTTAACATAAATTTTGCTTTCATAAAATGATTTATTTATTCTTAACGTGAATATAAAGCATTTTATGAGTATAGCAAAACTATTTTAAAAAAAGAGTATACTGAGGTTCACAAATAGTATTTGTAAACAACTGAATGTTAATTGAGTAAAACGATTGTACAAAAAAGCTAATAATAGCGCTGTTTACAGATGGATTATAAACAGCCAGTTCTACCGCCATCTACAGGAACATTTATTCCATTTATGTAAGCAGCAGCGGGAGAAGCAAGAAAAGCAACTGCATTGGCAATTTCGTAAGCTTCGCCAAAGCGACCTGCCGGAATTTCGTGCAACATTTCTTTTCTTATTTCGTCTTGTGTTATACCTGTTTTGTTCGATTTATTTTCGATGATCCCTATAAGTCGCACTGTATTTGTTGCTCCGGGTAAAACATTGTTTACTGTAACTCCAAATTGAGCGACTTCTAAGGATAATGTTTTTGACCAATTAGCTACCGCAGCACGAATAGTATTTGAAACGCCTAAACCTTTTAATGGAAGTTTAACAGAAGTTGAAATGATATTGATAATTCTTCCGTAGCCCGATTTTTTCATTCCGTCTAAACAAGCTTGCGCTAATATGTGATTGCAAATTAGGTGTTGATTAAAGGCAGTTAAAAATTCGTTTGTTCCAGCAGTGTTGATGGCACCTGCTGGTGGACCGCCAGTATTATTTACCAAAATATTTATTGTGCCTTGGCGCTCAATATACAAATCAACTAATTTTTTCAGTTCGTCTGAATTTGAAAAATCAACAGCAATGTATGAGTGTTGTTGGCCTTTGTCTGTATTTAATTCAGCTTTTACTTTTTTAAGTGAATCTTCATTTCTAGCAACTAGTGTTACATTTGCGCCTAATAGCGCTAGTTCCAATGCAACTGCTTTTCCAATGCCTTGCGTACTTCCGCAAACTAATGCACGTTTATTTTTTAAATCTAAGTTCATATTACAATAGTATTGATTTTAATTTATAATCAGTATCAAAAAAATCTAAAATAGTTTTACTGTTATCAACATGCAAGGCTTTAATACCAGCAGCTAATGATCCTTCGATGTGTTGAATGGAATCATCAAAAAACAATGTTTCTTCTGGTTTAAATTTCGAATCATTTATTACATAATCAAAGCATTCAGTATTGGGCTTTCTTAATTTAATACGACTGCTGTAATAAACTTTATCAAATAAAGGGTCTAGATTTTTAAGTTCATTTTGCTCCCAAATAATTTCCTCAAATGCAGTAATGTGAGTTTCATTTGTGTTACTCAATAATACAATGCTGTAATTATTTCTAATGTTTTTTAAAAATTCAATTCTTTCTTTGGGAAGATTGAGTAGCATGGCATTCCATGCTTTTATAATTTCTTGGTTATTTATGTTGGAAGGCAATTGTTTTTTTAAACCAGAAATAAATTCTTCTTCCGAAATTTTTCCTGTTTCAAACAAGTCAAACAAATCACTTTGTTTTGCTTGAGAATAAATTGCATCAAAATCAGAAATGCCCAAATCCTCAAACGCTGCAATGGTTTTATGATAATCGATATTAAATAATACTCCACCCAAATCGAATATTATATTTTTTATTTGATGCATTATTTTGCTTCTATTAAATTTAAAATTTGCTGCAATTCTTTTTCCGAATCATCATTCATTAAAACAACATGTGTGTCTTTTCCAACTGGCGCCCATCTTCCAGGGTGAATGGGACGTTTATCTATAAACAAACCAATTGCTTTTTTTCCAAGTGCGGCGCAAATGTGTAACGGGCCAGTACTTGCTGCAATTAAAATATCCGCTTCATTTATAAACGAAATAAATTCGGGTAAAGTCATTTTGCCTGTTAAATCAATTGCATCTGGATTGTTTTTTATTAATGGTTGCAATAACTCACCTTCGGCTTGAGTGCCCGAAATAAAAACTTGAAACTTTGCTTTATCAATTTTTGAAATCAGTTTACTAAAATTCTCTAAGCCCCATTCAACCGCACTTCCTTGTGATTTGGCGTGTATGATAATGTTTTTTTGTTTTTGCTTAATAGCTCTTTGTGTTTTTGTGGAAGTGCTAAGTGTTTAGTAAAACCATAGTTTGTAGCTAACTCAGCTAAACTAAATTCTTCATTAATTCCAACTGCACTTAGTAATTTGCAGTTTAGTTGCGCTTCGTGTAAGTTGGAATTCTTGCGTGAGAGTTTGATTAATTTATTACACTTTAACCAATGGTAAGCTCTGTTAGTTGTTCCAATTCGGAATTGAACGCCTGCTTTTTTTATTAGCTGTGCAATTTCTGTTTTAGGAAATACATGAATGCAATGCGAAATGTTTTTGTTTCGAATAAACTGAATTTGTTCTTTAGGATTTAGTTTATTCAAATCATCAATACTCAAAAACTCATCAATGTGCTCTGATGTTTCAATAATACTTTTAGTGTAATTTTTTCCAAGGAAAACAATAGAAACATGTGGGAATTTTTTCTTCAAAATTCCAGCCATTGGTAGCGTTAGTATAACATCACCAATACTGTCGGTTCTACTTATTAATATTTTACTTGGTTTTAGCATGTTTAAATAAACAACGTGTTTTTTTGTATTTTAAATATGTTGCGTAAGCCGAGTTTTTAGCTATTGCAAATCCTGCAGAACCATCTAAAAAACCTAAGTGTAAAATGTAATGACCAATAAATTTAGCAATAGGATTCACGATTAATTTATAAGCAGGAGCATTTTTATTTCTATCAAATAAATCTTGTGAGGCAATCGTTGTAAATTTATCTATTTGTTTAAAATGATCTTCTTTGGTGTAATAACTGTAATGTAAAATATCTTCCTTAAAGTGATGGATGATTTCATTTGGAGGGAGTGTAAGCTCTTCATGTATTACACCTTTCCATTCAATTTTATCTCTATTAAACAATCGTATTTTTTTATCAGGATACCAATTGCTGTGTTTTACCCAAGAGCCACAGTAATTAGTAAGGCGGTTAAAGGAACATGTTTTTAATTCTGCCCCGCTTTTAATATTTAAAATTACTTTTTTTAATTCCTCACTTAAGGCTTCATCTGCATCCAACGAAAGTACCCATGAAAATTTAGCTTGTTGGTTCGCGAAATTTTTTGTCTCCGAATAGCCTTCCCATTTACGTTGAATAAAATTAACTTGATGTTTTTTACAAATACTTTCAGTTGCATCACTAGAAAAAGAATCTACAACAACAATATCATCAACTATATCCTTAATCGAATTTAAACACCTTTCGATGTTTTTTTCTTCGTTAAACGTTATGATTACTGCTGAAATTTGAAGCATAGTGTAAAAGTACTAAAAAGGAGCATTACACACGGTGTTTCCTATCGGGTAAAACATTTTTCATATCCCATACAATTCTTTTCACAAATTCCGCTTTGCGTTCTTTACAGTTTTGCATTGGGCAAATACCACACGACAGTGGTCGCACACATGGGTCGGCGTGAATAAAAAACTCAATTTTTTCTCCTAATTGTTCTTTAATCAGTTTGCCAATTAAGTCAACTTCATCATGCGCATCTTCTAATGGAAAGTACCAAGGTAATGTAACGTGGCAATCAACATGCAAATGATCGCCATATTTTACAACTCTTAAGTTGTGCATGTCAATCCAGCTATCTTTTTGTGTTTTTCTAAAGTTGCAATTAGTTTGTTTAACTCTGCAATGTCGGCTTTGTCTAATAAATTGTCAATCGAAGTACGTACTAATTTAAAACCTGTGTAAGCAATAAATATTCCCATGCCAACTGTAATTACATAATCGATCCAAATTATTTTGGTGAAGAAAATAATGAGTAAGCCAACAACTATTGCAGCTGATGAGTAGGTATCGCTTAGCAAATGTTCACCTTCCGCAATTAGGGTGTGAGAATTATGATGTTTTCCTTTCCCAATTAATATTCTTCCAACAATTAGATTAACAGTTCCTGCAAACAAACTCATATATAAACCAATATCTACATTGGTTAAGTGATCTGGTTCAAAAAAGGAAACAGCGCCTTTAAAAACCATTGCAATACCTGCAAGTAGTATCATTGAACCTTCTAATCCCGAAGAAAAGAATTCGATTTTACCATGGCCATACGGATGGTCTTCATCTTTTGGTTTGGCAGCATAGTTTATGCTATACAACGCAAAGGCTCCTGTAATGATGTTTACAATCGATTCAATAGCATCAGTTAAAATAGCACTTGAGTTGGTTAAGAAATACGCAATGAATTTGACTGCGAACAACAAAATGCTAATTATCAAAACGATTATCATCAATCGTTTTTTGCTTTGCAGAGCGGTATTAGTAATGTTAGCGTTCGTCATTGGGTTAAAAAAAATCCCCCGTTCTTCTATGATTTGAATAACGGGGGATTTTTAAAGATTTATTTGAAGGTTATTTTTTTACAAACTCACCCATTTTATTATCATAATTAAGGAAGTAACCACCCTTAGGTAAATTAGAACAATCAATTTTAGCTCCAAAACCACGTTTTACAATGTTCCCGTACTGGTCATAAATTTCAAACATTGTTTCTGCAGGTTTCCCTGAGCAATCAAAACTAATGTCTTTAGAAACTTTCGCTGGAGCGAAAATAACATCGCAAGTAGTGCTATTATAATCAACAGGTTTAGATAAACGAGGTTGTCCACTATAATCTGTTTGTTTAACGCGGAATTGATTTTTTCCTGAGTGAGGAGAAACTTTAAATTCATAATTATTGGTAGCCGGAGTTCCAACACCATTAACTTCACCAACTTTTACCCACTTGTTCCAACGGAATTGTTCGATAACAAAAGTTAATTTACCTTGTTCAGATTTTGTGCTCCATTTTAATGTGCCATCTGCACTAACACTCATTGAAATAACTTCAAAAGTACTTTTTGGTTTAAGAACTTCAGGGTTTAATACTTTAGGTTTACAATCAGATTTATGAGTAATTTTAACTTCAACTTTGTCTCCAATCTTTAATTGATGAGGTTTTAAATCAATTTCAAACGCACTTGAACCAATCTCGTCAGTAGTAACATTTCCGTTCACAGAAACTTCAGAAACGCAGAAACCTACACCACCACTTGCAAAAGGATTTTGTACATAAATGTTTTTCCCCTGATAATTTCCTTCAACTATGATTACTCCTCCCTGCCCCAACACCTTGTTACCAAGGCTAAGCGCTAAAACAAAAGCAATAATTAGAGATATTTTTTTCATAATCTATTTTAGTGTGTGTGCTTTAAAATTCTGTGTCCCATTTAGGAACGCAATATTATAACGAAAATCAGTAAAAACAAAGAAAAAAATGTTTTTTTTTCAATTCTTCAAAATTCCAATTATAATCCACAAAGTTAACAAAATAATTGCTGAATAGACCTTTATTTTCGATAAATAAATTTGGGTATTTGAGCAATAAACCTTAAACTTGCGGATTGTAGAATGCCCTTATTTTGGGTAAAAACATAGATTTATGAAGAAAAATATTATTCTTTCTGCTATTGGAGCTTCGTTACTATTAGTGGCGTCGTGCTCTGGCGGAAAACAAGATGATTCGGAAAAACCTGTTGCTAAGGGAGGCAAGGTTTATGGAGGTTGTTTAAAAGTGAGCGAAAGCGATACTTACCAAACCCTAAACCCATCTTCTATAACTGATGCAACTTCTGGGTTTATCGCAACTCAAATACACGATGGTTTGGTTAAATTAAACATGTCAACCCTTAAAGTTGAGCCATCAATAGCAGAAAAATGGGAAATTGACCCTAGTGGAACAAAATACACCTTTATGATTAAAAAGGGAGTTATGTTTCATGATGATGAATGTTATTCGGATGGAAAAGGCCGTGAGGTTAAGGCAGCAGATTTTAAATATTCTTTCGAATTGCTTTGTAAGAAATCGGATGATAACAAGGATTTTAGCGCAACATTTAAAGATAGAGTTGCTGGCGCTAATGAATTTTATGATGGAAAAGGAGAATTGAGTGGCGTAAAAGTGATAGATGATTACACTCTTCAAGTTGTTTTAGTGAAACCTAGCACTGTTTTTCTACAAATTTTAGCGGAGCCTAGTTGTGCCGTTATTTCAAAAGAAGCTTTTGGGAAATATGGAAATGCAATTAAAACAGGGGCAGGACCATTTATTTTTGATGCTGCAAATTCTGGAAAAGAAAAAATTGTTCTTAAAAGAAACAATAACTATCACGGGCAAGATAATTTAGGAAATAAACTTCCTTTCCTTGATTCAATCGTTGTAAATATTGTTCCAACAAAGGAACAAGAACTAAGCATGTTTAAAGATGGTAAATTGGATATGATTACTTCATTACCTTCTCAGTCAGTAAAAGAAATGGTTGAAAGTCAAATCAAAGATTTCCAAGCTAAACCACCAAAATATTTCTTAGATAATAGCCCGGAAATGATTACCCAATATTATACTTTCAACACTAAGAAAGCACCATTTGATAATGTTAAAGTTAGAAAAGCATTTAACTTCGCAATCAATCGTCAAAAAATTGTTGATGATATTTTAAGTGGGCAAGCTTATGGACCAGGAATAAAAGGAATAACACCTCCAACGTTTACTGTTGATGGTTATGACATTTCTAATATTAATGGTTATGATTTTAATGTAGCTGAAGCAAAAAAATTATTGGCAGAAGCAGGTTATCCAAATGGAAAAGGATTTCCATCTGTTAAAGTTATTTTAAATAGCGGTGGAGCAAGAAACAGTAATGTTGTTGTTGAAATTCAAAAACAATTAATGGAAAACTTAAATGTTAACATTGATTTTGATGTTGTTCCTTATGCGCAAAAAGCAGAAGATTCTCGTTTCGGAAGAATGGATATAGTTCGTGATGCTTGGATTGCTGATTTCCCTAGTCCCGAGTCTTTCTTGAATTTATTTTACGGGGCAAATGTACCTGCTGATATGAATCAACCTTCTTTCCCAAATACATCTCGTTTTCAAAATGCGGATTTCGATATGTATTATGCAAAAGGAAGAGATGCTAAAACAAAAGATAGCAGTATGATTTATTTTATGAAAGCTGAACAAATATTAATGAACGAAGCTCCAATTATGCCTTTATGGTATGAAGGAAACTATCGTCTTACCCAGTTTTATGTAAAAGATGCATTTACAAATGCAATGCGTTATAGAAACTACTCAGGGGTATACATAAATAAAGTAGTTGATAATAAAGGCGAAACAAAAACAGATTCTGCAAAATAATTAAAATCATCACATAAGTAATCCCGTTATTCAACATCTTTCGATAAGCTCAAGATGACACCGAATAACGGGTTTTTTTATTTAAATGAGTGACCATTATTCCATATTAGGTTTAACTAAGTCAGCTAATACAGCTGAGATAAAAGCCGCATACAGAAGACTGGTGAAGATTTATCATCCCGATAAAAATCCCAATAGCTACGAGGCAGTTGAAAAATTTAGACAAATACAAGAAGCCTACGAAACCTTAATTGACCCTGTTTCACGTTCTAAATATGACGGAAAAGTTAGTTACAATGAATATTTTAGTCAAACCTCACATCAAGCTAAACAACAAACAACACAAGGAAGAGGAAAAAAATATTCGTTTACAGAGGAAGATTTAAAACGCAGACAATATTATAAGGAAAATTATAAAAGGCAATACGGTGCTGGTAAAAAAGTTAATGTTGCAGAAGAGAAAAAACGTTATAATGAAACACGATATATTTTATTTTCGATTCCGTTAGCAATTGGACTTTTGTTTTTTATAATTAATATTTATGAAAGAAGTGATAAAAAGCAAAACAGTAAAGAAACAAAGAGTACAATTGTTTTGAAAGATACCATCACAACTATTGAAAAGGAAAAAGTAGAAAAAATAGGGACAGCAGCCGAGCCATACAAATACTACTTTGGACAAAACATAATTGATAGAAATAGCAATCAAGTAGTAGCTGTTACTAATTATTCGGGGACAGATGCAGTAGTTTGTATTGTTGATGCATTAAGTGATAAAGTAGTTCGCCATTATTTTATTGAAAACAGTTTTAATCTTTATTTCGAATGTTTGCCTGCAGGAAAATACTATCTGCGAAATTATCTTGGAGAACATTTTAATACGGAGAAAAAAATTAAGGAGACGGAGGTAAGCGGGGCATTTGAAAACGAAAAACAATTTCAAACATTTAAGAAAGAACCGTTCGAGATAAAATTACAGAAAAGCGATACAATTTCATTTGACATTATTTACTTTAAAAATAACAAAAGTAAAAACGTAAGTAATCAAAAAGATTTCTTTTTTCGTTAATTTTTATTCGTGCATCACAACAATTGGTTTTGATGATGTAGAAAAGCTGCTCGAACTTATTTTATAAAAATAAACACCATTCGTTAATTTGCTTACATCAATCATTGCGTTGTTGCTATTGTTTTCTAATACTTTTTTAGCAACAACTCTTCCAAGTGCATCACTAATGCTAATTGTAAAAGCATCGTTTTGATTTGGAAGTGAGTAAGTAAAGTTTATTACATCATTACAAGGATTAGGGAAACTATTTATTGCAGCGTTTAAATTTATTTCTTCTTTTGCACCAACGCTATTTACTATTTTTAAAACATTAATATCATCAAAATAAAATCCATCACCTGTTGCAAATCCATCAGATACTAGTTTAAAACGCAGTTTAATGTTTTGACCTAAGTAATCTACTAAATCAATGTTTTCTTTTACCCATTCACTTTGTTTACCATCATACATTGGTAAACCTGAGTTTTGATTATCGCTTCCTTCAGCAGTATATTTCCCGCAAAGTTGAGTGTAAGTTGTTCCGTTTGTTGATGCTAAAATTTCAACATAATCATAACCTTTTTCAATGTCCCATTTAGTATAGTAACTTAGTGTTGCTGCAATAGCATTTGTTAAATCAATATTGTTTAATGTTGTTGCCGATTTGTTTGCGTTGTTTTGATAAAATCCACTTGGGCTATCAGTTATGCTTCCTGTTGCACTTACAAATTGATTAGTTGAAACACCCCATCCGCCAAGTGTAAAGGCAGGACTTGTGTTACAATTGCTAAAAAACGCAGTTATTGGTTGGCCATAAATTCTGGTGATAGTATCATAGTGTGTATAGCTTCCATTATTAACTGCAATTGCATAGCTAACTAATTCGCCTTGCGTTAAACCGCTATTTAAAGTAATTGCAATCGAATCTAATGTGCTTATTAAATGTGCAGGATTTACATACGTTTTAGGACTTCCAACAGAAGCAATGTTAGTAGAAATTGGAGTTACAGAAACAGTAAACGTTCCGTTTTCTAATCCCATTCTTACAAAATTATATTTTACATATTCATTTGTTGAGGTAATAAATTTATCATGAATACTTTCTGTTTCTGCATAAGCGGCTGCAAGTCTTGCTAAACTTAGGTTTTGATCCATTGTAATTTTTGCAATGGGAATAATGCGATTTATTGCAGGCCAAAAACCATCAGAAGAATTTCCAGCTTCTGGGGTCATAGATAAAATCATTGGCTTAGTAGATTGCTCGCTGTACATCCAATCATCGCTATCACCATTTACTAAATAACCTACTGTTTGGTCGCCTGTACCATACATAAAACCACTGCACTTAGTCATTCTTTTTGCAAATGAACTAAATATGGTAGAGTCGGGAGTAAGTGTACTTGCAATATAACCATAAGGATAAATTAATAAATTGCTATACGTGTGATTGTTTAGCGCTAATTTAAATTCATGGTCGTTACAAAAATCACGAACCATTTGTGTTTCTACTTCAGAAAAACCTGCTGTTCCACGATAGGTATCTGAGTTTGGATCGGGAGATGAACCATTATCATCGTATCCCCAATGGTCGCCATAGTTTCTATTTAAATCCACACCAAAAGTACCATCTCCATTATCTCTTCTGTTTTTTCTCCACATACCACCACCATTTGGACTTATCATCTCATTATACATGTATCCATCAGGATTTATACATGGGATAAAATACATTTCCAAATTATTTACTAAGTATTGAACTTCTGAATCTGAATTGTAATTCTCAAGTAAATGCCACATGTAGTATATAAGTTGTGAAAGTGATTCTGCTTCGCGCGCATGATGCAAAGAAGTGTAAAGAACTTGTGGTTCGGTTTCTGCTGCCGAAGGATTATCACTTATCTTAACATAATAAAGTGGGTTACCTTCAATGGTTGTTGTTGTGCCAACTTGCTGACGAACCGAAATTAAATTTGGGAATTTTGCAGCCATGCTATCTAAATTATCTAGCATTTCTTGGTAAGTAAAAAAACCACCCATGCTTCCTAAATTAAAATTAGTTGGTGTTTGGTATTGTGGACAAGTATTGCATGCCCCTGTATTCATTATTTCATTATGTGGATTGTAATTTTTTAAGTTATCATTTTGATGCTTATAAAAATTACCTACGTCTTCTATTTCAACTTTAAAAGGGTAGCCTAATTGTTTTACTAAACTTAATTCGTAATCAGATAAATCAGAAGTAAAAGAAAATCCCTTTTTGTATTCGCCATGGTCAACCGCAATTCCAGCTTTTGAAAGTTCCATAATTCCTTTTTCAGAAATATCAATTTTAACACGGTGATATTTTTCGGTTTGTGCAATTATGGAAATAGAGAACAGCGAAACTGCTATCAAAAATAATTTTCTCATACGATTGGTTTTAGTAGCGGTAAATGTAAAATATATTGGCAAAGAAGTCAAGTTTGCCATGTTAAATGTGATGAGTGGTTTAAAGACCTTTTATCTCAACAAAATTCCCATATTTATTAATGATGCTCTTAGTGTCTTCAAAAGCCTCTTTCATCTTTACTTTCATCGAGTCGGAAATAACATCTGGTAAAAAATCGGGTTGTTCGTGCAGCTGGGCAGGTAACACAATATGCGTTTTTAATTTAGGATTTTCAGCACGATACACCCAGGTTGGCAGCATATCCGCTTTTTTTACACTTACCTTTTGTGTGCTTAAATTTTTCTGAACCTTTAAATTTAAAATTACACCAGCATCAGTATAACGCCAATATTGATTAGATAAAAAATTTCCTAATGAGTAAGCAACAAAAACCGAATCCTTATTTTCTTTATAAGGTTCAATGTATTTTGTTGGACCAACAACATGCGGATGTGCACCTATAATTAAATTTGCCCCGCCTTGCCAAGCATAACGCACAGCATCTAATTGTGCTTGTGTTGGCTCTGCTTTGTTCTCCACACCAAAATGGTAAAACACCAAAACGATATCGCTTCCTAATTCTTTCGCGCGTTTAATCTCATTAGTAATAGCGGTTGAATCAATTACATTTAACATATACTTATGCCCCGTTTTTGGATATGAACCATTAGTGCCGTAGGTATAATTTAGCACTGCTAATTTTAATCCTTTAATAGATACAATTCGAATTGAATCGTGGTCGCTTTGTGTTTTGTAGGTTCCTGCATAAGGCAATCCATTTTTTTTAATTACATCAATGGTTCGTAAAATTCCATCTTCACCTGTATCCATGCTATGGTTGTTTGCAGTAGCTAAAAAATCTATACCTGCATCTTTTATTGCCTCTACATATTCATCGGGTGAGTTGAAAGCAGGATAACCTGCATAGGGTTTTCCTTTTCCAGCAAATGTTGTTTCAATATTACCCATGGTAAAATCAGCTTCGCTCAAATATTTTTTTACGTAAGCAAAGGATGGTTTAAAATCATAAGTACCATCTTTTTGTAATGCGTTATTTGTTTGTGGTTTGTGACACATTAAATCTCCAATAAAACTTAATGATATTTCTACAACACTATCTTTGTTTTCGTTTCCAAGGCTGGGCAATGGATTGGTGCGTATGGTAAAGTTTGAATTTGTTTGTGCATTTACAACAAACGAGCAAACTAAAACAAACAGCGAAAAACTATATAGACTTGCGGTAATTTTTATATTTCTCGGCAACATAGTGTATGGTTTCGTTTATGGGAGTAAAATTAATTCCAGTTTGTTTTTTTATTTGTTCGTTCGAAAAAATAGTATCGCTTAATAAGGCATCAATTACTTGTTTATTTAACCGTGGTTCTTTTGCAAACATACGTTCTAAAAAACCACCTGCTTTTAAAAGAAACTTCCCTGCTTCAATGCTAGGCAATTTTTTTCCGAATTCGTTATGCAATAAATCTACTACTTCTTTAAACTTTTTATTTTCTCCGTTTATAACAAAACGCTTGCCAATAACTTTTTGTTCCATTAAAGTAACCATGCTTTTTGCTACATCACGCACATCTACAAAACCTGTACTTCCATTGGTGTAAAAGCGTGTTCCTTTGTAACACTCATCCAACATTTTACTACTGCTTTGTCCCCAGCAACCTGCACCAATAACAACGCTTGGGTTTACAATACAAACAGCTAATCCTTCTTCGTTTGCTCTCCACACTTCGCGTTCGGCATTGTATTTACTAATTGCATAAGCACCGTTTTCGGGCGATGATTTCCAAAAAACAGTTTCATCAATAATTGGTTTTTTATCGTGATTAGGCATGGTGGCAACTGAGCTTACATGACAAAATTGTTTAACATCTTTTTCTAAACAAGCATTCACCATGTTGGCAGTTCCGAATTCATTTACGTGCAGCAGCTCTTTAATTTTCTTTTCTTCAAAACTCACCATGCCTGCGCAGTGATAAACTTCATCAACACCTTCTAAAGCATCTAACACAGAAAATATATCCGTAACATCTCCTTCAGTAAATCGAATTTTATTAAACAAGGAATTGTATTCAGGAGTATAAAAAGATAAAATTTCTTTTATGTTTTCGGTTTTGCTATTAGGGCGTTTTAAGGCAATAACTTCTTTGTTCTGTAACAGAAGATGAGCTGTTAAATGTGCTCCCACTAAACCCGTTGCGCCTGTTACTAAAATCAATTTTTTGTTATTAATAAACGTTATGAATATTTATAATGTATGCTACAATTATAAAAATAAAAGTAGAAAGTAATCCAACCAAAAAGCCAGCATACACTTGTTTAGGCGTGTGCGCATTTAATGCAAGTCGAGCAAATGCAGTTAAGCCAGAAGCTAAAACAATAAGGCAAAACCAGGCTAATAAATTTGCATGCAAAATAAAAGACAAAGCAAGCACAGAGCCAGCTAAGCCTCCCATTCCAATTAGGTGAGCGCTTATTTTCCATTTAAGGTTAATGATAGCAGTAAGTATAATGCCAATTGCTGCGGCAAGTAAAAAAGAAATATAAATACTTGGTATTTGAAAATCTTTAATGAGGTAAGCCATTCCCATATAAAACATAGCTGTTATTACATAAGGAAAAGTGCGTTCTCTCCCATCTTCTAAATAATAAGATGTAATTAGTTTGAAACGTTTTAATACAAATAAATTAAACACAGGTAATAAACAAGTAAATGAAAAGGTAATTGCAAGCAACATTAATTTAATGCGCAGGTTAAAGAAATAAGAAAAGTAATTATCGCTAAATAAGATGATAGAAAAACCATAAACAACCACAAAAAGTGGGTGAAAAAGAAAAGAGAATGCTAAAGAAATGTTTCTATTCATTACGGTTGTAAAGATAATCTTTATTTGGTGTTTACAAGAAAATGCTCATCCGCAGCGGCGGACTCCGCTTTTTTTATTTCACTCGTCTTGAATTTGACAAATTCTTGCAACTACAGTTGGTTTTATGCACTTCGTAGGCTGAGCGCCGTCGAAGCCTACCACTTATCTTAAAAAAGCTACCACTTAATAGAAATTGCCCCGCACTTACCAATTGCCCATAGTTTTTAGGGAGCTGCCAAGCTATCTTTACATCAGTTCTTTAAAAGGGTTTTGTTAGTTTAAAAATTTTTGAATGGACGGGTGAGGTTATCGTGGGGATGCTTCACCTGTCGTTCAAATTCTTCAACAAAAGATCATACTAAAACCAATGATAGCAGTAGATTTTGGGTTTTCTACTGCGTAAATCGCCGCTTTTTCCATTTCGTTTAGTTAATGGAAAGAGCGGCTTTTTTGTTTAACCCTAAATTTTATCTAGAAACAACTAGTTTCCCCTTACTCGAGAACTCTTTGAAACGGAGTTCGTAAAAATAGATTCCAGTTTTTAGTTCATGTTCTATTTTTTCGTTTGAGTTTATCTGCTCAATATTTCTTACAACTTGTCCTAATTGATTGTATATAATTAATGTTGGTTTTTCTGTGCTTGTAAATGTAAATTGGATGTTATCATTACTCGGATTTGGAAATACATTAACGCTTGTTTTCAATTTTTCTGATTTTAAACCAATAACCGAAGCTGTTGGAACATGAGCTAAACCTGGTTGAGATAAGCCACCAATTTTTTGGAAATTACCGCCAATTATAAGTGTGTTGTTGTACTCAAATAGGCGAGTATAGGTTGTGTATTCTGATCCAGCAGCTATCCAGTCTCCAGAAACAGCTAACTGAGTTTCTTCAGTAACATTTGCTCCATCATAACTAACTAAATAGGTGTTTTGGTCGGCCGATTTTTTTGCAACAAAAACAAGTTTACCACCTGCAATACCCATTTTACCAATACTTTCGTAATCGCTCGTTATTAAAATAGTTTGTACGCCTCCTATATTTCTTGCAACTGGACTAAATGAACTTCCATTATATTTTATCAAAGGAATCCCCATATTATTCGCATCCAAATAAAACATTCCTGAAAGGTATAATTCGTTGTTAAATATAATCATGTCGTTAACTGTACCCGACATTGGGAAAACAAATGGAACGTTTAATGGATTAAAAATACTGTCCCATGTTGAACCATTAAATTTCCAAACATTACTTTTATCAGTAATAAATAAGTTTCCTTGAAATGATTCCATGTCGGTTATTTCGGTAGGCGAAAAGTTACTGATGAAATTGCGCCCAACAGTTACCCAATCTGTGCCATTCCATTTTGCAATGTTTCTGAAACTTGTATTGTTTGGCACTTCAAAATTACCCGACATATAAATGTCTGAATTGTAATTACAAAAGCTGCGTATTTTATAACTTCCATTGTAAGGAAAATCAGTGTTTTGAAATAAAGTCCAGCTTGTTCCATTGTAATAATGAACATCGCCTTCGCCAGTGGTATTAAAATCTTTTGCCCCGCAGTATAAATTACCATTAAGGTTTTTAACGCAGCTTTTAGATTTGTTTGGAGTGTTAAGGCTATTGTTGTAATCGGATAAAACCGTCCAGTTGTTTCCATCAAATTCATTTACTAATCCATCAGAAACATATAGCTTTCCGTTCATGGTGTCCATGTCCCAAAAACCAGTTGTTGGGCCGCCTGCAAAATTTTGCCAATTAACTTGTGCGTTTAAACCAATGCACACTAAAGAGGTAATAAGAAGTAAAGATTTTTTCATAATAGATTAATTTATTACAAAAATAAAATATTCTATAAACTGCGCAAAATTTCGGAACAGTAAATTAATCCTTATTCATATACCTATCAATCAACCTAGGCAAAGCATATTCATTAAGGTCTTTACTCTTAATAATCTGATAAGGCACTTGCTTTTTTAATTTACCTTCCAATTTCACATGAATAAAAGTGCCGTAAATATGCTGATGTGATAAAATGTGTTTTTGTGCTTCGGATATTTTTTGGATGGTGATTGCCTCATCCTTAAAAAAGGTCTTCACTTTTTTTAGAAGTGCTTTGTTTTCTAATGCCTTTGCTTCTTCTATTAATGGGAACTCGAATAGTTCGGTCCAAATATCTTTTTCGGTGCGTTTTTTAATAAGTGTTTGCCCCGCTTTATCTTCTATTACTAAATAATAGAAATAGCGGTTACGCACTTTAGTTTTCTTTTCCTTAATAGGTAAAGTACTTACTTTATCTTCGGCTAATGCGGCGCAGGAATTGTTTAAGGGGCAATTTAAGCAATCGGGATTTTGTGGTTTACATTGCAGCGCTCCAAATTCCATAATAGCCTGATTGTGCGTGCCTGGATGTTTTGCACTTATTAACTCATTTGCCACCTGCAAAAATTCTATTTTGCCTTTATTGGAATCAATTGGTGTTTCAATTCCAAAATAGCGTGAAAGTACTCGGTAAACATTTCCATCAACAACTGCTACCTTCTCGTCAAATGCAAAGGAGGCAATGGCTGCAGCGGTGTATGGACCAATTCCTTTTAATTTTAATAAACCAATGTAGTTAGTAGGAAAAATTCCTTTATGCTCTGTAACGATTATGTTTGCTGTAGCATGCAGGTTGCGCGCACGCGAATAATAACCTAAACCCTGCCACGTTTTCATTACTAAATCCAAAGGCGCTTTGGCCAAATGCTTTACTGTAGGGAACTTGGAGGTGAATGCATCATAATAGCTTCTACCTTGCTCTACTCTTGTTTGTTGTAGAATAATTTCAGAAAGCCATATTTCATAGGGGTTTTGGGTGTTTCGCCAAGGCAAATCACGTTTGTTTTTTTTGTACCATGAAATAATGGTTTGCGAAAAGTCCTTCATTAGAAATGTTAGTCGATTTGACTTAATAAATTTGCAAGCTCTTTTTGACTTAAAGTAGATTGTTCAGACTTGTCATAAATACTTAGTAAGTAAACCTGTTTTTCTGAAACATAAACATAGGTTATAACCCGAGCTCCACCACTTTTGCCTTTGCCTTTAGATTTAATTGCCAATCTAATTTTATAACAATGATTTCCTAAGGATTCGCCAGTATCAGGATGAATAGCGAGTAGCTTTATTAATTCGGCAAACTCTAATTTTAAAGAAATGTATTTTTTTGTCAGCCTTTTTATTTCTCCTTTAAACTTAGGAGTGGCAATTACTTCATAATTCATTAAGCAAGTCTTTTGCTGAAATACCTTTTAATTGACCTTCTTAATCTTGTTTACTTGTTTAATTGATTCTGTAAGGTTTGCAAGAATTTCTTCTTTCGTAGGTTCTTCTTCAATTTTTTTTACAAAATCTAAACTTTTAATTAATTCAATAAACAAGGGATACTTCTTGTCGGTGATTTGTAAGGTTAATTGTCGCATGGCACTATAATTTTGATACACAAATATAATTAATTTTATTCTAATTTCCTCAAGCTAAAGCACAGCAATGCTTTCCAAGGATTACACATGAAATAAAACGAGAAAAACTCATTCCGCTTAGTAAATTCCCTCATACCCACAATAGGGAAAACTTAATTTTTTTACAAACTTTTTAGAAATGAACCTAAGTGCTGAAAAACAAGCAATTGAATTTTTTATCGCAAAAAACTTAACATTGGTCGTGTTAAAAACATGAGGCAAATGTTAATTTCATTTCCTTGTTTGCTGTCCGATTTTTTGGAACATTTGTAGAAGTCAATAATGATAAAACGTATTTTACCACGTTTCGCTTAGAACTCAATAAAATCAAGCCATTCATATATTGCCTACGTTTAAATTGTTTTTTGAAATTGTTGAATTGTGCAGGGAGGGAATGAGTAAGTGTTTTTACTCATTTTTCTCACTGAAAAACAAAAGAAGAATTATGAAAATAGTTCCTCTTGAAAAATGAAATTAGAATGCAAATAAAATTGCAAACGAATAAAAAAGAAGATTAGAGTTAAACATTATATATATACCATTTTATGACCGAACCAATACTAGTAGAAAACAAAGACAGGTTTGTTTTATTTCCGATAAAACACAACTCTATTTGGGAAATGTACAAAAAGGCTGAGGCTAGCTTTTGGACTGCTGAAGAGATTGATCTTTCGCCAGACCAACAAGACTGGGAAAACAAGCTTAGTAATGACGAACGTCATTTCGTTAAGCATGTATTGGCTTTTTTCGCTGCTAGTGATGGTATTGTTAACGAAAACTTGGCTATTAACTTCTTAAATGAAGTGCAATACCCTGAAGCACGTTGTTTTTATGGTTTCCAAATTATGATGGAAAACATTCACTCTGAAACTTATTCTTTATTAATTGACTCTTATATTAAAGATCCAGTTGAAAAAGATAAATTGTTTCATGCAGTTGATACTGTGCCTTGCGTTGGTAAAAAAGCGGATTGGGCTATAAAGTGGATTAATAATGGAACATTTGCAGAGCGTTTAATTGCTTTTGCTGCTGTTGAAGGTATTTTCTTCTCAGGTTCTTTCTGTTCTATTTTCTGGTTAAAGAAACGTGGATTAATGCCAGGTTTAACGTTTAGTAACGAGTTAATTTCTCGTGATGAAGGTTTACATTGTGATTTTGCTTGCTTATTATATAATCAATTAACCAACAAACTTCCAGTTTCTCAAGTAACAGAGATTATTACAAATGCTGTAACGATTGAGAAAGAATTTGTTGTAGATGCTATTCCTGTAAGATTAATAGGTATGAACGCTGATTTAATGTGTCAATACATTGAGTTTGTTGCTGACCGCTTATTACAATCATTAGGATGCCCTAAGTTTTACAATGCTACGAACCCATTCCCTTTCATGGAAATGATTTCATTACAAGGTAAAACCAATTTCTTCGAAAAACGAGTTGCCGAATACCAAAAAGCAGGTGTTATGGGCAAAAGCGAAACAAATAACGTTTTCAAGCTCGACGAAGATTTTTAACCATTAAACTTGAGTTTACTAATTTTAACGAGGACTTTACCTCGTATGGAATGTAGCCTCATTATCAAAAGATTAAAGTAATTAAAAGACGATTGTTAATATAAACAGAAATTAAAAATATAAATCGGGGTTTTGTGGCGTTAAATTGCATAAAGAAATTCCGGTCAAATAACTTAACCCAAACCCAAAATTAAATTCTTATGTTAGTTGTAAAAAGAGATGGTACCACCGAAACGGTGAAGTTCGACAAGATCACAGCACGTGTGCAAAAGTTATGCTATGGATTAGATCCTTCGCATGTTGATTCAGTAAAAGTTGCAATGAAAGTTATTGAAGGTTTATATGACGGTGTTACAACTACCGTACTAGATAACCTTGCTGCTGAAACTGCTGCTTCTTTAACAACAAATCATCCTGACTATGCGTTATTGGCGTCTCGCATTGCTGTATCTAATTTGCACAAGAACACAACTAAATCTTTCTCAAAAACAATTGAAGAACTTTATAACTATATCGATCCTAAAACAAATACATCTGCAAAATTAATTGCTGATGATGTTTATGAAATCGTTATGGCGAATGCACAAATTTTAGATTCAACCATTATTTATGATCGTGATTTTGGGTACGATTATTTTGGATTTAAAACATTAGAGCGTTCATACTTATTAAAGATGAACAACAAAATTGCTGAGCGTCCTCAACACATGATTATGCGTGTGGCTGTTGGTATTCACAAAGATGATATTAACTCTGCAATCGAAACTTACAACTTAATGAGCGAGCGTTGGTTTACACATGCAACACCAACATTGTTTAACGCAGGTACTCCTAAGCCTCAAATGTCATCTTGTTTCTTATTACAAATGCAAGACGATAGTATTGAAGGTATTTACAATACATTAAAACAAACTGCACGTATTTCACAAAGTGCAGGTGGAATTGGTTTAAGCATTCACAATGTGCGTGCAACTGGTTCTTATATTAAAGGAACTAACGGTACTTCAAACGGTATCATTCCAATGCTAAAAGTATTTAACGAAACAGCTCGTTACGTTGATCAAGGTGGTGGAAAACGTAAAGGTTCTATTGCTGTTTACATCGAGCCTTGGCATGCTGATATCTACCAATTTTTAGATATCCGTAAAAACCATGGTAAAGAAGAAGCGCGTGCACGTGATTTATTTACTGCAATGTGGATTTCTGATTTATTTATGAAGCGTGTTGAAGCTGAAGGGGAGTGGAGTTTATTTTGCCCTAACGAAGCACCAGGCCTAGGCGATTGCTGGGGCGATGAGTTTGAAGCATTATACACTCGTTACGAAGCAGAAGGAAGAGCTCGTAAAGTAATTCCTGCTCGTGAGTTATGGGCTGCTATCATCGAATCACAAATCGAAACTGGTAATCCATACATGTTGTTTAAAGATGCTGCTAACCGTAAGAGCAACCAACAAAACTTAGGAACTATTAAGTCTTCTAACTTATGTACTGAGATTATGGAGTACACATCTGCAGATGAAATTGCAGTTTGTAACTTAGCATCTATTGCATTACCTCGTTTTGTTGATTTAGAAAAAGGAACTTTTGATCACCAAAAATTATTTGAAGTAACATATACTGCTACTAAAAATTTAAATAAAATCATCGACCGTAACTACTATCCAGTACCTGAGGCAAGAAACAGCAACATGCGTCACCGCCCAATTGGGTTAGGAGTTCAAGGTTTAGCTGATGTGTTTATTATGATGCGTTTCCCTTTTGAAAGTGAAGAAGCACGTCAAATGAACAAAGATATTTTCGAAACAATTTATTATGCAGCAATGACTGCAAGTAAAGACCTTGCAAAAGTTGAAGGGCCTTACGAAACGTATCAAGGTTCGCCAATATCAAAAGGTATTTTCCAATTTGATATGTGGGATGTAACACCTAGCAACCGTTGGGAGTGGGATATTTTACGTGAAGAAGTAATGAAACATGGCGTACGTAACTCTTTATTAGTTGCTCCAATGCCAACTGCTTCTACATCTCAAATATTAGGAAACAATGAATGTTTTGAGCCATACACTTCAAACATTTATTCACGTGGTGTATTATCAGGAAACTTTGTTGTAGTAAACAAACATTTACTAAAAGACTTAGTAAAACTTGGAATGTGGAACGAGAACTTAAAGAACAAAATTATTGCTGCTAACGGTTCGGTTCAAAACATTGATGAGATTCCTCAAAACATTAAAGATATTTACAAAACAGTTTGGGAAATTAAACAACGTTCTATCATAGATATGTCGGCTGACCGTGGTGCATATATTTGCCAAAGCCAATCGTTAAACTTGTTTATACAAGATGCGAACTTTGCTAAATTATCATCAGCTCATTTCTATTCTTGGAAAAAAGGTTTAAAAACAGGAATGTATTACTTAAGAACAAAAGCTGCTGCTGATGCAATTAAGTTTACTGTTGACCAAGAAGCATTAAAGAACCCACACGTACAAGTATTAGGTAACGAAGATACTTTGTTAATTGAGCGTGGTGCAATTAACGAAATAAGCTTTGAAGAACAACAAGCACAATTAGCATGCTCATTGGATAATCCAGATGCATGTGAGGCTTGTGGGTCTTAACCTTCGACACACTTCGACAAGCTCAGTGTGACTATAAGAAAAATAAAAAATAGTAAACGCCTCGTTCTTGTAATAAGAGCGGGGCGTTTTTTAAATTTATAAAATGCTATGAAAAAATTCCTTGTTATATTTGGGACATTTATACTTTCCATATTTTTTGTTGCTACTTTCTTTAAATTGATGCATTGGCCAGGTGCAGCAGTAATGTTGGTTTTTTCTTTAACGCTTTTTTCAGCTGTGTTTATTCCTTTCTTTTTCATACAGCGTATGATTGAAAATAAATCAGGGATAAGCATTGTAACCAATATATTTGGTTTGTTTACTACCTTTTTAATGTTTATGGGTGTGTTGTTTAAAATAATGCATTGGCCAGGGGCTTCTATTATGATTGTGTTTGGAACACTTTTATTTATTTGTCCTACACTTATTTTATATGCAATACAACAATTTAAAGAGCAGGATCGCAGGTTTTCTGAATTTTGGAAAATGATGTTCTTGTCAATATTAGCTAGTGTATTTGTATTGTTTTGGGGAACTTCTGTTTCGAGGGATATACTTACTTCTTTTATAAATATAGAAGATGCTTCAATTGTGGTTAATCAAAATCTAGTAAGTAACAATGCTTATTTGCTAGACGAAATACAAAAAAAGGATACAACAAATATAGCGTTAATCGAAGCTGCAAATAATATACATAAGGAAACAGTAAAACTAAATGAGTTTATTGAATCCATAAAAAACGAATTAATAGATAAAGTAGAATTAAACCCTGATGCAAAAAGGGATCATTGGTATATTAACGCAAAGGATAATTACGATGTACCAACTAGGTATATTGGAGACTATGATAGCAAACGAGGTATTGAATTGCATGAAAGTATAGTTAAATATAATGCTTTTATAAAGGAGAGTTTATCGAAAGTAGCTGTTAACGATACGAACATTGTATTTATAAATTTAATAGTAAGGCCAGAAATGACAAGTGGCTATGAGATGAAGTGGAATGAAGCAATGTTTTATTCACAAACAATGGCAGGTACTTTGGCATTACTAAGTAGTTTGCAAACTCAATCGTTAAATGCAGAATTTAAAGCGCTTACTTTAATAATAGTGAAGCCGAAGTAAATATGGAAAGGTCAACGCTTTTGCAGCTAGCCTTATAATTGTCTTTTTAAATAGTTATGTTGCTTTAAAAACACCTACACAAGATGGGGTTTAATTCATGAAAGAAGTTTTATTAGTTCTATATCATTTAGTAAATAGGTCCTATTACATTGAGTGGTTCTTACGCATTTTTATTACGGCTAATTTTGTTCTTCCTTTTATAATTAGAGAAAATGATTACGCTTATCCTGAAGTGGCAGTTTTTACAAACATTATAGCACTTTGGTTTTATTTTTATAGAGCGAGGTTGTTGGCGCTTATACCTGTGTTAATAGCTTTCTTTATTCATTTAATTAGGTGGATGAATTAAATTTGAATTGTCGGTGTTGTGACAAAAAAAAACAGGCAGCCGAATTTCTTCAACCGCCTGCTGCTATCTGAAACAACAATCTTATTTATTTAGTAATCACTAAATATTTAGATGCACTCCAAAATTTTTCTGGGTTTGTAATAGTGATGTTATCAATAACTTTCCCCGTTTTATTCATTGTGTATGAATCATCTGGATGAGAGGTAATGATTTTTGCATTTTTACCATTTACTGTAATACTTGTTGTTTGCGTATAATCAATTTGTGTGAACTTGCTATTATCAAGGTTGTCGCTTAGTTTAGCTGTTCTGCCCATACCAAGTAAACCACCTTCTTTGTCAATTAGCCCCGCTTTAACTAAGTCTTTAGATTCTCCAACTACATAATATGCAGTACGTAATTCAACACCTGTTTCGGCAATGGTTTGCGCTTGCTCATTAAGTTCGATGTATAAGGAATCAATGCACACTTGTAATTGAGCAACATTTAAGTTAAGTGAATTTATTTTATCGTTTAGCACTTTTAACTCTTTTATTTTTTGCTTTAATTGTTCGTTCAATAAAATAGTTGTGTTTTCTAATGCAATATTTCTTCTGTCGGCTTTTTTGAGTTTGCTATTTAATTGATTTAATCGTTTAGCATTTGCTTCCATTAATTGATTAATTGCTTTTATCTCTGCATTAATGCGTTCCTTTTGGCTAGCGTTTAAATCTTTATTAGCACTTAATAATATAATATTTTGTTTTTCGCTTATTGTATTAAGATTACGTTCTACATCATTAAAAGAATTCACGAATTCGTTAATATTTTCTTCGCGTTCATCAATAACTGTTAGTAATGAATCACGTTGTTGTAATAAGGATGCGTCGTTTTGCGGACTTGTGCAAGCAGTTCCTAATCCTAAGATAACTGCAATAAATAGACTGTATTTTTTCATAATTGATTTTTGATTTAGTGAGGCAAATGTATGCTCATGGGCAAATCCATTTATTACATAGTAGAAAAGTATTGTTACATAAATCGCATGTTATAAAGGTAAAAATAGGTGTTTCAGATAAAGAAATGAGGTGAGCTACCTTTTGAAAATTTAGGGACATTTCAATTTTTGGATTATATTTGGTATGCATTCTTATTAAAACATATATGAACCTTTGCAAACTTTTTCTGTTTTTGTTTTTAGTCATCGCAACGCAATTGTTTTCGCAAAAATTGTATCCCATAATTGAGAACGAAAAATATTTCAGCTTAATTGATATATCAGGGAAAAAGGTAAAAGGACCTTTTGAATTAGTTGATGAATGTTTTTATAATGATTGTAGTCAAGGCTTTGGAGACTATGATTTGCGAACTTTTGATCCATATTTAAAATTCAAAGAAAATAATAAAATAGGCATAGTAAATAGACAAGGAGAAGTTGTGGTAAGGCCTATTAATGATACAATTAGTGATTTCGGATATTCTAAAAAGTTTTATTGTGTCGTTTCCGATAAAGGAATGTATGGAATATTAGATAGCGGAAGTACTTGGCGAATTGAGGCAAAGTATAAAAAGCTAGCAACTTCTTTCCAATACGCTAATAACGAGAGTAGATTGTTTTTTACTTGTTGTATCGATTCTGCTTGGGGTTTATTGGATAAAGATGGTAAACAAATTGTTCCATTTATTTATGATGCTCCAATAGAAAGATTTGGTTATACAGAACTATGGCTTCTTAAAAAAAATGGAAATTTCGGTTTGTGTAACAATAAAGGAGTGTTAGTGCAGGATACAATATACAGTAATATTTTATTTAAGGATGATAATGGACATTACGGTGTTGTAGAAACATTCGATAACAGGAAAGGTTATATTACGCAAGAAGGAAAAATGTTTTTTGGGCCAAGGTCATCGTTAATGGGTAGAATTGTAAAAAGGAATATGTTTGATTTTTTTAAAGGTGAGTATAAGATTGGCTTATTGGATTCAGCAGGGAAACAAATTGTACCGCCAGTTTATGACTATATGGAAAGTTTGGGCGATGGGGTAATTGTTAAACAGAAAAATAAATGGGGTATGCTTAATAAAAATGCAAAACTATTAATCCCATGTTTGTACGATAAGATTAGCAAAGTTACGGAGGGTAAAGATGATCATATAGTGTATTTTATTGTAGAACAAAAAGAACTTTATGGTGTTTATAACATGAAGGGCAAGTTAATCATCTCCGTAAAGTATAATGAAATTGGTTATCGATATATAGATGGAAAATTCGATTTCAAATTGGGGAATAAATGCGGAATAGTAAATAGTAAAGGTGTTGAGATTATTAAACCACAACACGACTTAATAGTAAATATTTTAAATAATTCATATATATACACAAATAATGATAAGTACGGACTAGGTAGTTTTACTGATTTACCTAATACAAAAAAGAAGATGTATGATGATGTCTCAAAAATCACTACAACCAAGGAAGTTTTTCATGTTAGAATTGATCATAAATCTGGATTAATTGATAGTGTTGGCAAAACTTTATTGGAGCCAGAGTATTCCTACATAAAATCCATAGACGATTCATATTTGTGGAGTCGTGTTTATTCAGAAAAAATTGATAGTGCCTACGCTAAAACACTTCCTATGGATTATTTGCAAATTGAAAAAGATGGAAAATTTGCAATTTATAGTGTTTCAAAAAAATGGATAAGTAATTTCGATTATGAGGAAATGGATTATTACAAAGAAGGTTTGTTGGAAGTTAAAAAGAATGGAAAAAAATTGCTTTTAGATAGTGATGGTAAAGATGTGAGAAATAAAAGTATGTTTGCTGATGATTCCTATTTTGAATATAAAAAAGATTATTGGATTGTAGAAAGAAAAGGTAAGTGTGGTATAATTAAACGAACTGGTGAAACAGTACTTCCTTTTGATTACGATAGTATTTCTAAATTACAGAGAACTTACGATAGACGCCTTTTTGGATTTGTATATAAGGAGGGTAAAACAGGCATTGTAAATGAGCATGGAGAACTTGTTGTTAGTCCTTCGGATAATAAATTTTTTAATAATTATATTAATGGTGCGGGAGCAATATCTTATAACGGTAGGATTTATGCATATTTTAATAACAAAGGAGAATTGATTTGGAAGGAAAATAAGGAAAATTACAAGTCATTTAGAGCTCCTGAATTCCTTTTGCTTCTATAATGATTTAAAGAGTATAGAACTTGGAGGTTATCAGGAGTTTGATGAATATTTTTCGCTGCCTGATTGCTTTTATTCTTTAAAGGGATTAACTAAAATCGAGATTAAAAATGCTGACCTAGATAGTATTAGTTCACAAATTAAAAATTTTCAAAATTTACATTATTTTGCCTTGTCTTCAAGGAAAACAGAAACGCTACCCGATGAGTTGTTTGAATTGAAAAAAATCGACACGCTTGTTTTATCTATTCCTGCCGAGATACCTACTAAAATAAGTGAGCTTTCAGCTTTAAACTATTTATTTATCTCCTATCCTTCAGAAATCAGAAACAAAAACCTTCCGCCTATTCCACAATTAAAACATCTTGTTTATGCAGGCGACACATTGCCTCGTTCTATTGGAAAATTCACTGAATTAAATACTCTTGTGTTTGATAGAACAGCGAGATTGTATAAACAAGATGATTACTATTATTCGGGAAGTAAACCTGCAAACTCAAGCGTATTATCATATAATAAGCTAGAAGAATGTCAAGATAGTTTTATGATACCAAAGTGTTTTTATCATTTAAAAAAATTAGAGAAGCTCACGATAAGTAATTATCAGTTGGATACTCTTCTTTCAGATATCGGGAATTTAAGCAGTTTAAAATACTTGAGTATAATAGGCAGAGATGGAATGGTGATGCCTTCAGAGATTTCAAAGTTGGATAAATTAGACACGCTGATTTTACCTTCAAGTTTTGTAATGGATTCAAATTTAGTTTTACCATCTATAAAATATTTTAGCACTCGAACAGCTAACTTACCAATTATGCCGGCTGCAAAATTTATTGAACTAACATGCTTTGAATTACCTAAAAGTATTTTTTTATTCAAAACAATTGGAGGTAATCAAAATTACACTTGATAATTCTGGAGGTGGATATTTTGAAGGAGGAAATCCTGACCCCTATGATTGGCCAACTTTTTTTACACGCCTACAGGAATTCCCGAATTTAAAAGAACTCACTATCTCACTAAATGTTGGAAAAGCAGATGGTGGAAGCCATGTTTATGATATAATTCAATTTAAGGATGTTTTGCTTAAATGTAAGAATCTAAAGAAATTGAAATATTTAAACTATGAATATGAAGATAAAAGCTTGCTAGCGGAGGCTTTTCCGAATTTAATAATTGAATAGGTTTTCTAAAAAAAACGGGCGCAAAATTTTTGCGCCCGTTTTTTAAAAATTTAATTCCTACTAATTACAAAGTAGAAGTAACAGTTCCGAAAGGAACGATTAATGGTTTGTCAGAGAATGGATCTTTCACGTGTACACGACCATATTTAGCGTCTACTTTTAACACTTTTGTTTTCTTGAAAGTTCCAACCCAAGGAGCCATAACTTCATCACCTGCTTTGCAAGTTGGTTTTACTTCAATTCCTTTGCAATCTGATTTATTTATAACAGAGATTTTATACATTGAGTTATACACCATTACTTTATCTCCTGATGTTTTCACAACATTGTATTCTTTCCAATCGTTACCTTCTTTAACTGCAACTGTAGTTCCCGAAGCCATTGCATCGTTTAATACAATAAAAGTGTTTGCTTCTAATTGAGTTTCCTCTTGTCCGTAACCAACACCTTTATCTCCTTTAGCTGGATTATCCCAACCAATATCAATAAAATTAACTGTTGGTTTAGATGGGTCTTTATCTCCAGTAACAACAGCACGCATCATAGAACCACCATGGTGCCAAGCAGCTAAAACGATATCTCCTTTTTTAGCAGTTGCTCCAGGTGCAACAGGTATAACAAAGTAATTAGGCAATTCGCCTTTTGAACCAATGTAACTTACCTTAGTAAATTCTGCACCAGCTTCTTCAATTTTACTTCCAACAAAAATTAAACGCATTTCATCAACAGGTTTACCTGCAATTCCTGGGTTTAATAAATCAGGCGCAATAAATGCATAACCTCCAGCAGCAATACTCACAGCTTCCTTAGGGAAATTAGCAAATGGGTCGTTTGTTGCTTTTGTTTCTGCTTTAGCACTATCAGTTGTAGCAACTGCAGTTGAATCTGTTTTACCAGCTTCACCTTCTTCTTTTTTGCTTCCTCCGCATGATGCAAGAGAAATAGCTAAACTTAAAAGAACAGCGGGGATGATTGTTTTTTTCATAATTTGGGTTTTGATTTTATTGAATAAATGTAGTAAATAAAAATATATGGTAAACTGATAATTGTTAGTGGTTGAATTATTTTTCAAAAAATTTCAGCACACTAAACTCTGGCATTCCAACAATAGCTTCATCATAAGAAATAAAGCCTTTTATTTTTTCTACTTTCTTAACTCCATTGGTAGTAGTTGTTCGGGTAACTATTGAGCCAGATTCATCATCGGAGCCAAGTGAAATGTGATAACGTTTATCGTGTTTGTATTTTTCATCTATCACAATTGTTTTGCTTTTCGAAACTTCTTTCCAAATTGTTGATACGGGCATCTTGTTAAAGAAGCGTTCTAAAAATGGTTGTAGTGAGCCATTTGTATTGTTAGCATAATAACATCCTGCTCCTTTTTGAATAAATGGATAAGAATAATCTGTAACTCTTTTTGCTGCTTCGATTTTACCAATGTCTCCATCATCGCCCGCAGAAGAACCTGCACCTCTGCATACATGATTAAATAATATTAATGCATTTTTGTTCAGTTGCAAACCCTTACTCATATCACTTGCTGATGTTATACCATCAGTTAAACACAATCCGCCTGAGCAACTATTTTCTCCTTTTGTACTACCGTGACCGCTATAAATAAATATGTGAGCGTCTTTGCTTGCTTCTTGCACGTCGGTCCAGTTTGCTTTTGGATGATATATTTCTATTACTTGAACTCCGTATGAGCGTAAAAAAGTAGCCAACTCTTTTTTCTCTTCAACAAATTTTTTCGTTGATTCTTCAACCGGACCAACAACTATAATTACTTTAATGCGTTTTAAAGAATCAGCTGATAATTTCGCGAAATTACTTACAATATTTTCTTCTTTTACAGGTGGTGTTGCAGCTATTATTTCGGGTGGAGAGAAAGAATTATTTTTTGAATTTAGTTTGGGATCGTTTAGTTTATTTCCTAGTTTTCTATCGTTGGATATTTTTCCAAAAACAGGGTCGGTGTAAAATGCCTGTGAAAATTTTTCATCATTGCTTAAAGTAAGTATTGCGTCACCTTCACATTTTTTGTTTTCGAACAAACCATTGTCTTCTACAAAATAGTAATTGTAAGGGTGTTCAAAGGGAAGTTTATCACTCTTAGGTTCTAAATTTAGTTTTTTTCCTTTTAAATTATATTCGCCTTGTTCTCGTTTTGCATTTAATATTTTTTTGTTTTTAATAAATTTTAAAAATTCATAGGATTGGTCGTCGTATAATTTTAAAACAAATTTATTTAAGGAATCAGTTTCATTTATAAATACTTTGGAAAGGAATACTTCTGGTTTTTTTTGAGCATCAGCAATAAATGAAACTCCGAAAAAAAATAGTAAAAGCGCTAAGCTTCGATTTAAGTATGTTTTCATAAAACAATAGATTTAATAAAAGTAAATTTACAAGAAAAGCGAAATTTGTTTGTACGTGTAAGTGGGTATTTTATGATTGATTGTTCTCAGGTAAGCTGCATTGGGAAAGGAATAGGCAAAATCGTGCATTTTTATTTTCAGTAGTTCTGTTATTTTTTTATAGATTTACGTTATGTATTAAAACTTACAGTATGAAACAAGTACTTTTTATTTTTCTATTTTTTGGTTTGTGTGTTACATCACAATCGCAAATAAACGATGTTCCTTTTATGGAATACGATTATCAGAGCAGGGGCTGTAATGGATTTAAATACGGAACAGGCTCTTTAATATTTGTCCCTAATAATGCATTTTGCATGGAAGATGGGAGCGCTTGTACTGGAAAAATAAAAATTAAATACCGTGAGTTTCATTCACAAACAGATATGCTTGTTTCAGGTTTAAACATGCTGCTGCAACGTGATGGAAAAGATTTGATTCTTGAATCGGTAGGTATGTTTGAGCTGCGTGCAGAGTGCGATGGAAAACCAATGAGACTTTGCGATGATAAGGTAGTGCAAGTTCGTATGAAGTGTAAACGCAATTTACCAAATTTACAAGCCTTTAGCTACGATGATAAACAAAATCGTTGGATTGATTATGGTCAAGTGTATGATTTTTCTTATGATAAAGCCAAGCCTTACTCAGAGTCAAATCGCTGGGGAAACTCACCGGTTAACACTGCGGATAGTGTTGATGTGGAATCCGTTAACCCAGACGGCAACGAGAGTTACCAAAAGGTTTTTGCAAGTATGATGGGTGAATTGCCTGATGGTTATTTTAAAGGAATGAATATTAAAAAGCTTGGCGTTTTTAATTATGATGGAGTATTAAACGATAAGGATGCTATTCCAATGATTCCTGAGTTTGTTGTAAATACAGGCGATGCAATTGGAGAAGTAGTTTACGTAGCCTATGCAAAACGCAACACCTTAATTACATATTATCCCAGCGATTTTGCAGAGCGTTTTGTTTTGCTAAATATGAAAGGAATAAAAATATTTACAAAGCTAAAAGATGGAAGTTATGCAACACTTAAAGAAGGCGGTTTAGATAAATCAAACATTAAATTAATGCAAGGAACTAAGCAAAAATTTGTTTTAGAAAAGCAACCGATTAAGCCTAAAACAAAAGAGGAATTGGCCAAAGTAACCAAAATTAGTAACACATAATTTTAAGCGTAACAAAATGAAAAAATGTTTATTGATACTAACGATGGTTTTTGCAGCAGGAATCATCAACGCACAAACAAAATTAAATAATACACTAAAGCAAGGCGAATTAATAAAAGTTCCTTTGTTAGAAAAGTTTAATTTGCCAGGAAGAGCACTCCCAAAATTATTGATAAAAGCATACTGTGAAGGTTTAATACAAGGCTATTATCCTTTACAAGTTGATAGTGCTTGTAGCTACCATAAATTTATGAAGCAGTTTGGTTTTGGAAAAACACAACCAATTCCATCGGCAGATGAGTTTACAAACCTTCAGTGTCCAATTAGTTTTTGTAGCGATATGAATGATCCAATTCTTGAGCAATTTCAACACAGTTATGAAATTATACAAAACAAACGTTTTGATAAAAATACAAGTACGGAAGTATATGATATAAAATACATACGTTTAATTTATGTGTTAGAAAAAGGAGACTTAATGTTTGATTTGTATGGTCCAGTTTTTAAATACGAAGATGTAATTGCGTTGATGCGCGAAGATTTTAAAATAATGAATCCGAAAAACAATTCAGCAAATTTTACTTTAAAACAATATTTTGAAGGAAGAATGTTTCATGGTTATTTGATGAACACTTCATTGCTAAAAGGAAAAGACCCAGATCCAAAAAAGAACAAGGAAAAGGATATGTGGCAACAATAAAATTATTGAAGAAGGGGCTTCGACAAGCTCACCCTGACTTAGTGGAGGTAATTAAAAATGGAAATGGATTTCGTAGGCTAGCACTTTGCTTCCTGACTCTTGCGTCTTGATTCTCAGCCTTACCGCATTAGAACCTAAACAAACTTATCGCCTTTTTGAACTTTAACATCATTAACGAAATTGCGAATTTGTTGTTCGTTGGTTTTTTTGCAAATTAGTAAAATGCCATCGGCTTCAACAACAATATAATCGTGTAAGCCTTGTATTACAACTAATTTATCTTTTGCAACGTTTACAATACAATTTTTCGAATCGTACATCATAACGTTTTTTCCAACAATTGCATTGTTGCCTTCGCTATGTTTAATGTGTGTGTATAAACTTCCCCAAGTACCTAAGTCGCTCCAGCCAATTAATGACTCGCGCACGTAAACATTTTTTGCTTTCTCCATTACCGAGTAATCAATTGAATTACTAATGCATACAGAGTAAGCTTTTTTTAAGAAATCTTTTTCTTGTGGTGTATTGTAAAATTCAATACCATCTTTAAATATTTGTGCTATTTCTGCGTCATGCTTTTCAAAAGCGTTGATGATAGATTTAGTTGACCAAATAAATATTCCCGAGTTCCATAAAAAATCCCCGCTTTGAACAAACACCTTTGCTTGTTCTAATTCAGGTTTTTCGGCAAATGTTTTTACTTTTTTTATGCGTTTGTCTTTTTCTTTAACTGGAGATTCAACAAACTGTATGTAACCATAACCCGTATCTGGGCGATTAGGTGTAATTCCTAAGGTAACCAAACAATCTTCGCTTTGTGCTTTTGTAAAACAAGATTTGATTGCCTTTTTAAAAGTATCTTCTTTTGTAATTAAATGATCTGATGGAGCAACTACCGTTACAGCATTTGGGTTTTTCTTGTGAATTTTATAAGATGCGTAAGCAATACAAGGTGCCGTGTTTTTTCGAGAAGGCTCTAATAAAACATTTTCTTTTGCAATAGAAGGTAATTGCTGATAAACCAATTCTTTGTATTGGTCGCTAGTTACAATATAAATATTTTCGGGCGGACAAATACCTTCAAATCTATCGAAAGTTTGTTGTAAAAGGGTTCTACCAGTACCTAGAATATCTAAAAACTGTTTAGGATGGTTAGTTTTACTCATTGGCCAAAATCTGCTGCCAACTCCACCTGCCATTATGATGCAATACTGATTCTTCATAGTAATAAACGAACTTCAAATGTAGTAAAAATGTTCGTATTGCCACATCATTTCTGTGTTTTTTCATTTTCAAGTTCATCAAAAAAAATGTACCTTTGGAGCTCAAATTCAATCTTTGTGAAGAAAGAAATAAAAGTAGGTATTATTGTTATTGTTGCCATCGGTGTTTTCATCTATGGTTTCAATTTTCTTAAAGGACATAATATCTTCAATCCGCAACGTAAGTTATACGCTGTTTATCCTAAAATAGAAGGTTTGCTAGAGGCAAATCCCTTAATGGTGAATGGATATAAAGTGGGTCAAGTAAATAAAATTGAGTTGGTAAAAAGAGATACTGCTTATAAAGTGTTGGTTACCTTTTTCCTAACTTCAGATGTTCAAATTCCAAAAGGTTCGTTTGCTAAAGTTATTTCTTCCGATTTGTTAGGCTCAAAGGCAGTGGAAATTGTGTTTAGTAAGAACGACCAATTTGTTGCAGATGGCGATACATTACTTCCTGATATGGAAGAAGATTTAAAGAAGCAAGTAAATCGTCAAATTGCCCCGCTGCAAAAAAAGGCGGAAGGGCTAATTTCTTCTATCGATTCGGTTATGCAAGTAGTGCAACAAGTAATGAATGCCAATGTGCGTCAAAACTTGATTACTAGTTTTGAGAGTATTAAAAATACCATCATGACTTTAGAAAGAACTACGTATAAGGTTGATACCTTAATGAGTTCGGAGCAAAGAGCTATTGCAGCAATTATTCAAAAAACAAATTCAATTGTCACCAATATTGAGAAAAATAACGATAAGCTGAGCAACGTAATAAATAATTTCAGCAACATTAGTGATTCATTAGCTAAAGCAAATATTAAGAAAACAATCGAAGAAACTAATATTGCACTTGCTGATGCAAATAAAATTTTAGCTCAAGTTAATAGCGGACAAGGAACAATTGGTAAATTAATAAAGAACGATTCATTGTATAATAACCTCAATAAATCATCTGAGGATTTAGATAAATTATTAAAAGACCTTCGTATCAATCCTGAACGGTATATGCATATTTCCGTTTTTGGTAAAAAGGATAGGAATAAACCAAAAGATTAGTTATGATTTCGATTATTATATTCTCTTTATTATTTGTTGGCTCTGTGGTGTTCTTCTCTATGAATGTGAAGAAACTAAGAAGAAATATTTTCTTAGGGAGAGAATTAGAAATCACCGACAACAAATCGGAACGCTGGTCAACTATGTTTAGAGTTGCGTTGGGGCAATCAAAAATGGTGGCTCGTCCTTTCTCTGCATTCATGCACATTTTAGTGTACGTTGGCTTTGTGTTAATCAACATCGAAGTTATGGAAATGTTGGTGGATGGCTTCAGTGGTAAGCACCGTATTTTTTCTTTTCTTGGTGGTTTTTATAATTTCTTAATTGGCTTTTTCGAAATACTTGCTTTAGGAGTTTTTATAGGTGTAGTTGCATTTTGGTTACGAAGAAATGTTGGTAAGATAAAGCGTTTTTTGAGTAAAGATTTAGATGGTTTTCCTCGCTTAGATGCAAACATGATTTTGATGGCAGAGATTGTAATGATGTCGGCTTTGTTTTTAATGAATGCAGCAGATCAAAATTTACAATTAAGAGCTAACGAACATTATCCAACAGCAGGTTCATTTCCTGTAAGCGGATTTTTAGCCCTATTGTTAGCAGGATTAAGTGATGGCTCTTTAGTTATGATAGAGCGCGTTTGCTGGTGGTTACACATTGTAGGTATTTTTGCATTCTTAAATTATTTACCATACTCGAAACATTTACATATCATTCTTGCATTTCCAAATACGTATTATAGTAACTTAAAAGCAAAAGGACAGTTTCATAATTTAGAAAGTGTAACGGATGTTGTTAAACCAAACTTTGACCCATCTTATCAACCCTTATCCGACCCGAATGCACCACAACGTTTTGGAGCAAAAGATGTAACTGATTTAACTTGGAAACAATTATTAGATTCTTATACATGTACTGAGTGTGGTCGTTGTACTTCAGCTTGTCCACAAAACATAACTGGTAAATTATTATCGCCACGTAAAATTATGATGAGCACCCGCGACCGTTTAACAGAAGTAGGAAAAAACATTGATGCAAATGGAGGTACATTTAAAGATGATGGGAAATCATTATTAGGTGATTACATTACACCTGAAGAATTGTGGGCATGCAACACATGTAACGCTTGTGTGCAAGAGTGCCCAGTAAACATCGACCCACTTTCTATCATCATGGATTTACGTCAATATTTAGTAATGGAGCAAAGTACAGCTCCAACTGAATTAAACGGTATGTTTACGAATATCGAAAACAACGGAGCACCTTGGCAATTTGCACAATCAGATAGATTGAATTGGTCTAAGGAAAGTTAAGCTACTTAGAAATCGAAAAAGTAGGACACTGCGCTACATTTCTTTTATTCGAATTTGAATCATCACTCATTACTGGAGAAATTCCAATCATAAATTCGTATGTATTTGCTGCTGCACTTCTAAATCTATTCGCAGTATAATCGTAGGAAAAACCTGCAACAATATTTTTATGAATATTAACTTGCACAATTCCTGAGAAAGAATTCCCTAAACGATAGTTGGCTCCAACTCCAATTCTTTTTTTGTAATACAACATTACATTTGCATCTAATTGCGGTATTCCAACTAAAGTGGATTGTGCATGAATTGTAGGAACCATCATGAAATTATTATAGCCTAAATGAATTTTTCGGCCGATAGTTAAATAGTAATGAGGTGTAAGTTTTCCATTTCCCCCAATGAATTTACTTCCCTGAACCATTTTGTTTTTATACAATTGGCGAACACTTAAATCAACAAAAAATTTCTTCGAATAAACACGCATGCCTGGAATAAAATCAGGATAAGCGTAAATAAAAGCTTTGGTTTGCGTAAATGCAGGGTCGTTAACATTAAATAGTGTATTACTTAAACCAAACGAACGAACACCCGCCATTAAACCAAAGCCAACATTGATGCCTGTAATAATTCTAAAATGATACGCATAACCTAAGTAAGCTTGTTTGTTTGTAATTGCACCAACTTTATCTTCCTCTACATAAGCCGAAAACCCATGCCATCCTTTAAAGGAGTAATTTCCTCTGTACCCATAATTAACGCTAAAAAAAGTTGTTGTAGGTGCATTATCAAAACCGTACCATTGGTTTCTTCGGCCGAGCATAACTTCTAATTTCATCGGGTTTGTTCCAGCATAAGCTGGATTGCCACCTAAATTATTTAATGTGTATTGTGTGTAGCGGGGTGTTTGTTGTGCCTCAACAAATGAAAAACAGGAAATAAAGAGATAGAATAAAAGTATTCTCATGCAGTAAATTTTAGATAAAGATAGATAGATTAAGGAATTGCCAAAATTTTTGTTTCCGACTTTTATGCACAATTATTCAGTTGGTTTCTCCTCTTTAAAATAAGTATAAATCATTTCACCTTTACTCTTTCCTACAACACTTATTAATTCGCCAAGCTGCGCAGTTTTAATTTCTTTTACCGATTTAAAATGAACTAGCAACTTATTTGCTGTACGTTCACTTACACCTTTTATTTCGCTTAATTCAGTTTTAATTGTTTCTCTACTTCGTTTGCTGCGATGATGTGTAATACCAAAACGGTGCACTTCGTCACGAGCGTGCTGAAGTATCCGTAAGCTTTCCGAACGTTTGTCGATGTAAAGTGGTACTGAATCTCCTGGATAATAAATTTCTTCTAAGCGCTTAGCAATACCAACAATGGCGACCTTGCCCATCAAACCTAATTTTTCTAAACTGTTAATAGCTGCGCCTAATTGCCCTTTGCCTCCGTCAATAACAATTAGTTGAGGCATTTCTAAATTATCATTTATTACTCTGCTATAGCGTCTAAAAATAACTTCTTCCATAGTAGCAAAATCATCAGGGCCTTCAACTGTTTTTACATTAAAGTGACGATATTCTTTTTTAGCCGGTTTACCATTAATAAAAACCGACATTGCACTTACCGCATGTGCACCTTGTATGTTTGAGTTATCAAAACACTCAATTCTGCGAGGTTCTTCTTTCATGCGCAAATCTTTCATCATTTGCTGCATTACTCTGCTGATGCTGTTTTCAGGGTCGGTTATGGCTTGTTGTTTTTCTTTTTCTTTGGCGTAGGTTTCAGCGTTTTTTTCTGAGAGTTCAATTAATTTTTTCTTGTCGCCAATTTTTGGAACAGATATTTCTACATCAGGAAAAACAAAATCAATATCAAATGGCAATAAAATTTCTTTGCTTGTGCTATTAAAACGCTGACGAAATTCATGTATGGCAAATACTAATAATTCTTCATCTGTTTCTTCTAATTTTTTTTGCAGCTCTATTGTTTGCCCTGTATTATTGCTCCGTTGGTTACTTTAAAATAATTAACGAACGCCGATGTTGGTGATGAATAAAAACCATATACCTCAGCATCAGTAATAGAAGGGTTAACAACCAAACTCTTTCCTTCGTAGCGTTCTAATAAATCTATTTTTATTTTATGCTCTTGTGCTTTTTCAAATTCTAGATTTGCAGCAAGTGCATTCATCTCCTCTTTTAAATCACGGATTACTGCGTTTAAATTACCTTTTAATAAAAGCTTTACTTGGGTAACATGTTTATTGTATTCCTCTTCGCTTTGATTATTTACACATGGCGCTTTGCATCTTCCAATATGAAACCTCAAGCAAGGACGGTATTTTTTGCTTCAATATTTTTTGGAGATAAATCCAAGGAGCATGTGCGCAAAGTATAAAGCTGTTGAATTAAATCTAACAATGCTCTTAAGGACATTACATTTGCAAAGGGTCCTAAATATTCTGAACCATCTTTAATTACTTTGCGCGTATAAAAAATACGAGGAAAACGTTCTTTCTTTATTACAACCCAAGGATATGTTTTATCGTCCTTTAAATTTACGTTATAACGTGGCTGAAATGTTTTAATCAAATTGTTCTCCAGCAACAAAGCATCCATTTCGGTATTTACCTTAATGGTTTTTATATCGGCAATTTTTTTTACCAATAAACGTAATCTACTACTATCGTGTTCTTTCGAAAAATAGGAGCTAACTCGTTTTTTTAGGCTTTTAGCCTTTCCTACATATAAAATTTTGCCATCTACATCAAAATATTGATACACTCCTGGTTCTTCCGGAAGTGAGCGAATAATGGCTTCTATGTGTTTGTTTTCTGTCACAATTAGGGCAAAGGTAAATTTTTGCCTTCAAAGCTGCGTTTTATTATTAGTTTTGTTCGATAAAGAGTTTGAATGGGGATTTTATCTAAATTCGAAATTTTCTTTGTTAATAAGTTTTTATGTGTATATTTGCATCCCTTTTTGTAAAAAGATGAAACCTAATCGTACAGTTATTCAGTTTGGAGGTTTAGGATTAGGTACATCTTTTGAGTTCGAGCTACACAGATAAGTTCTTTGAAAATATGGAATACTCAGAGATACAAAAGGCAAATATGTTGGTTAAAGTAGAGTTTATTAAACAAAATTCGGTTACAACACTGAATTTTAGCTTTAAAGGAACCGTTGGTATTACTTGCGATAGATGTACCGGCGACTATGATATGCCACTTGAAGGAAAGGAATCTATGTATTTAAAGCATGGAGAACCCGATGAAAGCACAGAAAGCTTAATTGTACTTCCTCATGGCGAATCAGAAGTTGATTTAACAAAGTATTTGAACGAATTCATTATAGTTGCATTACCTTCGCGCCGAGTTCCTTGTGAGCTTGATAAGGAGAAATACAAGTGCGATGAGGAAACATTAAAAAAATTAAACGATTTTGCGGTTGAGGAAGAACCGGAACCACCGTCTGACAGTAATGTGTGGGACGAATTAAAAAAAATAAAATTCAATAACAATTAAAAATAAATAGTCATGCCTAATCCAAAAAGACGTCATTCAAAACAACGCACTGCTACAAGAAGAGCAAATTATAAAGCAACAGCTGCTACTTTGTCTGTTGATTCAACTACAGGTGAGGCGCATTTAATGCACCGTGCTCATTGGTTTGAAGGAAAATTATTCTACAAAGGAAAAGTAGTAATGGAAAAAGCGGTAAAATAATAAGTACCAAATTTTATAAAAAACAGGCCAAAAGCCTGTTTTTTTCGTTAAAAACGATTTGTTTTGCACAATTTTCCCTTAAAACTAGTGAAAAACTTATGTTTTTGTTGTAGGATTATTCTAAAAAAAGTCGTTTTTTTGCCAATTCAAAATACAGGGTGATTTTATATGAAGATAGGCTTTGATATAATGGGTGGTGATCATGCACCCGCAAACGAAATTGAAGGAGCAATACTAGCTTCGATGGCCTTACCGCCTTCGGTTAAAATTATACTTATAGGTGATTCTGATAAAGCTAAAGCTTATTTAAAATCTAAGAACCTAGACGAGAACACTTTCGAGATTGTGCATACAACCGAAGTGATTGATATGGGTGAACACCCAACCAAAGCACTTTCGCAAAAACCAAATTCAAGTATCTCTATAGGATTTAAACTTTTGAAAGAAGGAAAGCTAAATGCTTTTTGTAGTGCAGGAAACACAGGGGCAATGTTAGTGGGAAGTATGTTCTCTGTTAAATCAGTTCCTGGCGTTATTCGTCCATGTATTGCTACAGTGCTTCCAAAGCTTAGCGGTGGTTACGGATTAATATTAGATGTTGGAACAAATGCGGATTGCAAACCTGATGTATTATATCAATTCGGAATTTTAGGTTCATTATACGCACAGTACGTTCACAAACAAGAAAACCCTAAAGTTGGTTTATTAAATATTGGCGAAGAACCTGAAAAGGGAAATTTAGTTGCGCAAGCAACTTACAACTTAATGAACGAAACCAAAGATTTTAATTTTATTGGTAACGTTGAAGGGCGAGATTTTTTTAACGATAAAGCAGATGTTATTGTTTGCGAAGGTTTTGTTGGAAACATCGCTCTAAAAATGGCTGAGTCGTTTTACCGTTTAATAATGAAACGTGGAAGATCAGATGAATATTTTGATCGTTTTAACTACGAGAATTATGGTGGAACACCAATCTTGGGAATTAATTCAACTGTTATGATTGCACATGGGATCTCAAGTCCTCTGGCATTCAAAAATATGTTAGTTCAAACGAAGGAAATTGTTGAGGCAAATCTTCCTGAAAAAATAAAACAAGTTTTTAATTAGGATCATGATTAAAGCCATCATAACAGCTGTTGGAGGGTATGTACCCGATTACATCCTTACCAATGAGGAGCTATCAACTATGGTGGATACCAATGATGAGTGGATAACATCGCGTACAGGTATTAAAGAGCGTCGTATTTTAAAGGGTGAGGGTAAAGGTGTTTCGGATATGTGCGTGGAGGCGGTGAAACAAATTTTAGAAAAACGAAAAATATCTGCAGAAGAAATTGATATGATAATTGTTGGTACTATCACTGGCGATTATGGTTTCCCATCTACGTCAAATGTTATCTGTGATAAGATAGGCGCAAAAAATGCCTGGGGTTATGATTTATCTGCGGCTTGTTCTGGATTTATTTATGGATTAGTTACCGCAGCACAGTTTATACAATCAGGTAAATACAAAAAAATACTTGTTGTTGGTGGAGATAAAATGTCGAGTATTATTGATTATACTGATAGATCTAGTTGCATTATTTTTGGTGATGGCGCAGGGGCAGTGTTAGTAGAACCAACAGAAGAAGATTTAGGAGTTCAGGATTTTGTTATGAAGGCTGATGGAGCTGGAAGAAACTATTTATGTGTTCGCGCTGGAGGATCTATGATGCCAGCAACGCACCAAACAGTTGATGATAGATTACATTTTTTGCACCAAGAAGGGCAGGCAGTTTATAAGTTTGCTGTAAACGGAATGGCGGATGTAAGTGCGGAAATTTTAGAAAGAAATAAATTAAAGGGAGAAGATATTCAGTGGCTCGTTCCTCATCAAGCAAACAAACGCATCATTGATGCTACTGCAGAAAGAGTAGGAGTGCCTGAGGATAAAGTAATGATGAATATTGAAAAGTACGGTAATACAACCGGTGGAACAATTCCTTTATTACTTTGGGATTACGAAAAAAAATTAAAAAAAGGCGATAACCTAATTATCTCTGCTTTTGGCGGAGGTTTTACATGGGGAAGCATTTGGCTTAAATGGGCATACTAGTATTTATGATTGTAGATATCAGATTTTAGATTTAAAAAAAGAAACACAAACAAACACAAACAATAAGTATCAACTAACAAAAACAAATAAGAATGAAGTTAAACGAAATCCAAGACCTGATTAAATTTGTTTCCAAGTCAGGAGTTAGCGAAGTTGAATTAGAGACAAAAGAAATTAAAATTGTCATCAAAACAACTACTAAAAAAATGGAGTCTGCTCCAATGATGTATCAACAAATGCCTCAACAAATGCAGATGCCACAACAAGTTGTTGCTGCACCTCAAATGCAAGCTAATCCTGTTGCTTCAAACAACGACACTAAAGCACCTGCTACAACATCTGATGATGATAGTAAATACATCACTATTAAATCCCCAATGATTGGTACTTTCTACCGTTCACCAGGGCCCGACAAACCTTTGTTTGTTAATGTAGGTGATGAAATCACTGCTGGTAAAACAGTTTGTATCATTGAAGCGATGAAATTATTCAATGAAATCGAAAGTGAAGTAAAAGGTAAAATCGTAAAAATATTGGTTAACGATGCTACTCCAGTTGAGTACGATCAACCTTTATTCTTAGTAGACCCTTCATAATTTGAAAAGTTGAAAATGTGTTGATTTGAAAATAGTCACGCATTTTAAATAATTTTCAAATTTTCAAATTGTTTAATTTTCAAATTAACTAAGAATGTTTAAAAAAATATTAATTGCCAATCGTGGTGAGATAGCGCTTCGTGTTATACGTACCTGTAAAGAAATGGGTATTAAAACCGTTGCTGTTTATTCAACCGCTGATAAAGATTCGTTGCATGTTAAGTTTGCTGACGAAGCTGTGTGTATAGGCCCACCGCCAAGTAAGGATTCTTATTTGAATATGGCGAGCATTATGGCTGCAGCCGAAATTACAAATGCAGATGCTATTCATCCAGGTTATGGTTTCTTATCTGAGAACGCTAAGTTTTCTCAAATTTGTAAAGACCATGATATAAAATTTATTGGAGCTTCACCCGAAATGATTAATCAAATGGGTGATAAAAGTAATGCAAAAGCAACCATGATAAGAGCTGGTGTGCCTTGCGTTCCGGGTTCTGAAGGATTGTTAGAAAGTGCTGAACAAGCAATTGAACAAGCTAAAGAAGTTGGTTACCCAGTTATCATCAAAGCAACTGCAGGTGGTGGTGGACGTGGTATGCGTATTATTTGGAAAGAAGAAGAGTTAGCTCCTAACTTCGAATCAGCAAGTAAAGAAGCAGAAGCAGCATTTGGCAACGGGGCAATGTACATGGAAAAATACATTGAAGAACCACGCCATATCGAAATTCAAATTGTGGGTGACCAATACGGAAAAGCTTGCCATTTAAGTGAGCGTGATTGTTCAATCCAACGTCGTCATCAAAAACTTGTTGAGGAAACTCCATCTCCTTTCATGACTCCAGAGTTGCGTGATGCAATGGGTGATGCTGCTGTTAAAGCTGCTTTATCTATTGGTTACGAAGGCGTAGGAACAGTTGAGTTTTTAGTTGACAAGCATCGTAATTTCTATTTCATGGAAATGAATACACGTATTCAAGTTGAGCATCCAATTACTGAAGAGGTAATTGATTACGATTTGATTCGTGAGCAAATATTAGTTGCTGCGGGTGTTCCAATTTCAGGAAAAAATTATTACCCTCAATTGCATGCAATCGAGTGTCGTATTAATGCGGAAAATCCTTTCATGAATTTCGTCCCATCTCCAGGTAAAATTACAACTTTACATACACCAGGTGGTCATGGAGTGCGTGTAGATAGCCATGTTTACAGTGGTTATACGATTCCTCCAAATTACGATAGTATGATAGGTAAATTAATTACCGTTGCACAAACACGCGAAGAAGCAATTGCAAAAATGCAACGCGCTTTAAGTGAATATGTAATCGAAGGAATTAAAACTACTATTCCTTTCCATTTACGTTTAATGCAAAACGAAGATTTTAGAAAAGGTAATTACACTACTAAGTTTTTAGAATCGTTTGATTTAAAAGAGTAATTTGAATAAGAAAATAATTGAAAGCTCTTCAGTGAAAACTGAAGAGCTTTTTTTATTAGCACAAGAAATAAAGGAATAAAAAAATCCCCAAGCAATTTCTCACCTGGGGATTTTATTCTTATTACGATGTTATAATTCTAAAATCACAACATCATACATCTTAAATTAATAACGGTAAGCATCGTTCTTAAACGGACCTGCTACTTTTACACCAATATAATCAGCTTGTTCTTGGTTTAACGTATCTAACTCAACACCAATTTTAGCTAAATGTAAACGAGCAACTTTCTCATCTAAAATTTTTGGTAACACATATACTTTCTTTTCGTAAGCAGCAGTGTTTGTCCATAATTCTAATTGAGCTAAAGTTTGGTTTGTAAATGAATTACTCATTACAAAACTTGGGTGACCTGTAGCACAACCTAAGTTTACTAAACGTCCTTCAGCTAATACAATAATATCTTTTCCGTTGATTGTGTATTTATCAACTTGTGGTTTGATAGTATCTTTAGAAGCTCCGTAAGTTTTGTTTAACCAAGCCATATCAATTTCAGTATCGAAATGTCCAATGTTACAAACGATAGCACCATGTTTCATTTTTTCGAAATGACGACCAACAACGATGTCTTTGTTACCTGTAGTAGTTACAATGATGTCAGCAATACCAACAACTGTATCCATTTTTTGTACTTGGTAACCATCCATTGCAGCTTGTAAAGCACAAATAGGGTCAATTTCAGTAACAATTACACGTACACCTTGAGAAGATAATGATTGAGCAGAACCTTTTCCAACATCACCATAACCTGCAACAACAGCAACTTTACCTGCCATCATAACATCAGTAGCACGACGAATCGCATCAACTAATGACTCACGGCAACCGTATTTGTTATCAAATTTAGATTTAGTAACTGAATCGTTAATGTTGATAGCAGGAACTAATAAAGTTCCGTTTTTCATACGCTCATGTAAACGGTGAACACCTGTAGTAGTTTCTTCAGATAAACCTTTGATAGCATTTGCTAACTCAGGGTATTTGTCGAATACTAAGTTTGTTAAATCACCACCATCATCTAAAATCATGTTTAATGGTTGGCGCTCTTCTCCAAACCATAATGTTTGTTCAATACACCAGTCAAACTCTTCAGCGTTCATACCTTTCCAAGCGTAAACTTGAATACCTGCAGCAGCAATAGCAGCAGCAGCGTGATCTTGAGTTGAGAAAATATTACAAGATGACCAAGTAACCTCAGCACCTAATGCAGTTAATGTTTCAATTAAAACTGCAGTTTGAATTGTCATATGCAAACAACCAGCAATACGAGCACCTTTTAATGGTTGAGATGCACCATATTCCTTACGCAAGCTCATTAAGCCTGGCATTTCTTCTTCAGCTAATTTAATTTCTTTTCTTCCCCACTCTGCTAGTGAGATGTCTTTCACTTTGTACTTAATGTACTTGTCTGTAGCAACTGCGCTCATTTGTTTAAGTTTTGATTTATGTTATTTATGAAAATTCTAATTCAGCATACAAAAATAAGCCATAAATCATTAAAATACAATAAAAAGCACGATTCATTTACTTTTCGATAAGTTAAAACGTATTTTTGGGAACAAATTGTTGAACACAAGGTGAATTTTCAAGTAATAAATATCAATGAATCTAGTAAGCTCGGGCTTTTTGACTTGCGTAACCTGCAAATTGAAAATAAGCGCGAAAAGGAAGGGGCAGGAGTTAGATTTTTGTTAGATAGGTTGATTAGTGAAGAAGTTGAATTAGCTTATTATGAAACAGGTAAACCTTATCTCAAAAATAGAATAGAGGAAATATCTATTTCTCATTCGCATGATATGCTTGCTGTTATTTTAGATAAGCAAAAACCAACAGGAATTGATATTGAATTAATAAGGGATAAAGTACTTAAGATAACACATAAATTTTTATCAGATAACGAACTGAAAGATATAGCGGGGCAACCAATTGAAAAAGTACTTGTATATTGGGCAGCAAAAGAAACCTTGTATAAAATTTACGCGAAAAAAAGCGTTGATTTTAGAGAGCATTTATTCATTAGTAATTTTGAATATAATGAAAGCGGTGATGAAATAATTTCTAATATCATCATGGATGATTTTGCGAAGGAAATAAAATTAAAATACATGAAAGTGGGCGAATACATGTTGGTTTATCCTATTTAATTTATGAGTTTGATTTATAAAAAAATACTTGCACAAAAAAAGAAGAACAAGCCTGTTTTGGCTGTTTTAATTGATCCTGATAAGTTTAATTTGGATGTTATTATTAAAGCAAATGACGTGGCCCATCTTTTTTTTGTTGGAGGCAGTGTTTTAAAAAATGGTGAATTAGAAAATTGTATTTCTAAAATAAAAAAGCACTCAAAACTACCGGTTATTATTTTTCCTGGAGATACAAATCAATTAGATAAGCGTGCTGATGCATTGTTGTTATTGAGTTTAATTTCCGGTCGTAATTCTGATTACCTTATTGGTAAGCATGTTGAGGTTGCTCGTAAAATAAAAGCAAGCAAACAAGAAGTTATTTCAACAGGATATATTTTAGTTGAAGGTGGGAAAAAATCAAAAACGGAAAAAGTTAGTAAAACACAATCCTTAAGTAAGAAAAATAGCTCCAAAATTGTAGATACAGCAATTGCTGGTGAGTTACTCGGAATGAAATTAATTTATTTAGAAGCAGGTAGCGGGGCAAGCGAACAAATAAATTCAAAAATCATTACTGAAGTAAAAAGGCAAATCACAATTCCACTTATTGTTGGTGGAGGCATAAACTCAATTGATAAAGTTAATAGTGTTATAAAATCAGGAGCAGATGTTGTTGTAATTGGTAATGCTCTCGAAAAAAATATATCTTTGTTAGAAGATATTAAAAAATGTTTTAAATGAAGATAGTTCTTTTGTCAAAATCTAAACTCGATGAAGTTGAAATAGATATAGTAACAAAGTTATTTGAGAATGGCTTAGGAACTTATCATCTTCGTAAACCAAGGGTTTCTACTAAACAGATGAGGGAATTATTAGATTCAATTCCTATTCAGTTTCACAATCGAATTGTTATTCACTCGCATCATAATTTAGCACGTAAGTACAATTTAAAAGGTGTACATTATACTAAGTCTCATTTAAAAAAGAGTTTTAAAAATTGGTGGAGAAAAGTAACATTGGGAATTGCAAAATCGGATTTAATTAAAACCACCTCGCATTCTAAATTAATTAGCTTATACGACAAACATGAAATCAATTATGATTATGTTTTTCTTTCTCCAATTTTTGATTCATTGTCAGGAAAATTTCAAAGTGGATTTCATATTGATGGTATAGTTGCAGCAATTCAAAAATCAGGTGTGAAAATAATTGCACGGGGTGGTGTTGAAATAAAACGCATAGAGCAAATTCGTGATTTAGGCTTTTACGGAATGGCTTTAAACACTTGTATTTGGAATAGCAAAGACCCAATCGATTCATTTCACAAAATACTTGCTAAGTGTAAAGAATTAAACATTCCCGTTGAATGAGTTGGCTCGAAATAATAGGTTTTGTTCTTACAATTCTTGGCGTAGTTTTATCCTCATATCAATTAATTTGGTCATGGCCAGTTAATATTATTTCACCTATTGCTTACGTTTTTATTTTTTTTCAAAGTAAGCTTTATGGCGATATGGCTTTGCAATTTATGTTTATTGCTTTGGCAATTTATGGTTGGATTAATTGGTCGAGAAAGTCTCTTAAACCTAAGCAATCCGTTAAAAAACTTAATGTTGTTTGGTGTTTAATTTATTTTGGGATTTCAATTTTGTTATGCGCCTTATTTTATTTTTTATTAAAGAGATACACTAATTCGGATGTACCTTTTGCAGATGCTGTTTTAACTGCCTTAAGTGTTGTGGCTTCTATTATGGCAGCAAAAAAACAAATCGAAAATTGGATAGTTTGGATTGCAGTTGATGTTGCTTATGTTTTTTTATACTTAAATAAATCATTAGCTATAACGGCAATTTTATACGGAATTATTACCTTACTTGCAGTTTATGCATACTTCCAATGGAAAAAAGAAATAGTAAAATAATTAAAGTTGCCGTCATTGGCCCCGAAAGTACTGGTAAATCAGAAATGTGTAGGCAACTTGCAAAGGAGTACAATACTATTTTTGTGCCCGAGTTTGCAAGAAATTATCTTACTAATTTAGGAAAACCATACACATACGAAGATGTAATTTACATTGGCGAACAACAAATGCTGTTGGAAAAGGAATATGAAAAACGAGCAAATAAAATTTTGTTTTGCGACACAAACCTTATCACTATAAAAATTTGGCTGCAAGTGGTTTTTAATAAAGTCCCATTTTACATGGATGTGCTAATCAATAAAAATAAATATGATAAAACATTTTTAATGGATATAGATTTACCTTGGGAAAATGATCCATTAAGAGAGCATCCGAATAGAAGGAAAGAGATTTTAAATCTTCATTTAATTGAATTAGAATCCCATAAAACTAAATTTAATCTAATAAACGGAGTTGGCACAGAACGACTGCAAAATGCAAAAAACAATTTAGTTAACTTAAACCCTTAATTTTGTTGAAAAAACAACTCTGTTTAATCATTTAATTCCCATTTATTGGTCTATTATTTAAGATTGTTTATCGAACAAAAAGTGTAAAATGGCGTTTTCACTTAGTATATGACTTGCCTAAGGAAACTAGTTTAACTATATTTGGTCTGATATTCCCATTACTTTGGGAATTTTTAACTAAATAACTGAAAATATGAATAAAATATTTTTCTCTTTATTGTTTTGTGTTTTTCTATTTAAATCTAATGCGCAACAAACAAGCAAAGAAACTTTTAATATTAAAAACAACTTACATCCCGAAAACGCATCTTTTTTTGAAATGGCAATCATGAAAAGTAGTATGGGTCAGTATAGATTGCAAGACGAAAGATTTACGATTAAGTGTGAGAATGGATTTGAGTTAGAACTTCTATCTGCTAATGAATTAAAGGCATCTGGCTTCGATATTGACCCAACAAATTTTCAAACTAAAGCAGGTAAAACATTTTACCTACAATCATTTAAGATAGTAGATGGAGGTCAGATTGTATTAAAGCATAAAGAATATTATAAAGGAATTGAACAATAATTACTATGAGAAAAATATTACTATTAATTTGTGTTTTTTTAAGTGCAATTGTGTTAGCACAACCTGCTAATGATAATTGTGCTAATGCTACGAGTTTAGGTTCTCTTCCAACTCCTGGAGCCTGTACAGCTGGTTTGCAAAACGGAACAGCAACAACTTTAAACAGTCAAACTACCGTTGGGGCAACAGGTTCAAATCCTTATAGCTACCTTGGTAGTTGTGAAGGCGGGGCAACAGACATGGCATCACCTGCGTTAGACACTTGGTATTCTTTTGTTGCGACTGGGACAACCGTTAATATATCAATCACGAACTTTCCTGGCGTCCAAATTGGTCTGTGGCAAGGTGCGTGTAATAATTTAACTGGAAGAGGTTGTAGTGTAGATGGCGCACTTACAGTTAATCAAATTACTGCGGGAAGCACATATTATATTCAAGTTAGTGGTAATAGTGCAACGGCCACGGATGCGAATTTCACACTTGCAGTTGATAATGATATTGATTGTAATAATTGTTTGCGGGCAGCAAATATTACCGCTACTCCAGCGCCTGTAAATGGAGCGTATCAGCCAGGCCAAACGGTTACATTTTGTTTTAAAATTAATCAATGGGTTCAACAAAATACAAATTGGTTGCATGGGGTTCAGGTTACTTTGGGTTCAGGTTGGAATGCAGGAACTTTAACGGGAAATCCTCCTGGATCATATTCTACTTTAGGAGATTGGGAATGGTACAGTCCTGGCCCAGGAAATCAAAATGGAACGAATTGGGGAACGGGTTTTTATTATGATTATGGTGCCGGAACAGATCCAAGAAATAATTTGGGAGATAATAATGCAAACAACAATATACCTGCGGGTGAATGGAATTTTTGCGTAACCGTCACTGCAGCTGCCGCTTGCTCTCCCGGATCGGATCTATCAATTTCATTTAACACTTCTGGTGATGGTGAGTCAGGTTCATGGAGTAGTTCGGGCTGTATTGGCGATTATCCGACTGTTTATAACGCCGTTGGGTCTTGTTGCCCTCCAGGTATTGTTGTGCCAGCAAATGTTAGCTGTAATGGAGGCTCTGATGGTTCCATTACGGCAACCCCTGTAGGGTCAAATGCTCCTTATACTTATGTTTGGACTGGGCCAGCAGCATATTCAAATACTCAAACTGGAGTTCCTGCTGGAGCAAATACAATTACTGGATTAGCCGCTGGAACTTATACCCTTAATATGACTGATGCTAGTAATTGTCTTCAAACAGTAACAGTAACAGTAACTCAACCTACCCAAATTGTTGCTACTATAACTCCTACCAATCCATCATGCGCAGGTACAGGCTCTATTAATGTTACTGCTATCTCAGGAGGAACAGGGCCTTACGATATCTCAATTGATAACGGATCTAATTATGCATTTAATAATGTTGCAGCAGCGGGTAATGTTACTGGTTTAGCTGCTGGAACTTATACTGTTTTCATTAGAGATGCTAATGGTTGTACACGTGCTTTTCCAGTTACAACATTAACTGCTACTGGTTCTGTTACTTCTTCTTTTTGTTGCACCTGCCGCAATGTTTAACTGGCAATAGTTATTCATTTACTCCAACATCTACAGGTTCTATTGTTGCCGGAACTACAACTTATTCATGGAATTTTGGTGATGCGGGAACTGCAGGTCCAACAACTTCTACAGCAGCACAAACACATACCTATGCAACAGCAGGAACATTTACCGTTTCCTTAACTACTGCAACAGGTTCATGTACAAATACTTTTACTACAACCATTACAGTTAATCCAATGCCAGCGTTGCCAACAGCCACATTAACACAACCAACTTGTGGGTTAAGTAATGGTGCAATCAATATTACTGGACCTGGAACAACTTATTCATTAAATGCAGCTGCTGGGCCTTACACAGCTACAACAAATTACTCTGGACTTGCAGCTGGCACTTATACAGTATATGTAAGAAACGGAACAACTTGTACTTCGTCAAACATTTGTATTAACAAATGTTCCAGGATCAACATCAACAGCTTTGTCCTCTACTTCAGCAACTTGCGGCTTATCAAATGGTTCTGTAACAATTGGTGCTACTGTAGGTGGAACAAGTGCTTATACATACACGCTAAATGGAGTAGGAGTAGCAACAGGATTACAATCTAATTTACTTGCTGCAACTTATACTGTTATTACTACGGATGCAAATTCATGTACTGTAACAAACACTGTAACTGTTGCAAATGCCGCTGGACCTAGTGGGCCAAATGCTACATCAACAAATGCAACTTGCGGTGCTGCAAATGGTACAGTTACTCTAGCTCCTCCAACCACTGGTACGAGTCCTTTTACTTATAGTTTTAATGGCGGCGCTTTTGGTGCAACAACAAATTTTACTGGATTGGTAGCTAACACTTATACTTATGTTGTGCGCGATGGAGCAAGTTGCCCAGTAAATGGTTCAATTGCTGTAAATAATACTGCGGGTCCTACCGCTGTGGCATTAACACAAGTTTCGGCTAATTGTGGAGCAAATAATGGAGTAATAAATGTTGGTGCTGTTACAGGTGGAGCAGGTTCCAATCAATATTCAATTAATGGTGGAGGAACTTATCAAGTAAGTACTTCATTTACTTCTTTAGCAGCAGGTACTTACACAGTTACTGTAAAAGATTTAAATAACTGTACAACAACAAATACAATTGTAGTCACAAGTTCGGGTGCTCCTACAGTTGCATTAACTACTCAAACAAATGTTAGTTGCAATGGTGGAAATAATGGAACTGCAACTTTTACTGCATCAGGTGGTGGCGGAACGTATACTTATGTTCTTAATACAGGTGCGTCTAATCTAACTGGAATATTTACTAATCTGCCATTGGGAACTTATACTGTAACAGTAAATGATCAGTTTTCATGTGCTGCAACGCAAACAGTTAATATTACCCAGCCAACAGCATTGTCAGGTTCCATAACAACCCAAACAAATGTATTGTGTAATGGTGGTAATACAGGTTCAGTAACAGTTGATGGATTAAATGGTACTCCTGGTTATCAATATTCACTTAACGGTGGTGCTTTTCAAGTAGGTGGAACTTTCGGTTCACTAACTGCAGGAAGTTATACTGTAACAGTTAGAGACAATAATTTGTGTACATTTCCTGTGCCAGTAGTTATTACAGAGCCAACAGCTGTAACGGTTGTTATGAGTTCTGTTAATGCAAATTGTACTGCTGCTAATGGAACTGCCACTGCAACTCCATCTGGTGGAACAGGAGCATACACATATGCATGGGCACCTTCTGGAGGAACAAACGCAACAACAGTTGGTGTTATTGGAGGTACATATACAGTGACAGTAAGAGACGCAAATCTTTGTCAAACTACAGGAACAGTTACTATTGGTATTACTCCTGGTGGAACAGCAACTATTTCAAATGTTACACAAGTAAATTGTAATGGTGGTACTGATGGAAGCATAACCGTTTCAATGAGTGCTACCGCTGCAACATCGTATTCATATGCTTGGGCACCATCAGGTGGAACTTCGGCAACAGCATCAAGTTTAACTGCAGGAACATACACAGTTACTGTTACAGATAATTTTGGTTGTATTGCCACAGCAAATGCTGCGGTTACAGAGCCATTAGCTTTAACAGTTGGCTTAACGTCTACAAATGTTAGTTGTAACGGAGGAAGTGATGGAACTATTACTGCTACTGCAAATGGCGGTACACTTCCATATACATATGCATGGACACCAAGTGTTGGAAGTTCGGCAAACCTAAGTGCTTTGCCAATAGGACCATATTCTGTTATTGTTACAGATGCTCATACTTGTACAGTAACTGCTAACGTTACATTAAGTCAACCAACTGCACTTTCAATTACGCCTGTTGTTGTAAATTCAAATTGTAATCAATCAGATGGTTCATTTACAGTTACAGGTGCAGGTGGTGCAGGTGGTTATTCATTTTCCTTAAATGGAGGAGCGTTTATTAATCCAGGTAATTTTACTGGATTAGCTTCGGGTACATATACAGTTGCAATTAGAGATGGAAACAATTGTGTTCAATCATTCCCAGTAACTGTAGGTGATAATGCTGGTCCTTCCGCTTCTATCACAGCTTCTACAAATGTTAGTTGCTTTGGTGGAAATACTGGTGCTACTGTTACTGCTTCTGGTGGAGCTGGTGGTTTTGTTTATTTATGGTCGAATGGTTCAGCAACAACAACAGCTACTGGTTTAATTGCAGGAATTTATACAGTAACTGCAACAGATGCTAATGGTTGTGTTGCATCAACTGGTGTTACTATAACAGAACCAACTTTATTAGTTGCAAACGCTTCAAGTGTTGATCCGCTTTGTAATGGCGGTAATGATGGAACAGCTAGTGCAGGCGCTCTAGGTGGAACACCTCCTTATACTTATTCTTGGACAACACTTCCGGCTCAAACTAATTCAAATGCTACCGGACTAATTGCAGGTTCATATAACGTAATAGTAACTGATAATTTAGGCTGTCAATCTACAGCATCCATAACTTTAAACAATCCAGCTGTTTTAACAGCATCTATTACTACTGTAAATCTAGATTGTTTTAATCAGTGTATAGGATCTGCAACTGCTGTTATTGGAAATGCTACACTGCCCATTCACTACACTTGGACTGGAGGACCAAACAACTGCAACAGCTTCTGGCTTATGTGCAGGTTCTTATACAGTAAATATTATTGATGGAAATAACTGTACGGCTACAGCAAATACAATAATTACAAGACCCAACACAATTAGTAGCTTCTATCCCAACTTCTGGCAACGAAACTTGTTTTAATACAAATGATGCATTTGCTCAAAGGTACTGCTTCAGGTGGAACTCCAGGTTATACATTTACATGGAGTAACACTTTTGTTGGAACAAATAATATTAACTTAGATGCAGGAACTTATACTTTAACTGTTACTGATAGTAAGGTTGTACGGATGTTGAGCAAGTTACATTAACCGCTCCGCCTGCAATTGGTTTAACGGTTACAAAAACAGATATTACATGTAACTACGCGCCACCTTATCCACCTATTAATGATGGAACTGCATTTGCTACTGCAACAGGTGGTACAGCACCTTATCAATATTTATGGCAACCAATGCTTTACACGGTAAATAATCCTGTTACATTACAAGCAGGCTCACACACAGTTGTTGTAACGGATGGTAATGGATGTAAAGATTCGACAACAATATTTATAAATGAACCACCTGAGTTTACAATTGTGTTAGAAGCAGATTCTTCTAATTGTCATTTCTCAAATGGCGCTACAAATGTTGTTGTAACAGGTGGTGCAACGCCACATGTAATTTCTTGGAGAAATGGTGTTAGTACCCCTTACAATCCTGTGGTTTACCAGCGGGGCAATATGATATTACAGTTACTGATGCAGTTGGATGTCAGGTGTTGGGAACTTCAGTAGTTAGTGATATCGAAGGACCAACTGTTACCATTACCGATTCAACAATGATTTCTTGTTTTGGAGCTAACAATGGTGGAGCTGTGGCCGTGGCTAATGGTGGTGTTTTGCCATATTTGTCGTTAGGTTGGTCTGGAACTACTCAATCAGGTTTAGTTGCTACTAACCTTGGTCCTGGTCCTGCGGCTATTCTAGTTTATGATGCCGCTGGATGTTTAGGTTCGATCAAACATTTATTATGGAGCCTACAGATGTTGTTGGTGCAATTGTTTCCTATCAGATGTAACTTGTTATAATTTGTTTAATGGAGAAACAGTAGTTGCAGCAACTGGTGGTTTTATAACCCAGCGAATCCTACAGAAGTAAATGCATATACAATTGATTTTTATAGCCCGCTTCAAACGCAAGCAGGTGTTGCACCAAATACACAAATAACTTTTTCAGGTTTGGGAGTAGGAGCCGTTGGAAGTTCTATAACATACACTGTAATGGTTACAGACGTTAGAGGTTGTAAAGATTCAACAACTGTAACTATTAGCCAACCACAAGCTTTAGTAATATCTAACCACAGAAACTGATATAACTTGTTTTGGATTAAGCAATGGGCAAATAAGTGTTACAGCAACTGGAGGTACTCCTTTATATCAGTATAATTGGACTTCAAGTAATGTTGGTTTTGTTAATCCAGGAACACCTGCTATTACAGGTCTACAAGCTGGATCTTATACTTTGTCATTAGTGGATGCAAATGGTTGTACGGATAATCAAATTGCAGCTATCATTGAGCCAACTCAACTTCTATTGGATAGTACAGTTGTTAGTGCGTCGTGTGGTTTAGCAAATGGGTCTGCAACTGTTATAGGAAGTGGTGGAGCTCCAATACCAGGTGGAAATTATACCTATCAGTGGAATTCATCTCCTAATCAAACAACACAAACGGCGATAGGTTTAGCTACTAATTTATATAACGTTCAGGTAACTGATTTAAATGGTTGTGTTGCTAACACTGATGTAGTTGTTCCAAATGCAGCAGGACCAAGTGTAGCAAATATTACATCCTATCAAGCAACCTGTTTTGGTAGTTCAACAGGAGCTGCGGATGTTGATGCAACTGGCGGTACAGCACCATTGGTTTATACTTGGACAAACTCCAATGGCACACAATTAGTATCTGGTCCTGCGCCTAATGATTCTATAATGGGTATTCCAAGAGGAACATATAATGTTAATGTTGTCGATGCAAATGGTTGCTTCTTTAATGCTGTTTCAGTTGTTGCTGAAAATGCTCAATTAACTTTATTTGTTTCTGCTGATGCAACTGTTTCTTATGGAGACTCTGTTCAAGTATCTGCAAATATTGGTGGAGGAATACCTCCATATAGTTGGACTTGGTTGCATAATGGGACTTCAGTTCCTGCATATAATATAACATCAGGAAGTTTATCAACTGGGCCTCATCAGATTACAACCTTATTGTTAACTCCCTACACACTTATTCGGTTAGTTTAATTGATGGTAACAATTGCCTGTTAGTGGACAAACAATTGATATAACAACATTACCTCCGATTACAATTAGTTCAACAAACCCAACTGCTTGTAATTTTGACATGACTTTAACTGCTAATGCATCTGGTGGTAATACTTCAGTAGGTGGTAATATTTCTTATAATTGGACGTCAAGTAATCAATCAACAAGTTCTATAACTGTTGAAGCGCAAGATAATCCTACTCATCAAATGACCTATGTAGTAACTGCTTCTGATGGTTGTTCTCGCGATACATCTATTAATGTAGTGGTTACAATTAATCCTAAACCAATTGCAAATATTGTTGGGTTTAACACCATAGGTTGTGAAGATTTATTAGTAAATTTTGCAGCAGGAAATCCAGGTGCCGGAATTAATAATCCAACTTATGAATGGAATTTTGGAGATAACAGTACAGATGGTTTTGGTTCAACAATAAATCACACATACACTAATAATGCATTTGCAAACTGTTTTATATGATGTAACGATGACGGTTACTTCTGACGCAGGATGTTCTGATGTAGTTACACTTCCAGGCTTTGTTACTGTTTATCCTACTCCTGTTGCTGCATTTACTTTTGACCCATTAAACACAACAGAATTTGATCCTGAAATTAATTTCTACAATCAAAGTTTATTAGGTAATACCTATGATTGGAATTTCGGTGAAATAATTTCTCTGCAAAACACTTCGGTAGATCTAACTCCAATGCATGCTTATCAAGGCCCTGGATTATATACTGTGTTTTTAGAAGTTACATCAGTTGATGGTTGTGTTGATACCGTTTCACATCCATGTATATTGAACCTGAATTTGCAATTTATGTCCCTAATGCTTTTAGTCCTAATGAAGATGGGCGTAATGAGTTTTCTTCCCTCAAGGTATTGGCATAGATGAAGAACGATATAACCTTTATATTTATGATCGTTGGGGCGAATTAATTTTCGAATCAAATAATCTTACAAAAGGCTGGGACGGAACTGCAAAAGGTAAAACTGAAGTAGTTCAAGAAGATACTTATATTTGGAAAATTAGTGCTTACGATCTTAAAAACAACAAGCACAATTTAACAGGGCATGTTACAGTTGTAAGATAATTTTTTAAACTTTTGATTAAAAAGGCTGTTCATTTGTTGAACAGCCTTTTTTGTTATACACTCAGTCAAACTGTATTTTTGGCAAAAAGAGATAAATTTCAGCTAATTTTTTTGTGTTTTTTTAACTCGTTTTGATTATATTTGGTATCGACATTATTTAACCTTATAAAGTAATTAGTTAAAATGAAAAAAATAATACTTTCTAGTTTTTTGATATTTATATTCTGTATTGCCAATGCGCAAGAAAATAAATTAATTATGCCTAGTGATGTTGAAAAGCACATGGCAAACAATGTAAAATTGGGGAAAACTGCTGAAGAAGGTGTAGTCTCAATATTTGTTATTGTTTATCAAGAGAGATTAGTTAAGGAGCAAGAAAAGGAAAATATCTTAAAGGAGCTACAGAAAATAGAGGGGTTTAAAGCTTTAGAAATAAATGCTGAAAAGTATACATTTCAAATTAAAACATTAAAGGAAAGAGGAAGTCCTCAGTATGCTGAATTTAAAGCTATTCTGGCTGGTTTGGGGTTTCGAATTATGTATTCTGAGGAGCAATTAATACTTGCAAATAAATAAAGAAATTTAGTGAAAATTAAAAGTTAGATAAAAATGAAAAATTTTTTAAAGAGTTTAGTTTTAATTGTAATTATTAATGTGTTAGGTGTTAATCTAGCATATTCTCAATGTACTAATTCGAGCTCCTATGGATCAGGTACTGCTGGTACAGTATCTGGATCAACTGTTACAATTGCAACCTGTCAGTATCAAACAGAATATTCTACTGTGAGTGGAATAGTTTCGGGCTATGTCTACACACTTACTAACACAGCAGGCGGTTATGTAACTGTGCATTCAGGAAGTTCTGGCGGACCAGTTATCGCTCAAGGTAATGCGCCGCTTACTTTTACAGCTTCTGTTACAGGGACAATTTATCCATCATGGAACACAAATGCCGCTTGTGGAACCGCGTCGCCTTGTTCAACAACTTCAATAGTTACTGTTACAGGCGCTCCACCACCGCCACCTGCAACAAACGATAAGTGTAATACAGCTATAGCGTTAACGCCAGCAACAACTTGTTCTTCAACAGTCGGTTCACTTGGAACTTCGCAATCATTAGCAGGTTGTTCAGGAACAGCAAATGATGATGTTTGGTATAGTTTTGTCGCAGCAGCTACTTCCCAAAATATTAGTTTAACAGCCTCTGCTAGCATGGACCCCGTGGTTCAAGTGTTTTCTGGTACTTGTGCTTCCTTAACATCAATAAACTGTAATGATGCTGCTTTTACTACAGGCGGCTCAGGTTCATACACTGCAACAGGACTAACAGTGGGTAATACTTACTATTACAGGGTTTATGACTATTATTCTGGAACACCTTCAACAACAACTTTTACAACATGTGTTACAACACCGCCACCTTTACCTACTTGTGTTGGTAATTCTCCTCCGGGCAACACTTGTGCAACTGCCACGCCAATTTGTGATTTAGATGGATATTGTGGATCTACTACTGGTTATACTGCAAATTCTTGGGGACAATTGAACACTGCATTTTGTGGATCAATTGAGAATAACTCTTTTTTAACTTTCGTTGCTTCTTCCTCATCCATATCATTCAATTTATGGGTAACAAGCTTTACAATGGGATATGGTATTCAAATTTTTATCTTTCAAGCTACTGGATGTTCTGGTGCAGTATCAAGTTTTACTTGCTATAATCCAGGTACTGCAAATTATGGCCCAACACCAATTACAGCAACTGGATTAACTCCTGGTCAAACATACTATATGATGATTGATGGAAATTCAGGAGATATTGTTAATTATGTTATTGGTGCTAATAGCGGGGTCAATGTTCCCGTTACCGTTACACCATCCACTGCTTCTGTTTGTCAGGGTACACCTGTAAATCTAACTGCAGCTGGTGGTAATGGTTCTTATACCTGGTCTCCTGCTGGTGGATTAAGTGCAACTACTGGAGCTTCGGTTACTGCAACTCAGGCAGCTGTTGGTACTTATACATATACAGCAACCTCATCTACTGGTAATCCATTATGCCCTTCTTCAACAACGGCTTCAGCAACTGTAACAGTAACTAATTGTGGATGTACTGTAACTGCTTCAAATAGTGGACCTGTTTGTGCTGGAGGTTCTTTAACTTTATCTGCAACAAGTGCGGGAGCCGGTTTACAGCTATGCTTGGACTGGTCCTTCTGGATATACATCTGGTGTTAGGAATCCTCCTGCATTTACTGCTCCAGCAGCAGCAGGCACTTATACATATACTGTTACTGCTACATCAGGTACGATTACTTGTAATTCATCCACTATAGTAACTGTTAATGCAGTTCCTACAATAACTGCTCCAGCAAATGTTAACGTTTGCGCCGGCGCTTCAGTTGCTGCTACAAGTTTAACAAGTACTCCTGCTGGTGCAACATACACCTGGGCCAATACTAATACTGCAATTGGTTTAGCTGCCAGTGGCACAGGCAATGTACCTGCATTTACAGCTACTAATGGAACTACCGCAGCAATAACTTCTACTGTTACAATTACTCCTACAATTGGAACCTGCCCAGGATCGCCTGTTACTTATGTAGTTACGGTTAATCCTCAACCTACTGCTACTTTTACACCTCCAATTAATCAATGTTTAACAGGAAATTCATTTACCTTTACAAATACAGGATCTACTTTTGGAACAGCCTCTTGGACTTTCCCAAGTGGAACACCGGGAACAAGTGCAGGAAATAGTCCTAGTGGGGTTACATGGGCAGCAGCTGGTACATATACAGTTACTCATACAATAACCTCTGGTACTTGTACTGCAACAAATACTGTTGCTATTACTGTTTATCCAATGCCAAATGCTCCGGCATTAACACCAGTTCAACCAACATGTGGTGCTTCAAATGGTGTAATTAATGTTACTGCAGCTACAGGAGGAACTCCTGCATATACATATAATTTTAATGGTGGAGCATATGGTGCTTTAACAAATTACACAGGATTAGCAGGAGCGCCAACTACATATACAGTTGGTGTAAGAGATGCAAATGCATGTACTAATACAGCAACTGTTACTTTAACAAATGTACCTGGTCCTACAAATATTGCTACAACAATTGGAACAGCACATTGTGGACAATCAGATGGTACAATAACTTTAGGTGCTGTAACTGGTGGAACTTCAGCATATACTTATTCTGTAACTCCAACAGTTGGTTTTAGTGGAACCACTGCATATACTGGACAGGCTTCTGGCAGCCATACTGTTACTGTTAGAGATGCAAACTCTTGTACATATACAACAACTGTAAACGTGCCAAATGCTGCAGGCCCTGCAGGTCCAAATGCTACACCGGTTAACGCAACTTGTGGAAATGCAAATGGTACAGTTACTTTAGCTCCTCCAACTACACCTACAGCTGGAGCAACTTCTTATACATATTCATTTAATGGTGGTGCATTTGCCGCTACAACAAGTTATACAGGATTAGCAGCAAATACATATACATACGTTGTTAGAGATAATTTTGGTTGTACAGTTAATGGTTCTGTTATTGTAGGGAATACAGCAGGCCCAACAGCAGTTGTTTTAACTCCAGTTAATTCAACTTGTGGCGCTAGTAATGGTTCATTCACTATTGGAGCAGTAACAGGTGGAACATCGGGGTATACGTATTCAGTAAATGCGAGTTCGTTTACAGCAACAACAAATTATACAGCATTAGCAGCGGGTACTTATACAGTAATAGTAAGAGATGCTAATGGATGTACGTTTACATCAAACACAACAATAGCTAATACAGGCGCAGCAACAGCAGTAGTATTAACTCCAGTTAATTCTACTTGTGGAGCAGCAAATGGTTCATTCACAATTGGCGCAGTTACAGGTGGTGTTGGCGCATTTACATATTCAGTTTCTCCAGGCCCAGCAGGATTTAATGCAACAACAAATTTCACTGGTTTAGCGGCTAATACATATACAGTAGTAGTTCAAGGTTCTAATGGTTGTTTATTTACTTCAAATGTTGTAGTAGGAAATAATCCTGGCCCAACGGCAGTTGTATTAACTCCAGTAAACGCAACTTGTGGATTAAGTAATGGTTCATTTACAATAGGCGCAGTAACAGGTGGCGGCGGAACAAATACCTATTCAGTATCCCCAGGTCCAGCAGGATTTAATGCAACAACAAGTTTTACAGGATTAGCACCAAATACATATACTGTAATAGTAAGAGATGTAAATGGTTGTACATTTACTTCGAATACAACAATAGGAAATACAGCCGGCCCAACAGCATCGGCATTAACTCCAGTTAATTCAACTTGTGGAAACGCAAATGGTTCATTTACAATAGGTGCAGTAACAGGTGGTACATCGGCTTATACTTATTCAGTATCCCCAGGTCCAGCAGGCTTTACAGGAACAGTTAGTTATACAAATTTAGCAGCAGGTACTTTTACAGTTACTGTTAGAGATGCGAGTGCATGTACATTTACAACGACAACAGTTGTTGGTAATACAGCAGGTCCAACAGCAGTAACATTAACGCCAGTAAATACTAGTTGCGGTGGAACAACAGGAACATTAACAATAGGTGCAGTAACAGGTGGAACATCAGCATACACTTATTCAGTTTCACCAGGTCCAGCAGGCTTTAATGCAACAACAAGTTTTACAAGTTTAGGAGCAGCAACTTATACAGTTATTGTTCAAGATGCAAATGGTTGTCAAACAACTTCAACCTCAGTAGTAGGAAATAATCCTGGTCCAACAGCAGTTGTATTAACTCCAGTAAATTCAACTTGTGGGGCTAGTAATGGTTCATTCTCAATAGGAGCAGTAACAGGTGGAACGGCAGGGTATGCGTATTCAGTAAATGCGAGTGCGTTTACAGCAACAACAAATTATACAGCATTAGCAGCGGGTACTTATACAGTAATAGTGCGCGATGCAAATGGTTGTACATTCACATCTAATACTACAATCAATAATACAGGCGCAGCAACAGCAGTAGTTCTAACTCCAGTAAATGCTAATTGTGGAGGAAGTACAGGTTCGTTTACAATTGGCGCAGTTACAGGTGGTGTTGGCGCATTTACATATTCAGTTTCTCCAGGCCCAGCTGGATTTAATGCAACAACAAATTTCACTGGTTTAGCGGCTAATACATATACAGTAGTAGTTCAAGGTTCTAATGGTTGTTTATTTACTTCAAGTGTTGTTGTAGGAAACAATCCAGGTCCAACTGCTATGGTATTAACACCTGTGGATGCAACTTGTGGTTTAAGTAATGGTTCGTTCACGATAGGCGCAGTAACAGGCGGTGGTGGAACAAATACATACTCAGTGTCACCAGGCCCAGCGGGTTTTAATGCAACAACAAGTTTTACTGGTTTAGCACCTAATACTTATACAGTAATAGTAAGAGATGTAAATGGTTGTACCTTTACATCAAATACAACAATAGGAAATACAGCAGGTCCAACAGCATTAGCGTTAACACCAGTTAATTCAACATGTGGAAATTCGAATGGTTCATTTACAATAGGAGCAGTAACAGGTGGTACATCGGCTTATACTTATTCAGTATCCCCAGGTCCAGCAGGCTTTACAGGAACAGTTAGTTATACAAATTTAGCAGCAGGAACATTTACGGTTACTGTTAGAGATGCGAGTGCATGTACATTTACAACAACAACAGTAGTTGGAAATACAGCAGGTCCAACAGCAGTAACATTAACTCCAGTAAATACAAGTTGTGGTGGAACATCAGGAACACTAACAATCGGAGCAGTAACAGGTGGTACATCAGCATTTACATATTCAGTATCACCAGGTCCAGCAGGCTTTAATGCAACAACAAGTTTTACAAACTTAGGAGCGGCTACTTATACTGTAATTGTTCAAGATGCAAATGGTTGTCAAACAACTTCAACATCAGTAGTAGGAAATAACCCAGCGCCAACAGCAGTGGTGTTAACGCCTACGAGCGCCACTTGTGGAGCTAGTAATGGTTCGTTTACAATTGGTGCAGTAACAGGTGGAACTGCAGGTTTTACTTATTCAGTAAATGGCAGTGGTTTTACAGGTACAACAAATTATACTGCATTAGCAGCAGCAACATACACAGTTGTAGTTCAAGATGCAAATGGTTGTCAGTTTACTTCTAATACAACAGTAAATAACAGTGGTGGTCCAACAGCTGTAGTATTAACTCCAGTTGATGCGGCTTGTGGAGGTAGTAATGGATCATTTACAATTGGTGCAGTAACAGGTGGAGCAGGAGGTAATACATTTTCTGTAAACGGTGGTGCGTTTACAGGTACAACTAGTTATTTAACTTAGCTGCCGGAACATATACTGTAGTTGTGAGAGATGCAAACAACTGTACTTATAGCACAACAACTGGTGATAAGTAATTCAGGTGGTCCAACTGCTCAGGTAATGTCAAGTACCAATTCTGCATGTTCTACAAACACTGGTACTGTAACATTTGGTGCAACCACGGGTGGAACTGGAATTATCACTTACAGTTTTGATGGTAGTGCATTTACAGGTACAACTGTATACACTAATGTTGCAGCTGGAACTTATAATGCAATTGTAAAAGACGCAAATAATTGTCAGTTTGCTACAACAGTAACAGTAGGAACAGTTGCTGGTCCAACTGATGTTGTATTAACTCCAACAAATTCAACTTGTAGTAGTGCAAATGGTACCTATATAATAGGTGCAGTAACAGGTGGAACATCAGCATATACTTATTCAATAAATGGCGGAGCGTTTTCTGGAACAACAACTTATAATTCTCAATTAGCGGGAACATATACGGTAGTAGTAAGAGATGCAAATGGTTGTACATATACAGAAAATGTAACAGTTGCTAATACCCCTGGCCCAACAGCATTTGCAGTATCAAGTACTAATTCAACTTGTGGAAATTCAAACGGTGTTGCAACAGCAGGTGCAGTTACAACTTCAGGTTCTACAACATATCAATACTCAATTAATGGCGGTGCATTAGGAGCAACAACTTCTTTCACAGGCTTAGCAGCAGCAACTTATACTTTATTGGTTCAAGATGCTAATGGTTGCCAATTAACAAATACTATTACAGTTGCAAACACACCGGGGCCAACAGCTCAAGTGCTTACTCCTGTTAATTCAACTTGTGGTAATGCAAACGGAACAGTAACAATCGGTGCAACAACTGGCGGAACTGGATTAATTACTTATAGTTTTAACGCAGGTGCATTCTCAGGAACTACAAGTTATACTTCATTAGCAGTAGGAACTTATACTGTAATTGCTCAAGATGCTAATAACTGTCAGTTTACTCAAACTACTGTTGTTTCAAATTTACCAGGGCCAACAGCACTTGCCTTAACTACTATTAGTGCTACCTGTGGTGGAAGTAACGGTGTTGTTAATGTTGGTGCTGTAACAGGTGGTTCTGGAACAAATACCTATTCATTTAATGGAAGTCCATTTACAGCTACTGTAAGTTATCCTGGCTTAATTGCAGGAACATATACTGTAGTTGTTCAAGATGTAAATCTTTGCCAGTTTACTCAAACTGTTTCCGTAAACAATAGTGGTGGTCCTTCAGCGGTTGTGCTTACGCCAACAAATTCGACTTGTGGAAATCCAAATGGATCAATTGCTGTAGGCGCAGTAACAGGCGGGGCAGGAACTATTACTTATTCATTAAATGGTGGAGCATTTAGTTCTTCAACATCTTATACAGGTTTAACTTCAGGTACATACACAGTAACAGTAAGTGATGTTAACGCTTGTACATTTGCTCAAACAGTGTTTGTTGATAATACAGCAGGCCCAACGGCAGTAGTGTTAACTCCAACAAATTCAACTTGTGGTAATGCAAATGGTTCGTTTGTAATTGGAGCGGTTACTGGTGGAACTTCAGGATACACTTATTCAGTTAATGCAGGAGCATTTTCAGGTACAACATCTTACGCAGCCCAATCTGCAGGTACATATACGGTTGTAGTAAGAGATGCAAATGCTTGTACATTTACGGCAAATGTAACAGTTGCTAATACTCCTGGTCCAACAGCATTTGCAGTTTCAAGCATTAGTTCAACTTGTGGTAACTCGAATGGTATTGCTAATGCAGGAGCGGTTACAACTTCTGGTTCTACAACCTATCAATATTCAATTAACGGCGGAGCCTTAGGAGCAACAACTTCTTTCACCGGATTAGCTGCGGCAACGTATACTTTATTAGTTCAAGACGCAAATGGTTGCCAGTTAACAAACACGGTTGTTGTTACAAATTTAGCTGGACCAACTGCTCAAATTTTAACTCCAACAAATGCAACTTGTGGTAATCCTAATGGTATTGTAACTATAGGTGCAACAACAGGTGGCAATGGATTAATTACTTATAATTTTAATGGTGGTGCATTCTCTGGAACAACAAGTTACTCTGGATTAACAGCTGGAACATATACTGTGATTGCTCAAGATGCAAATAACTGTCAGTTTACTCAAACAACTGTTGTTTCAGATTTAGCAGGCCCATCAGCAATTGCATTAACTCCAACAAATGCAACCTGTGGTGGAAGTAATGGTGCAGTTAATATTGGAGCTGTAACTGGTGGTTCTGGAACAAATACGTATTCATTTAATGGTAGTCCGTTTACGGCTACAACAAGTTACCCTGGATTATCAGCGGCAACGTATACGGTGATTGTACAGGATGTAAATCTTTGTCAGTTCACGCAAACAGTTGCGGTAAATAATAGTGGCGGACCATCTGCAGTTGTTGTTACTCCAACAAATTCTACTTGTGGTAATCCAAATGGTTCAATTGCAATTGGTGCAGTTACAGGTGGTGCAGGAACAATTAATTTCTCATTAAATGGTGGTGCATTAAGCACAACAACTTCCTATACAGGATTAGCTGCAGGCACTTACACAGTGTTAGTTAGCGATGTTAACGCTTGTACTTTCTCACAAACAGTTACAGTAAATAATACTGCTGGTCCAACAGCAGTTGTTATTACTCCAACAAACTCAACTTGTGGAAACGCAAATGGTGTTTTAGCTGTTGGTGCTGTAACTGGTGGAACTTCTGGTTATACTTATTCAATTAATGGAAGTGCATTTACAGGTACTACTTCATATACAGCTTTACTAGCCGGAACTTATACAATTGTTGTTCAAGATGCAAATAACTGTCAATTCACTCAAACAGCTGCTGTATTAAATATTCCAGGTCCAACTGCTTTAGTATTAACTCCAACAAATTCTACTTGTGGAAATGCAAATGGAACAATTGCACTTGGCGCGGTAACTGGAGGAACATCGCCTTATGAATATTCTTTAAATAGTGCTGTATTTGTTCCTTCGGGACCATACACTGGATTAACTGCGTCAACATACACGGTAGTTATTCGTGATGCAAATCTTTGTACGTTTACAGTTACAACTAATGTTGCTGATACTCCTGGGCCAACAGCTCAAGCCACATCAACAACAAATTCTACTTGTGGAAATGCAAATGGAATTGTTACTGCAGGCGCTACTACAGGTGGAACAGCTCCTTATCAATTCTCAATGGATGGCGGTGTATTATCTGCAACAACTACTTATACAACAACAGCTGGTACTCATACTTTATTAGTTAGTGATGCTAACTTGTGTACGTTTACAGTTACTACTGTGGTTAATAATACTGCTGGTCCAACAGCAGTTGCTTTAACTTCAACTCCTACTAATTGTGGTAATTCAAACGGAACAATTGTAGTTGGTGCTGTAACAGGTGGCAATGCAGCTTATGAATATTCAATCGATGGTGGAGCTTCTTATCAAGCAACTACTACTTTCTTAGCGTTAGCAGCAAATACATATACTGTAACTGTAAGAGATGTAAATCTTTGTACAGTAACAAATACAGTTGTTGTTAGTAATTTAAGTTCTCCAGTTGCATCTGTTGTATCTCAAACGAATGTTAGTTGTTTTGGTGGAAATAATGGAACTGTTACATTAACTGGTACAGGTGGAGCTACTCCTTATACATACACGTTGCATACAGGACAAGTAAATGGTTCTGGGATATTTAATAGCTTATCTGCAATAACTTATTCGGTTACAATTACAGATGCTGCTGGTTGTAATTCGGCTTCAACATTTACAGTGTCACAATCGCCACAATTAGTGGGTTCAATTTTATCACAAACAAGTGTTTCTTGTTTCTCAGGAAACAATGGTTCTGTAACTGTTACTGAAGTTGGTGGAACTGCTCCATTTACATATTCAATTAATGGTGGAGTTTTTGGTGCAACGCCTACATTTGGAACTTTATCGGCAACCGACTATACTGTAACAGTAAGCGATAATTTTGGTTGTACAGCAAATGTACCTGTAGCAATATCTCAGCCTACGCAAATAACTTAGTTATGTCATCTGTAAATGCTAATTGTACAGATGATAACGGAACTGCAAGTGTTGTTGCAAGTGGTGGCACTCCTGGATATACTTATTCTTGGTCAGGTGGTGGAGGAACAGCTTCTACAACAGTCCCAGTTATAACAGGTCATTATACAGTTACAGTAACAGATGCAAATTCTTGTCCTCAAACAGGATCTGTAATAGTAGATGTAACACCAGGAGGTACAGCTTCAATTTCTAATATTACTAACGTCTCTTGCTTTGGTGGTTCAAATGGATCGTTAAATGTTTCAATGGGCGGTGGTGCAACTGCACCGTTTACTTATGCATGGTCTCCGAATGTTGGAACAACTGCAACCGTAAATAATTTAGCAATTGGAACTTATTCAGTTACTGTTACAGATGTGCATGGTTGTATTGCAAACACTAGTGCAGTGATAGCAGAGCCAGTTGCTTTAACTTTAAATTTCACTTCAACAAATGTAAGTTGTAATGCAGGTAGCGATGGTACCGTTAGTTCGATTGTTGCTGGTGGAAGAACGCCGTACTCATATTTATGGTCTCCCGGTGCCTTTAATACTCCAATAATTAGTAGTTTACCTGTAGGTACTTATTCATTAGTTGTGACTGATGCAAATGGTTGTACAATAACTGGCAATAGATCAATAGTGGAACCAACCGCACTTACAATTACTCCAACAATTGTAGATCCAAATTGTAATCAAGCAAATGGTAGTGCTACTGTTGTTGGTGCAGGTGGTGCAGGAGGATATACTTTCTCTTTAAATGGCGGTGCTTTTGGAGCAGGAAGTTTTAACAGCTTACTTGCAGGTACATACACGGTAACCATCAGAGATGGAAATCAATGTACTACAAATCTTCCTTTAACTCTTGTAGATCAAGCTGGTCCAACAGCTTCAATTACAGCAAGTACGAATGTTAGTTGTAATGGAGGTTCAAATGGTTCTGCAACAGTAACTGCAACAGGTGGAACAACACCTTATTTCTATTCTTGGAATCCTACTGCACAAACTACACAAACAGCGAACAATTTAAATGCTGGAGTATATGGAGTAACAGTTACTGATGCTACAGGTTGTGTTGCCGCTGCTTCGGTAATTATAACGGAGCCAGCGACTTTAATAATTAATGCAACAGGAACTGATCCAATATGTAATGGACAAACCAATGGTACTGGTACTTCATCAGCATTTGGTGGAACTTTACCATATTCATATCAGTGGGCAGTGTTGCCAATTCAAAACTCTGCTAACGCAACTAGTCTTTCTTCAGGAACACATGCTGTTACAGTTACAGATGCATTAGGTTGTGTTGCTACAACTAATATTACACTTAACAATCCAGCATTATTAACAGCAACAATTAATAGGACAAATTTAGTGTGTAATGCTGTTTGTAATGGAACTGCATCAGCTGTTACAACAAATGGAACAGGTCCTTTTGCGTTTACTTGGAGTGATTCAAATGCGCAAACTACACAAACAGCTACTGGTTTATGTGCAGGTACTTATACTGTAAATATTGTTGATTTTAAAGGATGTACTGCTTCTGCCGTAACAACCTTAACAGAGCCTAGTTTGTTAACTAGTACTATTTTAAACCCAGTTAATGTTACATGTGCTGGATTATGCAATGGTTCTGGAACAGTAAGTCCTTCGGGTGGTGTTGCGCCATATACTTATTCATGGTCTAATGTTGTAACAACAGCAACTAATACAAATTTATGTATTGGTAGTTACACTGCTACAGTTACAGATAATAATGGTTGTGAGACGCAGTCAGTACTTAGCATTGCTTCACCTAATCCTTTAATTGTTACAGCTTCAAGTACAAATGCATCTTGTAATAATGTTTGTGATGGAACAGCTACTGCTTCGTTTAGCGGTGGAACAGCACCTTATAGTTTCTTATGGCAACCTTCGTTATCAAGTGTTTTTAATGCAACTGCATTGTGCGATGGTGTTCATACAATAACAATTACTGATGCTAACGGTTGTATACAAACGGCAAGTACAGTTATTACTGAACCAGCACCATTACTCGCGTCAACAATTGTAAACGGAAATAACTTCTGTGGACAAAGTAACGGTTCAGCCCAAGTGCAGGTAGCTGGAGGTACTTCTCCTTTTGCGTATGTTTGGACAAATGGATCTACAAGTGCATTTAATTCGGGTTTAGCGGGCGGAGTTTACTCTGTTGATGTTACAGATGCAAATGGATGTACCGTTAACGCAATAGCAAATGTAAATGATATTCCAGCACCAAATATTGTGCTTAATTCGTCTACCGACGTTACTTGTTTTGGTTTAAATAATGGAACTGCTGTACTAGGTATTTCTGGTGGCACTACTCCATATTCATCGCAAACATGGTTAATGCCAATTACATTAATTCCAAATGCTAATCAAGCAGGTACAGCCTTATGGCCTGGAAATAATGTTTTCCAAATTGTAGATGCTGCAGGTTGTATTTCATCTATTACCGTTCCTATTACTGAACCAACTCAATTGGTTTCTGCAATCAACGGTTTAGTTGATGTTACATGTAATGGGTTTAATGATGGTACTGCAACTATGTTGGTTAATGGAGGAACTACTCCATATAATTATGTTTGGACAGATGCAGCTTTACAAACAAATCCAACGGCTGCAAATTTAGCAGCGGGGACTTATAATTGTAATGTTACGGATGCAAATGGATGTGCTACATCTCAAACAATTCTTATAGACGAGCCTTTACCACTTGCAGTTACTTTGAATTCAATTACACAAATCGATTGCTTTGGGGCAAATAATGGTTCGTTAAGTGTTACACCATTTGGTGGAACTCCATCATATACTTATGCTTGGACACCTTCGGTGGGAGCTGGACCAGTAATAACAAACTTAGCGCCGGGCGCATATTCATTGTTGTTAACAGATAATAAAGGATGTAATACAACCTATGTTAATACAATCACTCAGCCAAGTGCGTTTAACGTTGTTACAACGGTTATGCCTAGTACATGTTCTGATCCAAATGCTTCAATAAGTTTATTAGTGTCAGGTGCTTCTGCTCCATATTCATATCAGTGGAACGATCCAGGCTTACAAACTACAGGTTTTGCACAAAATTTAGCAGCACCTGGAGTTTATACTTGCGTTATAACTGATATTAATGGTTGTACTACTTCAATTACTGAAGCTCCAACCGATTTGCCCCCACCACTTATTAGTAATATTGCAGCAACAAACGTTACTTGTTATGGTGGAAATGACGGTACCCTTACAGTAACAGCTCAATCAGGTGGAAGCTCAAGTTATACTTACGAGTGGTTTAATAGCTCAAATTTATCTATTGGAAATGGATCTTTCCAAGGAGGTTTAGCAATTGGAACGTATCAAATTGTTGTTACTGATGCAAATGGCTGTACCGTAAATGGTAGTTCAACAATTTCTCAGCCATTCCCTTTGAGTGTTTCTGTTAGTCAAGATCAAATTGCATGTAATGGTCAAGTACTAGGAGTGTATGCATCTGCAGCTAATGGAACGCCTCCATATGTTTATACCTGGACTAACGCTGGATCAGGTTTAAATGGTGGTGGAAACCATAATGTAACTTATTCGAATACAAACAATACATCTATTATTCAATCATACTCTGTAAGTGTAACTGATGCAAACAATTGCCCATCGGTTTCTGGTCAATTTAATGTAACTGTGTTGCCTAAAATATCTGTTCTTTCAAATGATGTTACAGGTTGTATAGGTGAAAATGTTACACTAGAAGCAATTGCCGGAGGTGGAGATGGAGTTCCTTATACATTTACTTGGGGTACAAGTCCTACGCAAGTGCAAACAGGATCTAACTCTATAGTGTCTGTTCCTGTAACAAGTAACTTCCCTGTAAGTTATAACTTAACAGTATCAGATGGTTGTTCAACGCAAGAAACAATTATTGTAAATGTTTCATCTAATCCTAAGCCATCAGCAAGTATGATTGGTATTAATACACAAGGTTGTGCAGATTTAACTGTATCATTCTCTGGTAGTGGAGGTAATAATTTCCCTAATTGTACTTATTCTTGGTCATTTGGAGATGGCTCTGCAGGTGCTGATTCTACAACTACTCATACTTACACTTCTACAGGTTTACAAGTTGATTCCATGGATGTGCAGATGATTGTAACTACAGCATTAGGTTGTTCTGATACAGTTATTGCAAATAATTATATTGTTGTTTATCCAAACCCAATTGCTGAGTTCTCTTACAATCCAACTGAGATTTCTGAATTTGAACCAACAGTTAACTTCTATAACGAGAGTTTATTAGGGGCAACATTTAATTGGAACTTTGGTGATGTTACATCACTCACTAATGTTTCTACAGATGAAAACCCAATACATGTTTATAATGATCCAGGAACTTATGATGTGAATTTAATTGTTACTTCTGCACTTGGTTGTAGAGATACAGTAACTCATTCTCTTTATGTTACTCCTGAGTTTGCACTTTATGTTCCAAATGCATTTAGTCCAACAGGTGATTTTAAAAATGAAATATTTACTCCACAAGGCATTGGCATCGATGAGGAGAGATACAATATGTACATCTACAATCGTTGGGGCGAATTAATTTATGAAACTAACAACTTTGCAAAAGGTTGGGATGGTAAAATAGATGGAAATGTTGTTCAAATTGATACGTATGTTTACAAGATTATTGTTTACGATTTAAGAAGTGAGAAACATACATTAACTGGACACGTTACAGTTGTAAGATAGTAAATGAGAAAAATAACTAATACATTTAATTGGACAGCAGTAATTTCTGCTGTCCTTTTTTCATTATGCTTTGTGCAGTGTGCTAAGGATGATACAGAAGATAATCCCACTCCAACAAATCCTGTTGACCCAAAAACACGTTTTGTAGCTGACTGGAATTGTTCTGAGGTGAGTAGGAGAGATCCACCAGCTGGGCAATTTCAGGTACATATGTTAAATGGAACTGGGGATAGTTTAGTGATGGAAAATTGTTATGCAGTTGGTTTTGCGAACAAGGCTAAGCTTATTGTATATGGCGATAGTTTAAAATTTGCACCAACAAATCAACAAATAGCGAATGGAATATTTTTGCTGAACGGAAAAGGTAAACTTATTAATTCTTCAACCATAAAAATGACTTATGTTATTGATGATGGTAATCCAATTAAAGATACGGTTGATGCTACTTTTACAAAGTAGTATTTCTTAATTTGCATCTATTCAATTACATTTTATCTCCTATAAATAATATTTGTACTTTTGCATTATTGGTCCCGTAGTTCAACTGGATAGAATCTCAGATTCCGATTCTGAGGGTTGGAGGTTCGAACCCTCTCGGGGCCACATTTAGCCTCTGTAAGTATTGATTTCATTGAGGTTTTAAAAATTGGTAAAACATAGGTAAAACAAATGCCTAGTTGATAACTTTTTCACCTGTTCAAACCCTCCTGCCTTAAAAAGCACTTTTTCATACTTCATCTATGCTCATGATATGGATTATTAGTATACAATTCATGTCGAAAAATTACATTTTGATTCAAAAATTTACGATGTGATGCAAACGCATCCGTTTTATGGTTATGCTTATTTGATGATTTAGTTTTGCATAGTGAAGGAAACCTTATTCGCGATAAAGGAATTGTGACACCAAAATTGAAGCGACTGCAGCGCTGAAATTTTGAAATCTAAAACCAATCAAAAAAAGTAATCATGGCACAGCAAAAAGGAATAATTAAGTTGAAAGGAAAAATCGGAGATATTTCCTTTTACAAAACTCAAGATGGCCACTTGGCTCGTGAGAAAGGGGGCGTTGATGCTTCACGCATCGCAAACGATGCCGCTTTTGTTCGTACCCGTGAAAACGGTGCCGAGTTTGGATCATCTGCAAGTTCTGGGAAAGTACTGAGAGATGCTTTGCGCAACATGATGATGACAGCTTCTGATAATCGTGTTACTTCACGATTAACAAAATTGATGACAGATATTAAAAACCTTGATTCGACCTCTTTAAGAGGCGCAAGAACAGTTGGTACAGCGATAGCTCAACCAACTGCGAAAGCATTGCTAAAGGGTTTTAATTTCAATAGTCGTGCAATTTTAGGGAGTGTATTATTTAAACCGTATGCTGTAGACGCAGCAACGGGTGTTATAACCATGAATGGTTTATCACCAATAAATGATATCGCTTACCCATCAGGAGCAACTCACATGAGCGTAAAAGGTTCTTGGGCTAAAGTGGATTTCGCAAACAATGCGTTTGATGTACAATTGTCGAATGTGGTAAACATTCCAATTGATGCAAATGCAAACAACGTTGTTTTAACACCTGCGGCAGCGCCTGCAGGACCTGGAACAGATTTGTTTCTTTTACAAATCGAATTCTTCCAGGAAGTGAACGGAGTTCAATACTCTCTAAAAAATGGCGCTTACAATGCTTTAAGCATTGTTGAGGTAGCCTAAATCTAAAACCTTGTTTGCTTAAAGCAAACAAGGTTTTTAAGTTCAAATTATTAATCATTAAAAATTAAAACGATGAAACTAATCGAAAGATTAACTGCACCCACTCCAAAGTTTTTTAAAATATTAAGAAATATTGGACTAGGATTAGCTGCCGCAGGCGGCGTAATTGTGGCATCACCAATTGCAGTTCCTGCATTAATAGTTACCATAGGTGGCTACTTAATTGTTGCGGGAAGCGTAGCAACTGCAGTGAGCCAAGCGGTAACAACCAATGAAGGTGCCGCAGAGAGAAAAAGTAATTAAGTTAAATTTTAAAATCATTGTAAAATGACTGAAGAAAAAAATCAAGCGTTGAAAACGCAAAGAAAAATCGAGTTACAAGTTATTCCTTGTGCGGATAAAATTGCTCGTAAAAAGGAAGATGTTGATGTGATGAACCACGAATCGCAAGATGGTTGTGTAGGTAAAATCATTGTAACAATTGATGAGAACACTACGCGCAGCGTAAAAGAAACCTGCGATGAAATTTGTGGAACAAAGGAAGAGTGGTTAACCATCAACATTGAACCTTCGGAAATTCATGCGGAAAGCAAATTTCCAAAAGTTTCAATCAGTTCACACAGTAAGCTTACTAAAGCAGATTCGGGAAGAACTGCATAATGTTTTTATTTAATCATGTCAACTCATAATCACATAGAAAGCGGAACTATCCTGGGCACTGTTAGCGGAACAGTCTTAACTGTAGTGATGAACATTGGTTCATCAGATATAATCGAAACAGTTGTCCTTGCTGCACTTGGTGCAGTGGTTAGTTTTAGTGTTTCGTTATTATTGAAGTGGTTGGTTAAGAAAATCAAAAAGTAATCTAGTGAAAAAAATAAAAAAGCTGCCCCGAAAGAGGCAGCTTTTTTTATTGCCTTGCTTTAAGCATTTGATGAACTAAAGATTGCTTTACTTGATGGATTAGTTTAATTTGTTGCCTTAAATTAAGTTCATGTTTATTGAGCTGGTGGATATAATCCAATTGTTGTTTAAAATCATTTTTATTTTGTGAGATGTTGATGTTAACATGATGAAGAGCCACCGCAAATTCATCAATGCGAATAAACTCAATTACTGAGCCCACTAATAAGCGATGAAAAAACTTGCCTTGCCATAATGCATGACAAAGATTAAAGAAATGCCATTTTTCATCTTCATCATCTGCAACGAAAACAAAACTGTTAGCGCAATAGCTTGGCAATGGCTTACCTGAATTGCGACCTTTGGATAAAATAAAAAAGTGTGGTTGGTTGTAAGTGTTGCCAATACGATGGCACTTGATTTTTGATTTGAGCATAATTATAGATTTAAAAATTATGCTGCGCGGATATATATATTTTAAAAGAAAAAATAAAAACCGAAAAAAATAAAAAAGAAAGCCAAATCAAGAGGGCTGTTTGGGTGGGGCTGTCAAGGTTTTTGCGAAAAGAATACTACCTGTTGCGGCAAAACAAAAAAATAATTCCTTAATCTAAGCCGCAAAAAGTGTGGAGATTGTTTTTGCAAAATTCATCTTGACCTTGATAGACCCAAGTGCGGTGGGCTTGTGCGGACAGCCCTAACTTTGCGATGTTTTTTATTAGAGGAGAAATCAAAGTCGAAATGGTTTTGAGTTTCATATTAAATGTATTCGATATATGAAACGGATTATTAAAATAATATTCCTGATGTTGATGTGTGGTTTGTAAAGGCGCTGTGCGTGGGGGGGATGAGGTTGCAATGAATGAAATGGATTGCAATCCGATGTGCGTGCTTGCCTGCTGCGAGAGGAGTGAAGGTGGGAGCATGGGAGCGCGAATGACGATGAGTGCGGATGCGACCTATGTTGCAAACACAAGGGCTGGCGGAGTTTTTGTTTTGCGCGTGGGGTATTTGCTTTAGCTACGGTTGTGGGGAGAAAAGCAAAGTGTGGGAACAAAAACTGTGACAGCCCGCAGCCTGAACGACTAGCAGGCGAGCTGAAAAGTGGGGAGGCGGTGGACTGTGTAGTGGCTGAAATGAATGGAGATGGTTGCCCGGTTGCATACCAGTGAAACGGACAAATTTGTAAACGGGCGTACCACATTGACTGAATGAAGCTACTGCACAGGACAAAGGAGCCTACCGTGACGAAAGCACGTGACCAGAACAACAAACATGACAAACTTGTGAAACAACCCTTGTGGCAAAACAGTGATTGCGTAATGCCTTGAAAAGACAATACAAAAGCAATGACTGTTTTGGTTTGGCGGGTTTGTTGTTGGGAGCCTGCTGAGGAACACCTTTTTACCTGTGATGTTGAATTGGAAGATGGATTATGTTGGTTTGGGATGATGATGATTTTTTACTTATTTTCGAGGAATTAGAATTGGGTTTTATTATGAAAATATTGACTGAAGATTTATTGAAGGAATATGGTTTTGTGGAGGATAAAGAAAAGTCTAATCCTCACGTTAAAGTATATTCTAGAGATAAAGTTGATATTAGTATAAAAAGAGACGGCATCTATTACTCTAATTTGGGATTTGATTATCCGTTAAGAGATACTGCTTCGTTAAGAAAAATTTATAAAGAAATTAAAAACGAGGAGTTGAAGGCTTTATAGTTGCCGAGTCTGGAATCTCATTCAAAATAGCACAACATCCTCATTACTTATTGGATTTTGAAATTAATGTAAAGTATAAATCAGAAACATTTCTTAAATTAAGAAATAAAACGTGTAAAATCAGAAAAAAACTAAGAGAAAAAAGCCCAAGCTTAGTAATAATATCTAGATGGAAAATTATTTTAATTGAAGGATAAAATAATATTGATACTATTAAAAGAATCTCAATAATTATTGAATATGAAAAATTTAGGACTAATAGATCAAACAAATTTATTTTCTTTTTTCCTATAAAATATATGGTCTCAAATTTCTTTAACCCTTCTACATTTTCGTTACTTGTCGAAATTAAAAGAGTAATAACTGTAATTGAGAACCCTATAAGTACGCCTAGTAGTGAAACAAATGTTTCCTGATAGTTTATGTATAAAGAAGTCATACTTTTGTTAGTGAAAAGAGCAATGAATGCTATTGTGGACAGTATAAGAGGGATAATCCATTCAAAAACAACTACCCTTCTCGTTGTTGTTTTGAAATAATCAAAAAATAATAAAATAAAATCTATATACATTTTTATAAATTTGAAATAGCTCTTAATTTTCTAAAAGCATCAGGTGTATTTATTTCGCCAGTATATTTATTGTAGTCAATATCAATTGTTTCTTTTTGCCAATAAAATCTGTGCTTAAAACTATATTTCCTCCCAATTCATTTTTACCTTCAATATGAATTTTGTGGATTGTCTGAGTCTTTTTGTTTTCTCTTGAGCTAAACTTATTAAAGCAATCAATTGCTGTTTCTTTAACTGATTCTCCTTTATCGGATTTTATATCAATTACGATGCTATGTCTTACATGAATTGTTCTCGAGCTTAGATTCAAGTATGGGCTTCCTAAAAGTTTTTTATCAACATGAATGTGCGCTAAGCTTACTCTTCGCATTGCTCTTAGTTCCTCAATGAAATTTATTTTAGGTATAATGTCTGCAACGAAATAATAAACCTTTTCATAGTTGTTATCATTGGCATGTTTAGAAAGAAAATGGTTTAGATAGTCAATGAAATTATTCATATTAGCACCATATTTATTGTTTTCAATAAATGCAATAACTTCTTCTTCATCAAATTTAAGAAGGATATGAACTTTTTCAATTTCTCCTTCATCAATAGTTTTAGGATTATCTCTTTCTGCTGTAGTTTTCCTGTTAATAAGAGGCGGCCTATAGCTATGTTTTGCGCTTTTACAATTATTTCATAATAACCATCTTCTAGATGAGAGCTTGCTGATTCAATTAAACAAAATTTATCTACATTAATATTATATTTTCTATTGATTTTTGTGTGTTTTTTAATGAACTCAATAATTGTTGTTAGTGTAGAAGGGTATACTTTGCCATTCGGTTCATTATGCCATTCTTTAATTGAATAGAAAGATATGTTACGAGGTTTGATTGCCATAAGCGATTTGTCGAATTTTTTTAAAATGTTGTATTAAATGTGATTGTTCTAATTAGATTATTAATAATATCATATTATTTAGTCCAGTTTTTTGGCTACACATTCTACAAAAGTCTTGCGTGGGTGGGGTGAATCTATACTTTGGCAACATGCTTTAATTGTATCGTCAATAGTTTTTTCGGGAGTAAATGGATAATATTTCCTGATTTTACTTTTTAAATAATTTACTTCCCACGATTCGGTACATGCAAAAAATTTAGCGTCTCTGCTATCTCTAATTTTTCTGTTGTCGTATTCTGTCCAATCTTCATTTAAAATTTTTGTAACTGACATTGTATTTTAATTTAGATTGCATACTCTTTGTCGGATTTTCTGCGTTCTCCGTTTAGTTTATTATTCTCCAATTGCTGTTAACAGTTTCTTATAAGCATATCCAGTAAAGGTTGTACCATCAGAACAAATGGCCTCTACTTTTATCCATTGTATACCTGCGGATGCTATGTAGGTAACGATGTCTCCTAATTTTAGTGTACAAAGTATTGCGGCATCGGTTGCTGCTGATTTACGAATATTAAGTGTGTTGGAACTTACCATATACTTTGTTCCTTCTGAAATATTAGTTGTTGTGTACTTGTTTGTTTTTGCTGGTTTAGTTTCTGAATAGCCAGAACTACAAACTCCGCAACTTCCACCGCTATTGCAATGCGCACAATATTTACAGTTTTTGCACGAACGGCAATTAGCACTGCCAGTGCATTTGCCTTCTTTTTCTTTTGTTGTTTTTGCTTTTTTATCATCATGCGCTTGTAAGTTTGAAAAGGCAATAACGAATAGTATAAATGTGAAAATTGTTTTCATCTTTTGTTTTTATAAAACTAAGCGGATAGAAGTATGAAAACAATACGTACTAGTACCTGATTATGTATGTAAGTACTAGTACTTGGTTTTAAAGAAGTACTACTTGATTTTTGTGTTAAATGATGGAAATGTGATATAATTATATTATTTTTAAGCTAGAATTTAAAGCGTTCTTTGATGTAAAAGTGCCAACAGCTTGAAAACCTTCACCTTTTCATATCAGCCCTCCAATTACTCCTTCAATGGGCAAGAAAGAGACGACGAGATTTATGGTGATGGGAATGCGATTGGTTTTGAAGCAAGAATACTTGACCCGCGTTTGGGTAGATGGTTGAGTATAGACCCACTATTTGCAAAATATCCTGACGTTAATCCATACAATTCAGCTTTATGCAATCCATTATATTTTGAAGACCCAGATGGAAGAGATATTGTATATTTTGGAATGGACGGAAAAGAAACACACAGAGTTGTTGATGAAAAAACTGTTAAAACATTTGTTGCGATTCCAATATATACAGAATGTATAGATCCAAAGACTGGGCAACCAGAGGTTTTAGGTTATGATTATCAAGAGGCCGCTATGCCAAGTACAATTAGTGGTTATGAAGACCCAAAATATCAGCAATATGATTATGTCATTGCTGCAGAAACATTTATCTTTAATTATAAGAAAAATGAAATGGGTGAAGTACCTGAATATACAAATGGTACAGTAATGAAAGATGCAAAAGATAAAGTGCCTGATCTGAATCCTACTCTAGTAAAAGCAATAGCTATTAAAGAAACCCAAATGGGTAATTTTGATCCCAACCTTGATGATTTAAATGACTCTAAAAAAGACATTATGCAAGCTAATGTTTATTTTAGTGAAACAAAAACTGATTGGAATGATTCAAAAAAACAATTCGGATTAACAAAAAATGGCGGGGTTCTTAACGCACAACAAAGCATAAAGGCGGGTATTGGAATACTTTATCAAAAAGGCCTTAAAAATGGAGATGGAAAAAAATGGACTGGAGGAAAAGACTGGGGCAATGCAGTTGAGAACTACAATGGAAATGGCAAAAAAGATGCAAATAATTTGCCACACAAAGTGAATTATAAAGCCGCGGTTATGAAAATGTTTTATAATTCCACGAAAAAAGTTACAACAAATGACGTTAAAACTAAACTCACAAAACCTAATGTTTTTAAATAAACAAATTTTGATACTGCCATTATTTTTTATTTTGCTAGCTTCTTGTTCTAGTTCTATAACAAATAACAAAGAGGTTGCGGTAGATTCTATATTAATTAAAAAGAAAGCCAATATTGATAGTTCATTCCAATTTTCATCTATAATATTTAACAAAAGGAGTGTTCTCTTTAGATTTGATTCATTAAATACAAAATTTATTGATGAACATTATAAAAAGGAAGACTTTGAAGCAAATATTAGTGAGGCCAACCATTTAAATAATTCGATTTTGTACTTTAAAGATGTGAATGATTTTGAAAAAAGTAATTAATGCACAAAACATTACTGATTTTTCTACTTCATTTTATAAACATTACTTTTTAAAAGGAGATACAAGTAATTCCTTTTTTGAATTCGTAAACTTCAAATATGAAGGCACAAGGAGTTGCATTATCAAAAATTATGGTCAGGTAACAATTTTTTTAATCACATATATCAGCCCAATTACTGATGAAAAAGAGATAATGTTTTTCACTTACAACAAAGCTAAAATGGAATTAATTTACTTTAATTACGGAATGGTTAATTTAAAAAAATTGGAACGAGGTACATTGGAATTTTCTTTTACTGTAAGAGGAAATGAACCAGATATAACAAGAATTTTATATGACGATAAATTTAATCAGTTCTATTTTAGGTAAGTTTTAGTTTATTACTTACTATTGTAAAAATTAATGTTTAAATTTATAAACCAAAACAAATCTTGTTCAACTAGCAATTATTTATTAAATTACAAATCGTTCTTTGATAAACACAAACCTTTAAACCATTTAGTATAATTGGCTTGTAACCATGCTGCCCTCCAATTACTCCTTCAATGGCAAAGAAAAGGATGATGAAGTTTATGGGGAGGGTAACTTCCAAGATTATGGAATGAGATGTTATGATAATAGATTAGGTCGCTTCTTTAAAGTTGATCCAATTACCACAGACTACCCAGAATTAACTCCATATCAGTTCGCGTCAAATAGACCAATAGATGGTCTTGATTTGGATGGCCTTGAGTATTTTAATGGGACTTCAAGAGTTGGGTTTTCATTAAATAATAATTTCACAACTACAAATAATTACATAAGAATTGATAGGCAGAAGTATCAGGTTACACGAAATGCTATGTCAGATTTTAAGCTTATTGCAGTTGGATTTAACTTGGATAATAAAGTATATGAAAGCGATTTGAGCTGGTATAAGTTAAAGGCAGTAGATAAAAAATATGATTGGGATAAATTTGCAGGAAAAGGTCAAATAGCAAATCCCAAATTAATCCCTAACGGACCTAATAGTACTATTTTCCAAAAGGGTGTTTATGGACTCGGTGGCCTTTTGGTTATTGCACTCGATAATTTGGATAAATTAAATAAACAAAAACTATCCAATGATATGGGAATTACTGCAGCTCATAATGAGAAGCTCTTAGAAACTTGGAAGTTAGTGAATACCGCAATTGACAAAGGACTTGTGCCTGAAGGTTTTGATAAAATCGAGGTGAAAATTGATTTAGCTAATTTCATTTTAGATAGTGCTCTTCCAGAAGGTAAGGATGAAGAATATGTGAAAAAATTCAGACCCTTGGAAAGCAACTATTCGACAATAGAATGGAGATATTAAAAGTAGAGACGGTAGTGGGGCCTCCTACAACAGCTACCACATACGTTGGAACTACGCCACACCCAACAAATGAAGAAACTAAACCAAAAGATGAGCCTGTAAAACCAGCTACAAAGAAACCGCAGCAAACTTCTAAAGATTAAATTATGAAACTTTTTGTATATCACATCATAACAGGAATTCTATTTATCAATTCATGCTCCCAAATTGATAAAAAGTCTACTTGTAAAATTAAGACTGAATATTATCCGAGTAAAAATGACTCAAAAAAAAGGGTTGAATATATTTATGAAGCTGATATAATAACGAACGAAAAATGTGGGAGTTTTGTCTGGCTTTTTGAAAATGGGGACACATTAGAAACTGCTTATTTTAATAATGGCAAATTAAATGGAACAGTAAAAAACTATTTTGAAAATGGGAGATTACAACTAGAATGTGAGTACTCTGATGATTTGGCTAATGGAGTTTCATTGGAGTATTATGAAAACAGTAAGCTCAGATGTAAATTAATTTACCAAATGGATAAATTATGGTCTATTGAAGCAGTTAATGACAGTTCGGGAAATAGTTTAGATTTTGGAAAATTAGTTAATGGTAATGGCTTTGTAAAAACCTTCTATCCAAATGGAAAAGTTGAAACGGAAGGCAATTATAGTGAAGGTGTGAAAGATGGGTATTGGCGATTTTATACTGATAATGGAATTATTGGTGATTCGGTTTTTTATGAGAATGGATTCGGACCATATTCACTTACAATTGAAAATGGTTATTAGAGTTAAAGTGCGGGAAGTACATTCTACTCTAGGTCAAATTATTAATCTTCTTGCTCATACGCTTTAATGTAATTCTTAATAGTCTTTAATTCTTTATTCACTTCTACCAAATCGATGCTTTCCGAATCAAAAGGTTTTCCCAGCCATTTTACAAACTCTTTGTGTTCTGGATGTTTGCTGTTTTTCATTACATTAACTAGGTTTGAGTATCCAAATGTACCACCACAATCCTCGGGAGGGCATGCCCTTTCGCCTTCTAAACAAACTGGATGTTTCACTTTGGAATCATTGGGTAAAATATCTTCTAGTGCTATGGAATGAATCCAACCATCTCCAAAATCATATTCGTAATTGATTTTAGTACCTCTCTTTTCAAATAGTTCATGTAGAAATATTTCTTTGTCATTTATTACAGTTTCGTCATCAAGTAATATAGGATTGCCATATATTGAATCGTTTTTGCTAAAGGAATAAGCATGATAGTTTTCCCATCCAAAAGCAATTTGTATTATATGATGAAGTTCATACACTGTAGAAGTATTTGACACTAGCACTGTTCTCCAAATATTGGGCTTAATGCCTTCTAAATTAATTTTTAATTGTAATAGATTTTCCATTGCTCCAAATTTTTCGAAAAGATAATAAAAGAAATAATAATAATAAATTTTTTTTAATTTGCTACTTGTTATATTTTTAAAATAGACAAGAGTGCAAAATTTTAATTGAAATAATGTTTGATTACATAGGTTGCATAATGCACGATGCCTAGTAGGCTACATTTGTTTTAAATCAAAACAAATGTATTATGGCAAAAACAATTCCATTTCAGTTAAAAATCCCCTATTTTATTGAGCATTACAATGGCTTCGATAAAATGATTATGGTTAAAAACTATGGTAGGGGTAAAACAATTATGTAGCAAGCTTGTGTAAAAGAGTTTCTTTGGTATTTAGAAAGCCAAGGCTTTTTTGATTTTACGAAAGTAAAAGCGCTACAAATTGTTGCGTATTATGAGTACATAAACACACGTCCAAATTTAAGGCGGCAAGGAACTTTAAGCGAATCTATGATTCGCAATAATCTTTATTCGGTTCGTGTGTTTTTTGATTACTTAATAGATATTAATGCAATTGAAAACTCTCCCGCTCGTTTGCCAAAGTTTCAATTTGGTAAGCAAACTGATAGAAACATTTGTACCACTTCCGAAATTACCTTATTATTTAATACTTGCAAAGATGCACGCGAGCAAACCATACTTGCTATAGCTTATGGTTGCGGCTTACGCCGCACCGAAATAGTTGCACTAAATATTCAGGATATTTTAATTAGTAAAGGATTGTTAGTTGTTAGAGATGGTAAAAACTACAAATCTCGGGTTGTACCAATTTCTGAATTTATATTAGAAAAAATTAAACCTTATTTAAAGGCAGAAAGAGGTTTATACTTACAGCATAATAGCGTTTATACAGAAGCTCTAATTTTAAATGATATTGGAGCACGCATGTGCGGACACAGTATTTACAAAACAATTTTGCGCATTGTTAAGCGTACAAATGATGATGCCCTCATTTCAAAAAACATTACCCTCCATTGTTTAAGACATAGTATAGCAACACACCTACTCGAAAATGGAGCTGGTGCCGAGTTTGTAAAATCATTTTTAGGGCATACCGAAATAGATACAGTGCAACTATATGCTAAGCGCAGAAAACAAAACTATAAATTCTCATAATAAACTTACTATCATGTCAAGAAAAATTTCTTACGAAACCTATTTGGTTCAAATGGGGCATACGCCATCAGGAGTAAAAAGCTATTTATGCAGTGGCAATATTATTGCCCGCGATTTACCGAATATTACTACACTCAAATACAAGGATATTGTAGATTACTTATTTTCAAAATCCGAACGACTAAAAAATGTGAACCACAAAAACTTTATACTTTACGGATTAAAAAAGTATTATGACTACCTAATCGAAATTGGTAAGTGCGAAAACCATCCTTGTAAAACATTAAAAATAAAAACGAAACAAAGCAAGGAAGTAATTCATCAGGATTTATTTTCTACAAAAGAACTTCAATTGCTTAACAATAAGGAAGAGCGTTATTCTATTTTAAAAGTGCGCAACGAAGTAATGTTAAGTTTGCTTTTAAATCAAGCTTTAGTGCTTAGTGAGCTTAAAAACATAAAGCTAAAAAGTGTTGATTTAGATGAGGGTAGTATTTACATTAAAGCAAGTAAAACCTTAAACCGCCGCAAGCTATACCTAAGCAATCAACAGCTTGATTTGTTTATAGATTACATTAAAAACCACCGCCAAAAACTGATTAAAACTAAATGCGATTACTTTTTAGTTGGCAAACTAGGAACACAAATTGGACATTCGGATGTTAATTATTTAGTAAAGTATTTTGGCGCTATGTTTCCCGATAGACATTTGTGCCCTTTAAACATTAGGCGTTCGGTAATTGCCAACTGGCTAAACGAAAAACAATTATCATTAGAGCAAGTGCAATACATGGCTGGTCACAAACTAACTTCTACCACCTTACGGTACCGCCAAAAAACATTGAAGAGCAATTAGAACAAATAAATAAGTGGTTTCCTTTTAAGATTGGTGAGGTGTAGTAAATGACTAATGAAATCACAAAACCAAGTACTACTACTTGGTATAAAAATCGGGTAGTAGTACTTATTGAAGAAGACTATTTTATTTCGTTTACAATACACGGAAAACATTTCTGCGCGAACGGGGGAATTCCTTTTCAACGTTTCCCGTTTTAGCTTTTAATGCTCACCACCTATGTATTTTAAAAGCTCTTTCTTCTTTATCGTGCTCAGTTTTCGATTCAATACAATTTTAATGTTATTGTATTTATCATTGCATAAGTACAATCATTTTGCCATAAATATGCCTTGTTCTGAGTTTATCTTGTAGACATACAACAATGCTAACAAAATTCCTTCCTTCACTTTTACATATTGGTAAATCATTAAGCTTTATATTACTTCTAAAACCGCCATTATATACAATGCCATCAAATGATATTAACAATTTGTATTTTTTCAGTTGTTCTAAATCAAGACTTTCATGAGAAATTTCCATATTAATTGACTTATACAACAAATGATTACAATTTTTATCTTGCTTATAAATATTAAAACTTATTTCCTGCAGGGGAATATAATAATCGTAAATATCTTGTCGCATGCATCCAGCTAAAATAAACATGCTAAATATTGTAAGAGTAATTGCTTTTTTCATTAATTTTCTTTCGCCTGAGGTTTAAATTCAAATTGCCCTTCTGGTAATTCTTCTGGTGTATCTCCCGAACGAGGTTCTTTAAATGCTCCGAACCAGGTATTAACTTATTAAGTTTCATAGTCCTATTAAAGTTTCTGATATCCTTATTACTAAATGTGTCATCATAATTAGAACGACGTTTGAAAGCTTTAACTGTTGCCCCTGTTCTGTCAGCAAAAGATTGGGCTAAATTATTTCCTTCCTCATCTGGTGTTCCAGTTCTACAGGCATAAGAAACAAAAAGGGGCGTTTCACCCGTAGCTGGATCTCTGCCAAATGACTTGGGGTCAATTTGATTAACTTTCTCAATGGTTAAATCTGTATTAGATTTACCACCTTCATAATCTAATGGTATTCTACCTGGCAAACCATGAGAAAAAATATCTAAGTTAGAGACAGGATCACTTTGTCTTTCTGTAGAAAGACTTGCGGTCTTGTGTTTTGGAGTTAATGTAGTTTACCACTTCATCCACATTGGAAACTTTAACTACATTACTAACGCCAAACATTTACAAACTCTTTCAAATGCCTTAACCTGCTTGTCAGAATATCCATGATTAAACAATAATACAGTTGTACTTTCCCCAGAAAGTTTTGATATTTTCTTGCCGCCCTTATAGCATGAAACATAAACATTAATTTATTACCTGGTGTTTCTGAGTGATTTTCAGCAGCAACAACTATTACATTCTCCTCACCATCTTCATCTATTGTTACAATTGGGTTATCATAGCCAAAATGATATGGACTCCATTGTGGATATTTTCCTACTTTTGGGTCAACACTGAGCCATCTACCCAACCTCGGATCAAGCACCCTAGCATCAAAACTAATTGCATTTCCATCACCATACATTTCATCGTCGTGTTCTTGGTTATTGAAGGGTACCTGTAGCCCGTAACTAGTACAAAGCGGCGTATTATTAGTTTCTTCAATAAACAAATTATCGATTCTAAACCTACGTGTACCATTTACAAATCCTGTGGTTAATTCTAATCTGTATGTTCCTGCAGTTGCAACACTAAAGCTTAAACTTGCAAACTGATTTGCGGGTAAAGATAATGTTTGTACAACTGCATTAGTGTTTATAATTTTCGTATGCGTGCTGTAACACCTCCTGAGCTAATTACCTCAAAATCAAAAGTAACAATGTAATCGGAGTTGCTGTTTACTGTAAAGTCTTTACGTGCACTAAATACTGAAGATGTTCCAGAAGGAGTGTTTTTTGCACTCTTAATCGGTTTCCTTGTAAAGTTACCCAAGCATTGGTTCCAACAAAACCTGCGTTGCTTGAGCCGTTAAAATCTTCGTTCACCAAAGGTGTAACAATGGTTTGTGGAACGCAGATTGTTTTATCAAATTTTCTTCCCTTAAGCGGTGCACCAAAAGCAGAGTAATCGTTTGCTGTGTAAAGCTCGGCGTTATAGCCAATGATGTTATCATTCATATCGCCCACAGGTATTTTGCGGTCGGTGATGGTTGCCAGTACATTACCTAAATGGTTTGTTAATTCATACACACGCTTACCAGGTGCATCAATAATCATTAAACGTGCTGTACCTAAATTATCAGGGTCGGGTCCAGGTCCATTATTATCTATTAACTCAACAAAGGTTTTTTCCATACCTAAGCGGCTGCTTCCGTATATGTGTTTTTCAACTTGTGCATAAGAACCAGCTGCAATAGTTGGGTTAAAAAATTGTTCATTACACTCATTACATTGCCTTGTGCATCGCGGCTGTAATACGTACTTTTTCCAAGTACCTGTTGCGCTGTAAACATGTTTTGCAATACGATTGCCGAAACATCATAATCGAACTTAAGTGTTTGCATACCATGAGCTGTGTGGCGTGTAACTTCTTTTATTTTACCATAAACTGTCCACTCAATATTTTCAATTCCTTCTTTGGTATCTTTTAAGTTCGCCAATTGGTGTATAGTCGTAATTTGTATTTTCTCCCAAGTAAATTCGGGCTGAGAAATATCCAAACTACCCATGTCATCAATGTCATCTGTTTCTAAAGATTCTAAACCTATTTGATCGTTAACGTGATACAATCGATTGCGTCGCATATCTGTACCGCCTATTGCGCCAGTTGGTTGCGAGTAAGCCGAGTAATCGTATTTGTATTCTAAATTATCAAACATTAGTCCAAAATTATTGTAACGTTTTTGATTTAAAATATTTCCATTAGCGTCGTATACGAACTCGTTTCTATAAAGGTTACTTGCAATAGTGCTTCCGCCGCCCCAAGTATTTGTTGTTAAATTTAAATTGTTATAGGATGTTCCTAATATAATACGGTTTAACTGGTCATATTTGTAAGCTGAACCAAGTGGTAATGGAAGACTTGGGTTATTAGGGTCAACAATGGTTGTAACCATGCTCCCAATATTACCATTGTATAAATTGTTTCGGTTAGCTACTAATTGGCTAGCAGTTTTGTCAGCTTCAAAACGATTTTGTTGCGTTCCACTTAATCATATCTATTGGTTGGTAATCTCCATCAAAATAACCAAGCGTATATCCATAAACATCTTTAGCAAAGTTTTGATTTAAGCTTGGTGTTCCTATGTTCATTCCAAAGTTATCCATACCAGGGTCGCTTTGCGAAGATAAGGAATTACTATTAACTCCTTTTATCCAGCCTTGTAAAGTATAAACATAATCTACACCTTGTACTAAATTTTCCCCAAGTTCGGTACGTGCAAGTGGGCCATGATGATAATACAAGTATTTCGCATCTTTTTGCCATAATATATTATCGGTGCTTGTTTGCACTTCAAGTATACGGTTATCTGCATCATATTCGTATGCATGATGCCATTGGTCTTGTTTACCATTTTGATATGCAACCGAATTTACTTTGCCGCTTATTAAATCATAATCGTAATCAATACGTTTGTTTTTTTGCTGAGCAAATAAAGTACTGTTTACATCATCAGGGAATTTTTTAGCTAGCTTTTGATTTTCGTTGAAAATCCTAAAGGTAAAAGACTGTAAATTATTATTTCCAAAGAGGTTCGTTTTCCCAATTAGGTTTCATGCCAAGTGCATTAGGGTCGATGTTTGGATATTTAGCTAATAAATCCTTTAATTTATGAGTAAACGAATTATCAGGATTAATGATATTTATTAAATATTTCATGCAACATAGGTGAATATAAAGCATGTAGTGTTCGTTAGATGTGGGGACATTTGAAATCCAAGGTTTCGGTGGTTTTGGTAAAAGTTTTGGTCTTCCTGGTAAATTTTTATTCCATAAACGACCATGGTGAGCGCATATGTTTCGTATTTGCGCAATACTTTGCAACCAACTAGGCAAAAATGTGTGATTCACTGTACCTAGTTGTGCAGCAATCGAATCTTTTGAACCAACGGTGCTTTTTAAATTACCATAAAATTTAGAAATAACACCAAAACTTACTACTTCTAAGGTTTTCCACGAAGGAGGACGTCTTGTATCTGTGTGGTATTTTTTATAATGTTCGGTAATAAATACTTCTCTAGTTTGTTGCAATTCTCTATCTAAAGAATTAAGCGTTTTTGTATGTTCAACCGCGTCTCTAAAGTGGGTTGCATCTTCAAACCACCAAGGAGAAATTTCATGAGAAAGATTGTAAATTAATTTGGTTCTAAACCTATTTCAATTCGCTCGATAACATCAAATAATAATATTCTTAGTTCTCTATCAAAGTTGTAAATCTGAATTATGTTTTCGAAAGTGCTATTTGGCTTAAATGTGTGAAGTGATTTATCTGCCTGCATTGGCCACCAATATCCAGCTAATCTGTAGTAACTTACATTTTGTAAAAAATATTCGGCAGCTGGTTCATCAGCAATTATTAACCCACGTTGCTTAAGTAAAGCAATTTGTTGTTTTATATCTGTGGTCGCCTTATTGTAATTCCAAAGGGTATAAAAGCAAAGACACGCCCTGGGACGCTGTTCTTATGGGTAGCGTGGCGTGTACTGTTGAGGCAAATTTAGCACTTTTTGGTAACACCAAACTAAAATTCGACAATTTTTCAAAATCATGATGTTAATTGAGATAATCACCTTTGCAAGTTTGCAAACCCTTATATAGGGGGGTTTGCAAACTTGCAAACAACTAAATGATTAATTTTTAGGTGGATAAATAGTAAATGGTTTCTTTGTTTTCGAGTCGTTTGCAAAGTGTTTTTCCTTGCCATTGCCATCAAGAATTCTAAGTTTTGGTTGAGATGATAGATTTTAATCTTGTTTCGATTGTACGTTCTTTACAATCCATTTCGAAGCATAGTTTTTTCTATTAAGGTTGTTTTTGACATTGGTTCTTTTAAAAATCCACCAATTAATTCAATTGTCTCATCAAGGCTGCTTTGTGGTTGCGATTTTCTTTTTGCTTCTTGTATAGTATTGTAATCTGCCAAATCAATCCCTTTTCTTCATCAGAATACTGTACAAAAAACGGTTCATGTTTTTTGGAACTCCGCATTTGAGATAGGTTACTTTTAATAAATCAGTATTATGGTTTTGAGCATCTTTTTCAAAACCAATTTGCATTACCGTACTTGCTTTATTTAGTATTTCGGTTCCTAAATGGCCACGGGCTTTATCTGTGCTGCCAGGATTCTCATGTATTAAACAAATGAAGGTTACATCGTATCGGTTAATGGATTGATTCATCATGTCGATTAGTTTCATGCTGTCTTTTGTATCGTTAAAATTGAAAACGCAATCGGTTATTACATCAAGTACAATAAAAATGTGCATGGGAAATTGTTTTCGTATATGCTCCAAATAAATATTAAGCATATCGAAACGTTCTTCTCTTCCAAATTCGAGTAAGGAAATGTAATCGAAACCATAAGGATGGTCTTGAATGTTATAACCTGCTTTTAATTGTATTTGCTGCAACGAATAGGGTAATTGGTCAGAAAGATTTCTTTCTGTATCAACATAGCACACAGCGTAGCGTGTGAGAATGTTGGTTTTAAAATCCAATAAATCTCTATTGCTCTCAGGTATTTTTAAAAGCGCAGCGCAAATGGTTTCGGCAAGGCGTGACTTGTGCACGCCTGCCTTACCTTGTATTACATTAATTGTTTTTGGAAAGAACACTGGATTATCTTTTTGCCATAAAATGGGTTGGCTAAAATTTATTGGTTTGCCTTTGTTTTCTTTTATCTTTTTTTGAGATTCGAGCAAACGAGCAAGTTTTACTTGTTGAGACTCAACTCCGCTCTGCAAGTTATGCGGAGCAGAGATTGGAAATCCGTTTTGGGTTGATGGTGCAGGAATATCAAACATAATTTAGATTATTGGTAATAAGATAATGCCATGAAATAAACTCTAATTTTTCCGTCTTCGAAACGGATTGTTGCTACCCAATCTTTTGGTGTTCTGTTTTGTATTTCAGTTTCCTGTTGGATGCAGCTTTCTAAACTCATGATCATCATTTTGTAATTGGCTTCTTCAAGTCTAATAAACAGCTCTGAAAAATAAGCATGGCGCAATTTTTCAAGCTGAAGCTTTTCAAATATGTTATTGAGTTTTGTTTTATCTGTATTACTATCATTAAATAATTTCATGTAGTAGTTTACATTACTTTCTAATGCCTTTGCATCGCGGCTCAAAATTGCTGAAACTTGTTGAAGCAATTCGGGCCAAGTGAGGTCATGCAGTGTTTCTTTGTATGTGTTCATTTTGCCCTCCTTATTTCTTAAATGCTTTTATGTAATGTTTTGAAGTAGTTCTTCTACATCCGACAACCTGTAGTAAATTTTGTTGCCAACTTGTGAAAATGAAATTTTCCCTTCGTCTCTCCAAGTTTGTGCTGTACGCTTTGAAATTTTCATCAGCAACAAAAACTCCTGGTTGTCTAAATAATTTTCAGAAGGTTTTTTGTTTTCGGCTGTGATTTTTGTTTTGATTTCCTCGATAGAGCTTGTTAAGTGGTTGAACTGCTCTTTTGATAAGATTACTGCTTCCATATGTAGTGTTTTTTAAATGATTATGGAGCAAAAGAATAAAAAGTGCGAAGGTCTAATCGGACTAAAAAGGTCTAATTAGACCTTTTTGTTTTGGGGATGCAACAATATTAAGTAGAGTGAAATTTGTAGGATTAAAATATTGACAATTACCAATCGGATTCGGTGTTTTAGAGGTTTTTTAAAAAGAAAAAGAGGCTGAAGGCCTCTTTGTCAATGGTCTAACGGACTAATTAGACCGTTTTAAATACGGCTAGAAACTTCAAAATTATAGTTATGGTTACCTTTTGGTAGGTTAATTATTAATTGATGAACCATAAAATTAATATCATGAAAAAAATAGCCGTTAAATTAACTCTCGCCTTTATTTGTTTGAATCTTGTTTCTATTGCTCAGGAATATCAAAGACAATATTGTGTTTCAATATTAATGATGCCAATAACGATGGTAAGGATTACACTGCTCATTACATAAAGAAGAGGGCTTATGTTTCTTTTTATCAAAATGTAGGGGATAGTGTTTTAAGAATGGCAGTTGTTTTTCCTAAGGATTCAACTTCAAGCTATGGTAACTTATGGGAAATCCAATGAAAATATCGAATGAGTTATATGAAGGAAAGAAGACCGAAAAATCATATTATCAATGGTTTTTTAAAAATTCTTATGATGATAAGAGTGGTTGGGCAATTGTGGAATTTTCAGTAATATATAATGGGGATGCTCCTTATTATATGGTGAAAATTATACCTATGGATGATTTTGAAATATTGATTTACAAGGGCTATTTGAATGAGAGTTTTACAGGAACAATAATGGAAATTGGAAACTAAAACATGATACTAACAGGAACAATATTAGTCGCAGGGATTTCTTTTGTTATACTGAGTATTTACAAAATCTGCAAGAACGAAAGTCCTAAAAAAACGAGTAGTGATTTACCCTCAACTCAAGAAAAGATGTTTATGATAAAGGCGGAACAGTATTACAAAAGGGAGCAATTTTGCACATCAATAAGTTATGCAACTAAGGCAATAAGTATTAATGCTAGGAGTGAATATTTTGTACAACGAGCTTTTGCGTACTCTAAATGTTTTGAATTTAAAAAGAGTATTTCGGATATTGATGTTGCAATTTTAATTGACCCTAATCGTGTTGAGTATTTAAAATATAAAGGCTATTTGCAAGTAAAGGCAAATGATTTAGCGGGCGCATTGAAAACTTGGAAAATTGCAGCTGAACAGGGTTGCGAAGACTCACTTGATAATTTAGATTTTTTCACAAGTAAACAAAATTCTTGGCTAAAGGGGTGCGAGTATTTGGACCATTATAAACTTACCTATGGACAGATTTGTTATAATACGCCTTTCAAGGCTGATGAATTATCAATGTCTATAATGCGAATAACTTACTCAAATCAAAGCACCTATCAATTATTTCTAAATTAAAGCTAATGGTAAATAAAATTTTTGCTTCAGTAGCAAACGTACTTAAAAGAGTTAGTAAAGGAACAGGTTTATCCTACAATGAGTTAAATGTTGTTGTCTATTATTTTATTATTCCGCTTACATGGTGTTTTTTACTCGATAAAATTTTTCGGGCAACATTACCTAACAATGGCTGGCTTAATGTTTGGTTTAGGGGTTTTTGTTGGATGTGAAAATTTTAGAATGTTTTCGGATGATTTGTTTATAAATCAGTACGTTTTTTGAATAGATTTAATAGTTTTGGAAGCAATTATATTGTTACTTCTGTTTGGATTTGCGTTGTTATTCCATTATTCATCTATGTTTTACTATTTACAATTGTATTATTATAAAATCCACATTCTAAAATTATGAAAAAACTAAGCATCTTAACTATAATTAATATTCTCTTATTATTAGCTTGTACAAGCAATGAAAAGGAGAGAATGAAGAGGGGTAACTCAAACGAATAATAAAAACATTGGTTTAACATCCGATACAAACAAGGTTAAGGATAATATCTCTTTTATCGACATTCAACCTTATGAAGGTCTTTCTGAGGAAATTGTGAATTATATATATACTGAAATGTGTAAGGTACATCCAAGGGTAAGTCTCTTGAAAAAACAAGTTATTCCAACGCGCGCTTTTTATGTGCCTAGAAAGCGATATAAAGCAGACACATTAATAGCAATGTTGAGTAAAAGCACATCCGAAGGACATGTAACAGTTGGGATTACACACTATGACATTAGTACTGATAATGGTGCTATCCCTGATTGGGGTGTAATGGGACTTGGCTTTCAACCAGGTAAGGCATGTGTTGCATCTACACATCGACTTAATAAAAAGAAGGATATTAAACAGCAGTATTTTAAAGTAGTAATACATGAAATTGGTCATACACAAGGTTTGCCTCATTGCCCTGATGTAACATGTATAATGACAGATGCTAAGGGGAAAAATACTACTGAAACAGAAATAGACTTTTGTAAAAAATGTAAATCTATACTTTTAAAAAAAGGGTTTAAGTTGAATAAATATTTTGTGGATTAGCTATTCATTGAGTTTTCAATTATTTTATTCGCAAGAATTAGTATGCGGCCATTAGTGTCCAAATGCGCTGTGTTTTCCATTTATTTAAAGATTGCAAGCCTAAATGTCTTGAAAATATTGGTTTAAAATTCACCTTGCTATATTTAGGATTTTGTAGCATTTTTATCATTGTTTTCTCTGCTTTCTTTCCAAAACAAATAATATATTTATTAATGCCATCTAATTCCTTGAACAATCTTTTATAATTAGAATCAAGAAATAAAAGCGAATCTAATTCCTCGGTTCGACCTGTTTTGTCTTTGAAATGAACTGTTGATGAAGCATTCGAAATTCTGAAATCATATCTTCTTTTAAATGATTTGAGAAATCCTTTATTTGCTAAAATACCTAAAAAGTTCATCAGTTATCTCCAGTTTTCCAGAAGTTGGTTTTTTGTTGATTGCTTCTTCTTGCCCAGGACATGAAAATATAAAAGCGACATCTTTTCTAATGCCCAAGTTAAAGTGAGGTTTTTGATTACTAGATTTCATCAACGTGGGATTATTTTTCCTTACTATCTTTATACTTCTTAGGTGGTATTGCTTCTTTTCTGATGTGGTTGTTAATGGTTTATCAGGCACTTCAAATTTAGATAAAGTCTTTTGTAAGGTTTCAAAATCTTCTACTTTTTCCGTTACTATTGAAGTCGATTTTTAATTCCGTGATTGTTGATTGTTCTTTTTTCTGCTTCACTTAAAGCAAACCCTTTTGCTGCATGGTCTTTAAGAATATCATTTTGATAGTACGTGTCATAAAATTTTGATGTAGCCTCATTATAAATTATTCCAGGGCCATGCTTTCTTCCATCTTTCCATGACCCTATGTATGCTGAGCCATCTTTATAAAGATATGAACCCCATACATCAAGTGTTCCATTTGTAACAACTCCTTCAAACACTTCTCCGTTAATAAATGTATAACGTGAAAAACCACTTTCACAATCACCAAGAGAACAAGGATTTGAACTTAAAGGTTGAATATCCATTACATAAGCCTCATCAACTTTAGTTTTAAAATCACTATACTTTATCAAATGAAGCCTTTGTCGCCTATCCTGAACCGTAACTGTTCATAACTTCAAATGCACCGCCATGCTTTAGTGTCGTTATACCCAATTACACACACATTGCATGTCCACCAATAAAGGCTTCTCCTTTGTTCGGACTCCATACTCCCTCTTTTAATGATGCGCCACTAACAAATGATTCGGTTAAATTCACTCCAATAATTACAGGCATTTTTTCAGTAAGTGCCCACTTTACATTTTCAACTAATTTATCTTGTTCAAGAGCATATGCTTTTTCTATTGCATAGTTAGATGCTACTGCAATTGTAAATTTATTAAACGTGTTGGTATCTGTACACTTAAGCCAAGGTTCCCAAATGAATGGCTTACAACCGTAATTTTCCAACACAGTAAGGGCATCTATAATTGAAGTTCCTTTTTGACATAACGAGTCTTTTTCATCTTTGATAAACCCATATATAAAATGAGGATCAAAAGCACGCACCCATTTTTTGGCGTTGCCTTTAATGTTCATTTTAATGTTTTGCTGGGTTGATAGCGCCGCATAAGCAGTCGCCCATCCTACACATGTAGATACTCGGCCTTGTGATCTAATACTTGGGCAATAGGCTCTGTAAGAAATACTTGTTGGGAAAGATTTATTGGCAAACCAAATTCTTTATTAGGCAACCATTTAGCAGTTTTTTCATACTTCTCTTTATTTAAGATTAAACCTTGAGCGTTTATGGTGAGGTTCGCAACAATTAGTATGCTTAATAAAAGTATTGTTTTCATTTGCTTGATTTTAATATTTGATATGATTGTTTACCGTTTTGTTCAATTATTATAATATCACCAAATATAAAGATTTTCTTGGTGTTCGTTTCGAAAATGTTTTTTGCCATAACGTAAAGCTCGTTGTTTTGATTAAACTCTTCTAAGTTTAATTGGTCGTGGAAAATGTATTAATTACTAAAGGTTGTTTGTTTCCTTGCGAAAATTTCCATCTTCTTGCGATATATGTACCTTTA
>JADJDM010000016.1 GCA_016702705.1 Bacteroidota bacterium | reverse complement strand
GAATTAATTGATATGAGCAAACACAAAGGGGTGAGCATCCCCGCATGGTAAACTGATGTTTGTCCGCTTATTCCTATTGCAAACATTAGCATGGAAGAAACTGCTAAGTATGCGCAACAATTACCCGAGAGCGTGTTGGAAAGAATTGAACTTACCTATTTATTTATACGGAATGCCCAACCTAACAAACAGAAGCAACCTTTCTATTCGTGGTGGTGAATACGAAGGCTTTTCAAAAAAATAAAATTACCTGAGTGGAAACCAGATTTTGAATTCTGCAAGAGTTTGATGCAAAACGCGGGGCAACTGTTATTGGCGCTCGTGACTTTTTAGTAGCCTTTAATGTGAATTTAAATACAACGTCTACTCGTCGTGCCAACTCTATTGCATTTGATATGCGTGAGGCAGGACGTGTAATGCGCGAAGGAAATCCAATCACTGGAAAAATAATTACAGATGAAAAAGGAAATCCAAAATCAAAACCTGGAACTTTAAAATGTGTAAAGGCAATTGGTTGGAGTATTGAAGAATATGGTGTTGCGCAAATATCAATGAACTTAACCAACATTGTGTAACGCCTGTTACATTGCGTTTGATTAAGTTTGCAAAACGCAACATCACGTGGAATACGCGTAACAGGAAGCGAATTAGTTGGATTGATTCCACTAAAAGCAATGTTAGATGCTGGAAAATATTTCCTTGAAAAACAAGAACGTTCGATTGGAGTTAGCGAAAAAGAATTAATTAAAATCGCTATCAAATCAATGGGATTGGATGAGCTTGGTCCATTTAAACCTGAAGAGCGTATTATTGAATACATGCTAAAAAAGATAAAGCTGATAGCAAATTAGTAAGCATGGATTTAGTTGCCTTTGCAGATGAAACAGCAAGCGGAAAGTCCTGCACACGAGGTGGTTCAATCTCTGCATATGTTGGTTCATTAGGCGCTTCATTAGCAACAATGGTTGCCAATTTATCTTCACAAAAAGGTTGGGACGATAGATGGAAAGAATTTAGCGACTGGGCAGAAAAAGGACAGGCTGCAAAAGATGAATTAATACGTTTGGTTGACCAAGACACCGCTGCCTTTAATAAAATCATGACTGCATTTTCTTTACCTAAATCAACAGAAGAAAGAAAAAACAATTCGCACACAAGCCATACAAGATGCAACCAAATTTGCTATTGAAATTCCGTTTAGAGTAATGGAAGTTTCATTAAAAGTATGGAAGTAATAAAGCAATGGCTGAAGTTGGAAACCCAATTCGGTTACGGATGCAGGTGTTGGCGCATTGTGCGCACGTACTGCAGTAATTGGTGCTTTTGGAATGTAAAAATAAATGCTTCTGGGTACAATGATAAAGCTTATGTAAAAGATATTATTGCAAAAGGAGAAAAAGAGAACAAGAGGCTATTGCAATAGAAAGTGCGATAATGAAATTGTAAACAGCAAGATTAAACTTGACTAATGCAATTAGCTACTTTAGAAAACGATTTTTTGGTATTTGTATTTCTGCGCATGGAGCAGAGTTGCATTCTATTTATTCTAAAATTAGATAAAGAATTACTATGGTCAGGTTACGATAAAGTTTGGGCAAGACATGCGCCGGTATTATTTCCTATTGTGGTAAATTAAAAAACGACTCATACTTTTGAAGGAAGAGTCTTATTCGCTTCCACAGCATGGTTTTGCAAGGGACATGGAATTTAAAATTGCATCTAATATTGTGTCTGATAATTTTGACTCAGTGGTGTATGAATTAGATTCCAATGAAACGACTTTAGAAAAATATCCATTCCCGTTTGCATTACAAATTGAATATAAATTAAAAAACGAAAAACTGCATTGCAATTACAGAGTAAAAAACACGGGTGATTCAGAATGTATTTCTCTATTGGCTCGCATCCAAGGTTTTGTTTGTCCGTTAATGGACGGTGAGCAATTAAGTGATTACACCATTAGTTTTGAAAGAAGAAATTGCCCCGCGTAATTTATTAGATGGCGGTTTATTTAATGGAACACAAAAGAGGAAGTGATTGTAAACAAAAAACACATCCCCTTTCTAAAGAACTTTTCGAAAAAGATGCTATTGTTTTGAAAGGACTGAATTCAGAAGAATTGAAACTTCATTCGAATAATTATTCATTAAATTTCTTTTGGCATAACATGTCTTACTTTTGGCATTTGGGCAAAAAAAAAGGAAACGAGGAATTTATTTGTTTAGAGCCTTGGGCTGGTATAGCGGATTCAACAAATGCATCAGGTGATATAAAAGAAAAGAGGGCATTATAACCCTCTCTCCTACTAAAGAATTCAAATGTGGATTTGGGATTAGTGTTTGATAAACTTCCCGCATAATTTCTTACCTTAGCGCTTCATGAAAAACAAACTATTTCAAACAATACGCAGAATATTCTTTAGCAAAAAAGTAGGGATATTTGCTATTTGTATTTCTATTGCTAGTTTTTTATGGGTTATTAACGCGCTTTAATCGCACGTATACTAAAACAATTGCCGTTCCTATTAAATACATTAACCTTCCAAAAACAAGGTGCTTTCTACGGAGTTACCAAAAGTAATTCAAGCTGATATTAAAGCAACTGGAGCAAAATTGTTGTTCATTGATTTTAATACTCAAAACAATGAAATTGTAATTGATGCGGGGCCAGTATTCGTAAAAATAAAATGCTCAAACCATAGCTATTAATACTGCTTTAAGCATTGGAAATCTTTCAAAATTATTTAATACAGAAATTGAATTAATAAAAGTAAAACCCGATTCGATTTATTTTAGTTTCGGAAAATCATTTCAAAAAATTGTTCCTGTTAAACCAACATTACTTATTGATTTTGATCCTCTTTACAATTATGCTGATAAAGTAAAAATAACTCCCTCCTTTGTTACCATTTATGGTGATAGTGTTTTGATTGCAAGTATTGATAGTGTTAGTACAGAAAAATTGTTCTAAATAACTTAAACAATACTATTTCTCAAAAGCAAAAATTAATTTACCCGAAGAAATTGCTCAACGCGTTGGTTTATCTGTGAGCGAAGTCCAATTAGATGTTAATGTAGATAAGTTTACCGAAACGCAATTAGAAATACCTATAGAAACAATTGGAGTTCCAACAAACATGCAATTAAAAACCTTTCCTGATAAAACTACGATTACTGTAACCATTGGCCTTAAAGAGTTTGAAACCTTAAAAGCATCTCAATTTAAAGCTATTATAGATTACAAAAACATACAAGCAAACAAGTTGAAACTGCCCATTGAAATAAAACCACCCTCGATAACGTAAAAATAACAAAGGTTTCACCTGAAAAAGTTGAATTTTACTAAAAGCTGTAAATTGCTTCTAATAATTTATCATTAAACCCTTTTTATGGATAAGAACAATAAACGTGTAGCGCTTGTTACGGGAGCAACAGGTGGTTTAGGAACTGCAATGTGCAAGAAATTAGTGGACGATGGTTATACTGTTGTTGGTAATTATCGCAACAAGGAAAAAGCAGATGAGTGGATGAAAACCATGAATGCCGAAGGTTACAACATTCAACTTTTTTCTGGTGACGTTAGTAATTTCGAAGATACAGGAAGAATGATGGCTGAAATTGAATCGCAAGTTGGAGCTATCGATATTTTAGTAAATAATGCAGGTATTACAAAAGATTCGCGTTTAATTAATATGAAGGTGGAAGATTGGCATGCTGTAATAAATACTAATTTAAACAGCGTATTTAATTGCACCAAACATGTTATACAAGGCATGATTGATAGAAACTTTGGTCGTATTATAAATATTTCATCCGTTAACGGACAAAGAGGTCAGTTTGGGCAAACCAATTACAGTGCAGCAAAAGCAGGTATGCATGGTTTTACAAAATCATTATCGATGGAAGTCGCGAAATTGGGAATAACTGTAAATACTATTTCTCCTGGTTACATAGCAACCGATATGGTAATGGCAGTTCCAGAAAAAGTATTAAACCAAATTGTTGCACAAGTACCAATGGGAAGATTAGGTGGCACGCATGAAGTAGCTCATTTAGTAAGCTTTTTGGCTAGTGATGAAACAAGTTTTATTACAGGGGCAAATTATAGTATTAATGGTGGGCAACACGTTTATTAAATTATAGAAAAACGAAGCCTGATAGCTATCGGGAGAAGAAGGAAAAATAGATTGTAAAGGTTTTAATTCAAAATTTTAAAACATGAAAACTTTATCTTGTATTCTTATTTTTATTGCTTGTTTGTTTTGCAAACAATGTAAAAGCACAATCTAACTTTGCGGATAGCATTAAGGTTCCTAATGTATTTACACCAAATATGGATGGAGTTAATGATGTTTTTAAGGCTTCAATCCCTAATGAACTAGATGTGAAGGATTATTCACTTTCCATTTATGACCGTTATGGAATATTGATATTTGACACTAAAAAGGTAAGGCAGCATTGGGATGGAAGAACAACCAGTGGACTGCCTTGTTCTGAAGGAACCTATTTTTACTTATTACAATTAAGCGTATCTTCGCAACAAATTGAATTAACAGGATTTGTTCAGCTATTTAGGTAATGAGTATTTTTCAAACAGCATTAGGTACAGATAAAGGAATAAATTACACCAATATTGGTTTAATGATTATTAGTGCGGCAATGTCGTTCTTTTTCCCTTTTCATTTGTTTTTATTTGCTTATGCTTTTTTGGGACCTCTACATTATTTAACCGAAGTTTCTTGGTTAGAGAAAAGGAATTTTTTTACAACAAAAAAAAGAGATATTTGGTTATTTATTTTGATGGGAATTTTATTTACTGTTCCCGTATTTTTCAAAACGCTTCTATAAATGCTTATTCTTCTAAGTTCCTAATGCTTGCTTTCTTTTTGCAATTATTATTTTCTTTTGTGAAAAATGATATTCTTAAATATGTATTAACCGTTATTTCATTCTTAATTCTAGTATCAAGTAAGGATGATTACAATAGCCGAACTTTTTTATGGTTTGGGGTTATGCTACCTACCATTATACATGTATTTATTTTTACTGGATTATTTATTTTGTATGGGGCACTTAAAAACAGAAGTGTTAGTGGGATTCTTTCTATACTAGTTTTTATTGGATGTAGTGTTTGTTTATTACTATTTCTTCCAAGCGGAGAAACGGCCATGCCTGATGCAACAACAGAAAAAAACATTGGCAATTTCGAAATTATGAATCGTTCGCTCATTCTTATTTTCGGATTAGACCCTTCGGTTGTTGATTTACAAAGTGCCTTTGCTTTATCTAAAACAAGCTTATTTACAAGCCCCGTTGCAATTGTTGTAGCGAGGTTTATTGCATTTGCTTACACCTATCATTATCTAAACTGGTTTTCGAAAACAACGGTTATTAAATGGCACGAAGTTCCAAAAATTAGATTAGTACTTATTCTTGTGCTTTGGATTGGAGCCATTGCATCTTATCTTATCGATTATAATTTTGGATTTAAAGTATTATTCTTATTAAGCATTTTACATGTAATGCTTGAATTCCCTCTCAACCTTGTAACTGTTAAAGGTATTGGAGTAGAATTAAAATCAATTTTCACTAAAAAATAATTATGGAACTTACTTACTTTTATCCACGCTTGGTACCCATCATTTTCCAAGTTATAAAAGACGTTTTTGAAGACGGGAGATTTGCTGATAGAGGATTGGAATTTCAATTCAAAAAAAACAAAGATTTAAAACCTCGCGAAAAAGAATTTGTAGCTACCACAACATATGATTTAATTCGTAACTGGCGTTTTTTGCAAACCCTTACTCAGCAAACAAATGCATCAATTTATAAAAATCCAAGTCCAATTTTATTTTGTTATTTCCATTTCAAAAACCAAGAAGTACCAAAGGAATTAGAAAAATCAAAATTTAACGCAAAGCAAATCGAAGCTTTGATTCGCAAGCAAATGAGCGTTCGTAAATTAAGAGAATCTTATCCAGATGATTTAGATGCTTTTGCAGAATGAGGGAAAGAAAAATGGGATTCACTATCTGCAGCATTAAACAAAGAACCTAATGTGTATGTAAGAGTAAACACACATAAAATGGACAGAAAACAATTAGCACTTCGATTACAAGATGAAGGTTTTTCGGTTGATGAATTAAAGGCAGATAGTCAAGCATTAAAAATTAATTCCAAAAAATCTGTTTTCTTATCAGATAGTTTTAAAAAAGGTTTTTTTGAAGTACAAGATATTGCCTCGCAACGTGTTTCTGATTTTATGCAAATACAAGCTGGAGAACGAGTAATAGATGCGTGTGCAGGAACAGGTGGAAAATCAATGCACTTATCTTGTCTATTGAAAAACAAAGGAAAAATTATTGCATTGGATATTTCACAAAACAAATTAGAAGCTTTAAAGAAAAGAGCTGCGCGTGGAGATGCACAAAACATTGAAACACGTTTAATCGAAAATGAAAAAAGCATTAAACGTTTGTATGAAACTGCCGACAAACTATTGTTAGATGTGCCATGCAGCGGAACAGGTGTATTTAAAAGAAACCCTGATGCTAAGTGGAAAATGAATCCGCACGACATTGAAAATTTGTTGGTTCAACAAAAAGATATTCTTGAAAAATATTCTCCAATGTGCAAAGTAGGTGGCAAAATGGTTTATGCCAATTGCAGTGTTTTACATTGTGAAGGCGAAAAACAAGTGGAAGCTTTTTACAACTCACAACAATTGGGAGCTTGAAGAAGAAACGAGAGTTCACCCCGATAATATTAATGCAGATGGATTTTACATGGCACGACTGACAAAAGTCAGTAATGAATAAATCTTTTATGTAACATTTGTTACCCTCCATTTGATCATTAGCTTCTACTTTTGCAGAAGAGATATGAAGAAAATCTTGGAGATACTGATAGAATGGCAAGAGCACTAATAGCTATGCTAATTGCTGTAATTTGTTTAACTCAACTTATTTCAGGAAAAACTCGCCATTAACTCATTAATTATTGCCGAATTATTCCTTGTTAAGCAGTTCGCTTGGTTTTTTGTCCACTATACAAAATAATTAAAATCAACAGTCACAAACACTAAATCGAAAAGTATGAAAAAGAACATGGGAAACATCGACAAAATTGTTAGAATATTAATAGCTGCAGTTGTGGCAGTTCTTTACTTTACAGGAATAGTAACTGGTACACTAGGCATAGTGCTTTTAGTATTAGCTGGAGTATTTGTGTTAACGAGTTTAATTAGCTTTTGTCCACTTTACACAATTTTCGGAATGAATACTTGTCCGAAGGATAAATAAGCATTTATAAAGAACAAAAAAAGGTTCATTGCTAATGCAATGAACCTTTTTCGTTTTTAGGAACTCAACTAATTTAACTACTCATTTTTCCGATTGCACAACTCACGTAAGATTTAGCTTTATGCATTAAATCATTGTGCCCACTTTCTGGATAACCCATAGATGAAAGCTTTGCAATAACTTCTTCGCGTTTATAATTTTCTCCGCTAATAGTTACCTTTTCTTCCTCCTTATTAATTTCTACTGTTTTTACTCCGCTTAATTTCATTAAGCCATCTTTAATGCTGGTCATACAACCTGCACATTTGATGTTTTCTACAATAATTGTTTCAGTTGTCATGTTGTTGTTGTTTAGGTTTATTTTCTTTTTTAATTATGTTTACAAACAATGCTCCCATTGCTGCGAAATAGATTGTACTATTTATAGGGCTTGAGGTAATTGCACATGAACCGCTGGAGCAACCGATAAGTCTCCAATATAAAAATCCTGCTAGTCCACCAATTGCACCGCCTAAAAAGTAAAATTTATTTTTTGTCAACCACTTCTTCATAGCTAATTTCTTTTTCGTTATTAGTACTATCATTTTTATAATTCACCCCACATCCACCTGCTCCGCAGCAACCAACATTAAACACTGGCATCAAGGTAAACAACGAGCCAAGTATTAATGAAAATTTATCTCCAGTCATGATACCTTGAACTAAAATAAATACTCCAAGACCCAAACGAATAAATCTAAACAGATTCCAATTACTTAATATACTTTTCATACATCAAATTTACGACAAGAGTGTAGTTTTAAATGTAACATAAGTCACTTTCAGGTTTTATTTGTGATTTATTGGTTTTATAGGTTAATTCAATAGAAAGCCTAAATTTGCATAGTTCTTATATGGCACCGTAGTTCAATGGATAGAATAAGCGTTTCCTAAACGTTTGATCTCAGTTCGATTCTGAGCGGAGCCACAAATAAAAGGGGAATTAGCTCATTTGGCTAGAGCGCTTCGCTGGCAGTGAAGAGGTGACCGGTTCGAATCCGGTATTCTCCACTAAAAACATCTTGTTTATCAAACATTTCTAACCAAGTTAATTTCTTCAACATTATATATTTATTCCAACCGATTTACATTTATTTAACAGCGTTTTGTAGATTAAATACCGAAATTTGGGAGAGAGTAAAAAATCACAAATGTTAGGATATCGCTTTACACATTTCACGGCTGAAACTAAATCAAAATTTGATGAGTTGTTTAAAATTTTTAAGCAGCTCATTACGCATACCAGTGGTGATGTTGAAGAAGCATTAGACTGGATGAAAGAATTGGATAAGGAATACGAACTTACCAATAAAGATTATACCATTGATGATTTTATTGATGAGCTGAAAAAACGTGGTTACCTCAGAGATAAAAAAGATGGTAAAGGCGGTATGTCCATCACTCCAAAAACAGAACAAGAAATTCGCAATAACGCATTAGAACATATTTTGGGAAACTAAAAAAAGGCGCATCAGGAAATCATAAACAAAAATTTACTGGTAAAAATGGTGATGAAACAAGCAGCGACTTAAGAGCGTTTGAATTTGGAGATTCACCCCAAAGTATCGAAATGATTGAATCTATTAAACAAGCTCAAATTAACAATGGTTTCGATGATTTCAAATTAACTGAGAATGATTTACTAGTTGCCGAAAGAGAATATAAATCACAAACCTCAACGGTTTTAATGATTGACATTAGCCACAGCATGATTCTTTACGGAGAAGATAGAATTACTCCTGCTAAAATGGTTGCCATGGCGATGGCCGAAATGATAAAAAGAAAATATCCAAAAGATAGTCTAGAAATTATTGTATTTGGAAACGATGCTTGGCCAATTAAATTAAAAGACCTTCCTTATTTGCAAGTTGGACCATTTCATACAAATACGGTTGCTGGTTTAGAATTGGCAATGTCGATATAGGGAGAGGAGAAAGCCGGCAATAAACAAATATTTATGAGGACGGATGGTAAACGGTCTTGACTAAAAGAAAACGGTGAATTCTACATGAATAGTAATGGTTTAGATACCGACGTATCGTTAATAAATGTTTAACACTTGCTGCTGCTTGCAAAAGAAGTAAAATAGAAATTACAACCTTCATGGTTGCCAATGATAGGTACCTTCAAAATTTTATAGATGAATTTACTGATGCTAATCAAGGTAAAGCATACTTTACGGGCTTAAAAGGTTTAGGCGAAATGATTTTTAGAGATTATACAAACAACAAAAGAAAAAAAGTTTAACATGAGCGCTCCTTCTATAAAAACACTTGGTGAATTAAAGAAATCAAATTATAAATTCCTAAGCATCAAAGATGAACTTAGAGAGAATTTGATTAAGAAATTACAATCTCAAGAGCCTATATTTGATGGTATCTACGGATATGAAGAAACTGTAATACCTGAAATAGAAAGAGCGATTTTAAGTCGTCATAATATTTTATTTTTAGGATTACGGGCAAGCTAAAACAAAAATGGCACGTCAGTTAATTAATTTATTGGATTAATACATTCCAGTAGTAGCTGGAAGCGCGCTCAATGATGATCCAATGCAACCCATTTCAAAATATGCAAAAGAATTAATTTTAGAGAAAGGTGATGCTACCCCAATTAGCTGGATTCACCGCGAAGAACGTTTTGCGGAAAAATAGCAACACCAGATGTAAGTGTTGCAGATTTAATTGGCGACTTAGATCCGATAAAAGCTGCTAATATGAAATTATCTTTTGCTGATGAAAATGTAATTCATTATGGTTTAATTCCGCGTAGTAATCGCTTTATTTTTGTAATTAATGAATTACCCGATTTGCAAGCAAGACTACAAGTTGCATTATTTAATATTCTTCAAGAAGGTGATGTGCAAATTAGGGATTTAATTTACGTATCCCTTTAGATTTACAATTTGTATTTACTGCAAATCCCGAAGATTATACCAATAGAGGAAGTATTGTTACACCATTAAAAGATCGTATTGGCTCTCAAATACTAACACATTATCCTCGTTCGATAGAACATTCAAAGCAGATTACCGAAAATCAAGCGAAACTCAATGCTGAACAAAAACAAATTCAAGTTTCGGATATACTTAAAACATTGGTTGAACAAATTGCTATTGAAGCTAGAGAAAGCGAATTTGTAGATGCTAAAAGTGGTGTGAGTGCGCGTTTAACAATTAGTGCTTATGAAAGTTTAGTAAGTGCTGCTGAATTACGTTTCTTAAAAACAAACATGATTATAGCTTTGCGCGTATCGCTGATCTTTACTCTGCTGTTCCTGCAATTAATGGTAAAATAGAATTAGTGTATGAAGGAGAGCAAGAAGGTCCGGCTATCATAGCACAAAACCTAATCAGCTTAGCCATTCGAAATACATTTATTCAATACTTCCCAGACCCAAGTAAATTAAAAAGAAAAAAAGAGCATACTGACTATTCAAGCATCATCAATTGGTTTGCTCAAAACAATATGCTTGATTTATTAGATAAGGAAAATGACAAAGTGTATTCTTCTGCATTAAGCATTGTTGATGGTTTAGAAGAGTTAGTTAAAAAATTCCATCCAGATGTTAAGGGTACAGATAAATTTGTTTTAATGGAATTTGCACTGCATGGCATGGCTGAGCATTCATTATTGAGTAAAATAAATTAGCCCACGGCGTAATTTTCAAAGATTTGTTTAATTCATTATTAAATGAAAATATGAATTTTGGACGAGATGAAAATTAATAATCACCAAGATTACATCAATGGCTTTATCATGTTTAACAAACTACTTGTTATCATTTGGATACCAATTGCTAAAACTAAAAGCCCATAATTTTCGACATGGCAGTTAAACCTGCTTGCCCCATGTAAGAGATAATTCTTGGCCCTACGTTAAACAATATGTAAATAGATAAAGCTACTAACAGAATAGCTGAGATAATCATAATATTCCCTTCTAAGCTTGGGTTCTCAATTGACAAATTAATTAGGTAAGAAATAGAACCAGGTCCAGCCAATAAAGGCATTGCGAGTGGCGTAAAGGAAATATCTTCTTTTTTTGAAGACTCTTCTTTCATTTTAATATCTACATCACTTTTATGTTTTGAGTTTAATAACTGAAATGCTGAACGTGAAATAATTATTCCACCAGCAATTTTAAGTGCATTAATCGAAATCCCGAAAAAATTTAAAATATAGGTTCCAGCAAAATATGAGATGACACAAATAGCAACAATATAAATGCATGTCTTCCTTATTTGTTGGTTGCGCAGTTTTTCTTCATAACCAGTTGTAAGTGAAATAAACACTGGGAGCGCTCCCAATGGATTAATTAGTGAGAAAAGGGAAATAAAACCCGTAAGAATTAATGAAATACTCATAAAATATGCTATTCGTAATTTGAGTACAAAAGTATGCTTTTAAAATGGCAAATAGTTAAACAAGTGTTAAGAAAAACAAATGAATACTAATTGCTTCCAGAATAAATTTTCCATTTAAATTGCAGATAGTTCAGAGAAAAAATCAATTATAGTTAACTAATGAATTATCTTTAATGTCATATTTTTGCAAAAACAATAAATAATGAATTTCACCCTTCGCCCTTGGAACATAAATGATTTGGAAAGCTTGGTACATTATGCTAACAATCCAAACATTGCTAAACTTATGACAGATGGATTTCCTCACCCCTACACAAAGGAAAAAGGAATTTCATTTATTGAAATGGCAACAAAGGATAATCCCATTCACATTTTTGCAATCGATGTTGATGGAAAAGCGGTTGGTGGCATTGGCATTCACCCTCAGCAAGACATTATGAAAAAGAATGCGGAGCTTGGATATTGGCTTGGCGAAGCATACTGGGGCAAGGGAATTGTAAGCGGGGCAATTAAACAAATGATTGATTTTGCTTTTACCACTTATGACATCAATCGTGTTTTCGCTCGTCCATTTGGAACAAACGTTGCATCACAAAAAGTACTAGAAAAATGTGGATTTAAATTAGAAGCTCGCTTTGAAAAAGTGATTTTTAAAAACGGAGAATACCTTGATGAATTAGTTTATGCAATAAGAAAATAAATTATGGACAGTAATAACCACCTGCATAAATATCTTCGTAAGGAATATCTAAACAAATAAATGATTTAGAACTAACCATTCCCATATTAAACCAACCTAAAGCACGCGGCGCATTTGAGTTTACTGGATTTATATTCGTACGCAAATTCTCAGGTGTTACAGCAAATAAACCTGCTTGACTATTATTTAATTGTGTAGTAAGTTGAATCATGTATTCATAAGAAGCTTTGTTTAATGAATGTACTTCAACCGTATAAACATCATTTAACTGAAGGTATTTATCTCCAGGTATTACATTAAAGTATGCATTAGGCGGAATAAAACATAATCCATCAGTTCCATTACCTCCACCACCATCTTCGCAAACATTTATTGCATTAGATTGGTTGTAGAAAACACCATTTTTGTAAGACTTAATCCAATAATAATCCTTTCCATTTGGTTGGTCTTTTCCAAACAACCAAGCATAATAACCTTTTACAGTTGTACTACCAATATCTGTTACTCTATCATATCCAACAGTATCAATTGTAGTTGTTCTGTTTAGCGTTGACATTGAAGTATAAGAATTTCCCTTATAAGAGATTGCTAATGAATACTGATGCCCAACAACACACAATGTATCGGTTGAAGTTGGAATAAAAACATAATTTCCTGTCCCTGAAACTTCATTAAAAGAATATGTTTTTCCATTGTTTAAATCCGTTAGGCTAACTGTTGCTCCAATAGCTACAGGTGTATTTTCCCCATTAAAAACAGGCGCTGTAGTAGTTAATCTAACGGTTTGCGAGCCTGGCTTATCGTTTATCCAAGCATCTACCACTAACAAGGTTTCTCCTTCTGGCACATCAACCTTCACTACTTTTTCGCATGAACTTAGTCCAATCAAAAAAGTAAATCCAATAATTATTTTAAAAAATATTTTTCATGTTTTATTTTTATTAAAAACTAAAATTATAAGTTACCGAAGGAATTATTGTTCCTACAATTGAATACCTAATTGCTTCCGTTTGCAATGGATTGTTTTCATTAGGACGGAAGAAAATAGTAAATGCATTTTGACGATTATAAACATTATAAACACTAAACACCCAATTGCTCTTCCATTTACGTTTATCATTTTTACGTGGAGTAAGTGTTGCCGATAAATCTAAACGGTGATAAGGTGTGTTTCTAAAACTATTTCTTTTTTCGGTTGTATTATCAGTAACTGTATAACCTTGCACTTCATATTTTACATTCGGGAAAGTTGCTGGAGTTCCACTTGTTAAAACAAAGTTTCCACCAAAAGACCAACGTTTGCTTAACTCGTAAGAAGCAGTTATATTCATATTATGTGGTCGGTCGTAACGAGAGAAATACCATTCATCTTTGCTAAGTCCTGGAATTTTTCTTTCAGTGCGAGATAAAGTATAACTAATCCAACCTGTCAATTTTCCTTTGTTCTTTTTTATAAATAACTCTAAACCATAAGCGCGGCCTTTACCTTGAATCAAATCAGCTTCAATCTCTTCATTCAAAAGTAAATTTGCATTATCAATATAATCCAATTGATTTTGCATCCATTTGTAATATACTTCAACTGAAGTTTCATACATATTTTCTTTAAAATTTCTAAAATAACCTGTTGCAACTTGATCTGCAATTTGAGGCAAAATATTATTTGTTACAGGCGTCCATATGTCTAATGGTGTTGATGCAGCTGTGTTAGAAACCAAATGCAAATATTGCGCAGTTCTATTATAACTTGCTTTTACAGAACTTACATCTGTAACCTCATATTTCATCGAAAAGCGAGGCTCAAAATTATTATATTGTTTTACTGATTTGTTTTGTGAAAAGCCGCGTTTTTCTTTTAATGTTTTTCTTGTGTTTGCAGTTGTATCATTAAAATAATATGCTGTATCGGCAATGTAATTAAACAAACTAAAACGAATACCATATTGCATCGAAAAACGATCGTTTATTTTTTGCTCATTGTCAAAGTACAATGCCGACTCTAAACCATTTTTATTATCTAAACCTATTTTTGTTTTATCACCATCGGCACTTGTAACAACAGCATTACCTGGCTTAAAGGTATACCAAGTAGTTTGCCCACCAAAATGCATAGTGTTTTTTTGATTTAAATAATAAGTAAACTCTGGCTTTGCACTATAGTTAATAATATTTGATGCCCAATCAAAAGATGTTTGATCATTTTCATTTTTAAACCCAATAAAGTATTTGTAATTACTATAATACGCGGTTGTATTTAAAAACAATTTCTCTCCAAAAATATGATTCCAACGTGCAGTAGCTGTTGAGTTACCCCAATCAAATCTGAAGCCTGCACCAAAAACATCTTGCCCTAAATAACCACTTAAGAATACTTGATTCTTTTTGTTTATTCTCCAATTTATTTTCCCTGTTAAATCATAAAAATAAAACTTAGCATCTTTTAAATCGGGCAGTTTTTTCTTAATGATAGGTTTTGTAAGAACATCAATATAACTTCTACGACCAGCAATAATAAAGGATGCCTTATCTTTTACAATTGGGGCTTCAATAGAAAAACGACTGAAGATAGTTCCAATACCGCCATTCACTTCTAACTTCTTATTATTCCCTTCTTTCATACGAATATCAAGAAGCGAGGAAATTCTTCCGCCGTATTGCGCAGGAATTCCACCTTTATATAGCTTCACATCTTTAACTGCATCTGGGTTAAATACAGAAAAGAAACCAAATAAATGCGATGAATTAAATACGGGCGCTTCATCTAATAAAATTAAATTTCCATCAATATTTCCACCACGCACATTAAATCCGCCGCTTCCCTCACCTACTGATGTAACACCTGGTAATAACTGAATTCCCTTTACAATATCAACTTCTCCAAGCAATGCAGGTATTTTAGAAATCTGTTTTATATCTAATTTCACCATACTCATGTCCATGCTTTTTACATTTACATTTTCTTTTTCGGATGAAATGGTTACTTCATTCAAGGTTGTTTTTGTATCTTCCGTAAGCTCAACATCTAAAGATGTTTTTTCGTTTAAGTCCAACTCCTTGGTTATTTGCTGATAACCTATATATGAAAACACAATCGTGTTTTTTCCTTTCGGCAAACTAATCGAATAAAAACCATAAGCATTTGTTGAAACTCCATTAGAAGTTCCTTGCTTATATACATTTGCTCCAATAATGGTTTCACCATTTGCAGCATCCTTAACGTAACCACTAAGCGTAACGTTTTGTGCTTTTCCTGTAACAACTAGAAAAACCAAAACGACAAATAAAAATATCCTATTCATAAAAATTAATTTCGCGGGCAAAAGTAGGAAACTTTTTTGATTCAAATAGTTTCCTAACTTTTAAATAACTCAGATTTAATGCATTTAACAAAATTTACATTACTAGTTTAACTAGGAGCAGATAATAATCGTTTTTTTTAAACAAGGTCTTAATATCTTTTCGGGTTTCTATCAATGAAAGCACGTACTTTTGTGTTTATTTAATTTGTAATTATGAGTACTATAGAAAAAGTTGAGTGTTTGATTATTGGATCAGGACCTGCAGGTTACACAGCAGGAATATATGCAGCACGTGCAGGATTAAAACCAGTTATGTACACAGGAATGCAACCCGGTGGACAATTAACAATAACAACTGAAGTTGAAAATTATCCAGGATATCCAAAAGGAATTCAAGGTCCTGAAATGATGGAAGATTTTAAAGCGCAAGCTGAGCGTTTTGGAACAGATATACGTTTTGGATACGCATCAAAGGTTGATTTTACGGGTCCTGTGCATAAAGTATGGGTTGATGAAACTACCGAAATACATGCAAATACAGTTGTTATTGCAACTGGTGCTTCTGCTAAATGGCTAGGCTTACCTAGTGAGCAACGATTAAATGGATTTGGTGTTTCTGCTTGTGCAGTTTGCGACGGATTCTTTTTTAAACAACAAGATGTAGCAATTGTAGGGGCTGGAGATACTGCTGCTGAAGAAGCTACGTATCTTTCAAAAATATGCAAAAAAGTGTATATGATTGTTAGAAGAAGCGAAATGCGTGCTAGTAAAGCAATGCAAGAGCGTGTAAAAAACACTCCAAACATTGAAATACTTTGGGACTCTGAAACAAAAGAAATACTTGGAGAAAAAGCTGTTGATGGCGCTTTAATCACTAATTTAAAAACGGGTGAAGAACGTAAAATTAATGTAACAGGTTTCTTTGTCGCTATTGGACATACTCCAAATACGCAAATTTTTAAAGATTGGATTACAATGGATGAGCAAGGATATATCGAAACTATTCCAGGCACAAGTAAAACCAATATTAAAGGTGTTTTTGCTGTTGGAGACGCGCAAGATAAAGTTTATCGTCAAGCAGTTACAGCTGCGGGTAGCGGTTGCATGGGAGCTTTAGATGCAGAACGTTATTTAGCTGAAATTGGTGTGCATTAATTTTGTATATTTATATATAAAATTAGTGAGACATTTAATCTACATATTTTCTTTATTTTTTATTTTTAGCTTTACTTCGTTCAAGGCTCAAACTTCTTTTGCCAATCAAATTCCTGGTGCACAAAAATATGACCCAACTAAAGTAGTCGACTCAGAATATGGGATTCAGATGTATGAAAAATTAATTTTTGCATTAGGTGGTGACTCGGTTCGATACAACAAAAAAGGTTATAACGTACAAGGTTGGATGGAAGATTTTTATACCACAGGAACCATTTTACACAAAGGTTTTTATGAAGACGGGCAACTAAAGGTTTTTAAGAATTTTTATCCTAATGGAAATGTAGAGAGGTCTTTTCGGATTATTGACTTAAAGAGGTGCGAGCAAATCGAATATTTTCAAGATGGGAAGATAAAATCCGAAATCATTTTCTACGACGGAAATACTCAAAAGCAAACTGATTATTATCCCAATGGAGTTATTTCTTATGTCGAAGAAAGTGAGAAAAACAATGATTACCTATATAAAAGAAATTCATACAAAGAAGATGGAAATCCAACTATTATTTTTGAAATACTAGATAAAAAGAAAAAAACATACACACACAAAGAGTACTTTGATAATGGTAAATTAAAAGAAGAAGGCGAAATGAAGTTTAGTGTCGACGCCAGCGATTATGTAAAAGAAGGCACTTGGATTTACTACGACGAATCAGGCAAAGAAACACGTAAAGAAAAATACCACAACGGTGGCAAAATCGATTAATCTTTTATCTCAAACTAAACTGATTTAGTACAACTGAAATAGGGCTTTATCTATTTAGTGCTAAATGTACTTTTTATCTCAATTATTCGGTTAACTTTGTCAGGATACCACTCTCACAAAGAGTTAAGTGATTTTTATGGCGTTACAAAAGAACAGATTTATACTATCACTTATTTTTGTGATTTCTATACTATCTGCTATTGCGCAAACTCGTAGCTACCGCTTTGATAGATTAGGCTCCAATGAAGGGGTTTCTTACAGTCAAGTTAATTGCGTTTTTCAAGATCAAAAAGGCTTCATGTGGTTTGGAACATCATTGGGCTTAAACCGATATGATGGATATAGTATTGTTAAGTACTTTCACTCTTCTAAAGATTCAACTACACTCAGTTCCAATTCAGTTGGATTTATTTGTGATGATGAAGATGATAATTTATTAGTTGCTTCAAATCAAGGATTAGATATTTTAAACATTGGATCAAATAAATTTAGTCGCGCAAAATTAATAAGAGAGAAAGGTGTTAAGGGTCGTGTTCAACTTAGCAATTATTATATTAGCCAACAAGGCGTTCGTTTTTTCGGAACAAACAAAGGACTCTATTATTTTAATCATGCTAAAAAACAAGTTGAACCCTATTTAATAAATGGGAAAACAATTTGCGATTCTACTTTTTCTATTAATGGTGTGGTGTGCGATAAATTTGGATATATCTGGATTTCGTATCGTGTACTTGATGGAAATCATAGTCCTTATTTAAGAAAAGTCGACCCAAAAGATGGGAGTGCCAAAACATATCTACTTGATGAAAAACAACTGAAAGGTATTTATTACGATTACCTAGGCAATATTTGGATGCCAGCTGACAAAGGATTAATTGAATTTAATCCTATTACAGAAAAATCAAAATACTATGCAGTACCCGATGAAAAATTTTACAGTTGTAACTCCTTTTTCGGAACGCGCTCTGGCGAAATATGGCAAGGATACTGGTCCTTTGGGGCAAGTAAGTTTGATGTTGTAAATAAAAAATTTGAAATCCATGTTAATGACCCACTTAATCCTGAAAGTATTTCAGATAATGTAATTAATGAAATTTATGAAGATTACAATGGTGTACTTTGGTTTGGAACAAATGAAGGTGTTTCAAAATTATCGTTCGACAAACAACACTTTGCTATTATTCCATTTTCAAAAACCATTCAGCATCTTACAACCCTAAAAGTACTTTCTTCAACAAAAAGTAAATATTATCCCAACCGATATTATATTGGAACAAATGGAGAAGGCTTAGTCCTTTTTGACGAAAAAGAAAAACGTTCAGAATCATTCTCACCAACAGGGAAAATAAAAACATTAGAGCGATTTATCAATAATGTTTACGAACAAAACGAGAAAACACTTTGGGTTGCAGGAAACTTTAATTTTTATAAAATTGATGTGAATGAAAAAGGATTAGTTAAATCCAAATCCTTTTTCGAAGATTACAAATTATATTTTACTTTTATCTACCCTGATGGGAATGACCCGAATATTCTGTGGCTAGGGACATTAAACTCACTTATCGAGTTTAATACTAAAACTGAAACCTACATTGCACATCACCTACCAAAAGATGATTTTTATATTTATCAAATAACAGAAATAAGTAAATCAAAAATTTTACTTCTTCATGGTAAGTCCATTATTGTGTTTGATAAACTCACAAAAAAAATTGAAAAATACACATACCCTGATGATTCCTATTTATTAAGTTTAATGAAAGACAAAAAAGGAGAACGTGTTTATATCGGCTCGCACTCCAATGGTCTTCTGTCATTTAATCTACTCACAAGAAAATTAACTAAACTTCCAAAAGCGTTCGAATCTGAAATACCAGATATTTCAAATATTGTTGGGCATGATGATTATATTTGGTTTGCTACCAACAAAGGTCTTGTACGCTTTTCCCCTAAAGATAATTTGGTTTTATTATATTCTACATCAGATGGATTACCAAATAACATTGTAAATAGTTTAAGTGTAACGCCAGATAGTAAACTTTTACTATCAACCAATTCGGGGGTGTGTTTATTAGATCCAATCAACACGAAGAAGAACATGGATCCTCCTAAGCTCACCTTTACCTCTCTAAGAATAACTAACAAGCATGATTCATTGATAAACATTATTGATGAACAATCTAGAAATCTTACTTTAGAACACAACGAGAATTTTTTAAACATCAAATTTGCGGCACTCGACTTTCATAATAGCACAAAAAACGTTTATAAATTTAGAATGAATGGAATTGATACCGTTTGGAAAACAATTTCAAACAGAAACGTTCTTTACTTTGACGACCTTAAACCTGGAAAGTACACCTTAGAAATTTTCGGTTCAAACAGTGGGGATATTTGGACAGAAAATCCTATAACACTTAACATAACTATACTTCCTCCATTTTATAAAACAGCTTGGTTTTTTATAACTGCGCTTGGAGTGCTTGTAATCATGTCGTTTTTTATAATGTACTTTATAAGAAGAAGTAGACTTGAAAGCTACAAACAAAACAATGACCTTAAGTACGAAATAAACAGCTTAAGAAGTATTTGGATTTTTGGAGGAGTAAGTTACCCATTTGTTGGATTCCTGTTTCAATGGTTATTTGAAAATGTAAACTTTCAACCCTATTTTCTTGCTGCATATTTCATTACCGTTATGCTCATTTGGGCCGCTTCATTTAAAATATCCTTTATTCAAGACAAGGCTAAATTTATCACTAAATTTTTCTTCTATGTTTTAATTGGACACGTTTTGTACGTAACTCACTTACATAACTTAAATTTCATAAACGTAGCGTCACTATTTATGGCGCTTACAGCTACAACACTTGTATTTAATAATTACAAAGATTTATTGTGGTTTGTTTTATTTACTACTTCGGCTGTGTGTTATACAGCATATTCGCTCGAGTCTCCTCAAACAGATGAATCACTTTATATTATTGGAGTTATTACAATTTCGTTTGTTTCTTTTATGACGATTAACATCACAGCGAATTTAAAAAACCGAATGGATTTTTCGGATAGAATCTTGAACAAAACAGATAGTATTGTTTTAGCATCTGATAGAAAAGGAAACATTGTATATACCAATGATGGGGCTACACGCGCATTAGGTTACAGCATGGCTGAAATTTTAGGAGATGGTTGGTGGAAAATTAGAGGTGAGACAAAGGAAGGTAAAGATGATGTAAAACAGCGCGTGTTAGATGATAAAATCGTACAAGACAATTATACTTCCATAGTAAAATCAAAAGACGGAACTAATAAATGGATACAGTGGGTTGATACAAAAATTGATGAAGAAATTGTTGTAGGGATTGGACAAGATGTTACTGAGCAAGTTGAAATACGGGCCCAATATCAGTTGTTAGTCGAAAACGCAAACGATATTATTTACAAAGCAGATAACACAGGGCATATAGTTTATGTAAATGAAGTAACTGAAAAAGTACTAGGCTACTCAAAAGAAGAAATTATTGGCAAACACTACTCGTCATTTATTGAGAAATCACATCGTTTAGAAGCAATGCGATTCTACATAAACATGTATCAAACAAAAACAAAGGACTCTTATTATGTGTTCCCTGCTATTGATAAACAACAAAAACGAAAATGGTTAGGGCAAAGTGTGAAACTTTTGTTTGATGAAGAAGGTGACATAACAGGATTTCAATCTATTGCAAGGGATATAACCGAACAAATTGAAGCCGAGAAAAAAATTAAAGCATACTCATCGCGTTTAGAAACCATCAATTTAATAAACGAAAGTTTCATTAATAGCGTTTCAGTAGAGCAGTTATATATTAATGTACTAGCTGCTTTAAAAAGAACTTTTAAAGATTGCCAGCAAATTTCGATTACAAATTACGTTGAAGACAATGCAGAATTTAATTATTTGAGAAGCGGTAAGCTTGACAAAATAAATTATTCATTTAAAACACTGCGCAACTATCATCCTTTCCAATCGCTACGGCCTGTTATTGTGCAGGATCTAGAAAAAGACATCATTGATGGCATCGAAGCTGATTTATTTAAAGCTGGGATACGCTCTTACATCTCTTACCCCATCTTCTCAGAGAAAAAACTTCACGCATCCTTAAATGCTGATTTTGGCTATACAAATGGAATCTCTGTAGAGGTATTTGATTTAATAGAGCAAATTTGTGAATCCCTTGCTTTAGTCTTAAACCAATTAAAACTACAAAGTGAATTAGCTGAGAAAAATAAAGACATTACTGACTCTATTAACTACGCTAATCGTATTCAAAAAGCATTGTACCCTGATAGTGATTACTTAAGGCAATTAGTAAAAGCTAACAGCATCATTTTTAAACCTCGCGATATTGTTAGTGGTGATTTTTATTGGATGGAAAAATCGGGCGACAATTTATTATTTGCTGTTGGAGATTGTACTGGGCACGGTGTACCAGGTGCAATGCTTAGTATGTTGGCGCAAAGTTTATTGAATCAAGCGGTAAACGAAAAACGCATTTTAGAACCTTCGCTTATTTTAAAATATTTATGTGTAAGCTTTACACATGCATTAAAACGTGCTAATGTAAATTTAAAAGATGGTTTTGATATTAGTATTGTAAACATCAATTTAGCAACTCGTAATCTATCTTTTAGCGGGGCAATGCAATCTATTTTTATTTTACAAAATGATGAAATCATTCGTATTAAAGGAAACAAAACTACCATCGATATTAAAGATGATTTAAATGTTCATTTTGATGAATATGACTTTACTTTAGAAGAAGGTGATATTGTTTGTTTATACTCTGATGGAATGATAGACCAGTTTGGTGGAGAACGAAACAAAAAACTAAACACCAAAGGCTTACAAAAATGGGCACTTGAATCAGTGGCTCACCCAAACAAACAAGCGTTTTTTGACACAAAACTAAACGATTGGATGAAAAACAACGAACAAATTGATGATATTACATTGATTACACTGATGCCATTTTAGTTAACTAAATGTGGCAAAAAAACTATTCCTCTTCCTTCTTATCCACTGGCTTATACGTTAACTGCATACCACGAATGAAGTTTCGTAGCATTTGATCTTTGCAATGGCGGTATTGTTTTTGACCTGGCTTACGAAAGAAAGCAGAGATTTCATGCTTACTTACTTCCATACCACCAAGTGCTAACATTTTAATGATGTCGTCGTCCTTTAAATTTAAAGCAATTTTTAATTTTCTAAACACTGCATTATTGGTAAGCGGACCGTGATCCACTGAAGTTGCACCTTCTTGTTTGCCCCGCTTTAAAGCAATAAATCCATCTAAAAAAATAGATAAATCAACATCACTAATTGGCCTGTGCGCTTCATCTTCATCCTTCTTTAACCAAGCAGTAACTTCTTCGCGTTTAATATTCATTCCTTCGGATGTACAAATCTTAGTCATTGCATCATCATTTAAATTAAATGTATATCTAAGTCGGCGAAGTATGTCGTTATTGGTCATTTGCTAAAATTATAATGAGGCTATAAATATACGATTTGTAAATGAGGAACTCTTAATCCTTATGTAATTTTATGGCTGCGTTTAAAATGGATTTAATTGTTTTAATTGGTAAATCCTTGTTGGGGTCGATTAATAATATTTTTATGTACGAGCGTTTCTCTATTAGTAATTCGGGGTGATTTAAATGAATGCCACCCATTATTCCAATGTATGGTTTTTTATGCTTTTTATGAAACCAAAAATAACACAACATTTTTCCTTTGTATGAGAAAAAGGGCATTCCATATTTTAAACTTGTGGTAATGTATTTATTTTGAGCCAGAATAATATCGCGTAAAGCCAATAAACATGAAGCGTTTGGTTCGGTCTGTTGTAAATAAAAATTATCGAGGGATTTTTCCATAACTAATCACGAACGAATTTAGCAGAAATTATCCATTTAAAAAATCAAACTCTTGCTCCCAAAATCTTCGCAATCAACCGCTTTTCTGTGCTTGCGTTTTAGTTTCATGTTTTTAGAAAACAAAGTTGCACCTTTAAAATCAAACACGATAGATAACTCATGAGCACCAAGCGCATTTGAAGAGAGTTTATTTACTGTTACATCATAGCTATAACCAAAACGTACATCAGCAGTTTTACTAAATTCATATTTCACACCTAAATAAACAATAAAGGCATCACTATCTCTAAAATTAGCAAACTCTCTTTTCCTGTAAAACAAACCACCAATTAAAGGAGCCTTTGTAACATAAAAACCTAATACAGAACTTGTGAAGTTACCCTGCTTTTCCCAAATAATATTTGGAGAAATGTAAGTCATCTTTTCCTTTGGACCATCACCTTTAACCGAAATAATCATTGTGTAATGTACAGTATGCTTACGAGGCAATGTTCCGTTACCACCAATAACAGATTGCTGCGGCTCAGTTAAATGATTCATAACATATCCAACAGTATTAGTAACCTGACTTCCACCAATCGTAAAGTTAGGAGCGTCTGCAATAAATCCTGCAGTAAAATCAATAAAGGTTTTACCTGCTGCAACGCCAGGGTTTGCCTTACTTGCATAAATTTGTCCCATCACTGGGTCTAATTGATCAGGGAAAACTAATCTACTAAAATCTATTTTTTTATTAATTGCTGTAATGTTATAACCTGCACGTAGGCGCACTACTTTAGGAATTGCACGTTCATACGATTGCACAAACCCGATAGTAGTTGTTTTAAACATTCCTTCTCCTGATACATCTTGCATTGCAATTAAACCAAGCCCGCCATGAAACAAAGGATTATAAATATCTCCCCACGCATTATAAGTAACAAACTTACTCGGTACATTTGGCCATTGATTACGATAGATTCCACCAAAACGCGCACCCTTTGTTGTTCCAGCAAAAGCAGGATTTAAATACAATGGGTTAAAAAAGAATTGTGACGACGCAGGATCTTGTGCTCGCATTTCATTTAATGCAAACAAGAACAGAATCACAATTACTATTTTATTTTTCGTTTTCATTTTTTATTCTTCGATTGTCCAGTATCGACTGCGCTCGACCTGACAATTTTATTTCATTTATAATCCGTTCACTTCAACATAAATTTCGTTTGTCACTTCGAGAGCAGTCGAGAAGCGACATTCTACTTATTCAATCTTCAATTTTACTTATCTCAACAACGTCACCGTTCCCGAATTCTTAATTTCTTTATCTGAATACTCTTTACCCAACCACACTTCATCGTTTCTAAATATTGCTTCTACTTTCCACACATACACATCTTGTGCGCAAGGTTCACCTAAATAGGTTCCATCCCAACCTTCAACAGGTGCGCCTGTTCCATCTAGTTTATCCGATTCAAATATTAAAGTCCCCCAGGTATTAAAAACTTGTAGTTTATATTCCTTTAATGTTTTTCCTTTAGGAATAAAATAACGTAAATCTTCAAACGCACTATTTGGCACAAATGCATTAGGAACAAACAATCCTTGGAAATAATCTACCTTAACTGGTTTTACAATTGTGTCTCTGCACTGATATTGGTTTTCAGAAATCAATGTTACATTGTATGTATCAACACCTGGAAACTGATGCTCAGGATGTGTTTCAGTATTGGTTCCTGCCCCATCGCCAAAATTCCATATATAAGAAATTGCACCTTCCGACATATTTAAAAACTGAATGCCACCATTTGGAATTCCTTCGCTGTATAATTGATTATATCCAAAATCAGAAGTAGGAGAAGGATTAACTGTAATTAAATTATTCATCACTAATGTATCTGAACAAGTTGCAAAACTAGTTGCAATTAAAGTAACGCCATACACTCCGCTATCTTGAAACACATGACTTGGCGCGCTATCAGTTGAAGTTCCTCCATCAGTAAATGTCCAGATATAGGTATTTCCATCTTGTGTTTCATTACTAAAAGTAACACCAAAAGCTTCGCAACCTAAAACAGAACTTGGAGTAAAGTTTACAACAGGAGTTGGATACACGTTATAAATTTGCGTAGTTGTATCTGTACAACCAAATGTGTTAGACGCAATTAAAGAAACAGTGTAAGGTCCGTTTGCTGTATAGTTTGCTTGCGGGTTATTTATTGCTGTTGTAGTTCCATTTCCTAAATCCCATTGATACGCATCTGCACCAGTTGAATTATTAATCATGTTTACATCAACAGGGAAATTACACGAATATTGTGATGACATAGCAAACGAAGCAACAGGTTTAGGATACACGTTTACTTGCCCCGTTATAGAATCTTTACAACCATTTAAATTTTCGGCAACTAAAGTAATCGTATAAATTCCTTGATCAGCATATGTGTGGGAAGGATTTGCTTGTACAGAAGTATTACCATCACCAAAATTCCAAGTGTAAAAATTAGAATTAGAAGAATTATTGGCAAAGTTGATCGGCAAAGGCATACAACCAAAAGCAACGTTAGTAACAAATTGCGGAATTGGTAATGAATTAATATTTACGTTAAGTGTTGTTGTATCTCTGCAACCAAAAGTTGTGGATGTACCAATTAACATAACCGTATAAACACCAGCAGTATCAAAGCTATGTGAAGGACTAACTAAATTAGAAGAATCACCATCTCCAAAATACCAATCAAAATTAACTGCATTAACTGATGTATTATTAAATGTGATAGGTTGATTAGCACATGTGATTATTGGCGAAGGAGTAAATGATAAACTTGGTGGTGGATTAACTGTAATCACCATACTTGTTGTATCATAACTACATCCATTGTTTACATATTGATAACAAGTGTAAGTACCAGCAGTTAAATATGTGTGTGTTGGACTTGTTTGTGTTGATGTATTTCCATCACCAAAATCCCAAGTAATAAATGTTCCGCCTGTTGAGTAATTGGTAAAACTTACTGTATGTGGTGCGCAGCCCGAAGTTGTACTTGTATTAAAAAATGCTGTTACTGTATTAGGATGCACAACAATTGGATGCGACATGGTATCGCTTCCACATTCGTTAACTCCAATTAATGTTACAATAAAAGTTGTATCCGAATCTCCGGTAAAAAACGTATGGTTATTTGGATTAACTAAATTACTTATTGGACCACCATCACCAAAATTCCAAGTGTACACATCCGAATTACCTGTAGAAGTATTATTAAATAAAGGTGTAAAAGGAGAACAGCCTTCATTTAAGTTAGGGCCAAAATCCACAACTGGAATTGGATTCACAACAACCGAATCAAAATATCCAACACTTGCACATTGATTGGTAACTGTAAGAGAAATATAATATGTAGTATCATACAAACCTTGCTGATAAATTTGTGCAACTGGTGTTGTATCTGTTACAGATGTACCGTTTCCTAAATCCCAAGTGAACGAAATAAAATCTCCGCTTGAGCCATTTACAAAACTTACACTCAAAGGCGCACAACCAGAATCAGGACTTGTAGAAAAATTAGCAACAGGCGGGGCTGTTAATTGTATTGTTTGTTCGATAGAATCTTTACAACCAATAATACTTGTTGCAATTAATTCAACCGTGTAAGTTCCAGTTGCAGTATAAACATGAGAAGGATTTTCTAACACATCCGTTCCACCATCTCCAAAACTCCAATCAAAAGTTGTTGCACCTGTTGTGCTATTTGTAAATACTGTTGGATTATCTATACAACTTGTTGCAGGTAAACTAAAATTAACTACAGGCAATGCGCCAACTTCAACTGTTTTTGTTCTTGAATCAGAACAATTGGTTATTGGGTCGGTGTAAGTGTATGTTAATGTGTGAACGCCAACACCAGCTGTCAGTGGAGTAAAAGTTCCTGCTGCATCAACACCTGCTCCGCTCCATGTTCCACCTGCTGGACTAAACCCTGTTAATGCAAAAGCATCTGAGCTTATACATGTTGTTTGATCTAAACCAGCAACAACAATTGGCAAAGGTTTTACAACAACAACTTTTGTATCAGTAGTTAAACAAGTTCCAACACCAAATGTATAGGTTAATGTATAAGTTCCAACTGTTGCAACAGAAGGAGTAAATAAACCAGCAGCGTCAACACCTATTCCGCTCCATGCACCACCAGCAGCTGGAAAATATCCACTTAAATTAAATGCACTTGCATCAATACAAACACTATCATTAATACCAGCATCAGCAACTTGTGGGGCAATAATTAAATTAATAATTGTATCCGAATTAAAACAACCACCTGCATCGGTGAAAGTATAAGTTAATGTATCGTTACCTAGCGCTGGAATAGATGGGTCAAAAGTTCCTGCTGCACCATTTGTAATTCCACTTCCCGTCCATACACCACCAACTGGAGAGTATCCACTTAATGTAATTGTACTAGGTTGATTGCAATACGTTGTTCCTGCACCTGCATCAACAATTGGCAATCCAGTAACTGTAATTGTTTTTACAGCTGCATTGGTACAATTTGTAATTGGATCTGTATAACTATAGGTTAATGAATGTGCTCCCAATCCTGCTGTCGATGCATCAAATGTTCCGAGTGTTGCATTTGTAATTCCTGGCCCAGTCCAAGTTCCACCGGCTGGCCTAAAACCCGTCATATTAAAATCAGCAGCATCTAAACATACCGTTGCGTTCGCTCCTGCACTTACAACTGGCAATGCTTTTACAACAACATCACGTGTACCTGTTGATGCACAAGTTCCTGAACCAAACGAATAAGTAATTGTTGTTGTGCCAACACCTGCAGTACTAGGGTCAAATGTATTTCCTACAACACCAGTCCCTGTCCAAGTACCGCCTGCGGGCGTGAAACCTGTCAGTGTTAACACACCTGCGTTTAAACATAGGGTATCATTATTTCCTGCATTCACTGTGCTTGGGTCTTGAACAGTAACAAACATCGTGTCTTTATTAGAACAACCATTTCCATCGGTGTAAGAATAAATTAATTCATGTATTCCGTTACCAGCTGTTGATGGAGTAAAAACACCAGCACCAGTAATACCTGTTCCACTCCATGAACCACCAACTGGTGAGCCAATATAGGTTGTTGTACCAGGCTGATTACATTCAGAAACATCTATGCCAGCTGATACAACAGGCAGTGGTGTTACATCTATTGTTAAGGTACCCGAACTTGAACAAGTAGTTGCTACATCAGTATAACTATAAGTTAAGGAATAAGAACCAACACCCGAAGTAGTTGGAGAAAAAACGCCTCCCGCTGTAACACCTGTTCCACTCCAAGTTCCACCTACTGGTGTACCTGTTAAAGTAATATCGCTATCCAAAATACAAAGCGTTTGATTTGGCCCAACAATAACTGTAGGTGCAGGATTTACTGCAACTTCAACAGTATCATTTGTAGAACACAAACCATTTGAAACATTTACCACAAAATTTGTTGTTACGGTTGGGTTAACAGTTGGGTCAGAAACAGCAGATGAAAAACCTGCAGGTATAGACGACCAAGAATACGTTAAATTAGCAACTGAAGCGCTTCCAATTTGCGCAGGGCTTCCTCCGCAAACAGATGTATTAGAACCTGCATTAGCTGTAGGTTGCGGACTAACAGTAAAACTTTGCGTTGCTGTTGAAAAACCACATTCGTTTGTAGCACGAATAGTTACTGTATAATTACCTGCAGCATTGTATGTAATACTTGGAGCAATATCTAAAGCACTGGATGTAGGTGAACCTCCAGTAAAATTCCAGGCGTAAGCAGAGATAGTTCCACCACCTGCATTGTAAGTTGCACTAGGTGTTACAACATAAGGTTGACAACCTCCTGGAATAGCATTTAATGTAACTATTGGGACAGATTTAATTGTAATGATAGTGTCTTTAATACTAACACCGCAAGGATTAGTTGTAGTTAAAGTAATCGTATAAGTTCCTGCACTCGAAAATAAAAATCGTGGATTTAAATCATTAGCATCTGTACCACCAGTAAATGCCCAACCTGCAGGAATTGCATTCCAGTTATAACTTAATGAATCGCCAGTTGATTGATTCGTTGTATTAATTGTAACGGGTGCACAAGCAGGCGGAGTAATTGTAAATTTTGCAATTGGAGGCCCAAGAATATTAACTGCCATAGTAAAAGTACTTGGTCCACAGGATGAAGTTGCTGTTAAGCTAACCGTGTAAGTTCCTGTTGCAGTATATGTGTGAGATGTTGGAAGAAAAGAAGTGTTTGCAACAGTGTTACCTGTACCATCACCATAATTCCAAACAAAAGAAGTAACAGTACTTCCATTAATGGCATTACAACCTGGAGTAGTTAAATTAGTAAATGTTACAGGCGCATTTACACAACCTGGATTAGGAGAGGCCGAAAATTCGGCAGTTGGCTTCGATGAAATTTTAATATTATTAACTGTTGCTTGTGTAGAGTCACAAGCATTTTTTGCAGTTACCTTTACAGTGTATTGATTTCCTGGACGGCCACAGGATGGCGCATCGAAGGTGTGAGTAATTGAGGTGAACACTGCAGGAGGAGTCCATAAAACTTCAGGAGATCCATCATCAAAATTAAAACGATAGGTTGTGTAATTTAAATTTGCGCTATCTAATGTAACGGGGAAAGTTAATGTAAAAGGCGCACAACCAACAGTACTTCCAGGGCTACCTAAACCAACGGAAGGATTAGTTAGATTAAACACTTGGTATGATTCGGTTGCTACACAACCATTAGTTCCATTAATAGTTAAGGTTATTGTAAAAATCCCTAAACCTAAAAAATCATGTGATTCCTGAACAAATGTTGCCCCTGTAAAATCAGGAGAACCATCACCCCAATCAATATTATAAGTTGCATTAGCAGCTTGTGTTGTTGAACCATTTTGCACCGCAATGTGATAAACTGGACTTGCAGGTGTTAGATTAGGATTACCACAATTACTGAATGAGCTAAAAATATTTGAATCAATTAAAGTTGCATCAGGTTTGTTACCAATAGTTACCGTTTGCGATGCTGAATTGCTACAACCGATATTGTTAGTAGAGTTAAACTAACAGTATATGGAGTACTTCCTCCAGAACCTGTTGCAGTAAATTCGTGAATTGAGTTTTGTGTGTTTTCTGTATTATCTCCGCCTGATGCTGGGTCGCCAAAATTCCAATTAAAAGTTAATGAGCCCGGGCTAGGTGTTGTGTTTGTAAAATTTACAGGAACATTAGCACAACCATTGTTAGGAGAAAAATTAAATGATGGTGGCGCTTGATTGTTTGCAACAATATTTATTGAATGAGTTACTGAATCTTTACAACCATTACTAAAAGTACGAATCAATTTTATTTGATAATTTCCTGGAGCCGTATAAGTATGCAATTGGTCATTATCATTGGTAACAGTAACAGCTGCACTCGCATCACCAAATGTCCAAGTATACGATTGTGCGTTATTGGTTGAAGTATTATTAAATGTAACTGGACTGTTTACACACCAAGTTGCAGGCAAAGTAAATTGCGGTGTACCCGGACATGAATAGCCCAAATAAAAAGACAAACTAAAGAATATGATCCACCAAAGTCGTTTCTGAAACATGAACAAAATTAATCATTATATGCTAATATCCTCATTTAAAATGCTTTGTTTAGGTAAAATACCCACTGGCACGTAGTACGCCAAAAACAAAACGAGGCGTCCCTTTTGAGACACCTCGTTTTATCCATTTAAGTCTAGTTCTGAATTAGCTTATTTAGTTAATTATTCTTTTACAAATTTTGAAAAAGCACCGTTTGGGGTTTGAATAAAATAAACGCCTGATGCAAGATTGCTAACATCTAATTTATTAGTCCCAAAATTTATTTCCGCAGTAGTAACAACTGTTCCCAACAAATTTACTACACTAATTTTTGAGGATACTTTGCTTTCAATACTTAATATGTTTTTCACCGGATTTGGATAAACTTTAAGCGTGCTTGATAAATCAGTGTTTTCGTTTATTCCTATGCTACAATCGTTAAGTATAAAACTTACTGGGCGTCTAAAGCTCTCGCAAGGAATTGAATTTGTTAACCCAATGTATCCTAATCTTTCAATCCATATGGTTATTGTGTCGGGAGTACTCATGTTGTAATAACTTCCTAAATCCCACCAACTCGATGTGTTTCCTATTACCGTGCTTGAAAGTGAATCTGCGAATATATTTACATTATTAGAGACAGTCAAATATCTTGGTTGCCCATCTGCGCAGCCAACAAATGGACCTGAATTTATTGAATCTAATATTGGTTGAGGAACCACACCAACTGTAAAACTATGCAAAGCTCTTGGTTCTTCACAACCTGTTAATGTGTTGGTTGTAGCCGCGTAAATTGCCATTGCAGTAGTTTGCTGTAACAAAGGAGTATATGTGTAACTATTTCCACTTGCTACCGGAATTGTATCAAAAGCATTGGCATACCAACTAATATCATTTCCTGTTGCGGTAAACGTGTAATCGTTAGCATTACAAAGGTCAGTTGCGGCAGCAGTAATAGTTGTACTTGCGGCACTTAAACCACTTCCATCAATTGGTGCAGATAGGTGTTTGTAGCAACCATTTGCATCCGTCATTTGTAAGTTTACAACTTTTCCACCATAAGCTGCAGATGGATTTGCAATGTTTAATATTGTCGAATCTGAACTAATTCCTAAATCTGTGCAACTCCATAGGTAAGTATAGGCTGAGCTATTTGGATTTGGAACGTACTGCAAATAATTATTAGGACAAGTACCCACTACTGAACTTGGGAAACTAGCTGAAGAATTATCTGTACACAAATAATATTTAGTAAGAGTAGCTGTTGACCGTTGATTGCTGCTAGATAAATAATCTGTTAATCCGCCAAAAGTAAATGGCGCAGGATTAAAATCTATATTCTCAGCATTAAAATTTCTAAATATAGTAGTATTAGCACTTAGATAGAGGTGTCCATTATGTAAATTAAGATCAACACCTTTTTCAAAGTTTGTTGAAGGAAAACTGGAGCCAGCAGTATTACCAGAACCTCCGAAATGAGTGGTCATTTCTATGCCACCTGAACTATTTAAACGATAAAGAAAAATATCTAAAGCGTTGTTGTTATTAAGTGCTGATGGATTAACCATTGTAATATAATTTCCAAGATGGTCTTCTACAGTTACACGTAAACGAATTTGACCTGTCATGAATACATCTCCAGCACCCGTAACCGCAATACTATTTACAAGTTCTGCTGTTGAAACACCTCCATAAAAATGTCTTCCCCAAGCAAAAACACCGCTAGAATTAAGTTTAGTAAGGAAGATGTTTTGCGCACTAGCAAGTGATGTTCCAGCTGCAGCTGGGTCGAAATTAAAACCACTTCCTTCAAACTCTCCAGTAACATATACATTTTCGTTATCATCTACAGCAATATCTTTACTATAATCGTTATTATTACTTCCTAATCTTCCTGCCCAAGTTGGCTGTAAATCTATTGCATTGTACTTAGCAACAAATACATCATAAGCTCCTTTAGTTGCAATATTTACACTAATTGGTGGAATTTGAAAATTCCCTCCAAATACTCCCGTTAAATAAAGATTATTATTTTTAAGAGCAATAGAAGTAATCTCACCATAAGCATTTGTATTACTAACATTCATATAATTATAAGTTACATAATTACAATCAGTATCGTAGCTAATCATTATAGGGTATGCAATTGCGCCGCCAGGATTAAACAAAGCGCTACCTGAACTATTTTTAATATCCGTATTAAATCCCGATGTAGAGTAACCTCCAACAAACAATCTGTTAGACCCATTTACATCTCCTACAGTAATTGTATTAAGCTTTGTTTGGTTCATTGTTCTATTAAATGAGTATGCCCATAATGGAAGTCCATTCGTATTCATTTTAACCAAAAAATAATTACCTGAGCTACCTGTAATAGTTAATGTGATTGGACTTACAGTGCCTAAAGTAATATTTGCAGAAGTGTATCCCAATACGTAAATATTATTATCACTATCAGTTGCTACACTCACAATTTTTGTATCTGTTGTTGTATTTGCAAAATTTAAATGCGCATGATAATTTTCATTTTGATCTAATATGGTAATGATTCCATTGTAATAATTACTTGCACCACTCACGGTTACAGTAGAATTAGGATTTGGGTCTGCATCTACAGCATTTCTGTAATTAGTAGCAGAAATAAGATGGCCATCGGGGGTAACTGCCGATCCAGCCTGTTCTGTTTGCACACTTGTTGCTGGAAACACCTTTGTCCATTGATGCCCAACTGTTAGGGGCATTTGCGCTTTACCAGCACCTGCAAATAAGGAAATAATTGAAATAGAGAGTAATAATTTTTTCATATGTAGATATTTATTGTTTTTTAAATTGTCATATGCTATACGCCATGTATTTATTTTGTGCTTATGTTTCGCTACATGGCTATTTCATAAACTATTGATTAACGTTTTATGTAACAATATTAAGTTTTACAGGAATGAAAAAGGAAATTTATTTCCCAATGAAGGTTTTGGGTTTCCGAATGACGAAGTATTTTAATTCAGTTATTTGTTAATGAGTCGAACCAAAAATTCTTTTGTGATTTTGATAATCTATTTAACAAACCAAGCCTGCTCTTTTTGGGAACAGGCTTGGTTTGTTTATCTAAAATTTATCTAATTAATTTACTGTTTTTACGTTTTTTGTAAATTTACCATCTCTACCATTAGTTCCATTATTTAATGGATTTTTTGTATTTGTACCTGCATTACCACCTATGTTGCTGTAATCAAATTGATAATTATCGCCTACGCTTGGGTCCACATTTAAAGTAATATTACCGCCATTCCCACCGTTACCAGCTCTTTTTTCAGCGTTGTATTGTTTATCTGCATATCCACCGTTACAACTTACTTTTAGCAAAACATCTCTTTTTAATTTTACAACATGAATCAATTTACCTATATCATCATAGATTTTGTATTCTAAAATTTCTTCTCCAGTTTCGCTGTGTTTAGCAGTTTTCACATCTATTCTTACAGATTTACCATTATCGCCATTACTTGTAGTCCACTGACCATTAAAATTTAACACAACAGTTTCGTTGTAAGTAAATACTAATTTTCTCTACTTTCTTCATAGTCGCATGGTGTTTAGAAGTAACAGAAATTAGTACATAATCACCTAAATATTTGAATGGCTTAGAACTCACCTTACCATTTTCATAACTACCTGATACAACAACATTGTAATCGTCCATATAACCTTCTCCACCTAGGTTTGAAGTTTTTATAGTAGAGCCATCTTTTAATGTAGCGATAATACCATAATCAAATGTTGAACCAACTCCAAAACTAGAACTGTTATATTTGGTTTCAATTTCTATTTTAGTTACATCCTTTCCTTTAATAGAAAACTTAGCTAAATGTTCAGCTGCAGCAGCTTTAGCATTGGCTTCTTTGTTGCTTTTGTTTGCTCTGCTCGCATCTACAAATGGTTTTAAATGTAGTATTAGTTCTTCTTTGGTAAAAGGTGGTTTAATTTTATTAGAACTGTAATTCATATCAGCAGTTATTTTTTCTTTTATACCCATTTTACCAAGCATAAACCACTGTTTTATTTCAAAATCATCTGAAGTTGCTGGGTCTGCAGATAGTATAATCAAATACTCTTTATAAAATACTACAACTGTTGAACCCGCAGTCCAATAAGTAGGGAAATCAGTTGCGTTAGGTTTTAATTTATCAGTAACAATATAAGCAAAATCCATTTTAAAGATACCACATTACCATCTACTCTTTCAATATTTGAAATTTCGCATTTTCTTGATGACTCATAATGGCAATATTTTGGGGCATCTTTTGTGCCTTGATTAAAATAGCCATACATACTCTTTTCTTTTAAAAAATTTGCGGTTTTAAGAAAATCCGTATAAATATTTTGCGCTAAAGAACTCTTATTAATTAAAACAATAGCTGTTAATAGCAGGAAGATTTTTTTTAAATTGTTGACGTTTTTCATGTTTTATTACATAGTTTGAATGATAAAACAAAAATGTAGTTTAACTAGTAAAGTATTGAAACAACTTTCCCAATGGAGGTTTTGGGTTTCCGAATGACGAAGTGATGGGAAATTATTTCCCTGCTTCCTCTAATTTCTCAATTAAAGCTTTTCGGCTACTGCGAGATACTTCGGCGGTTTTACCGCTTTTAAAATTTATTTCACCCATCTCACCCTTTTTACGAAAGGAAGAAACATGAGAAATATTCACCAAATAGGAACGATGTGTTTTTACAAAATAATTTAAGTGCTGCAAAATTTCTTCGAAGTAACCCATTGGCTTTGAAACAATTTTTTTTGTTCCATCGCTCAAATGAATTGCTGCATAAGCTCTTTCGGCTTCTATAAATTCAATATCATTAATTACAATGTATTCATAACCATAGTTTACAGGAATTGTAATTGTTCCGTTGTTTTTTTGTTGCAGATTATTTAGTAATGAATTAAATTTTTTGGAATCCTGGTTTACACTTTTTTCTTTCACCACTTTTTCAATGGCTTCTAACAGTTCATTTTCTTGAATTGGTTTTAGCAAATAATCAACTGCAGATAAACGAAAAGCTTGAATGGCATAATGATTATGTGCAGTAGTGAAAACAACATTGTGTTCAACTTTATTTTTCACCAAGTCTTCTACAAGCTGCAAGCCTGATTTTCCCGGCATATTTATATCTAAAAAAATAACATCGGGTTTTACTTTGTTTATGAGTTCTATTGCTTGTTCTACATTTTCGGCTTCGCCTAGTATAGTTACATGTGGCGCTAGCTCTGTAAGCATCAATTGCAACAATTCTCTTGCTTGAGGAGCATCATCAACTAAAACAGCTGTTATGTTTATTGGTTTATTCATCTGTTTCAATTTTTATTATCACTTTGGTTCCACATGCACTATTATTATTGCTTAAATCAACAATAGAAACATCCACCAAATTTCCATCTTTATTTAAAAGGTCGATTCGTTTTTGAATAGCTGTTGTAGCAAAAGACTGATGATTTATTTTTTCGGCGTTTTTAATTTCTTGCGCATGAGTTCTTCCAATTCCATTATCAATAATCTCAATTATTATTGCATTGTTTTCTCCGCTAAAAACGTTCAAAGTTAATTGTTTGTTTCCTTCTTTGTGATGCAGGCCATGCTTAAAGGCATTTTCAACAAATGGTTGAATGATAATTGATGGAATTTTTGTTTGAGCTAAATCAATATTTTCGTCAACGTTTTGCAGATATGTAAAATCATCTTTCAACAACATTGCTTCCATGTTGATGTAAAGTTTCATCATTTTTAATTCGTCGCTTATGGATATGAATGAGCTATTACTCATGTTTAAGAAAGTACGAATTAAATTAGAAAAGTCGTTCAAATACTCTGTTGCCTTTTGTTTATCGTTTTTATAGATGTAGGCCTTAATCGAATTCAATACATTAAAAATAAAATGTGGATTCATTTGTGATTTAAGCGCTGTTTCACGACTAAGGCGCAATTCATTTTCTAGCGTAATGCGTTCAATTTCTAAACGTTGTTTTGCCTTTATTTTGCGAATTCGAATTAAAAATAACACGAAAACAATCACAACCGCAAGCAGCATAATCAAAACAATAAACCAAGTGCTTTTCCAAAAAGGTGGTTTTACATATCCACTTAATAAGATGATATTTTCCGAATCAACATTTTGATGATTAATTACTTTTATCTCAACTTCAAAATCCCCTGAAGGAATATTCATCACATCAATTACATCAATAGTTGCAGGGAGTTTTATCCAATTGGTATCTGCACTTTTAATACGGTAAGCATACCAAAAATTAGTAGCACTTGAGTATGCAACCGCTTCAGGATAAATAAGCAATGGCTCACCGTAATTTAATTTTAAGCCAGAAACTTCATTTATAAGTTTATCAGCAATAAGCACCTTTTTCAAATACAAAAGCGGGGCAATGGATTTGTTGTTACTTGCTAATGGGATTTTCTGCAAACCTTTTCCTGTAGCTAGCCAAATATTATTTTCGTCAACAGCAATATCCTGAATGTTTTCAGATGAAAGACCAGACATTCTATTTTTTGCTTCCCACTTTTTTTCTTGAGTATCATAAATCAACAAACCTTTATTAGTTGCAAAAAAGAGTTTTGAATTGTGTTGCTTTAATTTAACCACTTGACTCTTTTCATTAACCTTACAAATCAAATCCGTTTTCCCATTTGCTGAAACTGAATAAACAGAACCATCAAATGCTAAAGCGTAAACAATACTTTTTGCTTCATCAACATCAACTGAAAGGATTTGAGTCTCTGGTAATAAATTGTATTTAATTTCCCATTTATCATTTTTTAATAGTAAACCTAACAAGCCTTTGTTCGTTGCCAACCAAGGCGTTCCAGCAGCTTTATCAAATTCAATTTCCCTTGTCCATAAATTACTTATTCGTTCATTATTAATATAAATTCCGCTTGAGCTGCCAATAAAAGTATAATTATCAAATTGTTTTCTAACCTTTATTGCAGTAACAATATTATCTTGCGTTCCTATTTTACCATCCTTTAAATAAAATAATTGGTTATCTATATTAAACCAAAGTGTGTTGTTTTGCGAATCAAAATCAAAACTTTGCACATCGCTAAACTTACCTGTATGAAACATTTTTAGTTCATCGGTTTTTGTATTAAGTTGTCCAATTGCCCCGTTTATAGAGGCAAAGTAAACAACATCCTTAGTACAAATAAGTTTAGAGATTTTTTCATTGCTCAATCCTGCATTTAATTTATTCCACACTGGCATATCCAAGGCAACTATTCTAAGCAAACCGGTTTGAAGTGTACTAAACCAGTAATTCCCTTCTCTATCAATTAAACAATCAGAGAAAGAAAAATCAGGATACAAAATTTCTCCAGTATCATTTTTTGCATCATACTTAATAATTCCTTTATACGTGCAGATCCAAAGCATCCCGTCCGTTAAGGAACGAGCAGCTGTAATTTTTTTTCCATGCAATAAGCTTGATAGTTTTTCGCTTTTAAATTCCTCAACTAATCCATTGCTGCATTTATAAGTAACATTATTTTCTCCGTTAAAAACCCATAACTCATCATTATGATATTCGGGTAAGAAAAAACCCGGAGATTTTTCTTTGAATAAATCGGTTATTATTGTTTTAAACCCATTGTTTTCAAAATGCAAAACTCCATCAGAACGCAAAGCAAAAACTTCGCCTTTGCTGTTAAACTTAGTTGACTTACTTACCCAATCATTTTTTCCAACTTTTAAATCTGGATTATCAACTCCAAAACGTTTCCATGTTTTTGCAGTTTCATTAAAAACATCAATTCCACCAAAATGACTCACAAATAAGTTGCCTGCATTATCCGCTGTAACACTTGTAATTATTATTGAGAATTTATTATCAAGTTCCTTGAGAGTATCGTTATCTAATGCGAAAAGCTGGGCATTAAAATTACTGCAATACAATTTGCCCGAGGATGATATTGTTAAGCCCGTTACCGATTTCGATTTTTGAATAGCGCATTTGTAAGGAATATAGCGGATACCATCAAACTTATACAAACCTGCATCACATCCAATCCAAATAAATCCTTTTTTATCCTGCGCAATACTATAAACTTCGTTGCTAGGCAATCCATTTTCATCATCGTAAGTAAACTGCTGCGGATATTGGGCAAAGGAACGAACAGGCAAAATGAACAATACCAAAAACAAAACCAATATGGCAATTCTTCTTAAATTCATTCCGATAAATGATGTGCAATTTACTTTATTATTTATTACACAGCAATAAATAATAAAGAAGCCGTTAGGGTAAATACACTTTAGTATTACTCATAAACGTTAAACCATTAAACATTTTATGCTATTTTTGTTAGAAAATCACAGTCGCCTTGAAAAACATAGAAAAACTATATGCTGAAATTGGAGGAGAATTCTTAACAGACCTTTCAACCATTAAAGAAAAACTAAGTAAAATCAAAGCTTTTATATTTGATTGGGACGGTGTATTTAACAATGCTGTGAAAAATGAAAGTGGGAGCAGTAATTTTAATGAAGCAGATAGCATGGGAACAAACCTATTACGTTTTTCACATTCCCTCAGCAAAAATGAAACTCCTTTAACTGCAATTATTTCAGGTGAAAAAAATTCTCAATCCTTTTTCTTTACAAAGCGAGAACATTTTAATTCCTGCTATTTTAAAATCTCCAATAAAATTGAAGCGCTAAATCATTTTTGTACTGAAAATAATATCAAACCAGAAGAAGTATGTTACTTTTTTGATGACGTGTTAGATTTATCAATAGCGCAAATTTGTGGAGTAAGAATGATGATGAATAGAAATTCTGGAGTATTATTTAAACAATATGTAAAAGAAAACAAACTTGCCGATTACATAACTGCCAACGATGGCGGACATTATGGAGTAAGAGAAGCTTGTGAATTATTAATGGGAATAAGTGGCAATTTTAATGAATGTATAAAAATGAGAACGGATTATACTGAAACTTATAAGACCTATTTAGCTAAACGTAATGAACCTACGACAAATTATTATACTTCAATAGATGGCAAGATAACAGTTTCGAAGGGAGAGTAGAGTTTGGAATCAAGACAGCAAGAGTCAAGATACAAGACTCATCCTACAAAACGAAACCCCTCCGTGAAACTCCGTGTTCTTAGTGTCTTAGTGGTGAATTTTAAAAATGTAGCTTTGAATTATACTACAAACTTCCCATATAACTAATCTTTGGAGCACTCCCATCAGCAGGGAAGAAAATATTTACTGGGGCAGGCATTCCATTTACACCATCCTTTTTAGAAATAAAATAACTGTATTCCGAACCATTTTCACCCGTTTCTTTAAAACCAATTGCTGTGACTTTATTTTTTCTAACACGCGTTATTTTAACTGGATAAGCGTAAAACTTAGCATTACTATGTGCCTTTTTAAAACTAAAATCCAGCAAATCTTTTGTTAGATTATCGCCTGCTGGATTAATTAAACTTTTATGTACATGCTTAAGGCAAGCTTTTGCACTAGCATCAGAGTTCTCTATTAATAAGGCCTTCATAAAATCATTTAAAAGCGTTTCGGCACGTTTGTCAACTTCAGCGGTTTGAGAAACACCTGCAAAAAAACTTAGGCACAATAAAAAAGTAAGTATTGATTTCATAGAATGTAATATTTTAATTTATAACAAAATTATGATTTTTACTGAGAAAAGCAAGTGCCAACATAACAAAGTATAAAATCAAATAGTAAATTAGCCAAATAAATTTAGAGCTATGATTTTAGGAATTATACCTGCACGATATGCATCAAGCCGCTTCCCTGGCAAACCACTTGTTGATATCCAAGGAACATCCATGTTACAACGCGTGTATGAACAAGCTAAGAAAGCAAAAAAACTTTCGAAGGTTACTGTGGCCACAGATGATGAGCGCATTGCAGAACATGTAAGAAGCTTTGGCGGCGAAGTGATTATGACAGAACCCAACCATCCAAGCGGAACAGATAGATGCTTTGAATGTTTGCAAAAAACAGAAGGAAAGTTTACATACGTAATTAATATACAAGGCGACGAGCCATTTATTAACCCTGAACAAATTGATGAAATTGCCAGTGGCTGCGATGGAACTGCAGAATTAATTACACAAATGATAGCTGCTGATTCGCACGAAGTATTATTTGACATGGGCGAAGTAAAAATTGTTTTAAATGACAATAAGGAAGCAATGTATTTTAGTAGAATGGTAATTCCATTCATCAAAGGCGTTGAACAAAAAGATTGGCACAAACATCATCAATATTATCGTCATGTTGGTTTGTACGCCTATCGTGCAGATATCTTAGAGCGCATCACTCGCTTAATGCCATCTAAATTAGAAAAAGCTGAATCCTTAGAGCAGTTGCGATGGGTAGAAGCTGGCTACAAAATTAAATGTGTAGAAACAAAATTTGACAGTCATTGTATAGATACACCTGAAGACATTGAGAAAGTGTTGAAGTTGATGGGGAAGGTTTAATTTAACTTCTCCATTTTATTTCAACCGCCACAACCAATTCTTTACACTCTTTTATAATACTATCAATAATTTGATTACGCTCATCAATTCTTAATTCTTTGTTTGCATTAAGAATTCTTAGTCTCTCTATTGTTTGCATTTCACCAAATAGACTAACTGGACTCTTCATTTTGTGTGCGTGTTTGGCAATGGATTCAGGGGTTCCTTCCTTTTGTAATTGCTTTAGCTCTATAATATACTCGGGCATTTCTTTTAAAAACAATTCGTATAATTCTTTTAATGCTGGTTTATCATTGCTATATCTTTCCTCCAACTCTTGTACATTACTTTTTATTTGTAAAGGAGCAATATATTTTTCTTTGAACAGAAGTTCGCGCATCTTTAAATATAACTCGTCTTCTTTATAAGGCTTTATAACAACATCGTTCATGCCGCTCTCTAAGCATTTTCTTTTTTCCGAATCATAGGCATAAGCGGTGAGTGCTAAAATTGGCAATGAATTTACAGGCTCAGAAAATTTAGTCCGAATGTACTGCGTGGCCTCCCAGCCGTTAATTCCAGGCAACTCAATATCCATCAAAATAATATCGAAAGAGTTGTTAGCTAGTAAATCAAACCCCTCAACCGCAGAAGATGCGATAGAAAAATCCGTTTCCCAACGCTCCAATATTTTTGCAATTACTTGCTGATTAATAATATTGTCTTCCACCACCAAAACAGAAATGCCTCTTAAATTTTTATTTGGATCAATCGTAATTTTCGCCCTTTCACACTCCACAATATATTGCTCTAATTCTACTTTTTTAAATGGCAAAACAAATTGAAAAACACTTCCAGCTCCTTGTTTGCTGTTTACTTTAATTACACCACCTTGCAGCTCAACCAATCGTTTACTTATCGCCAAACCCAATCCAGTTCCGCCTTGCGTACGCTTACCTGAGCTTTCAAGTTGTACAAAACTTTCGAAAATTTCTTGTTGTTTTTTAATTGGTATTCCAATTCCTGAATCGCTTACTATAAACTTCACAAACACATCCGTGCCTTTTTGATTTTCTAATTCAATTTTCAACTCAACCTTGCCCCGCTCAGTAAATTTAATTGCATTAGAAAGCAAATTAATAAGTACTTGCTTTAATCTTAACTCATCGCCGCAGATTACTTCTGGCATATTTTTATCAATCGTAAAATGCAATTCGATTTTCTTTTGTTCCGCCTGAGGTTTAAACAAACGAAGCAAATCATCACTCAACACATCTATTAAAAAATTCTTCTTCTCAAACTCAATTTTACCCGCTTGTATTTTTGATAAATCCAATACATCATTAATTACATTCAATAAATTATCAGCAGATTTTTTTATTACTTGCAAATTGCCCTTTTGTTCTTCAGTTAATTGACTACGTTCCAATTGATTTGCCATACCAATAATACCATTCATTGGCGTCCTAATTTCATGGCTAGTGTTTGCTAAAAATTGTTGTTGCATTATTCTTGCGCTATCTGACAACTCTTTCGACTTCTTAAGCAATCGTGATCGATTAATTACTAGAGCCAACACAGCAATTAACAAAACAACAAAACCAATTAAAACATAATTAATAATGATGTCTTTTTGATGTTGCTCTGCATTGTATTTATTTTCTTTGTTTAATAATTCAATTTCTTTGTCTTTACGCTCAATATCTAACTCTAGCTGCTTGCCCTCTATCTCCAGCATTGTGCGGGTGTTTACATCTCTATTTAATAACTCATGATACTTTTTATTTGCGGCATAAGCTGATTTAAAATCATTTTTTTCGGCATATAACTCGGCTAAATACTTATAATTTTCAAATGGGGCAACGTGATCGTACTCGATTGTGGTTTTATTTGCTTCTTCAATTAATTCAATTGCTTTGTCGTACTGTTTCTTCTTTTCATATACCAAAGCCATATCTACCAGTACAGCTGCGTGCCATAAGCGATTTGCTAATTTATCATGAACAGCAAGGCTTTGCTCATAATAATCCATGGCCACATCCAAGTTTCCTAATTGAAAATGCGCCTCGCCTAAATTAAGCGTATTGGTTGCCCACTCCATTTGATGCTTTCCTTCTTTCGCATAATCTTGTCCCTTTAAACTATAACTTATTGATTGTCGTAAAAATGATTTATCGCCTCCATGCTTATACATTACAATATAAGCATTAGCAAGGTTAACATACGACAGACTCAAGCGCAGCAAATCATTCCGCTTTTCGTTAATATGCAAACTATACTTATAATTTTTAAGTGCTTCATAAAAATAATCGAAATGATTACTTTCTTCTGCCCAATCCATGAATATATGTCCAACCCTATCAGAGAAAGAAGCAATGTGCGACGAGTCTTTCATCATTTGAGCAATTTTCACAGCTCTCTTGCTATATTCTACGCCCTTCTCCTGTAATCTGAGGCGCTTATAGGTGTCGCCAATATAATTATATGTTATTGCGATTTCGGCAGAATCATTTGTTTGAGAAGCTAATTTAAAAGCTGTTTGATGGCACTCGTAAGCTTTGGCTAATTGATTTTGTTCAGCCTTAATTAAACCTATTATATTATTAGATTTGATTATTAATTTGGTGTAATTAATTTTTGTTGCACTATCAATAACTAGTTCAAATATGGCAGTAGATTTTAATGCATCAATATCCTTATACTTTTTTGCAATGCGAAACAATGAATCGGCATAAACAGAGCGGGGCAAGTTTTTAGGAAGCGCATTAATTTCGGGAATAGAAGAATTACTTTGCGCAAATGAACTGGCAAAAGAAAAAATAGAAATAAGTATGAAAATGAGCTTCTTCAAATAGGGAACAAAGGAAACTTAAATCTAGATATTCGATAGAATCCCGATTGGATATTATCCTTGGGATTACTATAGCCATACCTTAGGGCTTCAATATAAAATTACTCAGCAGTATCAGTTCCTTCAGCTTTATCAGCTTTTGGAGCAGCTTTCTTAGTTGTAGCGCGGCTACGACGAGTAGTTTTAGCTTTTTTATCAGCAGCACCAGCAGATTTGTTGCTTGTGTAAATTTCGTTGAAATCTACTAACTCAATTAGAGCCATTTCAGCAGCATCACCTAAACGGTTACCTGTTTTGATAATACGAGTGTATCCACCTTTTCTGTCGCCAATTTTAACAGCAACATCTTTGAATAATGTAGAAACTGCTTCTTTACTTTTTAAGTAAGAGAAAACAATACGACGACTGTGTGTAGTATCTTCTTTGCTTCTGTTTAAAAGAGGCTCAACATAAACACGTAAAGCTTTTGCTTTAGCTGTAGTTGTGAAAATACGCTTGCTCTCGATTAAAGAACATGCCATATTAGCTAACATTGCTGTTCTGTGTGAGTGCTTTCTACCTAAATTATTTATTTTATCTCCGTGTCTCATTTTGTATTTATTTTAGATGTAGATTTTAGACATTAGATTTATCAACTCTGAAATCTAAAATCTTAAACCTGAAATTTATTACTCCTTGTCTAATTTGTATTTTGATACATTCATTCCGAATTGTAAACCTTTAGTAGTAACTAAGTCTTCTAACTCAGTTAATGATTTCTTACCAAAGTTACGGAACTTTAATAGGTCGTTTTTATTGAAAGCTACAAGCTCACCTAATGTTTCAACATCTGCAGCTTTTAAGCAATTTAATGCACGTACAGAAAGATCCATATCAACTAACTTAGTTTTCAATAATTGACGCATGTGTAAAGATGCCTCATCAAATTCGTTCTCAGTGCTCTTCTCTTCTGTATCAAGCGTAATACGCTCGTCAGAGAACAACATGAAATGGTGAATAAGAATTTTAGCAGCTTCTTTCAATGCATCTTTTGGATGAATTGAACCATCAGTAACGATGTCAACTACTAATTTTTCGTAATCTGTTTTTTGCTCAACACGGTAGTTTTCTACAGCGTATTTTACGTTACGAATTGGCGTGAAGATAGCATCAACAGGAATAACCCCGTGAGCTGCGTTAGCTGGCTTATTTTCGTCAGCAGGAACATATCCACGACCTTTTTCGATAGTGATTTCTAATTTTAACTTAACAGAAGGCTCGCAATGAGCAACTACTAACTCAGGGTTTAATACTTGAAAACCATTTAAGAATTTTCCGATATCACCTGCAGTAATAACATCTTTACCAGACAAAGTACAAACAGCCTTTTCGAAATCGTGGTTATCGATTTGTTTCTTGAAACGGATTTGCTTTATGTTTAAGATGATTTCAGTAACATCTTCAGTAACTCCTTTAATAGTAGAAAACTCGTGATCAACTCCTTCAATACGAATAGTTGTAATTGCATATCCTTCTAAAGAAGATAAAAGGATACGGCGCAAAGCGTTACCAACAGTTATACCATATCCTTGTTCTAAAGGACGGAATTCAAATTGTCCTTCAGTTTCGTTGGAATTAAGTAATATAACTTTATCGGGGCGTTGGAAAGCAAGAATAGCCATAGTTTATATTTAATTTTTAGTTACTAATTAAAATTATTTAGAGTACAACTCGACAATAAGTTGCTCCTTAATGTTCTCAGGAATTTGTGTTCTTTCAGGACGTTGCATAAACACACCTGACATGCTTTTCGCATCAAACTCAATCCAAGAATATTTGCTTCCTGTTGAACCTGCAACAGAGTTAACAATTGTTTCTAAAGATTTTGATTTCTCACGAACAGCAACGTTATCACCTGGTTTTAAAATACAAGAAGATACGTTAAGGATTTCTCCATTAACTAAAATATGCTTGTGACCAACTAATTGACGAGCAGCGCTACGAGATGGAGCAATTCCCATACGATAAACAACGTTATCTAAACGAGACTCCATAAATTGTAACAATAATTCACCTGTAATTCCTTTTGAACGTGCAGCTAAATCAAATGTACGTGCAAATTGCTTCTCTAATACACCATAAGTATATTTTGCTTTTTGCTTTTCCTGCAACTGAACTGCATACTCAGATTGCTTAGATCTTTTTTTAGATAAACCATGTTGTCCTGGAGGATAGTTCTTTTTTTCTAAAACTTTATCTGGTCCAAAAATTGGCTCTTTAAATTTACGTGCGATTTTCGACTTCGGGCCTGTATATCTTGCCATTATCTATTTATTTTTAATGTTCTATTTACTATTCAATCTTAAAATGATATCACATCATTTATTCACTATACTCTTCTGCGTTTTGGAGAACGACAACCGTTGTGAGGAATCGGAGTAATATCAACGATTTCTGTAACCTCGATACCTAAAGTACCTAATGTACGAATTGCTGACTCTCTTCCTGCACCTGGACCTTTTACATACACTTTTACTTTACGTAAACCTGCATCAAAAGCTACTTTTCCGCTATCTCCTGCAGCTAATTGAGCTGCATAAGGTGTGTTCTTTTTTGAACCACGGAAACCCATTTTACCTGCACTTGACCAAGAAATAACTTGACCAGTCATGTTTGTCATTGAAATAATGATGTTGTTGAAAGTAGCATTAATATGAGCTTCCCCTACTGCTTCTACCTTAACAACTCTTTTTTTAGCATTTGCCTTTGAAGCGGCTGCTGCTGATTGCTGTTGCTTTGCCATTTTTATTTTATATTGAGGTGATCAAGTGAATGAAACAATCATCCACCCATTTCAATTATTACTTAGTAACTTTCTTTTTACCTGCGATAGTCTTACGCTTACCTTTACGAGTACGTGCATTTGTTTTTGTACGTTGTCCTCTAACTGGTAATCCGTTTCTGTGACGCATACCTCTAACTGTTCCGATATCAACTAAACGTTTAATGTTTAACTGAACTTCTGAACGAAGAGCACCTTCAACTTTGATTTCATCGTTGATGATTTTACGAATTGCGTTTGATTCTTCATCATTCCATTCGTTTACTTTTTTATCAAAGCTAATCCCAGCTTTTGATAGAATACGTTGAGCAGAACTACGTCCAATTCCGAAGATATACGTTAATCCTATTTCTCCTCTTTTGTTTTTTGGTAAATCAATACCTGCGATCCTAGCCATTTCTCTCTATTAAATTTTAAAAATGTTTGCGAAAGTACAAAAAATTATCTTTGTCTTTGTTTAAATTTCGGGTTCTTTTTGTTAATTATGTAAAGTTTCCCCTTACGACGTACGATTACACAATCTACGCTTCTCTTTTTTAATGATGCTCTTACCTTCATTGTTTCTTGTTATTTATATCTATACGAGATTCTACCTTTTGTTAAATCGTAGGGAGACATTTCTAATCTAACTTTATCCCCTACCAAAATTTTAATATAATTCATTCTCATTTTCCCTGAAATATGAGCGATAACTGTATGTCCATTCTCTAATTCAGCTCTAAACATTGCATTACTCAATGCTTCAATAATGGTTCCATCCTGCTCTATCGACGATTGTTTTGCCATATTTTAGCTTTGTAATTGCATTGATGATGTTCTTCCTTTAATTCTTCCACTCTTCATTAAACCTTCGTACTGACGATTTAATAAATGACTCTCTATTTGTTGTAAAGTATCCAAAACAACACCAACTAAGATTAACAATGAAGTTCCACCGAAGAAATTAGCGAATTCATTACTTACACCCAATACTCTAGCAATCGCAGGCATAATAGCTACTATTGCTAAGAAAATTGAACCTGGTAAAGTAATTTTTGACATTACTGAATCCAAAAATTCTGCTGTTTTCTTTCCTGGTTTAACACCTGGTACAAATCCACCATTACGTTTCATATCATCCGCTAACTGATTAGGGTTAACCATGATTGCAGTATAGAAATATGTAAACAATATAATCAAGATAGCGAAGGTAACATTGTACCATAAACCAAAATGATCAGTGAAAGCCATTAAGAATCCACCTTTTGATTGGTCGCCCATTGTTGCAATAGCAGCAGGGATAAACATAATTGCCTGAGCAAAGATGATTGGCATTACACCCGCAGCATTTACCTTTAAAGGAATGTACTGACGAACTCCACCGTATTGTTTGTTACCAACAATTTTCTTAGCAAACTGAACAGGTACACGACGCGTCCCTTGAACTAATAGAATTGAACCGATAACTACGAACAATAAGAAAACGATTTCTAATAAGAACATGATTAAACCACCACCTTGAGAATCTAAACGAGATGAAACCTCGAATAAGAATGCGCCCGGTAGACGTGCAATGATACCAATCATAATGATTAAAGAGATACCGTTACCAATTCCTTTATCAGTAATTTTCTCACCTAACCACATTACGAACATTGTTCCTGTAACCAAAATCATGATTGATTGCATGTACCAGTATGATCCAACATCTGGAACCGCACCTGGAATGTTTGTAATTTGAGTAGCAATATAACCTGGAGCTTGAACTGCAGTAACACCAACAGTTAAGAAACGAGTATATTGATTAATTTTTTTACGTCCGCTTTCACCTTCTTTTTGCATTTTTTGGAAGTAAGGAACAGCCATACCCAACAATTGAATAATAATTGACGAAGTAATGTAAGGCATGATACCTAAACCAAAGATAGAAGCACGAGAAAATGCACCACCTGCGAAAATATTGATAAGTCCAAGAATACCTTCTTGACTTTGTGATTCCTTAGCTGCTGCAAGAACACCTGCATCAACGCCTGGCAGAACCACGTAAGTTCCTAAACGATATACAAGGATTAACAGAAGGGTTAAGACAATGCGTTGTCTTAACTCTTCGATTTTCCAAATATTACGTATTGTATTTATAAATCTCTTCATAAATTTTATAATGTGGTAGCTGAGCCACCTTTTGCTTCGATTGCTGATTTTGCTACTGCAGAGAAAGCGTGAGCTTTAACACTGATTTTAGCACTAAGTTCTCCACGCCCTAAAACTTTAACTAAAGAAGTTTTAGCAGCTAATCCATTTTGAATTAAAATGTCTGGAGTAATTTCTGTGATGTTTTTTACTTCAGCTAATTTCTGAAGAGCATCAAGATTAACAGACACGTATTCAACACGGTTAATGTTCTTAAATCCAAACTTAGGAACACGACGTTGTAAAGGCATTTGACCACCTTCAAAACCACGCTTTGAAGAATATCCTGAACGTGATTTAGCACCTTTGTGTCCACGTGTAGCAGTTCCACCACCACCAGAACCTTGGCCTCTTCCACGACGGAAGTTTGTTTTTACTGAACCTTCAGCAGGTTTTAAATTACTTAATTGCATATCGTTAATTATCTAATAATTATATGTTTTCTACTTTTAATAAATGACCCACTTTGGTAATCATTCCTTTGATTTGAGGTGTAGCTTCATGCTCAACAGAACTGTGTAACTTACCTAAACCTAAAGCCTCTACAGTACGTTTTTGTCTTAACGTTCTTTTGATTGTGCTTTTTACTAATGTTAATTTTACTTTGCTCATCGTATTATGATTATCCGTTAAATACTCTATCTAGTGTAATACCTCTTTGTTGTGCAATTGCATAAGGATCACGTAATTTTGCTAATGCATCCATAGTAGCTTTTACCACGTTATGAGGATTAGAAGAACCTTTTGATTTCGCTAATACATCAGTTACACCAACGCTCTCTAACACAGCACGCATCGCACCACCAGCAATTACACCAGTACCATGAGCAGCAGGCTTTAAGAAAACTCTTGATCCGCCGTATTTACCTTCTTGTGCATGAGGAACAGTTCCATTTAATACACAAACTTTAACTAAGTTCTTTTTTGCATCATCAATACCTTTAGTGATAGCATCAGTAACCTCGTTTGCTTTTCCTAAACCGTATCCAACCACTCCTTTTTCGTTTCCTACAACAACGATTGCAGAGAAACTGAAGTGACGTCCACCTTTAGTAACTTTGGTAACACGTTGTATTCCAACCAACTTATCTTTAAGTTCGATTTCAGCCGATTTTACTCTTTTTACAACTTCTTTAGACATTTTTTCCTTTATTAATATTTTAGAACTTTAAACCACCTTCTCTCGCGCCTTCAGCTAATGCCTTAACACGACCGTGATACAAATAACCACCTCTATCGAACATGATTGTTTCGATACCTTTTGCTTTTGCTTTATCTGCAATTGCTTTACCAACTAGCTTAGAAAGTTCTGATTTATTTCCTTTTGCGCTAGCAAAGTCTTTGTCTTTTGAAGAAGCTGTAGCTAACGTATTTCCTGAAGCGTCATCAATAATTTGAGCGTAAATCTCTGTATTACTTCTGAACACACTTAAACGTGGTGAAGCTGGAGTACCGCTGATTACTTTTCTGATGCGTTTTCTAATACGATCTCTTCTTTCTAATTTTGTAAGAGCCATTTTTTTATATCTTGAATTTTGTTATTTATTCTACGAATTATATTATTTACCTGCTGCTTTACCTGCTTTTCTACGTAAGATTTCGCCAGTAAATTTAATACCTTTTCCTTTGTACGGCTCAGGTTTACGTAATGAACGAATCTTTGCAGCTACTGCCCCGATTAATTGCTTATCGTAAGACTCTAAAATCACTTTCGGATTTTGTCCTTTTTCAGCTGTAGTTGTAACAGTAATTTCACTTGGTAGCTCAAACATAACGTTATGAGAGTAACCTAATGATAATTCTAATATTTGACCTTTGTTAGTAGCACGGTAACCCACACCAACTAATTCTTGTTCAGTTTTAAATCCTTCAGATACTCCTTGAACCATGTTAGAAATCAAAGAACGGTACAAACCATGTAATGCACGGTGACGTTTTTGATCTGTTGGACGAGTAACCTCAACTTTTCCGTCAGCTACATTAACTTTAATGTCGCTATCGATAGCTTGAGTAAGTGTTCCTTTTTTTCCTTTAACGGTAACTGTAGTTCCGGCAACCGAAACTTCAACTCCTGCAGGTAATGTAATTGGTAATTTTCCTATACGTGACATGATGAATTTCCTCCTTTGATTTTAAGATACATAACAAATTACTTCACCACCTACGTTCTCTCTTCTTGCTTCTTTATCAGTCATTACACCTTTTGAAGTAGAGATGATTGCAATACCTAAACCATTGATAACACGTGGTAAAGTATCAACACCAGTATACTTACGTAAACCTGGAGAAGAAATTCTATCCAATTGTCTGATTGCAGGTTGCTTAGTAACAGGGTTGTACTTAAGTGCAATTTTAATCATTGCTTGATTTTTATCGTTAACATCAAACTTGTAGTTTAAGATGTAACCTTTATCAAAAAGGATTTTTGTAATCTCCTTTTTTAGATTCGAAGAAGGGATTTCTACGATTCTGTGTTTCGCTTTAATAGCGTTTCTGACTCTTGTTAAGTAGTCTGCAATTGTATCTGTCATTTTATTTGTTTTATATGTTATTCCGCACAGGCAGAATAATTATACATTAATACTCTTTTTTTGCTTTTGCAAGAAGGCAAATATAGGTAAAATTTACCAACTAGCCTTAGTTACACCTGGGATTTTTCCAAAAGTAGCCATTTCACGGAAAGTAACACGGCTAATTCCAAATAATCTCATATATCCACGAGGACGTCCTGTTAATTTACAACGATTACGCATACGTACTTTTGAAGAATTTCTAGGTAACTTTTGTAAACCTACGCTGTCTCCAGCTGCTTTTAATGCTGCACGTTTGTCTGCGTATTTTGCCGTTAATCTTGCTCTTTTAGCATCACGGGCTTTCATTGATTCTTTTGCCATCTTGTCTCGCTTCTTTTATTATTTTGTACTTTTGAATGGGAAACCGAACTCTTTTAAAAGAGTTTTAGCTTCGTTATCTGTTTTAGCTGTAGTTACAAAGGTAATATCCATACCATTGATTTTACTAACTTTATCAATATCAATTTCAGGGAAAATGATTTGCTCAGTAACACCTAAAGTGTAGTTACCACTTCCATCAAATCCTTTTTCGTTGATACCTTTGAAATCACGGATACGAGGTAGAGCAGAAGAAATTAATCTGTCTAAGAACTCATACATGTGGTTACCACGCAATGTTACACGAACACCGATAGCTACACCTTTACGTAATTTGAAGTTAGAGATATCCTTTGTAGAATAAGTCGCAACTGCTTTTTGTCCAGAAATGGTAGTCATTTCTTTAATAGCTGATTCGATAATTTTCTTATCAGCAACAGCATCGCCTAAACCTTGGTTAAGACAAATCTTTTTCAATTCAGGAACTTGCATTGGTGATGAGTACGCAAATGCAGTCTGAAGATTCTTTTTTATTTCCGCTCTGAATTTTGTTTTCAGTCTTGGTTCGTAAGTTGCCATTATTTAATAACCTCCTTAGTTGATTTAGCAATTCTTGTTATTTTCCCTGTTTTTTCGTCTACTGAACGACCAACTCTGGTAGTTTTACCACCTACAACTAACATTACGTTAGAAAGGTGAATAGATCCTTCTTGTTTCACGATTCCTCCGTTAGGACTTTTCGCGTTTGGCTTAGTGTGTTTTGAAATCATGTTCACACCTTCAACTATCACTCTAAGTGTCTTAGTGTTGATAGAAACGATCTTACCTTCTTGTCCTCTAGCGTTACCAGAGATAACTCTAACTAAGTCGTCTTTTTTTAATTTTAATTTCATCGCTTTGTTCTTTTAATTTTTTAAAGCACTTCTGGTGCAAGTGAAATAATTTTCATGAATTGTTTATCGCGCAACTCTCTTGCTACAGGTCCGAAGATACGAGTACCGCGGATCTCATCATCAGTTTTTAAAAGAACTGCTGCGTTATCATCGAAACGGATGTATGAACCATCCTGACGACGAATTTCTTTTTTTGTTCTAACGATAACCGCTTTACTTACAGTTCCCTTTTTAATGTTTCCTGAAGGAAGAGCGTGTTTTACTGTTACAACTACTTTATCTCCGATAGAAGCATAACGCTTACGAGTACCACCTAGTACACGGATCACTAGTACTTCTTTAGCACCACTGTTATCGGCAATTGTTAATCTTGATTCGTTTTGTATCATTGTTAAATGCTTTTAAAATTATTTAGCTTTTTCAATTACCTCAACAAGTCTCCAGCATTTTGTTTTGCTTAACGGACGGGTTTCCATAATTTTAACGGTATCTCCTACTCCACACTCATTTTTTTCATCATGAGCTACGAACTTAGTCGTTTTCTTAACGAACTTTCCGTATTTCGGATGCTTCACCTTACGCTCTACGCTTACAACAACAGATTTCTCCATTTTGTTGCTGGTTACTGTACCAATTCTTTCTTTTCTTAAATTTCTTTCCATTACTAGGTGTTATTACGATGCTTTTTGTTTTTTAGTTAATTCAGTGCTTAAGCGAGCAATTAATTTACGGCTTTCACGAATCTTCATTGGGTTCTCAACCGGAGATACAGTATGATTAATCTTCATTTTGTTTAATGTAGATTTCTCTTCTTTTAATCTGTCTCTTAAATCGCTTAGCGAAAGTGCAAGTATATCTTTATTTTCCATGATTATTTTTTTTTAAGATTATGCTTCAGTTTCAACAAAATCTCTACGAACTACAAACTTAGTACAAACTGGTAACTTTTGTGCAGCTAAACGTAATGCTTCTTTTGCAACTGCTAAAGGAACACCTTCAGCTTCAAAAATCATACGTCCTGCTTTTACTGGAGCAACCCAATATTCTGGAGCACCTTTACCTTTACCCATACGAACCTCTGCAGGCTTGCTAGTGATAGGTTTATCAGGGAAAACACGAATCCAGATTTGTCCTTCTCTTTTCATAAAACGTGTTACTGCAACACGGGCAGCTTCGATTTGACGAGCTGTAACCCAACACTCTTCTGTTGCTTTGATGCCGAATGATCCGAAGGCTAATTGGTCGCCTCGTTTAGCAAGACCTTTCATCTTCATCTTATGCATCTTTCTGTATTTCGTTCTTTTTGGCTGTAACATTGTTAAGTATTTTTATCTATTCTTAATTAGTTCGATTGTTAATTACGCGTCTTTTTTCTTTTTGTTTCTTCCTGCGCTAAATTTTGGAGCTGGAGTTTCGCGTTTTTTCTCTTTTGCCATTCCAGCATTTGGAGATAAATCACGTTTTCCATAAATTTCACCTTTGCAAATCCAAACTTTAACACCAAGTAAACCGAAAGCTGTTAATGCCTCACCTACTGCGTAATCGATATCTGCACGGAATGTATGTAAAGGAGTTCTTCCTTCTTTGTACATTTCTGAACGCGCCATCTCAGCACCTTGTAAACGACCAGAAACTTTAATTTTGATTCCTTCTGCACCCATTCTCATTGCTGAAGCAACTGCCATCTTAGAAGCTCTCTTGTAAGAGATACGTCCTTCGATTTGACGAGCGATACTATCTGCAACTAAACGAGCATCTAACTCAGGACGTTTAATTTCAAAGATATTTATTTGAACTTCTTTCTTTGTGAATTTCTTTAACTCTTCTTTCAACTTATCTACTTCCTTACCACCTTTTCCGATGATAATTCCTGGACGAGCTGTATTAATTGTAACAGTGATTAATTTCAAAGTTCTCTCGATGATAACTTTTGAAATACTGCCCTTAGGTAAACGTGCAGTTAAGTATTTTCTGATTTTTTCGTCTTCTACTAATTTCTCGGAAAAGTCGTTCCCGCCAAACCAATTAGAGTCCCATCCTTTGATGATTCCTAAACGTAAACCTATCGGATTTGATTTTTGTCCCATTTCTTAATTAATTTTTTGTACCTAATATTACTGTTACATGATTTGATCTCTTTCTGATTCTATAACCTCTTCCTTGAGGTGCAGTTCTCAATCTTTTTAATTGGAACCCGCTATCAACCATAATTTCTTTTACAAATAATGTATTTTCATCTGGTTTAGAACCTGTTTTTGCTTCGTAATTAGCAATAGCAGATTTAATCAATTTCTCTAATTTTATAGAAGCATGTTTCGTGCTGAATTTTAATGTGTTTAATGCATTAAATACTTCATGTCCACGAATCAAATCTGCTACAATTCTCATCTTACGAGGAGATGTAGGGCAGTCATTTAACTTCGCAAAGTAACTGCTTTTATTTGCTTCTTTTCTGGCGTCGGCTACTAACCTTTTTCTTTTGCCCATCGTTATACTTTTTTATCTAAAAAAATTATTTCTTATTATTACCTGAATGACCTTTGAAGGTACGAGTTAGAGAAAATTCTCCCAATTTATGTCCAACCATGTTTTCAGTTACATACACTGGAATAAATTTATTTCCGTTGTGAACTGCAAACGTGTGCCCTACAAACTCAGGTGGAATAGTAGAATTACGAGCCCAAGTTTTGATTACCGATTTCTTCCCACTCTTATTCATTTCCTCAACTTTTTTGTCAACGTTGTGGTCGATGAATGGTCCTTTTTTTAACGATCTTGCCATTTTTCTTTTTTTTGTTCTGAACCCGCTTCTCAGCGGACCATTAAACTATTAATTATTTCTTTCTTCTTTCTATGATATGCTTGTTAGAAGCTTTCGCCTTGTAACGAGTCTTGTATCCTTTAGCTGGTAAGCCCTTACGAGAACGTGGGTGACCACCAGATGCACGACCTTCACCACCACCCATTGGATGATCCACTGGATTCATCACTACTGGACGAGTACGAGGACGACGACCTAACCAACGTTTACGACCTGCTTTACCATGCATTTCAAGGTTATGATCAGGATTTGAAACTGCACCAATAGTAGCTTTACAAGTAATTAGCACCATACGAACTTCACCTGAAGGCATACGCAATACTGCATATTTACCATCACGAGCAGAAAGCTGTGCATATGTACCCGCACTACGTGCCATTGCAGCACCTTGTCCAGGACGTAATTCTATGTTATGAATGATTGTACCAAGAGGAATGTCACTTAAGAATAAAGTGTTTCCTAACTCAGGAGGTGCATCTTTACCAGATACTATTGTTTGATCAACAGTTAATCCTTGAGGTGCAATGATATAACGCTTATCTCCATCTTTAAAATGAACTAACGCGATACGTGCAGTACGATTTGGATCGTACTCAATTGTTTTTACTGTTCCAGTCACACCATCATTATCTCTTTTGAAGTCGATGATACGGTATGCTTTCTTATGTCCACCGCCCATATAGCGCATGGTCATTTTTCCGGTATTATTACGACCGCCGGATCTTTTTTGTGGAGCAATCAAACTCTTTTCAGGAGTATCAGTTGTAATTTCTGAATAATCACTAACTAATTTGAAACGTTGCCCCGGTGTTAACGGTCTTAACTTTTTTAATGCCATTGTTTTAAATTCTTTTCTGAATTATTAAATACTTGAATAGAAGTCAATAACGTCGCCACTTTTCAGGGTAACCATTGCTTTCTTTGATCTGTTAACACGTCCAACTGCCATACCACGAGTAGTGTTTCTTGTTTTCACTTTACCTACGTATTGTTGTGTATTTACTGCCTTAACAGTTACACCATACATAGCCTCAATAGCTTGCTTAATTTGAACCTTGTTTGCCTTTCTGTCTACAACGAAGCCATAACGATTTAGTTTTTCGGCTAGCGATGTCATCTTTTCTGTGATGATAGGCTTTATTAAAATTTCCATTTTACTTTGTTAAAATTGTTTCGATTTGTTTCAAAGAACTCTCCGCTAATATTAAATTTCCTGCGTGTAAAATATCGTAAGTATTTAAATCTGAAGCTACTACGACTTTTGAACGGTCTAAATTACGGGACGACAAATATACATTTTTATTTGATTCGCCCAACACTAAAAGTGTTTTTTTATCAGAAAGATTCAAATTTTTCAATAATTCAGCAAACTGAGCTGTTTTAGGCGCATCAAAGCTAAAATCTTCCAATACAGTAATTGCATTTTCTTTTGCTTTGTATGTTAGCGCTGATACACGAGCTAAACGTTTAACTTTCTTATTTAATTTAAAAGAGTAATCTCTAGGACGAGGACCAAAAGCTCTACCACCACCAACAAATAAAGGTGATTTCATAGAACCCGCACGAGCTCCACCAGTACCTTTTTGTCTTTTCAACTTCTTAGTTGTACGGTGTATTTCAGCACGTTCTTTTGATTTGTGAGTACCTTGACGTTGGTTAGCAAGAAATTGCTTAACATCAAGATAAATACAATGATCATTCGTTTCTGCAGCGAAGATAGTATCCACTAACTCCACTTTTTTCCGGTCTTTTTACCGCTTATGTTTGTTACTTCCAGTTGCATTTCAAAAATTATTTTTCAATTACTACATAAGAACCTTTAGCACCTGCAACCGAACCTTTTAAAATAAGTAGGTTTTTCTCAGGCATTACCTTCACAACTTCGATGTTCTGAATTTTCACTTTGTCGCCACCCATTCTTCCTGCCATTCTCATTCCTGGGAATACGCGAGAAGGATCAGATGATGCACCTAATGAACCAGGAGCTCTCTCTCTATCGTGTTGACCATGAGATTTGTTAGCGTGACCAACACCACTAAATCCGTGACGTTTTACAACACCTTGAAAACCTTTACCTTTAGAAGTACCAGATACTTCAACGAAATCTCCTTCAGCAAACAATTCAACAGTGATTACATCACCAGCATTGCGAGCTTCTTCGAAATGACGAAATTCAACAGCTTTTTTCTTTGGAGTGGTTCCTGTTTTTGCAAAGTGACCTTTCATAGCTTGAGAAGTATGTTTTTCCTTCTTCTCGCCATAAGATAATTGCAATGCTTCGTAACCGTCTTTCTCCTTGGTTTTTACTTGCGTTACTACGCAAGGACCCGCTTCGATAATTGTGCATGGTATGTATTTACCATTGGCACCGAAGAAACTGGTCATTCCTATTTTTTTACCAATTATTCCAGACATTTTTATTTATTGTTTATTATTAATTTACTTTTATTTAATCCTGATGTGTGAGATAACTAAACTTTGATCTCAACCTCTACTCCACTTGGTAACTCAAGTTTCATTAGTGCATCAACAGTTTTAGATGTAGAACTGTAGATATCTAACAAACGCTTGTATGTACACGCTTGAAACTGATCACGTGCTTTTTTGTTAACGTGTGGTGCACGTAATACAGTGAAGATTTTCTTTTGAGTAGGAAGAGGAATTGGTCCGTTAACTACTGCACCAGTCATTTTCACAGTTTTCACGATTTTCTCTGCTGACTTGTCAACTAAGTTGAAGTCGTAAGACTTTAATTTGATTCTGATTTTTTGGCTCATGTTCTTATTGAGATTCTGTTGAATTAAACTTTTTCTGTTTTACCTTTTGATTTTGCAATTACATCAGCAGCAACGTTAGCAGGAGCCTCAGCATAATGAGAGAATTCCATTGTTGAAGTTGCACGACCAGATGTTAAAGTACGTAACGCTGTTACATAACCAAACATTTCTGAAAGTGGAACTTTAGCTTTAATTACTTGACCTGTTCCTTTGCTATCCATACCTTCGATTTGTCCACGACGACGATTTAAGTCACCTACAACATCACCCATGTTTTGCTCTGGAGTTAATACTTCAATTTTCATGATAGGCTCCATTAACACTGGCTTACATTTTGGTAAAGCCTCGCGGTATGCAGTTTTAGCACAAATCTCAAATGATAATGCATCTGAATCGACATTGTGATAAGAACCGTCCTTTAAAGTAACTTTTAATTGTTGTAAAGGGAAACCAGCTAATACACCGTTAACCATTGATGCTTTAAATCCTTTTTCTACAGAAGGGATAAATTCACGAGGAATGTTACCACCAGTAATTTCATTTACAAATTGTAAATCACCACCAGTAAAGTCCGCATCGATTGGACCTAATACAATTTTAATATCGGCAAATTTACCACGACCACCAGTTTGCTTTTTGTAAACCTCACGGTGTTCGATAGTACCTGTAATATTTTCTTTGTAAGAAACTTGAGGAGCACCTTGGTTAACCTCAACTTTAAACTCACGCTTTAAACGATCAACAATAATTTCTAAGTGAAGCTCACCCATACCAGAGATGATAGTTTGTCCACTATCTTCATCCGTTTTAACACGGAAAGTAGGATCCTCTTCAGCTAATTTACCTAAGCCCACTCCTAATCTATCAAGATCAGCTTGAGTTTTAGGCTCAATAGCGATACCAATAACTGGCTCAGGGAAATTCATTGCTTCTAATACAATTGGATGTTTTTCATCACATAAAGTATCACCAGTACGAATATCTTTGAAACCTACTGCAGCTCCAATATCACCTGCCTCGATAAACTCGATAGCATTTTGTTTGTTAGCATGCATTTGGAAAATACGAGAAATACGCTCTTTGTTACCTGAACGAGTGTTTAGTACATAAGAACCTGCATCTAAACGACCAGAATAAGCACGGAAGAAACACAAACGACCTACGAATGGATCAGTTGCAATTTTAAATGCTAAAGCAGTAAATGGTTCTTTAACATCTGGCTTACGAGTAACTTCTTGCTCAGTATCAGGATTGATCCCTTTAGTAACTTCTTTATCCATTGGAGATGGCATTAATTCCATAACCAAATCCAACATTGTTTGAACACCTTTGTTTTTGAAAGATGAACCACAAACCATTGGAACAATTTTATTAGCTAAACATGCTTTACGTAAAGCGTCTAACACTTCTCTTTCTGTGATAGTTTCAGGAGCGTCGAAAAACTTCTCCATGATTTTATCATCAAACTCAGAAACTGCTTCTAACATTTTCTCTCTCCACTCAGCAACTTCTTCAACCATGTCAGCAGGAATTGGAACGATTTCGTAAGTCATTCCTTTGTCATTCTCATTCCAAACCATTCCACGGTTGTTGATTAAATCAACTACACCTTTGAAATTATCTTCAGCACCAATTGGCAATTGAAGAGGAACTGCATTACCACCTAAAATTTCACGTGTTTGCTTAACAACGTTTAAGAAGTCAGCACCTGAACGATCCATTTTATTAACGAAACCCAAACGAGTTACGTTATAGTTATCAGCTAAACGCCAGTTTGTTTCAGATTGTGGCTCAACACCATCAACTGCTGAAAACAAGAAAACTAATCCGTCTAATACACGTAATGAACGATTTACCTCAGCAGTAAAATCAACGTGACCCGGAGTATCAATAATGTTTAATTTGTATTTGTTATCACGGTAGTTCCAGAAACAAGTAGTAGCTGCAGAAGTAATTGTAATACCACGCTCTTGCTCTTGTGCCATCCAGTCCATTGTTGCTGCACCTTCATGTACTTCACCTATTTTATGGTTTACACCAGTATAGTATAAAATACGCTCCGTTGTTGTAGTTTTACCTGCATCAATATGGGCTGCAATCCCGATGTTTCTTGTATAATGTAAATCACTCATTGTATAAAATCTATTGTATTAATTTAGAAACGGAAATGTGAGAAAGCTTTGTTAGCTTCTGCCATTTTGTGAGTATCTTCTTTCTTTTTGAATGCTGCACCTTCTTCTTTCGCTGCTGCAACGATTTCACCTGCCAATTTTTGTGACATTGATTTTTCGTTACGACGACGTGAATACATGATCATCCATTTCATTCCCATTGCAACTTTACGATCAGGACGAATTTCAGTTGGGATTTGGAAAGTAGCACCACCAACACGACGAGATTTAACCTCAACTTGTGGAGTAATATTAGCCAATGCCTTTTTGAAAACTTCTAATCCATCTTCGTTAGTACGTTTTGCTACTGTTTCAATAGCTTCGTAAAACACGTTTGACGCAGTAGTTTTTTTACCATCGTACATTAAATTGTTTACGAAACGTGTTACCAATGTATCATTGAACTTAGGATCCGGTAGTAACACTCTTTTTTTTGCTCTCGATTTTCTCATCGTTTCTTGTTATGCTAAAATATTTGTATTATTTTTTCTTAGCTGGAGCTGCAGCAGCACCCGCTTTAGGACGTTTTGCACCGTATTTTGAACGACGTTGTCTTCTTCCATCAACACCTGCAGTATCCAATGCACCACGAATGATGTGGTAACGAACACCTGGTAAATCTTTCACACGACCACCACGAACTAACACAATACTATGCTCTTGCAAGTTGTGTCCTTCACCTGGGATGTATGCGATGATTTCTTCTTTGTTAGTTAAACGAACCTTTGCTACCTTACGCATTGCTGAGTTTGGTTTTTTTGGCGTTGTAGTATATACTTTCGTACATACACCACGACGTTGTGGGCAAGAGGTTAAAGCCACGGATTTACTCTTGTTTGGCGCTTTCGTGCGACCTTTTCTTACTAATTGCTGTATAGTTGGCATCTTTTGTTTGTTGTATTACCTGATTTTACAGTACTTTTAACAATAATTTAAACACACCCCACCTTTTTGGGGAGGGCAAAGGTAATAATATTTTTATAAACATCATAACTGTTGATAAAATATTTTTAAAATAATTCAGTTAATTTCGAAAAAGTAAGGTTATTTAGACTAAAGTGGTGATTTCACACACCAAAATCAAAGCAACCTCCTTCCTCTCAGGTAATTTAACATCAATAATTTTCATTACACCAAACAATTTGCTACTTTCGATATGTTACGATTAATGAAAAATGAAATTTAAATTATTATTTGCATTTATCTTTAGCCTGTTTTTCACAAACATGTTTCCTCAATCCTTCTGGAGCAGAGGGTCTGGAGGTAATAATGTTGATGAGGCATTAGATGTAACGAAGGATAATTTAGGGAATATTATTTCAGTAGGTTATTTTACCAATACAGCGCAATTTACTTCTACCTTCAGTTTAGTTTCAACATCACAAGGAGTCCCTGATGTTTTTATCCAAAAAACTTCGTCAACAGGCGCTTTCTTATGGGCCGTAAAAGCTGGTGGAAATGGCTCTGATAGAGCAACTGCAGTTAAAGTTGACGCGAATGGTGATATTTACATCACAGGATTTTATTATGGAACTGCAAATTTTGGAAGTATTACATTAAATTCAGTAAATGGTTCGCAAGATGTTTTTATTGCAAAATTAAATAGTGGTGGCGTTTTTCAATGGGCCGTTAGTGCAGGTGGTAATTTGGGTGAATACTCCTACGGATTAGCTCTTGACCAAAGCAACAATGTATTTATTACTGGGCAATTCGAAGGTAATTCTACCTTTGGTTCTCAAACTTTAATTAGTCAGGTAAATCCTCAAACTAATTTGCCTTCGTTCGATATATTTACTGCTAAATACAATTCATCTGGTGCATTTCAATGGGTACGACAGGGTAAAGCAGAATATAATGATAGAGGAATGGATTTAGTTTGCGATAACACCGGAAACGTTTATGTTACTGGGCAATTTAGCGATACTATAACATTCCAAAACACTTACAATAATAATGTAATGAATGCAGTGTTTATTATCAAATATAACTCATCAGGGCAAGAAGTTTGGTTTAGAAAAGCTGCAGGTAGCTTTGGAATAGGCTATTCTATTGCACTTTACAATAACCAAGACTTATATGTGAGTGGAGATTACAAAGGAACAATGACGTTTTTTGGAACACCAAATAATATTTTAACTGACACTTACACTAACCGTATCTTCCTTGCAAAATATACTACCTCGGGCAATTTTGTTTGGGCACAAAGTGATGCTTCTGATAATTATTTATCTGCTAGAGCAATTGCTTTAGCCAGCAATGGGGATGTTTATATTGCAGGAGAATTTGGTTGTGTAATGAATGAGTATTCTAACTTATATGGTGAAGGCATTTTTAACTCCGTAGGATTTTCAGATATTTTTGCTTGTAAATATACCTCAAGTGGCGCAAGAACTTGGGAACGGCATTTTGGTGGGCCATTGGTAGACAAAGCTCATGGTGTTGTTGAAGGAAACAACGGAAGGCCAGTAATAGCAGGTAGTTTTGAACAAAATATTAATTGGCCTATTGGAGCAAATGGTATGAGTACATATCCACTAAATGGAAACAGCGGAGGCTGGGGAAATAATTATTGCACTGATCCTGCTTATAATACTTATGGTTCGTTGCCAGCTCAAGGTTTTAGTGATGCTTTTGTTTGTGATGGAATTGATTTGACAAGGCAGCCTTATGATTTTTACCTTAGAAATGGCGTAAATTGCTTAAGACCTCAATTGGATATTTGTATTGAGAATTTATTAAATTCTACAGGGTGCCCTGATACAATAAGATTATGTTATCCAGCGAGTCCTTCAACAGGGCCAAATGTATTTGTAAATGCTTACCAAAGTTCTACGAACCAACTTTCTCCAATATATCATTATGATTGGACTGGATCGAATTCATCTGACACAACTAAAAATGGCTATATAACTACAACAGGATATCATTCAGTAAAAATTGAGTCTTATGATGGTTGTTATTCCTTTGAAGATAGCGTTTACGCCATTGTGGGAAACATGAACTCTCCGACTATAACGGATGATCATAATGTAAACTTTCAACATCCACCCAATGCGTTGCCTATAACAGCATGTGCGCCAGATACAGTTAAACTTATTGGTGGGAATATTGGCAATTTTATATTTGGATGGAATTTGAGTAATCCTGGTATAATTAACCAACATGATTCTGTGATTTTTATAAATCAAAGTGGAAATTACACATTTACACTTGCCGATTCATACGGATGTACACGAACTAACACAATAAGTATAAATCTACAAAACTTAAGTTCCATAATCCCAAAATCAAACATGCCAGATACTTTTACAGTTTGTCAAGGACAATCGTTTGATTATATTCTCTACGACAGTCTTTCAAACCCAACAGGTATTATACCTTATAGCAACTGCTTCTCCCAAATTCAAGAAACTTGGTATGTAAGCCCAGGCGGAATGTCAGGAAGCAATCAATGGTGCTCTCTTGGAGGGACGTTCTTCCCAAATCAAACTGGCACATATATAGTTAAAGATTCCTTGAAAATTCAAAATTTATGTGGCATTGAAAGATATTGCTTTATAGACACTATTCACGTGATAGTTAATCCAAAACCACATGTATTTATTAATATTACAGGAAACCAATTGATTTGCCCAGGCGATACTATTTTATTAATAGCAAACTCAAATCATTTTGTTAATTGGAGCACGGGCTCAACGAGTGACACCCTATATGTAGCTCAACCAGGAAATTATACAGCAAACGCCAATTATACTGATACAGTAACTGGTTGCTATAATAGCGCCTTTGATGTTGAATATATTCAATCAAAACCCGACCCAATTATCTCAACCGTTCCTTGGACAGGACTAATTTGCCCTAATGATTCTGTAAGAGTTCAAGTTAATATTCCGAATGCAATTAATTATGAATGGCATGGACCAATGGGTATAATACCTATTAACTCGCAATTTATTTATGTAAATATTCAGGGCTTTTATCATTGTGTTGTAACAGATATTGATGGCTGTATATTAACATCAAACACCGTTGAGATTAAACAATACAGTGCCCCCTATTTAATTGGTCAGCCAACTACAACTTTGTGCCCTGGCCAAACAACAACAATACTTGTTGTTACTGAATCCACATCAACCATACAATGGCAAGCTCCATTATTTGGATCTGCAATGAGCCAAGTAATTAATACTGGAGGAACATATTATTGCAATGTAACTGCTTGTGGTATTACAACCAATTGTAATATCCAAATTATACAATCATCACCTACAGCTATTGCAATAGCAAACGGGCCAACAACATTTTGTCCAGGCGATTCGGTTACACTTAATGGAAATGGCGGTATGGCTGGCTACACGTGGAATCCAGGTAGCTACAACGGTCAAAATTATACGGTACATAACCCTGGGGCATACTCTCTTACTGTAACTGATGCCTATGGATGCTCTGCAAATTCTAATACTATTACGGTTACTTGGAATACTTCTGTAACGCCTCCAACAGCAATTGGAGACAGTGTATGTGCTGGTGATACAGCAACTTTAATCGGGAGTTTAAGCAGTGGAACTATTGAATGGTATTCCAGTTTTCCTTCCTCAAATTTATTATCTAACAATGATACCTTTTTGGTTTCTCCACTAAATAACTCTACCGTTTATTATGCAACAACGCAAAATGGGGCTGGCTGCCACAGCGTTTGGGTTCCTGTTAATGCAATTGTTTATGAAACATCATTTTTACCCATAATTACAAATGATACAATCGCTTGTTTTGGTGATAGTATTTTATTAAGCACAAACTCAATTACTAACGCTGTTTATAATTGGACTGGCCCCTCAAATTTCAATTCAAATTTACAAAATCCAATTGTGCAACTCGCAAACAATTCAACAGCTGGAATTTATTCACTAATCGTAACAGGTAATGGATGCACAAGCCCTGCCGCAACAATTGAAATTGACGTTATGCAAGCTTTGCCAATAACGGTGACGGGAAACATGGTTCTTTGTGAAGGAGACTCACTTCAATTAACAATTCACTCACAACATAATCCAATAACTTTTTATCAAATTGATAGTAATGCATTTTCATTTCCTCTAATTGACAGTACATTTATTATTCAGGATATGAATACAGGGAATTACGATTATATTTTTCAAGAAAATTATTTTGGATGTATGGGGCAAGCTGACACCTTTAATGTTATTGTAAATCCAAGGCCTTGGCTATTTTCGGCGAACAACAACGTACCCATTTGTACAGGAGATAGTTTACATTTATATACAAACGAAATTCCAAATGCAACTTATACTTGGACCGGAGTAAATAATTATACCTCTTCCAGCTTTAGCAATTATATTGCAAATGCTGATAGTTCATTAAATGGAAGTTACTCTGTATCCGCTGAATTAAATGGCTGTATTGGAAATACAGTTGTAACTAATGTAATTGTTAGGCCTGCAACTTTTGTTTCTTTAGGAAACGACACTACCGTTTGTAATGAAGATGAATTTAGTTTAAACGCTGGGGGCAATCAAACCTACTACTTCTGGGATAATGGAGAAACCAATCAAACCATTTATGTTGATTCGAGCAGAATATATAGTGTTTTAGTCGCAAATCAATATGGTTGCAGCGCAATAGACAGTGTTTATGTTGCTGTTATTAATTGTTCAGTTTCCATGGCTAATATTTTTACCCCAAACAATGATGGAATTAATGATGTATTTAAAATTAAAGGTGAAGGTTTAATTTCTCTCGAATGCACTATTTATAACAGATGGGGGCAAAAAATTTATTCTTGGAATGATGCAAATGGAGTGTGGGATGGTAAAAATTTCAATAAAGAATTAATGAATGATGGAACATATTATTACATTGCCAACCTTACAGATTATAGAAAAAAACAAACTGAGCTAAAAGGATTTGTTACTTTACAAAGATAAAACCATTGATTGCAAAACTTTTAATAAATCTGCTGTTAGTTTGCATTATAAAATTTATTTTTACTGACTATTTAAAATTTTAGCATATTTAGAATGAAAAACATATTTCTCTTTTTCACATTGTTACTTTGCATACAAACTAGTGCTCAAGGCTGGAAGCTTGAACTAAGCAGTAATGTGGAAATAAAAACATGGAAGTTAACTTCAAAATCAGAAGTTAAATCGGCACCACTTTTAGGAGCTACCATAAAATTAATGAAAGGTTCAACCTTAATTGAACAAACAAAAAGCGATGGAAACGGTGATTTTACTGTACATGTGCCTGCTGGTGATGTTTTTATTATAGAAGTTAGTTACCCAGGTTGTACTACAAAACGATTTGAAGCAGACACTAAAAATGTTCCTGATTTTGGTGAAGAAATTTTTAAACCTAGTTTTAGTATTGGTGGATTTATTTTATCAAAACCATTTCAAGGAATAGATTATTCGGGTTTACAAAAACCATTAGTAAGAGTTACTTATCATCCTAAAATTAAAAACTTTGATGATGATGAAAACTACACCCAGCAAGGCCTTGGCGTAGTTGGAAAAATTTATGATGCAGAAGATGTGCTTATCCAAAACTTTTGTTCTACCAACAAACAAGGCGATGATGCAATGAAAATTCCTGATTGTCCACTCGCTAAAAAATTATACGAAAAAGCAATGACAATTATTCCAGGTGAACAGTATCCAGTACAACAATTAGCTAAGGTAGGCGAATGTTTAAAAGCCAAGGAAGAAGCGGAAAAAGCTATTAAAGCAAAAGAAGAAGCGGCAAGGTTAGCAAAAGAAAAAGAAGCAGCCGATAAAATTGCGAAAGAAAAAGAAGCTGCAGCGAAAATAGAAGCAGAAAAAATTGCTAAAGAAAAAGAGGCGGCGGCAAAACTAGAAGCTGAGCGCATTGCAAAGGAAAAAGAAGCGGCTGATAAAATTGAAAAGGAAAAAGCTGCCGCTGCTAAAATAGAAGCAGATCGTATTGCTAAAGAAAAAGAAAACGCTTCAAAAGCTGAACAAGAAAAGTTGGCGAAAGAAAAAGAGGCTGCTGATAAATTAGCTAAACAAAAAGAAAAAGAAGAGAAAGATCGTATTGCAAAAGAAAAAGCGGAGCAGGAAAAATTAGCTAAAGAAAAGGCTAAAAAAGACAAAGAGGAAGCGGATAGAATTGCGAAAGAAAATTCTATAAAAACAACTAAAACAGTTGATACTTATACTACTTCAACGCATCAAGGAAATACTACCATTACTACAACGGTTACAACAACTTTAACTACTACTGTTACAACTGGATCCAAAGAAACAAAAATTGAACCTGTGAAAGAGCCAGTTGTTGTAAAAGAACCTGAAGTAGTTACAACAAATACAGTACAAGCAACCCCTAAAGACCCTCAAGAAAACAAAATGAATATTTATGGTACAGGTCACCCTCAAGAAAACAGTGGGGCTGAAGGCTCAAAACATCATAATGTAAGAACTGTAATTGGTGAAGACAAATATAAAGTGACAATTAAGAAAGCGGATGAATATCTAAAAATGAAACGCTATAAAGAAGCGAAGGATACTTACAATGAAGCTTTGGAAATAAAACCTAATGATAAGTATGCAACGGCTAAATTAGCTGAGATTGAGAAGAAAACAGCGGGGAAATAATTAATCCCTAGTCAATAAAAGTCCACTAATTAACTTTATAACATAATCCAATTGTTCTTCTCGAGATAAATCGGTGTTATCTAAAACAATTGCATCTTTTGCTCTGATGAGTGGACTTTCTTTACGATTTACATCGTCGTAATCACGGTTAGTTAAATTAATCTTAACCTCCATAAAATCTACGTGTTCGCCTTTACTATTTAACTCATCCATACGACGTTGCACACGTGTTTCGATATCAGCAGTCATAAATAATTTCAACTCTGCGTCTGGAAAAACATGAGAACCAATGTCTCTGCCATCCATCACGACACCTTTGTGCTGACCAAATTCACGTTGAATTAAAACCATGTGCTCACGTACTTCTTTGATTGCACTAATTTTACTAACGTTTTCGGCAACTTCCATGGTGCGAATTAGTTTCTCAACATTTTCGCCATTCATAAAAGTTTCTGAAGTTTTAGTATGAGGATTAAATTCGAAATTTAATTTAATATTTGGAAGAGTAGCAATTACTTCAGCGTTATCAAATTTTTTCTTTTTAATAATTCCATTTCGCAAGCAATACAATGTAACACATCTGTACATTGCACCCGAATCAATATATGCGTAATTTAATTTTGCAGCTAATGCCTTAGCCAATGTGCTTTTTCCACAGGAAGAGTATCCATCAATGGCTATAGTGATTCTGCTCATAACGCTGTAAAATTAATTAAATTAAGATATAAAACAAAAAGCGAGGCGTACTAAAATAGCATCCTCGCTCTTACGATCCCTTTTCCATGAATATTGTTTTTATTTGACTACCGATACTGTTCCGTGGTAATCATGTTTTTTACTAAACACATCTTTTAATTCCACCTTCCACACATACACATCTTGCATTACAACTTTATCGCTTTTGCCTTGAAACGTACCATCCCATGCATGGTCCAGTTTTTCGCTGTAAAAAATCATATTGCCCCATCTATCAAACACCCACATTTTATATTCATTTATTCCAATACCATCACCTTTAAAGTGGTCGTTTATTCCATCTTCATTCGGACTAAAAGCATTAGGAATGTAAAAAGTAAATGCAGGTTTTATTTCTAACACCCTAGAGATGCTGTCAACACAACCGTTTGAATTACTTACAAATTGGGTTATGGTATAATCTTGAGCAGCTTCGTTACTAAACAAATGTGTGAAATTGCTTAGATGAGTTGTGAAACCATCGCTAACCGAATAAGTAATTTGGTTTGCTCCTATGGACAAGTTACCAATTTCAACTTCAGGGTTAATCACATCCATATCTTCCCCAGAAACACTAAAGTTAGCAATTGGTGTTTGATACACATTAATCATACTTTGTGTAGTTTGTATAGTTGCACATCCACTATCCGAAACAGCAGTAAGAGAAACATCATAAGTTCCCGAGTCGAAACAAAAACTAGCATTCGGTAAATTACTTCCACTATTTTGACCACCAAAATTCCACAAATAACTTGCAATTGTTCCTTGAGCAATACTCACATTGTTTGTAAAATCAACGCACAGTGAAGGACAGCCAGCAACCGTTGATGCCGTAAACTGAACACTTGGTAAAGGATGAATGCGAATATTTTTTTGATAAGTTGCTTCGCAACCAAATTCAGTTTGGATTTCTAAAGTGGTTAAATAAGAACCAAAATTTTGTAAAGTAACAATTGGATCAGCACTTACATTATCTATTGTTCCATCACTCGTATAATCCCAAGCATAAGAAACTATAGCTCCATCACTAGAAGTTGAATTATTTAGAAACACTGTTGGCAGCCCTAAACAAGATGACTGAGCCGCAAACTGAGCAGTTGGCATTTCATGCACGACAACTACATTTATTGTTTGATTACTGCATCCGTTATTTGTGATGGTTTCTAATTTTGCATTTTGCATTCCAGCATTAGGATAAACGTAAGTTGGATTTGGATTGGTTGCATCAATAGTTCCGTCATTATTAAAATCCCAGTTACGTGCTATAATTGTTCCACCATTCACCATTGATTGATCTGTAAACTGAGTTGCTTGTGTAACACAAACTGGAACGGTAACAAAACTTGCAGTTGGAACCGGAAAAACAATTATTGGATACACAAATGTATTCATACATCCTGCCTCACTTGTTGCGGTTAAGCTAATGTTATAAGTTCCAGGATTTGCATATTGATGATTTGGATTCATTAAATTACTTGAACTTGCATCGCCAAAATTCCAAGCATAAGATTGAATTTGTGAAGGACTTGCAATAGAGGATGTGTTTTGAAAAGTTGCAGCAAAATTTACACATACATTGCTTGTACTAAATGCAGCTTGCGGGTTAGGATAAACATAAACAGAAGTATTAAAGGAAGACAAGCAACCATTATTACTTTGTATAAATAATTCTACATCGTGCAAACCTGCTGTATTAAATGCATACGCAGGGTTTTGACTTAAATTATCAATTGAGCCATTATTATCAAAATCCCATTCCCAAGAATTGATACTACCACTTGATACTGTGCTTAAATCAGTAAAAACAGATAGTTGTCCTAAACATACATTTGTACCACTAAAGTTTGCAACTGGTAATGGAGAAATTGTTACTTGCCCCGCTGTATTTGCGCTACAACCATTAATTGTAGTAACGGTAAGCGATATATTGTATGTACCAGCAACAGGATATAAATGAACTGCACTTTGTTGAGAATCAAAAGTATTATCACCAAAATTCCATAACCAAGATTCGTTACCAACAAGGTTTTGAGTTTGATTTACGAAACTTACAAAAGAACCTGCACAACCTCCTAAGCCTGTATATATTGGTGTTGGTGGATTATCAATTGTTAATGTTCTCACAGTTGTATCGCTACAACCGGTCAACACTGAAGTAGTAATTAATGTAACAACATAGGTTCCATAAGTTAAATAGGTGTGACTTGGTTGTTCCATAAAACTTGTTGTTCCATCACCAAAATCCCACATGTAATTTAATTGATTAGTATTACTTATACTACTATTATTATCAAAGGCAACAGTTAAATTACATGAGTTATTACCTCCAACAACATTAAAATCTGCAATTGGTGTTGGGTGATTACTTACTTGATAATTAATTACAGGTGATTGGCACCCAGTAACAGAAGTAAGTTGCACTGAGTAAACACCAGGATTAGCAACCGTTATACAATTTGCATTTTGATTTACAATTCCTGGTCCGCTCCAAGTATATGTTTGAAAACCATCGGGTGCACAAATTTGAGTTGTACTTCCAACACACAAGCTATCCATTTGTGTAACTGTATAAGCCAAACATGAACCATCGATATAAGCATAAGCAAAATGCCCGCCTAATGCGCAATCGTAAGTAGTAAAACGAATGGTTACATCTTGCCCAATGTATGCACTTAAATCAACACTTACTGTAGTCCATGGTTTATAAATAACACCAGCACAGTTAGTCGAATTAATAAAACCTGGAATACCTTGCCCCGCTGATACTTGATAAAAAGTACAAGGGATTTGAACACCATTTGCATCCAACATATCTATTTGAAAGCTTGGTTGCTCGGCAGCTATGTGACCTGGGTCTTCTAGCACAACTGCATATTTATAGGTGTAATTTGCATTTGCTTGTGTTACAGAAAATGTTTGTTCTAATCTATCTGCAACACCGTTAACAGCATTGTTTCCTATTCTCACGGAGAAATTACCACCTGGACAAACCACAGGAAAATTTGCGCAACCATCATTTCCTGCTCCGCCTGTAACAACTTGTGCTCCGCCAGTATTAATACAACAACCTTGCGGATCGTAAGCGGGATTAAACCCTGTGCTTCTTGTCCAACCTGTTAAATCTCCCGATTCAAAATCCATGTTGGTACATGCAGCTTGAACAGATGGTGGTGGGCCTATTTCTCTATTAGATGAATAATATACTTCTTGTATATAATCTCTCTTTTTCGAAGTAATGAACTCATTATACAGTTCAGTATTATCAGCATGATGCTGAAGAAAATAATTTCGATGCGCATTCTCATCAAAATTTTGCAAGCTATCAATCGTAGAGTTGAAGCTGCCTTGGGCCCACACGCTGTATTGTAACAGCATGGCAAGAGCCATCATAAGTGAGTAAATAGTTTTCATGGTTGAAAAGGGTTTGAATGTTTGTTATAAAAAATAAATTTTCCATTTTTATGGTTTGGTTTTTAAAATTAATTCGATTGGTCTTAGTAATTATTGTTTACACCATTTTCAGGTCTTGATTGATACAAAACTAAAAACTGAACAAATAATACTAAGTAATTTTAATCTTACTAAAAGACTTCAGTGCTTTTAGTTTGTGTAGTAGGTGTAATTCTTTTTCTCACGGTACCTCCTTTTTTTAATTGAGAGTTAAACAACATATTTCAGAACGAAATGTGAGAGATATTCAAAGATTTGTTCGTTCTGTTTTTGTTTACGAAGAGTTTCACCAAAAGGTTCGCTTTTATTAAAATTAAGTGAATTCCCGTGAACTCAATATTACCAATACTTTCAGCCCAACCACCATTGAAAACCATTGAAAAACTTATTTAACTAAATTTTTCATTTATTTATCGTTTGTTATTTCTGTTGTTTGTATTTTTGAATTCTAAAATAGTTTTATGGTAAAGTTTGGGAAATGGTTAGGTGGAGGACTTGGATGGGTGCTTGGAGGACCAATTGGAGGTTTAGTAGGATTTGCACTAGGTTCCTTATTTGACAGCGCCGAAGTTAGTGTGCAAAAAAGTAACTTCAATGGAGATTCAAGCAGAATGTCGGGTGCAGGAAGCCAATCATACAAATCGCAAGGAACACAAGCTGGCGATTTCTCTATTTCCCTTTTAGTTTTATCGGCTGCAGTAATGAAATGCGATGGTAAAACAATGCGTTCAGAACTAGATTATGTAAAAAGCTTTTTAGTAAACCAATTTGGCGAATCACAAGCAAAAGAATTACTGAAAGTATTAAACGACATAATGAAAAAAGACATTCCTGTTTATGATGTCTGTATTCAAATCCGTCAAAACATGCCTATTAGTGCGCGTTTGCAACTACTACATTATTTATATGGAATATCTAAAGCGGATGGAGATGTAAGTCAAGCAGAAGTTACAATGATAAACAACATTGCTGATTACTTAAATATTTCGGGTGCAGACGCAGCTTCCATTAAAGCGATGTATTACCGTGATGTGGAAAGTGATTACAAAATTATGGAGATAGCTCCAAGCGCATCTGATGATGAAGTTAAGAAAGCATATAGAAGAATGGCTATGAAATACCATCCCGATAAAGTAGCAGGTATGGGGGAAGCCGTTGAAAAAAGTGCCGCTGAAAAATTTAAAGCTTTGCAAACTGCCTACGAAAATATTAAGAAAAAAAGAGGACTCAACTAGTGTTCGCAAGAAAACGCTACAATTTCAAATAGAAACTAATTTAAATGAAAACAATCTATTTAATTTTAATTATTGCCCTGTTTAATGCATGCGCAAGCAAAGAAGCGGAGTTTGAAAAAAGTTCGGGCAAAACAAATAAATTTAAAATTGGCGAGCGTTTTAAAATCAATTTAGCCGAAGATCATACAAAAGATGGCTTGTGGTCGATTGGGAATACGCATGATAAAAACACTGTTGAATACGTTAATTCTGTTTTCCATTCGAACGATGGCGGAAGTGTTGACTTTAATTTTAAAGCAAAGACTAAAGGAAAAACAGAGATACAACTTAACAAAAGTATGGCATTAGATACCATGCAAAGAGTTACATTTGTGATTGAAATTGAATAATGCTTTTATGAAACGCGCGCTTACACTTATATTAATTCTTATTTCCTTTGCGCTGCAATCACAAGAACTTACCCAAACAGTTCGTGGAACTGTCATTGACAAACAAACCCAAAGTCCTTTACCTGGTGCAGTTGTGCAAGTATTAAATGCAGAGCCACAAAAAGTCACAACCACAGATGAAAATGGAAAATTTAGATTAGATAATATTCCGTTAGGAAGATGGCAAATAAAATTTTCGGTTCTTAGTTATAAAGAAAAAGTTCAATCCATCATACTTACTTCTGGTAAAGAAATTGTTCTAAACATAGAGTTAGAAGAAAGTGCAGTGCAGGCTGATGAAGTTGTTATTATTGCCGAACAAGACAAAACAAAATCGAACAACAAAATGGCAACTGTTAGTTCGCGATTGTTCTCCACGGAAGAAGCATCACGTTACGCAGGAAGTAGAAACGACCCTGCTCGTATGGCTGCAAACTTTGCGGGTGTAAGCGGGGCAAACGACAGTAGAAATGATATTATTATACGAGGAAATTCTCCTTTAGGAGTTTTGTGGAGAGTAAATGGATTAGATATTCCAAATCCCAATCACTTTGGTTCGCTTGGTTCTACTGGTGGACCAATAAGCATTTTAAACAATAACACGCTCGATAATTCTGATTTTATGACGGGAGCTTTTCCTGCAGATTATGGAAATGCTACTGCTGGCGTGTTTGATTTAAAAATGAGAACAGGAAATAACGAAAAGCATGAATTTCTTGGACAAGTTGGTTTTAATGGATTTGAATTAGGTGCCGAAGGTCCCTTTTCGAAGAAGAAAAAGAATGGCTCTTTCTTAATTAATTACCGCTACTCTACCCTATCCGTTTTTAAATATTTGAATATAGATTTTGGTACTGGCTCAGCAGTTCCGCAATACCAAGACATTACCTACAAATTAGAATTCCCAACAAAAAAAGCGGGGAAATTTACCTTTTGGGGAATTGGTGGAACAAGTTACATCAACATGCTTTCAAAGGATCAATCGAAAGAAAATAATTTATATGGTTATAGTGGAAGAGACATTTATTACAAATCAAACGTAGGTGCAACGGGCATTTCCCATGTTTATTTGCTTAACTCTACTTCTTACATAAAAAGCAATATTGGTATTAGCGGACAATACAATGTGATACTAGCAGATAGAATTGACACCAATGTTGTTCCAAATATTAAAGTGCCTGAATACAAGAATTACTCCTACACCATTCGTACATCAGGAAACACTACTTATAACAAAAAATTTAATTCGCGTAATTTTATTAATGCAGGTGTGTATGCAGATATTTATAATACTTCGTTTAAGGACAGCACAAATAATTTTGACAGCCTAGGATTACTGCCATTAAGAAATTACAAGGGGCAAACATTATTAGGAAGAGTATTTGCACAATGGCAGCATAAATTTGGAGCAAAGTTTTCGATGAACACAGGTGTAAGTTATCAGCACTTGTTTTTAAACAACTCTTATAATATTGAACCACGCGTTGGATTAAAATATGAAATCAGCAACAAACAATCCGTTAGCTTTGGAGCAGGCTTACATAGCCAATTACAGCCTTTGTATGTTTATTTTTCCACTTCCAAAACAGCAAATGGAAATGTAGAAACAAATCGCAATTTAGATTTTAGCAAAGCAGCGCATGCAATTTTAGCTTACGATATTTCTTTATTTAAAAACACACGAATTAAAGCAGAAGCTTATTACCAATACTTGTATAGTATTCCAGTAAGAACAAGGTCAGATTATTTCTCTGCAATTAATTTAGGCGCTGATTTTGAAAGTCCGAATATTGATAGTTTAGTAAACAATGGGACAGGAGAAAACTACGGCATTGAATTTACCCTAGAGAAATTTTACAGCAAAGGATATTACTTTTTATTTACCACGTCTGTTTTTCAAAGTAAATATTATGGAAGTGACAAAGTATACAGAAACACTGCTTTTAATGGCAATTATGTAATTAATTTATTAGGAGGAAAAGAATTTAAAATTAAAACAAAACACACCATTGCAATTGATGGTAAGGTTGTATTAGCTGGCGGAAAACGTTACATACCAATCGATTTAAACTCTTCTATTGCAGCTAACACCCAAGTTTATTTTGCTAATGAAGCGTACTTTCCACAATATCAACCTTATTTTAGAATTGATATTAAACCCTCATATCGCATGAACACAAAAAAACTAACACATGAGTTTAGTTGCGATTTTCAAAATGTAACACGTAACAATAATGTGTTTCAACAAAGCTTTGATTTAAATACGAAATCGATTAAAACAGATTATCAACTGAAATTCTTTTTTGTTCCGCAGTATAGGTTAACTTTTTAGTTTTTTTTGTTACCTTAGTATAAAATTCTTTCCATGAGAACGCTCATTATACTACTTTTCTTGAGTTTCGGAATAAACACATATTCTCAAACTATTGATGGTATTACCAGCGGAGAAGCCACATATTGTAGTGCTAATGATGCATCAGGAGTAATTTGTTGCACAGGTAACATTGGGCAAATTATAGGCTGGGAATTATCTACTGATTGGTGGGCAACTTCGCTTCCTATTCAACATTACCAAAACTGCATTACCTACTTCAGCGCTTCCAATTCAATTTGCTATAGAGCCATTACAACTATTGGATATTCTACTTCAACTTGCATAACGGTTCTAAATACAATTCCACCTGAGGTTACTGAAAATGGAGATACTTTAACTTCAAGTGAGGCAGTCTCTTATCAATGGTTTTTAAACGGAGATACACTTTACAATGATACAAATAGAGTATTAATTGTTAGTCAAGTTGGGAGTTATCATGTAGAAACAGTTGACAGTAATGGTTGTGCCTCTGCTTCAATCAACCGATTGGTAGGTACAAAAGAAATTCATTCATTGGTAAAAATAAAATACTCACCAAATCCTACTGAAGGTTTACTACAAATCAAAATGGAACTGAATTCAACATTAAAATATGATTTAAAAATAACGAATATACTTGGCGAGCAATTACTTTCAGAAAAAATCGACAATACCACAATGTTTTCTAAACAGTATGATTTAAGTAAAGAATCTAATGGTGTTTATTTCTTATCAATAGAAAACTCGGAAAACAGCAAATCTGTTCATCGAATTGTTTTAAATAAATAAATCGGATATTAATTCTGCAAACCGTGTTCTATTTTCTTTAGGTAGAATTTCTCAACATGGCCAAACTTTAAGGCATACCTCTTTTTATTCTCTAATAATGTCAACTGACCTTTCCACGTACCTAACACATCGTCTCTTGATAAATTATCGTGATCTAATACTTCTATTCTAAAAGTTGCATCCTTTGTATAATGATAATAGTTAAGTGTATCAGGCACATCAAAAGTTGCACTTGATTTTTCGGTATGAGAGCGCGCTTGTTCATTCCAAAATTCATCCGATACAGAAAAATAAATATCGGGCAAACTACTTTTCCAAATCGTATTATCACTTCCATAAGGATTCCAAGCTGAATCGTTTTGCAATTTTAATGAATCGCAAACAATTTGTGTTCTGTAAATCTCTGGTACAACAACGTTAAATGAATAAACATTATCAATTAATTTTTTCTTTAGCGTATCTCTATAAATATAATTCATATCATAGCTGCCTTGTTTTTCTTCGCCCAAATTTCTTCGCCAACAAAACAATCTTGCCACAAACGCAGCTGTAACTGAACATTTGAGCCAGCAGGATAATCTTTCAATGCATAAAACGGAATCTCGACTCTATCCAACATGTTTGATCTTAAACGCACAACAGAGGTATAAAAAGTACAAGAAGAATCTTCACAGATGGTAAACTTACCTTTAACTAAGTATGGTGTCATTAATTTTCCATTACACATTAATTGCATGTTAAAAATCGTTGACCTCAAAGTGTCGCCTTTATCAACTATTCCATTCAATAATTCATTTTTAAGTTTTGAGAAATCAAACTTAATTCGAATCTCATTTTCCTCTGCTATAATTTTAGCTTCTATTTTATCCGCAGGTTTCCATGCTGAATTATTTTTTGTTTCTGTCTTTACCTCATAACCATTATTGGTAAAAAAATTCGCTTTCGAAGTTTTAATTTCTGCTTCTTCCTGTTCGTTAAAACAAGAAAACACACCGAAAAGCGTTAAGGCGCAGAAAAAACAATAAATTAACTTTTTCATATTCAAATATAAGTATTAAAACTTAGCCTTTCATCCTCAATATGTTCCGCTCTTACAATTTACTGTTAAGTTTGAGTAAAATAGGCATTTAAGTCGTCTAAAAGTATTGGAAAAGGGGATAAATTTCTCTATTTTTCGCAACTGTTAGATTGAAACACTGACACAAAAAACTAAAACAAATAACATGAATTTTTCTTTAAAACTCAGCGCACTATTTTTATTTATTTCAAGCATTGCTTTTTCGCAAAGAGGCAAAGACTTAGTAGGTAATATTACAGGAACATCAATTGTAAATTCATACACAACATTAAGTAATGATGTAGCAGCGAACACAACAAATACAATTTCTGTTGCCAACGTCTCTAGTTTTTCGGCAGGAGACTTAGTTTTAATTATTCAAATGCAAGGAGCGTATCCAAATGCCGGGAAAGACTCAATTGTATTTTTTGATCTTACCAGTGCTATTCCTAGAGACACTAGTTATGGTTCTATTCTAAATTATGGCGGAGCAGGTAATAATGAAACTGCCCAGATAAATAGTGTAAATACTGGAGCAAACACTATCACATTTGATTGTCAAATTAGTAAAGCTTTTAAGGCTGGAGGCAAAACACAAATCGTTCGTGTACCCCGTTATTCATCACTAAATATTGGAGCAACAGGAATAATAACTTGCCCACAGTGGGATAGAACATTAGGATATGGAGGTATTGTTGCAATTGAAGTGCAAGGCAATACTACAATTGCATCAGGTGGTAGGATTGACGCTTCTGGATTTGGCTTCAGAGGAGGTGCATTAAGATATAAACCAAATAGTGGCCAGGGTTCAGCAACAGGGACTTTTGTATGGGGAGTTACATCAACAAGATATTCTGAAGGAGGTTACAAAGGAGAAAGTATCGCTGGGGATACAGTTTTATATGCAACCAAATCAAGTGTTTTTGGAACAGGTTCTATCGCTAACGGTGGCGGAGGTGGATGCGCTAATAATTCTGGTGGTGGTGGTGGTTCCAACGCAGGCCTAACAAATAAATATTTTGGTGGAATTGGAAACATCGATACAACAACAAATGCTGGTGGTAACAATTATAGTCAAGCATGGGCATTAGAAACAACAACATTTACTGGCGTATTACCATACCCATTATGGAGAGCTAATACCAACGCAGGCGGCGGGCGTGGTGGTTATTCAAGATCAAATGATAATGACAACCCCTTAACTACTGCTCCAAATCAAGGAACATGGGCGGGTGACAATCGAAGACAGGTAGGAGGACTTGGAGGAAGACCTTTAGATTACACAAATAGTCAATTGTATTTAGGAGGTGGAGGTGGAAGCGGAAGTGGAGATGACAGTTATCAAGGACCAGGTGGAAATGGAGGAGGAATTGTTTATATAATGAGTTACGGAACAATTTCTGGAGCGGGGCAAATTGTAAGCAACGGAGCTAACGGATCAAACAGTCATACATCTAGCCCAAGAGGATCGGACAATAACGGTTCGCTTTTAGGACGCGACGGTGGCGGCGGTGGCGGTGGCGGTGGCGCCATTTATATTAATTCAACTGGAAGTATTTCTGGAATTACAATTTCTGCCACTGGAGGAAATGGCGGAAACGCAGCATTATCGACGACTTTTTCAAGTACAAATGATTCTTATGGACCTGGTGGTGGAGGTGGTGGAGGTTTTATTAATATTACTTCTGGAAATTCTCCAACAACAAACGTGAGTGGTGGAACAAATGGTATCGTAACTATTTCTGGAGCCAATGGCTCAACAATAGATACCAGGTTTCCACCAAATGGGGCAACAAAAGGTGGGCCAGGAACAACACTTGCTAACTTAACTAATTTTTCTATTACCACAACTGGCGCAACAATTTGCTCGGGTAACACAGCAACAATTACAGCAGCATTAAACGGAACATTACCTAACCCTGTAACTATTGGATGGTACACGGATAGTATTGGTGGAAATCCTTTCACTACTGGAACAAGTTACACTACTCCTGTTTTAACAACAACTACAATTTATTGGGTAGGAACTTGCCCAGGAACATACAGAGAAAAAGTTACTGTAATAGTTAACGCTGCTCCTGCTGCACCCTTAGCTACAACACCAATTAATTATTGTTTAAACGAAAGTGCTACTGCTCTTAGTGCAACTGCTACAAGCGGCAATACAATTATTTGGTACGATGCTGCAAGTGCAGGAAATATATTAACACAACCGCTTACACCTTCAACATCAAGTGTGGGTTCAACAAGTTATTTTGCTGCACAAGATAATGGTTCGTGTACAGGTGCGCGTACCGAAGTAGTTGTTACTGTTGTTGCATTACCAAATACACCAACCGTTACTAGCCCAGTTGATTATTGTCAAAACGAAACACCTGTGGCAGTTTCAGCAACACTAAGCGGACTTGGAAATTCATTATTGTATTGGGGAACTGATGCTACAGGTGGAACATCTTCTGGCAGTGCTCCTACTCCATCAACAGCAACAGTTGGCTCTACAACTTATTATGTAAGCGAAAGCAATGGAACATGTGAAAGTGCAAGAGTTCCGATTGTAATTAATGTAAATGCAATTCCAGCAACACCTACTACAACAGATACTGTTAGCTATTGTCAAAACCAAGCAGCTACAGCACTTACACCAAGCGGGGCAAATTATAATTGGTACACAACAGCTACTGGTGGCGTTGCAACAGCTGCTCCTACTCCAATTACTTCTACTGTTGGTGTAACAACCTATTATGTTTCTGAAACACAAAATGGTTGTGAAAGTTTACGCGACTCGGTTAAAGTTGTTGTTAATACAAGCTTTTCAGCGCCAACTGCAAGCAATGTAAATAATTGTATAGGTTCTACAGCAAATGTATTAAGTCCAAACGGCACAGGTTATAATTGGTACACTGCATCAACAGGTGGAACACCAAGTGCAACAATAACACCGTCAACAGTTACAACTGGTACTGTAAGTTATTTCGTAAGTCAAGGTTCAGGAACATGTGAAAGTCCGCGTACACAAGTTGATGTTATAACACTAGCATTACCAAATGCACCAAGCGTTACAAGCCCTGTAAACTACTGCCAAAACGAAACAGCAACAGCACTATCAGCAACAGCAAGTGGAGTAGGAAACACTTTATTGTATTGGGGAACTGATGCAACAGGAGGCACATCAAATACAACCGCAACAATTCCTACAACAACTGCAACAGGAACAACAACTTATTATGTGAGCGAAAATGATGGCACTTGCGAAAGTACACGTTCATCCATTGTTGTTAATGTAAATGCAATACCTGCAACACCAACTACAACAGATACTATTAGTTATTGTCAAAACCAAACAGCAACTGCACTTGCACCAAGCGGGGCAAATTATAACTGGTACACAACAGCTACAGGTGGTGTTGCAACAGCTGCTCCTACTCCAATTACATCTGCAGTTGGTGTAACAACTTATTATGTTTCTGAAACACAAAACGGATGTGAAAGTTTACGCGACTCAGTTAAGGTTGTTGTAAACACAACTTTTACAGCCCCAACTGCATCCAATGCAAGTAATTGTTTTGGATCTACAGCAGGTGTTTTAACACCAAACGGAACAGGATATAATTGGTACACTTCATCAACAGGCGGAACAGCTAGCCCAACAATAACTCCTTTAACAAACACAGTAGGAACAATTTCATATTTCGTTTCTCAAGGTTCAGGATCATGCGAAAGTCCGCGTACACAAGTGGATGTAGTTACACATGCATTACCTCTTAAACCAACAGGAACTGATGTAACATACTGTTTGAATGAACCTGCAACTGCATTAACAGCAACTGGAACTGGAACGCTTAATTGGTACACTGTTTCAACTGGAGGCACTTCTTCCTTAGTTGCTCCAACACCTGCAACTAATGCTGTTGGAAATACAGATTATTATGTTTCGCAAACAGATGCAAATACATGCGAAAGTGTTAGAGATACCATTACAGTTTCAATAATTAATTTACAAAGTGCGCCAACAACTGTTAATGTTTCGTATTGCGAGGATGCAACTGCGGCTCAATTAACTGCTACAGGAACTAGCCAATTAAACTGGTGGGGAACCGCTGCAACAGGTGGAACATCAAGTACAACAGCGCCTACGCCTATAACAACTAACTCAGGAACAACAACATATTATGTATCTCAAGGAACGGGTGCTTGTGAAAGTCCAAGAGCAAGTATTGTGGTAACAGTAACTAGTAAACCAACAATTAGCTTTACACAAAATGTAACTACCATTTGCGAAAATGCATGTGTAACATTTAATGCAAACAGCAGTGTAACATGTACTAATTTAGTTTGGAACTTTGGAGATGGAAATACAAGCTCTAACACTTCCGCTAGTAATTGTTATGCAAGCGCTGGAACATATAATGTAAAAGTTGTTTGTACTAATGCACAAGGCTGTAGTGATTCATCAACAATAAACAATGCAGTAATAGTAAGTCCTGCGCCTCAAGCACAAATAAGTGTAAGCCCTGGAACAACAGTAACACCAAGTACTCCCATTAATTTTATTGCTGATACAGGATTGGTAAAACCAACAATTGTTTGGGACTTTGATGATGTAGCTTCAGGATTATTAAATGCATCTACCATTTATAACCCAACACATGTGTACGAAAACATAGGAACTTATTGCGTTAACTTAATTGTTGGAACAGGCTTATGTAAAGACACAGCTACCACATGTATAGAAGTTATTACTGAACCATTTATAGAAATACCAAATGTATTTACACCAAACGGTGACAATATTAATGATTTGTTTATGGTAAAGAGCTCAGGTATTACTACAATGGAAGCAAATATTTATGATAGATGGGGAATTTTAGTTTACACTTGGAACGGTTCAACTGGCTCATGGGATGGAAAAAACAAAAGCGGTAACATGTCATCAAACGGTGTTTATTATTACATCATAAAAGCTACTGATTTTAAAAACCTAACTACCGACTACAAAGGGCATCTTCAACTAATTGATAGCAAATAATTATTGAAGAAGTATTTTTTTTAAACCGTTACTCTCGCTTTACATCGAAGTAACGGTTTTTGTTTATAGAATTATGGTAAAAGTTAAATTGACTCCACTTACCAATTAACACTCACCACTTGCCAAGTGCAACTACGCATAGCATGTTTTAGTATTTACATTTGAATAACACTAAAATTTACTGCTATGAAAACTACACTTTTAATTCTCGTATTACTTATTACACTTATTTCATGTAAACAAAACAATGATGATGCAGACATTGGCTATGTTAAAGCGATGGAAATTGAATTAACTCCACCTCCGCCAAATGAAGTAATGGATGTAGTTAAATTTGCTCCTCCAGAAATTAAAGACGATGCCCTTGAACATGGCCTACCCGAAGAAGTTCTTAATTCAGGCTCAACAGCGCTTAATAAAAAGAAAATAATTAAAGATGGAGAAATATCTATTAAAACAAAAGATATAACAACAACTAAAAAAAGTATTGATGCAACCATTAAAAGTTTGAATGCTTATTATGAAGTGGAAGACCTTCAAAATAATAGTGAGCAAATTTCTTACAATCTTAAAATTAGAATTCCTGCCAATAATTTTGAAAAACTAATTACAAGCATTGAAAAAGGCGAAGACGAAATAACTTACAAAAGTATTAATGCAAGAGATGTTACAGAAGAATATTTTGACACTGAAACACGATTAGCTAACAAACGTGCCTACTTAAACAGATACAAAGAACTACTTTCGAAAGCAGGTAAAGTGCAAGATATACTTGCCATTGAAGAAAACATACGTGTATTAGAAGAAGAGATTGAAAGCAAAGTAGGAAGATTAAAATACTTTAATGACCAAATTGCTTACAGCACACTCACCCTAAATTTAAGCAAAGACAAAGAATTTATTTACAAAGCACCTGAAGAAGATTCTTTTGCAGAAAGAGTGAAACGCTCACTCGGCAATGGATGGAGCTCTGTAGTAAATTTTGCACTTTGGTTAATTACCATGTGGCCGTTTATAATAGTAACGATTGCTTTGATAATTCTCATCAAACGAATAAAAAAAAAAAGAAAGAAGAGTAATAAACAAACTAATTAAACAAAAAAACCTCTCTATTCAAGAATAGAGAGGTTTACTACACTTATCAACAACACAATTTTATTTTAAGCCCAACACTTTTTTTATTTCCGCTTCTTCCGTAAAACCTTCGTTTGACCAAACTAATTTGCCGTTTTCGTAAAGTTGTAAATAAGGGATAGCATCAATTTTCATTTCTTCCATTAATGCAGAATTTTCATCTGCATCAACTTCCATTAAAACAAATTTGTCTTTATTGTTTTCTGCTAACGCTTCTAATATAGGTAACATTTTTTTGCATGGTCCGCACCACACCGCGTTAAAATCAACCAACACTTTTTTCTCAGCTGAAACAGCTTTCAAAAATTCATCCATTGTCATACCTGATTTTGAAATTACTTCAGCATTAGTAACAACAGACTTGTTAGCGGATTTCCATTTCATAATCCCGCCATCCATATTAAACACTTGCTTAAAACCTAATTCGCTAAGTTTATCTGCGGCAGCTGCACTTCGTCCACCTGATAAACAATAAACCATTACAGGTTTATTTTTATCGAATGCAGCAATCTTAGCATCAAAATCAGTTGAGTTAACATCAATGTTAGCCGCCCCTTCAAATATCCTCCGCTAAATTCTTCTGAAGTACGCACATCTATTAATTGAACATCTGAATTAATTAGCTTTTTCTCAAATTCATCTACTGAAATAGTAGCCAAAACTGATTCAGTCGAACTTTCACTTGCCCCGCTTTTTTTATCTGCTCCACAAGAAGCAAGAATAACGGCAACAATAAATAACAATGCGATTTTAATTTTCATGATTATATTATTAGGCTCGCAATTTTAATGCTTGGTTGAAAAATAATTTTAGACTTTACAGAATTCGAAATCAAACAATTCGATTCTGATTTTTGTAATACGCGCTCAGCTCTCTCTTTTTGCTGCTCGTCTGCAATTTCAATCTCTGGCATCAAAGTAACTTCACTCATCATGTATTTACCATCAACCATTTCAAGTTTACCTACTGCTTTTGACTTAAAACTAATGTATTCGAGTTTAGAATTCTCAGCGATCGCCAAAAAAGTCGTCATTAAACAACTATTAACTGATGCAACAAATAAATGTTCGGGCGACCAAATACCATCCATTCCTTTTGGGAATTGTGGTGGGGTTGCTACCTCAACACTAGTTGTTAACTCAGGAGATGTCATCACTCCTTTTCTATCAGTTAACCAAGCAACTGATACTTCGTAATTATGTTCTACTGCGCTCATATTAATATGAATTATTTTTAGTAACGATTTAAATTATGCCATGAACCTCCATTGTGTACATTGGTATAACCTTGTGACTTTAACATCCCTTTTGCTGAGCTACTGCGCATGCCCGATGCACAACAAGTAATGATTGCCTGCTCCTTACTTTTAAATTTCTTTAAGTTATACGATAATTGATCTAGTGGAATATTAACTGACCCCTTCACGTGTCCACCCGCATATTCTGCTTTTGAACGAACATCAACAATAGTTGCACCTTGCGCAATTAATTCTCCTAAATCAACTTTTGGTCCTAAACCAAATAATTTTTGTAATAATCCCATGACTTTATATTTTTAGTTTAACAATAACAATTTACATCCATCCAAGAACCACCGTTCTCGCATTCAATTCCGTTTTGTTTTAAGAAAGCTGTTGCTTGTCCACTTCGGTTACCTGACGCGCAACAAAGAACTATATTCTTCATGTTTTTAAATTCATCTAATCTATCTGGAATTTCTTGCAAAGGTATGTTTTTACTTCCTGCAACATGCCCACCCATAAATTCACCATGTGATCTTACATCAATAATGGTTGCTTTACCTTCTTTTATCATTGTTTCTATTGTACTCATGACTTTTTGTTTTTTAATTTGATGACACAAAGATAGAGTAGTGAAAATGAAATGTTGGTTACATTTGTTACAAATGAAAAAAGGTGGCTCTGCCACCTTTTTGTGTTAATAATAAATTAAACTATTTGGATTTGTATTTATTGCACGAGTTGATAATGAACCCTATTAGTATACCAATAAAAGGGGGACAAAATAATAGTATAATAGCAATTGTTTCACACTTTGTTTGATAATGCAGAGCCTTTGGTAAAAGCAAATAAAAGGTGGCTAGACCACCTTTTTGCGCCTCACTTTCAGTCAGTCAAGGTATTTCTTTACTTTCTATTTAATTACAATTATTTTTTTAGTGTCCGAAACTCCCATTTTCGTTGTTAAGTTGTAGTAATATGTTCCAGCGCTAAAATCATTAGTTTCAATTATTAGCTTATCAAATGTATTATCGACTTTGAACTCCTTAATTAATTTACCACTAATATCATAAATCGTTATTTTCCCAACAGTTTCGTTTCCAGAAAAAGAATAGGGTATCGTAATTTGGCTATTTGTAGGATTTGGATAAGCTTTTGACATTGAATCCCTTAAATTGAAATCTTCAATGCTAGTAGTTGTAGCAGCACGATATAATAAAATTGTTCCGTTATTGCCAACAGCAAAACCTTCTACACCACTTAACATAAAAACCGAGCGTAAAAACTGTGTTGTATTCGATGTTTCCAGATTCCATGAAGAACCTCCATTAGTCGTTTTGATTATTGTCCCAAGTGCACCAACAGCATGCCCATAAACAGAAGTTTGATTAGCAAAATGAATATCGTTTAAGGCATTTGAATTTCCAAGATATTCAACGTTCCACATACCACTCGGACTAGATCCACGCTCCACATTAGTACCTACCACACGAAAAACATCATTAGAGCTTCTAGCGTGTATAGATTTAATAGCAGCAGAAGGCCCTGGAGGACCGCCAGCCATGATCCAACTTGTACCACCATTAAGAGTATATCCAACAGTTTGATTAGCAGTACCTACCCACAAATGATTTGTATTGCTTGAAATAGGAAAACTTATGGAAGTTACTGTTGTTGCTGTGAATGAAGTAGCTACAGTTGACCAACTTGATCCGCTATCAATTGTTTTCAAAACGGTACCATCATTTCCTCCAGTCATGCCAAATGAACCATTATTGTATATAGTAAATAAAGTTATTGAAAGTCCAGTAGGATATGATTGCCATGTCGTTCCACCATCTGAAGTTTTCAATATGGTTCCATTTGCGCCACAAGCAAATCCAGATGTATTATTAGTAAAACACACCGCTTTTAATGCGCTTGTTGTTCCTGAAATCTGACTTACCCAGTGAAGTCCACCATCAGTTGTAGCCAAGATAGTTCCATTATCACCAACTATGTAACCAATGCTATCAGAAGGAAAATGAACGTCATTCAAATTAACAGTGACCAATGGATTAACTCCGCCAAAACTTTGAGGTGTACCCCATTGTTGGGCAATGGCGTTATTTGCTTTTCCAAAACAGAAGCAAAAAATTACTGCGATGATTTTAAAAAATGGTATTTTCATTTTGTTTTATTGTTTTTTGTTTTTTTATTTGAGATAGCTTAGTCTTAGTTTGTCTATTTAAAGAAGGATTGCAACACATAATAATTAGCATTTCCAAAACCTTTATATCTTCTATTTCATCTATTTCAAACCAACTAAAAGTATTCCATTGACCTCTGTGATGATTACGGGTATGTTTTTTTAGCCGCTTAAATAATGATGTTTTCATCTCTTTTTGCGTTTCAGCCTTCCCAACATATATTGGTTTAAAATTCGATTCTAAAACATAAATCCCTTGTGCTTTTTCAAGTATTAATATATCCTCTTCATGTATCTTAAATTCATTGAAATATGGGAAATCGTAATTCTTCCAATGCAAACCGTATGATTTGATTTTAATCATATAGCAAACATAAATCATATTTTCGTTCACTAAGAATTCATTAATGTTCAATAATTTGAAATCTAATTAAGATTATATCTTTGTGCATCTTATGGCAAGAACCTCCAACAAGGCTTCGGAAAAGCAAATTAAACAATTAAAAGAACATGTTGTTTTAAAGGCTGGTTTCGTTATTCAAAACCCAATAGATTGCGAACGTTTATCAGACCTCATTTTTAAAAAAACTAAATTCTACATTAGTTCGGCTACGTTAAAACGTTTCATGGGGTTTTACAATAGCGGTTTTAAACCATCATATCAAACACTTGAAATACTTTCTGTTTTTTGTGGATTTGATGGTTGGGACGATTACGCAAACCCCAACAAAAAAGTCGAGCCTGTTACAATTGAAGAATTGACATTTTTTAAAAATATATTTAATCTAAAAGACTATAGCGATATTGCTGATCATGATGAAACAATGCAAATGGTATCTAGGCGGATCGCTGAAAGATTACGTGAAGACCCAAAAGCTTTTGAAACAATTTTGCCCGATTTAGCAAAAAATAAACTTGCGCAGGTTTTTTATTTCGAGCATTTTCCAGATTATGACAATTTAGTTTCTTTTCAACACAAGGGTTATACAGAATATTTAAAACACAAAAAAACACCCGAAGCTCAAGTTTTCGGTAACTGTATATTGTTTTTCGGTGCGTTCTTATCTGCTGATAATATTTTAATGGAGCAGTATTATGAAAAACTAATGCAAATTGAAATCCCTGATGATATTCATCCAATGCCTTTAGGCCGTTATTACCAATGTTTAATTCTTTTCCAGCATTTTGTAGAAGAAAAACCAATTGATAATATACTTAAACAGATATATGCAATTGAAAAGCGATTACCAAGAATTGGATTACATTTTAAAAATTTCCCAGGCCTCCATTATTTTGTAGCCGATGCTTTAATTTTATCAGGTTACTATAAGGACGCTTTAAAAATAATTGATCTCGCTACTAAAAATTATAGTATCTACCGCGAATTTGTGTGGAAAGGGTATTACAGGCAATTTCAGTTAATGATGGCAGAAGCGTATTTCCATCTTAAAAAAACAAAGAAGGCAGAGCAATTACTAAAAAAAATAAACCCGGAGAAATTCTATTTTATTTCCAGAAAATATTTTACAACAAGGAGAAATCTTTTGCTCATTCAATTGAATAAAGAAAATAGCAATCTTAAAAAAGAAACCAATGAACTAATAAATAAACATAGTTTCTTAATTCTAAAACGCAATTAACTTATATATCACGTTAAACAAGTTCTCGACTGCGCTCGAACTGATACATTAAGATTTACCAAAACTAAAAAGCCTTCCCAATTTCTTGGAAAGGCTTTTATATTCTTTTTGGATTTCTTAAAATTTGATTAATCGAGGCGGACTAGATTTTAAAACCGCAGTTTACTACGGTAAACGAGGATTTTAAAATTGACGTCCAACGAAGAGAAATCGAATTTTTAGGAATCCGAATTAAGCTGTCATAGTGCTTAACACACCATTCATATTACGAACAGCTTCTGCGCTCTTAGCGAAAGCTGCTTGCTCTTCAGCGTTTAATTTAACATCAACGATTTTTTCCCAACCGTTTTTACCAATTACAACTGGTACACCTAAGCAAATATCTTTTTGTCCGTATTCGCCATCTAAAGCAACACAGCAAGGATATAATTTTTTCTGATCGTTGATAATGCTATCAACCAAAGAAGCAACTGCTGCACCTGGAGCATACCAAGCAGAAGTGCCTAACATACCTGTTAACGTTGCACCACCTACCATTGTATCAGCAGCAACTTTTTTCAATACATCTTCGCTTAATAATTGAGAAACTGGAACTCCTTTGTAAGAAGCTAAACGAGTTAATGGAATCATAGTTGTATCACCATGTCCACCAATTACCATTCCTTCTAAATCATTAGGAGAGCAATTTAATGCTTGAGATAAATAACATTTAAAACGTGCGCTATCTAAAATACCACCCATACCAATGATACGGGTTTTTAGGTAATTTGCTATCGCTTAATGCAAGGTATGTCATAGTATCCATTGGATTACTTACAACAATAATAATTGCATTTGGAGAATGTTTTAATAAATTTTCGGTAACACCTTTAACAATACCTGCGTTAATACCAATTAACTCTTCACGAGTCATACCTGGTTTACGTGGAATACCACTAGTGATTACAACTACATCACTTCCTGCAGTTTTAGCATAATCATTTGTGCTTCCACTAACACGTGATTCAAATTTGTTTAGCGTAGCCGTTTGCATCAAATCTAATGCTTTTCCTTCAGCAAAATTTTCTTTGATGTCAAGGATTACTACTTCACTTGCAATTCCTCTAACTGCAATGTATTCAGCACATGACGCTCCTACGTTACGTGCTCCTACTACTGTTACTTTACTCATATTTTTATTTTTTGTTGTTTATAAATTCATTTTTCTTCTCACCACTAAGGCACTAAGAACACAAAGTTTCACTAAGCCTTTTAACTCTTAACTTAAATCTTTTAACTTAGTTCTTAAGCATCAATTTTCGCATACTTCGCATTCTTCTCAATAAAATCTCTACGTGGTGGAACTTCGTCTCCCATCAACATCGAGAAAATATGATCAGCTTCTGCTGCGTTTTCAATTGTTACTTGGCGCAATGTTCTGAAGTTTGGATTTAATGTAGTTTCCCACAATTGCTCCGCGTTCATCTCACCTAAACCCTTGTAACGTTGTATACCAACTGACTCTGGTTTATCTCCGCCTAATTCTTTTACAAATCCAGCGCGCTCATCTTCTGTCCAACAGTAACGTTGTTCTTTTCCTTTTTTCACCAAATATAATGGAGGTGTGGCAATATAAATATGACCTTTCTCAATTAATTCTTTCATGTGACGGAAGAAGAATGTTAAAATTAGTGTTGTAATGTGAGAACCATCGATATCGGCATCACACATAATAATTACTTTATGGTAACGTAATTTTTCAATATTCAATGCGCGCTCATCTTCGGTTGTTCCTCTGAATACGCCAAGTGCAGTAAATATATTTTTAATCTCTTCGTTATCGTAAATTTTATATTCTAATGCTTTTTCAACGTTTAAGATTTTACCTCTTAAAGGTAAGATAGCTTGAAATGCACGATTACGGCCTTGTTTAGCTGTTCCACCTGCCGAGTCACCCTCAACTAAGAACAACTCACAAGCAGCTGGATCTTTATCTGCACAATCAGCTAATTTACCAGGTAATCCTCCACCCGACATAACACTTTTACGTTGCACCATTTCACGCGCTTTACGAGCTGCATGACGAGCAGTTGCTGCAAGTATTACCTTGTCAACAATCATACGTGCTTGCTTAGGATGTTCTTCTAAATAATTAGAAAGCATTTCGCTCACTGCTTGATCAACAGCACCCATAACATCGTTATTACCTAACTTTGTTTTTGTTTGCCCCTCAAATTGTGGCTCTTGAACTTTAACCGAAATAATTGCAGTTAAACCCTCACGGAAGTCATCACCACTGATTTCCAATTTTACTTTTGAAAGCAACCCAGTTTTATCTGCGTACGATTTTAATGTACGAGTTAAACCTCTTCTAAAACCTGCTAAGTGAGTTCCACCTTCGTGAGTGTTGATGTTATTTACATAACTCTGAACTGTTTCAGCATAAGATGTATTATAAAGCATAGCTACTTCTACAGGAATTCCTGCTTTTTCACCTTCAATATAAATAACCTCATCAATTAATTGTTCTTTAGCTTGATCAACGTATTGAACAAACTCACGTAATCCACCTTCAGAATAAAATTCTTCAGAAAAAGCTACACCTTGTTCGTCTCTGTTTCTGTTATCAATTAATGTAATACGAATACCTTTATTTAAGTATCCTAACTCACGCATACGCGTTGCAAGTGTACTATAATTGTATTCTCCTGTTGTAAATATCGTTAAATCGGGTTTAAAAGTAACTACAGTACCTCTGTGAGTTGTTTCTCCAACCTGTTTAACATCAAATAAAGGTTTTCCTTCAGAATATTCCTGAACCCATAATTTACCGTCTTTATGAACTTCTGCTTTTAAATGGATAGATAATGCATTAACACAAGATACACCTACACCATGTAAACCACCAGATACTTTGTAGCTATCCTTATCGAATTTACCACCGGCATGCAATACCGTCATTACAACTTCAAGAGCTGATTTTTTCTCTTTCGCATGCATATCAACTGGAATACCACGACCATCATCTTTTACCATGATAGAGTTATCTTCCAAAATAGTTACATAAATGTTTTTACAATGACCAGCTAAAGCCTCATCAATAGAGTTATCTACTACTTCGTATACTAAATGATGTAAACCTTTTACGCCCACATCGCCAATATACATGGCAGGTCTTTTTCTAACTGCTTCTAATCCTTCTAGTACTTGAATACTATCCGCACCGTAATTTTTTTGTTCTGTTGTATCTACTGTTTCTTCCATAATTTGTGCTGAGGAATTTAAAATATAAATCTACTTCCACATCCATGTAAATATACAGATTTTATAGGGATTTTGAGCAATAAAACTTGCTAACAATTTGTTGAAAATTGTCGAAAAAAAGAGGTGATTTTTGAAAGAAAAATTTGGAAGAATGAAAGCTGTTTATAGCTAAAATAAACACTTAAAATTCGAATTTTAAAGCGCACAGCTTTAAGCTTCTCTTTTAATACGGAACTTGATGTGTTAGTCCCGCGTTGATTGGGGTCAGCATCGATTACTTGCCCCGCTTTATTTACTTTAATTTTTACCACTACAATTCCTTCTTCTTTACTATCCTTTATTTCGCACATGCTAAGTAGTTTTCTGTTTTCCAAACTAACTCCTTGCAATAATGTGGTTAGAGCCATTTTTATTCCAAATGGTTTTGCGGGGAGAATTATTTGCGCTTGAAGTTACCCTTTGCTTTTAAATAATTCCAAGCAGAGGCGTTTCTTTTCAACCAGCTTGGTTTTGAGTTAGGGGCAATTTCATTGTCTTTGAGATGGACTAGGAATTCATTTTGCCCATCTCATTATCGAATAAATTGAAAACAGTTCTTTGATTCATTACTCATCTCAAAAACATCAGCTGCAATTGGTTTTGTTACAATTTTAAATAAGATAAGAATTAAAATTAATAATGTAGTGATTGCTAACGAAATAATTCCAGCAATCAACTTACTCCTCTTTTCGATGGTAGTTGCTTCCATAGTAAATAGAATTTAGGTTATAAAGAATAAATTATAAAGAAATTAAGCGCTTAAAACTCGAATTTGAAGGTAATGTTCCCCACTTGCTCATCAAATGCTTCAGAGGGACTAAATTTAGCGCATAATGCCGCTTGGCGCGCTTTAGATTTTAATACCGAACTAGAAGTTGTAGTTCCTCTTCCATTTGGATCAGCTTCTACAACTTTACCTTCTTTGTTTACTTTAATCGTAACCACAACTGTTCCCTCTTCTTTACTATCGTTTACAGGACAAGGCTTTGTTACAATTTTTCGTCCGGTTAAACTAATGCCACCTGTTCCAGTACTTGAACCAATTTGATTTGGATTATTTCCTACTCCACCTAAACCATTTGTATTTGGATTACCATCAGGAACTCCATCATTTCCGGCTGTGCCTGAGTTACCATCACCACCATTGTTTCCGCCCTTTGTTCCGTTTTTAATGAAATTATTTAGTAAAGAATTATTTGTATTAGATGGTTTAACTGGCGTTATTACAGTCGTGTTAGTTTCTGTTTTAGGAGTTGGATTTTTTGGATCTGCATTTACAACTGGCTCTCCATTCTCAAATGTTTCTACATTATTTTCAGATGTAGGAGTTGGTGTACTTACTGATTCGGCTGTAACAACATTGGTTGCGTCACCAATACCATCATTTTCTACTTCACCTGTGCCTTCGTTATAATTTCCGAAATTCATTTCCATTCCTTCTGAACCCATTAAATCAAAAGGAGGATTACGTGTAGTAATTGTATAATAAAATAGAAACAAAAAAAGTGCAACTGCTACACCCAAAGAAATGGATCCTGCAACTATTCTGTCCTTAGGATGTTCGGTTCGTGTATTCATGCTTTCTTAATCAAGAATTATTTTGCGTTAGCTGCTTTTGTTGATACAACCATCTTACATTTTAAACGGTCGCCTATTTGCATTACATCAATTGCATCTTGCCAACTTAAATCTTTATCTATATTTAAAACTACTAATGGCTCATTTTCCTCTTTCGTTAATGCTGCAATCGCAGCTTCTAAATTAGTAAATTCAATCTCCTGATTTTCTAAAAAGAATTTTCTGTCTTTTGTTACAGCTAGGTGTAATGGTTTCTTTTTGGCTTCTACAGGTTGTTTTGTCTTACTAGAACTCGCTAAGTTTACCTTCATAGCGTTAGGGCTAATCATGGTTGAAAGTATAAGGAAGAACAACAGTAAGAAGAACATGATGTCGTTCAACGAATCTGTACTTACTTCTGCTTCTCTATGTCGTTTACGTAATCCCATTTTTTGTTAATTGAAAATTAATAATTACTAATTAAAAATTGCCTATACCATTTTTAATTCTTCATTCTAAATTCTTAATTATTTAGAAGGTTCATTTAAAATATCTAGGAAATTCATACGACTTTCTTCCATCTTATGTGCAAACTTATCTATCAAAGTATTCATCCAATGATAAGCGATAAATGCAAATACACCTACAACTAAACCACTACAAGAAGAAACCATTTTCTCATACAAACCTGTTGAAATAACTGATATCTCTACAGTTCCTTGCAATGCGATATCATAGAAAATTTTAATTACACCTATGATAGTACCAATGAATCCAAACATCGGGGCAATACGACCAGTGATATTTAAAATACCCATATTTTTTTCTAATCTTCCAATTTCGATAGTAGCAGCTTCATTCATCGCTTCACGAATATCGTTAACTGGCTGGCCAATTCTACTCAAACCTTTGTCAATCATCATCGACTCTGGAGTATTAATACTCACACACATCGTACGTGCCGACTCAATATTTCCTTTGTGAACTGCATCTTTTACGCTTGCAAGCAATTGTGGGCTCTTTTTAGAAGCTCTGCGTATTACCATTAAACGCTCAACTAAAACGTAAATAGCCAACAACAACATTAAAATTAAAGGGTAGATAATAATACCACCTTTCATAATCATTGAAAGAAGGTTGAAAGATTCTTCCGTTACTGGTTGCTTAACAACTTCCCCAGTATTTATGCCGGTTGCAACAGTAGTAGTAAGTGCTGTTTGAAGAGAATCTGCCACAGTAGTAGCAGCATTAACGGATTGCAATAATATACCTAACATATTAATTTGTTTTAGTTACGAATGTAGCTTACTTAATGAGAGGTAATTTTAGGCCAAATTATAATTTTAAACAGTTAGGTGTTAGTAGAACGTATAAAAGCAGAATTTGTTTCATTTTTAAACAAAATGAACATTTTTTAGCAAATAAGCGGGGGAAAGCAATTGCTCTTCTCAGTATCTTTGCAGAAAGGATTTTACTATGTTTAATCAATTAAATCAAGAGCGAAAAAAATTACGTAAGGAAAGCGATGAACTTATTTTAGAAGCTCAACGTATTTTGATTAACGAGCGTTTTACTGAGAAAAAAATCCTTGACCATTTAAAACAATACAATCAATCATTTGAGTTATTAAATGAAGATGACATTGAAGCAAGCAATTTATTTACGCTGAACGAACTAAAAACATTTTGTATAAAAAACAGAATGCGTTTTGTTGACAGCAATTATTTTAAAGGAGAATTTCCTTACGAAAGCATTTTAAAAATTAAAGACTTTAATAAATTTCAGAAGAAAGATTTATGTCATTTTAAAATACTTTGCCCCGCTGAATTAATTGCTGATGCAAGCCTAAAAAGCCCAGCAGCATTGTTTTGCAGAACAATGTATGGCAATTATTATTTAATTCACACTTGGGGAGAAAATCTTTCTACTAAAAGAAAAATAACGAATTGGCCGCTTCGTGATTTTGAAACATTTTTTGTTTCTGTTTTACTAATTACAGCAATAATAACACTAACATTACCTAATTCGCTTTTAACAACTGATGTGCATGTCGAATATTTTTCGATGTATAGAGCAGCGTGTTTTTTTCATGTGCTTATTTTACTTGTGGGATTTTCGGTGTTTAGAATGATTGCTACAAACAAAGGTTTATCGTCGAGTGTTTGGGATAGCCACAAAGTATAATTAAAGAATATCCCTAACTAAAATATTTCCTTTATTTTCTTCAAGGATAACATCAAAATCATCCATTAAATGATGAATACTATCTAACTCACCAGTATGTTGAATTGGAATTTCATTAACGCCTTTTTTATCTAGAGTATTTAAAACAAAGCGCACACTTAATTTACTGTCGCTCATAGCAGGTTGGTAAGCAAAATCTTTGTCATTATCTGTTCTAATAGCACTAAACATGCCTGTTTCAGTAAACTCAAAAATAATATTCCTAACCAAACGCACGGGTAAATCCAATTTGGCTCCTATTTCTTCTGCTGTCATCGCTGGCAAACCTTCAGTAAAATTTTTAACTACTTTATTTGCAATTAAAAGTGAAAGTACCTTTTTGTAGCGCTGACTAATTCCTTGTATTTCGTTTTCTAATTCGTAATGTCCAACATGTTGGTTTGCAAAAGCTAGTTCGGCACCAAACAACACAATAAACCAACTGTATTGCACCCATATTAAGAACAATGGTAAAGCTGCAAAACTACCGTAGATTGCATTGTACTGAGCAACTCCTATTTGGAAATTAATATACGCCCACTCTAATAATTCAAATAAAATAGCGGCAACAATACCTGCAACAAAAGCCGAACGAAATTTCACTTTTGTATTTGGGAGCACCATATAAATAAAAGTGAACAAGCCTGTAATCAATAAAAATGAAAACAATTTCATTACTACAGTAAACAAAAAGCTTGCGTTTTGCAGCCAAGTAAAGGTTTCCATGATATTATCCATCTGCGAACGAAGCATAACAGTTATACTTCCCGAAACCAACAGAAAAATCGGGGCAATTAAAAGTATAGATAAGTAATCAGTAAACTTACGAATGATACTTCTTGATTTTTTTATTTCCCAAATCTCATTAAATGAATCCTCGATATTACCCAACAATTTCATTACCGACCAAAGCAATAATACAACACCAACACCTGCAATGATACCTCCTTTAGCATTAGACAGCATTTCATTTGCATAGGTAAAAACCTGGGTAACTATTTCTTTTTGCTCGCTAAAATCGTTGAGTAAATTTTGTTGTAAGGTATCTTGAAAGCCAAATCCTTTTGCAATTGCAAAGGCCAAAGCAATAACAGGAACAATTGAAAATAATAAATAATAAGTAAGCGCTGATGCCTTTAACAAACACTTATCCTCATTAAAACCTTTAATAGCTAAAGTAAAAATACGAAGTTGTTTAACTAAAACACCTTGCTTTTTGTCCATTTTATCAATACGCAATCTCCACAATTTATGATTAATAAAATGTGTTGATGAACGTATAATTGCGAAAAGACGCGACATTGATTGGTTTTTTTACAAATGTACTTTATTTTAATAAAAAGGAAACTTTTTTAAATCTAAATCGTTTAAGATTTAAAAGGTTTTATGATCTGGAATTTTATTAAGGTGATGTCGGGGAGGCAGGTCGTAAAGTTAAAGCCAACAAAAGCAAGGCTTCGGACAAGTCTTTCTTTGAGTTACAAGCAAAAACCATTAGCGGAGAAAAGTTTGATTTTGCTCAGCTAAAAGGAAAAAAAACCTTGGTTGTAAATACAGCATCAAACTGTGGCTTTACACAGCAATTTACCTTACTTGAAGATTTTTATAGAATTTACGGTGATAAAATCAACATTTTAGGTTTCCCTTGTGGAGACTTTTTTGGACAAGAATTAGCCGAAAATTCACAAATTGCACAGTTTTGCGACAGAGAGTTCAAAATAAGCTTCCCGTTGTTTGAAAAAATGACCTTGAAAAAAACGCATAAAAACGAAGTTTTTGAATGGCTTACCAACAAAGATAAAAATGGGTGGAATAGTCAAAAGCCAGATTGGAACTTCTGTAAATACCTTATTGATGAAAAAGGGGAACTCGTGTTATTTGCCAATTCAAGAATAACACCCACCCATCCCGAAATAATTAACCGAATCGAAAAGTAAAGCGCTTTTGGTTTTTACAATATTTCCGTATCTTTATAGGAATAATGAAACAAGTACTTTTCATATTTTGCTTATTAGTATTTTTCTCCTGTAAAAAGGACAGAGAGTTAGAAGAAAGCCCTGACTTAGGCTATGACTACTTTCCTGTAACCATGGGCAAGTACATTGTTTATGATGTAGATTCAACAGTATACTATGCTTTACCCAATGAAATTGCTATTACAACAAATTATAGAATTAAAGAAGTAATTGATTCAGTTTTCAAAGACAATCAAAACAGAGATACTTATCGTATTACAAGATATAAAAAAGACTACTCACCCACTGTTTCTTATGATGATATGGATTGGGTTATTAAAGATGTTTGGATGGCAAACAAAACATCCACAACTGCTGAAGTTGTAGAGGAAGACACACGGTATATTAAGTTAACTTTTCCGACTATCAAAAACAGCAAATGGAATGGAAACGCACAAAACACCATTGGCGATTGGCAATATAAATACACTGAAGTTGATAAAGCGATTTCAATAAATGGATTGAATTTCGACAAAACACTTACAATTCAACAAAAAGTTGATACTCCTGCAATCTATTACAAATTCTATCAAGAAAAATATGCAAAAGGTATTGGAATGATTTATAAAGAAATTTCCGATTACAATTATAAGATTGTTAGCGGAACATTATTCCCGGGCCAAATTTACCAAGGTGTATCATATAAAATGACTGTTGTAGATTATCATTTGTAATTCGGTTTAAAATTTGTTCTTTTGTACATGAAATCAAAAATAAACATAGTGCTTTTTAGTTTTGTTTTGCTTTTTACAAGCATTACAGTTAAAGCGCAAAACAACGATAAATATTACATTCAACTTTCCGATAAAAATGGGTCACCATATACTGTTGGAAATCCTTCTCAGTTTTTAAGTGCGAAAGCAATTACGAGAAGAACGAATCAAAGTATTGCCGTCAACTCAAGTGACATACCTGTTAATCCAAGTTACATTTCACAAATTGCTGCAACAGGTGCTACTGTATTATATTCTATTAAATGGTTTAATGGAGTAGTAATTCAAACTACTAGTCCAACAGTTTTAAGTGCGGTAAACGCTTTGCCATTTGTCACAAGTTCAGCAATCGTAAGTTTACAAAAACCAAAAAAAGATTTTGAAATTATAGAAGAGCTTCCTGCTTCAACACAAAAAACAACAAGCACTAATTCTTTATACAATTACGGAAATTCCTTAAACCAAATTGAAATGTTGAACGGGGTGTGTATGCATGACCAAGGATTTAATGGAGCAGGAATGTTGATTGCAGTTTTAGATGCTGGCTTTGCAAATGTAAATACACATACTGCTTTTGATAGTTTGCGTAACAACAATCAAATTTTAGGAACAAAGGATTTCACATTTATTGCGCCTACTGATTTGTATTCTGGCTCAACTTCAGGACATGGCACAGCAGTATTAGGAACCATGGGTGGCAACAAACCGGGGCAATTAGTTGGTACAGCGCCAAAAGCAAATTATTGGTTAATTAGAAGTGAATATGCGCCAAACGAGTATGTAATTGAAGAATACAACTGGGTAGCTGCCGTTGAATTTGCGGATAGTATTGGTGCAGATATTATTAATTCATCTTTAGGTTATAATACATTCGACAACTCAACACAAGATCACACAATGGCTGAACTTGATGGAAAAACATCCATTGCAAGTAAAGCTGCAACCATGTGTGCACGCAAAGGAATGATTGTAGTTAATAGTGCAGGAAATACAGGCGGCAGTGGTTGGCCAAAAGTTACTTTTCCTGGTGATGCTGATAGTATAATTACTGTAGGTGCTGTTGATGCAAGCTTAAGTCTTGCCAACTTTAGTTCAATTGGGCCCAAGTGCAGATGGAAGAATTAAACCCGATGTTGTTGCAAAAGGAGTAGCAAGTGTGGTTGCAAATGGAGGCGGAAGTATTGGAACAAGTAATGGAACATCTTTCTCTAGTCCAATTACAGCGGGAATGGTAGCTTGTTTGTGGCAAGCAAACCCAAGCAAAAAAAACATGGAAATAATTCAAGCTATTAAAGAAAGTGCTACACTCTATGCAACACCTAATAATCAATTTGGTTATGGTATTCCAGATTTTTGCGCTGCAAAAAATATGCTTTTAGGAATTACAACATCAACAAGCGCTAACAATTCTATTTCACTTGCTTCTTCTAATCCATTTGATACCGAAATAAAACTAAACATATCTTCCACATCCAACAGAACAATGACAATTGAACTGATTGACTTGTTAGGCAAAATAGTTTACAAAAACACCATCAGCGTTTCTGCCAACACTCCTTTACAATATGCAATTAATACGAGTACTGTAAATTCAGGTGTTTATACTATTCGTGTTTCATCTGATGAAACAGAGAATAAATTATCTTATACTGCTAAATTGCTTAAAGCAAAACAATAATGAGTGGTAAAGAAAAATCGGTTGTAAACAAAATTATTATCGTTGCTGCATTAGGCTATTTTGTTGACATCTACGACCTTTTGCTTTTTGGCGTTGAACGTACCGAAAGTTTACGTGAAATTCTACGAATTCAATTTCCTAATTTAGTTGAAGCAGGTAGAGAAATCCTAAATCCAATCTACGGAAAACAATTACTTAACTGGCAAATGGCCGGAATGCTTGTTGGTGGTATTTTTTGGGGCATACTAGGAGATAAAAAAGGAAGGCTCTCGGTTTTGTTTGGATCCATACTCTTGTATTCTATTGCAAACATCGCAAATGGAATGGTAAGCTCCACCGATTGGTATATGGTACTCCGCTTTATTACTGGCTTTGGATTAGCAGGCGAATTAGGCGCAGGAATTACTTTAGTAAGCGAGAGCATGAGTAAAGAAAAACGCGGATACGGAGCAACAGTAGTTGCAACAGTAGGTGTGTTTGGAGCTGTGGTTGCAGGTTTTATGGGCGGGGCAATTTATTGGCGCTATTCGTTTTATATTGGCGGCGCAATGGGATTAGCTTTATTGTTTTTACGCATTGGTGTTTTTGAATCGGGAATGTTTGATCATTTGAAAAAAGAAAAACACATTAAGCGGGGCAATTTCTTCACACTATTTTCATCTCGCAAAAATTTAAAAAAGTACTTATGTATCATTTTCGTTACTGTACCTGTTTGGTATGTTATGGGAACACTTGTTTTATTTTCGCCTGAGTATGCAGTATTACTTAAACTACCAGCTAAATCAGTTTCAGCAGGAACAGCAATTACATTTGCCTATGCAGGCATAACCATTGGTGATGTTGTTTCTGGATTATTAAGCCAGTGGCTAAAATCGCGTAAAAAATCTTTGGGGTTATTTTTAAGTTTAACTGCAATTGGCGTTATAATGTATTTTAAATTTGGAGGAAATTCCGTTGCTACCTTTTATGCTATAATTGGATTTATTGGTTTTGCAACTGGCTACTGGGCAGTATTTATTAGTGCTGCTTCTGAGTTATTTGGAACAAACATTAGAGCAACTGCTGCAACCACAGCTCCCAACTTTGTGCGTGGCTCAACTATTTTAATTTCCTTATTACTTAGTTATTTAACAACAACTTATAGTGGGGATAAAATATTAGCTACACAAGTAACAGGCGCAATCATAATTGGTATTGGATTTATTGCACTCTACTTTTTAGAAGAAACATTTGGCAAAGAATTAAATTACATCGAACATGACTAAACCAACAGTTGTAATAGGCGCTTCAAACAATCCTGAACGTTATGCATATAAAGCAAGTATTGCTTTGCAAAAACATAATCACCCTGTTTTTCCTGTTGGCATTAGAGAAGGGAAAATAAATGATTTAGAAATTATAACCAATAAAAATAAAATCGACAACATTGACACTATTACCATGTACGTTGGTGCTGCAAACCAACCTGCTTGGTATGATTATATTTTTTCATTAGAACCAAAACGCATTATTTTTAATCCAGGTGCAGAAAACCCTGAACTGGAAAATATGGCAAGTGCTAAAGGCATTGAGTGCATTGAAGCCTGCACATTGGTTATGCTTTCAATTGGTAACTATTAATTAAACAACATGTGGAAATTTATTCTGCTCATCATTTCTATTTCACTTTTCTCTTGCTCAACACAAAAAGAGAAAGCTGATTTAATAATTCATAACGCAACGGTTTATACTGTTGACTCTCTATCCACTACTTGCCAAGCAATTGCTGTAAAAGACGGAAAAATAATTGGCACAGGAACAAACGAAGAAATACTTAATTCATTTATTTGCGATAACAAAATAGATGCAAACAATAAATTTGTTTACCCTGGCTTTATTGATGCGCATTGCCATCTTTACCATTACGCTGCAGGATTCAACGAAGTAAATTTAGTTGCCACCAACTCATTTGAAGAAGTTGTTTTAAAGGTAAATGAATTTACAAAAGCCAATGCAATTAAAGAAGGCGAATGGATTGTTGGCCGTGGCTGGGATCAAAACGACTGGGCAATTAAAGAATATCCTGAACGATTTATTTTAGATAGTTTGTTTCCAAACAATCCTGTTCTTTTAAGCCGTATTGATGGCCACGCAGCGCTTGCAAACAATGTAGCATTGCAAATTGCAGGTATTACTAACGAAACAAAATTAATTGGCGGCGAAGTGTTGTTTGCGAAAAAATCGACAAGTAATTTAAAAAACAACGATCTGCAATTAAAGATAAAAGATGCGCAACTGTCTGGAATATTAATTGACAATGCAGTTGATTTGGTAAGTACAAAAATCCCTAAATATTCAAATGAAAAATTAGAGACTGCATTATTAAAGGCACAAGCCAATTGTTTTGCAATGGGACTAACAACTTTAGATGACGCAGGTTTGCTAAAAGAAGAAATTGACTTATTAGAAAAACTACAAAACGAGAAAAAACTAAAAATGCGTTTGTATGTAATGTTAAGTGACAACACTTCTAATTACGAGTACTACTTAAACAAAGGCCCATACAAAACAGATTTATTAAATATACGTTCGTTTAAATTTTATGCTGATGGCGCGCTTGGTTCACGCGGGGCATGTTTGTTAGAACATTATACCGATAAACCTGAGTGGACAGGCTTTTTATTAAACCGCAAAGAGCATTTTGAAGAGAAAGCCAAACTACTTGCCAGCAAAGGGTTTCAAATGAACACGCATTGCATTGGCGACTCGAGCGATCGGATTATTGCAAACATTTATAATGACATTGCAACCAAACAAAACAACTTACGTTGGAGAATTGAGCACGCGCAAATTGTAAGCTTAAAAGATTTAGAAAAATTTAAATACATCATTCCATCGGTGCAGCCAACACACGCAACTAGCGATATGTATTGGGCAGAAGAACGATTAGGAAAACAGAGAGTAAAAACAGCTTATGCTTATAAGGATTTATTGCAAGCTTCGGGTATTGTTGCATTAGGAACAGATTTTCCTGTTGAAGACATTAGCACCTTTAAAACATTTTATGCTGCCGTTGCTCGTAAAGACAGTAAAGGATTTCCCGAAAATGGTTTTCAAAAAGAAAATGCTTTAACTCGTGAGCAAACACTTAGAGGAATGACCATTTGGGCCGCCTACTCCAACTTTGAAGAAAAAGAAAAAGGCAGCATTGAAAAAGGAAAATTTGCTGATTTTGTAATATTGGATAAAGACTTGATGAAGTGTGAGGAGAAAGAAATCCTAAACTCAAAAGTTCTATTCACTATAATAAATGGTGAAGTTGTTTTTAAATAAGATAATATTTCAGACCAAAGGAATACCACAAATCTTTATCTCGTAAAGTCCATTTCTTTCCAGTATGAACAAACTTGAAAGTAAAATACATTCGGCGAGCTTTAGGAATATTGAAATCAAAACCTGCTATTTTTTCATTTAATTTAAAATCATTAATACCATTTACAGGAAGCGTTTTAAAACCAATTTCCGAGTCATTTAATTCTTTTCTAATACTTGAAATTACATTTACCGAATAACCAATAAATGGATAGAAATATTTATTAACCCTAAACTGCAAATACAAGGGGCAATAAACTAAATTTCCTTTACTATTTATAGTAACGCTATATAATTCATATTGATTTTTATAGTATAAAGAATCTGAGTTAATTTCTACCGAGGATTTTAATGTTTGTAATTTTAAACCAGCAGAAATATAGAATTTTTCAAAAAGACGATAATTCACATTTAAACTCAAATTATAAGCTCTACTTTTATTAAATGAAATTTTACTTTGTTTATACAATTTGTAATCATCAAATTCCTCATTGGAAGGAATAACAGTTGAATTATAAACGTAATTTTTATATTTCGCCCTTTGAAAACCAAATTCAAGTGTCAAATTAAACTTCTTTGACAAAACCGAATCGTTTTTAAAATAAGAGAATTTTCTTGTACTATCTTGAGCATTAATGCTATTGCAAACAAACAAGAAAAAAAATAAAAAACAGAAAATCTTTTTCTTAGAAGACATATTATTAAACGAGTTCAAATATACTTTATTGCATTTAAAACAAAACTTAGAACAATTAAAAGTCAATGACGTTAAGCCTCATTTCTCACTAGAATTCCCAATAAATTGGTATATTTACCTCTTTTTAAATCCCTAATTAATGAGAAAGAAAATTGTTGCCGGCAATTGGAAAATGAACAAAACATTACCCGAGGCAATTGAATTGGTAGAAAACATTTTAAAAGCAAACACTTCTGCTGAAGTGTATAAAATTTTTATTCCACCTTTTCCATTTATATATCCTGTTTCAAAAGCAATTGAGAAAACAGCTTCTCACTTTTTTGTTGGAGCACAAAACCTCCACGATAAAGAAAGCGGGGCATTTACAGGAGAAACATCTTTAGCTGCTTTAAAATCTGTTGGCGCAACTTATGTTTTAGTTGGACATTCAGAACGTAGAAGTTATTTTAATGAATCAGCCGAATTTTTAAAAAACAAAATCAATACTTGCATTGCAGGTAACATTACTCCTATTTATTGTTTCGGAGAAATGTTAGCAGAACGCGAAGCAAACAAACATTTCGAAATAATTGAACAACAATTAAACGAATCGGTTTTTCATTTAAGTGCAGAAGACATTGTAAAATTAGTATTAGCTTACGAACCTGTATGGGCAATAGGTACTGGCAAAACAGCTTCGCCACAGCAAGCGCAAGAAGTACATCAATTTATTCGTACTTGTTTAGAGAAAAAATACAACAAACAAATTGCTGATTCTATTTCTATTTTATACGGAGGATCTTGCAATGCGCAAAATGCAAAAGAATTATTCTCTATGCCCGATATTGATGGCGGCTTAATTGGCGGTGCGTCATTAAAAGCAGAAGATTTTGTCACAATCATTAATTCTTTCTCATGAACTACTTAGGAATCCATTTTAAAGTTGCGCCTGTACAACCGGGAACTGATATATTAATTGCCATGCTAGGCGAATACGAATTTGAAACATTCGTTACTAACGAAACAGGCTTTGATGCTTTTATAAAAGAAGAAGATTTTAATCAAACAATGATTGATGAAATTCCTGAAATGGATTTTACTTTCACTTACGAGATTGAAAAAATAGAACAAAAAAACTGGAATGCTGAGTGGGAAAGCAATTTTCATCCTGTGTTTGTAGAGGATAAATGCTGCATTCGCGCCTCTTTTCATGATAAGCCAGAAAATGTGCAACTAGATATTTTAATTGACCCTAAAATGTCTTTCGGTACTGGCCATCATGATACCACATGGTTAATGTCGCGCGAATTATTCAGCCTTGATTTAAAAGACAAATCGCTTTTAGATATGGGTTGCGGAACAGGTGTTTTAGCAATCATTGCTAAAAAGCTTGGTGCATCGTCCATTGAAGGAATTGATATTGATGATTGGAGTATAGAAAACAGTATTGAAAATGGCAAAAACAATCATACTGAAGGAATTACATTTTACAAAGGCAATGTAAATTCATTAGCAAACAAACATTTTGATGTTGTATTAGCTAACATTAATCGTAACGTTTTGCTTAACGACATGCATGCTTATTACGATTGTTTGCCATCGGGAGGCCTACTTTTATTAAGTGGCTTTTTTGAGAGCGATTTTGAAGAATTAAATAAAAAAGCAAGCTCATTAGGCTTTAGTTTCGATAAAAAAGAGGCTAAAAACGGCTGGTGCATGCTTAAATACAAGAAGAATTAGGCAGATTAACAATTTTTAAAGGGCATATTTCCATATCCCGATAAAAAATGCAAAATTTGTAGGATAATATTACGTTGAGGGAAAAAACTATTTATGGATATTTCTGTTGTTATACCACTTTTTAATGAAGAAGAATCGTTACCCGAATTGCACGAATGGATTGTTCGTGTGATGAAGGCAAATAATTTTTCGTATGAAATTGTTTTCATTGACGACGGAAGTAAAGATAAAAGTTGGAAAGTAATTTCTGAGCTATCAGAAAAAAACCCTTGCATTAAAGCAATTAAATTCAGAAGAAATTACGGAAAGTCTCCTGCCCTGCACGTTGGATTTGAAGCGGTAGAAGGCGATGTTGTAATTACGATGGATGCTGACTTGCAAGATAGTCCGGATGAAATTCCAGAACTATATCGCATGATTAAAGAAGAAAATTACGACTTAGTTAGTGGATGGAAACAAAAACGTTTTGACAATGCTGTTACCAAAAACCTACCAAGTAAATTATACAACTGGACCAACCGTAAAATAAGTGGAATTAAATTGCATGATATGAACTGCGGTTTAAAAGCCTATAAAAAAGAGGTCGTAAAGTGTATTGAAATTTATGGTGAAATGCATCGCTTTATTCCTGTACTTGCTAAAAACGCAGGTTTTGGTAATATTGGCGAAAAGGTAGTTCAGCATCAAGCACGTAAATATGGTGTTTCTAAATTTGGTTGGGACCGTTTTGTAAATGGTTTCTTGGATTTATTAACTATCACTTTTATTTCAAAATTTGGAAAACGTCCAATGCACTTGTTTGGTTTATTAGGAACCATGATGTTTGCAATTGGCTTCATGGTTGCAGCCTGGATAGGCGGAAGTAAATTATACCATGTAATTGTTGGTTCTAGAGCGCCAAAAGTAGCAGAGAATCCAATGTTCTTTATTGCATTAACAACAATGGTATTAGGAACATTGCTTTTCCTTGCAGGATTTATTGGCGAATTAATCTTGAGAAATAGTCCGGTACGAAACAATTATCTATTAGAAAAAAAGATTAATTTGCAGTAAAATTAATTACTGTGAAAAATTATAAGTTTCTATTCTCGTTTGCTCTTATTTTATTTTCATTTTACAATGTAATTGGGCAAACCTATTACAAATACCCTATTGTAAATTATACTCCAAAGGAGTATGGAAAAACCCAGAACGTTCAAAATTGGGCAGTAACACAAACTAAAGAGGGTTTAATTTATTCGGGAAGTAATAATGGGTTAATCGAATTTGATGGGTACAAATGGCGATTTTTGCCTGCACGATTCGGTTTCTATGTTCATTCATTAGCCTGCGATAGTAACAACACGCTATTTGTAGGTGGAGAAGGTTATTTCGGCTCCTACCTTAAAGACTCAACAGGTAAGCTAACTTATTATCCTTTAAGTGAAGAATTACTTCCTAAAGATCACCTCCCTTTTGTAAATATTTGGAGAATATTTGCAGCAAAAGACAGAGTATATTTTCAAAGCAACGAAGCAATATTTGTTTATGATTATAAAACAATAAAAACCATTAAGCCCGAAACAAGTTTTCACTTAGCTTCCTTTTGTAACAACCAATTATTTGTTAGAGAAAGAGAAAAAGGATTAATGAAATGTGTAAATGACAAATTAGTTTTAATTCCAAATAGTCAGATATTTGCAGAGATTGGAGTATTTGGAGTACAGCCCTTTTCAAAAAACGAATTACTTATAACAACTCATGAAAATGGTTTGTTTATTTACAACTCACAAACAAATGAATTTAAAGAGTACAATACTGAAAATAATTCCGTATGGCTAAGGTCCTTATTAATAGGATGTACTCAACTAAAAAACGGAAACTATGCAATTAATTCTCTAACCAATGGAACAATCATTTTTAATCCAAAAACTTCGTCAATTAATTTAATAAACAAAGCTATTGGCTTACAAGACGACAATGTAATTGCGCAATACGAGGATAAAACAGGGAATCTCTGGCTTGCCCTTAATTATGGCCTATCCAAGGTATATCTGAATTCATCTATACAAAGCTTTACATCTACAAAAGGCAACGTGAATGATGCTATAAAATTTAATAATAAAATTTATGCTGGAACATTTACAGGCATATTTATAAAAGGCGAAGAAGATGCTGATTTTTCCCAAGAGCTGAATTTTAACACAGACATCGTTCAGCAGTTTGCCATCAATAATAATAAATTATTTATTGTGACATCAAAAGGGTTGTACGAGCACGATGGAAAAACATATAAAAAACTACTAGATGGGGATTTTAAAAAAATTAAGTTCCTAAGCAATGGTAATTTTATAATTGGTGGCTCTAACAATACTGGCTTAAAATTTACACTCAAAACTTAAATTTGATTTACGACTTCGCTTTCGAAATTGCCGGAGAAATCGTTGGCATTGAAGAAGAACCTACGAACAAACCACCCTATCATTATTGGATTTCAACCAACAACGCTGTTTACAAAATAACTGATGATGAAAGTCCAGTTTTTAAAGTTGACGTTTATGGTGAAGATTTCGGATTACCAAAAAACATTAAATATCCATTTGTATTTAATAACAAAATTGTAATTGGGAACTTATCAGGATTATACGAATTACAAAAAGATGAGAAAGGAGTAATTTTTGAATTAAGTAAATTCTACAATTTCGAAACAAATCAAAGTAACTTTTCATTCATTAATGATTATTCAAATAGAACACTTGCAATCATCGATAATAAAATTCATATCCTGGATAAAAAAACAGGGAAAGACTTTCACGAACCATTCTTAACACTCGATATGGGGCGAGAAAACTTTATTTATCCAAACGGCGATGACTTATACATTGGTGCTGAAGATGGCTTGGTGATTTTTAACGAAAAAAAATACATCCCCAATCGTACACCTTTTGAAGTTGTTGTAAGAAAAATAAGCACCAAAAACGATTCCATTTTGTTTGATGGATCAGCTATAAACACTACTGCAATTGGAACAGCATTGCATTATAGATATAATGAACTAACTGTTGAATTTGCTTCAAATTATTTATACCAAGAAGACAAAACTTTATATAGATATAAACTAGAAAGTGCCGACACCAGTTTTAGTGCTTGGCTACCCGAACGAAAAATTAAATTCAATAATTTACATGAAGGGAAATTACAAACTTATTGTTCAAGCTAAAAACATTTATGAGCAGCAAAGTAAAGATTTAGTTATTGAATTTTCCATTCTTCCACCTTGGTATAGAACAACATTGGCATACATACTATACGTTGTAGGTTTTGGACTAGTGCTATTTGTTTCCATACGCGTTGCATCATATCGTTTAAAAGCACAAAACAAACATCTTGATAATTTAGTGAAAGAACGTACAAAAGAAATCGAACATAAAAACGAAGAATTAAAAGAACAAAACGAACAAATTCTTCATCAAAAACAAGAAATTACTGATAGTATAAATTATGCAAAGCGTATTCAAAACGCAATACTACCTCCATTTGTAGAAATTAAAAATTCGTGGAAAGATACTTTTGTTTTCTTTCAACCAAAAGATATTGTGAGTGGGGATTTTTATTGGTACAATAAAATTGATGAGAACGAATTTTTAATTGCCTCTGCAGATTGCACTGGTCATGGCGTGCCCGGAGGTTTTATGAGTATGGTTTGTAGCGATAAATTAAACGAAGCTGTTACTTTAACCAATGAACCAGACGCTATTTTAAAAATGGTGAATAGAAGAATAAAACAATCGCTCCGTCAAGACAACAAAGAAGGTTCAACTAAAGATGGGATGGAGATTGCATTAATAAAAGTAAACACCATCACAAAAACAGTAAAGTACTCAGGTGCTAATCGTTTTTTATGGATAATAAGAGCGGAGAGTAATGAAGTAGAAGAAGTTAAACCTACCAAAGCGGGTATTGGTGGCCACACAGATGACACGCAAGAATTTGCTATACATGAAATTCAATTTAACTCAGGCGACCGCTTGTATATGAGTACTGATGGATATGGAGATCAATTTGGTGGAAAAGAAGGGAAAAAATTAATGACCAAAAACTTTAAGCATTTTTTACTAAGTATAAAAGAGCTAAGTGTAGATGAACAAGCAATTGAGTTAGAAAAACACATCAACAAATGGATGTTGAATCACGAACAGGTTGATGATATTTTGGTGATTGGGATTAAGATGTAAAATTAATTACTCTTTAACTAATTTTACAGATTTGCTTTCGTTGCCTGAAACTAGGCTAACAATATATACTCCTGCTTTTAGATTATAAGTTGGTAAATTAATAGAACCCAGTTCATCGTTAATTTCAACTGACAATTTATAAAGTGTTGCTCCAAGTAAATTTTTAATTTCAACAATTCCTTTTCCTTCTTGTGCCCCGCTGTAAAACAATTCGGCATTATTTATATTTCCAACAACTGGATTAGGCACTATTGATAGAGCTAATTTTTCATCCTCAACTACTTTGCATGAATTATCCGTTGTAATTGTTCTTGAATAAACATAATTACCATTGTCCGTTTTTTGCTTAATACGGTAATACAAATTTTTTCTTTGTGGGTTTGCGTGCTCAAATGTATAAACGTTATATGCACTGTGATTACCTTTTCCTGCAACGGTATAAACATCATAAAAATGAACAGCATCTGTGCTACTTTGCAATGTAAAGTCATCTACACTAATTTCAGCTGCTGTAATCCATTTAACCAAATTATAGTTTGTTTTACATTCAGCCGAAAAATGGGTAATCTCACTTGCTAATGGAAGCATAGAAGCGTCAGTTGTTGCTAGCGTAACATAATTTTTATCAGGCTCAACAGTTACATCAGGCACTACAATCCTTAATCCACTAGCCGTTGTTCCGCCAACAACAACTGCGCCGCCAACAACAACTGCATCCGACCAATCAACACCATCATCATCAACTAAAACTTTAATGGTGTTATTGGGACCAGCAACAAATGAACCAGCTAAAGTATGAGCATCAAAACCTAATGTTAAGGTTTTTGTTGCCATCACTTTTTCATCATTTTGATTTACAGTTGTTCTATTAAAGTCAAAGGTATTAAAATTAGAGCCTTGAAATTTCCACACACGTTTTATTCTTCCTTGAATTCCAACAGGCAAAAAGGTGTTGCAGTTGGCGCTAAAGTACTATAGTCTGAAACTGTAATTTCATCGTTATTTCCCCAAAATAAAAACGATTTATCATCTGGAAAACTCTCTGTATTATTGCCATTAGAAGTTGAAATAGATGTTAAACCAACCGTTAAAATTTCATCGGTATTAACACTTTGCGATTGCTTTTGATTTAAGCCACTTTTATCATCACGCGCTATCCCAGCAATATCGAAATTGTAGCCACCATTTAATGTAGTATCCCAAACCACAGTTGAACCGTCAGAGGCAAAATAATCTTGATTCATGTGAATACCATACTTTATTCCAACATAGGTTTGTATTCGTTGAATCTCAGTTGCATTTAAACGCCGCCACTATAGTGATTACTTCAGCAATGTTATAATTACTTTGTCTGAATCCATCGCCATTAGCTCCTAAACTTAATCCTTTTTCCGCATCAGCTGCGCCAGATAAGGTTGGAAGTATTACCTCAGAGTTCCTAATAAAATCCGCAAAATCAGAACTTGCACTATTAGCACTATTACCAACAACTTTGCCATTGGAAAATCACTTGCAGGCTCACTAAAATCAGTCATATCAATTTCCGTAAATTTACCTGCCGAATTATAAAACAACATTCCACTTTCTGGGTTAATTTGATAGTAAGGTCCTGGATCACTTTCCTTATAACCAAAAGCAGGGTAATTATTTGGTGCTGCTGCGGTTGCACAAACTACCAAAGCTAAACCATTGTCATCTAAAAGCCCGCTACCTAATAATAAGGTATCTTGTAATACATCATTATTTCCATCAAAACTTAAATAAGGATTAAAATTAAATGTTGTATCGTAACCATAATTTTTGAATTGAGGCTTTTTAGTTCCATTAGTTTGAGAAAGGTCATTATCATTTGAAAATGAAGATGCCCACATCCCAATTGGAGCATCATGAGTAGAGCTTTGAATATTACTTCCATCATTTGATTTTAACCAATAGGTTAAACCATTTATTACACCACCTGGTGCAGGGCAAGTAGTGATATTTCTTCCTGAACCAGGATCAGTAACAGTAGGAATCTTTACTCCAGGATTATTACCACCAACAACTGTAAAATTTGATAAGGTAGCATCAATAACTGCACCTGTTCCCAAAGGATTAACATCATAAACCAACCAGAAATAATTATTACCACCACTCAAAACCTGCGAACCTGATATTGCAATATTTGTTGCGGCAGCATAGTTAGGCCCAAATTGATTAATAGGCAAAAACGAATTACTCGAACCTGTATAATACATTTGAACATTTAAAACTTCATTTGCAACAGGCAACGAAGTACCATTCATGGTAACATTAAATCCTATCACACTCGGAGTGGAGGGGCAAGAACCCGAATTCATATTAATGTTTAACTGGAGAATAACTGCATTAGCCTCGCATCTACTCACATCTGTAGTTAATGGTTGAGTTGTGGTTGAACTTGAATAAGAAATTGCGGCGGTAACAAATAACTGAGCAGGATTTGATATAACAGTACCGCAAGCGTCGGTTACAACACACTGATAACGATAAGAATTCATACTTATTAATGGAGCAGTTAAAAATAAATTTGCAGTTGTTGCTCCACCATAAATACCACCGTTTACAATATTTGTAAATCCAAAACCATCATCCTCTTGCCATTGGTATGTATAAGGTGGGGTACCTGATGCTGTTGTAGAAAAATTAGCGTTTGCTCCTTGACATATTGTTTGATTTGATGGGGCAGTTGCAGCAGGAGCTGGAGCGACTGTTAAGGTAGCATTTGTCGTAACAACCGTACCACAAGCATTCGTAACAACACACCTGTATGTATAACCATTCATAAGAGGGGTAGCCGCAGGTGCTGTATAAAGGGAGGAAGTTGCTCCTACAATATTTACTGCATTTTGTTGCCACTGATAGGTAAAAGGGCCTGTGCCTGAAACCGTGGTGTTAAAATTAGTAGAACTACCAACACAGACTGTTTGGCTCATTGGCGCTGTGGCGGTTGGAGCAATACTTACATTAGCAGTAAAAGTTTGGATAGGATTTGTGCCTGAAGGACAACCTGCATTATATGCAGAAACAGAGTACGTAACGGCCTGAGTTGATCCACTTGTTATAACATCATTTAATGTTGCACTATTTGAAGTTATAATATATGATTCCCCTGTAGTTCCTAGATTATTAGCAGCTAACCAAATATAACCTGTAGGTGCAAAAGAAGCCGAAAAAGGAAAAGATAAGGCGGTGCCGCTGCAAACATTTGTAGAATTTGCACTAGTAATTACAGGCGCAGCAGTAGCCGAAACAGTAACCGACACAATATCTGTTCTTGCCGCTGTACAACCAGCACCAGAAGTGGTTGCAGTAAGTGTATAATTATATACTCCAGCTGCTGCTAAACTAATGGTAGGATTTGAAACAGCACCATTACTTAAGCCTGCTACGGGCGACCATGAATAAGACGTATTTGGATCATTGATAGTTCCTATTTCTCCAAGGCCTCCACTACAAATTGTTAAATCGGGACCAGCATCTGCAATGCCTCCAGTAACATTACCAGCCCATCCACCATTATCATAATACTGTAGGTCATCGATATATATGTTTCCAAAACCTGTATTTCCACCGTCAATACATTCCAAAATAATAAATCCCCCTGCATTAAAGGTTGAAGGAATAACAGCTTCATACTTATACCATCCGTCTAAACCATATTCATATGGTGTCAAAGCTCTGGATCTATTTACTGTCATTAGAGAAGTTGATCCCGCATAAAGACCAACATTATTAATTCTTAAGTCAATTCTATCCGTAATTGCATCTGTACCTGTTCGATACAACCAAAAACTTATTGTCATTGGTGAATTAACACAATTCCGACTAAAATCAAGCCAATTCGAAAAAAAACATTCGCTATTCCCCAAACTTGCTGTATTAGTGTTAAAACTCATAACACGAACACCTGACTTTGGAGTGGCTGCAGGGAAAGTTAAGGGAGTTGACTGATAAGTTATACTTATTGGTGTGCCAATCCCATTATTACCAGTTGAACCGGGCGCAGTCCAACCAAAATTTCCTGGACCAAATTGGCTCATATTATAACCTTCACAATTATTAAAACGAACAGTTTGAGCAGATAGTTTAGTGCCGTGGACACTAAAAATCAAAATAAACAAAACTAAACTTATATGCCTTTTCATTATGTATTCCTAAATCGTAATCAAATTTAATAAATTTCAACTATCTAATACATGATTTTCACCAGTACAACACTTTCTAGATTAAACGCTGGGAAATAAGGTATTAACGTTACACTATAAACAACGACTAAGGTAGCCACAAATTCCGTTATCATCAAAAAATGAGATAAAATCCACTATTTATTTCGCCAAATGACTAAATTTGTGGGTAAGTGATAACTTCCTATTTGTGAAAAATACAACTTTATATATTCTTCTACTTTTTTTAGTTCCCTTTTTTGTAGGATGTGATAAAAATGACAAAACCACAAAATCGAATTCTATTCCAAACGACAGTTTAATTTCTATATCACCTAAAACTACAAAAGCAGAACTTAGTTCGGAAGTCATCACTGCTAAAGCTCCCATCGTAAACAAAGCAAAAACGGCGATTCCATCCGAAAGAAATTCAAATGTGCAATCGCTATCATCGGGCAAAAAAACCTTGGCTTTAAACCCAATTATTAGCGAACTTAAAAAACCAAAAATTTTCCCAGCTAAATTCGAAAAAGTAGCGGCAGCATTACCTCAGGTTGTGCAAGCGCTCCCATTTAGAACACGAGAAGTAAATCCCCAAAACATAAAATTTATAGATATTGAACAAGGCTTAAAAAATTCAATCATCTATGCATTAATTGAAGACATTAATGGTGGCATTTGGATTGGAACTAAAATGGGTATTACAAAATACGACGGTAAATTTTTAAGTTCTTACACCGAAAATGAAGGTTTGATTTCAAACAATGTTTCAACTATGTTTCAAGATAGTAAAGGAAATATTTGGATAGGCACAAGAGGGAACGGACTTTCGAAATTTGACGGAAAATACTTTTACAATTACCAATCGGATAGCGCATTGATAAACAATTCTATTCTTTCCATTTACGAATCTAAAGATGGAACCATTTGGCTTGGCTCTGATTTAGGTGCTATTTCGCTTGAGAACAATCAGTTTAATGTGTATTCAAAATCGCAAGGAATTGAGTCGAACATTTCTTCTATTGTTGAAGATAAAAATGGTGATTTATGTATGAGTACATACGAAAAAGGTATTTATATAATCAAAGACAATAAAATTTTTAACTATAACGAAAGTCATGGCCTATGCGATAATGCAATTTTAACTATTAAAAAAGATAATTCAGGGAATCTTTGGTTTGGTGGCAATAGCAAAGGACTTTCCATTTTTGATGGAAAAGAATTCACTAATTATAGCACAGAACACGGATTATCGAGCAATTCTATTATGTGTTTAGCCTTCAACAAAAATAGCACTGCTTGGCTTGGAACATTTGGAAATGGACTTAACAAAATCAAGAACAATACAATCACTTATTTCGATGAAACACAAGGCTTAAACCACCTACTAATTAGATCACTTGCAATAGGTAATGCAGGCGAATTATGGATTGGAACCGAAGGTGCAGGTGTTGCAAAATACGAAGGTGATATGTTTACTCATTATACTACAAAAGAAGGTTTAAGCAACTCATTAATATGGTCAACAACAGAAAGAAATAAAAATGAATTTATTTATGCTTCTGGTGGAGGTGGATTAATTATTAAATCAGAAAACAAATTTCAGTATTACACCAGCCAACAAGGAATTAGTTTCGATAATCTGACATGTGTTACCAAATCTAAAAATGGTGATTTATACTTCGGAAGCTATGAAGTAGGTTTCAATATTTTTGATGGTACAAACTTTAGTATTTATACAAAAGAGCAAGGTTTAGTAAATAACACTATTTGGAGTTTATGTAAAGATAAAAAAGATAATTTATGGATTGGAACGAACACAGGATTCTCAAAATTCGATGGGAATTCCTTTACAAATTATACTGCTGTAAACAAAATCCCATTATCCTCCATATTTTCTATTTACGAAGACAAAAAAGGCAATATTTGGCTAGCAACAAATGGCAATGGAGTTATAAAATATGACGGAACAAATTTCTTTAATTACACTATTGAACATGGACTAGTAAACAATGTTATTTCATGTGTTTATGAAGATAGCAAAGGTAACATTTGGTTTGGATCACAAAATGGTGGTATCTCTCGATTTAACGGAGAAAAATTCACCAACTTAAATGAATCAAATGGATTAAGTAATAATGCTATTTTGTCTTTAATTGAAGATAATGATAAAAACATGTGGTTTGGAACTCGCGGAGGCTTAAACAAATTGAACGAAAAACTAGTAAATCTTCCTAGTGAAGAATTAATCGCAAGCAAAAAACTTTTTATTACATATGGTGTAACCGAAGGATTTACAGGAAACAACTGTGCAAGAAATTCTGTTTACAAAGACAATACAGGAAAAATTTGGTGGGGTACAGCTAAAATGCTTACGCTCTATAATCCGGAAGCCGATAGAAAAGATACGATTGCTCCTAAAATGCAAATTACTGGATTAAAATTATTTTTTGACGATGTAAATTGGTCAAGCTTTAAATCAGAAAATGATGATTCTACTGCCACTAAACATGCTGGGATAACATTTGACAGTGTTAGTTATTGGAATTCAATGCCAATCAATTTAAACTTACCTTATCATCAAAACCATGTTACCATAAATTACATAGGCATTAATTTTAAAAGCCAAGATAAAATACTTTATGAATACATAATGGATGGTTTTGAAGATAATTGGAATCCAGTAACCACTAAAACAGAAGCCGTTTATAGCAACTTACCTGCTGGTAATTTTACGTTTAAAGTAAAAGCAATGAATAAAGATGGTGTGTGGTCGGAACCTATTAGTTATCAATTTAGTATTAGCCCACCATGGTGGAAAACCTGGTGGTTTAGAACACTTGCAATAATAATAATTGTTGCTGCTGTTTGGTTTTATATTAAACAACGAGAGCGCGTTTTACGTCAACGACAAATGGAACTAGAACAAACTGTTGAAGAAAGAACGCATGAGGTAGTTGAACAAAAAGAAATTATTGAAGAAAAACAAAAAGAAATTTTAGATAGCATCAACTACGCTAAACGAATACAACGCGCATTATTAGCAAGCACAAAACTATTAAACGAAAATCTGAAATCTGAAAATAACGACGCATCAAAGGCGGAAGACCACTTCGTTTATTTCCAACCAAAAGATATTGTTAGCGGAGATTTTTATTGGGCATCTAATTTAGCTGATGGTAGATTTGTTATTGTTACTGCAGATAGCACGGGGCATGGCGTACCTGGAGCAATTATGAGTATGCTAAATATTTCTTGTTTAAATGAAGCGGTTAATGGTAAAGAGTTAACGAACGCAGCAGATATTTTAAATCACACACGAACAAAAGTAATTTCAAACTTAGCAAACGATGGAAGTGCAGAAGGAGGAAAAGATGGAATGGACTGCAGTGTGATTTGCTATGATTTCAAAAATTTAAAAATGAATTATGCTGCTGCTAATAATCCAATTTGGATTGTTAGAAAAATTGCAAATGAAAATGGAGAGTTGGTTAAAACAATGATTGAGTTAAAACCCGACAAAATGCCTTGCGGTAAGCATGATAGGGATAATATTCCATTTAATTCTTATGAATTTGATTTACAAAAAGGTGATTTAGTTTATGCTTTAACTGATGGTTTCCCAGATCAATTTGGTGGTGAAAAAGGCAAAAAATACATGTATAAAAAACTCAAAGAATTTTTAGTCGAAAATGCTCACCATCCTATGGCAAAACAATACAAATTCTTGAATGCAGAATTTAATTATTGGAAACAAGATACAGAACAAGTGGATGATGTATTAATCATTGGAATAAAAGTTTAAATCACAATCTTCTCTCCTAAAAATTTAGGCTCAGTGTGCAAAAGATAAATATCCAAAACACATTTAGCTCTTGCAAAATATTCACGAATAGTTGTTTTAGTAGAATATTTACTTGGAACATCTTTCGCATTAAAAGCAACACAATTTAACCCAGATTTGGCTGCAATAAACAAAGCTCTTTCGTTATGAAATGGCTGAGATATTATTGTGAAGTTAGTTTGTCCAAACACCTTTTCGCAACGCACAACTGAATCCAATGTTCTAAAACCAGCATAATCTAAAGTGATGCATGAATCAGGCACACCTAATTTCATCAATTCATTTTTCATTTCTTCGGGTTCATTGTAATTCGCAATGTGATTATCACCACTAACAATAATGTGTTTTATTTTGCCTTCAGCAAACAAACTTGCTGCAGCTTCTATACGGTACTTAAAAAACAAATTAATGCCGCCCCGTGCTATTTTGCTGGTTCCTAAAAGTAAACCAACCTTATTTTCAGGAATTGATTTTACATCGTTGTAACAAAATTTAGTTGTAGCATTTTTAACCCATGAATTAGAAGTAAAAACAAAAATAATTGCTAAAATAAAAGGAATATAAACAAAACGAACCATACGCTTTGCTTTTAATAAATCAAATAATTTTCTCATTTATGACTTTCGTGTACGGTTAAAGTAATTTCGTTTTACAACACTCGGGTATTTTCTATGCGCAGGGATATTATTAAATATTAAAGCTGTGAAAAGTAAAATAAGCGCGCCAATTAATACTGGAGACAAAACATACCAATAACCTAAGGCTTTAATTTTTTCCGTTCCAATAACAGCAATCAAAGCGCTTGCTCCGCCTGGTGGATGCAAGGTTTTTGTCATTTGCATTACAACAATTGATGCTGCAACAGCTAAGGGGGCAGTTATCCATATAACATCTGGCATAAACCTATAAATAGTTACTCCAATTAAACTTGAAATTAGATGTCCACCGATTACGTTTCGCGGTTGTGACAAAGGACTATTAGTTGCTCCATACAAAAGCACCGCCGATGCTCCAAACGAACCAATTAAAAACACATTTTCGGAACGACTTAAAAAATTAGTTTGAAAAAAAGCAATGGCTGCAATTCCAATAAAAGCACCTACAAAAGACCAAAAAAGTTCCTTATAATCAAGTAATGTTTCTTTATAAATTACATACTTAGAAATACGTAACTGTCTCTTTAAACCACCCTTTACCATCATTAAAAGCTATTAAATTAAAATTCATTTAACTTCTCTTTCTAAAAATCTATTTACTCAAAATCTCAAACTCAGAACGTCTGTTTTGTTGCTTATTATCTTTAGTATCATTAGGTGCAATTGGTCGGGTTTCTCCATAACCCTTTGCTTGCAATCTATCTGGAGCAATTTTCCCTATATCCGTTAAATACTTAACAACCGACTCCGAGCGTGCTTGCGATAATTTGTTATTATAATCATCCGTTCCATCCGAATCGGTATGACTACCAATCTCAATTTTCAAAGTTGGAATATCATTTAATAATTTAATTAATCGCTCTAATTCGTTTGTTGACTCTGGGCGCAAGGTTGCTTTGGCTACATCAAAGAAAATATTCTTTAAAATAATTTTTGTTCCCACTGCAACATTCTTTAACTGAATATCTTTTATTATTTCTTGATAACCCGATGATTTTGGAATATCAAAATTTTCGGAGTGAAATAAATAACCCTCTGCTTTTACAGCAATACCATAATTTTTACCAGAAGGCAACATTACCATGTATTTTCCAGTTGTGCTGTTTGATTTGAAAGTAGCAATTACTTCATTCTTTGTATTATCAACCAATTCTAATGTTGCTTCCAATGGTTTTTGCGTAAATGCATCGGTAATTGTTCCCTTTAAAATTGTTAATGGATTAGAAACGATAGTTACTGCATCAGCTGCTTGCACTGTTTTAATTGGCTCAGCAATACTTGCAATTAAATTGTCTTCATTACTAAGTATAAATGATTTCTCTGGGCCTAAAAAAGTAATCATGTATAAATCCTTCTCTCCAAAACCGCCTTCTTTAGCTGAAGCGTAATAACCTCTGCGCCCACTTCCCGAAATAACGAAATATACATCATCATCGGGGCTATTTACTGGATACCCTAAATTTTCAGGCTCAGTCCATTTTCCATTTTCAAATGTTGTTTTAAAAATATCGTAACCACCCATTGTTGAATGACCACGAGAACTGAAATACATTGTTTTTCCATCAGGTACTAAACAAATCCCTTCTTCTGCATACTTCGTATTTAAAGGTGCTCCAATGTTAACTCCATCAATCCACTTTCCTTTTGGGTCCTTTTTAGACATGTAAATATCTCCCATTCCTTGTCCACCCTTTTTATTTGAAACATACATTAATTGTGAACCATCATACCACTCCGCAATTGTTGTTTCTCTACTATCAGAGTTAATTGCTTTACTGAGTTTTTCAGGCTTTGACCATTTATCTCCATTTAGTTTACTTTCGTATATATCGCCTCCTCCTTTACCATGATGCGCATAGATATATAGCGTTGTTCCATCAGGGGAAAGGCCTGCTGTTGCATCGTGATCTTCGCTATTAATTGGCGCTCCCATGTTTTTAGGATCACTCCACTCACCATTTACTTTGTTAGCAACATAAATATCTTCGAAATAACCATGATCTGATTCATCCTGTTTTGCTCCCGTAGAAGTGTTTCTTCTAGAAGTAAACATTAACACCGATTCATCTGCCGAAATGTAAGCACTGTAATCAGGAAAAGAAGAATTTACATGAGAGCCCATATTATCAATAAAAACACGATTTGGAGAAGCCATGTACTTTTTTCCATTCATACATTCTTGTATTTTTTTTGACACATCTTCTAACTGCGCAGCATACATGTTACCTTGCTTTAATCCATTTTTAAAAGCATTGTAATAAGTTACTGCGTCGTCCCACTTATAATGCAATTGATGCGACCAACCTAAAATATAAGGCAAGTATTGATCTACAGTTGGGTTTAACTCATAAGCTTTTTTTAAATAAGGCAAACAAGCATCGCTTTGATGTTGATGATGAAACTTTGTAAAACCAATCATCCAATTCAACATCGCATTATTTGGATTAAAGGCTTGTGCTTTTTCTAACATAGGCAAAGCCGCAGTAAAAACTTCATCATCAATATGTAAATAATCTTTTCTACTTACTGGATAGTAACCATTTTCCGCAGCAAAACCATTCATATAGGCAAGGTACTCGGCCATACCCTTTTCGAATAATTCCTTGCCATCATTAAAATTACGACGAGCTTCTTTAAACTCATCCTTTTTATCTTTGAAATTATCCTTTTCAAATTCAACATTTGTTTGCGCAAAAACATTGCTCGCAACTAGTAAACAAACAACAACAAACTGAATTATTTTATTTTTAAATTTCATTATATTTTCTTTTAACTTCTTAATTAATTTCTTTTCACTCAATTTTATTCGCACACATCAAAATATTGCTTAGCTCTTTCAATCCCTAATGAATTTGCTTTCTTAAAATCTTCGCATGCTCCTTTAAAATCTTTAATCATTTCCTTTGAGATCCCTCTATTTAAATATGCTTCACCGTAATTTGCATTTAAACTAATAGCTTTGTTACAATCATTAACTGCCGATTGGTAATCCTGCTTTTTATAATTAGCAGAAGCTCTGTTATTGTATGCAAAAGCATAATCATTTTTTAACTCGATTGCCTTGGTGAAATCTAACAAAGCTCCTTTAAAATCCCCATTCTCTAATTTAGCTGTTCCGCGGTTGTTATAAGCTATGTAATAATCCTTTTTTAGTTCAATTGCTTTTGTATATGTTTCAATTGCCGCTGTGTAATTTTTTATTTTACGATATGCGCTCCCCAAATTATTATGAGAAAAAGGCATTGATGGCGCTGCTGCAATTGCTTTTTTGTAATCATCAATTGCCTCATCGGTTTTACCTAATTCCAACTTTGCACTTGCTCTGTCGTTAAATGCATAAGCGTAATCTGGCTTCGCTTCAATTGCTTTTGTATAGTCATCCACGGCCTTTGTATACTCCTTAGCTTCATAATCTATTACACCTCTTCTATACCAAGCGTCAGCATGCTTTACATTAATTTCTGTTGCTTTTGTATAATCTGTATAAGCTTCCGCTTTTTTCTCTAACTGCGAATTTGCTTCACCACGCGAAAAGAAAGAATAATCGGCCTGCGGATTTAATTCAATTGATTTATTATAATCAGCCATAGCCTCATTTAACTTACTTTGCTCTGCATAAGCTAAACCACGATTATAATACGCTTTTTCAAAATCAGCTTTCAGGGTAATTGCCTTGCCGAACTCATTTATTGCTTCGGTGTAGTTTTTTGCTTTAAAAAATTCGAGCCCCTTATTATATGCATTTTCAGGAGTATTTTCATCCACTTTAATTTTTACGGTATCTGTTTGCGCATTTGCAAAAGCCATAGCCCCAATGCAAAAACAGGTAATTAGAAATGCTTTCATGTTCGATAGTTTAATTACTATAAATTAACGTGTTTTTATCAATATTAGCAAGTAATTTTACTAAATTTCATGCCATGTTTATGAACTAATATGGAGAAATTTATACTCAGAAATTATAGCCAATTACAAGGCCAACATTATGCAATTGCGATTTCAAGCCAGTTCGAGGAGAAGAAACACTATATGCTGCGTCAAAACTTAAAAACCGTTTTTTGGAAATGAAATAATTTAATCCTATTCGTGCGTGGTAAAATAAACTTCTTCATTATAAACAGAAGTATCTGATTGCGAAAAACAATCAGCACCCCGTAAGGGAATTTTACAATTTACAAATTATAATAACGTCAACATACCCGCGTAATTATTTGTAAATTTACAATGTGAACTTATTCATCATTGGCGATATACATGGCTGCTACAACAGTTTTAAATCCTTGTTAAACTATTGGAACAAGGAAACCGACCTATTGATACAAGTGGGCGACCTTATTGATAGAGGGAACTACAATCCGCAAACCATCAAACTTAGCAGAGAATTACAAAAAAACCACGGGGCAATTTTTTTAAAAGGCAATCACGAATTAATGGCAATTAGGCATTACGAAGGTGTAGAAATAGAAAAATGGTATAATAAATTTGGGAAATCGGTGTATTGGCAATATGAGATGGAAGAACGAGATTTGAAGGATGATTTAAACTGGCTAAAATTACTGCCCACACATTGGGAAAACGAACACGTATTTGTTTCACATGCTGGAATAAGCAATTCTTTATTTTGTATGGACGAAAATCATGCAGAAGGATTACTTTGGAATAAAGGTGCAATAAAAAAACTAGCAAAAACCCAGGTAATTGGACATACACCTCACAAAAACCGAAAACCATTATTTATGGAAGAAAGTAATTGCTGGAATGTAGATACAGGTGCTTATTTAGGAAATAATTTATCGGCAATTAAATTATCCGAAAAAGGAGAATTAATTGAAACCTTTAGTGTAAAAACTATTTGTTCGGATATTGATTAATTATGCGAAAAATGAACCAACTTAGCACTAACGTTCATCCCTGCTTTTTCAATTCCCTCTTTGTTTACAAGGAAATTAACTTTATCGCCATCCACATAAAAATCCAATGTGCCCGCCTATTTTATTGTACAGCGTATTTTCTGTAATTAACAAAACTGTTTTACCAGCGTTTTCCTTTTTTATTTTAGCAAAATCATTTGCGCCTGCAGCGGAAACGAAAATCATTTGATAATTAACTCCTGCTTTGTATGATTGAACTTCAATTGGTGCTTTAGCAAACGATTTTCCTTTGGTATAATTTTCTAACATGCTTTTAACGCCTGTGTTTCCAACCATACCTATTAAAAATTTATCGGCGTTAAACTTTGGCCATGAAACATAAGAAGTAAAATTGTAAATAAATAAAGCTTTCTTATCCGCTTCATCATTCTTACTTAAACTACTTTTCTTTGCCTTAGGCTTAACGTAATCCTTTTTGCTAACAAAGGCATTCTTATCTCTTTCAACTCGAATTAAACTGTCCAACAAATCGTTTTCTTGTTTTAAGCTGTCATTTTCCATTGCTATTTTATTCAACAAATCTTCCAATGAAGTTTTTTCTTCCGTTAATACTCTATTTTGCTCAATAGAACTAGCATACTTTTCTTGCTTACACAAGAAAAAAGAACAAGAACAGATATTATTAAAACAATTCGCATTTTAGGAGAACAAAAATACGATAGTTTAGCTATCCCAAAAATTTAATTACAACCATTTATTCCTCGTATATTTGCATAAATGGTAAAAAAAGAAACTACATTAAGAGTTAGGTACGCAGAAACAGACCAAATGGGCTATGTGTATTATGGGAACTACGCTCAATACTATGAAGTAGGTCGTGTTGAAGCATTACGCGAACTTGGATTCAGCTATAAAGACATGGAAGAAAAAGGCATTATGCTTCCTGTGCTTGAATTAAACATCAATTATAAAAAACCAGCCTTTTATGATGATGAAATTACAATTGTAACTACAATAAAAGAAATTCCATCCGTTAGAATTACATTTGATTATGAATGTTATAATTCGAATAAAGAGCTACTTAATACAGGAAAAGTAACACTCGTTTTTATCGACAAAAAAACAAATAAACCTTGTCAGCCACCTGCATGGTTTAGCGAAGCAATTGCAAAATTCTTTTAATGAAACTTATTTTCTTCATACTTGCTAGCTTTCTTTTCCACTTTGCATCAGCGCAAATTGTAACGCTTCCATTCTTAAATAATGGTGTTGACCAAGTACCCGAAAACTACGGAGGCAAAGAAGAATTGAAGCGATTTATTGACGAACAATTAATTTATCCAGAGGAAGAATTAAAAAATAAAACAGAAGGAGTAGTAAGTATAAAATTTATCTGCGACGAGAAAGGAAAAATTAAACAATATTCAATTGTAAAAGGGGTAAATAGTAACTTAGATAATGAAGCAATACGCTTATTTAAATTACTTCTTTGGTTTCCTGCAATCAAACAAACTGAGCCCGTAGCTTATGAATCTTATATCGACATACCTTTCTCAATAAATAAATACAAAAAAGCACTTAAAAGACGAAGCAAAATCAATACGAATATTTATAGTTTACCCAATGATACTGCTTTATTTATTTACGAGAAAGTAGATAAATCTCCTGCCTTTATTCATGGTAAGGATTCTCTTTTAAAATACATTGCAGCTGAATTAGAATATCCGCAAGAAGCAAAAATAAAAAGCTTAGAGGGAACAGTTGTGTTAAGTTTTATTGTTGAACCAAATGGATTGATAACAAACATAAACATTGAAAAATCACTTGGTGGTGGATGCCAGGAAGAAGCAATTCGTGTAATGAGCAGCACTGTTTGGATACCTGCGCAACTAAATAATAAAAACGTACGGTGTAAACTTAATTACTCTATTGTTTTTAAACTAAATTCAGGCTTTAAAGATAATTCGCAAGGGAGTCAACGAGTTGGCGGATATTAAGATGAACTCTAAAATAATTATTAATTTTCTGGAATCACAACATTATCTTCTTCTGCACTTGGAGTAAAAGCATCATTGGAAGTTACCGAACTACGTCTTTTCTTTTTCTTCTTCTTTTTATGCGTAGTATTCTCCTCACTGTCATTTTTCTTTACTCGAGCAGTTTCATCGCTTACTACTTTATCAGAAGAATCAGTTACAACACTTTTTTTCTCAGGCTTTAACTTCGCTGTTTCCTCAACTACAACAGGCTTCGAAACTTCTACAATTTTAACTTCGGGTTTAACCGTATCCTTTACAACTGGAGCAGCAACAACTTGTTTTGGCTTTTCTACAGGAGTTTTAACTTCTGGAGTAATTTCACTTTCAGTTGTAACAATTGCTTCCTTTGTAACATTTTCTGAACGCATATTATTTATAGAGAAATAAACAATTGAAGCTATTACAATTAAACCAACAGGAATTGCTAAAAATTTAGGATTAAACTTTGCCGACATTTTTACAGCTTGCATCCTACTTCCTTGATACTGCTGACTAAAGTCGTTCCAATATTGGTCGTCGAAATGGTAGTGCAGTTTATCTAGTTTCTGAGTAATCTGCTCTGTACTTAGTTGTTTAGAATAGTTGTTACTCATGCGAATCCTTTTTGAATGTTACGAATATTTTGATGCAACTGATAAGTTGCCTTCTCTAAATTATTCTTTGCTGTATCTTCACTTACTTCTAAAATTTCGGATGCTTTTTTAAAATCAAGTCCATCAATCATACACATATTAAACATGGAACGAAATGATGGAGGAAGCGCTTGAATAGACTTTAACAATTCTTGCTCTTCAATATCATTGGGGTCTAAATTTTCGAGTTGGTTAAAAAGATCGCCAGCTCTTTTTTTATCTTCAACACGAACAGTAGTTGTAACATAATACTCGTGTTTTTTACTTTTTAAAAACTGAACAGCATTTTCAATAAAGATTTCTTTCATCCATGTTTCAAATGGAATTTCACTTTTTTGGAATACAGAAAGATTACTTAAAATTTTACCAAAACCTTCATTCAACATCTCTTTGGCTTGATCTTTGTTTTTAGAGTAGCGCATACTCATTTGCATGAGTTTCGGAAAATTCAACTCGAACAAAGCGCGTTGAGCATCTTTGTTGTTGCGCTGACATTGCACTATGATTTCAGCTTCCGACATAACATTAGGATTTGTTTAATCAATTTTACGACAGGAATGGGTGTTTTGTTACACTCGTATGTGAAAGTTATTAGTATTAGCGTGTTAGCAGAGTTTCTAAACCGATAAAAAGACAGTAATTCTACTTCCCTAAACCAATTTTCTCTTTCCTATCAATTGGAAAATTCTTTCTATAAAAAAACTTGCCCACCTTCAAATTACCTTTTAATACAAGGCTTTGAGACTTCCCACTTAATAAACTCGTTAATTGCAACAATGACATATCCTTGAATTTTCCTTCCAAATTAAACGTGTGCTCCGAATCAGAATTTGCCCCAACTCGAATTCGTTTTTTTAGTTTGGCCTTTCCTAAGTACAAATCTCCAAAATACACATCGCAGCTCGAACGATAAACATTAAAACCAATTGGGTTTGGATTCTTTATTTTCACTTTTACTTCCCCACTAATTCCCTCTTGTGTAAGGCTCTTTACTTTAAAACCATCTATCTTACTCACATTTATTTCTTGAAAGTCTTTACAAGAAGAGAATAAAAGGCCTATTAATAAAACGATTGGTAGAAAATGCTTAGTAGAGAACATAAAATTTATTTTTTGTGTGAAGATATGGAATTTTGGAATTGATGGTGATTTCGAGAGTCACTTCTCGATACAACGCCCGCTAAAGCGGTCGCCACACGAACTGACATTTACACTTATTGAAATGATTATTTCCAAAAAGGAACGTCTGTCAGTTCGAGTTTTTTTGTTGGCAGAAGTATTTTCAATATTTGTAATAGACACAAAGCCAACAAAAAAGTATCGAGAACTGAACAGCGCCGAAAATTAACAAAAAAGGGAGCCTCTCGGCTCCCTCGTTCTCATTTTATTGTTCAAAGTAAAACGATTAATCTACATTATCGTGTAAAAAAGGATTGTTTGGCTTGATCTCCATTTTCTTGTCATCACCTTCTGATAAAGTGTAACGAGAAACATTTGATTCGGTTGAATAATTAGAATCTTCGATTTTAATATTCTGACGAACGAAAGATGGTTCTTTTTCTAACTCATATAAACCTTCAGGGCTTTTCATTTTTAATGAAAGATCCTTTAATTTTTTGATACGCTCCTGTGCAGCTTTAATTTTCTCCTCTCTTTCGAAACGAGCAATCTCCTCTGCTGTCATATCTCTCACTGGCTCTTCAACTTTGCTAGTTACATCCGATTTAATTTCGTTAAAAACGATTTCTTCAGAAACTGGAGATGAAAAACTTGGCTCTTCTACTTTATCTTCAACGCTTGAAGTAAATTCTGTTTCGATTTCGTTTATAACAAACTCGATTGAATTATTATTATCTTCAACCTCATTTACTATTGGAGTTTCTACTTCAGCAGTAAATTCAACCATTTCAGGAGTTTCTAATTCAAACTTAACTTCAGAAACAACTTCTTGTACTGGCTCTACTACAGCTTCAACTACTTGGTTTTCATTTTTTGTAATTATGAAAGGTTCAGCTTCGTTTTTAGCTTCTTCTACAACATCAACAATCGTTGTTTGAACTACTTCTTGAATAGGAGTTTTTACTTCTTCAGAAAGTGTAACAACTTCTCTTTCTAGTTTTTTAGCTGGCTCAAATCCTGTTGGAATATTTGATTGGAAACCTGTAGCTATGATAGTTACATTAACGCTATCTCCTAATGATTGGTCGATACCGTAACCTGTAATTAACTCAGCGCTGTATCCACTTTCTTCTTGAATGTAATCAGTAATCTCTGTGAACTCATCCATAGAGATATCATCGCTACCACTCATGATATTTAATAATACATGACGTGCACCGCGAATATTATTATCATTTAACAATGGAGAATTTAAAGCTGCTTCAACAGCTCTAACAGCACGCTTTTCACCAGATGCAGAAGCAGTACCCATGATTGACACACCACTATCTTTCATTACTGTTTTTACATCATTAAAATCAACATTGATATGTAAATTTAAACTGATAATTTCTGCGATAGATTTAGCAGCACCTGTTAACACGTTATCTGCATGAGCAAACGCTTCGCTCATTTTTAAGTTACCATAAATCTCGCGCAATTTATCGTTGCAAATAACTAATAAAGTATCTACATACTTTTTAAGTTCTTCTAAACCTGCATCCGCTTGTTGCTTACGTTTTTTTCCTTCGAAAGTAAAAGGTAATGTTACAATTGCAACAGTTAAAATACCCATTTCTTTTGCAACCGATGCAATGATTGGAGCAGCGCCTGTTCCAGTACCACCACCTAAACCAGCAGTGATGAACACCATTTGCGTTCCATCGGAAAGATATTTACGTATATCATCAATTGTTTCCAATGCTGAGTTACGTCCCATTTCTGGAATAGAACCTGCACCCAAACCTTTGGTTAATTGAAAACCTAATTGGATTTTATTTGTTACCGGACTTACTTCTAAAGCCTGCTTATCAGTATTACATACTATGAAATCTACGCCTTTAATTCCTTGACGGAACATGTGATTAACCGCGTTGCTTCCACCACCACCTACTCCAATTACTTTGATAATTGAGCCTGGTTCTTGTTGTAAATCAAATTGCATCATGGTGTCTTATTTTAGTTTTTATTTTTATTCTTTACTTATTATTCTTTTAACTCTCTACTCTTTTATTAATTAGTCGATATCATCTTTTAACCAATCAGTAACCTTGCTTGTGAAATTCTCGAAGAATTTTCCTTTTGGTTCTCTTGAGTGGTCTGCTGTTTTCTTTTTCTTTGTTTCTTTTTCAGCAGTAACAGGTTCAACTGTTTGTTTGATAGCACTTGCTCCAGTACGAGCAATTTCTTTCTCCATCTTTTTAATACCCATCATTACCAAACCAATACCAGTTGCAAATTGTGGGTTAGTAATGTTTTCAGAAGACTTAGCTAAATGCTCGTTTGGCGTTCCAATACGGCAATCTAAACCTGTGAAATATTCTACTAACTGAGGTAAATGTTTTAATTGAGATCCACCACCTGTTACAACAATACCACCTGCTAATTTTTTCTCGTAACCTGAATTTTTAATTTCATACATCACAAAAGCTAAAATTTCTTCTACACGTGCTTGAATAATATTAGCCAAGGTTTTAACAGAAATTTCTTTGTGCGGACGACCTCTTAAACCTGGAATCGAAATCACTTGATTCTCTTGGTTTTCAGTAGCTAAAGCAGATCCAAAACGAACTTTTAATTGCTCTGCTTGATTATTGATGATTGAACATCCAACTTTAATATCTTCAGTAATAATATTTCCACCTAAAGGAATCACTGCAGTGTGACGAATTACATTGTCATAATAAATTGCTACATCCGTTGTACCACCTCCAATATCAACCAACACAACACCTGCTTCTTTTTCTTCATCACTTAACACAGCATCAGCAGAAGCTAATGGCTCTAAGTTTAAATCAGCAACAGATAATCCTGAACGGTCAACACACTTATAAATATTTTTTACTGCAGAAACTTGTCCAGTGATAATATGAAAGTTACCTTCTAAACGAACACCCGCCATACCAATTGGGTTACGGATTCCTTGCTCGCTATCCACAATATAATCTTGAGGAATAACATGGATAATTTCATCACCAGGAGGCATAACCAAACGGTGCATGTTATCAATTAAATTATCTACATCGTTTTGGTTAATCTCGTCATCAACGAATTTACGAGTAATCATACCACGGTGTTGTAAACTCTTAATGTGTTGTCCAGCAATACCTACAACAACTTCATTTAATTCAATAACCTGCTCAGCTTTGTAAGTTTGAGACTTGCCATCAATAGTTAAAGTAATATCCTTAGATAATACATCAACAATAGCTGCTTTAATTGAGCTGATAGCTTCTTCGATATTAACAACAACACCACGCTTGATACCTAATGAAGGAGCTTTTCCTAAAGCCAACACTTCAATTTTACCAAACTCATTTTTACGACCAACGATGGCTGCAATTTTTGTTGTTCCAATATCTAATCCTACTACAAAGTCCGATGCTTCCATATTGTATTTATTTATTTTCTTTTTTAATCTAGTTATTTCTTGATACAAACAACTTGACTCTTATATTTCAAATTTATACTCGAATACTTATTCCAACTATCAATACTATTTAATCCTTCTCTGTAAAATACTTTTAGCTTCTCAAATTTTTCTTCTATATCATCGCCTTTACCGAAGATGATTTTATGCCCTCCAACTGCGGGATACAACTCGATTTCTTTATCATTGTTTATATACAATTGTTGTATTAAACTAGTAAGCAAACTATCTTCGCTAATGTATTTACTCACTGCGTAAATATCATCCAACACACTCAGTTGTTTCATTAAAGAATCCTTTTCAATTCGAGGAATTCCATAATTGTAAAACATATTATATTTCTCAAGTATTAATCCGTTTGCAACGGGAACACGAGCAGTATAATTTTCTGAGATTGGCATAAGTCCTGCTTCATCATCAATATAATAGCTTTCGCCAAAATAATTCATAATGCGCACGACAGGTTTGCGTTGAGTAATCTTTATTTCAGCGTTTCCGTTAACATCCACAGAAACATCAGCATTTGAAATAGCAGGATGTGCGTTTAAGGATTTTTCAATTCCATTTACATCCATGTCTTTCATTTTCTGATTCACGAGTGAATCGTTTCGCTGATTAAGAAATTCAACAATGTCGGTTTCGTTTACAAATGAATTTTCCGATTCGTTTGTTACGATTACATTAATCGATTTTCCTTTTACATCTTTTCCTTCTACGCTAACAAAGCTTAACAAGCCTATTATACCTGAAGCTACAGTAATCCAAAGAACGAGTATTAATATTTTTTTTAACTTAATCTTTTTCATGAACGCTTTGATAATAAATTTTCAATAGGTTCAATTTGTGTATCTATATCTCCTGCACCCATCGTTAAAAGAACTTCAATTTTCTTATTCTCTAACTTCCCAATCAACTCTTCCTTACTACACACCTCTTTTTGTGAACTTTTCATTTTATCTAACAACATTTGAGAGTTCACATTCTCAATTGGTTTTTCGCGTGCTGGATATATTTCTAACAAAATAGTTTCATCCAACAAATCTAAACTCTGAGCAAATCCATCCGCAAAATCTCTTGTTCGTGAAAACAAGTGCGGTTGAAATATTCCAGTTATTTTTTTATCAGGATACAAACTCTTTGTTGCTGTAATGGTTGCTCTCAACTCTTCCGGATGATGAGCATAATCATCAATATAAACAACAGCATCTGTTTTAATCCTGTAATCAAATCTCCTTTTCACACCTTTAAAAGAACGAAGCGCGTCTGCAATCACACTTTTTTCTATTCCAATCTCTAAAGCAATTGCAATTGCTGCAACAGAATTTTCTACATTATGAGCGCCGGGTATACCTAACAAAAGGTCTGTGAATACTGTGTTTCCGGCTTTCACATCATAAAAAAACTCTGCATTACGCACACGAATATTTTCCGCGTAGTAATCCGCATTTAAAGATACTGCGTAAGTATGCCTTTTTCCAGTGAGCGCCAATGTGTTATCAACATTTTTTTTAACAAGTAGAAAACCTCCTTCTTTAACTTGTTTCGAAAACAAGGTATAGCTATCCTGAACATATTGTTCGTTTCCGTAAATATCTAAATGATCAGCGTCAACGCTAGTAATAACAGCGTAATCGGGGTGCAATGTTAAAAAGGAACGATCGTACTCGTCAGCTTCAACAACCAAATAAGTGTTTTCTGTTTTCTTATCATCACCCAACAACAAATTGGTATTATAGTTTTTTGTGATACCTCCAAGAAAAGCGTAACAGTTATATCCTGCTTGTTTTATAATGTGCGCAACCAATGAAGATGTTGTTGTTTTACCATGAGTACCTGCAATAGCAATGGTTTTGTACTCTTTGGTAATATCTCCTAAAACCTCTGCACGTTTTTTTATGGTGTAATTGTTTTCAAGCAAATACACATACTCTTTATGTTCTTTTGGAACTGCAGGAGTATAAACAATAAGAACTTCTTCTTTATTTAATCCAGCTAAATGTTTTTTTACTAATTCAACATCTTCGCTGTAATGAATTTCAATTCCTTCTTTAGCTAACTCTTTTGTAAGAACTGTTTCGGTTTTATCGTAACCAGCCACTTTAATTTTGTAATGATTAAAATACCTCGCCAGTGCGCTCATACCAATGCCGCCCACGCCAAGAAAATAAATCATTTTATAATTAAAAATTCTCATTACAAATTATAGTTTGCTAGTTTTAACGCTTCTTTTGCAATAACGGATGCAGCGCCGGGCATAGCCATTTTCAAAATATTTTCTTTTAATTCTGCTTGCAAAGCATCGTTTTTCATTAAATCAATGCTTGTATTGATTAAAGTGTTTTTTGCTTCAATATCTTTAACTAACAATGCAGCCTTTTTATTTACCAAAGCCATTGCATTTTTTGTTTGATGGTCTTCTGCCACGTTTGGCGATGGAACCAACACGCAAGGTTTTCCAATTATTTGAATTTCGGAAACCGAACTTGCGCCTGCTCGAGAAATAATACAATCAGATGCTGCATAAGCCAAATCCATTCGAGAAATAAAATCGAATACTTTTGCATTTAGAAAATTTGCAGCTTGCGAACGAGCTGTTTCAATATAACCCTTACCTGTTTGCCAAACGATTTGAATATTGTTTTTATTAAACTCCTCTAATCCTGCCCCGATTGCCTCATTAATAACACGAGCACCTAGACTTCCTCCAATAATTAAAATTGTTTTTTTGTTTGCATCTAAACCAAAGAAAGTAATTGCCTCTTCACGTTTATTTGAAACACCTGATATATCCTGACGAACAGGATTTCCTGTAAACAATATTTTTTCTTTAGGAAAGAAACGCTCCATTCCTTCGTAAGCAACACAAATTTTATTTACTTTTTTAGAAAGTATTTTATTGGTGATTCCTGGAAATGAATTTTGTTCTTGTATTAAGGTTGGAATACCTTTACCTGAAGCGGCACGAAGTGTTGGTCCGCTTGCATAACCGCCAGTACCAATTACAACATCGGGTTGAAACTCCTTTACAATTTTACGAGCTTTGAACATACTCGAAATAACTTTGAAAGGAAAAGACAAATTAGCCAATGTTAACTTACGTTGTAATCCGCTAATCCAAAGTCCAACAATTTTATAACCTGCTGCTGGAACTTTTTCCATCTCCATTCTTCCTTCTGCACCAACAAAAAGGAATTCAGCATCAGGAACCATTTTCTTTATTTCGTTAGCAATAGCAACTGCAGGAAAGATGTGTCCACCTGTTCCTCCACCACTTACTATTACTTTTAATTTTTTGCTCACTTTATTTTATTTATGCTAATTCAGCTATATCCTCTTTACCCGACTGATTATCATCAGCCTCTTTACTTACACTTATAATAATACCAATGGTTACACAAGTAAACCAAATAGATGTTCCTCCCATACTTATTAATGGAAGCGGCTGACCTGTTACAGGAAATAAATTTACTGCAACAGCCATATTTATTAATGCTTGAAAAACCAAGCTGAAACTTAAACCAACAGCTAACAATCCTCCAAATGTTTTTTCGGTATTTCGCATAATTCGAATGGACCTAAAAAATAAAATCATGTAGAGAAAGAGTAAAAGCAATACGATGATGGAACCATACTCTTCTATAATAATTGCGAAAACAAAATCGGATGCTGATTGTGGAAGGAAATTTTTCTGTGTACTATTTCCAGGGCCAACACCAAATGCACCGCCTTTTGCAACCGCTATCTTAGCTTGTTCCGACTGATAGTTACTTTGCGCATCACCTTTAATGAAATTCTCGATACGCGCTTTCCAAGTTGGGCCACGTTTTATAATCTCGGGCTTATACCAAATAATTGTTCCAAACAGAATGGCGCCAACCAAACAAGCACCAACTATTCCTAAAATAAACTTTAGCGGAACACGCCCGACAAACATGATTAATAAGCAGGTTACAAATATTAAAGCTGCGGTAGAAAAGTTTGCAGGAAATATGAGTGAACAAATTATACCAATTGGCAAAAGTAACGAACGGAAGATAACTTTAATATCGCCCAACTGATCTTGTTTTAATGTTAACACACGCGCCACATAAACAATTAAGGCAAGCTTAGCAAAATCAGATGTTTGGAAAGTTAAACCTATACCAGGAATTTCTAACCAACGATTTGCTTCACCCGCACTTACACCACGCAGCAATGTAAACAACAAGAGTGGAATAGATATGATATAAGCAATTTGCGAAACACGCGACAAATACTTATAGTTTATCTTATGTACAAAATACATTAACAAAAATCCAAGAGCAATTAATCCAGCATGCTTAATAAGATAAGCTTCGGTATTACCACCTTTAAATTTTTGCGCCAATGCATTACTAGAACTGTAAACTACCAATACAGAGATGATAGATAGTAGCAACACTACCATCCAAATCACTTTGTCTCCTTTAAGATAATTAAACAGCCTAACCATTTTAGATTTATGAATTTAGATTTTAGATTTTAGATTTAAAAATTATAATCCGCGAACAGCGCCTTTAAATTGCATACCTCTATCTTCGTAGTTTTCGAACAAATCGAAACTTGCACAAGCTGGAGATAATAAAACAACATCACCTTTTTTACCAATTTGGTAAGAATGAGCAACTGCTTCTTTCGCTGTTTTTGCTTCAACAATTACATCAACAACACCTGAAAAGGCTTCGATGATTTTAGAATTATCTTCACCTAAACAAACGATAGCTTTTACTTTCGCTTTTACAAGTTCGAATAATTGTGTGTAATCATTTCCTTTGTCAGTTCCACCAGCAATCCAAACAACTGGTTTATCCATTGTTTCCAATGCATACCATGCAGAATTTACGTTAGTAGCTTTTGAATCGTTGATGAATTCAATTCCATTAATGGTTGCAACAAATTCTAAACGATGTTCTGCGTTTACGAAATCTGTCATACTTTCACGTACAACGTCCTTTCTAACATCTACTATACGAGATGCAATAGAAGCCGCCATGGCATTGTAAACGTTATGTTTACCTTGTAATGCTAATTGATCAATTGTCATAATTAATTGGTTTTGGTTTATATTGATTATTATTTGGGTTTCGTTTTCTAAGTAGGCAGCATCTCCTTCTAATTTCTTATTGATAGAAAAAGGAATCATTTTGCCTGTTGGTTTTACTTTATTCACATACTCAAGAGTAGCTTCGTCATCTGCGCAGTAAATGAATGAATCAGCTGCGGTTTGATTTTGTGCTATTCTTAATTTTGATAAAGCGTAATTTTCAAATTTGTATTCGTAACGATCTAAATGATCAGGAGTAATGTTTAATAATACAGCTACATCTGCTTTAAAATCATACATTCCATCTAATTGAAAGCTGCTTAACTCTAACACATAGTAATCGTGGTTTTCTTTTGCTACTTGATAAGCAAAGCTTTTCCCTACATTACCACCTAAGCCAACATTATAACCAGCCTTTTGTAAAATATGGTGAGTTAATAATGTAGTTGTAGTTTTTCCATTACTTCCAGTGATACAAATTTTCTTTGCATTAGTATAACGACCTGCAAATTCTATTTCAGAAATAACAGGTATATTCAAAGAACGAAGCTTTTTTACTAAGTCTGCTTTATCAGGGATACCCGGACTCTTAATTACTTCACTTGCATTTATTATTTTCTCTTCGGTGTGTTGTAATTCTTCGAAAGGAATATTATTTTCTGCTAATTGTTTTTTGTATTTGTCTTTTATTGCTCCTTTGTCAGAGACGAACACGTCGAAGCCTTTAGCCTGAGCCAGTACCGCAGCACCTACTCCGCTTTCACCACTTCCTAATATGACGATTCGTTTACTCACTACTTATCTTAATTTTAAAGTAACAATTGTTAATACAGCTAACATGATTCCGATAATCCAAAAACGAGAAACAATTTTTGATTCATGGAATCCAACTTTTTGATAATGATGGTGAAGAGGTGCCATTTTAAATAAACGATTTGCCTTCGCGAATTCGATTCCTCTTCTTTTCTTTTGATACTTGAAATAATAAACTTGCATGATAACCGAAACGTTTTCGATTAAGAATATTCCGCACAGAATTGGAATTAATAATTCTTTACGAATTGCAATTGCAAACACCGCAATGATTCCTCCTAAAGCTAAACTTCCTGTATCACCCATAAACACTTGCGCAGGGAAAGAGTTGTACCAAAGGAATCCAATACACGCTCCAACGAAAGCTGCAATAAAAATTACTAGCTCACCGGAATGCGGGATGTACATTATATTTAAGTAATCTGCAAAAACTGTATTACCCGAAACGTAAGCAAGTATTCCAAGTGTTGTTCCGATGATAGCTGAAGTCCCTGTTGCTAAGCCATCTATACCATCCGTTATATTTGCCCCGTTTGAAACAGCTGTAACAATTAAGATTACCATTGGAATAAAAACTATCCATCCCCACTTGTTGCAATCTTCACAAATCCATCTTACAATTACATTGTAATCAAATTCATTATTTTTTACAAACGGGATAGTTGTTTTGATAGATTTCGTTTCTTCAGTTGCATACTTTGGTGCTTTATATTCTGCAGAATTAACAAATGCAGGATCAAATGTAGACTTAGAGCCACTTGTAAATACACGCTCTTTAGTTGTTACATCAGGATGGAAGTAAAGAGTAATACCTACTATTAAACCAATACCAACTTGACCAATAACTTTAAACTTTCCTTTTAAGCCTTCTTTGTTCTTTTTAAATACTTTAATGTAATCATCTAAGAAACCAATTGCACCTAACCATACCGTTGATACCAACATTAAGATGATGTAAACATTATTTAATTTTGCAAATAATAAAGTTGGGATGATGATTGCAGCAAGAATAATTAATCCACCCATTGTTGGTGTTCCAGCTTTTTGCGTTTGTCCGTCTAAACCAAGTTCACGAACTGTTTCGCCAATTTGTTTTTTGCGGATGTAATTGATAATTTTTTTTCCAAACAAAAGCGAAATCACTAATGAACCAATAACTGCCATTGCTGCACGAAACGAAATGTATTGAAACACTCCCGCTCCCGGAAAATCGAATTGCTTATCAAGCCATGTAAATAAGTAGTATAACATTATATATCTAAATCTTTAGTTGTTTCTTTTAAAATTTCGAAATCGTCAAATGGATGTTTCACACCTTTTATTTCTTGATAATTCTCGTGTCCTTTACCTGCAATCAAAATAATATCTCCTGGTTTTGCTAATGAACATGCAGTACGTATTGCTTCCTTTCTATCGCTAATACGTAAAGTCTTTTTCATTTCAACTGGGTCGATTCCTTTTTGCATTTGGTCTAAAATACTTTCAGGGTCTTCGCTTCGAGGATTATCAGAAGTAAGAATTACTTTAGTACTCAACTCGCAAGCAATTTGCGCCATGATTGGACGCTTTGCAGCATCTCTATCTCCACCACAACCAACAAGTGTAATCACTTGTTCGTTTCCTGTGCGTAGACTTTTTATTGTTTCTAATACATTTTTTAATGCATCAGGTGTGTGAGCATAATCAACTATTCCTGTAATTCCAGTTGTTGATTTTAATTGTTGGAATCTTCCTTCAACTGCGTTTAATGTGCTTAATGCTGTTAATACATTTGTTTTATCCTGTTTTAATAAAACCGCTGTAGCATATACTGCTAATACATTGTAAGCATTAAAGTTTCCGATTAATTTCACCCATACTTCTTGCCCATCGATGTTAAGCAACAAACCATGTAAATGGTTTTCGATGATTCTGCATTTAAAATCAGCAATGCTTTTTAAAGCGTAACTATGTTTTTTAGCAGAAGTATTTTGCAACATCACTAAACCATTTCTATCGTCTTTGTTAGTTAATGCAAATGCTTCATCATTTAATTTATCAAAGAATCCTTTTTTTGCTTTGATGTATTCATCAAAAGTTTTATGGTAATCTAAATGATCGTGGGTAATATTAGTGAATACTCCACCTGCAAACGTTACACCCGCTATTCTGTGTTGTGCAACAGCGTGTGAGCTAACCTCCATAAAAACATACTGACAACCTTTTTCATGCATTTTACTCAATAACTCATTTAACGCAACAGCGTCAGGAGTTGTGTGGGTAGCAGGGATAACTTCGTTATGAATTTTATTACGAACTGTAGAAATTAAACCTACTGTGTAACCAAGCGATTTAAATAAATTATAAAGTAAGGTTACAGTAGTCGTTTTTCCATTAGTTCCAGTAACACCAACTAATTTTAATTTAGTAGAAGGCTCATCGTAAAAATTAGAAGCCATGATGCCCAATGCATAAGATGCATCTTTTACTTTTACGTAAGTAATATTTTCAAATTGCTCATCAGGAAACTCTTCGCACACAATTGCATTTGCCCCGCCTTCGATAGCTTTATTAATAAATAAATGTCCATCAACGCTTGTTCCTCTTGTTGCAACAAACAAACAATCTTTTCTTGCATTTCTGGAGTCGAACACCATTGCAGAAACTGCAATGTTTGTTGTGCCTCGAATTTCTTCAAGACCTGTTTTATATAGTATGTCTTTTAATAACTTCATATTCTTACCCTAGTGTTAAGGTTATCATCGACCCTTTAAAATATTTTGTGCCAGCTTCCAATGATTGTTTTTTCACAGTTCCAATACCGTTTAATCTTACACTCATCCCATTGTTTTCTAATAAGTACAAAGCATCCTTTGCCGATAAACCTAACAAACTAGGCACTACGCCTTTTTTTAATTCACCTTCAATTTTATTTCCTGTAATAGTTACTTTGGTTGAATCTTGTCCTTTCGATATCCATTCCGAATCATCAACAGAAGCTAAGTATGGAATATTTAAATCAGTTAAAATTCTAATTGCGTCTTCGCGTTTGGTTTTAATTAAATCGGGGATTTTCGTAAGCAAAGGTTTCTTGTAATTAATTTCTTGTTGGAAATCTAAACTGCTCGAATAAACTTTTTCAGCTATCTCTTTAAACACAGGAGCAGAAACTAAACCGCCATAATAATTTCCTGCAGAAGGATTATAAATTACAACAATACAAGAATACAATGGTTTGTGTGCAGGGAAGTATCCTACGAAAGAAGCTTGGTAAGAGCGATTTCCAACCGAACCATAACTTTTTCCTCCATATGCAATTTGCGCTGTTCCCGTTTTACCTGCAACTTTAAAAGCTGTAATGTTTATTCCTTTACCAGAACCATTTTCAACAACACCTTCTAATAATTTTTGTGCAAGTTTAGCTGTTGATGGCTTCACCATTTGCGCATGAATAACTTCAGGTTCAAACGTTTTAATTGTTTTTCCATTGTGTTGAATCTCTCTAATAAAACGTGGCTTAACCATTGCTCCATTATTTGCAACCGTATTATATAATGTTAATGTCTGCAATGGAGTAACTGCAACTTCGTAACCAATCGACATCCATGGTAAAGTTGTACCGTACCACTCACTTGTTGCAACATTTTTAATTTTTGGTTTTCCTTCACCAGGAATACCCAAACCGATTGGCTTTTCTAGATTAAATGATTTTAATTTATCAACGAATTTCTTAGGATCTTTGCTGTAATACTTTGTAATTATTTGGCTCACTCCAACATTTGACGATGTTTCAAAAATTCTTTTCACAGTCATTCTTGGGGTTTCAGGCTCATGAGAATCTTTCATCTCTCTATCATAATACTTACAAACTCCATTACCTACAAAAAACTCATCATCCAAATCAACATAACCATCATCCATAGCTGCTAACAAAGAAGCTAACTTAAATGTAGATCCTGGTTCAGATGGATAACCAATAGCGTAATTAAATGTTTCTTGATATAAAGACGAATCTTTTTTCGAGCGTTCTAAATTTGCAATCGCTTTTATTTCACCAGTTTTAACTTCCATTAAAATTGCACAACCATGGCTTGCACTGTTTTTTATTAATGATTTTAATAATGCATTTTCTGCAACGTCTTGAATATTGATATCAATGGTTGTGTAAATATCATTTCCGTCTTTAGGTTCAATTTCGTTTTCATCATTAATTGGGCGCCAAACATCCGCTGCAATTTTTTGCATCAAACGTTTTCCACTAATCCCTCTTAACGTATCATCAAATGCACCTTCAATTCCTACACGCGTTGTATCATCAGCATTATATTTAACATAACCAATGGTGCGATTAGCCAGCATTTGAAAAGGACGTTCTCTTCTATTAGTTTGTAAATAAACTAAACCGCCTCTTTTACCTTTACGTAAAAGAGGAAATGATTTCATTGTTTTTAAATCTTTGTAGGAAACATTACGATGCAGAACAATGTATCTATCATTTTTTGTTCTTGCTTTATTTAATAGCGTTAAATATTGTTTTGCCGTTTTGTCTTTAAATAAATTTGCTAATTCATTTGCGAGTGGTGCGCGATATCTATTAAATGTATCATTAACAATCGCAGGTGCATTTACATCCATTCCAACTTCATAATAAGGAAGAGATGTGGCTAATAAGTTTCCGTTAACATCAAAAATATTTCCACGAGCTGCTTCAATATCTACATACATGGTTGTAAGCTTGTCTGCTTTTTCTTTCCACATATCACCTTCAACAAACTGAACTGTAACTATGCGCCAAACAATGGATATCGAGAAGATAACCATTAAAACGTAGACAATATACGTCCGCCACAATATGTCCTTTTTGTGTTCCACTTGTTAATTATCGGTTTTTATCTGCCGAAACAGTTATACTTTATTTATGATTTACAGAGTCCGGTACTATTATCTTCATTGGCGGAACTATTGGCTCTCTTAGTCCCATGCTTTCTACAGCTTTAGCCACTTCACTCTGTTTACTAATAAACATTAACTCTGATTTGCCCGAGATATACTCACTACGCAACTCTTTGTTACCGCTTACCAATTTGCTTTGCATTCGTATTTTATCATCAGCCCAGTAACCATTAGCAATATAAAATATGCCAAGTCCTGAAAGAAATAATACGAACGGTATATGTTTTAATACATTATCGTTACTTAAAAATGTGCCACCAAACACGGCTGACAAGGATTTAAAGAGTACACCTTTCTTTTTTGAAGGAGACTTTTTTTGAGTCGGTTGTTCTACAACAACTTCTTCAATTACTGTTTCTTCTTCGTGTATCTCTTTAAATTTATTTGCCAACTTTATTCTTTATATTTTCTCGGCGATTCGCAGCTTAGCGCTTCTCGCTCTGTTATTTATTTCTATTTCTTCATCACTCGGTACAACCGGCTTTCGTGTTATTAAATTGAAAGGCCTGTGTATGTTTCCGAAAAAATCTTTTTCAATGTTTCCTTCGCAATTTCCGGTCTTCATGTAATCCTTTACCAGTCTATCTTCCAAGGAATGGTAACTCATCACTACCAATCTTCCTTTTGTATCCAACACTGGTAAGCATTGATTTAAAAAGGATTCTAAAACTTCCATCTCTTTGTTCACTTCAATTCGTAATGCCTGAAAAACACGCGCAAAATATTTATGCTCCGCATGTTTAGGTGCTACCGCTGTGATTAACTCCTTCAGCTGAAGCGTGGTTTTAATTGGATTATCAGTTCTTGAACCAACAATTAAGTCGGACAGTTTTCTGAAATTCTCAATCTCACCATACAATCTGAATATGCGTGAAAGCTCTTTCCTTCGTACTCATTAACTACTTTTGCAGCAGTTAAAGGAGCATCCATATTCATTCGCATATCAAGGTCGCCCTCAAAACGAATGGAGAAGCCTCTTTCGCCTGTATCAAATTGATGAGATGAAACACCCAGATCAGCTAAAATTCCATTTACTTTTGTTATTCCGTGCATGCGCAAGAAATTTTGTAAGTACATAAAATTTTGATTTACAAAGATGAAACGCTTGTCGTTGGGAACATTCTGTTGAGCCTGTTTATCTTGATCAAAAGCAATTAGTTTTCCTTTATCGCTAAGTTGTTCAAGAATTTTTTTAGAATGTCCGCCACCACCAAAGGTTACGTCTACATAAATTCCATCTGGATTAATATTCAATCCTTCAATACACTCTTTTAAAAGAACGGGGTTGTGGTAGGTCATTCAGTTTCGTCATTAAAATCCAAACCGCCTAACACATCTTCAGCCAACTTCTCAATATCTAAATCTTGATTTAAGAAATCTTCGTACAACTTCTTATCCCAAATCTCAATTACATTATTACTTCCTAAAACTTTAATGTCAGCTTTTATATCAGCGTAATCATTTAAAGCTTTTGGTAACAAAATCCTTCCAGTGTTATCAGGATCACATCCGGTTGCCCCGCCTGTGAATTTTCTAACGAGCACATCATTCGCTTTTATTAAACGGTTAAGCTTACTTAATTTCTTATTTAGCTTTTCCCACTCAACAATTGGATAAAGAACGAGGCACTTTTGGTGCAAATTTCTGTTTATGACAAAGCCTTTCTCAAAAGTTGCTTCGAGCTGCTTTTTTAAATTGACAGGGAACATAAAACGCCCTTTTGCGTCAACCTTACAATCAAATTCACCTATTAGACTTGCCATTTATTTATCCTTCGAAAGACAGGTCAAAAATAGCTAAATTTTACCACTTCCTACCACTCTCTACCATTTTTTACCACTTTGTTGAAAACTTGGATTTTGAACTTGTTTTTGGAATGATTTTTTTTTAGTGCTTTGTTGTTGTGAATTGCTTATTATTGCTGAGAAAATGATTGATTTCATAGCAAAAACACAACCGGAAGCGAGTAGCGCTATTAACACGTTTTGAACATGTTAAATTTTAAAGATGACACAGGAAAAAGAGAAATTCATTGATGTTGAGGGAGTTATTCGGGAAAAAAATCCTCGTTTAGCTAAAATTTTACCTCGTTTTGTGATTAATTACATAAAGAAGAAATTACATGAAGATTTCATTAATAAAGGAATTAAAATTCATGGGGAAGTATATGAGCATGAATTTAATGAAGCTGCGCTTAACTACTTAGGGGCAAAAGTTAGTTGGGAAGGACTTGAAAATATTCCAAAAGAGGGCGGGGTAATTATTGCAAGCAATCATCCTTTGGGCGGATTAGATGGACTTGCACTTATAAAAGCTGTTAGTAATGTAAGATTAGATGTTCGGTTTTTAGTGAATGATATTCTACTGAAACTCGTTAATTTTAAACGTCTATTTGTTGGAGTAAACAAAGTTGGGAAAACGGCTGCGGATGCTTTAAAGATTATTGACAGCACTTATTCATCAGAGCATGCTGTTCTTGTTTTTCCGGCTGGGATGGTATCGAGAAAACAAAGTGGAATTGTAAAAGATTTAGAATGGAAAAAGAGTTTTATTACACAATCCATAAAACATAAACGAACCATTGTGCCAGTTTTTATTGAAGGGAAAAATTCTTCCTTTTTTTACAATTTTGCCATGTGGCGTAAACGACTTCGCATTAAAGCAAATATTGAAATGTTTTTTTTAGCCGATGAAATGGTAAAACAAAACAATAAGACCATTCACATAAAAGTTGGAAAACCTTTTAGCTATGAAGTTTTTGATAAACGCCACAATCATTTAGTTTGGGCGCAAAAAGTAAAAGCTTATGTGTATGAGTTAGAAAAAGGAACGGGAAAATCATTTGAAGAATTTGTAAATTAATTCACACGCATAAAAGCAAAAGCCCGATAACATTATGTTATCGGGCTTTTTAATAGTTCATCCATTTATTATTCAGCTAACTTCGTACGAATCGTTTTAATATCAGCTAACATTTTTGAAATCTTTTCCTTTGTGAATTGGTCAGCTGCAGAAACACCTTCGTAATCTTTCATATAATCAGCTAACATAGTTGCAATAGGAACCAAATCTTGGTCTTCAGGATATTCTTTTAATAATTCATTAATATTATTCAAATGAATTTTAGCTTCCCAAACTTTTGTTTTTAAATCTAAATCTTTCTTAGATTTTTGTCCGTCGATAGAAGAAAGTAATAAATATTGTCCTTCGACCCAAGCACCAACTAATACGCGAGTAGCGATATCCATGTGTTTATCTGATTCTAAAAAACTTTCTGTTGTAACATACACACGTTCTAAAATTGCAGATAAAGAGTCCGGATTACTTTGGAACTCTTCGAAATGAGCATTTTTAGTAACGTCATCAAATATTTTCACAACGTTTGCACTTTCAGCAGCTTTACGAGTAGCAGCAAATAATGCAAGTAAATCATTACTCTTGTTAAACGAAGCTGCGTAAGCTAAGTCAGCAGAGTACATACCGTAAGTAACACCTTTTTTAAACTCTGTTGGATACGTTCCTGCTTTTGCCTTATCTAAAACTAATGATCCATCATAATTATAACCAGCTTTGCCAATTGCAATAATTTCATGTGAAGGAGCAGGGATATTTGCTACAATCATGTGTAATTTAAATTCTTTTTCTTCATCTGCTTTAATCGCAGCAGAATCCACAGCCAAAGTATCAGCTTTTTGTTCTGCAACTTCAGTATCAGGCGACCCACAAGAGAAAAGCATCAAACCTAGAGATGCAACTAGTAATTTTTTCATAAAGTAATTTTTTTGCCAAATATAATGGTTTTTCCTGTTTTATATAGAGTTAATTGCTCCTTTTTGCTTGGCAGCAAACATTCTCTTTACCGAGTTGAATGCCCTAAAAAACAAATTTCAGGGCAATTTACCTAATAAATTCATAAATATATAGCCTTGATTCAATCATAATTGGAAAGAATTCGTTAATAATAAAGATAAAAAACCCTCGTAAAATATTAAATAGCTCGTTAACATATATCTATTAATTTCAAAATGACCAACAATTTTGAAAAATTACCAATTAATTTCATATTTTTGAGTTGTATGAATTTGCTTTCATTTCTTAACCATTTCAAGTATTGCAAATTACTTATTTGCATATTGGTATTAATTGGTACACTGCAAATTAAAGCACAAACTGGTAATTACTATATTACTAATTACACTCCCGCTAACTATTCTGCATCCGACCAAAACCGAGGTACAGTTCAAGATAAGTTTGGAAGAATACATGTTGTTAACTCAAGTGGTGTTCTAAATTATGACGGAGAATATTGGAAAACTACTAGGTTACCGAATGAAGCGACTGCAATATCAATGGATATTGATAAAAATGGGCATATATTTGTAGGTGGAATTGGAGAACTAGGTTACATTGAATATCAAAAAAACGGAACATCTATTTTTACTTCCCTTAAAAACAAACTCAAGGAAAGTAATAAAGATTTCAGCAACTTATGGTACACTATCTGCGCGGAAAACAAAGTGTATTTTTGTGGCAATGATAAATTTTTTATTTATGATTATAACACAATAGAAGTAATTAACGCTCCTGAAGATTCTACGTTTCACACCTTTTTTAATATCGAAGGAACTCTCCTATTAAGGCAGAAAGAAGTCGGGCTTAAAGTATACCAAAACAAACAACTTAAAAACATAAAAGGTAGTGAGATATTTTCAGGAATAGCTATTCGATTTGTATTACCTAAAACAGGAAATGATTATTGGGTAGGTACAGAAAGCGGAATGTATGTTATGCATTTTAAAAAAAGTGAGCCAACAGCATCTACTTTTGAAAAAATAAATACTCCAATAGAAAATTGGATAATAAACAATTCGGTTTATTGTGGCAAACAACTAAGCGATGGAAATTACATTATTGGGAGTAAAAAAGCTGGGGTGATTCATGTTGACAAAAACATGAATATCATTAAATCACTCGATTTAAAAAATGGACTACAAGATGAAAATGTTTATTCCATTTTTGAAGATAGTAATAACAATCTTTGGTTAAGTTTAAATAAGGGAATCTCCTATATAGAAATAAATAGTCCTGTTACCAAATGGAGCAAATATGATGGTGTAAAGGGGACAATTGAAAGTACTTGCAAGTTCAAAAACAAAATTTACATTGCAACCGATAAAGGAATGCAATATTTTGATGAAAGCATTTCTAAATTTGAGTTATCACCTATTACAACGGGCACTTGGGAATTAATTTGTAATCAAAATAATTTATTCATTGGCACGGATGACGGTGTTTATATTTTTGACGGCAAAACCTATTCATTAGTTTACGAATCGGATGTAATATATAAACTCAAAATAGATTCGGAAGACCCAAGTATTTTATACATTGGAGGAAGGCAAATACTTCTAAAAGCAAAAATAATAGGCAATAAACTTTCAATTCTAAATGAATTTGAAGCCGAAGCCGAAGTGAAAGACATTTACGAATTTGAAGGTAAAATGTATTTTGCTGTTAATGGAGTGGGTGTAAAAGAACTCGATAAAAAAACAAATTCTATTAAAATTTTTGGCCAAAATGATGGTTTAAAATCACTTGAAGACATTATCTTTTTTGAGTTCGATAACAAATTATTATTAGGCACAGGAAATGGAATTTATACCTATAATAAAATGGGCTCCAAAAAATTTGTTCGTGAAAACAAATACAACCTTTTCCCTTTAGATAACCCAATAACAAAACCTACCAATATTTTTAATGAAATATTTTTACAACATACTGGACAGTTCGAAAACCAATCAAAGGTTGTTGAGTTAACCACACTTAATTTAAAAAGCGGTGCATTAAAAGAAGAAAAAAAATCCTTAAAAAGGATTAGAGATGTTGACATTACACAATTTTATTTATTCGATTCACTTATATACATTTCGTCTAATGATGGATTATATTGTTACGATTTAAGACACAAAAAAACGCAGAAAGAATACATAACTGTAATCAGTTCTTTTATGGTAAAAGAAGATACTCTTTATCATAATATAGCTAGCAATTTTAATGAGAAATTAAACATTGATTTCGACAACAACGAAGTTCATTTCGACCTTGCTGCTACTAACTATATTGACAAACATGAAATGGAATTTGCCTATTATTTAGAAGGCAACACAGATACTTATGGAAAATGGACTAAAAATAATACTGCAACATTCTCCAACTTACATGAAGGGAAATATGTGTTACATGCAAAATCAAGGGATGTATTAGGTCACGAAGGAAAAGAAATTTCGTTTTCATTTAAAATTCTACCTCCTTGGTATCGCACAACTTGGGCATACATTACTTATTTTATTTTATTTATAATAGTGGTTTGGGTAATTGTTGCTTTAAATACAAAACGTTTACGTGCTCAAAACATAAAACTCGAAAACACTATTACCGAGCGTACTAAAACCATTGCGCATCAAATGGTGGAGATTGAACACAAAAACAAAGAAATTACCGATAGTATTAACTATGCAAAAGGAATTCAAGATTCAATTCTACCAGATATAAAAGACATTAAAAAAACTTGGGCAGATACGTTTGTTTACTTCCAACCAAAGGATATTGTTAGTGGAGATTTCTTTTGGTACAAAAAAATTAACGATAACGAATTTTTAATTGCTTGCGCAGATTGTACAGGCCATGGTGTACCAGGAGGATTTATGAGTATGATTTGCTCTGATAAATTACACGACTCAGCAAAAGACTCAACACAGCCAAAAGACATTTTATTTGGAACCAACAACGGCGTTAAAACAACCCTGAAACAAGAAATTATTGTTGAAGGAAAAAGTAAGGATGGAATGGAAGTTTGTTTGTTAAAAGTAAATACTCAAACTCAAGAAGTAAATTACTCGGGCGCTAACCGTTTACTTTGGATTGTGGATGGAGATACAAAAGAACTTACAGAGATAAAACCAACTAAAGCAAGTATTGCCAGCTTCACCGAATTTAATTTCGAATACCAACAACATGACTTCAAATTAAAAAAAGGTGACATTGTTTATGCAACAAGCGACGGTTTCCCAGATCAGTTTGGTGGAGGAGAAGGAAAAAAATACATGAGTAAAAAAATGAAAGCCTTCATCCTCTCTATTTGTGATTTACCGATGGACGAACAACACGATTTACTTAAAAAAGAAATTAACGATTGGATGCTTGGCCACGAGCAGGTTGATGATTTATTGGTGATTGGGGTACGTTTGTAGTTTATTGAATCAAGACAGCAAGAGTCGGGACAAATCACGCTAAACGAAATCCCTCGGTGAAACTCTTTGCCCTCTGTTCCCCTTGCCTCTGTGGTAAATTTTAAAATTTTCATAATAGGTTTTAGGTTTCAAACCTAAGGTAAAGCAACTAGAAACCTCCCAACCAGGAATAAATTTACTTACTCTTCTCAGGAAACAATCTTCTTAAATAGGATAATTGCTCGCGGTCACTAAACACACCATGACTCGAACTCTTCACATCTTCAATACTATAAAAGGCATTTGGATTATGATTGTGGATTATTTCGATGATTTGTTTTTTATGAACTCTGTTTACAACAGTAAAAACTAATTTCACTTTCCCCTGTGCTCCTTCTCCATCAACAATGGTAACACCTTGTTTTAATCCTCTAAACTCAGCAACCATTTCCGTTGGATCTTTATCGGTAATAATTCTAATAAGCTGCATCCCTAGAGCTAACTTCTCCTCTATCATCATTCCGCAATACGTACCCATTGCAAAACCACCTGCCCATGCTAAAAAACAAGCAATGTTGTTTAAATTACTAAATACTTGTCGCATAGCGATAAGCCAAATTAGCACTTCAACAAAGCCTAAAAATGGAACTATTTTTTTAAATCCTTTTGAAACAAAAATATGCCTGAGTGTTGCTAAAGTAACATCACCCAAGCGCGAAATAAAAATAAGTAAGGGTAATATAATCCAGCTGAAATAATCGAAGTTGTCCATGTAATGCAATATTAAGGCTCAAACAGCCTTGCTTTTAAGCTTTCTTAACAGAGTTATCAAACTCATCATGTTTAAATCACACAACCAGAGCTTGTTTTTTGCGTTTACATTATTCAGAACTTTACTATGATGGAGCAGCCAATAATAGAAGAGAAAAAAAAGCCAAGAATCTTACGTTTCATTTTAAAGTTTTTACTTTGGATAGGTATCTCTATACTCGCACTTGCTTCTACTGCTGTTGTTTTAGTTTTTGTTTAAGAAGATGATGTAAAAGCTGCCATGGTTGGTGAGCTCAATAAAAATTTAAATGCCGAAATTAAAATCGACCCACAAAATATTGACTTAACAGTTATTAGGACCTTCCCAAATGCAGCAGTTGAGTTCAAAAATGTGATGTGCTATGAAGCTCTAAAAATCGAAAACGCGACACACTTTTTACAGCAGGAAAAATATCCTTACAATTTAATATTCTCGACCTATTCAACAAAAAGTATAATATCAAACAAATAGATTTGGAAGATGCTGACCTTCGATTAAAAGTAGATAAAAAAGGAAATGAAAATTATATCATCTGGAAAACAAACGAGCAAGATACTTCATCAGCAGCCGTAAAGTTTGAATTAGAAAAAATTAATTTAGACAACATTCATTTTTCGTATAAAAACAAACAAAATAAAACCAAATTAAATTTAAGTATTAAAGCTGCTGAGTGCGCAGGTAAGTTTAATGACGCCAACTATACCTTAGTTAGTGCAGGAAACATTTATGCAACAACTGTTTTTATAAAAGACAAATCCTACTTACAAAACAAAAATATTAAATATGATTTTGACATTGATGTTAATGAAGCTATTTATACAATTAAAGAAGCTAGTGTTCACATCAACGAAGTCCTTCTTTCTACAAAAGGAACCTTTAAAGAAAAAGACTCATTGATTTACGCAGACATTAGTTTTAAAGGAGAAGGCTTAGATATTAAAAACACACTTTCATTATTACCCGAAAGTCAACAAAAAAGAATTAATGATTACAAAAGCGAAGGAGAGTTTTACGTAAGCGGAATTCTTAAAGGCGCATTAAATGGAAAGGAAACACCAGAAATTAAAGCTGATTTCGGGGTTAAAAATGCAAGCATTATTTACAAACCAAATGACGTTAAACTTACTAATGTAAATTTTATTGGAAGCTACAATCAAATGGATGGTGAGGAAGAATTAAAGTTAAGCTCCATTAAAGCCATGCTCAACAACAATTCGTTGGAAGGTGAATACAGAATGGTCAACTTCTCCGACCCATACATCGACCTCAACTTTAAACTAGATGCTGATTTAGCTGCTGTTAATTCATTTTATCCAATTGATACAATTACCAAACTAGAAGGAAAATTAAAACTAGATGCAATTATAAAAGGTAAACTTAATGAACTGCAAAATGATTTTAGCGGGGCAGCAAATTACTCAAAAGGTATTGCGCAAGTAAGCAACTTGCAAATTCAATTTAAAAACGATAAAAATATTTGGCTTCTACCACAAGGTAAATTTGAATTGATTGGTAGAGATGTAAAAGCAGATAGCTTAAGAGTAAAGCTAGGCTCTAGTGATGCGGAGTTATCTGGAGAGCTAATAAACTTTGTGCCTTGGATGCTAAAGAAAGATGAAAAATTAGCTATCAATGCAAGTAGCAAATCTAATTTCATTTCATTAGATGAAATAATGTACAGCGAGAATAGTACAGGTTCGTCAAATTTTGAATTACCCAAAAGCTTATCCTTTCAATTAAACACATTTATAAAAAAATTAAAGCTGGGCAAATTTGAAGCTGCGGATGTTGCAGGCAAAATATATTTGAAAGATCAAAAAATTTACAGTGAAAACCTTTCCTTTGAAGGCATGGATGGAGACATTGCTTTATCAGGAATATTAGATGCATCTAATGAAAACATCCTAATAAAAGGAAGTGCCAAACTGGTAAACATTGATGTAAAACGAATGATGTATGAAATGAACAATTTTTCGCAAGAAGAAATTTTAGACAAACACATAAAAGGAAGAGGAACATTTACATTTGATTTTTCTACGCAATGGGATAAAAAATTAAATTGCGACGATAAAAGCATTTTGGCTCATTGCGACATGACGATAGAACAAGGCGAACTAATAAATTACAAACCTTTAGAAAGTTTGGCCAAATATGTTGAATTAAAAGAACTTCAACATATTAAATTCAACACACTTCAAAGTCATTTAGAAATTAAAGACAGAGTAATTTCAATCTCTAAAACTAGTATTAAAAACTCAGCAATGAATGTTGATTTTTATGGAACACACACATTTGATAATATTATTGATTATCACATCAAACTTTTATTAAGCGAAGTACTTGCCAAAAAACCAGGCAAAAACAAACAATTAGATGAAGAACTTGCTTTAGTTGAAAACGATGCAGAAAACACGCGTTGTGTTTATTTAAGCATGACGGGAAGTATTGATAATCCTAAAATTAGCTACGACAGAAAAGCAATGAAGGAAAAAATTAAAGAAGACATTAAAAACGAAAAACAAAATTTAAAAAACATCTTAAAAGAAGAGTTCGGTTTGTTTAAAAAGGATAGTACGCTTAATAAATCAAACAACACCAAAAAAGCCGATCAACAATTTATTATTGACAATGGAAATAAAAAAGAAAACACAAAGAAATTAGAGCCAAAGAAAAAGCCTGAAGAGGACGAAGATTTTTAATTTCTTATTGAAAATCGTTAATAAAACGATTAGCTAAATTGCACTACAATCATTATTTTTATTTTCTAATTAATTTTATATGCCAAAGTTTGAAGGACTCATTACTTCTAAATTACCTGCAGTTGGAACAACCATTTTTTCGGTAATGAGTAAGTTAGCAATTGAAAACAATGCCATCAATTTATCGCAAGGATTTCCCGATTTTAATTGTTCGGATAAACTAGTTGAATTGGTTAATCATTATATGCAAAAAGGATTTAATCAATATGCCCCGATGCAAGGAGTAATTGGTTTAAGAGAACAAATTGCAATTATGATTGAAGAGTTATATGGAACAAAGTATCATCCCGAATCTGAAATAACAATTACAGCAGGTGCTACACAAGCCATTTACACAGCTATTTCAGCAATAATAAGAGAAGGTGATGAAGTGATTGTTTTTGAACCTGCTTACGATTGTTACACACCTGCCATTATTGTTGCAGGAGGAAAACCAATCTACGTTACATTGTCTCAACCTGATTTTTCGATTGATTGGAATGCTGTAAAGAAATTAATTAATCATCACACGCGTATGATTATTATAAATACTCCTCATAACCCGAGTGGCAGTATTATTTCAGAAAATGATTTGAAAGAATTAGACAAACTAACAAAGAACACAGATATACTTATATTGAGTGATGAAGTATATGAGCACATGGCATTTGATGATAAACCGCATCAAAGCATTGCACGCAATAGTAATCTCGCTAATAGAAGTTTTCTTGTTTCTTCATTCGGAAAAACGGTTCATACCACAGGATGGAAGATGGCTTACATTGCCGCTCCCGAAAATTTAATGAATGAATTTAGAAAAATTCATCAGTACCTTGTGTTTTCTTGCAACACTCCAATTCAGTACGCCTTGGCCGACTTCATGAAAGAAAAAGAAAACTACTTAGAGTTAAAACATTTTTACCAAAAGAAAAGAGATTTATTCACAAAGCTAATTCGTTCAAGTAGATTTTCATTCGAAGCTTGCTCAGGAACTTATTTTCAATTACTGAATTACAGTTCGATTTCAAACGAAAAAGATACAGACTTTGCAATTCGTTTAACAAAAGAAAATAAAATCGCTGCTATTCCATTATCAGTTTTTTATCATGAGAAACAAGATAATAAATTACTCCGCTTTTGTTTCGCAAAAAAGGATGAAACACTAGAAAAGGCTGCGGAGATATTGTGTAAGATATAAATTAAGTATTTGCAGACGCACTCTGCATCTGCAAATACATATCATTAAAACGCATTCTTACCTTCTCAATAAAATCCGCGTTAACAATAGCTTTCAATCCATCAAGTCCTTTTACTTCTTCAACCTTAAACTTAAAGGCTTGTTCCATTGGCCCTGCTTCAAATTTAACAATATACTTATCATTCATCTGAAAGATGGAAATCGCAATGGATGGATGAGGAATAATTTCAAGTACACGCATATTATCTAGGTTTAATTACACGAGGCGTTGAAGTTCCTTCAGTTACTGTTGAAGGAGTAGTTGCTTTTACAGGCGTTGTAGTGGTTGGCGCAACAGTTGTTGGTGTGGTTGTAGTTGGCTGCACGGTACGCGGTGTAACTTTAGGCTCTTCCTTCTTAGGTTCTGTAGCTTTCGGCGTTGTATTGGTTGGTTGAGTATTTGTATTTGTTTTAGGAGTTGTATTAGTTGGTTGTGTATTCGTGTTTGTTTTAGGAGTTGAATTTGTTGGTTGAGTATTAGTGTTTGTTTTAGGGGCATTATTAGTTGGAGTCATTAATCCTTTGATTCCATTCAATATTGTTCCAGGAGTACTATTATCCTTGTTATCCTTATTTTCGTTCCCATTATTACCCTTTGTTTTTGGACAAGGACCTAAATCATCGCCATGCGCTTGATGAGCAGGCCAAGCACTTTGCGGAATAGTTAACTCTTGAGTATTAGTTGGATTTCCTGGAGGTTTATGGCAAATTATAATTTCAGGTTCAGCAATAGGTCCAGAGTAATTTACTACAATATTCTTACTACCTCTTCCATAAGCGTTTGCTGCGGTAACTGCAAACCTAGTATTCCCTTGAAGAACAAAATTAAAACTTAAAACATCAGTTGTAGCATCATAAGTAAATGGCACTACGTTTCCGTCGGCCTTAACATTAATTTCCGACGCATCGGCAACATTAGCTACAATACCCGTAACAGTTATATTAGCAGTTGGGCTAGTATATGGATTAGCAGTTGGGCTAGTAATAGTTACAGTTGGAGCTGGCTGAGTTTGGCGTGTAATACTTATTGTTTTAGAATCAGTTCCACCATCATTTGTACCTGTAATTATGATTGTATTTAAACCTACCGTTAAAGCAACACTAAAACTTACATTACCATTTGAAAAAGTGAAATCAGTTATAGGTGTATTATTTAAAACAACAACAACCTGAGAAGCTGAAGTAACATTAGTTACAACGGCAGCAACTGATTGAACACTATTTTGAGTTGTAATATTTACTGAAGAAGGATTAACAATTGAAACCGCTGGTGGATTTACTGCCGCAGGACAAGTTCCTAATACATCGCCATGAGCCTGATGAGCTGCCCATGCACTTTGAGGAATCGTTAATTCCTGTGTGTTAGTTGGATTTCCTGGAGGTTTGTGACAAATTGTGATTTGAGGATCATTGTTATTACCACCAGAATTATTTCCATTACCATTGTTATTTCCATTATTATTTCCACTACCATTATTATTTCCATTGTTAGGCGTAATGGTTGGTGTAGGGCAAGTTCCCAATTCGTCGCCATGAGCTTGATGAGCAGGCCATGCACTTTGTGGGATAGTTAATTGTTGAGTATTAGTTGGATTTCCTGGAGGCTTGTGACAAATTACTATTTCAGGATCAACAACAGGCACTGTATAATTTACTACCAAACTCTTACTATCACTGCCATTATTATTTGATGCTGTGATTACAAATGTTGCATTGCCTGTTAATGTATAACTAAAGTTTACAATATTAGTAGCTGCATTATACGTGAAAGGAACAGCTGCACCATTCTTAGTAACACTTATCTCAGAACTACTTGCTACATTAAGAACATTAGCTGTAATATTTACAATTGCTGTTGCACTAGTGTAAGGATTAGCTGAGGGAATTGATATAGAAACAGATGGAGCTGGAGGAGCTTGACGTGTAATAGTTATAGTTTTAGAATCCGTACCACCACTATTTGTTCCTGTAACTTTAACAGCATTTGAACCTATTGTAAGGGGTGCAACAAAATTTACACTTCCATTAACAAAAGTAAAATTGCTTATTGCTACATTATTAACTGAAACACTAACCTGAGATGAAGAGTTAACCTCAGTAACATTTGCAGTTACATTTTGAACATTATTTAATGTAGAAGTTGATGCAGAAGGACTCGTAATTGTAACCACAGGAGGATTTACAACTGTTGCAGGAGGTGCGTAATTAATTGTTATTGATTTGGTATCTGTTCCATGGATATTTGTTCCTGTAATTTCTATACTGTTTGACCCTTGATTTAATTGAGCAACAAAATTAACAGTTGAATTAGTGAAAGTGAAGTTATTTATTAAAGATCCGTTTACTTTAACCGTAACTTGATTTTGATCAAGATAGGTAGCTGTAGCCGAAATTGCTTGAGACGCAACACTTACATTCGTAACTTGCACTGAAGGATTAAAAAGTGATTACTGGAGGGTCTTGAGTACGAACTGGCGGCGCTACAGGTAATTTATAGGTTATTGTTACTACTTTAGTATCAGAACCGGAAACATTGATACCTTTAATAGATATAACATTAGGCCCGCGATCTAAACTCGCAATAAAAGACAAATTACCATTATTAAAACTAAACCCAGAAACTGCATTTCCGTTAATTGTAACTTGTAACTGAGATGAACTTGTTACATTGGTGACTGTTGCTTCAACACTTTGACTTGATTCAGTAACCACCAAATCAGGCGCTGGATTTAAAATAGTAACAATCGGAGCAGGAACTGCAGGTAATTCATAATTAACAGATATTTGTTTCGAATCACTTCCACCTGCATTTGTTGCACTTACTAATATAGTATTTGCTCCTAATGAAAAGTTGGCGTTAAAAGAAATTCTCCCGTGATTAAATGCAAAACCACTAAGGTTAATACCATTAACTTTAACTGTAATTTGACTACTATTTGTAACATTAGTAACCATCATTCTAATATTCTCACTTGAGTTGTTTGTAGTAAACGAAGAACTTGAAGGAACAACGTATGTTATTACAGGTGGATTTATTATTACTGGCGGCTCTGGCTTTTCATAAATGATACTAATTGTTTTTGTATCACTACCTGAATCATTTTTACCAGTAACTACTATTGTATTACTTCCTAAATTTAAATTTGCCACAAAATTAACAACTCCATTCACAAACGTGAAATTGCTTATTGCCGCACCATTAACTTGAACTAATACTTGCGAAGCACTTGTGACATTTAAAACAGTAGCATTTACATTACTAGAAGAACTAGAAGTAACACTACTGATAACATTTGGTGAAACAAAAGTTACAACAGGTAATGGTAATGGAGGGGCTGGCTTTTTGTAATTTACAAAAATTGTTTTTGCATCAACCCCTGCAACATTTGTTCCTGAAATGGTAATTGTATTACTTCCTTCATTACAATTTAAAACAAATGCAACTACTCCATTTATGTATGTAAATGAAGTTTGAGCTTAGCCGTTAACTTGAACGGAAATACCTGATACATCAGAAACATTGGTAACAGAAGCACTAATAGCTTGAGTTGGAATTTGAATAGTAGTGTTAATCTGTGAAGGATTAGTGAAATTCACTACTGGCTTGCTTACTTTTATAGGTGTTTGCGTTGTTGAAACAATTTTAGTGTAAATAATATTTACAGATTCAGAAACCGCATCTACATTATTAGTAGCTTTTACTTTATAAATATTATTCCCTGCAACTAAAGTAGCAACAAAGTTTACGTAATGGCTCGTAGCATCATAAGTAAAATTAACAGCCTGACCATTTTGGTTGGTAACTTGAATACTAGAAGCGCCAGTTACATTTAAAACTTCAGCCCTAACATTTTCAGTTGCATTTGTTGTACTGTATGGATTAGCACCTGGTATTACAATATTTACTACTGGACTAAGCAAACAACGTTCAAATTCTTTACGATCTATTATTTGAGTTTTAGAATCGCTTCCTGCTATATTAGTAGCTGTAACAGTAATGGAATTACTACCCAGATTTAAATTTGAAGGAATTACAATTTCTTTTGTTGTTGTGTTAAATGTGAAGTTAATATTTGCATTGTTTAATTTCACTGTTATTCCTTGTTGAGTTGCAACATTAGTAACAGTAGCAATAACATTCATATTACCATCAAAAGTTGAAAAAGGACTTGTAGCAGGATTTACAAAATTTACCACTGGAGGTTTCTCCAAAATTGGAGTTGCTTTTGGTGTATAATTTATAGTAACACTCTTCGAATCTGTTCCTGCTGTATTAGTTGCTGTTACAGTATAAAGATTTGCACCTGTTGCTAGGTTAACAGTGAATAGTATTTGTTGGGTAGTAGCATCGTAATTAAAAGGTATGGATAAATTAGCCTGCCCCTTAACTTGAATCTCAGAAGAAGAAGTAACATTAAAAACTTGAGCCACTACTTGCTGTGAAGAAACAAAAGAATTTAATGGAGAAACAGCAGGATTTATTATCGTAACAGCTGGCTTTTTAACCAATTTAACTGTACGTTCTATTAATTGGGTTTTAGAATCCGAACCATAAATATTTGCAGCTGATACAATAACAACATTTTTACCCGCATTTAAATTTGCCTGAATTGTAGCCGTTTGGTTTAATGTATTGTATGTAAAAGGTACAACTACATTGTTAAGCATAACGTTAATATCACTTTGATTTTGAACATTCTCAATTTTAGCTACAACATTGCAATTAACAGCTTCTGTAACATAAGGACTTAGCGCAGGCTCTATTATTTTAACAACAGGTGCTTTTCCAGTTTCTTTATAATTAATTGTAACTGTTTTGGTATCCGAACCTGCTGTATTTGTTCCTGTAATAATAACAGAATTAGACCCTACATTCAGATTGGCATTAAAGTTTACAAAACCATAAGAGCTAAATGTAAAATTAGTAACAGGAACTCCGTTATATAAAACAGTTAACTGATTCGCACTTGTAACATTACTAACATGCGCTGTAACACTAAAATTCTTAATGGTAGATTCATAAGGTGTTGATGGAGGATTATGAAAACTAACTACTGGTTTAGGTTCTCCCTTAGGAGTAATGGCTTGGGTACTAGTTGGAGTATACTTCACAAAAACTTGCTGAGCATCATTACCCGCTGTATTAAATGCACTTACAACAATTGAATTATTCCCCGCATTTAATGGTGCAACAAAACTAAGAGCTCCTGAAAATGAATTATAGTTAAAATTACTTATTGCAATACTATTTACCGAAACAGCAATATTTGCACTTGAACTGATATTACTTATTACAGCATTTACGTTAGTACTTGATAAAGTAGAAAGATAATTATTAGAAGGATAATTAATTACAACCTTCGGTGGCAATTCGGTAGCAACTGGTTGATTTGTAAACTGTGGTGCCGTGTAATTAATCTCAATATTTTCACTGTCTTGCCCCGCTGGGTTTGATGCAGTTATAGTTACATTATTAATTCCAGGATTCAAATTAGTGTTAAAACCTAATGAACCATTATTAGGATTGAAATCAAAATTAGAAAGAGGCATTCCATTTACAGTAATAGAAACTCCTGCAGAAGAAGTAACATATTTAATTGTACCCGAAACTTGCTGAATATTTGAAGTTGTAGTGTAAGGATTTGTTGGTGGTGTATAAATACTAATTATAGGCTTTGGAGTATAATTATTGTTTGTAGTGGTAGCATTTGTTGTTTTGTGTTTGTGGTTGTGTTTGTTTGTGGTAGTTCCTTTGTGAGATTTACCATAAATAGTAAATATTAAATGTGCAGCTGTATAATGGTAATAGTCGTTTTTTGCTGTTGTTGAAATGTCATCTTTCCACTGCTGACCATCAATTACATCCACTCGTGGGAAAGTAATTTTATGCTCAAATACTAATGCTACATTTTTAGAAAATCTGTACCCTAAACCAAGTCCGCAAGATGGCGCAAAAACTGTTGAACCACTTGAACTATTTCCATCGGCTACTGTTTCATAACTCTTATCGTAAAACGCTGTAATATCAGAAACAGAAGGCTGAGCAGATAAGCCAGTATAATTATACATAGTATCGCCATTAAGCGCATTAATTTTAGCAGTATACTTTGCTACTCCTAAACCTCCCCATAAATGAAAAACAATATTAGTTCGTTTTTCAAACTTTGGGAAATTCATCTTTAATTCAAGTGCACCTTCTGCATGTTTTGTTTTATAGCTATTATAAAAATAACCAGGATTAGCAAAATAATTTAGGGTAGTGTCATTAACTCCATTTAAAGCTTTGTTTGATTTAAGCGCAATGTTTTTTCTGTTATCCCAACCATAAGAATTACCGCCTAAATATCTAAAACCTAGCGAAAATCCTAAAAGAGCATCTTCCTTTTTATTGAGTATTCTCTCAATATTAAAGCCGCCACCTAAGCCAGCTTTATTTTTTATTAAGTCGTTTGTTTGCCAAACTCCACCCATATTAAAACCTAGTCTCCATTTTGGATACTTTTCGGAATATGAATTTTGAGAGAATAAAGAACTTGCAGATAAAAAAGTTACAAGTAATACTAATGCTTTAAAGTAATTTGCTTTCATGAAAACTTATTTGTCGTGTGAAATACACATTTTATGCCAAAATTAATGAAATACATGGGATATTTATATCTTTCAGGAAATAAAAAAGGGCTCGTTTAAGAGCCCTTTATTTATTTGGAAATTAGGTGTTTACCACATTCCACCAACACTAAACGAAGCTGTATCGTTATGATGAACCGGCTTAAATGTTAACACAGGTATTTTAGAATCGTTTATAATATGATGCGCGAACTGTCCTAATATTTTAGAAACACCTCCATTTTGATCACTCATAATCGAAATAAGATCTGCTTTGTTTTTCGCAGCGTATTTTAAAATTTTCGCAGATGAGTCTTCAGTTGTTACAATTAAAGAATCAGCTACCAATTTATGTTTAGTTGCCATCTTTTCAATTTGCCCAAGTACTACTTCCAATTTATGCTTTTCATTTTCTTCTCCTGGTGCTAAAATACCTAAGATATGAATTTTAGACGCGAACTTCTCAGCAAACATTAATGTAGGAACTACCTTTTGTCGTGTGTGTGAAGTTGAATCTATCGGTAAAATAATATTTTTATATCCAATGTTAGGCGTATTGTCTCTAACAGTTAAAACAGGACAGTGTGTTTTTGCAATAACACGATAAGCATTACTTCCTAATAGAACACTGCTTTTCGAATCTCCACCATGAGTTCCCATAACAATTAAATCGGCCTTATGCTCATCAGCTACAGCTACAATCTCTGAAGTAATGTGACCTAAAGAAACTAAAGAAGTTACTTTAACTCCAAATTCTTTTCTAATTTCTCCTGCTAACGTTTCCAATTTTTCACTCAAAAAATCAGTAACTACCGACATGTCCTTTAATTTGAAAGCTGGTAAAATTATATCAATTAAATCATTCTTCTTTTGAACATTCAATAATATTAATTCTCCTTTATTAACCTTTGCTATAAATGCAGCATGTTTAATTGCTTTAATAGATGTTTTAGAAAAATCTACTGGAATAACGATTTTAGAAGCTTTAAATTTTATCATGGTTTTTTGATTTTTTGTTTTACAAAGTAAATAAAATATCTGTTATAATTAATTTCTTGATAGTAAAATTATTCTTTTTGCGTCTTTTTCTTATTATAATCGCGTTTTTCAACCATCACACCTGTAGTGTCATAAAATTTCCACACGCTATCGGCAACATCCATTTTATAAAACCCATTATACATAAGCTTACCACTTGGGTAATACACATTTGATTCCCCATTCATTTTATTTAAATGAAAAAATGCCTCACTCCAAAGTTTCCCATCAGGAAAAAAATACATCCATTTTCCGCTTTTCTTCCCAAATCTAAATCCACCTCTTACTTTAATAACTCCAGAAGGATATTTCTCAAAATAATCGCCAGTGTAGGTACTATCGGGTGGTTCAAATACCCCTATTTTATTATCGCCCTTACTTAAATCAATAGTTATAGTACTATCATTTTTTGGCTTTTGTTCTGTTAAATCACTTTGATTAGAGGTGCAAGCACTAAAAAGGCCAAAACTCATTATCAATATTAGTAATAAATTAAATTTCATATTATTTTTTTCTGTTAGTAGTATACGTTACTAATTTTTCAAGAGAATCGCGTGATTCAGAAGCTGGGAAAGTTGCAAGTAAAGCAAGTGCTTTATCTTTGTATTCGTTCATTACCTTTTCAGCATAAGCAATTCCACCCTTTTTAAAAACAAAATCAACAACTTCTACCACACGCTTAGGTTCTTCGTTATGGTTTTTTACTATGTTGATGATGTATCTTTTTTCCTTTTGTGTTGATTGATTTAAAGCATAAATCAATGGTAAGGTCATTTTCTTTTCTTTAATATCTATTCCAGTTGGTTTACCAATATCTTCGTTGCTCCCAAAATCAAACAAATCATCTTTTATTTGAAAAGCGATGCCTGTAAGCGTTCCAAACTCACTCATTTGTCCGATATAAGTTTTATTTTCACTTACCGAAGCTACACCGCACGCACAGCAAGCTGCAATAAGTGTAGCTGTCTTCTTTTGAATGATATCAAAATAAATTTCTTCAGAAATATCAAGTTTACGAGCTTTTTCAATTTGCAATAATTCGCCTTCACTCATCTCACGCACCGCATTGCTAACTATTTTTAATAAATGAAAATCATTATTGTCAAGCGATAACAATAATCCTCTCGATAATAAATAATCGCCAATTAAAACAGCAATTTTATTTTTCCAAAGTGCATTTACCGAAAAGAAACCACGACGCTCATTACTATCATCAACCACATCATCATGTACTAACGTTGCTGTATGTAACAACTCTATTAAAGCGGCTGCGCGATAAGTAGAATCATTAACTGAACCAAAAGTTTTAGCAGCTAAAAAAACAAACATCGGACGAAGTTGTTTTCCTTTTCTTTTTACAATGTAAGTGGTGATTTTTTCGAGCAAAGGAACAGAGCTACGCATCGAATCACGAAATCTATCTTCAAAAATTTCGATGTTTTCGTTAATGGGCGCCTTTATTTGATCTATTTCCGACAAGTGCTTTTAAATGTGGGCTAAAGATAAGCAAATTTGTAGAAAATGGCTTTGAAGTTTTAGTTTAATTCTTTCTTTGTAATTGTAATCCCAGCAATGTTAACGTTATACTCAACATAATCTTCATCCTCATGATAAATTTTTTGAGCGCCAGATTTTTTTACACCCATTTTCTTTAATCCATTTCCAATTAAAGCCAATAAATTCATTCTTTTCGATTTGCTCTTAGTTTCCTCCTCAGCAACATTTGCGGGAGCTTTTCCAACATTTTCCCAAGCTGAATTTTGCATTTTTTGAACAAAGGATGTCTCTGGTTTTTTAGGTTGAACTTGAGCTATCAATTCAGGCTCCTTTTCATCATAATAATTTATTACAACAGGATTGTATGGATGCGGGGCAGGTTCTTTGACTTTAGAGGTATTATTAGTCGCAATTAAAGGTTCAATAATTTGGGTATTATTTGAAGGCAACTTTTTATTATTTTCATTTACCGAAGTATCCTTTTTTACAATGTAGTTTGCAAATGCATTGTTTTTAGTTTTAACTGCGCCTTCAACATAAGCTGGCTCAACACTAAATATATTATTCGTATTTCCTATTTTTACATTCTTTAATTGAAAACTATTTTTACCCGCAAGTGCCGATGATGAAACTTGTAACTCGTTGCGCGGATAAAACACCACTAAAAGTAAAATCAAACTTGCTGCAATAGATAAATAAGAAACATTTGAACGAAGGAAAACAATAATCGCACTCTTCTTTAACTCTTCTTTGTTTGGATAAACAATTGATAAATCGGAATGCGTTTTAGCTGCTTTGTAAACTTGAAGTTCCTTCATCAACACTTCGTCCGCTTGCGCTTTTACTAAAATTTTATTCGATTCATTTTGTGTAAGTAAACCTTCTGAATAAGAAATCAGTTTCTCTTCTCTCTCACTAAACTTAAACAACTCACTTGTTGCCATTGGAAAAGCAATTGTTTCAGGCTCCAGTTTAATGCTTTCATATAGCTTTACTAAAGCTTGTAACGATTCATCTTTTTTTAATTGAGTTTCGAATGCAAACTTTTCTTCTCCACTTAAAACACCATCTAAATAAAACACTACACTTTCTTCCTTTGCGTCATCTAAATGTTTCAAACTATTTTTTGCTCCAAAACTTAAGGCATCATCTATCGCTAGTTCGGGCAAACTTAAATCATAATCAAATTCAATCTCTGGATGTTTTTCTAAAAATAACAATACGGCATTACGCTGCTCATGAGAAAGTTTCCCTTCCATTAAGTCGAGCAAAAATGCTTCGTAATTATTTTTATTTATTTCCATTCGTTTATATAACAACTTCTAATTTCACTAAATAGTTTTTCAAAGTTTGTCTAGCTCTAAAAATATACACCTTTACTTGACTCTCTGTTAATCCTGTAATTTCACCAATCTCTTTATAGTCATAACCTTCATAATCCCTAAGCAAAACAACCGAGCGTTGAATCTCAGGTAATTTATCTACCGCCTCATTTAATATTTGTTTTAATCCTTTGTATTGATGGTCTTCTGCTTGAATGCTTTCAAAACCATCTTGCCACGCTTCCTTCTTTTTTTCTCTTCTAATAAAATCAATCATGGTGCGATAGGCCGTTGTAAACATGTAAGACTTCGCATTCGTACTTTCTACATCGCTCACTTTTATCCACAGCTTTTCATAAGTATCTTGTACTATGTCTTTAGCAATATCCTTATCCTTTACAGTTTTTAATATAAACCTGTAAAGATTATCAGCATATTGATCTACGCAACTATTGAACTCAGAAACGGTCATTTTACAAAGGTAAGACGAATAGGGAAACTAGAAAGTTACACCGAAACCTAATTATTTTAGATAAATGTTACTTTATCTTAGTTTAACGCTGATTTTTCAAGAAAACAAGACGTGGAAGCCGCTATTAGTCGATTTTTCTTATTCATCGTACAATATCACTTATTCATATAATTTTTGCGCTTTTTAGGAAAAAAACTTCTTTGCAAAGAGAATTTTTATTATATCTTTACGTTATGCGAGTGTTATTTATACGTTAATCGCATTTTTTAAAGAAATTATTTAATACCTATTATAATGAGCACAGTTTTAGAATTCCCAGTACAAGAAACCCTACAAAAATTCTTCGGATTTGATGGGTTCAAAGGAAATCAAGAAAAAATCATTAATAACATCCTTAACGGGCAAGATACTTTTGTTATTATGCCAACTGGTGGTGGAAAATCATTATGTTATCAGTTACCTGCTATTTTAAGTGAGGGAACTGCTATCATCGTTTCTCCGCTTATTGCATTAATGAAAAACCAAGTAGATGCTATTCGTGGTTTTAGTAGTGAAGAAGGAATTGCTCATTTCCTTAACTCATCACTAAACAAAAGCGAAACTACTCAGGTAAAAAAAGATGTATTAAGTGGTAAAACAAAATTATTATATGTCGCTCCTGAAACGTTAACTAAAGAAGAAAACGTTAAGTTTTTCTCTGAGTTCAAGATTTCTTTATGCTATAGATGAGGCACATTGTATTTCTGAGTGGGGTCATGATTTTAGGCCTGAATACAGAAGATTACGTCCAATCATGGACAAAGTTGGTAAAGCGCCTGTAATGGCTTTAACTGCGACAGCAACACCTAAGGTTCAATTAGACATTCAAAGAACTTAGGAATGCAAAAAGCATCCTTATTCAAATCTTCATTTAATAGAGGTAATTTATACTATGAGGTTAGACCAAAAGTTAATGTTGCTAAAGAAATTATTAAATATGTAAAGCAAAACGAAGGTAAATCAGGCATCATTTATTGCTTAAGCCGTAAAAAGGTGGAGGAATTAGCTGAAGTACTTCGTGTAAATGGAGTTAAGGCACATCCTTACCATGCAGGTTTAGATGCAAAAGAGCGTGCTAAAACGCAAGACCAGTTCTTAATGGAAGAAATTGATGTAATTGTTGCAACAATTGCTTTCGGTATGGGAATTGACAAACCAGATGTTCGTTATGTAATACATCATGATATTCCAAAATCATTAGAAAGCTATTACCAAGAAACTGGTAGAGCAGGAAGAGATGGCGGAGAAGGAAATTGCGTTACTTTTTACAGCTACGATGATGTTGTGAAGTTTGAAAAATTCATGAAGAGTAAACCTGTTGCTGAACAAGAAATAGGAAAACAACTTTTAAATGAAACTGTATCCTTCGCAGAAAACTCTACTTGCCGTCGTAAGTTTTTATTACACTATTTTGGAGAATCATACGACGAGAAAAATTGTAATGGAATGTGCGACAATTGCCGTAATCCAAAACAACGTTTTGATGGGCAAGATGAAATTGTGTTAGCGCTTGAAGCAGTTTTAGAAGTTAAAGAACGTCACAAAACTAAAGATGTAGTGAATGCTTTATTAGGATTGTTAACTGCAACAGGAAAAACATACAAGCACAACGAACTAGAAATATTTGGCAAAGGTGGTAACGATGATAAAGACGAGCGTTACTGGAATGCAGTTATTCGTCAAGCATTGGTTAACGGACTTTTATCAAAAGATATTGAGAATTACGGTTTATTAAAAACAACTGAAGCTGGTAAAAATACATTGACAAGCCATACGAAATTATGCTTACTAAGGATCATGATTTCTTAGGTACAGATAAATCGGATGATGATGATATTATTACTGCTGGCGGTAAAGGTTCGGGAGCTGCTGATGAAATTTTATACTCATTATTAAAAGATGAAGTAAAGAAAATTGCAAAGGCAAGAAAATTACCTCCTTATGTTATTTTCCAAGAAACTTCTTTAGAAGAGATGGCGATTCAATACCCAATTACTATGGATGAGTTAACTCACATCACTGGTGTTGGCGCTGGAAAGGCAGCTAAGTTTGGGGCAAGTATGATTTCTTTAATTAAAAATACGTTGAAGAAAACGATATCGAGCGTCCAATTGATATGGTAGTTAAATCGGTTGTAAACAAATCTGGTTTAAAAGTATATATCATTCAAAGCATTGATAGAAAAGTAGGTTTAGAAGCGATTGCAAAAGGCAAACAAGTTTCGATGACTGATTTATTAAATGAAATTGAAACAATTGTTCTTTCTGGAACTAAAGTAAACATCAATTATTACATTGATGAAATGATGGACCCAGAAAAACAAGAAGAGGTTTACGAATACTTTAAGGAAAGTGAAACCGACTCAATTGAAGCTGCATTAAAAGAACTTGGTGAAGATGATTACAGCGAAGAAGAAGTAAGATTAATGAGAATAAAATTCCTTAGCGAATTTGCAAACTAATAAAATCAAAAAAAGCGACTTAGGTCGCTTTTTTTGTTTTATATCTACTTTTAATTCTGCCAATATGATTTTCTTTCAAATGAAATCGCGTTAAACACGTTCTCGACTGCGCTCGAACTGACACCCTTCTGTTGCTTGGAAATTAGGAGGAATTGATAGAATGCTAAATATTCAGAATAAAACTTCAGTGTCATTTCGATTTCTATGACAAATGCAAATTAATTTCATACATTTTTTTATTGTTAATTGTTGAACATATTCTTGCGACCAATTTATTTCGAATAGCATTTAATACAAGCATTTTATTTTTACCCTCACTTACTTTCGCTGGTAATAGGTTTGTAGTTCACCTTTTAGTTGAATGACCCTTAGAGCAGATAAGGAAAGCTTTTAATGTTTTATCAGCCATAAATGATACTCTTGGCCTTTATAGATTGAGATCCCTGATTTAAACTCAAAGGGTACAACTCCAGCATAACAAGCCAATTTTCTTGGATTGTTTATTGATTTAAACTCATTTGTTTTAACTAACATCGTCCAAGCTAATACTTTACCTACCCTTGTACGCTCGTTATAAATTGGTATTGTTGCTTTAGATCTTCATCGTTTGCAATTAGTTCATTTAGCTGCGCTTCAACTGCAATAATCTGAGTTTCTATTTGTTTAATTATCTTTTTACTGGACTGCTCTACTTTTTTAGATAGCTCTTTATCTGCTATAAAGACAAGCTCTGCAGTTGGAACACTAAATTTTTTCTTCGTCTCAACTAATCTGTTTCGTTGCGCCAACAGAGCTTGCATCCACGTATTTGTTTCGTGAATTAAAGTCTGTTTTAAGTTTTGTGAAGCAGGATAAACTTAGCTATTCCGTTGCATCAATTGAGTCTGTTTGCCCCGACAAGTCCCATGCTGTTTTTAAATGCAATGGATTTACAACAAATAAATCCATTTCGATTCCTTCAAAAGCTTCTAAACATGGCCAGTTGTAATAGCCTGTGTTTTCCATACAAACAACAATCCTAAACCCTTGATTTTGCTTTTAGTACTTTGCTTATAAAGGACTTTATTGTTTTAGTATTATTTTTCCAACTCTGTTTGATTATTGATAAGTATGCAAATATCTAGACTTGCTTTTACTCATCAATTCCTAAAAAATCTTTTCTTTCTATCTTTGCTTTTAGGTAAAGATTGAGACATCAAGTATTATTCAACTCCTTAATAACTTTGCCTGAATTTCTAATTTGAATCTTACTTGATGAGAAAAGGAAAAGTCCATCGAAGTATAGGCCAAGCTTGGAGCGATGTGTTCACTTTCCTTTCTCAACAAATATTTTTAAATTCTTTGCAAGTCTAAAGGAGCGCAGTCGAGAAGCGGCACTGATAATAGTAAAATGTTTCTTAAATTTATCAAGTCAAAAATATACATTTACAATCAAAGTCCTTAAATGGAAAAAGTAAGAATAGATAAATACTTGTGGGCAATACGCATTTTTAAAACACGCTCATTAGCAGCCGATAACTGTTTTAAAGGAAAAATTACTTGCAATAATGTGCAGGTAAAATCCTCTTACATTGTAAAAAAAGGAGATACCTATCATATTAAAATTCACAAAGAATACTCAAAAATAATTGAGGTGGTTGATTTAGTTGATAAACGCGGTGGCTATGAAGCAATGAAACCATTTTACATTGATCACTCTCCGCCATACAAACCATTGCACTCCGAACCTTCAGCATTTTACTCCCCTGCCCCATCGCGCGAAAAAGGAACTGGAAGACCAACAAAAAAGGATAGGAGAAATTTAGATGGGACGAATATGTTTTGATGATATAGATAAGTGATATACTCAATGTATAATATTAAAATCTACTCACTAACAAAACGGCTCACTCAACAAATAAAGTGAAAAGAAAATATATAAACAGAAAATAACTGTGTGAACACGTTTTATACTATTAGCCTTTTTGATTATATGACTTAGCTATTTCTTCATACTTTTTATTTCTAACAAAAACAAAATAACCTAGTGCTAACAAAAACACCCATAATATAATTACATAAATAGGTTTAATGTAAAATGAATATCCAGTTATACAAGAGTATAGCATTATTAAGCCGCCACAGTTTAACCCAATGAAAATAGATGCGGAAACTACAGAAAGCCACTCGGGCATTGCAAGTTTAGGACTCCATTGACGTTCGGTAATTACAGCAATATTATAGAATTTCACAAGAAGTATTTTATATGGATTTAAGCTCTTCATAGCTACACAAATATACAATTTTTCAACTCGTTCCAGAACAAATAGGAATTGCCATGAAGCCTAGCTATAAATTTGAAATCAAATCTTCTAATTCTCCCACTTATCCGCTTCAAAGCTTCTTATGAATTATTTTATGCGTTCTGATTCTTGAAGGAATTCTTTTACATTATTTACATACTCTTCAATTTCTCTATCGTACATATTACTTTCTTTCTTAATTACACTTACAAATTTTCGTTTAATAAATAGCAAATCAGAAAGTACAACCTTGTTGAACACTTGTTTCTTTGTTAGGGTATCATTCCAAATTAAATCATCGCTTTTGTATGCGGTAATTTTATTAGAATCTATACCCGCTAATAGCACATTAAACAAGTTTAATTGGTTAGGTCTTTTTTCAATTGGAAAATAAAATGGGAAATTTTGTCGTTCGTTTAAATCAACAATTCTCCAAATATCTTTTGCCCACATTACATCAGCTTCACGAATAACTGGCAGGGCAATTGGAGTTTTGGTTTGTGAAACAGCAAAAAACGTTTGCAACAAAGCGATTAACAGCAGTACTTTTTTCATGATAAAATAATAAAGTAGTTGTTATGCCATGCAACTTATACCACTATAAGCACTAAAAGGTTACTTCTTATAGTAAAGAGTTTTGAAGTCTTGTGCAAATTTTGTAGTAAACAAATCTGCCCCGCTTTTTTTCATGTGGTATAAATCGGCAAATAAATCATCTTGTTTGCAAATACTATCATTGGTATAATCAAAAAACGGAATAGTTGACTTAGTTGCAATTGATTTGAATTTATTTAGGTGATCGTCCAAATTTTTTATTCGACTCGAAACAACTGTGTGAGCAGGCGAAATGACAAAACACAATTCGATTTTATTTGTTTTGCAAATTGTAATTATAGAATCAAGATAATCTGCGTTTTCTTGTAGCAAACTTGCTGTGTAAGAAACTGTATCTTTTTTATCTATTGTTTTATATTCGATTGGATGTATAAATTGAAAACCTTTATAACAATTTAAATCGTACGTACTTTGTTTATTAGTATATCCTCGAACTGCGCAATTCAAATGTTTTTCACCTAAAAAAGGTAAGCTGTAAAAAGGAATATATTTGAATGCATAAAATCGTTTGTCGCGCTTAGCTAATTCATAAAACAAAATTTCATTATCTAAATAAGGGAAAAAGCGAGGGAATTCATAAATGGTATCACTGCTTTCGTTTGAGAAATGATAATCTATGTTCATTATAGCTTTTTTAGGCGCTTTACGCTCACTTAAATAACTTTTTAATATTCCGTAGGTAAACGAATTATTAGAGCCAGAAACGCCAATATTGTATGAATTTAAGCCGGTTATTGAATCGAAGATACGCGGTTAAAATGACACTCGGCACGAGAAGAGCCAACAAAAATTACTTCGTGATAATCTTTATCATGAAACACTATATTAAATTTATCGAATAGCCCCGCTTTGTTCTTCCGTATTCCCTCATGCAAAACAAATCGAACTAGGTATGCCAGTGAAGACAAGATTAAAAAGTAAAAGATTATTTTTTTAGAATTTTCATTAGCAAACAAAGCTTTGCTAATTTACAACAAAAGAAGGAATTCTTTGTTTACTGAAGATGCAATCCCCATCATCTCTTCCTTACTTAATTTAACACGAGGATTTGAAAAATCAATTTCCGATTCATTATCAATTGGAATTAAATGAATATGTGCATGCGGAACTTCAAAGCCAAGTACAACAACTGCGATGCGTTTACAAGCAACTTTAGCTTTTAAAGCTATTGCTACTTTTTTAGCAAAAGAAAATAAGTGTTGGTAGCTTTCGTTATTCAAATCGAATAAATAGTCGGTTTCGTTTTTTAGGAACAACCAATGTATGCCCCGCTTTTAATGGATTAATATCTAAGAAAGCGTAACAATTTTCATCCTCAGCTATTTTGTAGCTTGGAATATCACCATTAATAATTTTCGTAAAAATAGTTGCCATTAAAGAGTAATCTCAATAATTTCGAAAGGAATAACACCAGCAGGAACTACTACATCAACCTTATCGCCTACTTTTTTTCCGAGCAAACCTTTACCAATTGGAGAGTCGATAGAAATTTTCATTTCTTTTAGGTTAGCTTCGTTTTCAGCAACAATGGTGTACTTCATAAAAGCACCATTTTTTATGTTTTTAATCTTTACAGTGGTAAGAATTGAAACTTTACTTAAATCTAATTGACTTTCATCAATCAAACGTGCATTGGCAAGAATTTCTTTTAGTTTGCCAATTTTCAACTCAAGTAAACCTTGTGCTTCGCGTGCGGCATCGTATTCCGCATTTTCCGATAAATCGCCTTTATCTCGCGCTTCTGAAATAGCTTTAATTATATTAGGACGTTCCACTCTTTCAAGATGCACTAATTCATCCTTTAATTTTTGTAATCCTTCTTCGGTGTAATAAGCAATTTGCGACATGGTTTCAAACTATTAAAATTAAGAAATCCGCCTTATGAGCGGATTTCTATACAAATATAATAAAAATTTATTACAGATTAATTCTTGCTCCAATTGAGTGAACTCCACTAAATGGATTTGAAAAACGGTAAGAGTAATCTAAAGCAAATGTTTTGTTCTTTTCAGTACCAAAAGGTAATTGAAGCGTCATACCTGAAGATGAATGCAGTAAAAGCTGTTTTCTCAAATCAGCTTTAGTAATGTTTTTCTCATAGGTATAACCTGCTCTAACCATTAAATACTTTTTAAATCCGTACTCAACACCTAATGAATATTGGTCGTAGGTAAATGAGTTTGAAGTAAAATTAGCAGCTACACTTACTCTATGATCTATTTCAGAAGCCTTAACAGAATCGCTAACACCAATTAAGAAATCATAAGAAGCTCCCATATTTAAACATGAAGGTAATTCATAGTTTGCCGAACGTTGCTCAAATGTTGCCGTGTAACCAGAAACTGTATTGTTATATTGAGATCCACTTGAAACATTATCTTCAAACGATAAACCATCTCCTCTGTAAGTCATTTTAGGGCCTACATTTTTTAATGAGATACCAATATGAAACTGGTCATATTTTCCAGTGTGATATTGAATCCCTGCATCTAAACATGCACCACGAGCAGAAACGTTCGAAATTTGCTCATTAACAATTTTCGAGGTGCACCTCCGTAAATATTATCAGAAAATGCTTTAGCATACGACAAACCAATGTTTAAGAATAATGGTGAATAAACACCAATTCCACCTTCTGGTTGATCAACTGTAGTGATATTAATATCACCAGCATCTAAAGCAACAATTCTAATCCTAATACACCCGTTTCACCAACATGTTGGGTAAAACCAAATGCGTTAATATTTACTTTTGAGCCTCCCAGCCAATTGCTTCTTGAGAAAACAACCTCTGTTTTCTTTGTGAAAGCTAGACCAGCAACATTTAAATACATTGCTTCTAATCCATGCGCATTAGACTGGTTAGCACCGCCCCAACCCGTTGAGCGAGCCCAAGGGTTAATCAACAATTGACCCCTCCCTGCCGAACCTGCACGATCAGGATTACCTGCGAACATACTACCACTGGACATCAATCCAATTGCTACTGCTGAGTTTAAAACTATTTTAGATATTTTGTTCATCATAAATCTCTTTAGTAATTAATTAATAAGATTGTAAATCAATTGGACGCATTACACAGAACCACTTAAGGATTTTCTCTCCTAAATCTCCTGCATCAACATGAATAATATACAATCCACTCGATACTAAGATGTTCTTATCATTCTTAAGATCCCACTGAATATCAGTTGTAGCATCAGTATCTTTCTTAATTGTTTTTAATAATGTTCCATTAACAGTGTAAATACGAATCGTACATTTTACAGGAAGATTTACAATCTTAATGTAGTTATCAATACGTGTTTTCTCATATTTTGAATGACCATAATATGGATTAGGAACAACATTGATAATGTCTAAAGCATTCTTAGCTGTTTCGTTTACGTTTGTTTTTGCACCTAAACCTTCAGTACTAAATGAGTACATTGGGAAGTTGTTATTTACAGGTGAAGAAACAATAATTTGAGAAACATCAGTAGCAGCAGTTGAGTTTAGGAAAGTAGTTCCAAAATCAATTGTTTTGAAAGAATTAGCTGCATTATAAGTAATGTTCTTAGAATAAGAATTTGACCAAGAACCTGCTAAACCATATCTTAATGGCTTACGAACTCTGATTTTCACTTTAACTTCACTTAGGAATCTGAGGCTGTTGCCCTTTAACAAATTTACTTTCATAACCTGCTTTTACATAAGGTACATTCACCCACATTGCATCTTTGTATGCCTCAACAATAGAAGCTTGCGCATAACCAGTGTTTGGATTATGAGATGTAGTGTTTGTTACCGTTTTGTTCAACATTTTTTGTAAAGCAACTCCGTAGTCATATCTTGGAACATCAATTGGATCACCTACTCCATTAACTCCATCTGAGTTGTGTGCAAAAACATAAATGTAATGCATACCTGCCATTTTATAAGTGGTAACACCAGCTGAAGTAGTAGAAACAATAGAAGTTGGATTCCACATCATATCTCTACCGTTGTTTATTGAATCTCCAGAGTTTTCTCCGAAAGCAATATTTAAACGCTCACCTGTTTCAACATTAATAGCATATCCAGGAACCAACCCATACCAGTAGATGCTACATAATCAGCATCATTTGGATCAGTCGTATTTAAACCATCGGCTTTACCTCCATTTTTATCAACCGAAGCGCCTTTACGCAATAAGAACTTCTTTTGAGCGCCTTCTGTTCCATTAATACCCATTTCTAATACAACGCAACGTGTCCATAAATTTTTATCAGCAGTGAATACAATATCAACACTTCCTAAAGATCTTGTATCAATAATATTATTCACATCATATTGATATGGATGACCATATTTACCTAATGTAGTTGGTGTAGTTAAATTCATAGCTAATCTAGGAGCAAATGGTAAAGAAGTAGCTGATAAAACTGGTGCTCCCGCAGTTACTCTAAACGGCGCCCAAGTTCCTCCAACACAACCTTCCCAAACTTGTTTAGGATCTGCGTATATATTTACATCAGGAGTTGAAGGGTCATTATCATCATTATTAGAGTTAAATACATCCGTATTAAATACATCATTATTAACAGCAGCTTCAGTACCAGATCTAATCCAATCTTCAGGAGATTTATCATCAACATCAACTACTCCGCCAAGCCAATCTGCACCTGATTTTGATGATGATAGTAAATCTTCAGCAACTGTTGCTCCAAATAAACCAAAGTTAGTATTAGTTGGATCAACGTCTGTTTTAACAGTTAATGAAATACCAATAGGTTCATCATTAGCTCCAATTAAGATTTGCTCTTGTCCAATACTTAATATCTCATCAGCGTTCCAAGTTTTACTAACAGTGGCGCCAGAAGAATTAACATACGTTCCTTCTACTTGGTATTTATAGTCACTTCTTACTTTACCTGAATCTAGTTCAGAAGTTGAACCCATTAATAAAGAATCACTTTTTACTTTTACAACGAATGTTCATGAAAGAACTTTTAATGGATCGATAACTCTAACTTGGATTGGACCTTGTAAGTTTTCGTATTCCAATTCAACAGCTCTGTGATCAGGGCTAGCAAGAATGCTATTAATTGATGACTGTGTTAACTCTAATGCAGTACCACCATTTCCTTGACCTTCTATACGCTTCACTTTAGGGCCGTAACCGAAATAAGTATTAGCAACAGTACCATTTGCTTCTGGAGCATAATTATGAGGAACAGCTGAGTAAACTTTAATGTTTTTTCTTCCTTGCAAGAACGGTTTCTTTTGACCAGCATAATCTCCATCTGACGTATGCACATCATTACCTAAAGAATCAATTCCAGGGGCAACGTCTTGTTTGTATGGAAGGTAATTATTATAGGCATAAGAAATAGCCATGTAATAATATGTCTTGTGATTAACAAAAGTTTTATTTCCCTCTGCAAATTTATCTTCGGTTAACATGAAAGAGTTGATTATACCTTTATCATTAGCCTCAGGAGTCATTAACTGAGGTACACTTCCTAAAACAGGGTCAGTTGCATAGTTAATTAGAGTTGAAACTCCATTTTTCTTATCGCACTGGAAAACTAAACGTGCTTTATTATCGTCATATAATTCCGAAGAACTTACCGACTCATCCTTTATCTGATAAACCATATAACCTTCGAAACGGTATGTTCTATCAGTAGCAGCTCCAAAAAGTGGAGTAATTGTTGGATCAATATCAGCGTATCTATCTTGCTCGTAGTTATTAGAAGTTTCTTTATTAGAGAAGTAGAAAATCAATTGATTCTCCATTTCTTGAATTGTCATATCTGGAGCATCTGGTCCATCCAATACTTTAAAACAATTGTCAAATAAAGATTGAGCTTTATCATCTGCAATTAATAACAATGGAATCGCAGCAAAGTTGTTATCTGAATTTGTTCTAACGAAAGGCATACCAAAGGTAATATTGTTTACCGCACCAGGTTGTAATGTAAATTTACCTGCTGATTGCAAGAAACGACGATCGCCTGGTACACCACCAGTTACAGTTAACTCTGTCCAGTCTGGTTGAGGAATACCATTAGTACCAAATCCCGTTGGATCAGAAGCACCAGGATACATATATGAACAAGCTGGGTAAGTAGTTACTGTATTTGTTCCTGGAGTTGCAGGGTCATAACGCATTGGAGAACCATCTTTCCATAATCCATTCATGTAACGATAAAACTGAATACCATTACCACTTGTTGTAGGGTTACCAGTTTTAGCATCACCAGTATTATTGTATGGTAAAAACTTCGCCATTGAAATTGGTTCAGCTAATACTTCATCCGGAATCTGAACTGCTGGCACTTTAGGCATACCAGTGTTAGGGTCTATTTCAAAAGTACAATCAACACAATTATCACGATCATTATCAATTCCGTCATTTAAATCTGCTGTTGGACCTTGAAAGAAGTCACAGCCCAATGCTGGAAGTTTGTTGTGATAACCTACAACACCGTTTCCATCATCATCATAGTTATCACCATTATAAATATATCCTAAACCTCTTACTACGTCGCAACCAACATAATCATCTTGGTAGTTACCTAAATCAGCATCCACCCACACCGCAAAATAAGTACTATCTAATATATTAGACGAACGATTAATGATTTCGAAATTATAGAAAGTCATATCGTTTAATACATCGGCAGTTGCAAAAGCAAAAGCTTGTGCACGAATTTCAACACCAATTGGGTTAACACTTCCTGATTCTAAATGAGAATTTCCTTTATCGTTAAATACCCAGAATAAAGTTTCGTCACCAAAAAGTAATTTTTTACAATTTCCTTGAGCCACCGCAGCACCTGTAACATTATAAGCAGGATAATCTCCTTGATCCCAATCATAATTTCCATCTCCGCCTTGGTCAATAAAAGGAGCTAAGTATCTGTATGGGTCAGCAGAAGAAGGCGCACTACCAGGATAATCTTTAATCCAAGATGGAATAGTGTAATCTGTATTTTGCGCTACAACAACATTTGCGTAAAATCCATCAACATCAGTACGGTTAAATCTCCAATGTTTATCATAAGCATTACAAGTAGCTGCATCAACATCAACCGTAGATGGATCTAATGGGCCAGGCCAAAAATCGATACCATTTTGACGGTAAGTCATTGCAGAAATACGAAGTTGGCTATTTACATAACCACCAAACCATAAAGACCCTGCAAATGAAGCTAAGAACCAGAACCTTTTGGTACTTCATTTAGGATTACTATTTAAATCCCACCACATATCACCACAAGTTAACAAACGTGTACGAACGTTGTTCAACTTTAATTCAGTTTGTGTTTTACCTTGGGTACAACCTCCCATTACCTTTTGGTAGTTAGTCAATTTTTGACCATCCCCACTTCCACCATCCGTATTGGCATTCACATTCTCTCTACCAAATGCGGTATTAAGAACCAACAACAGAGCAACTAGTGCCGTTATTTTTGTTTTCATATTACTACTTCTCATAATTAAATATTTTTATAGATTAAAAATCAAATAATACACCTATACGAATAACTCTTGGACGGCTATAATATCCACCATCAACTAACTTAGCACGATACTGATCGATAAAACCATTGTAAAAACCAGAACCAAAAGGTGAAATATTAGAGTTAATGTAAGCTTGACCAGTTTGTGCTGAGTTTAAAAACCATCATCATCAGGAGTACCGGTGTAAGCATGAACCGCTACAATATTTTTGTTGTTGAATACATTTAACACTTGCAAGTAAACATTTAAGTTAGCCTTTTTTCTGTCTTCTTCAGGCTTGTTTTTACCAAAAACTAACTCAAAGTTTTTATCAACACGCAAGTCAGCTCTAAACTGCCAAGGTAAGTAAGAACCATTTAAACTACCAACAATTGTTGGGTTTTGAGAGATACCTGCCAATACATCAGAGAACGCTTGGTTTTGACGAGTGTATGGAGTACCAGAACCTAAACGGAATACCATGTTAGCACCAACATTTTTCAAAATTTGAACTGCTTTTTCAGTATCACCTTTCTTTTTTGTGTAAGAAGGTCCGTTATAATCTCTTCCTTCACCAAAACGGTAATCAATTGTAGTTGTAAAAGTATGTCTTTGATCAAAATCTAGAGGTAAAGTAACACGTAAATTAGGTTGGTTAGTGTTTGCTAGGTTATAACCTTCATAAGCATTTGAACCAGAACCTTCAGCAAATTGTAAAGTGTAGTTTGCATTTAAAGAGAAACCACCTGTTCTTCTCATATCATATTCAACTGAGAAACCTTTTACTGTACCAAAATCTAAGTTACTGTAAGTTAAATAAGCCGTTGGATAAGCACCATTTAAACGTTGCGTTTGAACCATGTTTCTTAACTCACGGTAGAAAGCAGATAATTTTAAAGCAGCACTTTTTTTCTCATTTAAGATTTGAGTAAATCCTAATTCGTAATCAATTGTTTTCTCTGCTTTCAAATCAGGGTTATTAAAAGTACCACCTTGCGTAATTGTTTGTTGGTAATAGTAATAAGCAGTTGGGTCTAAACGATTGTAAGCATCAGAAGGACGTTGAGTTAATACATCATAATGAGCAAAAGAAATTAGCAACATCCGAAATAGGGAAAGAAAGCCAAACGAGGCATTACATTAATTTGTGGTTTGTAATCCTTGAAAGCGTTATTTGAGTATGTATATTTTCCATTAGCAAATGCATCATCCGTTTTAAAGCTGGGTTAGCACTACCATTTGATTTATCTAAAATAACTTTTGGATCTTGAACTAAATTTCCGTTAACATCATACCAATCACTTTCGTAACGGTAACCTGCTACTTCAGTATTTCCATCAGCTAAATAAACCACAGCGTCATCAGGAACACCTTCCGATTTTTCTAAACCAGAAACATTGTAAGTACCTTGTGAAGCCATTTCACCTTTAGTGTATGCAGGCTTAAATAAATATTTATCAGCTAATACTTTTTGGTTTGCATCGTAACGATCTACACGGATACCAACGTTGAACTTCATATCTTTAAAGTCAAACTTATCTTGAATATATCCTGACATGTAGATTGGTTTAAATGCTCCAATAGCTCTGTCATAAATAGTATCTCCATTTTTATTCACGCTTGACTTAGTCATGAACTCATCAAAAGTAACATCCTTTTTAATTTTGTTACCATAATAATCGTAACCGAAATTACTTACGTAAACATTTCCATCAGCTAATAACTCATCTGGACTAAACATTTCTAATTTCAACAAATCTGGATCTAATCCGTCTATATTAATATAAGAAGAAGAGTTTGTTGATTGCCCTAAAGCTTCATATAAATTTTGATTGAAGTTTGTTAATTGGTCGTAACGTGGCGCATAGTTGATAATGATATCACCTGCAGTTGTAGTATCAATTGTAGGATTAACAGAACTAACATCCGCCAAATGACGGTTAGTTAACTGACGACTTAAGTTCCATAAACCAAATGCATCATTAACAATATATTGACTATAATTTCTTTGATCATACTCAAAACCAATCATTAAAGCATGGTTTTTAATATCTGCAGAGAAACTTGATGTGATACGGAAAATAGATTGGTCTTGTCTTACATAACCAGGATATTGAATACCTGATGCAGTCCATAAACTGTGAATTGAACCTGGACGACCACCATTAATTAAACCACCAAAACCTTGAACTACATCTGTACTAAAAACCGGGAACAAATTAAACTCATCGAAAAATTGTTTAGTGTAGTTAACAGCAGCAGTGTTACCATCAAAAGGAGTAAAAGTAACTAGCGTATCGAATCCAGCAACATTCCAAGAAACATTATTACCTGAAGCACCTGTTACACCGTATACATAAGAAGTATCAACTTGACCATCTCCATCTAAATCAATATCAACTGTTTTTGTTGTATCAGATAATTGAGGATTATCGTAACGGTAATTATTAAATTTACCTACATATCCATATTTAAAATAATCATCTTTGTGAGTATCATCTTCAGTTATACGTTGATACTTTTGGTAACCAACTTGGAAAGATAAATAAGCATTTTTTACAATTGATTGAGATCTTTCTTCTTCTCTTACATTTTGCTTACCGAATTTTTGTTGAATTCTCATGTAGGTTCTCCAAGTGCTTTGAGTTGTTAAAGGATTATTTTCAGCATTGTACAACGAACCTGCTCTGCTATAAGAGTGGAATTTTCTGTAATCCCAAGAACCACCTAATGTAATATTTAAATTATCGTTTACCTTGTAATCTATTTTAGGGTTTAAACGAATAGTTGTACTTGCAACGTTTTGACGAGCCTTTAATATCTCCATGTCATCATTTGTAACAAATGCTGCAGCAGGAAGGAACAAACCATTCTCTTGTTTTACTAAAGGCTTATTACGAATTTCTTCGTACTTCTCACTCTTTATTGCGTAGTTACCAACTGCAGAAGGGTCATTATCTTTTTCACGATAAATTTCACCAGCTAAGAAGAAACCAATTTTAGGTTTTTTAACTCCTGTTGAATCTTTCTTTGACCAGATTGGTCCACCAATACTGAAACCAATAAAGTTATAACCGTATTTATCCGTTAATTGAGAAGAGATAGCTTCAACACCACCGAAGAATTTTGGTTGAGGACCACGAGTTGTAACCGAAATTACACCACCTGTTGCATCACCAAACTGAGCAGGTAAACCACCTAAGATAACACTTACTTGCTCTACACCTTGTTGAGGAATACCTGAAGTACCAATTGCTCTTTCACCATCAATAAAAATTTGAGTTGAAGAAGAACGAGAACCACGAACACTAACTGCCCCACCTTCATCTTGTTGGTAAACACCAGCTGTTGTGGACGCAACAGAAAGAATATTTTTAGAAGCCATATTTTGATACTCTTCACGAGTAACTGTACCACCCGATTTAGTATCTGGATCGATTAACGGCTCGGTATAAGAAATAATTTGAACTTCATCTAATTGTACACCACCATCATTAACTAAACCAATGGTAACATAAGCCGTTTTATCAGCTCCAACAACAACACCTGTCATTTCACGTTTGTTGTATCCAACATAAACTGCCTTAACGTTATATTTACCTGGATCTAAAGGTTTAATAATAACGTTACCATCAAAATCAGTGGTACCAGTACCAACCTGAACGCCATTACTTGTTACGATAACGTTAGCAAAAGCCAGAGGTTCCTTCGTTTTTTCATCAATTAAAGTTGCCTTAATAGCACCTTTATTTTGAGCAAAACCAGCAACTCCAAGAGCAATTGTTGCAATGATACTGAAGTAAATTTTTCTTAACATATTCTTTCCTTTTTATATCGTTAAATCGAAATATCCCTATATAGAGGGGCTAAAAATACTTATCGTGTTAAAATTACCCAAAATTAATATTGAAAATTTGTTAACCACTTGATAATCAATTTAAATTTTTTTAATTCCACCTGTAACTTTTACTATTTTTAACAATTTTACGACAATATGCGCCGAATTGTATACAAGACTTCGTTAGTGGCAGGCAAAAAATTGATAAGTGGTAGGTTTTTTTAGATAAGTGGTAAGGCTTCGGCAAGCTCAGCCTGACTAAATGGAAAAAAGATTGATTCAGGGAGAATAATTTGTTTCGAGTTAAACAATTATAAAGCAAGTACTAATAACCCGAAACTACAAACTCGAAATATGAAATAACTACTCCTTTATACTATACTCATTTATCTTACGATATAGCGTGCGCTCACTGATACCAAGCTCTTTGGCAGCATACTTACGTTTACCTTTATATTTAGATAAAGCTTTTGTAATCATATCTTTTTCCTTATCAGCTAATGAAAGTGACTCTTCTATTATAATTGGTTGTGCTGATTTTACTGGGTGTGTAGCGTTTGGATTATGAATAGTTAATGCCGCAGTGTTATGAAGTGCAACTTCTGGTTCGTCATACATTTTATTAATTAATTGCATGTCTTCTCCTGAAATTCCATTAAGTGCGCCTTGATTAAATTGTACGATATCATGAACAACTTTTTTTAAATCATTCAAATCTTTTTTCATGTCAAACAACACTTTGTACAACAAATCACGTTCATTCATATCACTTGAACCGCTTGAACCATCAGCCTTTACAAGACTTGGCAATGTTGATCCATTATGATTTGGTAAATACCTCATCAACGTTTCTAAATCAATTTCTCTGTTTTTTTCGATGATAGAAATTTGTTCTGCAATGTTTTTTAATTGACGAACATTACCATGCCAGTAGTAATTTACAAGTAATTGTTCTGCATCTGCATTTAATTTAATTACAGGCATTCTATACTTATTTGCGAAATCAGCAGCAAATTTTCTGAACAAAATAAAAATATCTTCTTTACGTTCACGAAGTGCTGGAAGTATTATTGGCACTGTGTTTAAACGATAGTACAAATCTTCTCTAAACTTTCCCTTTTCAATTGCAGTTGGCAAATTAACGTTAGTCGCAGCAACTACACGAACATCCGTTTTCTGTACTTTACTAGAACCAACACGAATAAACTCACCACTTTCTAAAACACGCAACAAACGTGCTTGCGTTGCTAATGGCAACTCTCCTACTTCATCTAAAAATATGGTTCCGCCATTTGCAACTTCAAAATATCCTTTACGTGCTTCATGCGCTCCTGTAAACGAACCTTTCTCATGACCAAATAATTCACTATCAATTGTGCCTTCTGGAATTGCCCCGCAGTTTACAGCAATGTATTGCCCGTGTTTGCGCGAACTAAATTGATGAATAATTTGTGGGAAAACTTCTTTACCAGTTCCACTTTCACCGGTTATTAAAACGTTTAAATCCGTTGGTGCTACTTGTTTTGCAATATCAATTGCTCTATCTAATTGCGCAGAACTACCAATGATTCCGAAACGCTGTTTTATATCTTGTAATGTCATAATTCTTGATTCAAGATGCAGGACTGTTTGACACAGGACTACATATTAGTTTTCTATTTTTTCTCTGAAGTTGAATATCTTCTTTTGCAAAATTGGTGTTTTAATCAATAATTTTTCAAGCAAAACTAAATCCCCATATTTTCGTCTTTCACAAATCAATAATTGCGTTTCAGCTTCATAAGAAGATGAAAGTGATATTGAAAGATATTCAGCAAACTGTTTATTTGTTCTCTTTCCGGAGCCTTCTGCAATGTTTGATGGAATGGAAACCGAGACTCTATTTAATTGGTCAATTAAATTGTATTTCTCTTTGTTCGGTAGTGTTTCTGTGTATTCAAAAATCATATCACTTAAGTCCATTGCTTCCTGCCAAATCAAAAGCTTTTTAAAGTTGTGTTTCATCACATTTTAATATTTACTAAATCTGTCTTGACTCCTGTGTCCTGCCGTCCTGATTCCAAATCAACCTATTCAACAACTCTTCCAATCAACGTACTCGTAGTGCAGCTTTCGGCTAATACATTAACGTAATCTCCTTTTTTGTAATTTCCTTTATCAAATACAACTGTGGTGTTCTGAGAATTTCTTCCGCACCATTGTTCAGCTGATTTTTTTGATTGCGCTTCAACTAACACACGATGAATTTTCCCTATACCTTGTTGAGTTCTCCATCCGCTATTTTTTTGTTGTAAGTCAACAATCTCTTGTAAACGTTTTTTCTTAACCAATTCAGGCACATCATCTGCATACTTACGTTCTGCAAGTGTTTTAGGGCGTTCACTATAAGTAAACATGTAAGCGAAATCGTATTTTACTTCTTCCATTAGTGAAACAGTATCCTTGTGTTGCTCATCTGTTTCTCCACAAAAACCCGTAATGATATCTGTTGAAATTGCTGCGTTTGGAATAATTCTTCTGATTGCTGCAATGCGATCAAAATACCATTCGCGAGAGTATCCACGGTTCATTCTTTCTAATACTTCTGTATTTCCACTTTGCACTGGAAGATGAATGTAATCACAAATATTTTCATACTTAGCAACCATTTCCAACACATCATCCGTCATATCTTTTGGATGCGAAGTTGAAAAGCGCACGCGCAAATCAGGATTAATTAAAGCAACTTTTTCTAAGAGCTGGGCAAATGTTGTAGCTGATGCTTTTTGCTCAGGGGTAAGAATTTCTTTTTTCAATCCTCCACCTGCATACACATACGAATCTACATTTTGACCAAGTAAAGTAATTTCTCTATATCCTTTATCAAATGCTTCTGTAGCCTCTTTCACAATACTTTCAGGGTCTCTGCTTCTTTCTCTTCCACGTGTGAAAGGCACAACACAAAAACTGCACATGTTATCACAACCACGCATAATGCTAATGAAAGCACTTACTCCATTATTATCTAAACGAACGGGAGAAATATCTGCATAGGTTTCTTCTTTCGAAAGAATAACATTTATTGCACGTTGTCCGCTTTCTGCTTGTTCAATTAAATTTGGTAAATCTCTGTAAGCATCGGGACCTACAACCATATCAATTAATTTTTCTTCGTCTAAAAATTTTTCTTTTAAACGCTCAGCCATACAACCTAAAACACCGATGATGGCATCTGGATTATCTTTCTTTACTTTTTTATAATCTTGTAATCGTTGGCGAACACGTGATTCTGCATTTTCGCGAATAGCACATGTGTTCACAAAAATCACATCTGCTTCTTTGTAATTTTGTGTAGTTGTAAAACCTTGTTTAGTTAAAATAGAAGCAACGATTTCGCTATCCGCAAAATTCATTTGACAACCATAACTCTCCAAAAATAATTTCTTACCTCCAGGGGTAGTTCCATCTACCATTAAAGCCTCGCCCTGCTTACTTTCGTCTATAATTTTGTTTTCCACTTTTAATAAAATATGGGGCAAAGGTAAAAAATAAATGACAAATTGACCGAATACCCTCGAAAGCTTTGTAAAATTTAACATTCCAGGCTGCCAAGTGGCCCTTCAAAAAAAATGAATTTGGAAAATCTCAATTTATTTATTTTTCTTTGCGGCAAAATTGAAAACCACGGTCTTCCAATTTTAAGAGAAATTTCGTTCTATTATATATTATATTATACGTTTAAATGGGTAAAAATTTAGTTATAGTTGAGTCACCTGCTAAAGCAAAAACGATTGAAGGATTTTTAGGAAAAGATTACATCGTAAAATCGAGTTTTGGGCATGTACGCGACTTAGTGAAAAAGGGATATGGGGTTGATGTAGATAACAATTTTATGCCTACGTATGAGGTTCAACCCGATAAAGAAAGGGTAATTGCTGAACTCAGAAAATTATCGAAAAGTGCTGACATGGTTTGGTTAGCATCCGATGAGGACCGCGAGGGAGAAGCTATTTCATGGCATTTATATGAGACTTTAGGGTTAACAAAAGCAAACACAAAACGTATAGTTTTTCATGAAATTACAAAGCCAGCTATTTTAAAAGCTATTGCAAATCCTCGTGAAATTGATATTAATTTAGTGAATGCACAGCAAGCTCGTCGTGTATTAGATAGATTAGTAGGTTTTGAATTATCACCTATTTTATGGCGTAAAGTTCGTCCAAGTTTATCAGCTGGACGTGTTCAATCTGTAGCGGTTCGATTAATTGTAGAACGCGAAAGAGAAATTCAAAAATTTCAATCAACATCTGCATACAAAGTATCTGCATTATTTAAAGTAGGAACTGGAATTTTAAAAGCGGAATTAGATAAACGATATAATACCGAAGCAGAAGCACAAGCTTTTTTAGAAAAATGCAAAGTAGCATCTTATACAATTGAAAGTTTAGAAACAAAACCTGCAAAACGCTCTCCGGCTGCACCTTTTACAACATCTACACTACAACAAGAAGCAGCACGTAAATTAGGTTTTTCGGTGGCGCAAACAATGCAAGTTGCACAACGTTTATATGAAGCTGGTAAGATTACCTATATGAGAACTGACTCCGTGAATTTATCGGAAACAGCAATGGAGCAAGCTAACAAAGCAATTAATCAAAACTACGGCGCTAAGTATTATAATCCAAAACAATATAAAAATAAGAGCAAAGGTGCGCAAGAGGCGCATGAGGCTATCCGTCCTACATACATTGATAGAACGGCAATTGAAGGAGAACGTAATGAACAACGTTTATATGATTTAATTTGGAAACGTACCATTGCTTCACAAATGAGTGATGCTGAGTTAGAAAAAACAACAGCAAAAGTTAATGTAAGCGGGGCAAGCGAATTATTTGTAGCGCAAGGTGAAGTATTAAAATTTGATGGTTTCTTAAAAGTATATATGGAAGGAACTGATGATGAAAATTCTGACGAAGAAAACTCATCGATGTTACCACCAATGAAAGTAGGCGAGAAATTAGATAGCCAAGAAATTACAGCTACTCAACGTTTCACGCATCACCCAGCACGTTATACTGAAGCTAGTTTAGTTAAAAAATTAGAAGAATTAGGTATTGGCCGTCCTTCTACTTACGCTCCAACAATTAGTACGGTTCAAAAACGTAATTACGTGGAGAAGACTGATAAAGAAGGAACTCCAAGAGAATATATTCAGTTAAGTTTAGTGAAACAAAATTTAACTAAAGCTACAAAAACTGAAAATACAGGTGCCGAGAAAGCAAAATTATTTCCAACCGATATTGGAATGGTTGTAAATGATTTCTTATTAAAATATTTCCCGACTATTTTAGATTTTAATTTTACAGCTAAAGTAGAAGAAGAGTTTGATGAGATTGCTGATGGTAATTTGAACTGGCAAAAAATGTTGAAAGAGTTTTATACACCTTTTCACAAAACAGTTGAAACAACATCCGAAAATAGTGAGCGTGCAAGTGGCGAACGACAATTAGGAATTGACCCTGCAAGCGGAAAGCCTGTAACGGTTCGCGTTGGCCGCTTTGGACCATTAGCACAAATTGGAGAGACAATTGAAGGCTCGGAAGAAAAACCAAAATTTGCAAGTTTAAGAAGAACACAAAGTATTGAAACTATTACTTTAGAAGAAGCCTTAGATTTATTTAAACTTCCTTTAACTTTAGGAGAATATAACGGACAAGAAGTTGTTGTTGCAGTTGGAAGATTTGGACCATACATTAAATTAGGAGAAGCATTTATTTCAATTCCTCGTACTATCGATCCATTAACGGTTGATATGGAACAGGCTATTGAAATTATAAAGGAAAAAGAATTAGCAGATGCTCCTGTAGCGCATTACCAAGGTAAAGGCGTAACTAAAGGTAAAGGTCGTTTTGGACCATTTATTAAGTACGATGGTCTTTTTATTAATGTTCCAAGAGCTTATGACTTTGACAATTTATCTCAAAGCGATATAAATGAATTAATTGAAAAGAAATTAGAGAAAGAAGCGAACCGTTATATCCACAACTGGCCAGAAGAAAAAATATCAGTTGAAAATGCACGTTGGGGACCACAAATTAAATTTGGGAAATTGCAATTAAAACTCATTAAAAACGAAGGTGGTAAATTTACTTCTGATGAATTAGCTGCTTTAACTTTAGATGAAGTAAAAGCTATGATTGTGACGCAAGTGCCTAAAGCATTTGATAAAAAAGGGGCGAAGAAAGGTGCGGCTAAAAAAGCCTCAGCTACTAAAGAGGCTCCGAAAAAAGCAAGCGCTAAAAAAGCGGTAAAGAAAGCTGCACCGAAAAAGGCTGCTAAGAAGGCTGTAAAAAAAGCGGTTGCTAAAAAGAAGTAAATTAATTTCTTAAATTAAAAACACCTATCACAAAAAAACCTGCTAAAAAAATTAGCAGGTTTTTTTATAAGTTCACTTTTGATTAATCTAAACCAAATGCAAAACCAATATTAAAATCTAAGCTCGTAAATTTTTTAGGATATGTTGCGCGTGCATCTCCCGAGCCGTAACTCATTTGGCCAAAACCAGCGAAACGATTACTGTAATCAGCACGCAATAACAAATAATTATCTCCTAATCTATATCCAATTCCTGTTCCCAATTTAAAATTTAAACCTAACACTTCATAAACAAAACTTCCACTGCATTCATCATAACTTTCCCCGCTATCATAAATCGAATATTGATCAGTATAATAAGCTTTAAACTTAAGTGGAGGCATCATAATGTGAAATCCAACATGTGCTCTAATTGGAACGATAATTTTGTCGGTAACTTGTATTATATACTCAGGTCCAAAGTTTAGACCGAAATTACCATACTTTCCAACTTCAAATCTTGTGTAGGCTTTCCCATTGGCTTTATTTGCTTCAATAAACTGTGGCTTATAAGCATCTATATTAAATTTATTTAAACCGCCATAAGCCGACAATGTCATTTTAAACTCACCTACTTCCGACATCGCATTCATTTGAAAACACGTTCCTTGTTTTCCGTAACCAGCTTGTTCAAAACCTGATTTTTTTGCAAATCCACCAATAGGTTGCGACCTCCCTATTAAAATTTCTAATTGGGCAAATGTTGAGCCTGAAATTAATAAGGCTAAAAGTAATGTCAGTTTTTTAAGGATATTTTCATATATGTTGTTTTGTTACACAATGATAAATAAAATATGGCAACTAGAAATTAAATAATATTCTAAAGTATGATTGAATTTATATAAAGGCTGACGTAAAAATTAGTTGTTAAGGACAAATAATTAGAACAAAATTCCAACGAATACCAAGCCTGCTAATCGAATTGATTGCAGGCTTTGTCTATTATTTTGGCTTCTAACTAACATTTAGCGCAAAACAATTGCAATTCTAATTTGTATTAGTTAATTTCATTGGATAAAATTTTCACATGAGAATCCTTTTTAGTGCTATTGTTCTATTTTTCTTTTCGTTTGGTGAGGCACAACAAGCCTGTGCTCCAAACTTTTTTATTGGCAACGATACTTGCTTAGAAGGTATTCCGAAAATACCAATACAATTAAATCCAAATTTATCTTGCGCAACAGGAAGCAATTGTAATGTGCTTGTTTCAAATGATTGCGGATATGCTGGTTCAATTGTTCAATTTGGAACTAACACATTAACTGCGGTAAATAATCCAACACCATTTAGAGGCTATTGGGAAGATGGTAAAGGACAATATCTTTTTAGAGCAAGCGAACTGCAAGCCATGGGATTTCAAAATGGTTTGTTGCGCTCATTAGCATTTAATTTTCCTAATGTATCAAGTAATAACGGATATGCTAATCTCACCATAAAATTAAAATGTACCACAACCAATGTGCTTGCAGTTGGCGCATTTGAAAGCGGGGCAATTACTGTATACAATAGTGCTTTATTTACTCCAGTTGCTGGATGGAACACGCTTGCTTTTAACGCACCGTACATTTATGATGGCACTTCAAATTTATTAGTTGAAGTTTGTTATAACAATTCTGGCTGGTCGGCTGATGACAATATCGAATACTCTACAACACCATTTGTATCAAGCGTTACAATGGATCAAGACGGCATGGTTGGGTGTGCATTCGCTACCTCAGAACTGGCCCATAACTCAAGGCCTAACATGCGTTTCAATTATTCTGCAAACGTTAATCCTGCTAATTATACTATTAGTTGGAATCCAACAACAGGAATTTCTGATCCTACGAGTTTAAATCCTACTGTTACTCCACCACTTGGCGCTACAAGTTATGTTTTATCCATTACAACATTAGATGGACTTTGTGTAACAACAGATACAATAACCTATTTTGTTGGTGAAGGTTCTGACTTTACAATTTCTTCAACACTTGGTGATACTATTCGTAGTTGCTCCGACCTTGCTATTCCAATACCAACAAGCACAAGTGTTCCAGGAACGTATACCTATGCGTGGAGTCCTTCTACATTTTTAGACCAATCAACAATTGCATCACCAACAGCAACCATCACGATTGCCGACACAATTAATTACACTGTTTATGTAAGCACGGCTATTGGTTGTAGAAAAAGTAAAACCATCTCCGTTATTACACAAAGAAGACCACCTGCTTTTACAATTGGTAACGATACATGTTTAACTAGTATTCCAAAAACACCGATTCAATTATCACCTAATTTATCTTGCGCATCAGGGCAAGCTTGTAATGTTATTTCATCTAATCCTTGTTCGAGTAATGGAACAACCATACAAATAGGCACAGGTAATTTAACTAATGTTCCAAATCCTACACCCTTTATGGGATTTTGGGAAGATGGGAAAGCACAATACATTTTAAGAGCAAGCGAATTACAAGCATTAGGGATTCAAGATGGAATCATTAATTCAATTGCTTTTAATTTCCTGAATGTGGCAAGTACCAATGGATATACAAATCTTACTATTAAATTAAAATGTACAACTACCAATCAATTTATTGTTGGTCCATTCGAAAGCGGGGCAATTACTGTTTACAATACAACTTTATACACACCAACAGTTGGGTGGAATACTTTTAATTTTACTTCACCTTATGTGTATGATGGCACTTCAAATCTATTAGTAGAAATGTGTTTTGATAACACTGCTTGGTCGGCTGATGATAATATTGAATACAGTGCTTTAGCCTTTGCGGCAAGCGCAACAATGGATCAAGATGCTGTCGCGGGTTGTAATTTCACTAACTCTGAAGAAATTTATAATGCTCGACCTAACATGAAAATAAATTACTCTGCTAATGTTAATCCAGCGAATTACATTATTAATTGGAATCCAACAACAGGAATTTCTGACCCCAACATTTTAACACCAACTGTTATTCCCGACTTAGGAAGTACAACTTATACCTTATCCATTTCTACATTAGATGGGCAGTGCACCGAAACAAACACCATCACATTTCATATTAATGAGTTTGATCTTGCAGTTCAAAATCAACCAATTGGTGACACCGTTTGTATTGGACAAACTATTTCTCTTTTAACAACTACAGTAGGAACAGCTTTATCTTATCAATGGAAAAAAAGTGGGGTCAACGTTACAAACTCTGCAAATATAAGTGGCGCCACTACAGCTAATTTAAGCATTACTAATGCAAGCCTCGCAAATCAAGGTTGGTATAGCTGCACGATCACAGGTGCTTGTTCGCAAGAAACACAAACTATTTCGGTTTACATTAAAGTTAATGCTTGTGTTTCATTAGATGAAATAAGTAAAGAACAATTTAGCTTATATCCAAACCCAACAAATAGTAGTATTACTATTTCCTTGCCCCGATTAAGTAATGATTACGATGAAATAATTATTATAAATGTATTAGGGCAAGAAGTTTTAAAACAAAAACGCAGTAATTCGTTACAAGAAACTATTGATGTTAGCAATTTAAGAGCTGGATTTTACAGCATTGAATTACGAGGAGAAAACAAAAAACTTGTTCAATCTTTTATCAAAGAATAAAAACTACTTAGGCATTACAGGAACTGTTGTTGCATAAACCATTTTATTCCCTTTCAAGGTATTAAGGAAGGTATGAATCTTTTTTATTTGTTCAGGACTTAAGTCTTTGTTTAGCTGCAATTTTCCCATGATGCTTATTGCCTTATCCAAATCCTTTACGCTTCCATCATGGAAGTAAGGCGCAGTTTCGGTAATGTTAAGTAAGGAAGGTACTTTGAATTTAAATTTATCAAACTCATCTTTTGTTTGTTCCATTTTTCCTAAATCTTCCTTTAAACTTCCAGTTGCAGAAACATATGAAGTACCATGAACAGGGAACTTCTGCATCATGTTTCCACCTAATCCCATTCCTGTGTGGCATTGAATACAACCAACAGAAATAAACTCAGCCAATCCTTCTTTTTCTTCGTTTGTAATTGCCTTATTATCGCCTCCTAAATATTGATCGAATCGACCCGGATTTGTTAAAGTACGTTCAAATGCGCCTATTGCCTTTTTTAAATTTAAGTAACTTATTGGGTCTTTATCATTTGGAAAAGCATCTTGAAACAATTGTTTGTACCCATTTATTCCTTTTAATCTTGAAACAACAAAACCTTCAGAAGGCATATTCATTTCAACAGGATTCAAAATAGGCATCCCTGCTTGGTCTTCAATTGTTTTTGCTCGCCCATCCCAAAACTGCGCAAAATGAAAAGCAGCATTGTAAACCGTTGGAGAATTACGTCCTCCATTTTGGCCCAAATCACCTTTACTAGTGGCATCATTATCCACGCCAAATGTTGCTAAGTTATGGCAAGAATTACAGCTTTGTGTGTTATTTTGAGATAATCGACTATCATAAAATAAGGTTTTCCCCAAGGCTACTTTAGGCCCAGTAACTGGATTTTCATTTGATTCTACAATTGGAGGAAGCATTTTAAAATATCCCTGCGCTTCAATCATCAAACTTTTATCTTCCGGAATCTTAACGGTGTCCTCTGCATTATCTGAGCCGCATGAAGCAGCGAATAAAACAACAAAAACAATTCCCACAAATACTGCATTCTTCATGATGTAACTTTTAGACTACAAACATATTGAATTAATAAAACTAAACTGTTACATTAGTTACATATTAACATAACAATCAAGCTTAATAAAAAAGGATATTTAGAGATAGCCAGACAACAAAAGAATATCTTAAACTAACTCAATTAATAAAAAAATAAAAAGCCGAAATTTAGAAGTTTCATGTATGGAGTTTTCACTTTTTACTCCTTTTAAAACAAATTTCTGAGTATATTTGGCACGCTTGTAATTAATACAATTAATTGTTTACACTATGGATTTAGAGTTCAATAAAAATGATGATGTAATGCGCCTTTTGATTTCTCAATTGGAGCAAAAACTAAATAAGGTTTATTTAGGTGGTGGAAAAAGCCGAATTGATAAAATGCATGAGCAAGGTAAAATGACAGCTCGTGAACGAATTGATTATTTATTGGATGATAATGCAAAACGCATTGAAGTTGGAGCCTTTGCAGGCGAAGATATGTACAAAGAACACGGTGGTTGCCCTAGTGGTGGCGTTGTTGTTGTTATTGGTTACATTAAAGGAAGACAATGTATTGTTGTTGCAAATGATGCAACAGTAAAAGCAGGGGCTTGGTTCCCAATTACAGGAAAGAAAAATTTAAGAGCGCAAGAAATCTCTATCGAAAATAGATTACCTATTATTTATTTAGTTGATAGCGCAGGAGTTTACTTGCCATTGCAAGATGAGATTTTTCCTGATAAAGAACATTTCGGAAGAATTTTTAGAAACAATGCAGTAATGAGTTCGATGGGAATTCTGCAAATCGCAGCAATCATGGGAAGCTGTGTTGCAGGTGGCGCTTACCTTCCAATCATGAGCGACGAAGCAATGATTGTAGATAAAACAGGAAGTATTTTCTTAGCTGGTTCTTATTTAGTTAAAGCTGCAATTGGTGAAAACATAGATAACGAAACTTTAGGTGGAGCAACTACACAATGTGAAATATCTGGCGTTACTGATAACAAATGCAAAGACGATAAAGACTGCTTAGATAGAATTAAAAAAATAATGGATAAGATAGGTGACTACGACAAAGCAGGTTTCGACCGCATTGCCGCAGCTAAGCCTAAAAAGGATGAGAAAGAAATTTACGGAATCATTCCAGATACTCGTGATAAACAATACGACATGCATGAAATTATTCATCGCTTAGTTGACAACTCTGAGTTTGATGAATACAAAGAATTGTATGGAAAAAGCATCATTTGCGGCTTAGCTCGTATAGATGGTTGGGCAGTTGGTATTGTTGCTAATCAACGTAAAGTTGTAAAAAGCAAAAAAGGTGAAATGCAATTTGGTGGTGTAATTTATAGTGACAGTGCAGATAAAGCAGCTCGTTTTATAATGAATTGCAACCAACGTAAAATTCCATTGGTGTTTTTACAAGATGCAACTGGCTTTATGGTTGGCTCTCGTAGCGAGCATGGTGGAATTATTAAAGACGGGGCAAAACTTGTTAATGCAATGAGTAACTCTGTTGTTCCTAAATTCACCATCATAATTGGTAACTCATACGGTGCTGCAAATTATGCAATGTGCGGTAAAGCTTACGACCCACGTTTAATTTACTCATGGCCTACAGGTCAAATTGCTGTAATGGGTGGAGCACAAGCTGCAAAAGTATTAGTGCAAATAGAAGTAGCAAGCTTAAAAGCAAAAGGCGAAGAAATTACTCCAGAAAAAGAAGCAGAACTTTATAATAAAATTAAAGATAGATACGACGCTCAAACAAGCCCGTATTACGCTGCTGCCCGCATTTGGACAGATGGCATCATAGATCCTTTAGATACACGTAAAGTTATTAGCATGGGTATTGAAGCAGCTAATCACTCGCCTATTACTAAGCGTTACAACGTTGGAGTGATGCAGACCTAGTGTTTGATTTGAAAATTTGGAAATGTGTTGATTTGGAAATGGGAACGAATGTTCGTAGTCTTCTTTTGCATTTTGGATAGATTTAAAATTACAAACATGAAGTACACTAATAAAATCTTTACTTCATTGATTACACCTTTTTTAATGTTTATTTATTCATGCAAACCTGATGTAGATGATGACCTTATAATCATAAACAAATCACCATATTCAATCTCTATTTCAAAATCAGTTCCATGGGCAGACAGCATCGTTAACTCAATTCATATTAACTTGAGAGATGTAATAAAACCGAATCAAAGTGATAAAATCCCCAATGATATGAGTAAAATAGCATCTTGGAGACTTGACATCAGGAGTTCTAAAGACAAAACACTCAAAATTTGGGTTTTCAATCAGGATACATTAATAAAATATAAAGATAAACTTAGTATCAACCAAATTGTACAAAAGAAACTCATGGATACACTTTTAATCTACAATGAGAAACAAATAGATAGCATGAAATTTAAAATTGTCTATTTAGGTAAACAAAATATTCAACACTAAAAATCTATTTCGCGACAATTTCCCTAAAACATAAAACCTATTTAACTTAGGATAATCAAGGTCTTTAAGGATTATTTCAAACTTTGTCCATTTTATGATTTCGAATTTCCTATCTATTGGGTCAATATAATCAGTGCCGCTAAATCTCAATTTCTTTAGGTACAAAATATTTTTCTTTAGGTATACTTTTGATATTGAATGTGCAACAATTAACTGATTTCCTTTTTCTAAATCCCATTCGGAAAACATCATCGTATCTGTAAGTCCAAGAAAACTAGCCTTAGATACAATTGGATCATTTAAATTACTTACAACTCCAACTGCAAAAAAAGGTTTAGCTTTAAAGTACAATTGCTTCTTATCCTTCCCTTCCAATACTCTTATTAAACTAAGTTTATTATTGGCAAGAAAAATCGAATAATCAATGGTATCCGATTGCGCAGAATATTTGGCGCAAAAGCTTAGAATAAAAATGAGAGATAAAAACTGTTTCATGAATTAATAACTCATATTTCAAGAAAAGTTACAACACATTACTCGTCTGCTCCTTAATTTTCTCTAACTCATCCTTCATTTCAACAACCAGCTTTTGAATAGTAACATCATTAGCTTTGGAGCCAATGGTGTTTATCTCTCTACCTATTTCTTGAGCAATGAAGTTCAGCTTTCTTCCGCCTGCAGGCTCTTTCATGGTTGTTAAGAAATAATCGCAGTGTGTTTTTAAACGAACTTTTTCTTCATTGATATCTATTTTTTCGATGTAATAAATTAACTCTTGCTCAAAACGATTTTTATCAATGGCTTCTTTCGGGATGTATTCACTAACATTTTTACCAATACGTGATTTTATGTTCTCGATACGCTTAGGGTCAGCAATCTCAATATCAGCAAGGCGTTGCATAATAACACCTATTTGTTTTGTGAAATCATTTTCTATTGAACGCCCTTCATCTTTTCTAAAACCTTGCAATTTTTCTATTGCAGCATTAATGACTTCTTTCACGTTTATCCATTCATTCTCATCAAACTCTCTGCGCTCAGTTTTCATTACTTCGGGCATTTTTAATACTTCCGAAAAAATATTTGCACCCTTTTCATTTAACACATTTGATAGCTCAATTAACTGTTGGTGATATTGTTTTGCTAAATCAGTATTAATTTTTAAACCTGATTCAGTTACGTTGCTTTCAATATTAATAGATAAATCAACCTTGCCCCGCTCTAATAGTTTTGTTATTTCTGAACGTAGTTCCAATTCTTTTTCTCTGAAAGAAGAAGGTAAACGAAGGCTCAAATCAAGTCCTTTGCTGTTTAATGATTTTACTTCAACAGTAATGTTTTTGCTTGCGTATTCTTTGGAAGCTTTTCCAAATCCAGTCATCGATTGTATCATAGTGATTTTGTTTTTTTACTTACCAGATAAACTCCGGCAATGATAAAGATAGCAGATAAAATTTTAATAGGTGTTAATGTGTCTTTTCCCAATGCAACAGCAAACAAGGTTGCTAAAAATGGTTGGAAATAAATATACATACTTACCACAGATGGGCTCAAGGCTTTTAAGGCATAAGTGTTAAGTAAATAGGCAAAGAAGGTAGTGGCAATAACTACAAAAGCAATAGCAATCCAAATTGAATTATCAAAGCCTGCCCAGTTGGTGTGCACAATATCGTTAATTCCAAACGGAGCAATGTAAATTAAACCGAACAAAAATATCCATTTCATTACCGTTACTGTTTGGTATTTTTGCATGTATGGTTTTGCCATAACCACAAACACTGCCCACGACATTGAATTAATAAGCGTAAACATATCACCCAATATTGTTTCGCTTCCTAACACAAAATTCCCTTTAAACAATAAAAGCGTTAATGCACCTGCTATTCCTAATCCCAAGCCTCCCAATTTATAAAAGGTTAATCGCTCTTTAAACACAATCATTGTAAAAACAATTACTGCAATTGGATTTGATATCATGATAATTGCAGAGTTGATTGGTTGTGTAATGCTTAATCCATAGATAAAAAATGCTTGATTAACACATACACCAAAAATAGCGAGAATGGCCATTTTCTTTAAATCACCTTTTACTAATTTTTCTTGTTTGCTAAACAAACTCAAAATCCAAAACAACAAACAAGCACCTGAAATACGCAAAAACACTAAGCCTAATGGCTGAATATGTTTAGGCATTAAATCTTTTGCAATAGAATAATTCATCGCATAAATTACCTGCGCTGCAAATAAAGAAAGATGTGCTTTTGCATTATTATTCATTGGCTGCAAAGATGCGATTTATTTGGATTATACCTAAGTGAAAGAACAAGAATAAATTTTAACTTTACATTTCTTAATTTCTGATATGACAAAAGAATTCAAATCAAATCTTATCGACTTATACGCTCGCGAAACTTACGCTGTGCAGGTAATTGTTGAAGATTCAAAAATAAAATCAATCACCAAAATAAACGAAACAGTTGAAGGATATATTTTACCTGGTTTTGTAGATGCCCACGTGCACGTTGAAAGTAGTATGCTTGTTCCTTCTGAATTTGCAAAACTAGCAGTTGTTCATGGAACCGTTGCAACTATATCTGACCCGCACGAAATTGCAAATGTGCTTGGAATGCCTGGAGTTGATTTTATGATTGAGAACGGAAAAAAAGTTCCCTTTCACTTTTTCTTTGGCGCTCCATCATGCGTGCCAGCAACTAATTTTGAAACTGCAGGTGCAAACATTGATGCACACGATATAGAAATCCTATTAAAAAAACCTGAGATAGTTTATTTAGCAGAAATGATGAATTACCCTGGAGTAATTTTTTATGATAAGGATGTGCATGCAAAACTAGAGGTCGCAAAACGCCTTGGTAAACCAATCGACGGGCACGCCCCTGGATTAATGGGTGAACAAATGCGCACGTATTTTAAAGGCGGTGATGAGAAAAATGAATTGCTAATTACCACCGATCACGAATGTTTTAAATTAGAAGAGGCCGAAGAAAAATTAGCACTTGGTGTAAAAATTATGATTCGTGAAGGAAGCGCAGCTAAAAATTTTGAAGAATTAATTCCATTACTAAAAAAATATCCAAAGCAAATCATGTTTTGCTGCGATGATAAACACCCTGATAGTTTAATTGAAAACCACATTAACAGCCATGTTAAACGTGCATTGCATAAAGGGCATGATTTATATGATGTACTTCGTGCTTCATCCATCAACGTAATGGAGCATTATAATTTACCTGTTGGGAAATTACAGCAAGGTGATTCGGCAGATTTTATTGTTATAGATAGCATTGCAGATTTTAATATTATTGAAACATACATCAAAGGACAACTAGTTGCTGAAAATGGAATTTCATTAATCGAGAGTGTTGAAACGGAAATATTAAATAATTTTAATTGCCTACCAAAACAAGTAAGTGATTTTGCAATTCCACAGGAAAGCAACACCATACGTGTTATTGAAGCCTTAGAAGGGCAATTAGTTACGAATGAAATTAAGATTGATGTGAAGTCTGCAGCGTTTACAGTATCAAACACGGATAAAGATGTTTTAAAAATTGCAGTTGTTAATCGTTATGAAAATGCTCCTGTTGCTATTGCATTCATTAAAAATTTTGAATTAAAACACGGAGCAATCGCAAGTTGTGTTGCACACGACTGTCACAACATTGTTGTTGTTGGTACTAATGATGAGGATATGTGCAAAGCCGTTAATTTAATTATAGAAAACAAAGGTGGAATATCTTTAAGTCATGGCAAAGACCACATGAATATTCCTTTGCCAATTGCCGGCATCATGACTAACAAAAATGGTTACGAAATTGCAAACGAATACATTGCAATAGATAAAAAAGCAAAAGAGCTGGGCACAACACTACGCGCACCTTTCATGACTTTATCATTTATGGCCTTATTAGTAATTCCAAAATTAAAATTAAGCGATAAAGGTTTGTTTGATGGTGAAACCTTTCAATTTACAAATGTGTTTGTGAAATGATTGTAAGCGACCAAATGCATAGAACCATTGAACTAAACAAACCTTTAAAAAGGATTGTTTCAATTGTTCCCTCGCAAAGCGAATTGCTTTGGGATTTGGGTTTAGAAAAAGAATTAGTTGGTATTACCAAGTTTTGTATTCATCCACACCAGATGGCAACATCGGTAACATTGGTTGGCGGTACAAAAAAATTAAACCTTGATAAGATTCGCAAATTACAACCCGACATCATCATCGCCAACAAAGAAGAAAACGAAAAAAGTCAAATAGAAGAATTAGCAAAGGAATTTCCTGTTTGGATAAGTGACATTCATAACCTAGATGAGTCCTTACAAATGATTGAAATGCTTGGAGAGCTTTTCGATAAAAAAGAAAAAGCACTTGAGTTAACAACAACTATTAAATCAACATTTCAACAACTCAATAAACGAACAACTGTCAATGTTGCTTATTTCATTTGGAACGAACCCTTAATGGTTGCAGGAAAAAAAACATTTATTGATGATATGTTGAAGCGTTGTAATTTTGAAAATATATTCTTAAACAAAGATTCTCGCTATCCAGAAATCTCAATTAATGAATTACAAAACGCTAATCCGGAATTAATTTTACTTTCTTCTGAGCCTTTTCCGTTCAAAGAAAAACATGTTCAGGATTATCAAAAGCATTTGCCTAATGCAAAAATTATAATTGTTGATGGTGAGTTATTTTCTTGGTATGGAAGTAGGTTGCAGCACTCAGCCAATTACTTCATAGAACTTCAAAAATCATTACAAGCCTGAAAGAATTTTACTTTGCACTTCCAAACTTTGCTCAATCAACGAATGTTCCTCATCATTATTTATAATCCACTGCGCGAAAGGAATTTTTTGTTCGTCGCTTAGTTGAGCTTTAAATCGTTTCTTCACTTCTTCATCACTTAATTTATCGCGTTTTGCAATTCTTTCCATGCGCAAAGCTTCTGGTGACACAACAAGTATTGTCCCATCCAACTTTTTATAAATACCCGTTTCAAATAAAATTGCTGACTCTTTTAAAACAAAACCTGCGTGTTGCGTTTCCAGCCATTCATCAAAATCCTTTCCTACTGCAGGATGTATGATATCGTTTAATTTCGCCAACATTTCTGTATCCGAAAAAACTTTGGAGGCAATGTAAGGTCGGTTTAATGCTGTTGGACTATAATATGCCTCTGGTCCCACCAAATCAACAACCGCTGCCTTTATCTCAGGCACAAAATATAAATCACGCGCTCTTTCATCCGAGTAATAAACAGGAACACCAAGAAATTCGAATATCTTAGCTACAGTAGTTTTCCCACTGCCAATCCCCCCTGTTAATCCTATAACTTTCATTTAATAATTATTTACCTGCAGATTGAATGAGTTATACAAACATGGGGAAATTGATCCATTCCATTTTCAAATTAACTCATCTTCAATCCCGATAGCTATCGGGACAAATTATTTAATTGCGTTCACATTCATAACGGTAGCTTCCCCGCTTGTGCAAACCAATTTTGTATTTTTATCCTTTATCAAAGTCTCAACAACAGCTCTATTCTTGTCTTTTACCACTTCAACTACTCTAAATTCAGCAACGTAGTCAGTTTCAACGTACATTGGTTTAAGGAAATTAAGAGATTGTTTTAAGTAAATTGTTCCTTCACCGGGAAAAAGGGTTCCGAAAACCTTCGAAAACAAAGAAGCACTGAGCATCCCGTGCATAATTGGGCGTTTAAACATGGTTTTTGCCGCATAATCCGCATCTGTGTGTACAGGGTTCTTATCGCCTGTAACTTCTGCAAAACGGTTCACTTCGTCCTGTGAAAAACGAAAATCGTGGCTGTAGGTTTGGTCTTTTTCTATCATAATCAAGTATTTAAGCGTGCTAACTAAATCGATAAACGAGGGTAATACCCCGACAAAGGTGCAAATTATTCAATTAATTTAACAAATTAGTAACGAAAAATTTTTATTTAACAGAAAAAATAATCGACCTTTGCACTCGAAATTAAACAACCTATTAATTCATAAATAATGAAAACAAACAATCCTATCGTAGATAACATCGTTGATGTTCAATCTCAAGCGATTAGCAACTGGGTAGAAACTACTCAAAAATTTCAAAAAGCTTTTACTGGTGGAAGTATTGCGCATGAAGGTCAAAACATTTACAAAGATTGGATGGACAAACAAACTAGTCTTTTCAATGGAATGAAAGCAAACACAGCAGGTGCAGAAGCTTTTGCTAAACCTGAAGAGTTTTTCAAAAATTGGTACACGCAACAAATGGATTCAGTTAAAAAAATGACTGATTTCAACCAAAGCATTTATAATAGCTTCTCAAATTTTGGCAAGCCAGGTCACGAGTATGTAAATAACTTTACAACAGCTAATAGTGCTTGGACAAATATTTATAACAATTGGATGGGTACATTAAACAACTCTTACCAAACGTTAATGAAGCAAATGCCAAACGCTACAAATCAAGATGCTTTCAAAAACATGTTTGAGACTAGCCAAATGTATTTGAAATTACAAGAATTTTGGCAACCAGCTTACAAAGCTTTCCAAAACGGACAATTTTCTGCTGACACTTTCAAAAACTATTTCAAGCCAGAGCAATACAAAACATTAACTGAGCAAATGTTCGGTAACCATTTTCAATCTGCTAACTTGAAAGATGTATTTGATACTTCAATCAAAAACATTCATGAGTTTTTTACTACTAACAATAACTTATCTAAAGAGTATTACGAGCAAATGCAAACAATCTCTAAAGATTTCCCAAATTTAATTAGTGGTGATTTCGCTAAGATTTCTGAGCTTTATAGCCAAGTTAATAATGTATTCGGAAAAACTTTCGAACCAGTATTAAAATTAGCTACTCCAGGTAAAGAAAAAGAAGCTATCGAAGCTAACATCCAATTATTAGACAAGATTGCTGAATACTCTGTGCGTAATGCTGAATTACAATATCATTTTTATACTACATCTCAAAAAGCTGTTGAAGCTGCTGCTAAAAAGAGCTTTGAAGGAATGAATAGTAATACAAATGAAATTCAAGGATTTAATGATTTTTATAATGACTGGGTTAAAACTAACGAATCATTATACACTGATTTATTTTCATCAGACGAATTTTCAAAAGTTAAAGGTGAAGTAATGAACTTAGGAATGGATGTTAAAAAACATTTCGAAAAACAATTCGAAAATGTATTTAATGTTTATCCAGTTGCTTTCCGTAGCGATGTTGATGAGTTAACTAAAACTATTCACGATTTAAAAAAACAAGTGAAAACATTAGAAACTCGTTTAGCTGCAATGGGTGCTGCTAACATCGAATTAGATGAAGAAACTAATAACACAAAAAAGAAAAAATAATTGCCGGTTATTTTTTGAATAATATAAAGAGCCGTTCGATTAAATAGAACGGCTCTTTTAATTTAAATTTATTTTAGCAAAAATTGAGTATGGATAACAAAATGTTACAAGAAATTGCGGAGATTAATCAGAAAATGATTAAGAGTTTCGATACTTTATCACAAATTAAAGATGTGGATATTGCATCAACAGCTAAAACAGAAGTGTATGCTGAAGACAAGCTAAAACTTTATCATTATGATAGAGAGACAGAAGCTACAGTAAAAACCCCTGTGCTTATTGTTTATGCATTAGTAAACACATACAAAATGTTGGACTTGTAATTTGACAGAAGCTACATTAAAAACATTATGGACTTAGGTTTAGATGTTTATTTAATTGATTGGGGTTATCCAACCAGAGCTGATAGATATTTGAGTATTGATGATTACGTTAATGGTTACATTAATAATTGTGTTGATGTAATTCGCAAAAAACACAAGACAGATAAAATCAACATCATAAGTATTTGCCAAGGCGGTACATTAAGTTTAATTTATTCTGCTTTACACCCAAGCAAAATAAAAAACTTAGTAACGCAAGTTACTCCAGTAAACTTCGACACTAAAGAAGGTTTATTGTTTAGATGGAGCAGAGATATTGATTATGATAAGTTAGTTGAAGGTTATAATGGTTTAATTCCAGGTGAATTTTTAAACGAAGGTTTTGCAATGTTAAAGCCAATGATGAAATTCCAAAAACAACAGTCTCTAGTAGGTAGCATTGATGATAGAGAAAAGCTATTGATGTTCTTACGTATGGAAAAATGGATTGCTGATAGTCCTGACCAAGCGGGCGAATGTTTCCGTCAGTTTATGAAAGATTTGTATCAAGAGAACAAATTAATAAAAGGTGAATTAATGGTGGGCGGAAAAAAAGTGAATTTAAAAAACATCAAAGCTTCTGTACTAAACATTTATGCAACCGAAGATCACTTGGTTCCACCTGCAGCATCTATTCCTTTAAACGAAAACTTAACTTGCGAAAACGAAGCAATCAGTTTTAAAGGCGGACACATTGGAGTATTTGTAGGAAGTAAATCACAAAAAGAATTAGCTCCAAAAGTGGTAGAGTTTTTAAAGAAAAGAGATAAATAATAATTTTAAGAGGTTTATCAAAAGCACATCGCTATGTCAGTTCGAGCGCAGTCGAGAACTAGACGTATCGAAAATGTTCGCTTCTCGACTGCGCTCGAAGCCACACAATGGAAACATAGAACTTTTGATAAACCTCATTTAGTTATTGAACAACAATTCCCATCATTTATCGTTACAAAGAAAATCTTGATTATCTTTAAGCGATGAGATTTCTCAAAACAATAATTGTATTTACACTTGTATTATTTGCTTTCAATTCATTTTCACAAGATGAACCAAGCGATTCGAGTGCTGCAATTTTTAGAAGTCCAGATGAACCTCCTTCGGAAGTTCCTAAAAAAATTCATCCTTTTTCTCTTCGCATTTCAGGTGGAGTTCCCAACCCTGTGGCATCCGAACTTTTCAGAAAGCGAATGATTGGAATTTACGAAGTAAACCTTAGTAGTAATTTTAGAATTGGAAAATATTTTTACGTTGGTGTTGGTCTAAATAATTCTTTATTCTCCATTTCGAATCGAACAAAATTTAATGCGCATACCAAACTTCAATTATACAGTGGTTTTGTAAGAATCGGTTATGACAAATACCATCATGGGAAAATGTTTAGTTCGTTTTATTTAAACAGCGGCTACACTCAAGGAATTTATACTGGAGTTTTAAATATGGATACAAAACCACACGATTTAAATGTAAAAATGGGATTTATTCAACCAACATATAGTATTAATTTTTTTGCTGAAGAACGCATGACACTTGGTTTTTATGGTGGAGTTCGTTACAACTTCTGGCAATTTGATCCAGAACAAATTAACTTAGCCGATGCTGGAGTTGATATAAGTAAATTCAAAAACAACAGCAACGCAGCTTATTGGATTATAGGCTTAGAAATGTATATTGGTTTGGGGAAACTCTAACGTGAGTATGTTAGATTTCTGGTTTTAGATATAAGATTTAAATGGAATCAAGACGGCAAGAACCAAGATGCAAGACTTATTCTATTAAACGAAATCTCTTAGTGCAACTTAGTGTTCTTAATGACTTAGTGGTAAAAATCCAACTAGCTTATTGTAGACATATAGAATTTCGCGTTTTAATAGAAACAAATAATTCGAAACTTGGAACATTCAAACCTAAAACAAAAAAATCTACCCTTTCAGTATTTCAACAACTGCCATCTCGCCAACCAAACTGCCAATTGCAACTCCCATTCCACCCATTCTTACAGCACAAACAACATTAGGAGAAACGTGTTTTACGATTGGTCTTTTTTCGGAGCCTACACCCATAATTCCACTCCAGCGATGTTCGATTTTGTACTTAGTGTTAGGCAAAATCTGATTTTTTAAAATGGATTCTAAACTACCTTGGATTACTTTTGTTAATCCTAACTCAGTTGTTTCTTCTGTTTTAAAATCTAAATTTCTTCCGCCGCCAAACAATACCCTTCCATCTATATTTCTAAAATAATAATAACCTTGTTGATAATGAAAAGCTCCTTTTATTTTTAAATCTGGGATAGGCTCAGTAATAATTACCTGAGCTCTTGCAGGCGCAACATCCTTTATTTTCATTAGTTCCTTAGCAAAACCATTTGTTGCAATAATAATCCTTTTTGTTTTTACTTCCGTTCCATCAGTCAATAAAACATGAACCTGAGAGCCACTATCATTTATTTTTGAAACATGCATATTATTCAAAATCAACACTCCCATCGATTGAGCAAGCTGAATAAGATTTCGCATCATAATTCCTGTATTAATTTGCCCCTCTGCAACATTTTCTATGCAATACTTAAATCCCTTAAAGCCTGAAGATGCAATTTTTCGCTTATTTACTTTATAAGTCTCTTTTAACTTGGTAATTCTGTGGGCGCTTAAGTTGAATTCGTTAATTCTACTTGCGCAACTTTCAAAATCCTTTTCATTGTCAAAAACCTCAAAACCACCCAAAGGCTTATAGTCCATTGCTTTTTCACCCAAAATACTTTTTAAGCGCAAAAGTCCTTTATAACGCAACTCAACTGTTTCCCACACAAGGCTTTCATCCATTTTCTCAAAATCATCTACTAACTCCGAAACACTTCCAAAGCAAGCAAAACCAGCGTTTTTTGTACTTGCACCCGAAGGCAAAATGCCCCGTTCAACAACTAAGACATTTGCTTTTGGGTTCTTCCTTTTGTAGGATATTGCTGCGTTTAAGCCAACTATTCCGCTTCCAATTACTAAAAGGTCGGAGTTGTTTATAAAATATTGTAATTCCCAGTAACTCAACTGCATACTTGTGGTATAAAATTTGGTTTAATACCAACAATATTAGTAAATTTACAGTCCCGAACAAATGATGAAAAACAATATTTCTAAATTATTTATCGCTTTCCTTTTTCTTCTTGCAGGAAAAATTATTGCACAGCCTTATCAGCCTATTATTGATGGCAAGGTTGAAGATGAAAAGGGTCCAACTGCTGGAGTTGTTGTTCAAGTTTTTCAAGGATCAAAACTAATTAGCACCACAACTACAGGTTCTGATGGTAGATACACTTTACAACTACCCCTAAATGGTGATTTTACTGTTAGCTTAAATAAACCTGATTTTGTAACAAAAAAATATGTTGTTTCTACACGTGGGATTACTCCTGAGCGTGCAAATGAAAAATTTAATCCTGTTTCTGCCGAAACTGGTATCAGAAAAAAATTAGATGGCATTGATTATTCCCTTTATAATCAGCCCATGACTAAATTTTTCTTTGATGGAACTAAAGATAAATTTGAATACGACAAGGCTTATTTGGATCAAATGCTTGCGGCACAGGAATCAATTTTTGAAGCTGAGGCAGCTGCAATGGAAAAATTAAAAAATCTCGAAAAAAACTATCAAGCCGCAATAAAAAATGGAGAAAAGGCATTAGCTAAAAAAGATTATGACGGAGCAATTGCAGCATATACTGAGGCTTCTGGCTTAAAACCTAAAGAACAATTACCTAAAGATAAAATAGCAGAAGCACAAAAATTTAAAGCGGATGCCGAAAAGGCAAAAGCCGACGAAGCTGCTAAAAAGAAAGCGGAAGAAGACGCAAAGAAAAAAGCTGCTGACGATGCTGCAAAAGCGAAAGCTGATGCGGAAGCTAAAGCCAAAGCGGACGCGGAAGCAAAAGCTAAGGCAGAAGCAGACGCAAAAGCAAAAGCGGAAGCTGAGGCAAAAGCCAAGGCAGAAGCAGACGCAAAAGCCAAAGCGGAAGCTGAAGCAAAAGCGAAAGCAGACGCAGAGGCTAAGAAAAAAGCGGAAGCGGATGCGAAAGCAAAAGCCGAGGCAGATGCAAAAGCGAAAGCAGACGCTGAGGCAAAAGCCAAGGCAGAAGCGGATGCTAAAAAGAAAGCAGAAGAAGATGCTGCGAAAGCGAAAGCGGATGCAGAGGCAAAAGCGAAAGCAGACGCGGAAGCGAAAGCTAAGGCAGAAGCGGATGCTAAAAAGAAAGCGGAAGAAGTTGCGAAAGCTAAGGCAGACGCTGAAGCTAAAGCAAAGGCGGAGGCAGATGCAAAAGCGAAAGCAGACGCTGAGGCAAAAGCCAAGGCAGAGGCGGATGCTAAAAAGAAAGCAGAAGAAGATGCTGCGAAAGCGAAAGCAGACGCTGAAGCGAAAGCAAAGGCAGATGCAGAGGCGAAAAAGAAAGCGGAAGAAGTTGCGAAAGCTAAGGCAGACGCTGAAGCAAAAGCAAAGTCCGAAGCTGAGGCAAAAGCGAAGGCAGATGCTGAGGCGAAAGCGAAGGCAGAGGCAGATGCTAAAAAGAAAGCAGAAGAAGATGCTGCCAAAGCGAAAGCTGATGCGGAGGCTAAAGCAAAAGCA
>JADJDM010000015.1 GCA_016702705.1 Bacteroidota bacterium | reverse complement strand
TTCGATATTAATATGAAGTATAATACAACTTCTCTTTTATCAGGAGGAACAACTCCTATTTTGGAGCTCCAGTTGGTACACCAACCCCAATAAATTTTTCAGTGGAAAATACAGGTTTAGCTACATTAATGTTAGTTCTGTTTCATTTACTGGAGCGGACGCTGCCTGATTTTTCAGTTACTTCACCTGTTGGACCTTTTCAGTAAATGCTACTTCTAATCAACCACTAGTTGTTTCTTTCAATGCATCAGCACCTGGAACTCGTGTTGCAGATATGATTGTAACAAGTGACGATGCTGATGAAGGTTATACGTAATTCATTTAAATGCAGTTGGTGGAACGCTTTCAACTGAACCAACAGGTCAAGCAAGTAATTTAACTTTTAATACTATTAAATCGTACCGTGCCAAATATGCTTTTTCTGCAGCAGCAGGAAGTGTAGACGGGTATATTGTTTTAAGAAAAACATCTCCTTCTCCTATTACTGATGTTCCAGTTGATGGTACATGGTATGATAAAGGTGATATGGTTGGCGGAAGCAAAGTTGTTTCTACTGGTACTGATTTAGCTAATACCTTAATGAATGTATGGGCAAACACTGATTATCAATTAGCAGTATTTTCTTACAATGGAAGTGGAGCTTTTACAAATTATAATACAACAAGTCCTGCTTTTAAACGGTTTTACATCATTAGGTTCAATGATGCCTGTTGGGGAATATTCAACCGTTTCAACGGCAACAACTTCTTTTAACTCAACTACAAGCTAAAATTAACCTCATGCTTCATACTTCTATAGTAATTACTCAAACACAATGATTACTTTTTTTGGAAGCTTTTGATACTATAAATGGGCAAAAGCTGTTACTGTGCTTATTCAGGATACAAAGCAGTTTATACACCTCCTTTTGATTGGACAGCAACAGATTTTAGTCAGAGAGCATACTTTTGCCACAATTGGATGCCAACAAACCCAGCTGATAACCTGAAACCCGGATATAATGATCAGCATCATTTGTATCCAACAAAATTTGTTGATGTAAATGAAGAAAGAAGTAATTTTCCTTTGGGTGAAGTTATAACTATTCAAACTGTTTTATGGAGGTAAATCAGGATTAAATGCTCTAGGTCAAAAAGTATATGAACCGCGATGAAGATAAAGAAATGCAGCTCGTGCTATTATGTATGTCGCGTGTTTGTTATAATGGTGTTAGTGGAAATAATTGCTCCTAATCAATCAGTGGAACAGTTAATTATGGTCAAGACCAAGAAGTATTAAAAGCTTGGCATTATTTAGATCCTCCTGATTCTTATGAGATTTCTCGTAACGACTTTTTAGATTCATTACAAGGAAACAGAAATCCATTTATTGACAGTATGCAATATGCTTGTTATATTGATTTTACAAATATGACTAAATTAACTGGCGTTACTGCTCCTTGTGGTTCATTTGTTGGATTAACAAATAAAGCAGCTAATCAAGTTGATTTCTCTGTATTCCTAACCCAAGTGCAGGAACATTTAGTGTGTTATTAAATGCGCAAGCAGGAGATTACACAATTAATGTAATTGATATTACAGGAAGAGTTATTGAAACACAAACTGTAAAAGCAAAACAAGCTAATACGTATGTTAGCTTTACTAATAAAGTGTTACCTGCTGGTTCTTATGTTGTAGAAATTACTTCAGCTAACTCTAAGTCGGTTAAGAAATTGATTGTACAATAATTTTAGATGATAACAATTAGAAAGGCTCTGCATCACGCAGGGCCTTTTTTATTGGCTTTCTCTCGTCCTGAAATAGGTTGTCACAAAAACAATCTAAATCAATGAATACAGAAGAAAATCCCCCACCGAAGAAACGTCCAAAAGATTACAGTTTAGCCTTTAAATTACAAGTTGTCTCAGAAATAGGCGCGGTGAATTGAATTATGATCAGGCTGATAGAAAGTATGGAATTAAAGGAAATAGCACTGTTTCACTGGGTGAAAAATATAGTATCTTGGTTAGGAACTGCCCGTCATGACTAATAAGAAAACTCCCGAACAACGAATCAAGAACAGAAACTTTACTATTATGGAAAAGGAAAAGTCCATGTTTTAAATGTAGCCATTGATATAGCAGTATTGGTTGAAAACGGATATTAGAAAAAGTATGCCCAAACAATCAAAAGGCAAAAGCCCAATCATAGGAATAAAGGGGAAATGTTCATGTTCTAGCGCCAAGCCATACAAGTATAAGTCGGAAGAATAAACGGAGCGAAGAACTTGTAGCGAAGGGTCGTTCGTGCAGGATCCCAGAATAGGCACAAACTTTATTATCAATAAAGATGAATTAGGTTATTGAATATCAAAATAGGAAGAGATGTGCTATTGATTTTAAGAGCAGAACATTTACTGTAAGACCAGAGAAGTAGTGTAAAACAACGAACCCAAGCACTGGAGAAAAGTATCCAATCATACTAAGGATATAAAGCTTACAAACCAGAGCAATTAGGTAGATATACTTACAAAACAAAAAGGCACGAATACTAATTGATTACGGATGCTATAGAAAAAAGTTATGAATTATAGAAAATCTTAGCGCAACTGGGCCCTTTAAATGCATAGAAAGGCATAAAAAAGAAAATATGCACACGAATAATACATCATTGAGAGTTGCAATATGCTCTGCTGATTATATCGAAGCAAAGAAAATGACATAAAAATAAGTATGCGGAGAGAGACCCTATGAAAACGCAAACAGAGAGGATAACAGTATAAAATATGAGTTTTTGATATGGTTCGACATCTAAGCCATGATGAATAAAAGAATCTATAAACATTACAATGAAGGAGGCCACATGTGTGAAATGCCAACACCAATCAAGCCAAAACAACAAAAGGAGTGGAGAAAAACCCGAAAGTTACTCCGGAATTTATTGAATTTATAATCTAATCCGTGTCAACTTTTTCAGGACGAACATCGAGCATGTCTTAACGGCAGACAAGCGCCTTAGTCAACAAAAGCACTTTTCTTCCTCATGGGTGCTCTGAACTGATAGTCTATAATTTTAAATTGCAATCATGAAATATTGTCAAAGTCATTTCGAGTGATTTTTGTTGGGAACCGAATTTATATTGGGAGGATAATTGCAGTAACCAACAAAAATTGTATCGAGAAATGCTCTACTTTCTTTCACCAATCTGCTGTCTCCACATTGCATAATACAAGCCTTTTTCGGCAACCAGTTGCTCATGTTTGCCTTGCTCAACAATTTCGCCATGTTCTAACACGTAAATTCTATCGGCGTGCATTACTGTAGATAAACGATGTGCAATTAAGATGGTGATTTGCTCGTTATTTTTTGAAACTTGTTTTATTGTTTCGTTAATTTCTTCCTCTGTTAATGAGTCTAATGCTGAGGTAGCTTCATCAAATACTAGCATTTTTGGTTTACGCAATAATGCACGTGCAATTGATAAACGTTGTTTCTCTCCACCCGATACTTTTACTCCACCTTCGCCAATAACAGTTTCAATGCCTTTATCGGCACGCTTTAATAAATTGTGGCAAGAGGCTTTGTGTAATACATCTAAAATTTCTTCATCGCTAGCAGTTGGATTAACAAACAATAAATTTTCTTTAATGGTACCTGAAAACAGTTGTGTGTCCTGCGTTACAAAGCCTGTTTGTTTTCTTACTTCGGTAATGTCAATTTCAGAAATAGGCAAATTATTGTATAATACTTTACCTGCACTTGGATTATATAAACCAACTAATAATTTTATTAATGTTGTTTTTCCACTTCCTGATGGACCAACAAAAGCAATGGTTTCACCTTTGTTCACATTAAAGTTTACACTTGATAAAGCTGGACTTAGTGCTGTTAAATGTTGGAACTTTACACCTTCAAAAACCACGCTACTTAAATTGCCCAATGGCTTTGCATTTGTGGGATGCTCTTCCAAAGGAGTTTTCATTAAGGTGTCGAAATTAGCTAATGATATTTGCGCTTCACGATAAACTAAAATAATATTACCAAACTCTTGTAATGGATTAAATATGGCGAATGAATAAAACAAGAAAGTAAGATACTGACCAATGGTAATAGTGTTTCCGAATATCAATAACAGCAAGGTAAACACCATCGCTGTACGCGTAATGTTTACAACAGTACCCTGAATAAAATTTAAACTACGAATGTGCTTTACCTTTTTTAATTCGAGTCCAAGTATTTTTATTGTTGTAGTGTTTAAACGATTAATTTCTTGTTCTTCTAAACCAAGACTTTTTACTAGTTCTATGTTTCTAAGTGATTCGGTTGTGGAACCTGACAAAGCTGTTGTTTCACCAACAATTTTTTTCTGAATTACTTTTATTTTTCTACTTAAGAAAGAACTTACAAAACCAATAATGGGAATACAACAAATGTAAATTAAACCAACATACGGACTTACTCTTAACGAATAAACAATAACAAACACTATCCCTACAACACTTGTAAAAACAACGCTTACAAAGGATTGAATTAATTTTTCGCTATCACTTCTTACTTTTTGTAATATGCCTAAAGTTTCTCCGCTGCGTTGATCTTCAAAATTTTGATAAGGCATTTTTAAAGAATGTTTTAATCCATCCGAATAAATTCTTGCCCCAGCTTTTTGTGTAATTACATTCACAACATAATCCTGAAAGTTTTTTGCAATACGAGAAATCATTGCAACAGATATAGAAAGTCCCAAAAAAGTTAATACACCTGTAATAAATTGGTCTCGTGTTAAGGTAGAAATTTTAGTGATGTAATTATCCATTAGTTTACCCGTAATCATGGGATCTAACAATGAAAAGCATTGGTTAATGCCTGCTAATAACAAGGAAAGTACAACGAGTTTCCAATGTGGTTTGAGATAAGAGAGTAAAAGTTTCACGCATCAAAGTTAAGAATTAATTATACTAACAATAATTTGTTTGCAGTTTTAGTGAACCTTTTTTGAACTTGTAACGTAACACAAAACAAGAACAATAAATTAAAAATTAAATATGAAAAATACTAACCCTTTTAAAATTATCAATTATGAAAACTTCATTCATCCTCACAACATTGTTGGTTGTTGCTATTCAGGCAATGGTAAACGGCCAAACACAAAACAACAAGCCGAGCTCTTTCACTCCGACAGTTAAACGAGGAAGCTTAAACATTGCAAAGGTTTCACCAAATCCTGAACCAGTTGTAACAGAGAAAACAGAAGAAGCAATAAAAAAAATCACAACTATAAATTCGAAAATAGAAGAGTTGAATTTGCAACTAGTCGAGTTGCAAAAAATGAAAATACAAGTGAATGATGAAATCATTGCCTTTTTTGATGCAGCTAACAATGAAAAAAAGCAAGCAATTGCGAGTTCGATTTCATTAAATATTAAGCGCGAGCATTTGATAAAGCAAGCAGAAGAAATGCTTAATCAAGTTGAACAATTAACCACACCATCCAATCAAAACTCGAAAGTGTGGATGGATGAAAAAATCAAAAAGGAAAACATTGCTTATACTTTACTAATTGAGGCCTCATCCTTAAAAGCAACTGAAAACGCGAATGCTTTTTCTGAAAACACAAAGTTGATACACGAGTATATGAACGCCCCGCTAACAGGCGAAAAAGAATACACTCAAGCAAACTCATTACAACGTGAAGCTGAACGTCACATGCGTATTGCAAAACAACTTAGGAAAGAAGCAAATGAGTTAGAAACTTTATTGCTTACTTACTCAGCGTTAGGCAATGCAGAAGAGCAAGAAGATGTGGCTTTGCAAAATCAACAAACCGCCATTAAGTTATTCAATAATCATATTTGTGTAGTTAGATAAATTGAGTCCATAAAAAAAGCCCCTTCTTCGTCAAGCTCAGAATGACTTTTTCTTTAGCTTCATTAATTTGGTTCAAATAAAAAACCCCGACGTTTTCACGTCGGGGTCTCGAAAAACTAAAAACCATGGCGTTAGTTTTTAGTAAGGCTATGTGCAAACCCAAATGCACACAACTTGTTTTTCGATTATTTTTTACCGTCCATTTTATCTTTCAAGTCAGATAAAGCAGAGATATCACCTAATGTAGTTTTCTCTGAACTATCTTTCATTTTCTTAACGGTTTTTGAAGTTGCATCTCTATCAGCTTTTTCGCTTCACGTTCAGCTTTTAATTCACCTTCTTTAGCTTCTTCATGAGTACGAGCGTGAGATACAATTATCTTTTTAGCATCTTTGCTAAACTCGATAACTTTGAAATCCATTACTTCTTCAACTTTTCCAGTTGTACCATCAGCTTTCACTAAATGTTTACCAGGACAGAATCCTTCAACACCATAAGTTAAACCAATAACAGCACCTTTATCGCTGATAGATGTAATAGTTCCTTGATGAACAGATCCTTCAACAAATACTGTTTCGAATACATCCCAAGGATTATCTTCCATTTGTTTGTGGCCTAAGCTCAAACGACGGTTCTCAGCATCAATCTCTAAAACAACAACCTCTAACTTATCTCCAACTTTGCAGAACTCAGATGGATGTTTGATTTTTTTGCTCCAAGATAAATCTGAAATATGTACTAAACCATCAACACCTTCTTCTAATTCGATGAATACACCGAAGTTAGTGAAGTTACGAACAGTTCCTGTGTGCTTGCTTCCTTTAGAATACTTGTCAATAATTCCAGCCCAAGGGTCAGGAGTTAATTGTTTCATACCTAAACTCATTTTACGCTCTTCACGATCTAAAGTTAAAACAACAGCTTCAACTTCATCACCTACTTTTACGAAATCTTGCGCAGTACGTAAGTGTTGGCTCCAGCTCATTTCTGATACGTGGATTAAACCTTCAACACCAGCAGCGATTTCAACAAAAGCACCGTAATCAGCTAAAACAACAACTTTACCTTTTACTTTATCACCAACTTTTAAGTCAGCATTTAAACTCTCCCAAGGGTGAGCAGATAATTGTTTTAAACCTAAAGCGATACGTTTTTTCTCATCATCGAAATCTAAGATAACCACATTGATTGGCTCATCTAATTTAACGATTTCCTCAGGATGAGAAATACGACCCCATGATAAATCTGTAATATGAATTAAACCATCAACACCACCTAAATCAATGAACACACCATAAGAAGTAATGTTCTTAACAGTACCTTGTAATACTTGTCCTTTTTCTAATTTAGAAATGATATCACGTTTTTGAGTTTCAATTTCAGCCTCGATTAATGCTTTATGAGAAACAACTACGTTTTTGAATTCGTTGTTGATTTTCACAACTTTGAACTCCATTGTTTTTCCAACGTAAACATCGTAATCACGAATAGGCTTAACATCAATTTGAGAACCTGGTAAGAATGCTTCGATACCAAATACATCAACGATAAGACCACCTTTAGTACGACACTTAACGTAACCTTTAATAATTTCGTCAGTATTAAGAGCCTCATTAACTCTATCCCAGCTTTTGCTAGCACGAGCTTTTTTATGAGATAATAATAATTGTCCTAATTTGTCTTCTTGATTCTCAACAAATACTTCAACTTTATCACCAACCTTTAATTCAGGGTTGTATTTAAACTCTGATAAAGAAATTACACCATCCGATTTGAAACCGATGTTAACAACAACCTCGCGGCTATTCATTGCAACAACAGTACCTTCAATAGTTTGAAGATCGTTAATGGTTTTTAATGTTTTCTCGTACAAGTCTTCCATCTTCGCTCTGTCATCAGACGAATATTGATCTTGTTTTTTGCCAATGGATGACCAATCGAAATCAGCTACTCCAAATTCTGCAGTTTTTCCTGCCATGTTATTATTTAATTGTATTCAAACTAGTGAAGGTAATTTGAAGTTGTTAGACTTTATAAATTCCGTTTCTCCCTCACAAAAACGGGCTACAAATATACAACAATGTGTGCTTTTTGCTCACAAAAAAGTGTGAAATTATAGTTAAATCCTTAAAATTATTTAAAAACTTGTTTTTCAGGCGTTTAAACATTAAATTAGCTAAAACTAAGCGAAAGCAAGAAGCTATACATTAAATTTGCATTATGATAAAGGCGGAAACAAAAGGGATTTGCGTAAGTGTTGAGAGTAATTATTTACCCTTACAGTCTGATCCTATGCACTTTAGCTATGTTTTTATGTACACGATTACAATATCAAACAACAGTGACCGTTCGGTACAACTATTAAGGCGTCATTGGGATATTTTTGATAGTAATGGGGAATACAGAGATGTTGAGGGTGAAGGTGTGGTAGGAGAGACTCCTGTTATAGAGCCAAATGATTCCTTTACTTATACCTCAGGTTGCAATTTAGTAACCGAAATGGGTAAAATGAGTGGTACTTATTTAATGAAGGACTTACTTTCTGAACAAGAGTTCCAAATTATAATTCCAGAGTTTCAATTAATTACTCCCGGAAAACTCAATTAAATTATTACCAACGGCATTAAAACTTTCGTTTGAATCATTACATTTGCCACTATGCAGTTGAAAAAATTATACTTCATATTTGCCATTGCAATTGTTTTCTTTTCGTGCAGAAAAGAAAAAACATACTGGGATGCAGATTTTGTTGCGCCTGTTGCAAGTTCGTCATTAAATCTGAGTAATCTATTTCCTGATACTTTGTTAACGACTAACGCTAATGGTAGTTTGAAAATTGAAATTGAAAGCGATTTATTTTCTTACACCGCTGATTCATTGTTGGAATTACCAGATACAACAATATACAATTTCATCACTACTTTGTTTCCATTCCCAGGAAGTTATTTTACATACCAGCCAGGACAAAGTTTTGATATGAATCCGCAGAACGAAATTACTTTTGATATTGCTAATGGAGTTAAGTTAAAAGAGGCAATTATTAGATCTGGCAAATTACGCTTGTTAATTAAAAATCCATTGCGTCAACCTGCAAACTTTAGATGTTCAGTAACATCTGCAACAAAAAACGGTATACCTCTTAGTATAATAATTCCTATGGCACCTGGAACTGCTGCAAATCCTTTCATTAAAGATACCTTGGTTGATGTTAGCGATTACAAAATTAATTTTTCGGGTCCAGCAGGAAACAAAACAAATACAATTTTTCAAGCACTTTCCTTAGATATACTAACAACAGCGGTTGCCGACACATTTAAATACAATGATTCATTAAAATCGTATATCACTTTTGTTGATTTAGTTCCTGAATATGGGCGCGGGTACTTTGGAACACAAGTTATTCAAGTTGGTCCAGACACAACAGCTTTTGATATCTTCAATCAAATTTCGAGTGGTTCATTGGGATTAGATTCGGCTGAAATAAAACTTACTATTATCAATCAATTTGGTGTTGATTTAAGAAGCACAATTAATAATCTTAAATCAGTTAATCCTAGCAATGGAAGTGTAAGTTTAACAGGGGCAAATATTGGAACTTCATTTAATGTTGGCAGGGCAATTGCAACTGGAATTCCTACCAGCCCTGTAGTTGAAACCGTTAAACAATTAACCTACAATCAATCAAACACAAATATTAATTCGTTTATTGGAAATTTACCTAAACAAATTGTTTACGATTTAAATGCGAATCTTAATCCTCTTGGCAATATTAGCGGATTTAATGATTTTGTGCACTACGGCACATCGCTTAAAGCAAGAATGAATGCCTATGTTCCATTACGTTTTTCGGCAAATAATATAGTGTTAAGAGATACGACAGAATTTAACGCAACCGCTTTAGAAGAACAACTGGGTAATATAAATGAAGGCTTTTTATTGATGCGAGCAAATAATTCTTATCCATTTAGTTTAAAAATAACAGCAGTTTTATTGGATGAAAACAACAATCAACTCGAATCACTTATTGCTGCCCCAGATAATGAAATTCAAGCTCCATTATTAGATGCAAATAATATTGTTGTTGCCTCAAAAGAAACTTTTTTAAAAATACCTTTTGATAAGGGAAAACTCGAAAGCATAGTTAAAGCGAAAAAAATAGCTTATTACATTGAATTTAACACAGCTAATTCTCCTGCAAGTATTACATTTTACAATCATTACAAATTAGATTTATTATTAACTGCTGATTTTAATTACACATTAAATAAGTGAGAGCATTTCTTATAATACTATTTATATCTTCATCATTGCTTTCATTTGCACAATTTGGAAATGATTTTCTTTTTTATTCTATAAACAAGAGAAGCGTAAATTTGGGTGCAGAGTATGAATTAAATTCTGATTTTTTATCTAACAGTTTCGTTAATCGTTTTTATAAAGGTGGATACATCGATAAAACTTTAAAAGACGATCAACTTACTAGAATATCTGGTATAAATAAAATTGGAGGAATTTTAAACACAAATCTTACAGCCTATATAGGGAAAGATTCGAGTAAATATCGTTTTATTGCAGGAGTTAATCACCGACAATTTTTTAATGCTTCTATTACGGATGACGTTTATAAATTCGGACTTTATGGGAATAAACAATTTGTAGGAGAAGAAGCTAACTTAGGTAATTCACAAGTTAATAATTACTCGTATCAAGAATTTAAATTGGGTTTTTTAGTTGACGGGCCTGATACTACTAAAGCAATTATGGGAATGGCATTGTCCTATTTGAAGGGGCAAAGTTTTTTTAGATTAAACACCAATAGTTCAAATGTATTTACTGCATTAGATGCATCTTATATAAGCTTAACAACAAATGCTCAGCTTTCTTTAAGCGACACTGCATCTCGTTATTGGCACGACTTTAACGGACATGGAATGAGTGCCGAATTTTTTGCGGAGACTCCATACAAATCTAAATTGGGCGATAGTAAATTTATTCTATCGGTTTCTAATTTGGGATTTATAAAATGGAGTAGTAATACTCTTAATTATACTGCTGATTCTACTTTTACCTATTCAGGAGTTTATATCAATGACATTTTTGATCTTCAAGATTCTACGCTTAATTCTATTTCGGTTGATTCTATTTCTGAAAACGCAACAAATTTAGAAAGAGCAAAAAGTTCAACCAACTTACCTGTTACATTCCTCATCATACACAAAATACGTTTTAGTAAATTGTTTGAATTCACAACTGGCTTTCGTCATTTGTTTAATGCAAATTACAAACCCTATTTGTTTACCGAAGGAATGTTTTACATCTCTGATAAATTTTCAGTTAATACTCACTTAGGATTTGGCGGATATGGAAAATTAAGTGGGGGTATTGGTTTAACTGGAACTATAAAAAAACATCTTGTGTTACGAATGGGCTCAAATAGCATACAAGGATTTGTTGTTCCAAAAAAACCATGGGTCAAAGTGCATACCTTTCAATCTCCTATAAATTTTGAAAATGAAACCATTCTATACATATCTGATACTACTTACAATTGCAAGCAGTTTTTTATTTGCTCAGGATTCTGCTTTTGTTAGAACCATTGGTGGCGTTAATATGGATATTGCACGCGATGTAAAAGAGTGTGATAACCTCGGGTATATTATAGCTGGAACTACCTCTAGTTTTGGGCAAGGTAATACTTCTATGTATCTTGTTAAAACAGATAGTATGGGGCGACACTTATGGTCGAAAAATTATGGAGGCTTAAATAGCGATTGGGCTTATTCGGTTGAAACTACATTGGATAATGGTTTTTTGCTTTCGGGTTTCTCCAATTCATTTTCTAGCGACTACGACCCATTTGTTGTGAAAACTGATAATGACGGAAATTTACTTTGGCAAAAAGTATACCCGCTTAATGATTGGGATTTTATTTATGGAAGTGTTGCGTTACCCGATAGTAGTTTTATACTTTGTGGAGAAACATACTCCAATGCAATTGGTGGAGCTGATGGTTTAGTAATGAGGATTGACAAGCTGGGCAATTTAATTTGGATGAAAAATATTGGTACAACCAACGATGATAAATTAAAGCAAGTAATTTATTTAAACAACACCATTTATAGCGTTGGCAGTAGTACAGGCAATTTGCATAAAAACGGAATGCTTGTAAAGCTTGATATAAACGGAAATAGTGAACAGAAAATTTATTTTAATTATGATGTAAATGCAAATCAAGAATTAAATTGCCTTGATAATAATTCGCTAAATGAACTTGTAATGGCAGGTTATGTTAAGCCTGATGGTGTAAATGATATTAATGATTGGTTGATGAAAATTGACACACTGGGTAATGTGATTTTTAATTACAGTGGTCCGGCTGGTACTAACGGAACAAAACAATTTAATGATATAGTTGTAATTGATAACGACGAAATTATTACCGCTGGAACTAATAATGGTGGAAATGGAGCATTAGGTTTGTTTATGGTAAGATTTAGTAGCGCTGGACTTTATATTGCTGCCGATAATTTTGGTGGGGTGAATAATGAGTATGGATATGCAGTAACCTTAACATCAAACAAACATATTGCATTTGTAGGTGGCGCCGAAAGTTATACCTGCGGCGACCAAGATCTATATTTTGTGATGAATAGAAATCAGTTTTTTGTTGCTAATTCAAAATTAAATAACAGATATTTTTGCGACACATTGGATTTAGCAGTTGTTGATTTAAAAGATTTAACTGCAATAAATACAGGTATTAGTTGTTTCCCCAATCCATTTAACAATAAACTAAATGTTGAAATAAATCAAGAAACAATTGAGCGTGAAGTTTATTTATTTTCATTAAAAGACCTAAGTGGCAGATTAATTTTCACTACTCAAATGCAAGTTGGCAGCAATGAACTTGTTTTTAATGAACTTTCGGAAGGGATGTACTTTTTTGAAATTGCAAGTGATAAAAAATTAATTAGTGCAGGTAAATTAATTCATCAAAAGTAAAAATGCAAGCTAAAAACTTCAGCAAATACTTAGTACTTACGATAGGTTACTACATAGCGGCTTTTGTTTTATTGTTTTCTTTACTTTATTTTAAAAATAAAATCTCATTAATAAGTAACACAACATTTTTAAATTGGGATGCTGCACACTACTATGTAGTTAAAAACAATGGCTACGATCAAATAAACACAGCCTTTTTTCCTTTGTTTCCTTTTTTTTGGAAACTATTGCATTTAACACCAATTGGTATTGGAATAGTAAATTTTGGGATTTATACATTGGCGGTTTCCGCGCTTTTAAATGAGCTGAAATTATCTACACTCAAATCTTTTTTATTGTTATCTGTTCCTAGTATTTATTTTATGTTTTTGCCTTATGCCGAGGCGATTTTTTTCGCATCTGCAAGTATTGTTCTTATTGGTTTAAGAAAAGATAGTATTCTGCTTTGCATACTTGGATTGTTTTTGTGCAGTGTTAGCCGGCCAACAACTTTTATATTTATTCCAGCAATAGTTTTCGTGTATTATATTAGTTTTATTCAGGGAAGAGATAGAAAAACTATAAAAGACACCTCTATAAAAACTAGTATTTATTCTTTTACACTTATACTTGGTTTGCTGTTCAGCTTTACTATTCAAAAATTATATACTGGAAAATGGTTCACTTTTTTCGAATCTCAATCAAATTGGGGTAATAAACTAAGTATTCCAACTTTGCCAATACGTACTTGGGGTGGAGACAACATAACACGTTTAGATGCAAGCGCTTTTTTTATTGGGATTTGCTGTGCTCTCACCATGTTGTTGATGTTATTTATTCCTAAGTTTAGGGATAAACTTAAATTTACTAAACCCATGTTGTTTTCGATTGCTTACCTGGCAGGAGCAACAGGAGTAGTGTTGTTGTATCGTGGAGGTTTATTGTTTAGCCTTAATCGTTTTATTTATGCTACGCCTTTTTTACTTTACGCATTGGGCTATTTTATTTCTCATTTTTCGTTTAAGTTAAAACAAGTTGGCGTTTTGTTTTTTACAACGCTTGTATTTTGGTTGTTGTTTAACAGTTACACGCACATTCATAACTTTTTATGTTTCGCAATAGTGTCGGGAATACTTGTTTTGGTGAGTTTTGTAAACAATAATAATAAACTGATAGCAACAGCTTCTGTAATAGCACTCATTGCAATTAATAATGTTGTTGCTTACTATTTAATAAGTAAGCATCTAAGTGGTTTTTGGGTTGCTTAAACTTTACGGGAGTTTATAAAGAAATAGTTAGACATTATAATTAATTAACAAACACTTACTATTACTTTTCATATCTTTAAAGTATGAAAGTACAATTAGTTATATTATTCACCCTGAGCGCTATTTTCGCTTCTTGTCAAAACAATACAAAGCCTGCTGCGGCAACATCTACAACTATGCAAAACGATAAAGTAATAAAAACAGAAACCGAGTGGAAACAAATTCTTACTCCCGAACAATACAATATCCTACGTCAAAAAGGAACCGAAGCGCCTTTTACAGGTAAGTATAACATGACTGTTGATAAAGGAACATACTCATGTGCTGGCTGCGGTGCAGAGTTATTTACCAGCGATATGAAATTTGATTCGCATTGTGGATGGCCAAGTTTTGATAAAGAAATTGGTGATGGCACTAAGATTAAAAAAATTAAAGATCTTTCTCATGGCATGGTGCGCGCCGAAATTGTGTGTGCAAAATGCGAAGGACATTTAGGTCATATTTTTGATGATGGTCCAACGGCAACCGGGAATAGGTATTGTGTTAACTCTATTTCTTTGCAATTTGCACCAGCTGATACTACGAAGAAGAAATAAATTACATTGGCACCTTTAACACAACTTTAGTTCCTATAGCCACACCAGCTTCTTCCAAATCAATTATCTCTAGTTGTATTGGTGTTTTTCTGTCGGAGTTAATTAATTCCAAACGTTTTTCGGTAGCACGTGTTGCAAAGGAGTTGTGCTTTATTGGTGAGCGCTCTTTTATTTCTGCTGCTTTTTTGCGGCCAACGCCATTATCGGTAATGGAGCAAATTAAACTGTTTTCTTTTAATTCAAAATCGAGCTTCACATTCTTTTGCCCCTTTTTATGCAAGAGTCCGTGCTTTAATGCATTTTCAACAAAAGGTTGGATAATAATAGAAGGCAAATGTGTGCGATGAATATCAATGTTTTTATCAATATTAATCTCATAGCTGAAATCATCGCCAAAACGTAATTTCTCTAATGATAAATACAATTCCAATATTTCAATTTCTTCGTCCAATACAATATCATTGCTTTGCGAGGCATCTAATATTTTACGCATCAATGAGCTGAATCTACTTAAGTAATAATTAGTGTTTTTAATATCACTCTTCAATATCAAATCTTGAATTGAGTTAAGCGTGTTATACATAAAGTGTGGATTCATTTGCGCCTTTATAGCTGCTAATTGTGAGCTTGTAAGATTTTGTTTTACTTCGGCCTTTTTCTGTATAGTTTTAATTCTGTAGATGAATAAGAAAGTAACCAATGAAGCAGTAAGTAAAATCATCAATAAATAAAACCACCACTTTTGCCATACAGGTTTTAGTACTTCAATTTTTAATTTATTATTTATTGTAGAGCTAATTCCACTCTCATTTACAGCTCTTAGTTCAAACACAAAAGACCCAGGAGGAAGCGATGAAAAAACAATATTCGCTTCTTTAGCATTTACATTACGCCATGCACTGTCTAATCCTAACAAACGATATTGATATACAAACGAACCTTTACTTCTAAATGCAGTTGCGGTAAAATAAATTGCTAAGTTTTTATTATGATAATCTAACTCTAATTTCTCTTTATCAAACAATGTATCTTCCTCCACAATAATTTTATAAATTGCAACAGTTGGGGCAACAAGGTTTTTGTCGCTTAGACTTAAAGGAAAAGAAAGCATTCCTTTATTGGTTGCTAAATAAATGCTTGAATCTACCACCTCAATGGCAGTTACGTCGCGTGCGTTAATTCCAAAGTTTTGCTTAAAAACTTTTGTTTGTTTGGTGATTAAATCGTGAATAAATAACTCATTTAATCCACAACAAATTAGTTTATTGTTTTTGCAAAATATAGCGCGTACCTTTTTTTCATCAACACCTACGGCAGTTAAATTACTTTTACTTAACCGCCCATTTTCATACACCAACACGCCTAAATTGGATGTTACCAACCAAGCTTTATTATCATAAGATGTAATACTTTGAACAAAAACATGTTCTTTATTAAAAAGTAATTCATTTAAATTACTAGCTTTATAAATAAACACACCGTCATTAAATGCCACTAACAAGGCTTGGTTCAAAAAATCTAAATAAATCGCTCTTCCTCCAATTTTTCTGATGTAATTTGTTTCCGTATTAATTTTAGAGTTTAAATCACTAAGTTCACGTTTAGAAAATCCTGCATAAGAAAGTGCAAATATGGTATCACTCATAATTGCAAAATCTCTTGCATTAACACGTTTATCTGAAATTACCTTATAATTGTTTGATTCGAGAACACTTAATTCAATTCTGCTAACAAATAATTTATCTTTTACTTGTGCAATTTTTTTTACTGCCCCGTATTTTTCCGAACCTAAACTTACTTGCTTAAAATTATTTTCATTAGCAACTTTCGCGTACAGAAAACCAGAGTAATCGCCACAAATAACATCTTTGTTTGTGTTTGCAAAAACAGCAGTTAAATTGCTTTTGCCTATCTTAGATAAGGAGTAAACTTTCACATCTAAATTTGGAACTAAAAAGATTCCGTTATGCAAAGAAGTAAACCAATAATTTCCTTCTTTATCTTGTAACATAAAACTAATTTTCTCTGCGCTAAAAATTGGTTCCTCTTTTTCGCCAAGCAGTTGAGCACCTTGTGATGTGCAAATCCAAACTCTTCTATTGTTATCTTGACGCAAATAATAAGCTCGAGTATTTTGTTTGCCAAAGTAATTGGTTTGTAAATGTTCTAAGGAATCATTAAGTACAAAAACCGAATACAAATCAGCTTCATTGTCTTCAGCTAAAAGATATAATTGATTGTTTGCCCTTGTTAAATTAAATCTACCATAATGATTGCTGCTAATTAATTTAGAAAAATATTCTGTTACTTTGGAGTTAACTGGATTAAAAGAAAGCAAGCCTTTATCATACTGAGTAAAATAAACCAATCCATCAAAATATTGAATTTCGTATATGTTGGAAGCTGCACCTGCTGAACCTTTCGAAGCATAAAGAACTTGTTTATTCTTGCCTTCATCATTATATTTCTCAAGCTTATCTTTATTTGCAAGCCAAACATTTAAATCATCATCAATTGTAAATTGCGAGGCACTTGATTCTAAACCACTATTATCAATGATGAGTTTTAGCTGTTCGTTTTCTACCCTGTAAATTTGTCCGTTAAAATTTTTACACCAAATTCTTCCTTTCTTATCTTTTCTTAAATAGGAAATAGATTTTCCATTTTGTTTAGGATTGGTGTAGGCTTTAAAATTAAATCCATCATAACGATACAAACCTGCATCGCAACCAATCCACATATAACCAAAATCATCTTGAAGTACTTCGTACACCTCGTTGCTAGGCAAGCCCGCTTCATCATCAATTTTATAATAATAAGGTTGCTGCGCAGAAAGAGTGATTCTGAGGGAGATAAAAAGAAATATGGAAAATAGGTATTTGAACATTTTTATTGTAAGACAAATCTACTCAAAATATGAATTGGGGTATAACTGAAATTCGTCCACCAATTTTTAACCACGGAGACACTGAGAACACAGAGTTTCACGGAGAAATATATAGGCTATAAACAACCTCTGTGCAACTCTGTACCTCTGTGTTAAAAAGGTGGCTTTCTAAAGATTATAAATCCCTTTATATTTCTCCTTTGCGTAAGTCATAAAGTGAGCGAAGTTTAATTTCTCTCCGCAAATTTGTTCGCACAATTCAGAAGCAGAATACAAACGACCATGCACATGGACTTTTTTGCGTAACCACTCTAGCAATTGTTTCATATCTCCACTTTCAATTTGTGTACTTAAGCCTGGAATTTCTTTTTGTGCTTGAGCAAAAAACTGAGCTGCATAAAAACTACCAATCGAGTAAGTTGGGAAATATCCAAATGAGCCATGACTCCAATGTATATCTTGCAACACACCTTTTGTATTATCAGGAACATCAATATCTAAATACTCTTTATATTTTGCATTCCAGTAGGCAGGCAAGTCGCTTACTTTTATTGCCCCGTCAAATAAAGCCTTTTCAATTTCGAAACGAATCACGATATGAAAATGATAAGTTAATTCATCTGAGTTAGTTCGTATCAAAGATGATTCAACCTTGTTCATTGCTTTATAAAAATCTTCTGCACTTACATCTTTCAATTGCTCTGGGAAAATTTCTTTTAAACGTTGCATGTTCTTTTTCCAATAACCTAAACTTCTGCCAACATTGTTTTCCCACAAGCGAGATTGTGATTCGTGTATTCCTAAGGAAACAGCTTCTCCCAAAGGCAATCCATATTCGTTAGTTGGCAAACCTTGTTCATACAATCCATGCCCGCCTTCGTGTATACAACTCCAAATCATTTCGCTTACATCATTCTCACGCACACGTGTTGTAACACGCACATCTAAGGGATTAAAACTAATGGTAAAGGGATGCGATGATTTATCCTGACGACCCGCATCAAAATCATAACCCATTTGTTTTAATAATTCTATACCAAAATCCCATTGTTTATCTGTATCGTAATTCTTAAAAAAGAATGAATCACTAACTTGTTTTGCTTCCTTAATTTGTTTTACAAATGGAACTAGCTGTTTTCTTACATCTACAAATAATGTTTCAATTTCTGCGGTAGTTGCCCCGCGCTCATATTCGTTAAGCATTGCATCATAAGGATGTGCTTTATACCCTAATAATTCGCACTCTTGTTTTTTAAGCTCAACTAATTTTTCTAATGGTGCTTGGTAAATAGAGAAATCATTTTTCTCTTTTGCAGTTTGCCAAGCTTGAAAACACTCGGAAACTGTTTTGCTCATCAACTCAACAAACTCAGTGCTGTATTTTTTTTGTTTATCAAATGTCTCTTTAGTAAGCTCAACATTTTTGCGTTGCTTCACATCTAAAGTAGTATCATTTGCTAATTGATTTAACAAATCATCTAAAATCGGGTCTGTAAATAATTTATGATGTATGCCCGAAAGCGTCGCTATTTGCTGCGCACGGAAAGCCCCACCTTTTTCGGGCATATATGTTTCTTGATCCCAACTTAACAAGGCAATAGAATAAGCTACATCTGCAATTTTTTGCATGTGTGCTTTAAAAGCTAAATAACTCATATATCTTAATTGATTTTTTTTAATTTAAATGACTGTACTATTAAACATACCCAACCGCCAATAAGTGCAATACCACCTAATGGAGTTATTGGACCAAGAAACATTACTGATTCTAATCCAGTTAATGAGCGTGTAGTTAATATGTATAATGAACCAGAGAATAATATGATTCCAATAATGAAAAGATTTGCCCCTACATTTAACCACTTCAGGTTTTTATCTTTATTAGCAAAGAATATTATTAATAAAGCAAGGGAGTGAAACAATTGGTATTTAGCTGCAGTATCAAAACCGGCTAATTGGTCGGGGGTAATAATACCTGCTTGCATTTTTGCTTTTAAAAAGTGTGCTCCTAATGCACCAAGCGCTACACCCGTTGCTCCAAATATACCTGCTACAGTTAAAAAATAGTTTTTCATTTGTAATTATTTTAGAAAAAACATAATCCTTTTTTACACCAATTTGTTTGATAAGAAATTCTCAAGTTCAATGCGTGCGAAAAAAATAAAGCACAGTTTACTTTAGTAAATGAGCATTTGTTTATTGAGCACAACGCGGAAATTGTGGATTTCTTGCAAACAGCGTCCGAAGTTGTAAAATTAAGTTATTTTTGTCACTCTTTTAATCCCATTATGAAGAATATATTAGTTATCGGAGCAGGACGCTCGTCAATTTATTTGATCGAATATTTATTAAATAATTCAACAGAACACAATTGGAAGATTACAGTTGGTGATGTTGATGAAGCATCGGCTAAGTTAAAAACAGCGGGGCATGTAAACGCTAAAGCCATTGCTTTTGATATAAACAATGCTGCACAACGTGAAGAGGAAATAAAAAAATCAGACATAGTAATTTCTATGCTACCTGCATTTATGCATGGAGAAGTTGCCAAAGATTGTGTTCGTTTAGGTAAGAACATGGCAACCGCGAGTTATGTTTCGGATTTAATGAAAGAATTAGATTCAGCAGCCAAACAAAAAGGAATTATTTTAATGAATGAAATAGGTTTGGATCCTGGTATCGACCACGCATCTGCACTTAAAGTAATTCACGAAATACAAGAGAAAGGTGGAGATGTTCACACATTTAAATCTTTTTGTGGTGGCTTGGTTGCCCCAGAGAGTAACGATAATCCATGGGGTTATAAATTTTCATGGAACCCACGCAATGTTATATTAGCGGGGCAAGGAACTGCGCAGTTTTTAGAAAACGGAAAAATAAAATTCATTCCATACAATCGCATTTACACACAAACCGAAACCATTGAAGTTGATGGTTATGGTAAGTTTGATGCGTATGCAAATCGTGATTCGATTGGTTATAAAGATGTGTATGGTTTACAAAGCATAAAAACCATGTTACGTGGAACACTTCGTATGCCAGGCTATTGCATTGCTTGGGATGCATTTGTTAAATTAGGATTAACAGATGATTCATGGAAAATTCATGGTTCAGAAAATATGAATTGGGCACAATTAATAGATGCTCTTTTACCAGAAGGAACAGGAGATTTAGAAGAACGAATGAAAAACTTCTTAGGAAAAAATGCATTACTTGAAGTGATGGATAAATTAAAGTGGCTAGGGATTTACGATGCAAGTCCAATTACTTTAAAAGATGCAACACCTGCTCAAATATTGCAATCATTGCTCGAGAAAAAATGGCTTTTAAAAGCTGAGGATAAAGACATGATTGTAATGCAACATTATTTCGGATACACGCTTAATGGAAAAGAAAAAGCAATTGTATCTGAACTAGTTGTTAAAGGTGAAAGTTCTTCGCACACTGCTATGGCAAAAACGGTGGGTTTGCCTTTGGCTATTACGGTTAAAAATATTCTTACAGGTAAAATAAAACTTACAGGCGTTCAAATGCCAACGGTAAAGGAAATATATGAGCCTTTATTAGCTGAATTAGAACAAGTTGATATTGTTTTTAAAGAAAAGGAACTTGTTTAATTTAACAAAAGCTTTTTTCGGCATGTGCTTTGTTTTATAAGTAACATTATTACATTTGTGAACCTAGAAACATAAAAATTAAACAAAATGAAAAAGATAATATTAATGATTTCAGTAATTGCTCTTATTACAGGAACATCTTGTAAGAGTAAAGAAAAAGCGAGTAAGGACGAATCAAGTACTACAAGTACTTCTAATACTAAAAATGTGCAAAGCGATAAAAAACACCGATTCATTGTTTCTTTCTTCAGTATAGGAACTGGTTTAGATAGCGATGCATATACTAAGTTTGAGAATTTTGTGAAAAATCATCCTTCAAAACCAGCTTATGATTCTTACCGTTGGGGTAGAGAAGGCGAAGTAGATATCGTTTTTAACCTAAAAGAATTCAAAAAAGCAGCCGATCAAACTAAGTTTATTGAAGAACTTAAAAAGGCTATTGGAGATAGCGACAGAGTGCGTTACAGCGAAAATGAAACTACCAAGGGGCAAATTGTAAAAAAAGTGCAATAAATAAAGATTATGAACAGGCAAAGTACACTGTAAATCAGTATTTTGAGTGTTTTTTGAACTAAATAAAAGTAAAAAAATCGGCTAAAATTGGCCGATTTTTTTTATTTTTGCACTCTCTTAAACCAAATTACTCTCTTATGAACGAATTAGGAATAAAACCAAAGAACTCAGGCATAGCCGACCTAGGATTAGGCAATGTTGCTATGGCTTACTGGAACTTACATCCATCAGAATTAGTTGAAGATACTATCAACAACGGAGAAGGAACTTTAACAGATACAGGTGCTTTGGCAATTGATACAGGTGAATTTACAGGTAGATCTCCAAAAGATAAATTTGTGGTTTATGATGAGAAAACTAAAGACAGCGTTTGGTGGGGCGATGTAAACAATCGTTTTGAATCAGATAAGTTTGATGCACTTCATAATCGTATGCTTGCATATTTAGGAGGAAAAGAAATTTATATTCGCGATTCTTATGCTTGTGCAGATCCACGTTACAGAATAAATATCCGTGTTGTTACAGAAACTCCTTGGAGCAATTTATTCGCAAACAATTTATTCTTACGCCCTAAGCGTGAAGAATTAGAAAGCTTCCAACACGAGTGGTTAATTATTAATGCTCCAGGTTTTAAAGCTGACCCTAAAATCGACGGAACTCGTCAACATAACTTTGCTATTTTAGATTTCACTAAAAAAATTATTTTAATTGGTGGAACTGGTTATACAGGTGAAATTAAAAAAGGGATTTTTGCAGTATTAAATTATATTCTTCCACACGAAAAAGGTGTTTTATCAATGCACTGTTCTGCAAATATTGGTAAAGATGGTGATACAGCAATTTTCTTCGGTTTATCTGGAACTGGAAAAACAACTTTATCTGCTGATCCTAATCGTAAATTAATTGGTGATGATGAGCATGGATGGAGCGACAATTCAGTATTTAACTTCGAAGGAGGTTGTTATGCTAAGTGTGTTGATTTATCTGCTGAGAAAGAACCACAAATTTTTAATGCAATTAAATTTGGTTCATTATTAGAAAACATTGAGTGTTATGATGGAACAACAACTGTTGATTACACTAATATTTCTAAAACAGAAAATACACGTGTAAGTTATCCATCACATTACATTGATAATGCAGTTGACCCTGCTGTTGGTGATGTTCCAAAAAACATCTTCTTCTTAACGTGTGATGCATTTGGTGTATTACCTCCAATTTCTAAATTAACTCCAGCGCAAGCAATGTATCACTTCATTAGTGGTTACACAGCTAAGGTTGCTGGAACTGAAATGGGAATTACTGAGCCAACATTAACTTTCTCTGCTTGTTTCGGAAAAGTGTTCTTGCCTTTACACCCAACAAAATATGCTGAGTTATTAGGAGAGAAATTAAAGAAAAACAAAGTAAACGTTTGGTTATTAAACACTGGCTGGGTTGGTGGAAAATACGGTGTAGGAAGCAGAATTAAACTTTCTTATACACGTTCGTTAATTACAGCTGCATTAAACGGTGAGTTAGATAAAGCTGAATATGGTACAACTCCATACTTCAAACTAAACTTCCCTAAAGCGTGCGCAGGTGTACCTAGCGAAATATTAGAACCAAAAAATGCATGGGCTGATAAAGCTGCTTTTGAACAAACAGCGCAAAACCTAGCTGCATCTTTTGTTAAGAATTTTGAGCAATACGCATCAGCTGCTAACGAGGAAATTATGGCTGCTGCTCCTAAAGTTGAAGTTACTGCTTAATATTAAAAACTGATTGATATTAAAAAGCCTCTTCAAGAAATGAAGAGGCTTTTTTTTGGAGAATATTTCTCAGATTAACATAAAAAAATAATCGGATTGAATTAATTTCTCATTCCTGAAATAGCAATCAAGATGAAAATGATTATTAAGAAGATGGTAGGAAGCATATCCTTTTTAGTGTTCGTTTTTTTAATAGTAGATGTTTTCACTTGCTTTAATTTTAAAACAAATTTAAACTAGCTATATTGGCTTGTTATTACCCAAATGTTAATCTATCATTAACAGAAGGGCATTTTTCCCATTGATTTTTTAACTAAATTTGCCCCTATGCGCGACAAGATTGAAAAATTATTACTAGACGTAGAAAACTTCACTGTTCAAAGTAAAGAACAGGTGGAAGAATACCGTATTAAATGGTTAAGTAAAAAAGGTGAAATCACTACTTTATTTGATGATTTTAAAACCGTTGCTCCCGAGATGAAACGCGAGATGGGGCAAAAATTAAATGAACTTAAAACAAAAGCTCAAGATAAAATCAATGAGTTAAAAGAAAAATTTGAATCTTCTTCAAGTTCTTCTGATAGCACTGTTGATTATACTGTTCCAGGTGAACCATTTGTTGCGCTTGGTTCTCGTCACCCACTATCCATTGTAAAAAAACAAATCATCGATATTTTTGCACGAATTGGATTTACTGTTTCTGATGGTAGAGAGGTGGAAGATGATTGGCATAATTTTACTGCATTAAACACTCCCGAAAATCATCCTGCACGTGATATGCAAGATACTTTTTATGTTGGTACAAATCCTGATATGGTATTGCGCACACAAACTTCATCTGTGCAAGTACACATAATGGAAAATAATCAACCTCCCATTCGTACTATTTCTCCAGGGCGTGTTTATCGTAACGAAGCAATAAGTGCGCGAGCACATTGTCAGTTTCACCAAGTGGAAGGATTGTATATTGATACCAATGTTTCTTTTGCTGATTTGAAACAAACGCTTTTATATTTCTCTAAAGAAATGTTTGGAGAAGACACAAAAATACGTTTACGCCCAAGCTACTTCCCTTTTACAGAGCCAAGTGCAGAGATGGATATATCTTGTACCTTATGTAAAGGAAAAGGATGTAATGTTTGTAAATATAGCGGCTGGGTAGAAATTTTAGGTTGTGGCATGGTTGATCCACAAGTGCTAGAGAACTGTAAAATCGATAGCACAAAGTATTCGGGCTTTGCATTTGGTATGGGAATAGAACGTATTACCATGTTGAAATACCAAGTTAAAGATTTGCGTTTGTTTTTCGAAAATGATATTCGTTTTGTAAATCAGTTTACTTCAGCGTAAATGGAAAACCTTCGTTTAGCTCAAATAAAGGAAATGCTAAAAGCAGAACCAGAGGATGAATTCCTTAACTATGCTTTAGCAATTGAGTTTGAAAAGAACGGAGAACTACACGAGGCAATAAAACAATTACAAGGTATGATTGCAAAAAACGAAAATTACCTTGCTGCCTATTATAAGCTGGGCAAATTATTTGAAGAAGTTGCAAAAGTAGAAGAAGCAAAAACAGCCTATACAAAAGGACAAGAAATTGCAAAACAACAAAACAATAAAAAAGCATTTGGCGAATTAGCAGAAGCCTTGTGGATGTTGGAAGATTAGTTAATTTGAAAATGTGTTGATTTGAAAATTTGAAAATTAAAAAATGGACTTTACATTTGATATAAAAGAGATTGCAACGGTAACAATGGTATTGTTTGCTGTTATTGATGTTATTGGCTCTATTCCAGTAATTATTAATTTGCGTCAGCAGGCTGGTGAAATTAATGCAATGAAAGCTTCATTAGTTTCTTTCGGAATAATGGTTGTGTTTTTATTTGCTGGCGAATCTATTTTACAATTAATTGGTTTAACTACAAACGATTTCGCTATTGCAGGTTCGTTAGTTATTTTCTTTATTGCACTAGAAATGATTTTAGGGATTCGATTGTATAAAGATGAAGTTCCTGCAACCACATCCGTTGTTCCGCTTGCCTTTCCTTTAATTGCTGGAACAGGAACATTAACTACTTTGCTTTCTATGCGTGCACAATACAGTATGCTTTCGATTTTAATAGGCATTACTATAAACGTTATAATCGTTTACATTGCTTTGCGTACAATGAAGTATATTGAAAAAGCTTTAGGTGTTGGAGGTATTTCTATTTTACGAAAAGTATTCGGAATTATACTTCTTGCTATCGCTGTTAAAATATTTAGAACCAACACAGGTCTTTAATTGTCGAACCAAATTCACATATATACTGATAGTGCATGTAGCGGTAATCCTGGCCCTGGAGGCTATGGCATAGTAATGCTATATGGCAGCCATCGCAAAGAGATGTATGAGGGCTTTCGCAAAACAACTAATAACCGAATGGAATTATTGAGTGTAATTGTTGCACTCGAAAGCATTAAAAAGGAAAATATTGAAATCGTTGTTTTTTCAGATTCCAAATACGTAGTTGATGCAGTTGAAAAAAATTGGATTGGCGGCTGGGTAAAACGCGGATTTGCTAAAGTAAAAAACGTTGACTTATGGAAACGTTTTATCACCATCTACAAAAAGCATAATGTAAAATTTGTTTGGGTTAAAGGCCACGCAAGTAATGTAGAAAATAATCGCTGCGATGAATTAGCAGTGCAAGCATCTAAATTACCAACTGTACATATTGATTATGGCTATGAGCAGAGTTTGCAGGAAGGTTTATTATAATAGCATTCTACTTTACAAATACCGCTCCTTCAAAACATTCAAATGGTGTTTGCAATGCCCAATCATTATAAAACCTAATGCTCTCGGTGTAATTGGATAATTTTGAGTGCTTGCTTTAAACTTACTTTGTTCTTCTGTAATGTTTTCGTAAAGTAGTTCGGTAGCTCTGCGTATTGTTTTAAATTCTTCGATAATGCTTTCTAAGCTACGATTACTTACATCAACATTGTTTGCATAAGCATCGTCATCGTAGCTTTGCAATTGTGTAGTATTATCGCCACGTGCTCCCACTAATGCTCTATACGAAAGTACACGCTCTGTGTCAATAATATGCATTAATACTTGCTTAACCGACCACTTGCCTGCTGCATATTGGTAATTATGTTTTTCTTTTGGCAGCGATTCAAAAAATGAAATACAGTCAATGGTATTCTGCGTAAATAATTCAAAAAAATTGCCTTCACCAACTAAGTTTAAATAGTTTTGGAAATAGGGATTGTATTCGTTTTGCTCTGGTTTTTGCATACTTTATTTTTTTGTTGCAACAATGGAATACACCATTGGAATTTTATTGTCTAAATGTTTAATGCGAAATTTTCCTGGTGCAAATTCAGTTGTTTCTTTAAAACAATTGTAAGGTGAGTAATCAAACTCATCTAATGAATTAATTTCTAAATCATGTTTTATTAAACTATTAATTACTTCAGCCATTCCATGATTCCACATTACGTATTCTGATTTAAGATCAGCGTTTCTATCAGCGTAAGTTCCGTTTTCTGTTTCTACAATTGCCCCTGTATTAAAGTAGTTGTAAGCTATTTCTTTAAAATTATCATCAAACATCCAAACAACAGGATGAAATTCAACAAGAATAAATTTGCCTCCAGATTTTAAAAACCGTGAAACTACTTTAGCCCATTTGTCTAAATCGGGTAACCAGCCTATTGTTCCGTAACTAGTATAAACAATATCAAATTGCTCGTTTAAGTGTTGTGGCAAATCATAAACATTGCAACAAATAAATGATGCATCTGTTTTAGTTGTTGAGTTTAATTCTTTTGCACTTTCAATTGCTTTATCTGAAAGATCTACTCCAGTTGCTTTAGCCCCCATACGCGCTAAAGAAATAGTATCTTGTCCGAAGTGGCATTGAAGGTGTAAAATACTTTTGTTTTTTATATCACCCAATAAATTGAGTTCAATTTCTTGTAAAGAAGTCTTTCCTTTTATAAAGTCTTCAACGCCATAGAATTCGGATTTAAGATGTGAGTCGACTCTTCCGTTCCAGGATTGTTTGTTTATACTTATGTAATCTAAATTATTGTTCTCCATAAAATGTAAAAATTAATTTACTATTTCTTTTTTTTAGCATTCGGTATTTTATCAATCCATGAAAATTTTTCAGCTAAAATTTTCGTTCGATTTTGTTTGATAAAAGTAACAAAAGCTTCTGCAATTGGCGAAAGTTTTTTTTCACTTAACCAAATTAGTTCCCAATTCGATGTAATAGGGAAACCTACCGTTGGAATTATTTTTAATTCGCCAGTTATTAGTTCATTTCTTATTCCAATAAGCGGAAGAATAGAATTTCCTAGTCCAGCAATTACTGCTTGTTTTACCGCTTCATTGGACGTTAATTCAAATTTCTTTTTTACTAATAAATTATGTTTCGAAAAATAGTCTTGCATAACTAATCTTGTACCCGAGCCATGCTCTCTATAAATGAGAGGGAGTTCCGTAAGCTGTTTAGAACTTAATTGCTGGGTGTTATTGAAATCTTTATCGCCAACTACATATAATTTGTTTTCTAATAATTTTTCACTCTTTAGATTTAATTTTTCTGGAATTACAGAAACAAGTGCAAAGTCGATGAGATTTTTTTCTAAACTCTCTATAACTTTTAATTTATTTGTTACATCCATTACTAAATCAATTCCTGGATTTTGTTTTAAAAAATCGGAAAGGAAAAAAGGCATAACATACTTTCCTGTTGATACTATAGAGATGCTTAATTTTCCAGAAAGCAATCCTTTGTGCGCATGCGTTTGATAATTGATTGCATTTACTTCAGTTATTATATTTTGAGCCATCTTGTATATTTTTTGCCCAAAATCTGTTACGTAAAGTTGACGACCTACTACTTCTGTAAGTGGAATTTCAAATTGGTCTTGGAAATTTTTTAATTGAATGGACGCTGCTGGTTGCGTCATAAAAAGTTCTTCAGAAGCCTTAGTTATACTTTTAAGTTCAACTATCTTAGAAAAAACTACTAATTGATGTAATGTATAATTCATAAAAATTATTTATGTAAATCATAACAAATATAAATAAAAATATATGAAATGGAAGCTAGATATTTGTAAAAGTATTAACAACTAAAAAATAAATAAAATGAAAACAATACTTAGAACAAAATCAAATCTGGAAAATGACAGTTTTGGTGTAGCATTGGCGCTGTTACTTGCATTTGGAATTTTTATTTCGATTGCATTGCACGTAACACCAAGCGATATTATTTCTTGGATAGAAAATTTCGCAACTCATCACTTTATTTTGGTTGGTCTATTCCTTTTCTTTATAAGCTTACTTGTCCTTAGGTATTATTATAAAAGATCAAGTCATAGCCAACCTGTTCGCGTTTTGAGGCGGAAAAATAGAGTTGTTGCAAAAAGCAATTTAGTCAACCACTTAAAAAGTAAAGTCAATTTAGAGTACCAAACTTTAAAAAGTCATTTTATAGGAGTTTATCAAGTCGACTTTATTTCTTTTGGCGACAAAGATGTATTAACTGATAATGAACTAAAAATGAAACGTGAGGAGGATCTTAATAGAGCAATGAAATTGGGAAATTCTTACAAAGAAAAAGTCAAAATCTATTTTAAGGATTCAATCTCAAATAAACATGTTTACACTTCGGTTTGGTATGTTAGTTCTTCCCATGTTACATTAAAGCATGGTGTTGTAATTCCGGTTAAAGCGATTTATCAAGTTAAATTCTAATCTAAAAAATATGGAAACGTTAAGCAAATACAAGTTAATTGAAGGTGATTTTGAACCTAATGATGCTGCTAAAATTCTCTTTGCTTTAGTAAATAGTAAAATTAATTATCACAGTATGGATTCCTTTAGTAATCATATTCGTTTTGGAACAAGTTTCATTTCTCAAGAAAAGCGAATAAAAGAACTTTCAGAAGTGAATGTTGTTATTAAAAAATTGGCTGATTATGCAATGAGTAACAATAAAAAGATGCGCGTTACAAGTGTAATTAATATTGAATTAATATGATTGTATTGAATATTTTATGTAAAAATGAGAAAAAGGTTTTTGATATTACCAATTTCCTGAAGAAAAATGCATATGCATTAGAGACTTACGTTGATGTAAATAAACTTGTTGAAGGTAAGAAGGAAAAAGTTTTTGTTAGAATATTTTTTCTTACAAAATCTCTTTTATTTGAATCTATATGTAATGATTTAGTTCAAAAATTTGAGAGTGAAGAGTTGACTATTTATTCCTCGCCAGTAACTCAAATTGAGCAAAGTTATTGGGAAAAATTAAGAGAAAAATTAAAGCCTGTTTAAATTAATTAATAGCTATTAATAGTATACGATGTATGAATTTTGATTTATTGATATCAAACTTAGGTAACCCAGCATTTTTGTTTTTTTTGCTTGGTATATTGGCAGTAAAATTTAAAAGTGATTTAGAAATTCCAGCAAATTCCTCTAAGTTCATTTCAATTTATTTGCTCTTCTCGATTGGATTTAAAGGTGGCCAACATTTATCACATGAGCATTTTTCATTTGAAATTGTGTGGTCAATGATTTTTGGACTTTTACTTTCATTGTTAATTCCCTTTTATTCATTTTTTATACTAAAGAAGAAACTAAATGTTTATGATTCGGCTGCAATTGCCGCTGCTTATGGATCTGTTAGTGCTGTAACGTTTGTAACTGCAGTTTCATATTTGGAGTCTCAAAAACTTTATTGGGATGGGCACATGGTTGCAATTATGGCAATTATGGAATCACCAGCAATAATTTCAGGTTTAATTTTAGCTACTCTTTATAATGGATTTAATAAAGGAAATTCACTCCTTGATTCAAAAAGCACTTCGCTACTATCTGTTGTGCGTCACTCATTAACAAATGGAAGTGTATTTTTAATTATTGGAAGTCTTGTGATTGGATTTTTAGTAAACGCAAAGCAAGCAGAAGGTATTAAACCATTTACAAATGATATTTTTAAGGGGTTTCTCGCAATTTTTTTATTAGATATGGGAATTTCAAGCGGACGCAAATTAAAAGATTTTGTAACCAATGGTTGGTTTCCTATCGCTTTCGCGTGCATTATACCTTTGGTAAATGGGGCATTAGCAGCTATGCTTAGTTCATTAGTTACTGATGAAATAGGTAATCGTTTTTTGTTCTCTATTTTAGCTGCCAGTGCCTCTTATATAGCCGTACCTGCTGCAATTAAGATTGCAATTCCTCAAGCTAACCCAGGCATCTATCTGCCAATGGCTTTAGTAGTAACTTTTCCAATAAATATAACTATCGGGATGCCGTTTTATCTATATATTATAGAAAATGTTAAATTGTAAATTATCTATTCTACAATTAATTTCTTAGTAACCAGTTTTCCGCTTCTATCTTTTGCAATTAGGAAATAAGTTCCGCTAACTAAATTTGAATTTAATTCGCTTAGGTTGTTATGTTGTTTTGTTGCTGTAAACACTATTTTACCTAAAACATCCATCATAGTAAATTCAACCTCTCCATTTAAGTCATAGCTTTGAAAATGGAATGTTCCATTAGATGGATTTGGATAAATAATTGCGTTGCTAAAATTGTTTTTTATTTGATTTAATCCAATTGTTTGTCCACCAGCAATAGTAATTAAAAAATCTTCTGTTTCTCCACTTGTAAATGTTGTACAAGCTTTTGTAGAATCGTTTGCAAAACCATTTGCTCTGCTTCTTACACGCATTCCTGTTAAACCATTGTAAGCTGTTGCAGGTATGCTAAATGTTTTTGTTTGTAAACCGTTTGTTGCAGAGCTTGTGGTTAAAGCAATCCATTCGTTTGGCTCAAAATTGCCATCATGGTCTTCATCAATCCACATAGAAGTTACATTGTTACCAGTCTGACGAATTGTAATTGAATACGTTTGAGCAACGCTTAATGTTGCAGTATTAGCTCCGGTTGCGGGATATGAAGAGTAGTGCGGGGCAGTATTGTTTTCGCAACCGCTAATTGATGGTTGAAATGTTGTTGTCTCAATTCGTAATGAATCAATTGAATAACCACTGCAATTTCCTCCTAATGATGAATTGCAATAACAATATGTTGGCAATAGTGTATTTATACTGGTAAATGCAGTGTCGCTTTGTAATACACAACTAACAATTGCTCTTACGTAATACATTGTATCAATGTTTAAACTTAGATTAGGTACATTGTTTCCAACTACATTTGTCCAAGTAGTATTATCTGTTGATGTTTGCCATAAATATGAAAGTTCATTTGCATTTGTAGCTCCTTGCAAATAAAAATCGGCAATTGTGTTTTTGCAAACTGCGGTATCAGTTGAAATAATTGCGCCAGCATCAGGTGTGCCTGTGCATGTTGTAACAGTAGTGTAATTAATTGTAATGTTTGGTCTTAATGTGTCTAAAGTCCCTGTTCCTGTTGGAGCAGAGTTGTCTTGTTGCCAAAACTGAAAACGTTTTTGCCCCGCTGTTTTATAGCGAAATCCTTTTGATAATAAACCTTCGCTTCCTGTTCCTCCTGCATTGGTTTCAATAATTAATTCTAAATGCATTGTATCAACAAGTGTGAAATTATTTGTGAAATTAATTGTTGTCCAATTATTTTCTGAGAAAGAAGAGGATGCTAAGGTTCCGTTAAAAACCAAAACTGAATTACTTGTAATTTCATTGGCTAAAGTGGTGGGGAAAGAAAACAGGGTGTCGTGAATGCCTCTTAAATAAACTTTAACAGGTGTATTAGCTGCAATAAAGCTATTGGTACTATCACAATAAAATGCAATAGACGTAATGCTTGTTGTTCCTGTTATTTCAAGCTCGTGGCGAGAATAAATAAAAGCACTTCTTTCATAACCATAATAAGAACCTAAAGGTTTTCTTTTTAATGAATTGGTTCCGTTGCTCGAACTTGAGTTGTCGCTTGGTATTGTTACCGTTTGAGCAAAACTTGCAGATGCAACAATTAAAAATAATAGTGTAACTAGTTTTGAAATCTTCATTTTATTAATTCGTTTTAATTTTTTCTCCATTCAAAAATACTTGTTCTACAGGGTTTGAACCAAATGAATAAGCAATCATATCTAAAGAGTTTATTTTTTTTGTAATAAAGAAATTGGCTTTTTTTCCAATGCTAATACTTCCAACTTCGTTTTCTAATCCCATTGCAAATGCTGTATTGATAGTACTCGCATTCATACACTCATTAGGTGTCATTTTATATTGTATGCAACAAATAGCTTGCATTAAATTCATGTTTCCACTTGGACTTGAGCCTGGGTTAAAATCACTTGCCACAGCTAAAGGTAATCCCGCATCAATCATTTCGCGTGCTGGTGGATTTGGCAAACTTAAAAAGAACGCTGCACCCGGTAAAATGGTTGGAATAGTTTTCGAATCTTTTAAAGCTTCAATTTCTTTCGCTTCTACAAATTCTAAATGGTCAACACTAATTGCCCCGCATTTAACACCAGCAATAACGCCACCGTAATTACTCATTTGTTCGGCATGTACTTTAGGAGTTAATCCTAATTTTTTTCCAGCTTCTAAAATTTGTATTGTTTCTTCAGGAGTGAAATAATTTTTCTCACAAAACACATCAATAAAATCTGCTAAGCCTTCTTTTGCAACTTGCGGAAGGGTTTCGTTTAAAATAATATCGATGTATTTAGCTTTATTTGTTTTGTATTCGGTTGGCACAGCATGTGCAGCAAGGAATGTAGCTTTAATACTAAGAGGTGTAAGCGTTTTTAATTTCTTAATTACACGCAGCATTTTTACTTGAGAAATAATTTCGTTGCAACGTACTAGTGCACTTTCAACTAGTTCATCTTCGCTTGCATCTTTCAATTTAAGTGCCGAGTTTAAAATTCCGCCACCTTTTTGTGCAATTTCTTCATAAGTAAGTCCACGAATTCTGTCTGCAAACTCGCCTTCGCGACTTCCAGCGTATACAATGTGTGTGTGACTATCAACCCAACTTGGTATAACTAATCTATCTTCCGCTTCAATAATTTCAAGATTTTTCCAATCGGTAATTCCTGGAAAATCATCCATGCTGCCGTAATCAACAATAATTCCGTCTTCAACGGCAAGCCAAGCATCATTTATATGAGGTACTTCGTCCATGCTTTTGCCTTTAATTGGCTCGGCAGTGGTTTCTCTAACTTGTACCAGTTGTTTTATGTTTTTTATCAGTAAACGTCCCATAATGTATAAGAGACAAAGTTAAAATTAAAATTCATTTGAAAGCATCGAAAACACGTCGAATCTGTGTATATTTGCCATGCAATTAAATCATGATAAAAGAAGCAATAGTTTTAGCAGGAGGCTTTGGAACCCGTTTACAAACAGTGGTTTCGGATGTACCTAAGCCCATGGCACCTGTAAATCAGGAGCCTTTTCTAAATTATCTTTTTAATTATTTAACAGCTTATGGTGTAAATCGTATTGTTGTTTCTACTGGGTATTTGAGCGAAAAAATTGTAGATTATTACACTAATTTGATGCAACCTTGTTTTTGGAACGGTGCAGATATTTTGTTTTCGCATGAAGCGGAACCACTTGGAACAGGCGGGGCAATTCGTTTAGCGCTGGATAAGTGTAACGAAAACGAGGTTTTTGTAGTTAATGGTGATTCGTTTTTTGATGTTAACCTTACCCGTTTTCACGAAAATCATCACAGAGAAAATTCTCACCATAGTCTTGCTTTACGTGAAGTTGGAAACGCAGCTCGTTATGGAACTGTTCAATTAAATGATGTTGGAAGTAGAATTATAAAGTTTAAAGAAAAGTCGGGTGAAGAAAAAAACGGATTGATAAATGGTGGTGTTTATATTTTAAACAAAGCAATGTATCAATCGGCAACACCTAAGGCAACAAACTTTTCGATTGAAAAAGATTTTTTTGAAAAACAATTATTCAAACAAAGCATAATGGGCTTTGAGTTTGACGGTTATTTTATAGATATTGGTATCCCCGAGGATTACGAACGCGCACAGCATGAATTTAAAAGATTTAAATATTGATTCTTCTTGGTCTTTGTTTTTAGACAGGGACGGAGTAATTAATAAACGCATAGTGGATGACTACGTGAAGAATTGGAACGAGTTCGAATTCCTTGATGGAGTAGTGGATGCCGTTAAAAAATTCAGTACAGTATTTGGAAAAATTGTTGTTGTTACCAACCAACAAGGAATTGGAAAGCGTGTAATGCGCCCCGAAGATTTAGAGTTAATACATAAGAACATGGTGTATGAGCTAAGCTATTTTGGAGGAAGAATTGATAGAGCATATCATTCACCATTTTTAGCATCCGAAAATCATCCAACGCGAAAACCTGGAATTGGAATGGCATTGCAAGCTCAAAAAGATTTCCCTGAAATCGATTTCAAAAAATCCATCATGGTTGGCGACTCAGGTAGCGATATTGAGTTTGGTAAAAATGCAGGCATGAAAACTATTTTTATTGGGGCAACAAATAAGTATAGTGCGGATATGCATTGCTCTTCGTTAAAGGAATTGGCAATCTTAATTGGTTAGTTTTATCTCGTTACCACAATTCTTTCTATACCTATTAATCCTGAACTATTTTCAAGTCTTAAAAAATACACTCCAGTGTTAAGGGTTGATAGGTCCAATTTATTTTCATTTGTTACAGATAATTCAAAGCTGTTTTTCATAATGATTTTTCCTTGAGCATCAGTTAGTGTATAAGAAATTGTTTTTATGTTGTTAGCATCTCCCGAAATCCACAAATATGAACTGGCAGGATTAGGATACATTTTTATTTTGTGATTTTCTATATTAGAACTTAAACCAACCATACTCAAATCAATAGTTCCATAAGCGGTATCTGTTCCGCAAAAATTGTATGAAACTAAATATGAATTGTAAATGCCATTTACTCCATAGTCATAATTTGGAGAAAAATCTGTACTCGTATTTCCATCACCAAAATACCAAAAATAGTTATCTCCTTCGTTGCTAGTGTTTGTAAAGCTTACAAGGTGGTCAACATTACTAAAGCTAAAGTTTGCGTCGGGAAGCGGCATTAGTGTAATTGCTATAGGAGTTGAATTTGCAAAGCAAGAATGGTCATTCGAATTGTAAACAATCACAGAATAAGTTCCTGCCGAATTTACTATTAAACTTGAGTTTGTAGAACCATCAGACCACAGGTAATCACATAATGGAGTAGTTGAAAGCGAAACAGAACTACCTGCGCAAATGCTATCGTTACCAGATGAATTTATTGTAGCACTTGGTGTTTCGTATATCCGAATCATTTGTGTTACACTTAAGGTGCTGTCAATTAAAAGTGTTGAATCTGTTGCTGTAAGGCTTACTGTATAAAGGCCAGGTGAAGCGTAAGTGTGAGTTGCAAGTGAATCAGTACTTGTGTTTCCATCTCCAAAATCCCAAACAAACTTTTCCGCATCAATACTTAAGTTGTCAAAATTAACTGTTCCATTATCACAGAAAGTACTATCATTTGCAGAAAATTGAGCAATGGGTAAAGAGTTTTTAAATAGGGTGTCATTTGTTACAGAACTCCACATTCCTAAAGTGTCTTTAAATTGAAAGTGTACAGTGTGAGTGCCTTTTGGTATTTGTACCATGCTTATACTTGAATTTAAATTTAATTGTTGCTGAGCTGCTACCGGAATTGTTACCATTGCTGCGTCATTTAAATCAAACCAATACCTGTAGGCAGTAATTAAATTATTTGAAACACTAGTCGCAACAGTCTTCACAAAGAAATGACTTAATACACTACTCCATTTAGAAGAGCCATCTTTAAAACGAATGTGAAGCGTATGTAATCCGTTAGTTAATGAACTTGCATCTAAGCCAGTTAAAACTGTTTCGTATTGGTTTCCGCTCATTGGCGAATTGATATGTGCACTGTAATTGCTATCGAACCAGTATTCGTATTCAATTAACTCAGGCGCTGGAGTTGAAGGTGTGTTGCCTTGTTTTAAGAAAAATTGACTTAATACACTGCTCCATTGCTCCTTGTTATCTTTAAAACGAATATGAAATGTGTGCAAGCCATTTGTTAAAGCGGCAGCATTAATGTTATTTATTAGTTGTTCGGTTTGCGTACCACTCATTGCTGTTGTTATGGGGGAGGAATAATTCCCATCAAACCAATACTGATAATAAGTTAATTGGACTGCTCCAGGAGTTCCTGTGTTGTTTTGTTTCAAGAAAAATTGACTCAAAACACTGCTCCATTTTCCTGTATCATCTATAAATCTAAAATGAACAGTGTGTAATCCTGTTGTTAATCCAGTAGTAGAAAGTACTTGATTGAAGTTTACTGTTTGAGTTGCAGGCAAGATTCCAGTTACGTGTGTAGCATAATTTCCATCGTACCAATACTCATACGCACTCATAACATTTGTTGCTGTAGCAGTGTTGTTTGTTTTGAAAAAGAAGGAAGAAGCTGTAGATGAATATTTGTTGTTTTCGTCTTTAAACCTTACATGTAAAGTATGAAGTCCTGTTGTTAAGCCAGTAGTTTGTATTGCAGTATTTAGCTGATAGTTTTGAACCGGAGCAACAAATGTAATTACCCTAGAATTAAAATCCGTATCGAACCAATACTCATATTGATTGATTTTATTTTGCCCGAACAGTTTTATTGTTATCGCAAAAGTGATGAGTAGATAAATAGCAATTGATTTCATTTGATTCAGTATTTACTTAATTTCCTTGTGCACCAACTTGAATATTAATATTTAAATCTCCAGTTGGCGTTGTTTGTGGAGCAATAGTTTTTGAAATAATATGTGGATTCATTGGGACTAATCCTTCTTTTTTAGGAGAATTTCCGCCATAAATTCCAATTTGATTTCCTGTAGTTCCAATGTAACTCGTTGGATTAACTAAATGATAATTGGCAGTTGCGAAATTAAGTGGAGGTAAATAATTAACGACAATGCTTGATGGCGCTATGCCTATAAAATTACTGCTGTAATTATTACTTGCATCACCTGTTGGGTCCGAGTTAAAGGTGTTTTTAATAAATGTATTATTATAAACAACATTATATCCGTATCCCCATTCAATTATATTGTTTTCAAAAAGTGTTTCAGTTACGTTGTTAAATGGGTATTGATAACTATTCCAAACAAAGATATTGTTTGCAATCCATGCATTCGAATGTAAATAGTTAACGCCATTAAGAACATTGTTAAATACTTTCAGATTAATTGTGTGGTGTCCAATAACGTATCCTGAAATTATGTTTTCGCGAATTTCAATTTTATCGGAATAGTTTGAAGTGTTGGTGCCTTGAATACTTATAGATCCATTTATATAGTTTCTTCTTATTAATACCTTGTCAATTTTAGTATCATTATCAAACGTAATAGAACCATTAATATAGATTCCTTCAATATGTATACTGTCTGTATTTTCTCCAATAGTAAAACCTGAATTAAAATAGGTTTTTCCAGTTGCAGTAGTTGAGTCGGGATAAATACCCGTGCCCATAATTACCAAGCGTTTATCAATAATAGGAGGAACACTGAAACTTGCTCCAGGCAGATAGATAGTGTCGCCAGGAGTGCTTGCCGCATAGGCGTCTATAAACGGAGAATATCCAGCAAAAACACTTGTTGTTCCTGCGTGATGCAGAGCAACTCTAAATTGCCCAAAACTAAAAGAGAATATTCCAAGGAATAAAACTAGTAATATGTATTTTTTTAATTTCATGTTTAGTGTAGTTTAATTTTGTTGCGCTCCAACTTGAATATTAATGTTTAAATCGCCTGCTGGTGTTGTTTGTGGTGCAATGTTTTTTGTGATAATGTGTGGATTTCTTGGTATACCACCTTCTTTATAAGGATTACTTCCTCCGTACATTCCTGTTTCAGTTCCATTATTTCCTAAATAACTCGCAGGATTTGATAAATGATAATTGTCGCTATATTCAAAGCTAATATTGGCTTCGTTTACAAAAAAGCCAGTATGACTTACGGCAACATAATTTCCATTTCCAATATTTGTTCCTACTGGAAAAATATAAGTACCGTTAAAAACATTACTTTGAAAAATACATGAATTAGCCCCTGTAATTGTAGCGTTTCCGCAACCATTGTTATTCATGAAAATATTGTTCTCGAAAGTTACACTTGTTACTTGGTTCATGTGATAGGAAGGGCATCCATTGCCTCTTACAAAAGTGTTGTTTTTTACTAAGGTATTCCCGTTAAAAAATTCTACTGAACCTTGAATAAGATTGTTTTCAATGTTTACAAATTGCGCATCACACCCACGAATTACAGTTCTAATAATATTGTCTTTAACATTAATGTAAGATGCGTTTCCTACAGTATAATATTCGTGGCCCATTTCAATGTTTTCAACGCAGCATCTGCTAATGTTATAGTTAGTTACGGTTTGGTTGGAAGGTGTATTGCCGAATCTTAAATTGCCAGTTAAATAAACTCCTTCAATCGAACCATATGAAGCAGTATTTAAAATAATAATACTACCACTAAGCGTAGTTGCGTAAGTCGCTTGGGTTGAGTCTGGATGATGACCAACTCCGAAAATGAAAAGTTTTTTGTCAACTGTTAAGTTTCCAATATTAAATGCCCCACCTGGAATGTATATAGTGTCATTATCTACAGCTGCAGCAAATACCCCACTAATTGAAGAGTACGTTGTTGTAGTTCCGTTTTGGCGAATAAAAGTTTGTTGAGCAAAACTAATTCCAGATAATAAGGTAAATGCTAAGATTGCAATTTTTTTCATAAGTATTTTTATTAGTGTTCTTGAGCCCCAACTGTTATATTAATGTTTAAATCGCCCGCAGGTGTTGTTTGTGGAGCAATGCTTTTAAGTATTACGTGTGGATTTTTTGATACAGCACCATCTTTTAATCCCTCACTTGTTCCGTAAACCCCTACTTGAAAGCCATCAGTACCAATGTAACTTGCAGGAGTTTGTAAATGAAAATCGTAATTCATATCTAAACCTGCGCTTGGGCAATTAACAAAGAAGGAACTTGGAGCAATATTATACCAATTGGTTGAACCAGTATTGCTTCCATCAGGAAACGACCAATTTAGATTCATTACATTGTTTGAGAAATGATTACTGTTTCCGCTAACAAAATATTGTCCACCGCATGGACCAAAGCCAACATAAAAGTAATTGTTTTGGAAAAGACAATTGTCTACACCTGAGAGTGGACCTCCTCCACAATAACCACCGAAAAAGATATTGTTTGTGAATAAGCAATTGCTTGCATACCTAAATCCTTGTGAAATAAAATTTTTACTTACTACTAATCCAGTTACATAACCTGCAGCAATTTCACTTCTAAACCAATTTTCAGTTAATATAATATTATTTGATGCGGAAGCATTACTTCCACTTGATGATAAGTAAATTGAGTTCATGTTTATTCTTGAAATAGTAATATTGTTTACAACTTCATCGGAAGGGTTAGTTCCAAATATGATATTACTTGATAAATAGAATCCTTGTAAAAACGAATTATCTGCGCCTTGTTTTAGTACGATTGAACCATTTAATTGGGTAATACCAGTAGCAATTGTTGAGTCTGCATCATAGCCTACACCAAAAACACTAAGTGTTTTATCAATATTTAATGTGTTAATGTTAAATCCTCCACCCGGAATGTAAATGGTGTCTCCAGATTGAGCGGCTGATACTGCATCGTTAACTGGGGAATTGCCAGTGTAAAAAGTTGAAGTTCCGTTGTGGATTAGGTTTACTAATTTTTGACCAAACGATGCAACTGAGAACATTGCCGCAGTAACTGTAAGTAATAATCTACTTCTCATGATATAAATATTTCTTTTGCAAATTTATATTGGGTATTGATTTTTATAAATGATTTAAGTTATTTGAATGCATGATATTGCTCAGTAAATAGTAATTAGAATGCGAGTAATTTCATCGATAAAAATTCATCGAAAACTCAAAGGTTTTTTTAAGCTAGTTTTAATCTCCCGAAAATTGTATATTTGAATTAGGCCGTTTTTTGTTGGCTTTAAATTGTAATTCGATGTACGCACTTTTCAAGCTTTTAAAGGAGGAAAGAATTTTCTTATCATATTTCGGCGCCTTTGATGATGCCATAACAGATAAGTTTACTGAGATAAGTGAATACTATCTGGATAGTTCAAACGAACTAAATAAACTTAAAAATAAAGTTTCTTTTTTAATTGCTGAGTCATTTCAAAATATTGTGCGACATGGAATTAATACTGAAGAGCGAAAAAAGTTAGCAGAAAATCACCGCGATTTTTTTCAAATAAATGTTTATAACGAGCGCATTGTTTTGTCTTCTGCTAATTTGATTGTGCAGGAAGAAATTGTAAACCTTGGAAAAAACATAGATAAAATAAACACCTTAAATATTGATGAATTACGCGATTTATACGCTGATGTTTTAGAAAACAAAGCTTTTTCCAAGAAAGGCGGGGCAGGTTTAGGGTTAATTGAAATGGCTAGGAAATCGGGTTTACCAATTAAGTATTGTTTTAATTCATTAAACGAAACGCATCGCCAATTTTTTTTATCTCTTGAAATAATTGATAAGAAAGAAATAAAGAATCCTAAAGTCAATATTGCTTCTATTGTTGATTTATATGCCATTCTCTTAAAAAGGAACTGTCTTATTTTGTACAAAGGTGATATGTCAAGAGAAGTGTTACTACCTCTAGTTGAAATTTTGAAAACAAATTTCATGTCGGATGGTGTTTTTTCTCCGAGCGAACGCAGAACCATTCAAATACTTATTGAGCTTATTAAAAATGCTTCGAAGTATGCTAAAAAAACAAACGAAATTGCCGAAGGAATTTTTTCTATAACTGAAGATGATAGTTCTTTTGTTATTGAATGTGGCAATTATATTGAGCGGGACAAAGTAGAACAATTTAAAACCACGCTAAGCCTAATAAAGGAAATGAGTGCTGAACAGCTTAACGATACTTATGATAAACATTATCAAGAAAACATTTCTAAATCTCCTAAAGAAAGAGCTGGAATTGGCTTGTTAGAAATAACCAAAACCAGTGCTAATGATTTTTCATACAACTTTATGGAAACCGAAAATGGGGAAATGTTTTTTTCGATTAGGGTTAGGTGTTGAGCCTAAATTATTTTCGTAAATCTTTTTTAGAAATACTTCTTAAATAACGTTTCCCGTCTTTTTCAAAAGACCAAACATTAGAAACTTCCTTTAGTTTACCAACCACTTCATCGCCTTTGTTTACTTCTATTTTAGTAACCCTTCTATGTCGGCGATTAGCAAGTCTCTTGTCTTCTTTTTCAGACTCGGCTTTTGTAATACCTGATATAGGAGTCTTTTTTAATGACCTGCTCATGTGTTGATTGTTTTTTCTACAATACAAAAGTAGATAATTTTCGTTTATAGATTTTATATTGTTTATGATGAACAAAATGGATTTACCGCAAGATGACACTTATTATTCAACCCGCTAAGGCGGGTTGGTTTGTTGTTATTGTTTCACCCCAAATTGCATTCGGGGTTATTTATATTAAAGCCCGTTGGGCTTTTCATGCGTGTTAATTTTCGACGCAATTGTTGAAATTTAAATGAGGGGCCATTTTGTGGAAATTAGAAGCAAACTACTTCCTGCAATCCCGAAGGGATTAAACAACAATAACCCTGTATGTAATATAGGGTTATTGAAATTACTTTACTCACAACCCGTGGCTACGGGTTGAATGTATTAATCACGTTTTGGAAATTAATTTTCGATTAAGAAATATTAATTATAAATGTATTAATCACTTCTCACTACTCACATAAAACTCATCTACTTTAATATTCACTTTTCCCATCGTGTAAATGCCAATTTCATTACCAGCAAATGCTTGCATAGGAGTTTTCTTTTGAGCTTTATTGTTAATATAAAAATACCAATTACTTTTCATGGTGATGATGCTTAATTCATTTGCTGAACCATCGGTTTTAATTTCAGGGCATTTTGTCCAGGGTAGGAGGGCAGTTGCTTTACCTCCACTGTATTTGTAAACTGAAAAGATTTGTTTTACGGTATTAATAAAAAATATAAAACACTCATCTTTTGATTTTGCTCCCCACACTAAACCAAACATGTGCTCATCTTTACCTACAGTCGAATTACTAATTTTTGTTTTAATATTATACTCACCCTTCTCATTAATTTTACCTGGAATAGTAAAGTAACCTGCATTACCTGCAACTTTAACATCAATATTGTAATGGTCGTTATCAATTGCGGCTTTCATTTTAGCATCGTTTTGCGTTGGCCATTTATAACTGCTCATACCATCAAAGTCTTCACCAATAATGATGCTTTGTTTGTTTTGGGCAATTGATGTGGTGATTAGGAGAATGAAGAGTAGGGTTAGTGTTTTCATGGTTGGGGATTTTTGTTTTAATAAATTAAGGATTAATATGGGAAACGGATTTATTTAATTTTTATAGAGTTTAAATTTAATGCCAATCGTTCCCGCAAAATCTACATTGTTTAGCTTGGGGCGTTCTCGCAAGCTTTCCGCATTTTTTGCAATTATTTAGGGAAATTTCATCTCTATGGTTTTCTAAAATTCTTTGCGCAACATTTAACTCAAAATTATCATACCCATCTTTTAATAATTCAAGAGCTTTTTTGTCTTCTGTAAGCCAATTCCTTTTTTTGTAAAAATTTGTTTTTGCTAATATGTATTCACTATTGGGGTTTCCAGAATTAATTTTGGTATTAGCATGCCAATGTTTTAATGCAAGCTTCTCTTTGTCATTTAAAAGATTTGTAAAATAGTCTAAAATGTATTTTGCAGTTTCTTTATCCACTTAGAAGTTTTTTTACTAATATAGAAATTAATTATCTCCCTCCCAAATTCTTCCAGCTCTTCCTTTCATTACTTCCACTTTATAACCTTTTTGTTGAGCAGTTTTACAAAGTCTTTTTCTTAATTGCTTTGGATGAAATGCTTTTCTTATTGATTTTAAATTGGATGATTTTTTGTAAACATTGCATAGTGAAAGCCCTTTGTAACATGTGGATGCGCAACGCATACCAAAAAATGCGTAATCGAAATCAGCTTTGTTTGCATTGCTTTCATAAAAGTTCTTAATCCTTTTATATTCATCCGAACTTACAGGTATTGTTACAATAGTAATTTTGGCGCCTTTTTTTAGTTGAACAAATTCGTTCGCACTTTCTTTGTCCATGGCACTTTTTTTATTAAATGGGTGTGGAAATACCCTTATTCTTTTTGATTTGTAATTAAAGCCATAAACATTACTGTCAATCTGTGTTACAACATGCCCACCTCTTAAACCACCTACTGTTTTGTATTCGTTTTTGTGGTTTTTCTCAGGCTTGCTTCCATGAAGGAAAATTACTTTAATAGAATCGACTTTTTCTTGCGAGAAGGAATTAATACTATAAATTACAATTTGAATAGTTAATAATAGTATCCTCATAATATTAAAATTATCTCCTTTCTAAAACGCCCTATTCACTCCAATCATCCATCTAAATTGCAGGTAATCTTTTTCTGCATAAGGTAAACGATTGATGAAGATTGGGAAGTCGGCACGGATGCTTAAAGGTTTGGTGGTTTGTAGTTTCCAAAAACGTTTAATAATTAATTCTAAACCTAAACCAGCATCTGCCATTATATCACTTGTTCTAACTGCTTCGTTGGTGTAGTTAGTATTAATAATACCAGCATCTCCAAATAAGTAAGGCGTTAGCTTAAATGTGTTGCGAATAAATGCTTTATCTAATTTTAATAATTTGTCTAATTCAATTTCTACACTTGCAGAGGTTCCGCTCATGCCTTTGTAATTATAGTGTGGCACTCCGCTAATATCTCCGCTGTATAATAAATATCCCATATATCCTCTTAGGTTTAATCCTCCGCCCGCAGCAAAGTTGACCGTCTTAGCGCCAAAATCAAAATTAGGGAAGAAACCCATCGAACGCGTGTATTTATTTTCCATTAATTCTTCTGGGTTTGCACCTGCAACATATAGTTGTGATTCGATTGGCACATTTGTACCTGTTCCTAATTGTGCAAACAAACGTGTGTTAATGTTTAAGTATTTGAATTTACTTTTTGTAATCCACCACGAGCTTAAGTTGGAGTAATCATAATCGCTAAACAAAAATGGCGTTCTTAAAGTACTTCCTAATTTACCAGCTCCTTTTTTGTAAGAGTAATCGTGCTCAAAAGTAATATTTGTAGAGTTGTTTAGTTTACCTTCTATCCAATGGTTTTTGTAAATTAAATAGGTTACATCGTTATCCACATCGCGCAACATACTTTTTAAATTTACAGTGAAACGATTTTTTTCATTGTTACTTTTCTTTTCAAATGTTACCGATGCTGCACTTAAACCATCTAACTCACGAAGGCTTGCGCTGAACGTGCTTTTCTTCATGAACTTATCAGTTGCTGTTTTGTAGTTGAGTAACACAGAAACAAAATCATGACTGTTGATGTGTTGGTCGGTTAAGTAGGATTGTCCAACGCCAGAGCTAAACCATAGTGTTGCATCAAAAATATGTTTGTAGTTTAAATAATTTCCGTTTGCATGCATTCCAAATTTTAATCCATCAAAACCATTGTACCAAACACTTGGTCTTACGAATACTTCGTAATTAGTTCTATCAGGCATATTCCAAACTTTGGAATCAAAACTTATTGAAACATTTTTCTTGCTCGAGTTATTAATCATATTAATATCAGCAAGGCGATTGGTTGTGTCAATTACTACACGGTCTATTCCACCTGGTATGGTTACTGTTGCTGTATAAACTGGTTTTACTTTATCCCAACCAATCCAACGAGGCAAAATAGTTGACTTCGTTTTTTTCTCGTACCAAGTGTTAGGTATGTAAAAACTTTTTGCTGATGAATCTTTTGAGTAAACAGTAAAATCAATTGGCATTTGCATACCATAACGTTTAAAAGTGATTTTATAATCATTCGTTTTTTTGATGCGTTTTACTTTTGTAATGCCGTAGTCAATTGTTTTGTTGGTTTCTAACCAGGCGTCAAAAAACCAATTTAAATCCATTTTACTTGTTGCAATAACTGAGTTTCTAAAATCTTCTGGATATGGATGTGCAATTTTCCATTGGTCAAAATAATTTTGGATACAATCATTAAATAAACTATCACCTAGAACATATTTTAAGTTATAAAGCATGGTTGCGGTTTTTGTATAAACTTGTCCGTAACCACCTCCATGTCGAATGCCGCCGTTAAAGCCATCGCTGTGTGTGTTTAATGTTACTTCATCACCTTTAATGGCAGAGTTGTAATAACTTAAGAATGCATTAGCCTCACGTGTTTTAATTGGTTTTTTGTATTTGTCGATATAGTTAGAGTTGCTTCCGTATTCTTTTTCATATCTGCCTTCAATATTTTCCCATGTATCTGCAGTATAAAATTGTGTGAAGCCTTCATCCATAAATGCACGATAGGTTTCGTTTGTACCAATCATTCCAAAAAACCAGTTGTGCGAAATTTCATGAATAAATAAACTTCTAAATTCAGGATCATAACCGCCATCCAAAGTAATCATTGGGTATTCCATTCCATCTTGCGCATCAGCAGCAATCATTTTTGGATAAGCATATAAACCAATACTGTAAGAGTTTGTTTCAATAATTTTTGCAACATACTTAGATGCATTTACCCAACCCGCAGCATGCGACTCTTGAGCCAATGCAATGCAACGGATATTTCCAACATGTGTTTCGCCAATACGATAAGTTGGGTCAAAGGTGTAGGCAACATCATGAACGTTAATTGCCGAGAACTTCCAAGTTTTTGTTGTACCATCAGGTTTAATCATTTCATCCGCAGGAGAATTCCATGCTTTCTTTTTAAAATTCGAAATGTCTAATTTCTCGCGTAAAGGAATTGGCAATACTTCTGGCTCATTTATCATTGCCCCTGTACCATCTAAAATATAATTGTTAGGAACAGTTATCTCCACATGAAATGCCCCGAAGTCACCATAAAACTCATGGTCCATGTGCTGGTCGGTATCCCATCCAAATTTTTTATCGTAAACAGAAATACGAGGATACCAATGCACCATGTCGTAATGCTTGTAGCCATTGCCCGATGAAAATAATTTCATACGGTTACGAATGGTTTCTGTATCGAAATAAGTTTTAAAATCAATATTTAATTTAATTGATTCGCCAGCTTTAAGTGGTTTATCTAAAAACACTTTTAAAACAGTATTATCTAATTCGGTTTTTGCTTTTACTCCGTTAACTTCTAAACTAGTTACTTCTGTCCCTAAGCCTTGCTCGCGGTACTTACCGTATTTTAATTTGTAATTATTGTTTTTGTAAAGGTCGGATAAATAGGAACCTTTTGCATTTGCATTGCTGTACAAGTGAAAAAACAAACAAGTTAAATCATCGGGCGAATTATTATAATAGATTAATTCTTCAGAGCCTGAAACAATGTCTGTTTTATCATCAACACTTGCTTTGATGTTATAGAATACATCTTGTTGCCAATAGCCATCATAAGGCTTTTTGTTTTTCCAATAGTATTCGTTTTTCTCAGAACGGTATTGTGCGTCTTCGTTTTGTGCAATACTTGCAAATGTACTTGCAACAAAAATTAGTAATAGTAATTTCTTCATATTAATATTTTTTCAATTCTTTTTTTAATTCTTTAAAAACAGTTTCGGCTTCTTTATCGTTAAGCTGAATTCCAAATTTTATTGTTTTGCTTCCGTAAGTAAAGTTTAATCTTTCTGCATCAATCATCCAAAATGATTCTTGCATTTGCACAAAAAAATCACCATGATTCGCTTTTATTAATTCGAAATCGTTGATGAGTTGTGGATTGTATTCTTTTATCTTTCCTTTTTTATTTACTTCACGTTGATAGAATAACATTCCGTTTTTTATCCAAAGTTTTTCTTTACCGTATTTTCTAAAGATGAACGCTTTACCCACTTTGTATTCGAAGTAAGCCCAAAAGCAAGTAAACCAATAATGAATAAACGTTTCTGTTGATTTTTTTCTATGTCTTTATAAATCTTAACCGAAACATCTTTTTTATTTTGTTTCACCGCTAAGTCATACTGGTAGCGATAAAAATCAGCTTCACCCGAAGCGTTTACGTATAATGAAATATAAAACACACCGCTAATTGTCCAAAGCAACAACCAAACAAACATCAAGTTTATTTTCCATTTTTTATCGAATGGCAAAACAACTAAACTAAAAATTCCGTCTTTATTTAAAATACTAACTCTGTCGCTAACAACCTGCATAAAACAATCTTTCTCTAATAAAATAAAGACACTAAAGTAAGGTTTTTAGCGCTTTTAAAGCAGTATTGTTTAGAAGCTGTTAAAAATTAGTTTGAGTCGGGAATTTGCTAGTTACAAGGTGTAACTTCTACATTTTGCAAACGAATTATCTTAAGAAATCGTTTCTCATAATAGGGTGAAGAAATGTAAGTTGATATAATTACACCCCCGTGTTTTTTATTGGAAGAGGCATGTATAAAAGTAAGCTGCTCACCGGGGTTAGAAATAACAATGCCAACATGCCCAGCACTCCTGATTTTAGCATTGGTCCCGGTAAACACAATTACATCACCTTTTTGAGCAGAATCAGGTTTTATAACTGGTTTTAATGTCCCGTAGTCTTTTGAAGAACGCGGGGCAAGTACATCAAAATGTTTAAATACATAATGCACAAAACCCGAGCAATCAAAGCCTGTTTCGGGTGAACAGTTGGCGTAATTATAATTAGTGCCTAATTGTTTTTTTGCAAAAGCTACTAATGAATCGGCACAAATGCATTTTGCATTATTCTTTTGCGCATTTGATTGTATTGCGATAGAAAGAAAACAAATAGTGAATACTGAAAATAGAATTTTTTTAAAGAACAAAGTAATTTGATTAAAAGGTTAAAACGTAGGTGTGAAGGTTTTACTAAACTCTTCGTAAGATTGTTTTTGGTAGGCTCCAGAGCCGTAAAATTTTATAATAGGTTCAAATTGTTTCGGTGTTAAGTAACCTGGTTTTATTTCTAAACGATTTATGTTAGGATTTAAAAAAACAAGCGAAGGATATGATAATTTTCCGTCTAAAATTGAATTTGCAAATTGATGTGGAGATCTTGGAGTTCCGATAGGAGAAGGGTTCGCAAACTTTACTATAAATGGTTTGTCTTGTGTTTTTACGATTTTGCCGTTTTCTCGAACGGTATCTTTAACCATAACTTCTAATCTTACTGTATCAAAACTTTCGGCATCAAACTTAACACAATAAAAATTTTCGTTTAAATAGTTAGCAACCTTTTCATCTCCAAAAGTGTTTTTGGTCATGAGTTTGCAAGGTCCACACCATTGCGTATAAATATCTATTAGAATAGGTTTTGGATTTTTTTTAGCAGCTGCAACTGCTTCTTCAAAACTCATGAACTTAGTTAAAGACTTATGTTCTTGCGCAAACGAACATACCGATACAAGTAGTAAAGAAAAAATAAATAGTATCGATTTTGTTGTTTTCATTATGCAATTACTTTTAATGTGTCTTTTACTTTTTTAGCTGTTTTAACTGCATCTTCTAATGTGTTTGCAGTTACTGTAACATGCCCCATTTTTCTAAAAGATTTTGTTGTCTTTTTTCCATACAGGTGAACATGCACTCCGCTCATCTGCAAAATCTCTGCCAAACCTTCGTATTTTGCATCTCCTTCAAAACCTTTCTCTCCCAATACATTCACCATTACGCTTGGACGAGTAATAGCGGTATCGCCAAGTGGTAAATTTAAAATAGCGCGTAAATGTTGTTCAAATTGTGAGGTAATGTTTCCTTCAATGGTTTGATGTCCGCTATTGTGCGGGCGCGGGGCAACTTCGTTTACGAGTACTTTGCCATCCTTAGTTACAAATAATTCTACTGCAAGTATTCCAACAATTTGAAGTTTATCAGCAACCAATTCTGCAATGCGGAAAGCTTCTTTCTCAACACTCTTTTTAATAGTAGCAGGTGAAAATAAAAATTCAACCAAATTAGCTTCAGCACTAAATGCACATTCAACAACAGGAAAACATTTTGTTTGCCCCGCTTCGTTGCGCGTAACTATCACTGAAATTTCTTTGTCAAAATCAACCAACATTTCTAATACAGAAGGCTCGGTAAAAGCTTTACTTAAATCTAACGGATTATCAAGTTTTACAACACCTTTACCATCATAACCACCTTTGCGTAGTTTTTGAAAGAAAGGAAAGTATTTGCTGTATTTATCAATGTCGGCTTTTGTTTCTGTTAAGAAAAAATCGGGAGTGGGAATTTCATTGCGTTGATAAAACATTTTTTGTAATCCTTTATCTTGAATGATTTCTATAATGTGTGGCTGAGGAAAAACTTTTTTACCTTCTTTCTCCAATTTTTTTAATGCTTCAATGTTTACGTTTTCAATTTCGATGGTGATAATATCACAGTCTTTCCCAAATTTATAAACGGTATCAAAATCGGTTATTTTACCTTTTTTAAATTCATTTGAAATGTCCTTGCAAGGAGCATTTTCATCTGGATCTAAAATTTTGATGAATAAATTATAATTGATAGCGGATTGAATCAACATGCGACCCAATTGTCCACCGCCAAGTATGCCTATTTTAAGTTTATCAGGTTGTAACGAATTCATGCACGAAGTTACGAAAGAAATTGTTTAATGATGAATCAGAATTTACACGGTCTATTAACAAAAAGGAGAGTCTTTTTGGGACTCTCCTTAATATAAGAATGAAATTTATTGTTTACTTATTTAGAATGAACTTATTAGTTTGACTATGATTATTACTTATGATATGAATTAGGTAAACGCCATTGATTTCATTTTGGAGGTCGATTTTTTGCTTACCAAGTTGAAGAGTTTTTTCGTATACTTTTCTTCCGAGTGCATCTGTAACAATAATGTTACTTTCCTCTTTTAAATCAATGGAAAAGTAGCCATTGTTAGGGTTTGGAGAAATAATAATTTTGTTTGTAGTTTGTGCTTGTTTTTTTATTCCAACTGTTGCAATATTAAAACAACCACTTGTATCAGAGCAAGAAGGGGTTGTAACAATTACAGCGTAATTTCCATTTGCAGTTGCCGTAAAGCTTTGGTTAGTTTCACCAGGAATGTTGCCATTAGTTGTGCTGTCGCAGCTAATCCATTGATAAGTTGCGTTGTTTTCGTCAGCAATTAATGTTTCATCAAATGCAGTAATAGATAAGTATGTTGGGTCTATCACACTTAAATTTATTGTTGCTACACTATCGCAACCTACACTATTTGTAAGCGAAACGTTTTGTGAACCTGGACCTGGGAACACTATGTTATTCCATGTATAAGGCATGTCATAACTACAAACAGTTAAATTTGTAGTAGAAGAACTTGAGTTTAATACGGTTAAATTTAAAGTGGCTAAACTGTCGCAGCCTAAATTATTTACTAGCGTTGCAGTTTGCGAACCAGCTGCATTAAAAGTTAGTCCATTCCAATAAAACGGTAGTTCGGAACTACAAATGGTTTGGTTACTAGTTGAATTCCCATCATAAACAACTAAATTATAACTAACTATACTATCACAATTGATAGCATTTGTTAATGTAATTGTTTGGGTGCCACTTGTATTAAACGTTAGTCCATGCCAAGTATAAGGCAGATTGGCAGCACATATAATCGTATCTATTGTTGAAGTGCTTATATTGTTAATAGTTAAATTTAGTGTTAATATACTATCACAACCTTCACGGTTAGGAATCGTGTCTATGTAGGTTCCTGCGGTAGAATAAACAAAGCCATTCCAATTAAGCGGTAAATCATTTGAACATATTGTTAAGTCTGTTGTACTAGAGGTTTCTAAGCAACGATATTCGTAAGCTCCTAAATCAAAACGATTTGTTCTAGTATAGCCAGTAATATCAGTAATTGGCGTTATTAAGGTTAGTGAACCGGTATCAATTGCTGGACTTGTGTATTGTAAAAATATACCATCATCTATAGTTCCTAAAATATTGTCTATCCCATCAACATCTGTAGAGTCCCTGAATAAAGGGTTTCTATCGCCATTGGTAGGTAAACAATTTGTGCAATTTAGAATACCACTTTGTACAATACAATTTAAGATGTTTAGAATAGCACCAGATGCTTTTGAAATTGTTTGTACACCTGATCCAACATTTCCCCATAAAATGCAGTTTGTAATTTTTGGAGAACAAGATCCTCCTCCAGATGCAGTGGCATAGATTGAGCCTCCATTTAATCCTGCAGAGTTTCTAATAAAGGTGCAGTTCAGAATAGCAGTTTGAATAACACCAGGAGTATTCATGCTTATGGCACTACCATTTGTAATACAAGTGTTATTATAGAAGACGCAGTCATAAATTTGCGGAGCAATATTTCCACTGTTATTATTAATGGCCCCTCCATCTGCACTTGAAAAATTTTGTTGGAAAGTACAATGCGAAACGATAGAAGAGGACGAGGCAATAACGAGCGCTCCACCTTTTGCAGAAAAGTTACCTGTGAAATTACAGTTTGTTATCCTAGCAGTTGCAATTAGAACACGCATACCACCGCCAGTATTGGTTGATTTATTGTTTTTTAGATTGCAATAAGACACAGTAGCAGCTGAATTAGTGCAATTGAGTCCAGCTCCTTGATTTCCAGTATTGTGTTCAAATGTACAATGTGTAATTGTAGTTTTGCTAGAAGTTAAATTTAGGCCACCACCTTCAACTCTTGAGGTAGTTATTGATTCTATAAAACTTGTTCCAGAACCATTTGAATTGCCACCGGAAATAACTAATCCGTCAACTAAGGTTGCAGCTGAATCACCAACAGAAATTACAACATGATATGCGTTTTCTGTATTTCCAGTTATCGTTAGTGCCATGCCACTGCCACTAATAACATCATTACCGTTAAAATCTCCGTTTAATATTGTAAGATTTGTAATGAAGTCACGTTGAGATAATATTGTTTCATTTCCTATAAAGCCTCCATATATTTTCACACTATCTTTTAGATGAAAGGTTCTTTCTCTTAAATCTGTTGGGTTTAAATTACCAAAGGCATCTTGGGTTGGTTTATATATCCCTGCCGCAATCCAAATTTCATTGTTAGCAGAGCTTGCATTAATAATCGCTTGTAAATCAGAACTTGCGTTCGCCCATGAACTTCCGTCTGCTGTTCCAGTAGAAACTGGCTTTACATATCTGATTGTTTGAGCTGTTGTGCTGTAAACAGAAAAAAGTAATAATAGTAATAAACCTAAATTTTTGATTTTCATTGTTTTTGTTTGAGTGTTCAAATATAGTGCTATACCTTAACATTACCATTAATAAATGAGAAAATAACGATTTTAAGACACAATTAAACTTGTGGTTAATTAGATTTAAAAGCATTTTGATTGAATTCATAGATGACTTTCAAAATAATATAACCCGTCAGAATCAATTCAAAAATGGAGGTTTGGTGTTGTTGTAATCAGATAATTTGTACCTTCGAACCTTTAATATTAATTCTTTTTACTTATGGAAAAATACGATGTTACCGTAATTGGTTCTGGTCCTGGCGGATATGTTGCTGCTATTCGTTGCGCACAACTTGGTTTTAAAACGGCACTTATCGAGCGTTATAATACACTTGGAGGCACTTGCTTAAATGTTGGATGTATTCCTTCAAAAGCATTGTTGGATTCTTCAGAGCATTTCCACAATGCAGTACATAATTTTGAGGCGCATGGTATCGAAGTAAAAAGTCCTAAAGTTAATTTAGAGAAAATGATTGAGCGTAAGCGTGGCGTTGTAAAAATGACCTGCGACGGAATCAATTTCTTAATGAAGAAAAATAAAATTACTGTTATTCACGGTCACGGAAGTTTTACATCAAAAAATACGGTTGAAATTGCAAAGGCAGATGGCACTAAAGAAACAATCGAGTCAGCTAAAACAATAATAGCTACAGGTTCAAAACCAATGTCATTACCAGGAATTGAAGTGGATAAAAAACGCATTATCACTTCAACAGAAGCTTTAGAATTAAAAGAAGTTCCAAAACATTTAATTGTTATTGGTGGTGGTGTTATTGGTTTAGAATTAGGAAGTGTTTATGCACGTTTAGGTGCAAAAGTTTCTGTGGTTGAATTTATGGATGGCTTAATTGGCACCATGGATAAAGGCTTAGGAAAAGAGTTAACGCGCGTACTTAAAAAAGATTTAGGTTTTGAATATTTCTTTAATCATAAAGTAACAAGCGCAACTACTAAAGGTAAAGAAGTAACTGTTGTTGCCGAAAATAAAAACGGCGAAAAGGTTGAAATTAAAGGTGATTATTGTTTAATGGCAGTAGGAAGAAAGCCTTATACAGATAATTTAGGATTAGATAAAGCTGGTGTTAAAGTGGATGCTCGCGGTAAAGTAGAAGTAGACGACCATTTGAAAACCAACGTTGACGGCATTTATGCAATTGGTGACGTTATTAAAGGAGCAATGCTTGCGCATAAGGCAGAAGAAGAAGGTGTTTATGTTGCTGAAATATTAGCGGGGCAAAAACCACACATCAATTATAATTTAATACCAGGTGTAGTTTACACTTGGCCAGAGGTTGCATCTGTTGGTTTAACCGAGGAGCAATTAAAAGAAAAAGGAATTAAGTACAAAGCAGGCTCTTTCCCATTTAAAGCAAGCGGAAGAGCGCGTGCAAGTATGGATACAGATGGATTTATTAAAGTATTAGCCGACGAAGCAACTGATGAAGTTTTAGGTGTTCACATGATTGGTCCGCGTGTAGCGGATGTTATTATGGAAGCTGTTGTTGCCATGGAGTTCCGTGCAAGCGCAGAAGACATTGCTCGCATTTGCCACGGTCACCCAACATTTACCGAAAGCTTAAAAGAAGCTGCTTTAGATGCAACTGCGAAACGTGCTATACATATGTAAGCTTTTACCACTAAGACGCTAAGTTCACTAAGACGCACTAAGAAATATGACTCAAGCCTATGTTAACGATATCGCATATAAGATAGTTGGGTGTGCAATAGAAGTTCATAAGCATATTGGCCCAGGTTTATTAGAATCTGTATATGAAAAGTGTTTGAAAGAAGAACTTAGACTTAATGGTTTAAACTATACATCGCAAATTGAGGTTCCTATTAGTTACAAAGGAGCTGACTTAGCAGGTAATCTAAGGTTAGATTTGTTAGTAGAGGATATTATAATTGTAGAACTTAAATCTGTGGAGGGATTACTTCCTGTTTTCTCAGCTCAGCTTTTATCTTATTTAAAACTTACAAATAAACCAAAAGGATTATTAATTAATTTTAATTCAACTAATATTGTTAACCACGGCCTAATCCCTATGGTTAGCGATACTTTCAACTCTTTACCTAAGTAATCTTAGTGCATCTCAGTGCCCTCAGTGTCTTAGTGGTGAAGAAAAAAATAGAATAATCTCATTATGAAAAAAGGAATTTTACTTGTAAATCTTGGTACACCGGATAGCCCCTCAACTATCAATGTTAGAAAATATTTAACGGAGTTTTTAAACGACCCACGTGTAATTGATATAAATGCTGTTGGTCGTTTTTTATTGGTAAACGGAATTATCGTTCCTTTTCGTGCACCTAAATCTGCAAAACTTTATCGCGCTATTTGGACACAAGAAGGCTCGCCTTTATTAATTCATACCAAAAATTTAACGGATAAGGTACGCGCGCAATTAGGCGATGATTATGTGGTTGAATACGCCATGCGTTACCAAAGCCCAAGTATTGCAAGTGCTTTAGATAAACTGCGCGAAGCAAAAGTAAGTTCCATTACTGTGTTGCCATTATATCCACATTACGCATCGTCTTCATCAGGTTCTACTATTGAAAAGGTTATGAAGGAATTAGAGAAATGGGAAGTAATACCTGAAGTAAAAATTATTTCTAAATTTTACGATAACGAAGGTTACATGAATGCATTTGTTGAGAAGGGTCAGAAACATGATATTTCACAATACGACCATGTGATTTTCTCTTATCATGGCTTACCCGAAAGACATATAAAGAAAGGATCTGTGCATTATGGTAGCGATTATTGTCAGCTGGGCAAGTGTTGTAATACATTAACAAAAAGCAATCAGTTTTGTTACCGAGCAAATTGTTTTTACACTACACGTGAGTTAGTGAAGCGATTAAATATTCCAGAAAACAAATACACTACAACATTTCAATCACGTTTAAATAATAAATGGATAAAACCATACTCTGATAGTGTAATTGAAGATTTAGCTAAAAACGGGGCAAAGAAAATCTTAGTTTTCTCCCCAGCCTTTGTTGCAGATTGCCTCGAAACCATTTACGAAATTGGCACCGAATACCAAGAAATTTTCCACGAACACGGTGGCGAAAAAGTTGATTTGGTTGAAAGTTTAAACGACAGCGATACTTGGGTAAAGGCTGTTGTGGAGATGGTGAGGTAGTTATTGTTTTATCAACTTACAAGTTTTAGTGCCCGATTTGGATTGTAGGATTACAAAATAAATACCGCTATTAAGTTCTTTGGTTGAAATTTCAATATTATTTTCACCAACGTTTGAATCGAACGTTTTTTGTAGAATTAAAGTGGAATTAATAGATAATATTTTTAATTCCAACTTTTCTTCTTTAGGCGTTGAAAAATATAATCTTGTTAAATCATTACTTGGATTTGGTATTAATCTAATGTTGTCAATATTATCAAAAGATTTTATTCCATTAGATAACTGAACTATTTTTGAATAATCAACTTTACCGTTTTCATCAATGTATTTTAATCTGTAATAGTAGGGTGAAATATCAGGGCAATTCTGATCTTTAAAAGAAAATGAGCTTATTTCAGTTGATTCATTTTTTTCGATTTGATGAGAGCCAATATTTGTAAAATTCACTGCATCTAAAGATCTTTCAATATCAAATCGTTCAAGGTTTTTAAACTCTATAGTTTTCCAGTTTATCGAAGATGTTTTTTCGCTTTCTCTTATCGCATCTAATGATAATAAATTTATTGGAAGTGAAATTGTTGAAGAGACTAAAAGACTGTAGTTACATTGATCACCAGCAAAACCATCAACAACTAAATAATATTGTGTGCCTGCCGTTAAGTTAGTATTAAGTGTAATAGTTTCAGGGGTAGCGGTACTTTGACATAAAATTTGCGAAAAATTATTTGCTGTTGGGCAAGCTCCTGTTGCGGTGCCTAACCACATCTGCATACCATCTCCAACGCCACATTGTTGATTATACATGTTGAAAAAGAAGTTTCCACTTGTTGCTGGTGTAAAAGTATACCAAGCATTAGTTTCAAGTGACATACATGAAGCATAGTCAGTTAAAACGCATCCAGCGGCAACGTAACAATCTATTGTTGTAGGATCAGCGCATAATGTTTGTGTACATTGGTCATCAAATCCAAAATTCGAACCATTAACAGATACCCCATCTGAAATGGAAATTGCGCCAGGACAATTATTGTTAGCTCCAGGGGTTACGGGAGCATTAACGCATACGGAAAAGGCTCCACCTGTTCCTGATGTAAAATCATATATTCTAAAGTAGTAGGTAGTACCAACCGTAAAACCAGTTGCAACTACAGATTCTGGATATCCTGCTACCCAACTATCTTCGCAAAGAGCGGAGCTAAGAGCAGCGCAACTGCCAGTGAAAATTTGTATCACAGCATCCATTCCATTAACTGGATTAACAAGTATATTTTGATTAGTATTTGTAGCCACAAAACTATACCATACATCATCATTATTATTACCACCGCATGCAGTTGCAAGTGGTGAAGATTCCGTTGCGTTTAAGGTTGTTCCATTTGTTGTTGAGCATGCTGTACCCGATACTAATGTAGTAGCAGTTGCACAGCTATTATTAACAGGTGTGTTTCTAACGCAAACAGAACCGTTTGGAGTGTTTGAACTTAAATCTACTATCCTAATATAATACGGTGAGCCGGAAACAGTTGTTATTTCAGCAGCTTCAATAGTACCATTTGCTTCAAAAATTCTATCTGTGCAGCTCAAAACAGAAAGAGAGGCACAACTTGCGCCTTGATATACAACAATTGCGATATCTCTATTATTTGTACTCGTGTATGTAACTGCAGTAGAAGTTGAAGTTGCAACAAAATATAACCAGCCATCTTCTGCTCCACCAGTGGCACATCCAGCATATGCAGGAGAGCCTGCTGCATTGGATACATTTTGGTTCGCTGTGCATGCTCCATCAACAGTCATTGTTTGCCCAGCAGCAGTTGAGCAATCTGCTGAAAATGTTTGCCCATTAATGATTATGGGAATTAAGAATAGAATTAGATAAATTAGTTTTTTCATTTTTCGTAATCTATTTCAAATTTTTTACTGTACTGTTTTTTATTGTTTATTATGAAATTTTGTACGCTAATTGGTAATAATAAAAAATCAGTGTTTTTGACTTTAAAATTTGACTGTTCTTGATTAAATCTTATTTGATTGTCAATTTTATATTGGTAAATGTATCTTTCGATATAAACTTCAATATTTAAAGTGTCTGGCAGAAAAACATCGCTTGACGATTTATTAGAATAGTTAGGAGTGACTTTCTTTAGTTCTTGTGCAGAACAAAAATTATGAATAATTCCTATAAAAAGTATGATTAATATGCGTTTCATGATTTTGAATAATAAAAACATTAAATGAAATTCAAAACAAAAATAAACCAATTTCACTAATTTGCAAGAAATTTGAATAAAATTTAACAATTAATCGATGGATTTATCCTATTAGTCTAACTTAATTGCGGCTTGCTCTTACAAAAATTAAACGAAAACCATTTAAAACTAACATTAAGCAGAGATAAAAATATTTTGCTAATAAAAAAACTTGTATTATCTTCGCAGCCCGTTTTAAAAATGGGGAATTTTCTATTTAACGAAAAAAAATAAAAAAAAGTGGATTCATTAAGTTACAAAACAGCTCATGCCAACAAGGCAACTGCCCAAAAAAAGTGGGTTATTGTTGATGCAGAAAACGAAGTAGTAGGTCGTTTAGCGAGTAAAGTTGCCTACATCCTTATGGGAAAAAACAAGGTGGACTACACACCACACGCTGATAACGGAGATAACGTTATCATAATTAACGCTGAAAAGGTAAAATTTACCGGTGCAAAAATGGATGACAAAGTTTACATCCGTTACACTGGTTACCAAGGTGGTCAAAGAAAAGCTACTCCAAAGGAGTGGATTGCTAAAAAACCAACCGAAATTTTAACTTGGGCTATTCATGGTATGCTACCGAAAGGTCGTTTAGGCCGTAAATTGAACACAAACGTTCATATTTTCGCTGGAACAGATCATAAGCACGAAGCTCAACAGCCGGTTAAAATTGATTTAAAAACTATCAAAGCATAATAAGAAATGGAAGTAACAAACACATCCGGACGTAGAAAAACAGCAGTAGCTCGTGTTTACCTTCAAAAAGGTACAGGAGAAATTATTGTTAATGGAAAAGATTACAAAGTATATTTTCCAGTTCCAACTCTTCAATATTATGTAGAGCAGTCTTTAACTATTTCTAAAGTTCGTAATGATTACGATATTACTGTTAACGTTGCTGGTGGTGGTATCACTGGTCAGTCACAAGCAGTACGCTTAGGAATTGCTAAAGCATTAGTAGAGATAAACCCTGAATACAAACCAGCTTTAAGAGCAGAAGGTTTGATGACTCGTGATCCTCGTATGGTTGAACGTAAGAAGTTCGGTCAAAAGAAAGCACGTGCTCGTTTCCAATTCAGCAAACGTTAATTATTATCCACATTCAATAAAGAAAAGAAATGTCAAGAACATCTTTCAACGAATTATTAGAAGCAGGTGCGCATTTTGGACATTTGCGCCGCAAATGGAACCCAGCAATGGCTCCATACATTTTTGCTGAGAAAAATGGTATTCATATCATCGACCTTAACAAAACAGTTGTAAAAGCAGGTGAAGCAGCAGATGCTTTAAAACAAATCGCTCGCTCTGGTAAAAAAATATTATTTGTTGCTACAAAAAAGCAAGCAAAAGAAATCGTAGCTGAGAAAATCAAAGCTATCAACATGCCTTACGTTACTGAGCGTTGGCCAGGTGGTATGCTTACTAATTTCGCAACAATCCGTAAAGCAATTCGCAAAATGGGTTTGTTAGAGAAAATGGTAACTGATGGAACTTACGAAAACATCTCTAAAAAGAGCGTTTAATGTTTTCTCGCGAAAAAGCTAAATTAGAAACTCAATTTGGTTCAATCGCAGATTTAACTCGTCTTCCTTCTGCTATCTTCATCGTAGATATCAGCAAAGAACACATTGCAGTTAAAGAAGCAAAACGTTTAAATATCCCAACATTTGCAATTGTTGATACCAACTCAAATCCTAATGATGTTGATTTCCCGATTCCTGCAAATGATGATGCTTCAACTTCAATCGCTCACATTATCGACGTAATGGCGAAAGCTATTTCTGAAGGTTTATCTGAGAGAAAAGTTGATAAGGATACTCAAGCAGCTGAAGAAAAAGAAGGTGGAGCTACTAACAAGGAGCACGCTGAAGAATTAGCTGAAGCTGTAAAAGGTAAGTTTGCAAAAGCTGACACTGATACTGAGAACAAGAACACAAAACGTCCTCGTTCAAATGCAGGTGGTTTCGCAAAAAAGAAAAAATAATTTTTATTAACATTTGATATAATGATTATGGCTATTACAGCATCAGAAGTAAATAAATTGCGCCAACAAACAGGTGCAGGTATGATGGATTGCAAAAAAGCATTAGAAGAATCTAATGGTGATTTTGAAAAAGCAATTGATTACCTTCGTAAGAAAGGTCAAAAAGTTGCTGCAAATCGTGCAGATAGAGATGCGAAAGAAGGTTTAGTTTTAGCAAAAGCTACTGCAGATAACAAACGTGCTGTTTTAGTTGTTGTTAACTGTGAAACTGATTTCGTTGCTATCAATGCTGATTTCGGTGTATTTGCAAATACAGTTCTTAACGCAGCAGTTGAAAAAGCTCCTGCTGATATCACAGCTTTAAAAGCTTTGCCATACAACAGCGATATTACAATTGCTGATAAATTTATGGAAGAAGTTGGTAAAATTGGTGAGAAAATCGACTGCGGTTATTACGAATCAGTTGTTGGTGAAACAGTTTTTGCTTACAATCACCCTGGAAATCGTTTAGCTTGTGTTGTTGCTTTTAACAAAACAGTAACAGAAGAAGTTGCTAAAAACGTTGCAATGCAAGTTGCTGCTATGGCTCCTGTAGCTTTAGATAAAGACGATGTTAGCGCTGAAATGTTAGAAAGAGAATTAGAAGTTGCTCGTGAGCAAATTCGTGCAGAAGGTAAGCCAGAAGATATGGTTGAGAAAATTGCTCAAGGTAAAGTAAACAAGTTCTACAAAGAATCTACTTTATTAAACCAAGAGTTTATTAAAGACAATAAACTTTCTATCAGACAATACTTGCAAAGTATAGATAAAGATTTAACAGTAACAGCATTTAAGCGTTACGCTTTATCTTAATCAATTTTAATTATTAAATCCCGACTTTTTAAGTCGGGATTTTTTTGGTATCGTGTTCGATACATTCGCCGAAGGCGAACACTCGACATGACACACCAAAAAAACGAAAAGTAGTATTATTACAGTGTCATGATTGATACATGACTTATGATAGAAATTGTGATTGCGAATTATAAATGAGTGTCATGTCGAGTGTCCGCCGCAGGCGGATGTATCGAGACAAGACACGAAAACGAAAATATATTATGAAATACAAAAGAATATTATTAAAACTTAGCGGCGAAGCTTTAATGGGAAATAAAAGCTTTGGTATTGATAACGATCGTTTGGCAGAATATGCAGTACAAATTAAAGACGCTGTTTCTACTGGTTGTGAAATTGCAATAGTAATTGGTGGTGGTAATATTTTCCGTGGAATACAAGCCGAAAAAGGTGGTATGGACCGTGTACAAGGTGATTATATGGGAATGCTTGCAACTGTTATTAATTCGATGGCATTGCAATCAGCATTAGAAAATATTGGTGTTTACACACGTTTACAATCTGCTATTAAAATGGAACAAATTTGTGAGCCATTTATTAGAAGAAAAGCAGTGCGTCATTTAGAAAAGGGGCGTGTTGTTATTTTTGGAGCAGGCTCTGGAAATCCTTATTTTACAACTGATACAGCAGCTGTGTTACGTGCAATTGAAATTGAAGCTGATGTTATTTTAAAAGGAACACGTGTAGATGGTATTTACACTGCCGACCCTGAGAAAGATAAAACTGCAACCAAATACGAAACAATTACTTTTAGCGAAGTATATGAAAAGGGATTAGAAGTAATGGATATGACCGCATTTACTTTGTGTAAAGAAAACAATTTGAAAACAATTGTTTTTGACATGAATAAAACTGGGAATTTGAAAAGAATTCTTGAAGGAGAAAAATTAGGTACTTTGGTAACTGTGTAATTTATATATTTGCATTATGAACGAAAAGATTAAAGCAATAATTGATGGGGCAAAAGATGCCATGGAAAAATCCATCACACATTTAGAGGTTGAATTAGCTAAAGTTCGCGCAGGACGTGCTAATCCATCTATGTTAGATAATGTTTATGTTGATTATTATGGATCTCGTGTTCCAATTAGTCAGGTAGCAAACGTAAATACACAAGATGCTCGTACTATCATTATTCAACCATGGGAAAAGAGTTCATTAACACCAATCGAAAAAGCGATTCAAGCAGCTAATTTGGGTTTTAATCCACAAAACGATGGTATTATTATTCGCATTGTAGTTCCACCTCTTACAGAAGAGCGTAGAAAGGATTTAGTGAAGAAGGCTAAGCAAGAAGTTGAAGATGCAAAAGTTGGTATTCGTAGTTCTCGTAAAGATGCAAACGAAGCTTGCAAAAAATTAACTAAGGATGGTGTCACCGAAGATGAGGTAAAATCAGCTGAAGAAAAATTCAACAACTTACCGATACTTATGTTGGTAAATGCGATAAACATTTTGAGTTTAAAGAAAAGGAAATTCTTACAGTGTAATTAAAAGAGGCGAAAGCCTCTTTTTTGATTGATTATTATGAGACAGAATAATTTCAAATTATTTGTATTGGCTATTATTTTTAGCCTCAATTGCCAAGCTCAAATTGGCGCAGCATTTAAAAATAAATTAAATGCAGTAAAAGAAAAATTATCAGGTAAATGGGAAAAAACCTATGAACTAGATACCAGCGGTAAGGAAGCCGATATGGTTGTTCGTGTTGGAGACATGGACAATTTTGGTTATGGTTGGCCTGATAATTTTAACCCGTTAAGTGGACAATCAACTCCAGAACATCAATACCCTTATTATCCTGAAGGAAACGACCCCGAAGGAACAGATAGGATAATGGTTGTAAGTAGTTTTAATTATAATAATCGATTTTTGGGTAACGATGGTTATGCTGGTAACACTAGTCGGCCTGCAAACAACCCTAAACCTGTTACACTTAATTATGATTTAAAAAACATAAAACTAACAGCAGCAACTATTCAAGTTTTTTTGGATGATGTTCAACCAATGGGATTTAGTTCAAGATTTATTGTTAAGCTGAATGGTGTGCGCCTTGATAATTTTGAAAAGGTAATCAATAATTTTAATCAGCATGGACCAATAGGAAAATTGGTGAGTGTATCTATTTTACCGGAGTATTTGCCTTTGCTGAAAGATGGGAAGTTAGAGCTGTTTTTTGATGACCCTTACACAGGGGCAGGAGATGGATTTGCAATTGATTTTGTTAGGCTATTGATTAATCCAAAAAATGTTGAAAATTTCGGAACGGTTACAGGAATAGTAATTGATGATGCAACAAACAAACCAATTGACGGCGCTATTGTAAATGCTAATGGTTTGGTTACAATAAATACGGATAAGGATGGCAAATTTACATTAACTAAAGTGCAGTCTGGATTAACAACTGTTTCTGGGGCTAAGATGGATTACGAATCTGCATCTGAAACATTTGATTTGTATAGTGAACAAACAAAAAATATTTCGTTAAGATTAAAAAAGAAGGTGGAAAGTGTTAGTGCAATTGAAACTCAATTAAAACAGAAGGGCAAAATTGCTTTGTACGGAATTTATTTTGATGTAGCAAAAGCAACTATTAAGCCTGAATCTGAGAAAGTATTAGTTGAATTGTATCAAGCTTTGAAAAACGGAGCGTACAAAAAAATAATTGTTTCGGGACATACAGATTCGGATGGAGAAGAAGCATATAACATTGACTTATCAAATAAACGTGCAGAAGCTGTGAAAAAATGGTTGGTGGCAAAGGGATTGAGTCAAGATGTAATTGTCAGTATTGGATATGGAGAATCACGTCCAGTTGCAGGTAATTTTTCGGATGAAGGGAAAAGTCAGAACAGAAGAGTTGAGGTTGAAATTGGAGAGTAAAAATTGTTAATGAATACAGACTTAGAACAATTTTCTTCTACTTCAAAATAATTTCAGTCACCACCTTATCATCTGCCATCTCATTTATTTTAGCGATGAGGTTAGTGCGAAGCATATTCATTTCATTGCGTAGGGCTGGAGAATCTAATTCAATAACTAATTTAGTTCCCATAAAATAAACTTGTTTAGTATGCTTGGCAAAAAGTTTTCCTACTAGTATTTCCCACTTGCCAATAATGTCTGCTTGATGCAGTTTTTTATCAATGTGGTTCTCTTTTAAGAACTGCTGTAAAGCTTCTCCTATACTTTGTTGGTTACTCTTACGCATGGCTTATATCAGTTACGGTTCCGTTTTCTACATGAAATAATTTCACATCTACATTTGCTTCATGAAACAATTCATTGATGCGTTCACTGTGTGTATCTGTTATAAATACTTGCCCAAATGTATTGCTACTCACAAGATTGATGAGTTTTCTAAAACGATGTTCATCTAATTTATCATATACATCATCTAACAATAAAAGCGGGGCAGTATGTTTTATTTTTTTTATGAATTCGAACTGCGCTAGCTTTAATGCAAGTAAATACGATTTTTGTTGCCCCTGTGATGCGAACTTTTTTAAGCTGTTTCCATTCAATGTAAAATCAATATCATCTCTGTGTATTCCAACACTTGTGTGTTCTAACACTCTGTCCTTTGCAAGTGCTGTCATTAAAGCGGTTTTGTAATCTTTGTCTTTTGTTGATGGTTCGTAATGCAAACCAACTGTTTCTTTTGAATCGGTTATGTATTCAAAATTTTGTGTGAAGAGTTGAGAAAATTCATGTAGAAATTCTATACGCTTTTTTAAAATTCCATCTCCATGAATAATTAATTGATCATCCCATAACTCAAGAGTAACCGAATCAAACGAATTACTTTGGCGGAATTGTTTAAGCAATGCATTGCGTTGCGCTAATACATGATTGTAGGCAATTAGTTTTTCTAAATACACTTTGTCGTATTGAGAAATGATGCTGTCAATAAATTTTCTACGGTATTCGCTGCCTCCAACAATTAGTTCGCTATCCGATGGAGAGATCATAACTAATGGGTAAATACCAATGTGTTCGGATAATCGCTCGTATTCTTTTTTGTTACGCTTAAATTGTTTTTTCTGATTACGTTTTACCCCACAATATAAATCATCGGTATCGCCATCTTTTTCAAAACTTCCTTGTATCACAAAAAATCCTTGCTCGTATCTGATGTTTTGACTGTCGATTGCATTAAAAAAACTTTTGCAAAAGGATAAGTAATAAATAGCGTCAAGCAAATTAGTTTTGCCCATACCATTATTACCGGTAAAGCAATTTACTTTAGGTGAAAAAGACAATTTTGCCTCTTCATAATTCTTAAAATTTATCAGACTTAGCTCTTTCAAATACATAAGCTGCAAAGGTAGTAGATTGTTGCCTATCATTTTCACTTGTGAATAAAAGGTTTTTTGAACCAAATGACTGGTTTTTATTCTGATTTTCAGTATGTTATAATAGTTTAAATTAAATTTTCCTAAATAAATGAAAAAGCTTATCTTCGCACACTAAATTTTAAGGAACTATGGCCGAAGTATCGGAAAAACAAGAAACAAGCTTTGACGTTCAGGAAACTGTTGGTAAAGCAGAAATGTTTTTTGAGAAAAACAAGAAAATGGTTGGTTATGCAGGAGCTGCAATTGCTATATTAACAACTGCAATTATTGCTTACAAAATGTGGTATATACCAGAGCAAAACAAAGAAGCGCAAGCTCAAATGTACATGGCTCAATCATTATTTGATAAAGATTCGTTAAACCTTGCATTAAAAGGTGGAAACTATAACGCAACAACTTTCACAGGTTTAGAAGAAATTGCTGATAATTACGGAAGTACTCCATCAGGAAAGGTTGCCGAGTATATGGTTGGGGTAGCTTTATTAAACCAAGGTAAGTATCAAGATGCAATCGATCGTTTAGAGAATTTCTCTAGCGATGATGTAATGCTTACCGCTGTTGCAACAGGTGCAATTGGTGATGCTAAAATGGAATTAAATGAAGTTGACGCTGCAATTAAGTATTATCAAAAAGCTGCTGATATTAATACAAACTCATTTACAACACCAATTTATTTAAAGAAAGCTGCTTTGGCTTACGAAAGTAAATCGGAGTTTGCAGATGCTTTAAAATTGTATGAGCGTATTCAAAAAGAATACTCGAAAAGCGCTGAAGGGCGTGATATTGAAAAGTATATCCAACGTGTAAAAACAGCGGGCAATTTATAATCGTAAACTAATTAGTAAAAAGGTGATAGCAATATCACCTTTTTTGTTTCAAAGAAATCGGAATATGGCAAGCGAATTAAAAAATTTATCGAGTGTAGAAGGTACAGAAGTTGCATCAGCAGCTGGAATGCGTTTTGGAATTGTAGTAGCTGAGTGGAATTATGAAATAACAGCTGCCTTACAAAAGGGTGCTGTTGCAACATTATTAAAGCACGGAGCAAAGGAAGAAGATATTATTACTAAATGGGTTCCTGGCAGCTTTGAGTTAACACTGGGCGCTCAATACATGGCAGAGATGGCAGAAGTTGATGCGGTTATTTGCATCGGCTGTGTTATACAAGGCGATACTAAACATTTCGATTTTATTTGCGATGCAGTTGCTAAAGGAATTACTACTTTAAATATCGATTACAATATGCCAGTTATTTTTGGCGTTCTTACACCAAATACTATGGAGCAAGCGCAAGACAGGGCAGGTGGGAAGCATGGTAATAAAGGTGATGAAGCAGCTGTTACGGCAATTAAAATGCTTGCATTAAGAGATAGTTTTAAAAAGGATAAAAAGCAGATTGGTTTTTAGCACAGTTTTTGCCAAATACAAAGCATGAAGAAATTAGTTTTGCTCATATTGGTTTGTTGCTGCTTTTCTTTTACAAAAGATGAGCCGATAAAGAAATCAATTAAGAGTAAGATAGATTTATTTACTACTGATAACATCGGAAACATTTACCTAGTAAATGGAGATGAAGTAAAAAAGTACAATCCAAAAGGTGAATTACTAAAAGTTTATTCGAACAAAAAGCTGGGCAAAATTAGTTCTATTGACGCAACTAATCCTTTACGTATATTATTATTTTATAAAGATCAATCTCAACTCGTTATTTTAGATTCTCAATTATCACCAAACGGAAATCCGATTGATTTGTTAGGGATGAATTTAGAACAAAGTGATGTTGTTTGCTCATCCTTTAATAATGGTTTGTGGTTATTTAATCGTCAAAACAACGAGCTTGTACGTTTAAATCAAAGCCTTGAAAAGGTTGTTAGCACTGGTAATTTAAATGCTTTATTAAATGCAGATTTAAAACCAAATTTTATGATTGAAAATGGTTCTTATTTGTACTTAAACAATAGCAGCGATGGAATTTATGTATTTGATATTTACGGAACGTATTACAAAACCATCTCTCTTTTTAATTTAAATCATTTTCAAGTAAATGATAATGCTTTGTTTTATTACAAGGATAGTTTGCTAGGAAAATATAACATGAAATTACTTGAAGTAAGCGATTCTCTTTTTGTAAAGCCTTATCCCAAAGATGTACGCATTGGAAACAATACATTTTTTAAAATGTATAATGATTCCTTAGTGTTGAAATAAAACATAAGTCACCCTGAGCCTGACGAAGGGCGACTTATTGATTTAAATTACATATTATTTAAATCAGCAGTTGGTCCGTAAGTACTTGGTAAAGGAACATCTAGCAAACGCAAATAAACCGTTAATTGACCACGGTGATGGTATAAATGATTCATGCACCATGTACGCACAACTTCTGCTTTAGGCATGGTAAAATAAACAACTTCGCCATTACGCATTGTCCAATCCTCATTAAACTTTTCGTCAGCAGCATTGTTAAGTATTACTTCGGCTTTTGCTAATAAGTCATCATGCAAAGCTAAAATATCGGCAGTTGAATTAATTTCTTTTGGCTTAGAGTCGCTTTTTGAAAAATCCAACACATCCATTGTTAAACACTCTTTCCACCAACCATTAATTTCTGCAACGTGAGTAGCAAGTCGTTTTAATGTCATCGATTTTTCATGAGGCTTATAATTTGCTTTTTCAAATGGAACTCTTTCTAGTAAAGCGCGTGTAGCTTTTGCTTCTTGCTTTACTTCTGCTAATAGTATTTCTGCTTTGGTCATAGTGTTTTTTGTGTGAAGATAAAGTATGTTTGTTTAGGATGTTAGGTTGATTAAAAATATTGCAATTAGGATTAGAAATGAATCACGTTAAACTCTTCTCGACTGCGCTCGAACTGACATACTGCGTGCGCTGTCATTTCGAGCGCAGTCGAGAAAGTGCGGTGGAGTTTTACCTCGACATTTTCGACCTTCGCTTGACATTGTGCTTCTTTCGAACCTACCTTGCTGTCATCTCGAGCCCAGTCGAGAAATGAAACAAAAAAGGCTACTCCAATTAAGAAACAGCCTTTCAATTAAAATTAAATTAATTTTACAAATGCATACTTGCTTTCTTCTCTAATAATTCTTCCTTAGATTCTCTGTTGTTAGGGTCATCTACACAACAGTCTACAGGACAAACAGCTGCACATTGCGGTTCATCATGAAAACCTACGCACTCTGTACATTTATCAGGAGAGATGTAATACACATCCATTGAAACTGGAACTTGAGGATCAGCTGCATCAACAGATAATCCACTGTTTTTTCCATTAAAAATACCTGTTAAGGTTGTTCCGTCAGAGAATCTCCATTCAGCTCCTCCTTCGTATATCGCATGGTTGGGGCATTCTGGTTCACATGCTCCACAATTAATGCATTCGTCGGTTATTATAATTGCCATTTTAGTACTTTTGAGAAATTTTCCGCAAATATACTAAGAAATGAACGTTCAGCAAAGAGTAAATGCATTTAAAGGTTTAGCAGGTTTTTTACACGATTTCTTAAACAATTCGTCAAACCCTTTAAGCTCAAAATTCCCCGAATTAGACAAGGTTATTCACGAGTCTTACCTTTATAACGGCTGGTTTACCAACGAAAATATTCATAAGGCATTAAGTGGATTGGCAGCTATGTTAAGCAACGAATCGCTCGACCAGGTTGGTAAATTGGTTAAAGAGCCAACGAGCCCAAAAGTGGTAGCAATTATTATGGCGGGGAATATACCAGCTGTAGGATTTCATGATGCAGCTTGCGTTTTATTAAGTGGCAATAAAGTGCTTATTAAACTTTCTTCGGACGATAAATTTTTGATTCCTTTTTTACTAAATGTCCTAGTAGTATTAGAACCTGCTTTTGCTTCTCAAATTGCATATGCAGAAAATAAATTGACTCAATTCGAGGCGGTAATAGCAACTGGCAGCAATAATACTTCAAACTACTTCGAATATTATTTTGGTAAGTATCCGCATATCATTCGTAAAAACAGAAATTCGGTTGCAGTGCTTACTGGTAATGAAAACGAAGAAGATTTAAAAGCCTTAGGCGCTGATATATTTGATTATTTTGGGATGGGATGCAGAAATGTGTCAAAGGTTTTTGTGCCAGAAGGCTACATTTTTGATAAGTTGTTTGAAGCTGTTTTTCATTATGGATATGTGTTGGATAATAAAAAGTATGGCAATAATTACGAGTACAATCGTAATATCTATTTAATGATGCAAGATAAATTCTTAGATAATAATTTCTTCATTATTAAGAAAGATACTAATTCATTTTCCTCACCCATTGGCGTTTTGCTGCAAGATGAATATCAAACTAAGTCTTCATTAGAAGAATTATTAAACGAACGAAAAGGTGAAATTCAATGTGTGGTTTCAAAGGATGAAATCAAAGGTTTTCCTCATATTCCTTTCGGGGGCTCGCAATGCCCAGGCTTTTTTGATTATGCTGATGGTGTTGATGTAATTGCTTTTTTGAACACCTTAAGTTCTTAACAACTCCTTTGTTCAATACTAGCGGGGCAATTGTTTTTAGCTGACGATTATTTTCTGAATTTCGTAAAAAGTAATTCTTATTCTCAGCGTAAAAAAAATATCGTACAATTACTTTAATAATTCCTCATTTAAAGGAATTAAGAATATTAGCTTTGATTTAAAGCAAGGCGAAATACTTACTATACTTGGTAAGAGTGGAGGTGGGAAGTCGACCCTTTTAAAATGCATTTATGGTTTAGTTGATTTACCATCAGGAGAAATTACATTTGAAGGTGAAAGAGTGTTGGGACCTGCATACAATCTTATTCCTGGGCATTCTGATATGAAATTAGTTTCTCAGGATTATTATGTGCTCGAAAATAATTCGGTTGAAGAAAACCTTCGTGAAATGCTTTCGGGTTATGCCGATGATTACAAGCAAAAAAGAATTAAGGAAGTTTTAAAAGCACTCGAGCTAACAAAATACGCTACAAAAAAGGCAAAGGAATTATCGAGCGGACAAAAACAACGTCTTTCCTTAGCTCGCGCATTAGCTGAATTTCCAAAGCTTTTATTGCTTGATGAACCCTTTAGTAATTTAGATTTTTCGAAACGTGATAAGTTATTTGCTTTTATACGTGAGAACATTGTAAAGAATAATTCATCTTGTGTTTTCGTAACACATCATCCAGAAGAGGCCATGCGTTATTCGGATGACTTAATTATTATTGATGAAGGAAAAATAATTGCACACAATCATCCCGAAAAAATATACAGAAAACCCGAAACAATTGAAATTGCAAAATTATTTGGCAAGTGTTATTTACTAGATAAAAAAGATTTTACTGTTACATCGGGAGTTAAATTTACCGAAGGAAAATGTATGCTGCGCCCCGAACAATTAAAAAAGCTGGGCAAGCAAAGCAAGGACATTAAATTAACAGGAACAGTTGTTAACTCTTATTTTGCAGGTCATCAATATGAAATCTTGATTAAATTAGAAAGCGGAAAACAGATTTCATTTTACAATCAAACGCCTGTTTCATTAAAAGAGACAGTTTATCTGGGGCTAGTATAATAAAATTAGCTGATTTTTATTCCAACAACACAAACATCATCGGTTTGCTCGTACCCTGTTTTCCAATCTTCGAAAACTGTTTTTAAGATATGCTTTTGTTCTTTCATTGGCAAGTGAGCATTTTGAAGAAGAAGCTCTTCAAATTTTTTGTATTTTAATTTTTTCCCGTCTTTACCTCCAAATTGATCTGCATAACCATCTGTAAATAAGTATATGCAATCTCCTGCTTCTAATTTAAAATGATGATTTGTAAAGGATTTCACTACATCTGAAACTGAACCAATAGCATGTTTATCCGGTTTTAAAACAATGAGTTCTTTGTTTCTGATAATATAAATTGGATTATTTGCTCCTGCAAATTGTAACGCGTTTGTACTTAAATCAAGGGCTACCAAAACAATGTCCATTCCGTCTCTTACAGGACTGTCTATTACACTTTGATTTAATGTTGCAATAACATTAGTGTTTAAAAAATCTAATGCTTGAGCTGGAGTATTAATTGCTTTATCTTTTGCTGATTGTTTAAGAAAATTATTTCCAATTAAGCTCATAAACGCACCAGGCACTCCATGTCCCGTGCAATCCGCAACAGCAAATAAATGAACGTATTTATCTCCTTCATTACCAGTTGTTGTTTTTACTTTTGTTGCCCAATAAAAATCTCCACTAACAATATCTTTAGGTTGATAAAAAACAAAGTACTCTTTATACAAGTCATCTAACACTTCTTCATGTGGCAACAATGCGGATTGAATACGTTTTGCATAACGAATACTACTTAAAATTTCCCTGTTTTTCTCTTCAATTTCTTCTTTTTGCAACATTACTGTTTCATGTTCTTTTTCAATAATATCACGAGAAAGGGCTAATTCCATTCTACTTTTAATTCCGTTATATGTTAATTTATAACGAGTACGAATTAGAAATACACAAAATAAAGCAACAGTTAATGTAAGTAATCCTCCGTTTATTAAAAACTCCTCAAGCTGCAAACTGCTATTAAGTTTGTAAAAAATAATATTGCTAATAATGGTTACAACTAACAATACAATTGATAAATAGAATTCCCAAAGCACTAACATTCCTGCGCCAATAAAAAGAGCCATGTACGCAAAAGTATGTTGGTGCATGTGTTCTAAATCCATCACACTCCACATATAAGAATTTTGGATTGAGATACCCAATACTAAAAAGAACAAACAAAAATATATACTAATCCCTAATTGTTTTCTGAATAAAAGCAGAATTACACTACTTGCCGAAACAGCAAAACGAAATAATAAAAACGAAATAAAAGCGTGAGGAATAACAACGTAATCACTTGCGGCCCATACCATATCCAAGAAAACACCAATCCAACATGCAATTACATGAAAGCGTTCGGTGCTTTTGTAAAACTCTTGTTTTACTGTTTCGTCAGAAATACTTGTATTAAAATTGCTCAAGCCGTATTTTTTTATTAAGGTAAATATAATAAAAAAGCCGTTCAAATACATTGAACGGCTTTTTTTAAAGTAAATCATTAACTTATTTTTTACGAGCTGCTAATTGTTTCTTTTGCATATCTTCTAATCTAGCTTGGAAACCTGATTTTTTTGCCGGCTTCTTCATGTTGTTGTCAATTTGTGCCCTAAGTTTATCATCACTAACCATTTTACGCATTAAGAAAGTTTGTAAGAAGGTAATCATGTTAGCTAAGAAATAATACCAGCTTAAACCTGCTGAGTAACTATTCATGAAACTTAAGAAAATAACTGGCATTAAATACATCATCACTTGCATACCTGGCATTTGCGAATTTTGCATCGGCATCATTTTTTGGTTCATCCATGTATAAACAATTGTTGAAACGAACATCATTAATGCAAACATACTCATGTGATCACCGTAAATAGTATTGATTACTGGAACATATCCAAAATCCCAAACCGAATCGTAAGTTGATAAATCACTTGCCCACAAAAATGCTTTTTGACGTAATTCAAATGATGCAGGGAAGAAGTTTAATAAGGCAATTAAAATTGGTAATTGAAGTAAGGCAGGAATACAACCAGATAACGGACTTACTCCGGCTCGCTTATAAAGCGCCATGTTATCCTGATTCGATTTCATTGCATCTCCTTTGTGTTTTTCTTTGATGGCATCCATCTCAGGTTTTAGCAAACGCATTTTGGCAGATGATAAATACGTTTTGTATGCAATTGGCAATAATAAAATCTTTATAATTAAGGTTAAAATTAAAATTACCCAACCCATACTTAAAGATGAATCTTTAAACATTTCAAAAATTGGAATAACTAACCATTTGTTTAAATAACTAAAAATCCACCAACCCATCGGGATTGTTTTTTCTAAGCCCATATTTTGGTCGCGTAATATGTGATATTGGTTTGGACCAAAGAAAAATTTCATTCCAAATTTATCGGTAGCTCCTTTGTTGTAGTTAAATGATAAAGAAGCAATAGTGGTTTTAACGTTCTTCGTATCGGTTTTGTCAACAAAAGTTTTTAGTAATGCACCTTGATTAAATTGTGTGTTGGCAACCAATGCAGAAGTGAAAAACTGTTGTTTAAAAGCAATCCATTTAATTGGCGACTCGGGTAAAGATTTATCTTCACTTGCAACTAAACTTAAATTGTCAACGTCTTGTTCTTCCCCAGCAGTTTGATAATAAATACCTGAAGTTTGTTTTTCTTTTTCAATATGTAATTCTTGTGATGGCATTTTCATATTCCAGTCCATAATAATTTCAGAATTATTACTACTGATAATATTTTGCATACCAACAAAAGTTACATCATAATCAACATGATATGAATTCTCTTTTAGGATATAACTATATTCAATATATGCGTCTGCTTTTGACGTATTTAGTCTTAATTTAGCAACAGCAGGAGCTGAAGCGCTTGCGGATTTGCTTTGATCAGTGCTTACAAAATATAAACTATCTGTAGAAATTAGCGTGTTGTTGTAAGCGTTAATTAAAAGAGATTGTTTTAAACGATCATCTTCAAATAGCACCAATGCATCTTTGCTATTTGGACGAGCGTATTTTTTTAATTCAACAGAAGCAATTTTACCACCTTTACTAGAAAGTTTTACTTTTATTAAATTGTTTTCTAAAACAATAAATTCTTCTTTACCTTTTGCAGCAGGAGCAAAGTCTCTAAAATTTTCAACTAGTTTTTTTTCTTCTAACACTACTTTAGCCGAATCAGAAAGATTAGCAACTGCAATTTGTGTAGTATCATTAACTTTTAAAGAATCAGCTTTCTTTTTTTCTAAAATAATTGCTTGCGCTTCTTTTTCTGCTAGTTTAACTTGAACTTGTGCAATTGAGTCCTGTACAAATTGTTTACGAGCAACTTCTTCTTTGCTTGGTGCTGAAAAATATAACCAACCTATTAAAATTGCGCCGATTAATCCAACGCCAATGAGTGAATTTCTATCCATTTATTCTAAAAAATTAAGCCGCAAAAGTAATGAAATATGCCTCTTAAAAAGTGAAATGGTAATATTTTTTACATTTTATGTGATTAAAGTGGTAAAATCCTTATTTATATAAGATTTATGCCTAAATTAGATTTGTTAATAAGATTAATTCTTCGTAAAATCGTGCTAAATTTTTAAGCTATGTTTCAGTTGAATAAGGCGTTATTTGTAATTTTAATGAGTTTTGCTCTTCCGTTGTTTGTAAAGGCCCAGAACCCTGTGCCTTCAATAACTTTAGCAACAACTACGGGTTGTGTAAACGCTCCAATAAGTTTATCAGGAAGTGCATCCCCAAGTAATGCAAGTGTTACGGCTTGGGCTTGGACATCAAATCCTACAACAGCAACGTTTTCGGCTGCCACAAGTAATAATACTCAGTTTACAGCTAGTGCTGCGGGTTCGTATACAATTACCTTAACAGTAACTCCTGGCGGCGCTACTGCAACAACAACGGTAACAATTAGTGCTAATCCAACAGTAAATCTTACACCAAGTGCAGATACAGTTTGTATTGGTTCGGCAGGAACACTTTTAACTGCAAGCGGAACAGCTACTTCCTATTCTTGGCTGCCTGCTTCGGGTTTAAGCGCAGTAACAGGCGCAACAGTTACTGCAACTCCTACATCTAATACAACCTACACTGTTACTGGAACTTTAAACGGATGTACTTCTACAGCATCTTCGCAAATCACTTCATTGGTTGTAAGCCCTGTAATTGCAAGTGCTCTAAATAATTATATTTGTATTGGAAGTACTACTTCAATGCTTGTTAGTGCTCCATCAGCTTTATCATATTCTTGGACGCCTTCAACAGGATTATCTTGTAACAACTGTGGTAACCCAATTGTAACTCCTACCGATACAACCATTTATACTGTTACTGTTACAGGTAATTGTTTCTCTAACACTACTGATACAGTAATCGTTTACCCTGTTGTTTGTGGCCCACCAGTTGCTGGTTTTTCATATAATCATAGTATTTGTAGGTATTCATGTGTTACTTTTCAAGATACTTCTGTTATTCAACCTTTAGCATACAAATGGTATTTTACTGGCGGTATTCCTGATTCGTCTTCTGAGAGAAATCCAACTGTATGTTATAACGTAGAGAGTGGTAATGCTCCAGGAGGTAAATACCCAATTATGCAAATCGTTACAAATATTTTAGGACAAAAAGATACGGTAATTGATAGTATTATTGTTAAGATATCACCTGTAGCGGGCATTAATAACGGGCATATTTCTGAAACAATTGAAGTTGGAAATGCAGTTACCTTAAATGCTTTAAATTATACAACTGGCGGACAATACTACACTTGGTCGCCAAGTACTGGATTAAATAATTCGGGACAATCTATTGTTGAAGCTTCACCTCAAGTAAATACGGTTTATATAGTTACTGTAACAAATAATCTGGGTTGTAAGGATAAGGATACCATACTCGTCAAGGTTCAGAAAATATGTGGTGAGGTTTTTATTCCTACCGCATTTTCGCCAAATGGCGATGGCGTTAATGATTACGCAAAAGTATTAAACAACAATTGTATTAGAAGTGTGATTTTTAGCATTTTTGATCGTTGGGGAAATAAAGTTTTTTCTACTGATGTGAAAGAAACAGCTGTCATTGGTTGGGATGGTACTTTGAGTGGTTCGCCAATGGATGCAGGTGTTTTCGTCTATTACGTAGATGCAGTTTTATCAGATAATACAACAGTTAGTCAAAAAGGTAATATTACGTTAGTAAGATAATGAATATGAAGAAAATTTATTTAATAGCATTGAGTTCTCTTGGTTCTTTGTTTGTTGCACAAGCTCAAGATGTTCATTATTCACTTTACGGTGAAGCTCCTAGTGTAATAAATCCGGGACTTACAGGTGTAGCTTACGATTTTAGAGCAAACATTAACTATAAAAGTCAATGGAAAAGTTTTAACTCTGCTTATAAAACTACTGCTGCAAATATAGAAACTGCATTTAAGCATCGTAAACTAAAAACTGCTTATGTTGCTGCGGGTTTCAATTTTTATAGTGATGTAGCTGGTGATGCTAAGTTTGGAACAACCTCATTTAATGGGAATTTTTCTACCATCATTAGAGTAAGTAAGAATAGTAAATTGTCGATTGGTTTAACAGGTGGAGCTACAACTCGTAAAATTAAGCAAGACGATAAATTAACTTGGTCAAATCAATATGATGGTTTCAAATATCAGGAGTCTTTTGATAATGGTGAGAAAAACTTTGCTCCAGGTTCATTTACACGAGGCGATTTTGGAGGAGGTATAAATTGGCATTACAGTGAAAGTAATTTATACATTAGTTCAAATAACGGAACGCGCGCAGATGTTGGTGCTTCTGTTTACCATTTCACAACTCCAAAAAATTCGTTTTATGCAGATGGGAATGATAAAATTAACATGAGATACAATGGTTACGCAACTGTTGTCCTTTGCAAAAAGGGAAGTAACTTTAGTATTGCTCCAGGTGTAATTTACCAACGTCAAGGTAAAACTCAAGAGTTAATTGTTTCTTCGTTATTTAGATATATTTTACATGAACAATCTGTGCATACTGCAAATGAAAAAGCTTTTGCTATTTCTGCAGGATTACAATATCGATTAAAAGATGCTTTAATTCCAACTGCTTTAGTAGAGTATGATAAATATGCTTTAGGTTTAGCATATGATTTTAACCTCTCTAACTTATCAACAGCAAGTAAGGCAAAAGGAGGATTCGAATTTTGTTTGCGTTATAACTGGAGTCCAGGATATGGAAAAATGTTAGGCGCTTCAAGTAATCACACTACTTATAGCGAGTAATTAAATTACCAAAATGAAATTAAAGCCTAAAAAGGTTTTATTGTTGATAGCACTTATTGGTGCTACAGTTGGAGTTTATTATTTTGTTAAACGTTGCCCCGAACATATTCCTGAAGCGAGTATTGTTAATACTGCAAATTATTCGCAGGAAATTGATTCAATTAAATTAGTTAAGAAAAAGTTACTTGCTTCTGCTTCGCCTATTACTAAAGTAGAAAGAGAATTTTTAGCTGCAATAACAAAAAGAATTTTCCCTTATTGGTATGGCACTCCTTGGGATTTTAATGGAACAACACAAACTCCGCAAAAAGGAAAAATAGCTTGCGGTTATTTTGTAACAACTACACTCAGAGATGCCGGCTATCCAATTGAACGTGTTAAAATGGCGCAATGTGCTTCGGAAGAAATGATCAGAAGTATGACCCAGAAAAAATTTATATTCCATTTTTCAAATACCAACATAAAAAAGTTTGAAAATGAATTAATTAAAAAGGGAGAAGGTTTATATGTGTTGGGATTAGATAACCACACGGGCTTTATATTAATTTCTAATGCAGGTAATTACTTTATTCATGCAAGTGGTTGGTATCCATACAAGGTTGTTAGAGAAAAGCTGAGTGATTCGGAAGTAGTTGGGAACTCTAAATACAAAGTAGTTGGTAAAATAAGTGCCGATGAAAAATTTCTAAATAAGTGGCTTACAAACTAAAAACATCTTTTAGTTGCAATACTCCTTTACTCGCTTTTTCTTTTATATGAACTAAGTTATCCAAATGCACTAAATCAAAATTGCCTGGATCGATTAAGTATTTTGGTATTCTTGAATCAGCTTGTTCAATTAAACCAGCAGCTGGGTAAACGTTTAACGATGTGCCTACTGTTATAAAGTAATCTGCATCAGTTATCATTTCAGCAGCAACGTCCATGTTAGGAACCATTTCTCCAAACCATACAATGTGCGGACGAAGTTGAGAGCCTTTAGTACACACATCGCCCATTTTAACTTCCCACTTTTTTAGTGAGTAAATTAAGCCTTCATCAACAGTTGAACGAACTTTCATTATTTCGCCATGTAGGTGCAATACATTACGAGACCCTGCACGTTCATGCAAATCATCTATGTTCTGGGTAATAACTTGAACGTTGTATTTCTTTTGTAATTCAGCAAAAAAGTAATGTGCATCATTTGGTTTTGCCTCCATTACTTGTTTACGACGCAAGTTGTAAAACTCTGTAACCAAGGTTGGATTACGTTTCCAAGCATCTGGGGTTGCTACATCATCTATTTTGTATTCTTCCCATAGTCCACCACTATCACGAAATGTTTTTATTCCGCTTTCGGCGCTTATACCAGCACCCGAAAAAACTATGATTTTTTTCTTTGACATGTAGAAGGGTGAAGATATATAATTTTTTTAGAAAATCAAATTAGCTAAAATGTGCTATTTTTCTCGCCTTATATATTTAAACGGCTTAACAGGTTTATAAATGAAAGGTAAAATAGTGGCAATTAGTAAAATAAATTTATCGCGAAAGCCGCTCTAAAGCCTCTTCTTTACTTGCAACAAAATTAATATGCCCCGTTTTATTACTTTCAAAAATAAAGTCTTTTATGCTTTTACTTTCATAGTTGCTAAAATCACCAACAATAGCAAGGCGAATGCGGTAAGTGGAAAATTTTTGTAACACCTCTCCAGCAATACCTGTTTTTAAATCGAAGAAAGCTGGGCTAATGTTTTTTTGATGTAGTATAGCTTTATCAAAACCTTCAAAATATAAATTACCAACTAAATCAGCTCCATCATCTGCAACAGCAATTAAAATTTCATCCGAAATAAATTCAGCAATGTTAATATTGTTGTGTTGGAGGATCTGGATTTGCATTTTAGTTTAATGCAATAAAGTAATGATAGAAAAAAGTATGAGAATGGTATTGTTCATTTGAGAACAAAATTAGAGAAAAAAAACGATAGGGCTGATTTTTAAAATATGGTTGAAAGGGAGGAGTTCAAAAACTATCGCAATTCAGATCCTTATCGCAAGGGTTTTGAATGATTCCAGAGTCTGTATATTCGCCCACAATATTACCATGTTCATCAATTCTTATAAATAAAGGAAAGTAATCTCTTTCTTTATAATGCCAAACAGTTGTACAAGTCGAGAAAACATGTGTTGGACTCCCAGCTAGAATATAAGTGTATTTATACTTTGTTAATTCGTAAATATTTTTTTGATTATGTGCAAATTTAATGCTATCGCCATTTGCCCATCGATAAGCCTCTTCTTCGTTTGCCCATTTATTAAGTAACTCGTTTAGATTTTTTGTTGCACTTATCTTAATAGTAGGAGGTACTGTTTTAATAAGTTTATCAAATGTGCCATTGCAAATTTCGGGTTTATATTCACCACTTTCAATTAATTTATCTACCGAAACATACTCATCATTACCCATGTCATATATTTTGTACTTTCCAATGTCGCAATTGGAAAGAAATAAGACGTTAATGAAAAACAAGAAGAGTATCAATTTATTCGCCTTCAAAGAAATCTTCATCTAATTGTTTTATTTCATAATAAGATTTTATTTGGACACCCACATTATATTGATGCATTAAGTCAACTAATTTTTTTCCATCAATTAATATAATGTTATGATGTGCGTCATGAGCTTTTTGTATTGCCCCTTTGTCGAAGTCGGTAGTAGTAACAAAAACTCCTTTTCTTGTGTCGCCGCTCATTGCTCCAATAAAGTTTCTAATATCCTTTTCGCGAACTTTATTTTCATCGTATCGTTTTGCTTGGATATAGATTTTGTCTAGGCCGAGCTTATCTTCATTGATAATTCCGTCAATTCCTCCGTCTCCAGATTTACTTGTTTCAATAAAATCGCCATATCCCATTTTCTTTAGTAGTATTAAAATTACCTTTTCGAAATAGTATGGGTCAATATTTTTTAATCTTTCAAGTAAATCACTTTTTATTTGAGCTTCAATGTCAGAAAAACCTTTGTCTATTAAATCTTGAGGAGTTGAATTACTGACTTGAAAATTTTCTTGCTTAGTTTTATACTTTTCTTCAGTATAAAATTCCATTAATCCTGAATCAGATTCAATTTCTTTTAAATTCAATTTTTTCTTTTTCGAAGCTTTTCCCTTGTCAGTAATTTGCACCATACCCCTTTCAGGATAGAAGATGTATCCACCTTTTTTTAAATAAGATTTACCCCATGCGATACGATTCAATATTAGAGTTTCACCAGTTTTTGTTTTTTGATCTAATAATTCTTTCGGTAATTTCGAATAGTATTTATCAATAACTCGTTTTAGTAATTCTCTATGATTAATTATTTTTCCATCACTTAAAATTTCAAGTATTGGATTAAAGGTTTCATGAAATTTTGGTAATTCTATATTTTCCATTTAATATTTAATAAGGGCCATTTTATTATAATAAATCCTACTGCGCATTCCAACCACCATCCACTGGCATTGCTGTACCAGTAATTGTGTTTGCATTATCAGAAGCTAAAAACAAAGCTAGTTGTCCTATTGTTTCAACAGAAACAAATTCTTTTACAGCTTGTTTGTAAAGCATTACTTTGCTTACTACATCAGCTTCGCTCATGCTATGTGCTTTTGCTTGGTCAGCAATTTGTTTTTCTACCAAAGGAGTTTTTACATAACCTGGGCAAATTGCATTAGCTGTAATATTATATGGAGCGCCTTCTCAACCTAATACTGTTGTTAAACCAACTATACCATGCTTAGAGGTAACATAAGCTGATTTAAATTCAGAAGCCACCAAACCGTGCGCAGATGCAATGTTGATGATACGTCCAAATTTTTGTTCTTTCATTTTAGGCCAAACCGCTTTGGTTAAGTGGTATGCAGAAGTTAAGTTAATAGCAATGATTGCATTCCATTTATCTTCAGGAAACTCATCGATAGGCGCTACGTGTTGTATGCCTGCGTTACAAATTAACACATCAATTTTTCCAAACTTTTCGGTAGCTTTTGTTACCATGTCTTTAATTTCATCGGGCTTCATCATATTGGCAGGAAAAAACAGCGTTTCTATGCCATATTGCTTGCCTATGTTAGCAGCTATTTCTGCCCCGTTTGGCTCTAGGCCGTTAAAAACAATATTGTATTTAGCTTTTGCAAATTCTGTTGCAATTCCTAATCCTATTCCGCTAGTGCTGCCTGTTATTAATGCTGTTCTGTTCATGATATACTATTTTTAAAGTTTTGAATGATAAATATAGCATTTTAATTTTTTAACAACAAAAAGTCATTTTGTCAGAAAAAACAGCTTGGTTTAATGATTGATTAGGGAAAGAAGGTATATATTTATAAAAATTTAAATCAAAACTTAATTATCATGGCATTAGAAATAACAGACGCGAACTTTGAGGAGTTAGTATTAAAATCAGACAAACCAGTATTAGTAGATTTTTGGGCAGAGTGGTGTGGACCATGCCGTATGGTTGGACCAATTGTTGAAGAATTATCAAAGGATTTTGACGGAAAAGCAGTAGTAGGTAAAGTGAATGTAGATTTAAACTCTCAAATCTCTGCAAACTACGGTATTCGTAACATTCCTACATTATTAATTTTCAAAAACGGTGAAATTGTAGACAAACAAGTTGGTGCAGTTCCAAAGGCTACATTGGCAGCAAAGTTACAAGCTCAAATATATTTAAGACTGGCTTAAAAACCGATTTCTCATCGTTGAATTTGATTTCCAAATCCTGACTTACCCAAGTAAGCTGCGGTTTGAAAATCTCATTCGCCTCGATAAATCAATTTTTTGAAGCCCTTTTTTTCATCTCATAAATTTAGGTAATGAGCATCTTTCACGATCAAAGCATTCAGCAGTTCTCGTCTTTAGAATTTCTTGCAAGGCAAGTTGTTGAAGGATTTATTACTGGATTACATAAAAGTCCCTTTCATGGCTTCTCTGTAGAGTTTGCCGAGCATCGCTTGTATAACTCTGGCGAATCAACACGCCACATCGATTGGAAATTATTTGCACGCAGCGAAAAGCTGTTTGTAAAGCGTTACGAAGAAGAAACAAATTTGCGTTGTCAAATTGTGATTGATTCTTCATCATCCATGTACTTTCCTTTTGAAGAAGGAACCAATTACGAAAAACAAGAGAACAAAATAAATTTCTCGATTAAATGCGCTGCATCCTTAATCGAACTATTAAAACGTCAGCGCGATGCTATTGGCCTTAGCGTGTTTGACGAACAAGTGAATGAGCATTTTAATGCACGTTCGAGTAACGTTCATCACAAGCTTTTGTACACCGAGTTAGAAAAACTAATGAAGTTACACGAGCCCGAAATAAAACACAGAACAAATGCTGCTGATGCCTTACATCAAATTGCAGAAACAACACATAAGCGCTCGCTCATTGTTATTTTTAGCGATATGTTTGAGAGCAATGGAGATTTTGAAGCATTGTTTTCGGCATTACAACATTTGCGTCATAAAAAGCATGAGGTAATTATGTTTCATGTTACCGATAAAGAAAAAGAATTGGAGTTCGAATTCGAAAACCGTCCGTATCGCTTCATTGATATGGAAAGCGGGGAGGAGCTAAAAGTAAATCCAACAGATATAAAACAAAATTATTTAGATCAAATTCAATCCTTCCACGAAGACCTAAAACTTCGTTGCGCACAATACCACATTGATTTTGTTGAAGCTAATATTAATGAAGGTTTCGATGCGATTTTACGTGCTTATTTGGTGAAGCGTACTTCGATGATGCGTTAAGTGCAGAGTCAAGAGGGCAAGATGCAGGAGTCAGGACTCATTCTACTGGCTTGGTGAAATTCTTTCAACTTTGTGTTTCTTAGTGCTAAAACTTTGTGTTCTTGGTGGTTTATGCACTGTTGATTTTACCATAAAGACACCAAGTGTTACACAAAGTTCGCAAAGGTTAAATTACAAATTAGAATTATTCCCAATGAAAATTTATTTAGTAGGATAAGTCTTGCATCTTGATTCTTGCTGTCCTGAATCCAAATAACACCTATTTCTTTACTCCGTTTTTCTTTTCAAATTCTCTCACCATATCCACATCACCTTTGGCAACGTTGTTCATTAGGTTAATGGCATCTTGAGTTACTGGAGATTTTGGGTATTCTTTTTTGCAATCGTTGTAGGCGATTTTTGCTTCCACATAATCACTTAGGGTAAATTGATAAATATTTCCTTTTCTAAATAGACAATAAGGTGCAAGGCTAGATTCTGGATAATACTCATAACAATCTTGATACAAATCAATTGCTTTTTGTGGAAAGCCCATATTGTCAGCTATTTCAGCGGCTTTAAAAAGGAAATCGGCGCAAATAGTATCTTGCCAATAATATTTATGAAACTCTTGATACATTGCAATTGCTCTGTTACCAAGTTTTTTGTCTAATACTTCCGAAGCATATAATGTATCTTCTAAGGCTTTAATTTTTTTTAGTAAACCAGGTTTTGAGTTATCTTCTTTAACCACAACTGTGCTATCTGGTTTTGCTTTTGCATCGTCCTTTGGTTCATTTGCCCCGCTTGAGCAGGATAGCATCAAGGATGATACAAGTACAATCGCAATCATAAAAAAATTATTTCTTAGCAACATATACTTTTGTTTTATAATCGGCACTAATTTTTCCTTTGCTGATGTCTGTAAGTTTTCCGCTTATTAGTTTTCTTCTAAGAGGAGAAATTTTATCGGTAAATAATTTCCCTTCAATGTGGTCGTACTCGTGTTGAATAACACGTGCAATTAAACCATTAAATGTTTCAGTATGTTTTTTAAATTTCTCGTCGTAGTATTCGATTGTTATTTCTTCGTTGCGAGAAACATCTTCTCTAATTTTAGGAATACTTAAACAACCTTCGTTAAATTTCCATTCTTCCCCAACTTCTTCAATCATACGTGCGTTAATGAATACACGTTTGAACTTTTCTAGTTGCTCGCGTTCTTCTTTAGTAAATTCATCATCATCTTCCTCATCGTCGCTATCAACAAAAGGATGCGTGTCAACAATAAACAAACGAATAGCTTTTCCAATTTGCGGGGCAGCTAAACCAACGCCACTTGCATTGTTCATGGTATCGAACATGTCTGCAGTTAGTTTTTCTAAACCAGCGTGGTCTTTTTCGATGTCAACACATACTTTTCTTAAAACCGGATCTCCGTAAACAACAATAGGTAAAATCATAACAAAAATTTGGGATAGCAAAAATAAGAAAATAATGTAAGCTTTTAGCTTAATTGATAGTTGAAAATAAAAAATTAAGAATTATTGCAAATTAGGTGTTTAAACGGAACCCGAGGGTTGACGTTTGTTTTTGTTCAACAACTACAAACTCTGCCACGTCTTCTAAAATAACACTGTCTAATAATTCCCTTGTTCGTTCGTTTGCAGCCATGGACGCCATACGTAGGTTTTGGTTCTTTATTGTTTCACCAATAACTTGCCTTACGCTGCGTGCGTTACCAAAAAACTTATCGCGTGTTTCGTATAGTTTGCTGAAGTATTCGCTTAGGTGTTTATCAGCTTCTGCATTTGCTTTTAAACCTTCTTTTTTCAAAATCATCCGTGCAATGTCCATCATTTGCTCAGGTAAATAATCATAAAAATGGAAAGTTTTATCAAATCGTGATTTTAAACCTGGATTGGATTCCACAAATTTTGTCATATTATCAGGGTAACCAGCTGCAATAACGCCAAACTTGCCCCGCGCATCTTCCATACGTTTTAAAATAACTTCAATTGCTTCTTGTCCAAAATTATAATCACCGCCTCCTTCACTTAGGGCATAAGCTTCATCAATAAATAAAATTCCGCCCATTGCTTCTTCAATTTTATCAGCAGTTTTAATGGCAGTTTGTCCAACATAACCAGCTACTAATCCTTCGCGGTCAACTTCCACCACATGCCCGCGCTCAAGTAAACCAAGGGCTTTGTAAATTTTAGCAATAATACGTGCAAGCGTTGTTTTACCTGTTCCTGGATTTCCAGTGAAAATACTGTGCAACGAAAACTTGTTTACTACATCTTTTCCTGTTTCGTTATAAAACTTAACCAGCTTTGTTAACTCAAACACTTCTTGTTTGATGTTTTCCATGCCTATCAAGTCGTTTAGCTCTGTTAAGGCTAATTGTAAATCTTTATCGTTAATTTTTAAGTTGAGTTTTTTACGTTGGTTAGCAGCAAAAATTGGCGCCACATCCTCTAACAAAATAACCTCAAAATCTTCTTTAGTAAGTTCTGCAACATTAGGTAATTTCATTAATCGAATTCCCATATTCATTTTCGCTTCTTCTACCACACCATGCACAAAACGCGCATTACCAAAGCTTTCATCGCGCTTGCGATATGCTTCAATCAATTGTTCTTTTAAATAATTTTCTGCTTCAGGTGTAAAAACAACCTCTTTATTTTTAGCTGCGAATAATGCAATTGCATGCATCTCTTCAGGTAAGTAATCTTCAAAATTAAAGTAATGTGCAAAACGAGATTTTAATCCAGGATTCGATTCTAAAAATATTTCCATTTCCTTTGGATAACCAGCTCCAATAATGGCGATATCACCTTTTCCATCACTCATTTCTTTTAGTAATATTTCTATTACTTCTTTGCCAAAGTCTTTGCTATCATCGTCTCCACGCGCAAGTGAGTAGGCTTCATCAATAAATAAAATTCCACCTCTTGCATCTTCAATTGCTTTTTTTGTTTTAGGTGCTGTTTGTCCAATAAACTCTGCAACTAGCAATGCACGGTCAACTTCGTGTACATGACCTTTGCTAAGCAAGCCCATTTTTTGATAAATTTTGCCCAGCATTTTTACCACTGTTGTTTTTCCTGTTCCAGGGTTTCCTGTAAATATGCTGTGTAAATTTATTTTAGATGAGTCTTTGAAGCCCTTTTCCTGTCTTAGTTTGGCGAAGTTTAAATAAGTAATGTTTTCTTTAATGCTTGTTTTTACACTTTCCAAACCTATCAATCCATCAAGTTCTTCTAATAATTGCTCAAGCGATTTTTCTTCTACTTGTGTTTCTACACCTTCAGTTTTCTTTTGTTCATTACTTGCCCCGCTTGAAGAAATGGTTTGTTGAATGCTTGTAATTAATTCTGGAAGTTCCTTCCTCTTCTTCAGTAGCAACATCAAAGGATACAGCTGCAACTAAAGTATCCATGAAAATAATTTCTAAGGTGTATTGTTCATCTTTCCACGAACCTTCTTTATCATTTCCCCAGCCAGCTTCAAAGGTGTAGCCATAATCTTTTTTACCTTTATCAATAAATCCTTCACGCATCACTTGTCCTTTGTGCTGCCCCGCATCATCATAAAAATTAAAGAATAATTCGTAGTGATAATCTTTATCTACTAAGTTCTGCATATCGAACTCAACCCATAAATATTTGGTTGTATTTCTGTTTATTTTTTTAAGTACTTGCGTTCTCTTTAGTTTTTTCCAGCCTTCATAACCGTCCTGATACAACTTAAGTGTTTTGACTTTAAAGTAAGGATTATTGGTCTTCGTTACCTTGCCAATTTCGTTTATGTGAAATTTGCGAGAGCCAACTAAAACGCCATCAATATAGGCTTCCCATAAATACTCACCTTTTTCCAAAATTGCCCGTGTGTAGGAACACCCCAGCCATCGCGCACATAAACAATGTTTTCTCATCTTTAGAAATTGTTTTATCTAAATCAAGGTTACAAACTCTTTGCGGTTATCTCCTTCTAGTTGAAATGCTTTTAAATTAATTTTGCAAGCCCAATCTTCTTCATCAAAAAGTTTGTTGTAAAAGGCAAATTCTACACGCATGTAATCAACCTCTTCTTGGTCAAAAGCAATTCGGTATTTTTTTGTTGAAGCATTCATCCACTCATCAGATGAATAGGTTTTTATATCCTTTAATTTATATTTAGTCATAAGCTAAGATTTCGTAATTTAAAGAAACAAAAAAACTTGGAAAGAAGCAATCATAAGCTAATAAATTGTGAATAGAAAGGTTAAAATATCCCAATTTGAGGGCAAACTTAAGGTCTGTTTTAATTCACATTTATACTATAAATCGTTACATTTGCGATATGATTAAATACGACGAGTTTACACTTAAGAATAAGTTAAAAGTTATAGTTCATAAGGATGATTCAACGCCAATGGCATGCGTTAATATTTTATACGATGTTGGCGCGCGTGATGAGGATGAATCGAAAACAGGATTTGCACATTTATTTGAGCATTTAATGTTTGGAGGAAGTATTAATATTCCTAATTATGATGAACCGCTACAAATGGTTGGCGGCGAAAACAACGCTTGGACAAGTAATGATGTAACAAATTATCATTGTTCCTTGCCCTCAAATAATTTAGAAACTGCTTTTTGGTTAGAGAGTGATAGGATGCTGTCTCTTGCTTTTTCTGAGAAGAGTTTGGAAGTACAACGTAGCGTTGTAATTGAAGAGTTTAAACAGCGTTATTTAAATCAACCTTACGGAGATGTTTGGTTGTTATTGCGCCCATTGGCATATAAAAACATCCGTACAAATGGGCAACCATTGGAAAGAAATTTCGCATATTGAAGATGCAACAATGGATGATGTAAAGGCTTTTTTTAAAAGCATTACAATCCATCAAATGCAATTATGGTTGTTACCGGTAATGTTGAAACTGCAGAAGTAAAACGTTTAGCAGAAAAATGGTTCGAGCCAATTCCTGCAATTGATAAACCAAAACGTAATTTACCAGTTGAGCCTGAGCAAACTGAGCACAGTGCTATTACAGTTGAACGTGATGTGCCTATTGATAGTATTTACAAAGCTTTCCACATGTGCTCTCGTTACGATGAAGATTATCATACAACGGATTTAGTTTCTGATATTCTTTCTCGTGGTAACTCATCTCGTTTATACAAATCATTAATTAAAGAAAAGAAATTATTTTCCGATATCAGCGCTTATGTGATGGGTGATTTTGATAAAGGATTGTTTGTTGTTTCGGGTAAGCTAAGCCCAGGAGTTGCTATGGCAGATGCGGAGAAGGCAATTGAAGAAGAGTTGGAGAAAATGAAAACTACTTTGGTAGATGCTAACGAACTTCAAAAATGTAAGAACAAAGTAGAATCATCTCTTACTTTTTCTGAAACAGACATCATGACCAAAGCAACCAACCTCGCAATTTCTGAATTGCTTGGAAGTGCTGATTTGATTAATAAGGAAATTGAGCATTACAATAAAATTACCGTTGAAGACATTCAACGAGTTGCGAAAAAAGTATTGAGAAAAGAGAATTGTTCTACTTTATATTATTTGGCAAAAAAGAAATAAGATGCTAAAAGAACAGATACAACAGCGCTTAAAGGCATTATCGTTTAATGATGATGTTGTGAATCGTTATGATGAATCACAACGCTTTTATCATACGTTCGAACATTTGCAAGATGTAGTGTCTTATTTAGAAAAAAGTAATTCATTAACTGATGAATTATTCTTAGCAGCTGTGTATCATGATGCTGTTTATGATCCTAAATCAAGCTCCAATGAAGAAGATTCAGCAAATCTGTTTAAGGCAGATGCAGCAAAGACTTCATTGGCTGCAGATAAAATAGCAACTGTTGTTCAATTGATTTTGGATACAAAACATCATACCGCATCAAGCGAACTTTCAAAACAATTTATTGCTGCTGATTTAAATATATTTAATGAAAGTAACGAGCGTTTGTTGCAATACGAGAAACAAATATTTAAAGAATATCAATTTGTAGATTACAAAACATACAAGGAAAATCGTATTAAGGTTTTAGAAAAGTATAACCAAAACGGGAAATTAGATTTTCTTATTTCTTATGTGAAAACAGTAATGCCCTTAATTGCTGTGTTTCCAGGAAGTTTTAATCCTTTTCATAAAGGTCATTACAACGTATTACAAAAAGCAGAACGTATTTTCGATAAAGTAATTATAGCTTTCGGTCGTAATCCAGAAAAGAACCAACGTACTTGGGATGTGCCTAAAACAATTCAAAATCGCCAGATGGCAGAGTACGAAGGACTGGTTACAGATTTTGTGGATTCACTGGGTTACGAAACAGTTATAGTACGTGGTTTAAGAAATTCAACCGATTTTCAATACGAGCAAAATCAATACAGATATATACAAGAGTTAAAACCACAGGTACGCATTGTAAATGTGTTTTGCGACAAGGAGTTTGAACACATTAGTTCATCCGGAATTCGCACATTAGAGAAATACAACAAACATCAAATTTACTTATTAGACTAATTTATGCTGAACAGAACAGAAGCACCCGCATTTAATACCATCGATAAAATTGATATCAAACACGCTACAAAGCATGTGTTAGATAATGGAATCGAAGTATACTCTATCAATGCCGGAAGTCAGGAACAACAACTCGCACAGCTGATCAACTTTCTGATGGAATTGATTTTTATGGTTCGTTCCTTGAGTTTGGTGTTGACCAAGACTTTGCACACTTTACATTGTATAGTTTAAATAAATATTTAAATGAAACAATTGTTTTTGTAGAAGACATTATCAAAAATCCTTCTTTCCCTCAACATGAGTTCGATTTGTTTTTAGCAAACAGAAAGCAAAAGCATTTAGTAAACTCACAAAAAGTTAGTGTGTTAGCTCGCCGTCGTTTTAACGAATTGTTGTTTGGTGAAAATCACCCTTATGGAATTAATGTGAAGGATGAGGACTTTGATAACACGTCTTTACAAGATGTAATCGATTTTTATAAAACACATTATACTTCTAAAAATTGTACCATCGTACTTTCAGGTAATTTACCTGATGATGTGTTTACATTGCTTAACGATCATTTTGGCAAACAAGTTTGGGGTGGAAGCACAGTTGCGGTTTCTAAACCATCGGTTGTATTAGAAACAACAAAAGAAAATAAGCATTTAGTAGTAAAGGATGACGCAATACAATCTGCTATTCGTATTGGTCGCCCATTGTTTAATAAAACAAATCCTGATTATTTTAAATTCCAGGTTTTAAATACCATTTTAGGTGGTTACTTCGGTTCTCGTTTAATGGCAAACATTCGTGAGGATAAAGGTTATACTTATGGTATTGGATCAGGTTTAGCAGGTTTAGCGCACGGTGGATATTTCTTTGTTTCAACCGAAGTTGGAGTGGATGTTACAAAAAACACCTTAGAAGAAATTTATAAAGAAATTAAGTTACTACGCGAAGAGCTTGTTGATGAAGAGGAATTAGAATTAGTAAAGAATTATATTTTAGGTCAGTTCTTGCGCAGCGTTGAAGGCCCATTTGCATTAGCTGATAAGTTTAAAGCAATATGGGAGTATAATTTAGATTACGATTATTTCGATAAATATTTCAAAGCAGTGCAATCGGTTACTCCAACTGAGTTGCGCGACCTTGCTAATAAATATTTGCAAGAGAAAGATTTAATTGAATGTGTTGCAGGTAAAATGTAAAATAAGTAAATTTGAGTATGCTAAAGTTTGATAGAACTGTTTCAAGTTCAGGAAATATAAAGGATGTAAGAAAGGAATCTGAATATTATTCCCATTTAACATTTGAGAAAAGAGCTGAAGTGTTTGCTTATTTGCAAAGTGTGGCATACAATTATCCTTTGGGGAATCCGCCAAAACTTGATAGATTGATTTATTCAAAAAGATAATGGGGAATATTTTCAATGAAGATTTTCAAGATTTTATTTTGGCACTTAATAGTGCAGAGGTAAAATATGTTCTTGTTGGAGGATATTCAGTTATTTATCATGGATTCCCAAGAACAACAGGTGATTTAGATATTTTCGTGGATGTATCTAAGGAAAACTATAATGCTCTTAGGCTAGCGTTTTCAAAGTTTGGGCTTTCAATGTTTGACATGACTGAGGCGAATTTTTTGAGTAATAAAGATTTAACTGTTTTTTCATTTGGACGACCTCCAGTTTCAATTGAAATTCTTAAAGAAATCTCGGGGATTTCATTTAATGAAGTTTATGATAATTCCATTAATGCAACTATTGAAGAAATTCCATTGCGGATTATTCGTCTGCAAGATTTAATACAAAATAAAAAGGCAAGTGGAAGGGCAAAAGATATTAACGATATTGAAAATCTTGAAGGAAATTAAAATATGAAAGTTTTTATTATAGGTCCTGCATTTCCTTTACGTGGTGGTCCTGCGCAGTTTAATGAAAACTTGTGCAAAGCCATGATTAAAGAAGGACACGATACGCAAATCATTTCTTATTCATTACAATACCCTAATTTTTTATTTCCAGGCAGCACGCAATTTGAAACCAGCGGAGTTGCCCCAACTGATATTAAAATTCATACTAAAATAAACACAGTAAATCCTTTTAACTGGTTTGCTGTTGCACGCTTTATTAAGAAAGAAAAACCAGATGCAATCATCTTCCGTTTTTGGTTGCCATTTTTTGGGCCAAGTTTAGGAACTATTGGCAGATTGGTAAAGCGAGGTACTAACATAAAAGTTTTTGCATTAACCGATAATGTATTGCCTCACGAAAAACGTTTTGGCGATAAACCTTTTACAAAGTATTTTATTAAATCATGTCATGGTTTTATTACCATGTCGCAAAAGGTGTTTACTGATTTAGCAGTGTTTACCGATAACACAAATAAAATTTGCACGCCGCATCCAATGTACGAAAGTTATGGTGAACCAGTGAGTAGGAGCGAGGCAAGAAAAAAATTAGGTCTTGCGGAAAATGATAAAGTAGTTTTATTTTTTGGTTTAATCCGTAAATACAAAGGCTTAGACTTTTTGTTAGAAGCAATGGCAGATGAGCGCGTAAAAAAAGCAGGAATTAAATTGCTTGTAGCTGGTGAGTATTACGAAGATCAACAATTTTATTTGGATATAGTTGAGAAACACAAATTGCAAGATTCGGTTATTTTTCATTCGCACTTTATTCCTAACGAAGATGTACGTTATTATTTCTGTGCTTGTAATATTGTTGGACAAACCTACCGCAATGCTACAAACAGCGGTGTAACCATGGTTGGTTACTATTACGAAAAGCCAATGTTGGTAACCAATGTAGGTGGTTTAGCCGAAATTGTTCCGCATGGTAAAGCTGGTTATGTAATTGAACCCGAACCAAAAATAATTGCCGACTCCATGGTAGATTATTTTGAAAATAATAAAGAGGAAGCTTTTACTGAAGGTGTAAAACAAGAAAAGAAAAAGTATGAATGGAACACTTTTATTGATGCTTTCGTTGGACTTTATAATAAAGTGAAGTAATTATATTTCAATTATATTCTTCCTGTTGTCTGATTTCATTGCTGTTGGAATAACAGATAATATTTCATTTTTTACCGCCTCAATTAATTTGTGTTTTACAAAATGACGATAAGTTACAATACTTATTTCCCTTACTGGTGCAGGTGATTTAAAGTAGCGAATATTTTTTTGTTCTTTTGTACTTAAGCTACTAATCGCTAATTCAGGGAAAATAGTAAGTCCGCCATTTGAATCTACCATTCGTTTTAAGGTTTCTAAACTTCCCGATTCAAAATCCAATTGATGTAATTCTTTTTCTTGTTTTTTTAGCTCACATAAATTAATTACTTGCGAGCGCAGGCAATGACCTTCTTCCAATAACCAAAGTTTATCAGGGTTGATATCCTCTGCAAGTATATATTTTTTTCTTTAATAGGTTTTTCTTGACTTGAACTGTATATTACGAATTGCTCATAAAACAAAGGCGTTTCAAACAAATCGGGTTGATGCAGCGGTGTTGCTAATAAACCAGCATCAATCGTATTATCTTTTAATTGCTGTGTTATTTGTTCTGTGGTTAATTCAACAATTTTCACATTTACTTTGATGTGTTTCTTTAAAAAGGAATTTAAAAATAAGGGCAATAACTGCAAGACAAGTGTTGGGATAATTCCAATGCGCAACTCCCCGCTTAATAATTGATTTTGCTCTCCAATTATTTCTTTTATTTTTTTTGATTCAAATAAAACCAGTTTAGCTTGTTCAATAACTTTTGCCCCGATGTCGGTTGGAACAACGGGTTGTTTACTTCTGTCGAATATTTTTATATCTAATTCATCTTCCAGTTTCTTTATCATCATACTTAAAGTTGCCTGTGTAACAAAACTGTGTTCGGCAGCCGTAACAAAATGACGGTATTTGTCAACGGCAATAATGTACTCTAACTGTTGTAAATTCATACTTATAGTTTTTATCTATACAAATATAGAAATTATCAGTTTGATTTATGTAAAAAGATGCTGCAAATTTGTATTCAAGAAAACACAAGTTAACTGGTCAATTAAATAAACAACTAAAAAACAAATAAAATGACAAAAGTTCTATCAATAGGGTCTAAATTCCCTGAATTCAAAAAACAATCAGTAGTATCAATCGAAAAAGGAAAAGAGTTTGCTGATATTACCAACGAAGTACACAAAGGCAAATGGATGGTAATGTTTTGGTGGCCGAAGGATTTTACTTTCGTTTGTCCAACTGAGATTGCAGAGTTTAATAAACACACTGGAGATTTCTCTGACAGAGACACTGTTTTAGTTGGTGCATCAACGGATTCGGAGTTTGTGCATTTAGCTTGGAGAAATAATCACGATGATTTACGTGGATTAAAATTCCCGATGCTTGCTGACACTTCAAAATCATTAGCTGAAGAATTAGGTATTTTAGATGAGAATGAAAAAATTGCTTATCGCGCTACTTATATTGTAGATCCTGAAGGAATTGTACGTTGGGTAAGTGTGTATGATTTAAGTGTAGGAAGAAATGTGAAAGAAGTAATTCGTGTGTTGGATGCTTTGCAAACAGATGAGTTATGTCCATGTAACTGGCAAAAAGGTGAAGAAACAATTAAATAAAAATTAAAATCATGACAACACAGGTAAACGAAACTCTGCAATCATTATATGATGCAGTGGGATATAAATCAGAAGGTTCTTTAGCATTGCAACAAATTGCAAATAAAGACATGCGTTATGCAAAGGACTTAAAAATCAACATCACCAATTCTCTTAAGTACGAAAATCTTAACGAAAAAGAATCTGCTCTGCTAGCATTAAGCGTGGCAATTAATGAGAAAACAAATGTGTTGATTGAATCTCTTACAGATTTAGCAAAACAAAGCGGGGCAAGTGAAGAGGAAATTTTGGAAACTTATTCTTGTGTTTCACTCCTTAATGTAAATAATGTTTTCTATCGTTTCAGGCATTTTAATAAGAAGGAGTTTTATTCAACTACTCCTGCAGGAATTAAAATGACCATCATGGGAAATCCAATTATGGGAAAAGAGTTCTTTGAATTAATGAGCTTAGCAATTTCTGCACTTAACGGTTGAGAAATGTGTGTAAACGCTCACGAAGATTCATTAATGAAATTAGGAACTTCTCAAGCCCGCGTTTACGATGCTATTCGTTTAGCTGCAAACTTTAAGGGATTAACTGTATTCTTTAATTAAATAAAAAGTCCGTCGTTTAACGACGGACTTTTTTACTCTTCTTTATTATAATAAAGAGTATAAAAATTCATTCCTCTTTCCTCATCAAAACCCTTCTTAATAAAGTCGTGGCGACCATGAACGTAGATGTGAAAATTTTTATCAAGCTTTACAACTGATTTTAAGAATTTTTGATTTTTCTTCACTGCTGTTTGCGAAATATCAAACTCTTCAATATCGGTTAAGTGATTGTCAGCATTGTATTGCTCCTTGTATTCTCTAAAGGCAGAAACCAATTCAGGCGCAGCCATTACTTCATTTTCAAATTCTTTAATGTTGAATTTATCTTTTTCTTTAAAGTAGTTTAAAGAACGATTCATTACCAGCATTTGATCAGGGCGCTCAACATTGTTTTCTTCTGTCAATACTTCCTTACAAAAACTAGTTGCAGTGTTAAGCATTTGTTGTGTATGGTAAAAGCGCTCTTCGCGCATTTTCAGATTTAAAAAATCTTCTGTCCAATATAAAGCTGCCTCTGCAATACGGTGACTGTTATCAACCACGCTAATTTTATATCCTTGTTCTCTTTCAGTATTAAAAATCAAACAACCTTTATCTAATTTGTTGATGTTGATTCCGTTTTCAGTTTCAATTTCAAATTCATCTAGGTGTTGAAATACTTTTAAATAGGTTTCTTTATTTTCTGATTTAAAAATCCCAATAGCATCGCATAATTCGCCATCAACCGTAAGGTCTTTAAAATAAGCCATGTAAAACTCACCACCTTTTAGTTTTGGGTGATTACTTTGGTCGTATAAATGCTGGGCAATTTTAAGGGAATGGTTAAAGAACAATTCTCTATTATCAAACACCTCGCTTACGTAAGAATGTACGTCGTTTATTTTAATAGCGTCGCTTTTACCGAATTGGTAGTAAATATCCGTCTTAAAAGGTGTTAAAAAGAAATTTACTAAGGTTTCTTTTACAAACTCTTCCTTACATTTGAATAGTTGCTTTGAAAAGCTTGCTTCCTCGCCGTTTCCTTTGTTTCCAATGTAATGAACTGCTAATGAATCAAGTTCTGCTCTTTTATATTCTATCATGGCACAAATTATGCTATTGTTAGGTACGAAAATAGTCCTATTAGCGGAATAGCGAAGGAAATGATTTCAACAAAATGGGATAAATGGTGAATAATTAATGTGGAATAGGTAAGAATAAAAAGGACTTTGTGTACATTTATAAAAGATTATTTGATATGGGTATGATGAAAAATAAGTTCGTGAAAGCTGTTTTTGTTACAGCAACTTTTGGTTTGTTATCGTTTACGATCGCCAAATTTAGTTTAGAAAAAAATCAAATTGTTTTAGATATTGTAATGAGTGGTTTAAATAACGCGCATTATAGTCCGCAAACGGTTGACGATAAATTTTCGGAAAAATTATTCGACTATTATATAAAGCATTTAGATTATAGCAAGAAATTTTTATTGCAATCGGATGTTGATCAATTAGCGAAATATAAAACGCAAATAGATAATCAAATCAACGATGGAACTTTTCAGTTTTTCGAGTTATCGAATGAGTTAATTACTCGCCGAATTGAAGAGAAAGAAGCGTGGTACAAAGAAATTCTTTCTAAACCTTTTGATTATACCATTGATGAAGAATACGAAACAGATGGTGAGAAAACAAAGTTTGCAGCAACAGAATCTCAATTAAAGGCTGACTGGGCAAGGTATTTAAAGTATCAAGCAATTTTCAGAATGAATGATATGCTGGATGACCAAGAGAAAATTAAAGCAGCAAAGGATACTACAGCAAAGATTTTACCTTTTGATTCATTAGAAGTAAGCGCTCGTAAAAAAGTATTAAAACTTACTGATGATTGGTTTAAACGTTTGAAGAAGTTCAATAAAAAAGATCGTTTTGCAAGTTATGTAAATGCAATAACCGCAATGTACGACCCACATACTGAATTTTTTCCTCCAAGAGACAAAAAGAAATTTGACCAAAGCATGAGCGGACAAATGGAAGGAATTGGAGCTCGTTTACAAATGAAAGATGATTACATAAAAATCATGGAAATTGTTGTTGGAAGTCCAAGCTACAAACAAGGAGATTTAAAAGCGGGCGACTTAATTTTAAAAGTTGCGCAAGGTGAGAAAGAGCCTGTAGATGTTGTTGGAATGGACATTGACGACGCCATTGAATTAATCAAAGGTAAAAAAGGAACAGAGGTTCGTTTAACTGTTAAGAAAACAGATGGAACAATTAAAGTAATTCCAATTGTGCGCGATGTAATTCAGTTAGATGAAACATTTGCTCACTCTGCAATTTTAGATAATGGTAAAAAAAGAGTCGGGTATATTAAGTTGCCTTCTTTTTATTCTGATTTTACTCGTAATGGAGCACATCGTTGTGCTGCCGATGTGAAAACAGAAGTAGAAAAATTAAAGAAAGAAAATGTTGACGGAATTATTATTGACGTGCGCGATAATGGTGGTGGGTCTTTACAAGAGGTTGTTACAATGGGTGGATTGTTTATTCCTAAAGGACCAATTGTACAAGTTCGTAAAAAGAACGGTGTTACTGAAGAATTGAAGGATTACGATGAGTCGCAAATTTACGATGGACCAATGGTGGTTATGGTAAATAGAAACAGTGCTTCGGCTTCTGAAATTTTGGCTGCGGCATTACAAGATTATAACCGTGCTGTAATTGTTGGAAGCCAATCGTTTGGTAAAGGAACAGTTCAATCTTTCTTAGATTTGGATAATTATTTATTACCGCAATTTGACACTATAAAGCCTTTAGGCTCGGTAAAAGTAACTATGCAAAAGTTTTATAGAATCAATGGTGGAACTACACAATTAAGAGGTGTTATCCCTGATATTACTTTGCCTGACCCATACAGTATGATTGAAACAGGTGAAAAAGAATTAGATAATCCAATGCCTTGGGACGAGATTAATAAAGCTGTTTATACTTCGTTTACAAATATCAATTATTCTAAAATTAAAAAGAATAGTGATGAGCGTGTAAAAAAATCCAAGTCTTTTCAGTTAGTTGAACAGGAGGCTAAGGAAATTAAGGATAAGAAAGACGATTCTAAATACAGTTTAAATTTAGAAAAGTTCAGAGCGGAATCGAAACAAATAAAAGAGCAAAACAAAAAATACGACGAACTTAAAAACGAAGTAAAAGGTTTTGATGTTACTTTAATGAAAATGGATCTAGAAGCAATGCAAGCCGATACAAACAAACTTACTCGTGAAAAAAACTGGGTAAAATTATTAAAGAAAGATTTGTATTTACATGAGGCAAGTAATATCATAGGCGACATTAAGTAATATGTTTAGGATTACGAATTCTATACGAATATACTAATGTTACGAATTGGAGCGAATAGACTTTTAAATGAATAAAGTGAAGATTATCTATTTATTATTTTTGTTCTCTTTGTTCTTATTATCGACTAAGGTTGTTAATTCACAAGTTATTTGTTCTCCCAATATGATTTATGGGGATTGGGATTACATCAGGGCTTTTATTCCTGTCAATAAAATAAATGTTGATAGTTTGAAAAACCTTGTAAAGGATACTTCACAAGTTTTATATAAATTGACGTTCTTAGAAGACGGAAAGTGTATTTCAAAAACTAAAGCAAAGAAAGATCGCATTGGAGTTTATAAAATTGATTCTTTAAATTGTACTATAATTTTCGGAAAGAGGAAAAAACCAAGATTTTCGTCCATTGCCAAAATAGAATATGTAGATGAAAATTGTTTGTTCTACACTAAATGGAATCATCATGGACCGATGACTATTTTTTACTACAGAAAATAAAGATTATCGATCAAAATCCTCTTTCGTAAGAAATTAGTACAATTCGTATATTCGTAAAAAGATTCGTAATCAAAATCAATTCTCAAGTATTTCTTTCATTGCCCTAGCTTTCAACATACACTCTTCATATTCCTTCTCTGCATCGCATTTAGCAGTAATAGCACTTCCTACTGAATAACTTAAATGTTTCTTATTTGTATTATAAACGATACTTCTAATTACCACGTTAAAATCGAAATCTCCATTAGGTTCAATAAAACCAATGCTTCCAGAGTAAGCACCTCTTCTGAAGTTTTCGTGTTCGTCTATTAATTGCATGGCTCTTATTTTTGGAGCGCCAGTCATAGAAGCAGGAGGGAAGGTGGCAGCAAAAATGGTTTCTAAGTTTGTGTTTGGTTTTAATTCGCAACTAACAGTTGAAACCATTTGGTGCACTTGTTTGTATGTTTTTATACTGAATAGTTCATCCACATTCACACTTCCTTTTGTTGCTAAACGAGAAAGGTCGTTGCGCGAAACATCAACAATCATAACGTTTTCGTTGCGTTCCTTTTTGTTGTTGAAGAGTTCTTCTTTTATTTGTTCTTCTTCAGTTTCATTATTGCCTCTTGCTGCAGTTCCTTTTATTGGTTGGGTAATTAATTTGTTTTCTTCTTTTTTAAGGAAACGTTCGGGACTGGAACAAATAATTACATTGTCTTTAAGCCTTGTGTAGCAAGCAAAAGGAGCTTGGGAAATTTTATTTAATGCTAAAAATAGTTCATTGCAATCTGCCTCAATATTTTCATTATAAAAATCGATGCAATAATTTATTTCGTAAATATCTCCGAGTTGAATGTGTTTTTTTAACGTGTTTACATTTTTAATGTATTCATCTCGGTTTGTTCGTGCAATTAAAGGAATACTTTGTTTGGCTTTGCTGACGTACTGTATAGTTTTTATTTTTTCTGCAATTATATTTTCTTGCCCCGCTTCATCTGTAATTATTTCAAGTGTAATACCATCATATTTAATTACTATTTCTGGAATGAAAAAAGTAACATCATTCAAATTATGAAAATTACTGTGTTGTGATTGTAATTTTTCAAATTGATTTTTTGAGTCATAACTTATTAAACCAAATTTCCAGTTATTGTCGCTGGAATGTATTTCGTTTAGTGTAGAAAACACTTGTTTAGCCCCAAAGCCACAAATAACATCATGTTCAGACTCATGCTCGTTGGAACAATGAATAGAAAAATACTCATAATTAGTTGAGAAGGAAACTAGTTTTTCAAGAAGTTGCGAATGGGAAATGTTTAAATCAATTTTCATAGATTAAAACATATTATAGATTTTCGAAGCTTGTATTTTTTTGTACCAAGTTGGTGGTTTCACTTTAAAGCGGTATCCAACAGTAAAGTTACCCGAATAAAATTTAGATACTATATTTAACTGACCGCTATTGTAAACGTTTATATCGTTTAATGAGCTAAGCGTCATGAAAAAGTTTTTGTTATTAATTCCCAATGCTACCCTAAAATCAATAGAGCCAGTTATGTATTGTACATTATTAGTTCTGCCATTCGACCAGGAGTTTTTTCTCCACTGCGATTCTAAATTGGCAATACCAGTCATGTTAAAGTAAACTGCTTTCCAAATAACTAAATTAAAGGATGCACCACCACCGGCAGATAAACCTAACATTCGCATGCCTTTTAGTTCCGCATCCGAACCATAAAATTTTCTGGTAAGCGGAGCAGCAAAACTTGAATCGGTGCGTAAACTATTGTAGTATAAATTACTGCTCAATACCCAAGAGGCTGAGCTCTTCATTTGACGATACACGCAGGTGTAAGCAGACTTATATGCAAATTTTTTATTGTTTGTAAAATAGAAAAATTTTGTTTTTACTCCTTCATTTATCATGGAAGGATTTTGAAAATAGGGTTTCCCTGCTTTATACGATGTGTCATAATTTGCAGTGTTTACATCGTAAAATCCTTTAAATCTTCTATATGAATTTTCTACAAACCATTTATTGCCTCCAAAAGAAACACCAAAATTGGTATAAGATGTCTTTCCTTTAAGTGTTACGTTTTCGGGTGGAACAGATTTAAATCCAAATGATAAAGATACTTTGTCAAAATCAACTTCAATTCCAGTTACTTTGTTTGCATCGGCAAAATAATGATGGCTTGCTTTTCCACTGTCTTGTGGATTTTTAGGATCTATCTCAATTTCGTATCTTCTTTGTGATTGATAAACAGCAACAATAAATCGTTCGCTGTATTTTTTATAATAGTTGGTATCCCACTTTAATGGTTTAGTTGAGTTTAAAGAAACATTTGCCTCGCTGCTTGTTTGCGCAAAGAGCGAAAAGGAAACACAACAAAATATGATGATTAAAAATCTCATTTAGTAGTTTAAGATTTCTCTTCCCAAATTTTACATAAATGAATGATAGTATCAACTGCTCTTTCCATATCCTGCACACTTACCCATTCTTGCTTGCTATGAAAAGCATGTTCCCCAGCAAAAATATTAGGACAAGGTAAGCCCATATACGATAAACGTGAGCCATCTGTTCCTCCTCTAATGCTTGATAAAACTGGTGTAACACCTGCTCTTGCAATTGCTTCCATTGCATAATCAACAACGTGCGGACAAGTATCTAACATGTCTTTCATGTTACGATATTGCTCTTGCACTTCAAATGTAAATGAGCATTTATTATATCTAGCAACTTCGCTCGAAACTAATTTTCTTAATTCATCTTCTAATGCAACCAAACCTTCAGTTGAAAAAGCGCGAATAATGAATTTAATCGTAGCTTCTTCTAAACCACCACTAATAGCTACTGGATGAATGAAAGGTTCTTTCTTCTCCGTTGTTTCAGGGCTTTTATCTTTTGGAAGTTTATCAATAATGCCCGCAGCAATTTTAATTGCATGTTGCATTTATCTTTTGCAAAACCAGGGTGTGTTGGAAAACCTTTAATGGTAACTGTTACACCATCAGCACTAAAAGTTTCGTTTTCTATGTGACCTAAGGTTTCACCATCCATGGTGTAACCAAAATCAGCGCCTAGTCTTTTCATATCAACTTTATCTACGCCTCTTCCAATTTCTTCATCGGGAGTAAATAAAATTTTAATTTTCCCGTGAGGCATTTTTGCATGGCGCACTAAATAATAAACGGCATCCATAATTTCTGCAACGCCAGCTTTGTTATCCGCTCCTAGTAAAGTTGTGCCATCCGTTGTAATAATATCATTTCCAATTTGTGCGGCTAATGCAGGGTGCTCACTAAATTTTATTACTTGAGAAGTATCGTTTGGTAAAACAATATCTTGCCCCGCGTAATTTTGTGTACAATTGGACTCACGTTTTTTCCGCTGCAATCAGGCGATGTATCCATGTGCGAACAAAAACAAATTACTGGAACTTTTTTGTTTGTTGTAGCTGGTATGGTTGCATACACATAACCAAATTCATCCAATTCAGCATCCTTAACACCAATATCATGTAATTCTTGCACCAATACTCTTCCTAAATTCTTCTGCTTTTCAGTAGAAGGAATTGTTTTCGAAGTTGGGTCAGATTGTGTATCGATTTTTACATAACGCAAAAAACGATCGCTTACAGTATAGTGGTAGTTGTCCATCATAATTATGCTGCTTTTAGTTTCGAAAATTTAGAACGATTCATTTTTTCTTTCGCGTACTTTAATGTAAGTGTAAATGATTTTACTTGATTTTCTTCTGAAGGAATATCAAACATTGCATCTACCATTATTGCTTCGCAAATAGATCTTAATCCACGTGCACCTAATTTAAATTCCATTGCTTTCTTTACAATAAAATCAAGTGCTGCAGGTTCTACCTTTAATTTTACACCATCAATTTCAAACAAATGTTCGTATTGTTTTATGATGGCGTTTTTTGGTTCCGTTAAAATTAATTTTAAAGTTTCTGCATCTAAAGGATTTAAATATGTAAGCACTGGCAAACGACCAATTAATTCTGGTATTAATCCAAATGATTTTAAATCTTGCGGAGAAACATACTGAAGCATGTTTGTTTTGTCGAGTTCCTCTTCTGTATTTAATGCAAAACCAATAGCTTGTGTATTTAAACGTTTTGCAATTGCTCTTTCGATTCCATCAAAAGCACCACCACAAATAAATAAAATATTTTTAGTGTTTACTTGAATCATCTTAGCATCTGGGTGTTTACGTCCGCCTTGTGGTGGAACGTTTGCAATCGAATCTTCCAGTAATTTTAATAATGCTTGCTGAGTACCTTCTTTTATATCTCGTGTTAATGAAGGCTTATCGCCTTTACGAGAAATTTTATCAATCTCATCAATAAAAACAATTCCTCTTTCGGCAGATGCTACATCGTAATTTGCTTCTTGTAGTAAACGAGTAATTATACTTTCTACATCTTCACCCACATAACCAGCTTCCGTAAAAACAGTTGCATCGGCAATACAAAATGGAACATTTAACAATTTAGCAATGGTGCGGGCTATAAGGGTTTTACCTGTGCCTGTTTCACCCACTAGAATAACGTTCGATTTTTCTATTTCAATATCGTCCTTGCTGTCTTTCTTAACATTTACAACACGTTTAAAGTGATTGTAAACTGCCACACTAATAACTTTTTTAGCTTCATCTTGCCCAACTATGTATTGGTCAAGGTATTCCTTAATTGCGTGTGGTTTCAGTAGTTTCAGCGATTGTTTAGCGCCTTCTTTAGCACTTGCATCCGCATCGGCCGAAACAATTTTAAATGCTTCTGCAACGCATGTATCGCATATATGACCTTGTTGCCCCGCTATTAGCATCTTAGCTTCGCGCTTATCTCTCCCACAAAAGGAACAACGTATTAAATTATCTTTAGCCATGTTTTATTAAATAAGGTACAAATTTAATAAATATGCCCAAACTATTGGGTTTTTTAAACATTTCCCTATATTTGTTCTGCAAAATTTAAGACAAAAAAATGAAAGCGAACATTATTTCTAAATTGGAGGAATTATTGGCGAATGCTGATATGAGTGCGGTTGCTAACAAGGTAAAAGATCTGCAAAGAGAATACGAACAAGCTTTTTCTAAAGAAATGGAAGCAGCTAAGCAGGAATTTGTTGATGAAGGCGGCAAAGCACGTGATTTTATTTATGCTAAATCGACCGAGGATTCTAAAATTATCGACTTGTTTGATAAGTTCAGAAAGCACAAAAAACAACAAGATGATAAGTTAGCAGATGAGCAAAACAAGAATTTAGAGATTAAGAAGCAAATAATTAAAGATATTTCCGATTTAAGCCAATTAGAGGTTAATATCGGAAGTGCGATTAAAAAGCTACAAGAACTTCAATTAAAGTGGAAGGAAACAGGAGCTGTTTCTACTCATAAGTATAAAGAGTTGCAAGCTGAATACAGTAAAGCAGTTGAAAGTTTTAACTATAACATAAATATCTTCAAACAATTACAAGACCACGACTTTAAAAAGAATGTGGACTTAAAGCAAGAAATTTTAGCTAAAATGAATGCCTTGCTTGAGAATGAAAATGTAAAAGATGTTGAGCAATTAATAAAAGTTTATCGTAACGATTGGGAAGAGGTTGGTCCTGTAGTGCAAGAGAAATGGGGTGAATTAAAAGCTGCATACAAAACAATTGTTGATTCGATTTACGCTAAAATAAAAGTTTACTACGGAGAAATTGAAGACAGAAAGAAACATAACCTTGATGCTAAGAAAGCTTTAGTTGAAAAGGCAAAAACCTTTACTGCTGAAATTCCTCAAACAGAAGATGCTTGGAAAAAGAGAACAGAAGAGTTAATAAAAATTCAGGAAGAATATAAAACCATAGGTTATACGGAGAAAGCTCCTGGAGATGTTGTTTACCGTGAGTTTAGAACGGCCTGTGATGAATTTTTTGATAAGAAAAAAGATTTTTACGCAGTAGTAAAAGAAAAGAATGCAGATGCTAAAAAACAAAAACAAGCTTTGATTGAAAAAGCAGAAGCATTACAAACCCAAACAGAAAATTGGAAAGAAACTTCTGAAAAATTAATTCGTTTGCAGGATTCTTGGAAAAAAATTCCAACTGCAGGTCCTGAGGAATCAAGATTATTTCAACGTTTTAGAAAAGCGTGTAATGCATTTTTTGATGCTAAGAAAACACATTTTGAAGCTAAGGATAATGAGTTTGCAGGTAATTTAGTTGTGAAAGAAGAATTACTAACTAAATTAAATGCCTTTACTTTAACAGGTGATGCAGCTGGTGATAAAGAAACTTTACGTAAGTTTTCGGAAGAGTGGACAGCTGCTGGAATGGTTCCTTTTAAAGAAAAACAACGTTTAAATGATGGATTCTACAAGCGTTTGGACGAGTTGTATGACTCAGTAATAACAAATCAATCAGAGAAATTCCTTTTAAAGTTTACTAATAAATTAGAGCGTTTTAAAACTGCAGGTGATAGCGAAACTTTATTTAAGAAAGAAAAAGATTTCTTGCGTAAGAATATAGATGAGATTGTAAATAACATACGTACTTACGAAAACAATATGGGTTTCTTTAAAAATGCAAAAGGCAAAAACGATTTTATTACTGAAATCGAAAATAAAGTTGAGCATGAAAAGGCTAAACTAAAAGATTTTAAAGATAGAATGAAACTATTGAATGATGCGATGGATAGTATGCGTGTTCATAGCTAGTTTATCATGCGCAAACTTATCTGCATACTTTTGTTTGTTGCTTGCTGCCAACAAATGCTATCGCAGGTAGATAGTACACGTTTATTTAAAAAAAGAAAAATCGGCTTAGTATCGAGCGCAATCGGAACTGCTACAATTGGCTCAACTGCCTTGTATTTTGCTTGGTACAAAGATTACACTGCGCATAAATTTCATGTTTTTAATGATGCTCCCGAGTGGTTGCAAATGGATAAAGCGGGGCATACCTTAACTAATTACCAAATTAGTAATGCAAGTTACCATACATTAAAATGGGCAGGTTATTCGGATAATAAATCCATTGTTGTTGCAGGATTAAGCAGTTTAACTTACATGTCGATTATTGAGGTGATGGATGGTTATTCTGATGGCTGGGGCTTTTCTTGGAGTGATATGGGAGCGAATGCAACAGGTGTTGCTATTTTTTGTGGACAGCAATATTTTTTAAAGAACCAAATTGTGAAAATGAAATTCTCTTTTCATCAATCGCATTACTGGCAGTACCGACCTAATTTACTTGGCGAAAATTTATTGCAACAATCATTAAAAGATTATAACGGACAAAGCTATTGGCTCTCATTTAATATTGGCTCGGTGCTTAAGAAAGAGTCTAAATTTCCTAAATGGCTTAATGTTGCTGTTGGTTACGGGGCAGAAGGAATGATAAGCGGACGCGATGATTATGTTATTGTTCCTGCACAGGGGCAAGTTATTGGTGGTGATAGATACCGAAAATTATTTTTATCCTTAGATGTTGATTTATCTAAAATAAAAACAAAATCAAAAGTATTAAAGAAAGTATTTCAAGCAATTAACTGGATTAAAATTCCTGCACCTACATTGGAGTTTAGTAAGAAAGGTGTGACGGGACACGCTTTGTATTTTTAAAAAGTAGGATCCAAATCCAATCTCTTTCTAAACTCTGTTAATAATGGATTTTTAGCCGTATTAAATTATCATCTAGTGGATTTAATAATTTTTTTAAACTGTTCGAGGCTTCATGGAACTTCGGATAATTTTATTTCTAGAATATTATTGATGGTTGTATGCGTTTTGTTTTCACTTAAGAGAAATTGCCTGTCTAAATAGTCTAATAAAAATAGTATGTTGTTTTCATCCGAAAAATCACATTTAAATTGATTAGGGTTTTCAATATTGATGATGGTTTTATTTAGTTTACTATATATGTACGCTTGTTTTATGTGTGCTTCTTTCCCATTTTCTAGATAATATTTCACCTGTTTTATAGAATCTTTAACTTCAATCACTTCATCAATATTTGATAATCCCAAGCCTAGTCCACTTCCCCTTCTCTTTGGAGGGCCAACGCATTCGCTGGAATCTTCGATACAATGTTTTATCAAATACATCGGTTTTTCATTGTAGATTTCAAGTAGATTTTTGTAAAAAATGGTCTTGTTGTTGTGAATGTAATTTCTCCATTCTATTAGGCTCATTTCTCTTTCATTTTCAGGGTAAAATACATTATAACAATCTCTTATTTGACACCAATTGCCAAGACAGGTGCGTTCTATTCTTTCAAATTCTTTTTTTAGTGAATCTGTAGTATGTACATTGAATTTATTTAATTCTTTTTTGTATCGTTCGTAAACTTCTTTAATTCCTTTATCACTTGATTTTAAAGCAATCTTAATAAATGTATCCTTTTCTTTTAATTCCAAAATGTAATCATTATCATATTCTATAATTCTAAAGTCGGTAAATTTTTCTTTTTAATTCTTTATCATTGTAAACTATATCTTGCTTTTTAACTATCCATTCTTGTTTTTGTATCGCTTTCAATTCAGGAAATAATTTGTAGTTAGAAGATTTAATTTTTAGGTATTTCCTTTTTTTGAAAAAACCTTTTTCTGAGGTGGATATTTTTATTAAAGAATATTCGTTTTCGGAAAGCCTTTTTGGTATGTAACCTAATCGAGAAAACTCAAAATCCTCGTATAATTTGTCACTATTGAAAATAGAATCTTTATGACTTGGAAACATCGGAGGAAAGTTCCAGCGAATTCTTTTGTTATTATATATAATATGCCATTCGTCTACCGAATAAGTTGCGCCATATAAACTTCCTGCTAAGTATTCAATACAACTGCATGAACCTAAGGGGGATTTGCAGGTGTCAATTGTGTTTTTAGGATTACCTCCACCTCCTACATGCGTGGGAGGTGGAAGTTTAACAACATCAATTGGTTTTACCGTCTCCTTTTCATCTTTTTTATTTTCTTTACTTTCTTTTGTATTAATAACATCTACTTTATCCTTCGTTTTATCAAGTTTTGAGATTGTAATCCAATTGCCATTATCCAGCGAAAATAATTCACTATTTTTTAATATTTCTTCGCATCCACAATCGATTGAAAAGGAGTTTTCATAAATAGCTTTTATTGGTTTTTTGTTGTAGAAAGCCTCAATATTGAACATCAAATGAGATTTATACACAATGTCTCTACCACCAATTTTTGCTTGCATTGTTATGTTAGATTTAATCATATCAATGGCGTTGTTGTAATAAGTAATCCGTAATTTTATGTTTCCATTAATTTCTTTTCCTGAACTATCGGCAAATGCGTATGGTTTGATTGTTATTGTACAACAATCGTTAAGCTTTTTTGTAGAGCCATTCTTTGAAAGAAAATCAAAATCTTCTACTTGTAAGGTGTCATCTAAAAGTGAGGAAAGTCTTTCATTCCACTTTGTAATGTTTACTGTCACACATCTATTTTGAGCTTTGCCTTCTTCGTTATTATTGTTTGAAATTGGTTTATACTCCCCATATCCTACTAAGATTAAATTTGTTGTATCTATTCCTTTTGAAACAAGAAATTTCTTTGTGTTATTAGCCCTTTTTAGTGAGAGTTGCTTGTTGTAATCGGGATCACCTTCATTGTCGGTTCTCCCAATAATTTCAAATCTAAATTTATTATTTGCATTTTTAACTTTCGTTAAAAAGTCTACTAATTGTGATGCACTTTGATTTGTTACTTCAAATGAATCGCTTTTGAAATAAATATTGATACTTTGGGAGTATCCAATCTTAACAGTAATAATTAAGAATAGGATAAGTATGTGATTGGCAAATTTCAATTTAGTTTCTTTACCCAAATGTAGCTAAATATTAACGTTTTTCAATGCCTTGATAGCTTCTAATTTCTGTAAGTATTGGAGAATAATAGAGAGTAATAATGCCCTTAAAAAGTAGGATCCAAATCCAATCTCTTTCTAAACTCGGTAAGCAAAGGATTTTTAGCAGCCATTAAATTAAATTTCTCTAATGGAGTAAGTGCTTTTTTTACAACTTGGTCTTTGTGTTCATCAACTTCAATTTGAATTAAATTGTTTTTTAATTCAGTACGCACAAAATCTAAAAACTCTTGTTTTATATCGTTGTAAGTATGTAGTTGCGCTTCGTTGTTTAAAAGTATTGTAATTACAGGCTCGTTGTACTTCACTAACTGTCCGCTCAACATAGTTGCCGCCTGAAATTGTTTGTTTTGGTTTTTAAGCTCAGCGTATCTTTTTACCACATTAAAAACATCGGCCTCTGTAACCGCTTTGTTTTCGAATGTTTGAGCAACTTCTTCTTTAACTTCTGTTTGTTCTACTTTTCCAGAATTGTTTTTTGTTATTTCATTTAATCTAAAGCCTGATTTAATATCTAAGTCTTTAAATGAAGTAACTGGCTTATTGGTAGTAGTAACGTTGGCTGTAACGGTTGGTGTTGCTGCAACTTGAGAAGTAATTTGTTTAGCAGGTTCAGGAGTACTAAAGCCTGTTTCTAACTCATCTTTTTTTTTTCCGCATCTAATGATGCGGCGTTGTTTAAGTAACTCATTTGCATGAGTCCAAGTTCAACTGCTAATCGTTGATTTTTTAGAAGCTTTGTAACTAATATCAATACGATTTACAATTCCTAAACTTTTTAATAAGAATGGAATAGCACACAATTGAGCTTGCTGACTGTATTTTTCTTTTACATTTTGTCCAACCTCTAACAATTGTATTGTAGTTGGATCTTTGCAAACTAACAAATTTCTGAAATGCTCGCCTAAACCAACAATAAAGTTGTGTCCATCGAAACCATTTTTTAAAATCTCATCAAATATTAATAGTGCTTCAGATAAGTTACTGTTATAAATAGCATCAGTTATCTTAAAGTAATAATCGTAATCTAAAACATGTAAATTTTCAACAACCGCTTTATAGGTTAAATGATTACCCGAAAAGCTAACCATTTGGTCAAAAATACTACAAGCATCACGCAAACCACCATCTGCTTTTTGCGCAATAATGTGTAAAGCATCTTCTTCAGCAGAAACACCTTCAGTTGTTGCAATATAGGCTAGGTGCGAAGAAATATCTTCTATCTTAATTCTGTTAAAATCAAAAATCTGACAACGAGAAAGAATAGTAGGTAAAATTTTATGTCTTTCAGTAGTTGCTAAAATAAATACAGCATGCTTTGGCGGCTCTTCCAATGTTTTTAGGAATGCGTTAAAAGCCGCATTAGATAACATGTGAACCTCGTCAATCACATACACCTTGTGAGAACCTAATTGTGGAGCGAAACGTACTTGGTCAATTAAACTACGAATATCTTCAACAGAGTTGTTAGATGCAGCATCTAATTCGTAAACGTTTAAAGAAGCTCCTTCATTAAATGAAGTACAGGATTCACAAGTATCGCAAGCTTCACCATCAGCAGTAACATTAAAGCAGTTAATCGTTTTTGCAAGAATACGAGCGCAGGTTGTTTTACCCACACCACGCGGACCACAAAACAAGAAAGCTTGAGCCAAATGCTTAGTAACAATAGCGTTTTTCAACGTATTGGTAATATGCTGTTGACCTACAACCGTTCTAAACGTTTGCGGACGATACTTACGAGCCGATACTACAAAATTTTCCATCTCAGACACCAAATTTAAGCTTTTAAAGCGTTCTGTTAAATATTTATAAAGCATAGCACACTTATTTTTTCAACTATATGTTTAAAAGTTTTATTGATGTATTTTTATGCCAGAAATGAGAGCTAAGATTATTGGCATATTCCTTTTTTGTTTGGCGGCTTTTTTTGCCCATTCTCAGCGCGTATTTAAAATTACTGGCTTTGTTTTGGATCAAGATAGCTCTGCTGCCATTCCTTTTGCCTACGTTATTAATACAAGTACTGGGAATGGTGAAGTAAGTAATTACGACGGTCATTTTTCGATAACTGGAAAGGATAGTGATACCATTGTGTTTTCGTATTTGGGTTATTACAAAAAGAGCATGGTCATAAAAAATATCAGGAACATAAATGACTCAACCAAACGCTCCATTAATGTTGTTTTAAATCGTACAATTTATGGTTTAGAAACATTTAATGTAAATGCCTTTAAGATTAAGCCGTATGAACGCGAATATATGGAGCGTGTAATTAACCGTCCAAAAACTACTGGAGTAGATGCTTTCCAAAGTCCGATTACCGCTTTATACGATGCTTTTAGCCATAAAGGAAAAGCTAAACAAAAACTTGCCGCTTTATATGAGCAAATGTTGATTGATGAATTAGTAGAACAAAAATTTAATGCCGAAATATTAAGAAAATTAACTGGCGACGAAACAATCGATTATCAAAAATTTAAAAAGTACTGTTATAATATAAACGATAATTTTATCATCACAAACGACGGCTACGACCTGTATGCCCCGATTATGGATTGCTACAGACGTTGGAAAAAGGAAGGGCGATAAGCTAAGGAAGAAGGAAGATTGAAAATTGAAGAAGTTTTAAGGAGTACTTAATTTGGAAGTAATTACTTAAACAAAAGCTTAATTAAATTATTCAATCTTCATTATTCAATTTTCAATAATTTAAAAAGCTTTCAACAATCCAATTCTTCATTAAAAAAATGCCGAAATTAGCTGTCGGTTCACACAATTATGGAAGAAGAAACAATTGAGGTTATTGGCGCTCGCGCTCATAATCTAAAAAATATAGACATTACCATTCCCCGCAATAAATTAGTTGTTATTACTGGTTTAAGTGGAAGCGGAAAATCATCTTTGGCTTTTGATACTATTTATGCCGAAGGACAAAGAAGATACATCGAAAGTTTTTCTTCTTATGCTCGTCAGTTCCTTGGTAGTATGGAACGCCCCGATGTAGATAAGATTACGGGACTTTCTCCTGTAATTTCTATCGAACAAAAAACAGTAAATAAAAATCCTCGTTCAACTGTTGGAACCATTACTGAAATTTATGATTTCCTACGTTTGTTGTACGCTCGTGCATCTGATGCATATTCGTATGTGAGCGGAGAAAAATGGTGAAGTATTCCGATGATCAAATTTTAGATTTGATTATGGAGCAGTTTAAGGGAAAAAAAATAAATGTTCTTACTCCAATTGTTAAGGGTCGTAAAGGACATTACAGAGAATTGTTTGAGCAAATTAGAAAACAAGGTTTTTCAAAAGTACGTGTGGATGGAGTGATAGTTGACATTACTCCTAAAATGCAATTAGATAGATACAAAGTTCATGATATTGAAACAGTAATTGATAGAATTGAAATTACAGGGAATATAAAACAACGTTTGTCGCAATCTGTTCAAACGGCCATGAAACAAGGCAAGGGAACGATTATGATTTTGGAGCATGATGATAAACCAAAATCAAAAAATCAACCGCGTTTCTTTAGTCGTAATTTAATGTGTCCAACTTCTGGTATTTCTTACGATGAACCTGCACCAAATATGTTTTCGTTTAACTCGCCATACGGAGCGTGCAACAAGTGTAATGGTTTAGGTGTTGTTTCTGAAATTGCGATTGATAAAATTGTTCCTAATCCAAAACTGAGTTTAAAAAAAGGTGCAATTGCTCCCATGGGTGAATTTAAAAACTCTTGGATTTACAAGCAAATAGAAGCTATTGGCGCACATTACGGTTTTAGTTTAGATACACCTTTTGAAGAGTTAGAAGATGAAGCTGTAAATGTTATTCTTTATGGAAGCGACGAAAGTTTTAAAATTAAAACGGATGCAAACTCTGATGGATATAATTTTACATTTGAAGGAATTGCCACTTTTATAACTAAACAAGCAGAGGAAAATCCTTCTCCAGCAATGCAACGTTGGGTAAATGGTTTTACCAATAAAATTGCGTGTGATAGTTGTAATGGAACTCGCTTAAAAAAGCAAGCTTTATATTTTAAAGTTGATAATAAAAACATTGCAGAGCTGTCGAGCCTTGATGTTGCTGCTTTGCATGAGTGGTTTAAGGATATTGAAAAACGTTTAAGTAAAAACCAAAACACCATCGCAAAAGAAATTTTGAAAGAAATTCGTTCGCGTATTGGATTTTTATTGAATGTAGGATTAGATTATGTTTCACTTAATTTAAGCTCAAAATCATTATCAGGAGGAGAAGCCCAGCGTATTCGTTTGGCAACACAAATTGGTTCTCAATTAGTTGGTGTGCTTTATATTTTAGATGAGCCAAGTATTGGTTTGCATCAACGCGATAATATGCGTTTGATACAAGCCTTGAAAGATTTACGTGATGCTGGCAATTCGGTTCTTGTTGTAGAACACGATAAAGACATGATTGAACAGGCTGATTATGTTATTGATATCGGCCCTGGAGCTGGTATTCATGGTGGGTATGTGGTAGCAGCAGCTGAACCAAAAAAACTACTGAAGTTCCCAACCATGACTTCTGAGTACATTACAGGGAAGCGTTCAATTGCAATTCCTAAATCGAGAAGAAAAGGAAACGGAAAAAAATTAAGCTTAAAAGGAGCAACGGGTCATAATTTAAAAAATGTTTCTGTTGATTTGCCTTTGGGTAAATTTATATGTGTTACAGGTGTTTCTGGTTCTGGAAAATCAAGTTTAATTAATGAAACACTTTATCCAATTCTAAGTAATTATTTTTATAATGCAGAAAAGAAACCACTTCCTTATAAAAGTATAGTTGGTATTGAAAACATTGATAAGGTAATTGATATTGACCAATCACCAATTGGACGAACACCACGAAGTAATCCTGCAACGTACACAAACGTATTCTCTGATATAAGAAATTTATTTGCAGCATTGCCTGAAGCAAATATTAGAGGGTATAAGCCAGGAAGATTTTCCTTTAACGTAAAAGGTGGTCGTTGCGAAACGTGCATGGGCGCTGGTGTGAAAACAATTGAAATGAATTTTTTGCCTGATGTTTATGTGCAATGCGATGAATGTATTGGCAAACGTTATAACAGAGAAACATTAGAAGTTAGATACAAAGGAAAATCAATTAGTGATGTTTTAAATATGACAATTGACCAAGCTTGTGAGTTTTTCGAAAACGTGCCGAGTATTTATCGTCAAATAAAAACATTGCAAAAAGTTAATTTAGGTTATATTAGTTTGGGGCAACAGGCTACAACTCTTTCAGGTGGTGAGGCACAGCGTGTTAAACTAGCAACAGAATTAAGTAAACGTGATACAGGAAATACCTTTTATATTTTAGATGAACCAACAACAGGTTTACATTTTGAAGATATTCGTATTTTATTAGATGTTTTGAATCGTTTGGTGGATAACGGAAATACTGTTTTGGTAATAGAACATAATATGGATATTATAAAAGTTGCCGACCATATTATTGATGTTGGTTTAGAAGGCGGGTCAAGAGGAGGAGAAATTTTATTCACTGGAACTCCGGAAGAACTATTAAAGAATAAAGTTAGCTATACAGGAAAGTATTTGAAGAAAGAAATGTAATTGATTTTGATTTCAGAAATTAGTATATTTAAACAAAAATTGAGTTATGACGATGAACGAAAATGAAGAGAAAATAAGAAAAGCATTTGCTGATAAAGGTTGGAGTGATATAAAAGCAACAGATAGTTGGCAGATTTTTAAAATAATGAGTGAGTTTGTTGAAGGTTTCGAACGTATGTCGAAGATTGGACCTTGTGTTTCTATTTTTGGTAGTGCAAGAACAAAACCTGAAAATAAATATTATAAGTTAGCAGAAGAAATTGCTTTTAAATTAGTGAAAGAAGGTTATGGAGTTATTTCTGGTGGCGGTCCAGGTATTATGGAAGCTGCTAACAAGGGAGCAAGAGAAGGTGGCGGAAAATCAGTAGGTTTAAATATTGAATTGCCTTTTGAACAAAAACCAAACGATTATATTGATAGAGATAAGAGCATCGATTTTAATTATTTCTTTGTGCGTAAAACTATATTCCTAAAATACTCTCAAGGATTTATTGGTATGCCAGGTGGCTTTGGAACCATTGATGAATTATTTGAAGCCTTAACTTTGGTGCAAACAAACAAGATTGCAGAGTTTCCTGTAGTACTTGTTGGTAAAGCGTATTGGGAAGGTTTGTTTAAATGGATTAAAGATACCATGTTAGAGGAAGAGCACAATGTTAGTCCAAAGGATTTAGATTTGGTTAAAATTGTTGATACAGCTGATGAAGCAGTAAAACACATTGTAGATTTCTACTCTAAGTATTTACTAAAGCCAAATTTCTAATGGGGGCAGTATTGTACTACATATTTGTATTACCATTACTTTATCTCATTTCTATTTTGCCCTTTTGGATTCTTTACGGAATTTCCGATTTTTTATTTGTGCTCGTATATTACGTATTAGGTTACAGAAAAAAAGTTGTTTATGAGAACCTGAAGAATTCTTTTCCAGAAAAAACGCATGACGAGCTTAAGAATATTGAGCGGAAGTTTTTTCGTTTTCTTTGTGATTTAATTCTAGAAACCTTACAAACATTAACTATTTCTCCCGCAACTAATTTAAAGCGCTGCGCTTTTGATAAAAGTGCAATTGATTTGTTTAATAAATTAAATGAAGAAAAAAGAAGCTGTATTATTGTTATGGGACACTATGGTAATTGGGAGTGGGGTGGTAGCTCCTTTAGTTTAATGTTAAAACAACAGTTGTATGTAATTTATCATCCTCTTAGCAATAAGCACTTTGATAAATTAATGTGTAATATGCGTACTCGTTTCGGTACAAAATTATATACAATGAAAGATACAATGCGTGAAATGATTCGTAATAGAAATGAAGTTAATGCTACAGCTTTTATTGCCGATCAAACTCCTTCGCCTGAAGGTGCTTATTGGACAACCTTCTTGCATCAAGATACCCCAGTTTTTTGGGGCACGGAAAAAATTGCTCAAAAAATGAATTGCCCCGTTGTTTATGTAACTGTAGGTAGAGAAAAACGAGGTCACTATAAATTGTACGCCGAAATGCTGTGCGAAAACCCTAAGGAAACCAAAGAAGGTGAAATTTCAGAAATGCACACAAAGAAACTACAGCAAGATATTATTAAACAACCTGAAATATGGTTGTGGAGCCATAGACGTTGGAAACACAAGAAGAAGGTGTAATTTCTTATTAATCCCATTTCAATTTTAATTCATAAGCGTGCTGCGAATAAATTATTAATCACCGCATATTTTGCGGCGAATAGGTTATTTATTCGCCGCATGATTTTTTAATTATATGCGGCGAATAGCTTGTTTAATTACCGCAAAATATGCGGTGAATAATTTGGAAGTGCGGTGAATAATAAATACATTTGTGTTATAGTTTTTGTATTATGGCAACTTATGTTTATCAATATTCGGATTGGCCTCAGTTCTACTGGGATAATGAAGCTATATTGCCTTTACTTTCGGAAGTTAGGCATTTGCAAGGCAGGCTAATAGGGAAGATGGAAACATTAGGCTTTACAATTCGCTCGGAAGCTGTATTGGAAACAATAACCAATGATGTACTTAAAACAAGTGAAATAGAAGGTGAAAATTTGCGTCACGATCAAGTACGTTCTTCGATAGCGCGCAAGTTAGGTTTGGAAATAGCAGGTTTAGTTAAATCTGATAGAAACGTTGATGGCGTTGTTGAGATGATGTTGGACGCAACTCAAAAATTTAATAAACCATTAAGTAGTGATAGATTATTTGGTTGGCACTCTTCATTATTTCCAGAAGGAAGAAGTGGAATGTATAAAATAGTTATCGGCAAATGGAGAGATGATTCTACTGGCCCCATGCAGGTTGTATCGGGAGCAATGGGAAGAGAAAAAGTTCATTTTCAAGCGCCAGCTGCCAAAGTACTCAACAAAGAAATGACTGCTTTTGTTAAGTGGTTTAATTCTACTAGAACAATGGATCCTGTTTTAAAAGCTTCTACTGCACATTTGTGGTTTGTAACTTTGCATCCTTTTGATGATGGAAACGGCCGTATGGCGCGTGCTTTAACTGATATGCTATTGGCTCGCGCTGATGGTCATAACCAACGTTTTTACAGTATGTCGTCGCAGATAAGATTGGAGCGTAATAAATATTATAACATACTTGAGAAAACTCAAAAGGGCGATATGGATGTAACCAATTGGCACCTTTGGTTTTTAGATTGTTTGTATAAAGCACTTAAAGCATCGGATAAATTATTAGCAGGAGTTTTAGCAAAATCTAATTTTTGGGAAAAGCATAAAACAACTGCTTTAAATGATAGGCAACGCTTATTATTAAATAAAGCAATGGATGGTTTTGATGGCAGGTTAACAAGTAGTAAATGGGCTAAAATAGCAAAGTGCTCAAGTGATACAGCCTTGCGTGATATACAAGATTTAGTGACGAAAAAAATGCTAAAAAAAGATAGTGCTGGAGGAAGAAGTACTGGTTATGAAGTTAGATTGTAGTATCATAAAAAAGTTCCCCGAAAACTCGGGGGACTTTTTTATGATTTAAAACTTCATAACTACTTGCATCGTAAACATCCTTGGTCCTTCAACATAACCTGGGCGCGACATAAATTCTTGATTAAAGAAATTATTAATAATAATCGAAGCTTTTAACTCCTTCGATATTTTGTACGACATTCTAAAATCATGTTGCCAGCCATCGTGTTTATGTTTTGTTCTATACTCCTTTAATCCAGGTAATACATATAAGGCTGGGTTATTATAAAGTGGAGTATTTGGAGTTAATAGCTCATAAATTAGAGGTTCTTCAAAACGCAAATCTATGTTCTCCATGTAGCTTGTAAACCTAGAACTAAATCCAATCGAGAACTTTTTGTAGTCAATTTGAATGTCGTTTTTAAACATGTGTTGACTTCTGTATTTTAATAAATTACTTCCCTTGAAAGAACCTGTTGTGTCAACTAATGGGTCAAAGTCAGGATCGATAGGGTTTGTGTAGGTATAGCCTGTAAGTAATGTGAAATCAAACTTACCAATATTACCTGCCCCGCTTAACGAAAAATCCCACCCTGTTACTTTTGCTCTTCCAATGTTTTGCGATTGAAATCCACTTCTGCTTACTAAGGTTTGTATGTCATAATCGCCATTGTTTAAACTATCTTTATCAATTGGTAAAGTGTAAACAAAATCCATCATGTTTCTATACTCTGTCCAAAAATAAGCAACATCTAAAAAGGCTTTAAAGCCACCAATTTTAAAACCTTGTTTCACTCCAATTTCTGCGCTCCATCCATATTCTGGTTGCAAATTATTATTTGGAAATAACTTTAACGAACTTACGTTTGTTGCAATGTATTTCTCTGCAATAGAAGGAAAGCGATATCCCTGTCCAAAAGAAGAACGAATAAAAGTATATTCGAATAATTGATAGTTGGCTCCAATGCGCGTAACAGGTTGGAAAGGTAAATTTTAATTTTATCATTAAAAAATGTTCCTTTTGTTTTCGCAGTATCAATTTTAAAATATTCTCCTCTTAATCCAAACGACAAAGTGAGTTTTTTTATTTTTTTATCTAATTGTATATAACCTGCGTGATTAATACCGCTTCTTCTTCCATACAACGAATCAGAAATAACTTTTTGTGTCATTGTAACATAACCCATGGTGAATGTGAGTTTGTTTTTAAAACGTTTTTGCCATTGTAAATCGGAGTACAAAAGATTTGAAGTTGATTCTTGGTTTTTATCGTTGGTGTTTGTAGTATTAAAGTAACGTGTTCTCCAAGATATTCTTCCTGTTTTCTCAGTATTATAAACGATAAAAGGATCAACACTTAATCTTGTATTATCATAAATTTGAATAGAGCGAGAAGTTTTTGAATCAGCAGAGTATGAAGGGAGATAAGCAGAATCCGCACCTGCCCACAAGAAAAACAATCCACCACTCGTTGCCATGTAATTTGCATTTACTCCAACAGCTAAACCGCTTAGTTTTTTTGTGAAGTTATAACGTAAATTCATGTTAGCTCTACCTCTTGTTTCACTTTCTAAATAACGGAAGCCATCGTTTTGTAATAATTGCCCGCCAATTACAAAATCTAATTGTCCTATTTTTTGAGAATGAAAAAAGTTTGTTCCTTTTTGTTCTGGTTTTTGTTGTCCTTTGTACCAAACAAGTTCTTCTCTTCGAGGTGTGCCATAAACACCATAGTAACTAGTAAAAGAAGTTTGTGGTTTATCTTTTGGATAAGCAGTTCTAAAATTTATTACTCCATTTAAAGCTGATGAACCAAATAGGGCAGAGGATGCACCTTTAATTACCTCTACTTGTTCAATGTTTTCTATTGGTATAAAATTCCATTTAATATCAGCAGCATCTGCACTAATCATCGGCATTTCATCTACCATCATTAATACACGACTACCTGCCCCGTAACTAAATCCACTTCCTGAACGAATACTAACTTGAGAATCAGAAATATTTACACTTGGAATTTGATTCATAATCTGATCCAAAGCAACAGCATTTTTATTTTGAATTAATGCAGGTTTTATAACTTCCATCGAAATGGTTACATCGGATAATTTTTGTTCGAATTTACCTGCGCTCACAACTACTTCATCCAAAATTTGGTTGGCGGTTTCTAAATCGAAATTTAAAACTAAAGTATCATTGGCTTTAACATCAATAGTTTTATTAATATTTTTATATCCTAGCAAGCTAACTTCTAAGGTGTATAATCCCTCTGTAAGGCTAATATTAAATTCCCCATTAATATCTGAAAGTGCTCCAGAGCCCGATTTGTAAGCAATGGTTGCACCTGGGAGCAATTCTTTGGTTAGTTTGTCACTAACCGTTCCTTTTACTAAACCGTTTTGCTGTGCTTTCACGGTTATAAATGAGCATAAAAACCAAAAAATTGCGTAAACTTTCTTCATCCCTAAACAATTTGTTAATACCAGCTTAATCTTTAGATGACAAGATAAAAACTTTTTTTGAGTAAAGAAATTTGCTCCGACAAAGAACTAAAAGCAAAAGATGAAAAACTAAATGTTAGCTGCAAAAGATTGTAGTTGTTTGACTTATAGCTAGTTTAAGGAATATTACAGCTTTTAAGCAAGATAAAATAGAAATTTCCAATAAAAAATTTGGAAGTTTTAAAAAAGTCTGTACTTTTGTCATCCCAATTGTATAAGTTGGTTCGCGAAAGTAGCTCAGTTGGTAGAGCGTAACCTTGCCAAGGTTAAGGTCGCGGGTTCGAGACCCGTCTTTCGCTCCAAAGTCTCCTGATAATTCAGGAGACTTTTTTGTTTTATACGAGGAAGTAAAACCTTTTTTTAGTAGCTTTAAACAAAAAATAAAAAACATGATTCCAGGCATTATCTTAGGAGTATTTTTATTCCTTATTCTACTTACGAGTTTTAAAACAGTTCAACAAGGAACAGTTGCTGTTACAACAATTTTCGGTAAGTATAACAGAACGCTTACACCAGGGTTGAATTTTAAAATTCCAATCATCGAAAAGGTGTATCGTAAAATTAGTATTCAAAATCGCTCTGCAGAGTTGGGTTTTCAAGCAGTTACAATTGATCAGGCGAATGTAAATTTTACAGCAATGCTTTTGTATTCGGTATTTGACCAACAAGAGTCAACGATTAAAAATGTCGCTTTTAAATTTATTGATGACAAAAACTTAATGCAAGCATTAGTTCGTTCAATCGAAGGTTCGGTTCGTGCCTTTGTTGCCACAAAAAAGCAATCAGAAGTTTTAGTGTTAAGAAGAGACATTGTTGAAGCAGTAAAAGACCAGTTAGATCAAATTCTGGAATCGTGGGGATATCACCTTATCGATTTACAATTAAATGATATCACCTTTGATGAAGAAGTAATGCGCTCAATGGCAAAAGTAGTTGCTTCAAACAATTTGAAAGCAGCTGCAGAAAACGAAGGACAAGCATTATTAATTACTAAAACAAAAGCTGCCGAAGCAGAAGGTAACGCAATTAAAATCGCTGCTCTAGCAGAAAGAGAAGCTGCGCAACTTCGCGGACAAGGTATTGCATTGTTTAGAGAAGAGGTAGCTAAAGGTATGTCGGGTGCTGCAAAAATGATGAATGAAGCGGATTTAGATCCATCATTTATTTTGTTTAGTATGTGGACAGAGTCTATCAAGAATTTTGCGGAGCAAGGAAAAGGAAATGTTATTTTCTTAGATGGCTCTACAGATGGTATGCAAAGAACAATGAGAGAAATGATGGCGCTTTCGAAAATGGAAAGCAATAAATCGGATAATAAATAATATAGAAGAAATAGTATGAGTTTAGAGAAGATTAAATTTGGAACAGACGGCTGGAGAGCTATTATAGCGAAGGAATTTACAGTTAAAAATGTTGCACGTGTTACAGATGCAACTGCAATTTGGTTAAAGAAGAATTATGAGAACCCTTCAGTTGTTGTTGGACACGATTGTCGTTTCGCAGGCGAATTATTTGCAAATACAGTTGCGCAAGTTTTAATTGCACATGGTGTGAAAGTATATCAATCGAAAGATTTTGTTTCTACTCCGATGATTTCAATGGGTGCGGTGGAATTTAAAACTAGCTTAGGTATTATTATTACTGCAAGTCATAACCCACCATCTTATAATGGGTACAAATTAAAAGGTTCGTATGGTGGACCATTAACTCCTGAAAAAGTTCAAGAGATTGAAGACATTATTCCTGAAAAAGTAAGTGTTGATTATGAATCGGTAAATTTGGAAGAAGCTTCAAAAGCGGGTAAGCGTGTACTGGCTCCTTTAGAAGACATGTATGTTAAACGCGTTGAAGATAGTTTTGATATTGCTGCAATTAAAAAGTCGGGAATGACTTTAGCGTACGATAGTATGTATGGAGCAGGGCAACGTGTCATGACGCGTTTGTTTCCTGAAATTATTCATTTACATAACGAACACAACCCAAGCTTTTATGGACAAGCACCGGAGCCTATTCATAAAAACTTAACGGAGTTTTCTAACTTAATAAAGACTAACGGAAAAATTGATTGTGGTTTGTGTACTGATGGTGATGCAGATCGTATTGGGTTGTATAATGCAAAAGGAGATTTTGTTGATTCGCACCACATTATTTTATTGTTGGTTCATTACTTAGTTAAGTACAAAGGACAAAAGGCAAAAGTGTGTACAGCTTTCTCAACAACTGTTAAGCTTAAAAACATGTGTGCGCATTATGGATTGGAACTAGAGGTTGTAAAAATCGGTTTCAAATACATTTGCGGTATTATGTTGGAAGAAGATGTGTTAGTTGGTGGTGAAGAGAGTGGAGGTATTGCTATTAAAGGACATATTCCAGAGCGTGATGGAATTTGGATGGGCTTAGTTATCTGGGAATTCATGGCTAAGACCGGAAAGAGTTTAGATGAATTAATACAAGAGGTTTATGATATCACAGGAACTTTCTGGTTTGAGCGTAACGATATGCATGTTGAAGATGGATTAAAAAATAAAATCATTGATAATTGCAAAAAAGGTGTTTACACTCAATTTGGAAAATATAAAGTTATCCGTGTTGAAGATATGGATGGTTTTAAATTTTTCTTTGATGAAAACACTTGGACAATGCTTCGCGCATCAGGAACAGAGCCAGTGTTGCGTATTTACGCTGAAGGAAAAGACAAAGCACAAGCTTTCGATATTTTAGAAGAAGTGAAGAAAGTTATTTTTGCTTAATACCCTAATTATTAATTTATTTTAAAACCGCCCGTCATCCTGAGCTTGTCGAAGGGGGGCGGTTTTTTCTTTTTATCATACCAATTAATTCTTAATTTTGAATTCTTAATTGTCAATTACCATGAAGCCAAGTATTCCAAGAGGAACCCGTGATATGAATCCTGCAGAAATGCAAAAACGTAATTATATTTTTGATGTAATTAAAAAGTATTTTCGTTTGTATGGTTTCGAGCAAATTGAAACTCCTGCTATGGAAAACCTTTCATCTCTTACTGGCAAGTATGGCGAAGAAGGAGATCAATTACTTTTTAAGATTTTAAATTCGCGCATACACGAATCAACTAAAAAGGAAGAATTGCTTAATGAATTCACACTTAGTTTAGAAAGTTCAAGAAACACAGATCTTTTAACTGAGCGAGCTTTACGTTATGATCTAACCGTTCCTTTTGCTCGTTATGTTGTAATGCACCAAAACGAAATTACTTTCCCTTTTAAACGTTTTCAAATTCAACCTGTTTGGCGCGCAGATAAACCACAAAAAGGAAGATACCGCGAGTTTTTCCAATGCGATGCAGATATGATTGGAAGTAATTCACTGTTAAATGAGATTGATTTAGTGAAGTTGATGGATGATGTGTACACCGATTTAAAATTAGCAACTACCATCAAAATCAATAATCGCAAAATACTTAGCGGACTTGCAGAAATGATTGGTGCGCCTGATAAGATTGTGGATATTACTGTTGCTATTGATAAGCTCGATAAAATTGGGGAAGACAAAGTAATTATGGAATTGTTGGATAAAGGTTTATCTGAAGAAGCAATTTCAAAATTGAAACCTGTTTTCTCTATTAACGGTAGTAACGAAGAAAAATTAATTTCATTAGAAGAATTATTAGTTGATAGCGAAGTTGGTAAAAAGGGAATTCAAGAAATTGCATTTGTTTTAACTCAAGTAGGACACTTAGGTTTGAAATCAACCAACCTAGAAGTTGATATAACGCTAGCACGTGGATTAAATTATTATACAGGGGCAATTTTTGAAGTAAAAGCAAATGTTGGAAGCCTTAGCAGCAGTATTACTGGTGGCGGCAGATACGATGACTTAACTGGAATTTTTGGATTAAAAAACATGAGTGGTGTTGGAATATCTTTTGGCATCGATCGTATTTTTGATGTGATGAACGATGCGAATTTATTTCCAGAAAGCATTCACGCTTCGGCTTCAGTGGATTTGATGTTCGTTAATTTTGGAGATGCTGAACAGCAATACATTTTACCTTATGTTGCAAAGCTTCGTAACGAAGGAATTAAAGTAGAGTTGTATCCTGATAATAACAAAAAACTAAACAAACAATTTGACTACGCTGATAAAAAGAAAATTCCTTTTGTATGTATTGTTGGTAGTGAGGAAATGAAAAACAATACCTTCAAACTAAAGAATATGCAAAGTGGCGAGCAAAAGGAATTGGATTATGCTGCGCTGGTTCATTCGTTTAAGGCCTAGTTTGTTTATTTGTTTAGTGAAGTTCATTTGTAGTTCTTGCACAATAATTGCAATTAACAAATCTTAATACAATTGTTTAGCGTATATCTATTGAAATAGACTAATTTCAATAAAAATAAAATCATGAAAACAATTTCATTATTTTCAATCAGTTCATTTGTTGCAGCATTATTTTTTTGTTGTACAACACCCGAGCCTAAACAAGAAATAGTAACAAATAAATTAATCCCATTAACTATGGATACAAATAATGTAGATACTGCAACCTTTGGAGCAGGATGCTTTTGGTGTGTAGAAGCAGTTTTTCAAGATATTAAAGGAGTGCAAAAAGTTGTTTCAGGATACAGCGGAGGATTTATAAAAAACCCAGCTTATAAAGAAGTGTGTATGGGAACAACGGGGCATGCAGAGGTTTGTCAAATTTATTATAATCCAGCAGAAGTTACATTCGATGAATTATTAGAAGCATTTTGGCAAACGCACGACCCAACAACTTTAAACCGACAAGGAAATGATGTGGGAACGCAATATCGCTCAGCTATTTTTTATCATAGCGAAGAACAAAAATTAAAAGCAGAAAAGTACAAAGAGGAATTAAATAAATCAGCTGTGTTTGATAGGCCGATTGTTACAGAGGTTACTGCCTTCACTAATTTTTATGCCGCAGAGGATTATCACCAAAGTTACTACAATCAAAATGGTTCTGAGCCTTATTGTCAGTATGTAATTAAACCTAAGGTTGAGAAGTTTAAGAAAGTGTTTGGGAGTAAGTTGAAGAAGTAATGCTTTATTTTAGCAAAATAGTCAATGAGTGTTTTAAAGAAAATTTTAAAGCTATTTGTTTTGCTACTGTTATTAGTTGTTTTGTTTCGCGGTTTTTTGTTTCGAAATTCGGTTGTTTACCATCAAATTAAAAGTAGGGATGCATTAATTATTAAGGATGATAAACTAATAGAGTTTGTAAATACTAGTGATATTGATACTGCATGTATTGAAGAGATAATTGAATCAGCCTTGGATATTACTTCTGAAAAACTAAGTTTTACTGATGGGACTTGTGATGTAAATCCGGATAAATTATTTTATTCATCTAAATCTAATTGCATTGGATACGCTGGGTTTTACGCGTCTATTTGTAATTATCTGTTGAAAAAGTATCATTTAGATAAAGAGTGGAAAGCTACATCCGTTGTGGGGAAATTGAACCTATTCGGTTATGATATTCATAAATTATTTTCTTCGCCTTTTTTTAAAGACCACGACTTTGTTGTAATAGAAAATAAAATTTCGAGAATAAAGTACGCTGTAGACCCAACGATCCATGATTATTTGGGTGTTGAATATATAACTGTAAAAAAATAGTTTTTCCTGACTCATATCACTAATTTTCTATTACAATAATTTTTTACCTTCACGCCGTGAAGAAAAAAATAATTTATCTCAGTTTTATTGTTCTTGTATCACTATTTTCTTGTGCTCCTTCTCGCATGGTTCGTCCGCTCGAGAAAGGACAAAAAGTAGTGAGTGCACATCTAGGTGGACCGCTCATTGGTTTTGCAGGAACTACTATTCCTATTCCGTTTACCACAGTGCATTATGCTCAAGGTTTATCAAATAAAACTTCGGTTTTTGGAAGTGTGCATACTACTGCAATGTTGTTTGGCGTTTTTCAAACAGATATTGGCGCTTGTCAGCAAGTGTATTATAATGATAGTTTGCGTTTGGGCTTTAGTGTAAATCCAGTTTTAAATCTTGCCTTCGATAAATGGGAAAAGAAATTTAAGTGTTGGCCTCAATTAGATGTAAATGCCTATTGGGAAATTAAACCCAAGAAAAGTTTTGTGTATGTGGGTATCGAAAACTGGTTTGAGTTAGCAAATAAAAAAGCCCATGATGTGAAACAAACAAATCATTGGATTGTTGCACCACAATTGGGTTATACTTATGTGCGAAAAAAATGGAACTATGGTTTTGAAACAAAATACATTGCACCAAATCTTAAAAACCTTCCTAATGCGGTTGAGTACAGAGGAATTGGTGGTAAAGGTGCATTAGGTGTTTATTTAAGTTTTACAAGAAAATTTTAAGCGATGAAAAAGTTTGCACATTCTATTTTTATTGTAATCGTAATTGCTCTAAGTTCTTGTATGCGCTTGGATAACAATTTGTATAACAATGATAATACAATCACCTCTTATCAATTAGATAACTACACTGGCGAACAAGATTTTATTTTAGATGCAACCTACAAAATTCCTGACAGCTTAATACATCACTTTACTTTGAATTCTTTAATTCCTGGGGAGTCTACTGCTAAAAAAATTCACGCTATTTATTTAGGAAGCATTTCTAAAATCGCAACGGATACTGTTATCATGTATTGCCATGGTAACAAATGGCATATGGATTTTTATTGGCAACGCGCAAAGTTAATGGCGCATATATCGGGTAAAAATCACTATGGTGTTATGATGATTGATTACCGTGGCTTTGGCATGAGCGAAGGGGATCCAACGGAAGATGGTATGTATGCGGATGTGGATGCGGCTTTTCAATGGTTAAAGTTAAATGGTTTAAACAGTCAACGTTTAATGATTTATGGTTTTAGTTTAGGTTCAGCTCCTGCATGTGAGTTAACCTCGAATCCAAGAACATTAACACCATCTAAAATTATTTTAGAAGCAAACTTTGCATCGGCAGCAGTTATGGTTCAGGATGGAAGTCAGATAAGCATGCCAGCTTCTTATTTCACTAATTTAAAAATTGATAATGCAGAGGAGATTAAAAAAATTACTCAACCCTTATTTTGGATGCATGGTAAAAACGATTTGTTTTTAAATATTGATACACACGGACAAGTAGTTTACAACAATCATGGTGGATCATACAATGAAGCACATAAGATTGATGGTGCCGATCATGGCGAAGTTCCCGAGAAGTATGGTTTTGAGAATTACTTGAGGGATTTGGAAGTGTTTATCAAAAAATAAACTTCCCCGCTTTCATATCATAAATCTCTGTCTTATTTGTTCCTTCCCAAATTAGGAATCTATCTTTAAATAATTCAGGAGTATCTTTTGTGGTAACTAAAATGGTAATTCCTTTTTTGTTGGAAATTACTCTTTCGTTTTTTTCGTTTAGGTAAGTGAAGCAGTTGTTTCCAATTTTTTCAAGTTCATTTGTTTTTATGCTAAATAAAACTTCACTTTTTGTATTGATTAATAGTTTTAAATCTTTCTTCTCTGCAATACTTACGCTATCTTCAAAGTCGCTAGCATCATCGTAAATGGGCTTAATGATACTTTTGTTTTTTGTGTTTATAAAGCCGTATTTATCTTCTGTAAATATTTTTATTAAACCATTTTTAGGCAAATACATTTCTTCGTATTCCTCTTCAGAAACTGCTTTTCCATTTTTGTTTATTAGTTTTTGCTCATCTTCTAATGATAAGCGGAGCAGGTTTCCATCAGTATAGTCTTTAGATGTGTTATTACTTAATTGAATATTATTTAATTCACTTAACAAACAACCACTGCTATCTGCAAAGCCATAAAAATTGTTTTTGTAAATAATATATACACCATTTATTTCTTCATCAATTCTGTCATACAATGGTCTAATAATAAAATCACCTTTTTTATCTATCACTCCATATTTGTTATTGTATTTTACGCGTGCTCTTCCATTACTAAATTTCTCTGCCCACTGAAACATAAATGGGATAGTTGGTAAGCCTTTGCTATCAACATAACCAAAGGTGTTGTTTTTTTGAGCCGTACTTAATCCATCGCTAAATTCACCCATGCTTTGGTATTGCAAGGCGATTTCTTCTTTTCCATTTTTATCAATTGCCCCGTATAAAAGGTTATTTTTCACAATGGCAAGACCTTCATTAAAATCCGAAATGCCTTCATAAGCGTTAGAGATAACAGTTCCTGTGCGGTTAATTACATAATATAAATTACCCCTTTTTATAATAGACCTTCCGTTCTTAAAACTTTCTGCATCCTCTAAGTCAAAGGAAATAATTGGCTCACCTAATTTATTAATGTAACCAAATTTTCCATTACGCTCGGCAACAGCAAGCCCGTCGCTAAATTCTTCCAATCCTTCATATATAAAGGGTACTATGGTATCTCCCGTTTCATTAATATAACCAAATGTGTTATTTGTTTTTACGAGTAGCAAAAGCACATTACTTATTTCAATTTCTTTTTCAATACTTTGTTTGTAAGGAAAATCAGGATATTTGGTAATAAAATCATTCAGCGCTTCGTTTGAATAAGTATTAACTTCTAAAGAAAACAAATCTTTCCAACTTGATTCAACATGTGAGTTGTTGGGGAATTGTTTAATGTATTTGTAAAGCAATGCAGTGTTTTTTTGTTTCAAAGAAATCGCAAATAATAAATCTTGAGCCGCAATTAAATTGTTGCTTTTTGGAAACGAAATGATAAATTTTTCGATTGAACTTATATTGTCGTTTGCAGCATATTCACGAAACGTGAAATAATCCAATTGTTCTTTAGCATCATTAATCAAAGAAGATTCGGGGTAGCTAAGTAAAAATTGTTCCATCCCCGATGATTTTTTTTCTTTCACATAATTGTAAAACGCAATGCTATCTCGTTTAAAAAAACATTTTTGCAAGTACAATGAGTTTTGATAATAATTGATGAATGTTTCAATATCACTTATGCTTAGTTCTTTTTTTGAAACTATGTATTTATTATATGATGCGCTGTGAACAGCATTCCTCAAGGCCAGCATACTTGAATCTTGAAACGAATATTTTTTTAGTAATACTAAATCCTTTATTGGATTAAAATTACTGTTGGCAAGTTCGATGTATTTGTAGGCGCTATCGTAATTGTGAAATGGATTATCTGTGCGATAATAAATGTTTGCTAAAACAAATGCTGCTTGGCTCGTGTTTTTGTTTATGCAACTATAAGCAGTTTTCTTTGCTTTAAAATAATCGTAAATGCTTAATGCTTTATAGGCGTTTTCTATTTTCGATGCAGAACAAATAAATGTTGTGCATAAAAATACCATAACTATGTAAGCATGTTTTTTCATTAAGCGAAGGCAAAAATATACTTTTGCAACAGATATCTTTCAGAAAACAAATTATGTTTACAACAGGCAGGTTAATATTCACTATTTCATTCTTAATTGTTTTCATAGCAGTAATTGCCTATTCTTATCGAAAGGATTTAAAGGTTAATCGAATGCATTTTAAGGGAAATATTTGGATTTTAGTTACTATCGTATTGATATTCAGTGTGTTGTTTTTACTTGTTAAATTTAGAAATTGAGCTTTTTAATTCGTATATTTGTCCCTAAATAAATTTATTAAAATGAAACAACTTGTTTTATTCTTTTCGTTAATCTCATCTTTCGCTGCTTTTGCAGATGGAGGAACATTGTTAGTGGAGGGGAAATACCAAAACAGGAATCTATTCGTTCAGAATGGATTTAATAACACAGGCGTTGGTTTTTGTGCTTATGAAGTGCGTGTTAATGGTCAGGTTACAACGGATGAAGTAAATTCTTCAGCATTTGAAGTTGATTTTACTCCATTTAAATTAAACACTGGCGACAAAGTTGTAATTGAAATCCGACACAAAGATGGTTGTATTCCAAAGGTGTTAAACCCTGAAGTTTTAAAGCCAAAGCCAACTTTTGATGTTGTAAACATTAATGTTACCGAAGATGGTATGTTAAAGTGGAAAACAAAAAATGAAATGGGTTCTTTACCATTCGTTGTTGAACAATTTAAATGGAACAAATGGGTAAAAATTGGTGAAGTTGGCGGACAAGGTTCTCCTTCTGAACACCAATATGAATTTAAAGTTGTTCCTCATTCAGGCGAAAATAAATTTAGAGTAAAACAAACAGGTTTTGGTTCAGCACCTCGTTATGGTGGCCCAGCAACTTTTAGTTCTTTAATGGAAAAACCTTCTTTTGAAGTGGCTGCTGATTCTAAAACAATTAAGTTCAGTACAGAAACATCTTACGAAGTATATGACTTTTACGGTAATGTTGTGAAGAAAGGATTTGGTAATAATTTAGATATAGCAAACCTTCATAAAGGAAAGTATTACTTATGCTACGATACAGTAGTTACTGAAATTGAGAAAAAGAAGAATTAGATTTTAAAATATGCTTCAGCTCATTTAATATCATAGCTGTTGCGCCCATAAAACTTTACCCCTTACATCAAAGTAAGGGGTTTTTATTTTCAGCCCTTTTTCTAATTCTATATATGTTTCTTTAATAATATTTTCATCTAACAAGTCCTTTAATGAAAATGGAATAACACTTTGTACTTCTGTTGGGTTAAGAATAAATTGAGGTAATTGATGAGTAATAGCAACAACTGGATTTACTAAAAAATTGCTTGGAGGAATATAAACTTGTGTTAGTTTCCCTACAACTTCAAGGTGAGTATGCGAGATTCCAATTTCTTCTTCTAATTCGCGCAAGGCTGTGTGTATTAAATTGCTATCCGTTTCATCTTTCTTTCCACCTGGTAATGCAATTTGTCCGCTGTGCACACCTTTGTAAACAACACGTTCTATTAATGGAAAATAGATGGTGTCTTCTTGTTGATAAAGTAAAATGCAAACTGCACTTTCTTTATAATCTTTAATCTCGTTAAGATTTGGAATTTCTTTAATACGGTTATTACTTGCCATTTGGTATTGAACTTCTTTTCCTGGTAAGTTCAATTGCAGTTGCTTAGATAAAAAAACTTGTAAATCAACTAACATGTTTTTTAATTATAAATATGTAACACGTTACCATCATAAGTTGTATTATATGCTCTGAGTGGATAAACGGATGGTCCATTTATTACTGTACCGTTTGTTATATAAAACTTAGAACCACAAATGGTATCTTTTGCACTAATATTATCGCTTTGCACTTTTACAAATGCGTTTACATTTGTTCCACCTTCGTGCGGGCAGTTACGCTCAAACACTGCAAAGTCACCATTTGTTTCGTTTTGTGCAATTCGATAGATGATGATTCCGCTTGTGCCACCTGATTTATAAATCCAGCCACCTGCAACCATTAAATTAAAAAATTCTGGGGTATTTTTGTAAACATAGATGTTTACAGCTGTATTTACTTGATTTGGGTTAGTTGCAGCATTTGTTTTTTTCTTTTTACAAGAGAAGACAAAAACTAACAAAACCAAAACTACTATTTTTAGATTCTTTTGCATAAGTGGTAAACGTCTTTAAAATTAATAAATTACTTTTGTATCAATCAATTTTTAACAAAGTATGGATTATTCTTCCGAAGGCAAACCTAAATTTAACCCATATTTACCTATTTGGATCTCAATAGTCCTGATTTTAGGAGTTTTTATTGGAACTCTTTTTAATTATAAAGGCGGTAACAATGTTGTAACTCAACAAACATCAGGCAAAAAAGGAAAGTTAGATAATGTGTTGGATTTTATCACTCAAAATTATGTTGATACCATAGAAGCAGATTCGTTGCGTGATATGACTTTAGTTGCCATGTTGCACAGTTTAGACCCTCACAGTGATTACATCCCTGCGCAAGAGTTAGAGGCTGTGAATGAACCACTGGAAGGTAATTTCGATGGAATAGGAGTGGAGTTTAATATCTTAAATGATACAATTACAGTTGTAAATCCTATTAATGGTGGACCTTCCGAAAAGGTGGGAGTTAAATCGGGAGATAAAATTATTAAGGTTGACGGGGCAACTGTAGCAGGAGTTAAAATTACCAATAAACAAGTTTTTACAAAATTAAGAGGTAAGAGCGGTACAAAAGTTAAGTTGCAAATAAAAAGAAGTGGGGCAAAAGATTTATTGGAAATCACTATTACACGTGGAGAAATTCCAATTTACAGCATTGATGCAGCTTACATGGTTAAAAATGATGTTGGTTATATTAAGATTAGTAGGTTTGGTGCAACCACATATACCGAATATTTGAGTGCATTCAATAAACTTAAAAAGCAAGGCATGAAAAAAATGATCATCGACTTACGTGGTAATGGTGGTGGTTATTTAAATGCAGCAGTGGATATTGTAGATGAGTTTTTAAATAAGGGAATGCGTATTGTTTATACTCAAGGAAAAGCTAGTCCACGTAAAGATTACAAAGCAAGTGACAGAGGAGGTTATGAAAATGATCCCTTAGTTGTTCTAATAGATGAAGGGTCGGCGTCAGCAAGCGAAATTTTAGCTGGGGCAGTTCAAGATAATGATAGGGGAACACTCATTGGTAGAAGAACATTTGGTAAAGGTTTAGTGCAAGAACAAATGGAAATGCCTGATGGATCAGCTTTACGTTTAACTACAGCGCGTTATTACACACCAACAGGGCGTTGCATCCAAAAACCATATACAAATGGAAATGAGGCATATTATGAGGAAGAGTATAATCGTTACACTTCTGGTGAATTAATAGATAAGGATAGTATTAAGTTTGATAAGACCTTAAAGTATAAAACTCCAGCAGGTAAAATTGTGTATGGAGGCGGTGGTATTATGCCCGATTATTTTGTTGGTTTAGATACTAGCTTTAGAAGTTTTTGGTTAAACAAAGTTGCTTATGCAGGTTTATTAAATGATTTCTCTTTGGAAGAGGTTGATAAAAACAGAGCTGCTTATTCTAAATACAAAACAATTCCCTCATTTATGATGAGTTTTACTATTAGTGATGAAATGATAAATAGATTCGCCGCTTATTGTGAAAAGGCAGGGATTAATAAAGATGAGGCTGCTATTAAAAAGAGCGCTTCTTACTTAAAAACTCAACTAAAAGCCTTGATGGGCCGAAATCTATTGGGAAGTGACGCTTATTATCCAATTTCGCAGCAAAACGACCGAATGATTAATAAGGCTTTGGAAGTGTTAAAAAAATAACACTAAATTATTTTAAAATACTGTTATTCAGCAATTTAACATTTTTCTGTGTATTAATTTATTAGCAATGCGTTACCAAAAGGCTAAGTATTGCTTAAATTTGTGTTAATGATTCAATATTTAGACATTTTATTAATTTTAGCTGCTTACGTTTTAGGATCAATTCCTACGGCAGTTTGGGTTGGGAAGTTGTTTTACGGAATTGATGTTCGCGAATTTGGAAGCGGTAATGCAGGTGCTACCAACACATTTAGAGTATTAGGAAAAAAAGCGGGAATCCCAGTTTTAATAATTGATATTGCAAAAGGCTTGGGTGCAGTAATGCTTGCTTATCTTGGAAGATATGAAGTAGAAACAAATCCTTTTATTAATTTTCAAATTGCTTTAGGTGTTGCGGCTTTATTAGGACACATTTTTCCAATACTTGCAGGTTTTAGAGGTGGAAAAGGCGTTGCAACGCTTTTAGGTGTTGTATTGGCTGTTCAGCCAGAAGCTGCTTCAATAGCTTTAGTAGTGTTTTTAGTAATGTTATTTGCATTTAAATATGTTTCACTTGCTTCTATGACAGCTGGTTTATCTTTTCCGTTTATTGGAATACTATTATTGCACTATAACAATGTTACTTTAATCGCTTTTTCAATTGTAGTAGCGTTTTTATTAATTGTTACTCACAAAAAGAATATTTCACGCTTGCTTAAAAAGCAGGAATCTAAAGTGAATTTTTTTAAAAAGGCTAAGGCTTAATTTATTATTTTTCTATAATTTCAATTTGCGGTGGATCATCTCTATCCTTCATGTAATGCTTGTGTATTGCATCAAAAATTCTCCCGCTGTTCTTATCAATTTTATAACGCGACATTGTGTTACCATCTGACATTTCAATATGATAAAAAGTAAGCATTTCGGTTATTTCCATAACGGTGCCATCATCTAACTTTTTATTGGGAATATCACCGATTTCATTTTTTTTGTTGATTGAGTTGAATACAAAATCTATTTTTTTTAATTGTTTTGCACTGGGTTTATAATATTTCGGTTCGTCGCAATCGCCAGTTATACTTTTATATGCCCCGCTTCCAACTAATGAAATGCTAACAGCATCATAATAACACAATCCTTTTGTTTTTAATTTTATTGATACCTTAAACTCAACAATTAGTTTGGTGCTATCTGCTTTTACAATAATGTGGTCGTAGTATTTAGAATCAAAATTTTTATCGTTTATTTTTTTGACTGCCAATTTGATTAAGGAATCTCTGCCTAGTTGCTTTAATGAATCAATCTTAGCCTTGTTTTGTCCAACAAGAAGACAATTGAAAGCAATTGCAAAGAATATTAATAAAAAACTACGCATCTTGCTATTAAAGGTAATAATTTATATTTATGGTTAATCTAACTAATTACTTTTGTTAATTAGTAATTATGAAAATATATCACTGGAAACCAAAATAATTGAATTAACGAACAAGTCAAAACAAAGACCGCCCAAAATTGCTTTCGTTCCTAAAAAAGCTAAAATCACCTAAGGGGATCTAGGTTTTGCTACGATTGTCATTTGGCCACCGGTTGTTTAAAAATCCTAAAAGCGAACCCGAGTCAAATACAACATAAAAAAAAACAAGAAAACCCCGTTTTGCAAGAGTTGTTTACGGATTCTTAGGTTTGAGTTGGAAGACCAAAGGCAATTCCCACTAGAATGTAGAGGAACTGCGGCAAACGTCCAAATTCAAAGTTAGGGCACCAATTAGTAATTGTAAAATAATTTTTGAAGTTTTCATTTTAATTGTTTTTTAATATTGTTATTTATTGAATTGAACCATCCATTTCATAATGTCATCTAATACTGTCATATTTAAACTGTAATTAATAAACTGCCCTTGTTTCAATCCGCTCGTCTTAAAATTCAAGTGATGAGAAATACTGGCCGTCATATTAAATTGCTCTACAATTTCCCTGCAGTCATGTCTTTCATTCAAGAATTTCTCTTCTTGTTTTATCGTTAAGTGCTTTGAAGGCTAGTTTAATGACATTATTTAAATATTTAGACAAATGTCTAAATAATATTTCAATTCTACAAATATTTAACAATTAGAAGTAAAAATGGTAGAGGAGCAAACAAAAAAACCGCCCCGAAAGCTCGGGGCGGTTCATTAAATATAAATAGGTAAAATTACTTTACAGTTAAAGCTCTTTTAGCAATTTGCGACTTTAGGTTAGAAGCTTTATTCTTATGAATAATGTTACGCTTTGCTAACTTATCTAACATAGAAGAAACTTTTGGTAATAACGCTGTAACTTCTGCTTTGTCAGTTGCTAAACGTAATCTCTTTAAGAAAGTACGAGTAGTTTTTGCAAAATATTTGTTACGTAAACGTTTCGCGTCGTTTGATCTGATTCTTTTAATTGAGGACTTATGATTTGCCATTTCTTCTAAAAATTAATTTCTTTTGATTTTGGACTGCAAATATACAGCTTTTTTCTAAAAAACAAGTGTTCAAAAGAAATAAATCTATTTTAACACTATTCTTTTATTTTTGTAGCGATTCAATGGCGAAATTAATCATAAAATATTGTTTTTTAGCTTTTTACGTTTTCGGAACATTTTCTGTTTTGGCGCAAGATGCTTATGAGAAAAATTATATCCCAAATGGAAGCTTCGAAAATTACCGGAAAAAGTCGGGTAATATTAAAAATGCCATCCCTTGGCAACAAATTGCTTCGGTAGATTATTATCAAAGTCCGCTTTCAAATGATACTTCAAAATTTAAAGGTGCGCGCACTGGTGAGTGTTATGCAGGATTGCGTTATCAAAAAAAATACAAAGAGTTTTTGCAAGTTAAATTATCCGAACCGCTTAAACGAGGCGTTAAATACGAGTTTGAAATGTACGTGCGTTTAGGATTTTGGAGTAATGCAATGGTAAAATCAATGGGAGCTCAATTTTCGAAAGCAGGTTACAAACCTGGCGAAATAGTGTCGAAGGGTTCAATAGTTGATAGTATTTGCAAAAAATCAGGATTGTTTAATAATTACGATTGGATTAGAATAAAGGGAATTTATACTGCAGATGGCGGCGAAAAATTTGTAACCATTGGTAATTTCTCTGAAAACATTAGAAAAGATATGGTAAAAGAGAATATTATGAAAGTAGGTTTTAAAGAGGCTTATTATTTCGTTGATGATGTTTCCTTAAAGCGTTTAAAACAAAAGGAAGATGAGGTAAAAACCGTTGTTGTTGGAAGTAGCTTAGATGCTGAAAAGGATTCAGTACTAGAAGTAAAAAGTGATATTAAGGTTGGAGATAAAGTTGTATTAAAAAATATCAATTTCGAAAACGGTCATTATTACATTATCCCCGAATCATTTCCTGAGTTAAATAAACTAGCTGCATACTTACTTCGTCACCCAAACATGGAAGTACGTATTAACGGACATTCAGACAACAGCGGCTCACCACGTAAAAACCAAAAGCTCTCAGAACTTAGAGCAAGAACCGTATTCGAATATTTAATTGGTAAAGGCGTTCAAAATAAAATGTACTTCAAAGGTTTCGGAGATGCACAACCAATTGCCACAAACGATACGGATGTAGGGAAAGCTCAGAATAGAAGAGTAGAGTTTGAAATTATAAAGCAGTAATTCTGATTACGAATTCCTTACGAATATACGAAAGGGAATACGAATTGATACGAATATACTAATCTGTGTGTGCTAACATATTCGTATAAGATTAGTAATCATTCGTATATTCGTATAAGATTAGTAATCATTCGTATATTCGTACAAGATTCGTTATCATTATGAGCTTAATTAAAAAGACGATAAAAAAACAATACGTGCCTGGACCTTTTACGACTGGGCAAATTCTGTTTTTCCTTTGGTAATTACATCGGCAATTTTCCCAAACTTTTACGAGTATGTTACTAGTCATGTTGGAACGGAAAATGTTGGGAAGACCATTCATTGCTTCGGGCGTGATTTTCAAAATCATGATATTTATGCTTATGTGTATGCTTTTGCTTTAAGTATTGTAGTGCTTATTGTCCCTATGCTTTCGGGTATTGCAGATTATTTGGGAAATAAAAAACGATTCCTGCAATTTTTTTGTTACTTGGGTTCATTCTCGTGTATGGGATTGTACTTTTTTAATCGTGAAAATATTGAGTTGAGTTTTATTCCCTTTATAACAGCAACCATTGGTTTTTGGGGTAGCTTGGTCTATTACAATTCCTACTTACCCGAAATTGCTAGTGTAGAAAATCAGGATAAAGTTTCAGCTAAAGGATTTGCATTAGGGTATTTAGGGAGTTCTTTATTGTTAATTGTTTGTTTAGTTGGAATCATTGTTTTTAAATATGAAGAAACAATAGTTGATGGAGTAGTAGTAAGCACTAAAGGTTTCTTTAAAGTAAAATATTCGTTCATCTTAACAGGTTTATGGTGGTTAGGATTTGCTCAATATACTTTTGCACGTTTACCTAATACTCCAGTAAATCCTGATAAAAAGGGTGATGGTAAAGTTTTCACAAGAGGCTTTAAAGAAATTCGTCACGTGTTTAAAGACTTAATGCATAAACCCGCATTAAAGCGTTTCTTATCGTCTTACTTCTTTTATAATATGGGTGTGCAAACGGTTATGGTAATGGCTGTTTTGTTTGCACGTGAAGAAATTGATTGGGGTACAGGCGAAGCGGCAGAAAAAACAAAAACCAATTCACTTATTGTAAGTATTTTATTAATTCAGTTTTTAGGAATTGCTGGTTCGTTTTTGTTTTCATTTATAGCTAAAAAGAGTAGTAGCAAAAAGGGATTAGCAATTGCCATCTTATTTTGGATTTGCATTTGTTTTTATACTTATGCTGTTGTGCACAAGCCAATTCATTTTTACATCGTTGCAGCTTCTGTTGGTTTAGTAATGGGCGGAATCCAAGCTTTATCACGTTCTACTTACAGTAAGTTATTGCCCGAAACAGAAGATAACGCAAGTTATTTCAGCTTTTACGATGTAATGGAAAAAATGGGAATGATTATAGGTACAATTACTTTCGGTTTAATTAGTCAAATGACAGGAATGAGAAATTCTGTGCTTGCCTTAATAAGTTTCTTTGTAATCGGATTTTTATTGTTGTTGTTGGTTCCCGAGAAGAAAGACAAGTAACTATTGAAAATTGAAGAAGGAAAATTGAAAAACATTTATTCAATATTCAATTTTCCTTTTTCAATAATTATCCGTGTATACTTTCCTTCTTACTATAGTTTTTCATGATGTCAGCTTCGTAGTCTAACCACTCTTGCCAGCGCGCATTTACATCTACTCCGCCTTCATTGTATTTTTTCGCAAAGCTTAAAAACATGGTGTAATGTGTTGCTTCGCTTACCATTAATTCGTAGTAAAACGAACGCAAGTCTTCGTCTTTTACTTTTTCTGAGAGCATTTTAAAACGTTCGCAGCTTCTTGCTTCAATCATTGCCGCAAACAATAGTCTATCAGTTAATGCAATGTTTCTGTTATATCCTTTTTTCATGAACTTATAAAGTTCACGCACGTAATCATCTTTTCTTTCTCTACCTAAAATCCAACCACGGTCTTTAATTTTTTGATGCACCATTTCAAAATGGGTAAGCTCTTCTTTTGCTAATGCTAACATTGCATCCACCATATCAGTATGCTCAGGATAATTTACAACTATCCAAATAGCATTACTTGCAGCCTTTTGTTCGCAAAAAGCATGGTCAGTTAAAATTTCCTCAATGTTTCCCTCAACTAATTCTGCCCATCTTGGGTCGGTTGGTAATTTAAGTCCTAGCATCGAAATGTTTTTTGCAAAGATAGGAAGTATCAACGAATTCACTTGATTTTTATCATTTCTAAACACTTTTTTCGAAAAGAAATTTATATTTTAGTGCTTCTTTATAATTAATGAAAGAAAGCGCAGATATTGTAAAAGAAGCATACGAGCAAAGAAAATCGGATGCGGCAGTTATTAAAAATAATAGCAATGCGCGCTATTCTGCCTTTATTGTTGCCGAAAGAGAAAAAGTGTATCGCGAATTTTTATTATCGCATTTTAAAGATGTAAGCAACAAAACATTTTTCGAAATCGGGGGCAGGCATTGGTGGAAACCTCAATTTCTTTAATCAGCTGGGCATTTCTTGGAATAATATTTATGCTAATGAATTGCTAGAGGATAGGTTTAAAGTTCTTTCCGAACATTATCCTCAAGCACATTTAATAAGTGGGGATGCAAGTAAAATAAAAGAGTTTGATGGCTTTTTTGACATCGTATTTCAATCAACGGTTTTTACATCTATTTTAGATTTAGATTTTAAAAAGCACCTTGCTTCACTTATGTGGAAAATGAAAAAGCAAGATGGTGTTATTTTTTGGTACGATTTCACCTTCGATAATCCAAATAACAAAAACGTAAAAGGTGTTAAGCTAGATGAGTTGAGGTCGCTTTTTCCTAATGCAAAACAATTTAAAGTAAAACGTGTTACTCTTGCCCCGCCTATTGGCAGACGTGTTGGCGGCTTTTATTCATTATTTAATATCTTCCCTTTTTTACGTACGCACGTGGTGGTCTTAATTTCCTAATCTGATTTTAGAAATTTGATGAGCGGCAGCTAATTTGTTTAGTATTGTGTATATTTGCGCCTTAAATTTTGATTATGAGAACTATACAAATATTAAAATTCATGCCTCTTGCTTTGTTAGCCATTGCTTGTCAAAGTAACCAAGGCGATATCTCAAATATTAAAGATGAGGTAAAAGTAGATACTGTTGTTGTGAAAAAAGACAGTGCTGCTCCTTTCCAATATCAAACTGAGCAGTTTGCTGATTTACGTATTTTACGTTATCAAGTGCCAGGTTTTGAAGAGTTAAGTCTTCAACAAAAAACATTGTTGTATTATTTATCTGAAGCAGCAGTGTGTGGTAAAGATATTTTATGGGATCAAAACTATAAATACAACTTAACAGTTCGTAAAACTTTAGAAAACATTATTGAGTCTTATAAAGGAGATAAAACAGCTCCAGACTATTTAAAGTTTGAAGAATACACTAAGCGTGTTTGGTTCTCTAATGGTATTCATCACCATTACAGCAGCGATAAAATTCTTCCTGAGTTTCCTAAAGAGTTTTTTCTCAACATTGTTGTCAAATTCAAATACAAATGGTTTTCCTTTAGCACAAAACGAAAATAATGTTCAGTTTGCTGAGCGTATTACTAAAATTATTTTCGATCCAAAAGTTGCTCCTAAAAAAGTAAACTTAGATCCTAAGTTTGATTTAATTACAGCATCAGCAGTAAACTTTTACGAAGATGTTACACAAAAAGAAGCAGAAGCTTTTTATAAAGATGCAAATAAAGATAACGGCGATAAACCAGTTATGGCAGGTTTAAATACTAAGTTAATTAAAGAGAACGGTGTATTAGTTGAGAAAACTTGGAAAGTAGGAGGTATGTACACAGGGGCAATTGAGAAAATTGTTTATTGGTTAGAGAAAGCTGTAACTGTTGCTGAGAACGATGTGCAAAAAGATGCATTAACAAAATTAATTACTTTCTATAAATCAGGAAGCTTGAAAGATTTTGATACCTACAGCATTGCTTGGGCAAAGGATACACAATCTGCAATTGATGTTGTTAATGGATACATTGAAGTTTACAATGACCCAATTGGTTACAAAGGAACATTTGAATCAATGGTTTCTGTTAAGGATATGGAAGCATCAAAACGCATTAAAACAATTGGTGATAATGCACAGTGGTTCGAAGATAATTCACCATTACTTCCAAATCATAAAAAGAAAGAAGTAAAAGGGATTGCCGCAAAAGTTATTAATGTGGTTATGGAAAGTGGTGACGCTGCGCCTTCAACACCAATTGGAGTAAACTTACCAAACAATGAGTGGATTCGTGAGCAACATGGTTCTAAATCTGTTAACTTAGGTAATATTGTTGAAGCTTATGATAGAGCTGCAGGTGCAGGCGTTGTAGCTGAGTTTTATTTAGGACAAGATGTACAAAACAGAGTTAAAAACTTTGCACCATTAGCTGATAAATTACATACAGATATGCATGAGGTAATTGGACATGCATCGGGGCAAATAGAAAATGGTATTGGACAACCAGCATCAACTTTAAAAAACTACGCTTCAACATTAGAAGAAGCACGTGCTGATTTAGTTGCTCTATATTATTTATACGATCAAAAATTAGTTGACTTAGGAGTTATGCCTTCATTAGATTACGGAAAAGCTTCGTATGATGAATACATTACTAAAGGTTTAATGGTGCAATTATCTCGTTTAAAGCTGGGCAATAACTTAGAGGAAGCACACATGAGAAACCGCCAGTTAGTTGCTGCTTGGGTTTACGAAAAAGGTAAAGCAGAAAAAGTAATTGAGAAAGTTAAAAAGGATGACAAAACTTATTTTGTAGTAAACGATTACAACAAATTAAGAACTTTGTTTGGCGATTTATTAAAAGAAATACAACGTGTTAAATCGCAAGGCGATTACAAAGCAGGCCGTGCTTTAGTAGAGAACTACGGAGTTAAGGTTGATAAAGCTTTACACAAAGAAGTATTAGACCGTTACGCTAAATTAAATATTGCACCTTATGCAGGATTTATTCAACCTAAATTAGTTCCCGTAATGGAAGGCAATAAAATTAAAGATGTAAAAATCGAATATTCTAAAGACTTTAAAGAACAAATGATGTACTATGGTAAGAATTATTCTTTCTTGCCTGTGATTAATTAGTTCATTGGTTTATTTAGTTTATTAGTAGAAAGGCCGCTCGGGAGAGCGGCCTTTTTTGTGATTATACACTTTTCATTTCTCGATACTTTTTAGCCCCCGTACAACCGTGAGGTCACAGGATTTTAAGTCCTGTTTAATTATTTCGATTTTATCCGCCATTTACAATGTTTTTAAACCAAAATTAGCATTTCTCTCCGCTTTTTCTGAATGTAAAACCTCGGTGTACCGAAGGTATTAAATAAAACGTTTATTAGCAATAGGTAGTTTTAGTGTGTAAAAGTGGATTTTTTTAGGTTTTTAATACCTTTCCTTCAAAATATTTAAGTGATGTTTGCAATGCCCAATCATTATAAAACCTAATGCTCTAAGAGTAATTGGATAATTTTGGCGTTGTTTCCTCATGTATAGTTTTTATACATGAAGGATTTGTCATGTATAAATATTTTAATTATCTTTACATGATAAACTCATCAAGTAAAAAGGCTTTACATGACCAAAACTAAAAAATATACAATTCCGGAAAGTGAAAAAGCCTTTAATCACTTGCCTTTTTTGCCCCCAGCCAAAGATAAAATAGAAACAGTTAAAGTTCTAAAGCAACTTGTAAAATCATCAACTGCTTTGGCAGAATTAAAAGGAATAGTTAATATTTTGCCAAACCCAGAAATTTTGCTCAATGCCGTTATTTTGAAAGAGGCGAGAGCCAGTTCGGAAATAGAAAATGTAATAACAACACAGGATAAATTATACCAAGCACTTTCGGCAAAGGGAATTAAAGTGGATAATGCTACAAAAGAAGTTTTGCGATACAGAGAAGCGATGCTTTACGGAGTTAACTTTATTAAAAAGAAATCAATTTTAACAACAAATGCAATTATTGAAATACAAAAAATACTTGAGGAAAATAATGCAGGAATAAGAAAGTTGCCTGGTACTGCTCTTCGAAATGCATCAACAGGAAAAGTGATTTATACGCCACCTGACAATATTGAAACTATAAATAAACTATTGAGAAATTATGAGCAGTACATAAATGAGGAAGATGACATTCAGCCTCTAATAAAAATGGCTATTCAACATTATCAATTTGAAAGTATCCATCCTTTTTACGATGGAAACGGTCGTACAGGTAGGATTGTAAATATTTTGTACATAATACTGACTAATTTGCTTGAAAATCCTGTATTATTTTTAAGTGGTTATATTATAGAAAAAAAAGCTGACTATTATAAATTGTTACAAGAAGTTCGTACAAAAAATAATTGGGAAGCTTGGATTCTTTATATTTTGAAAGGGATTGAGTTAACTGCAAATGAAACTATTAATCAAGTTAATGAGATTAAAAAATGTTTGATAAAACAAAAGGAATTGTTCAAAAAAGGATTCCTAAAATTTACAGCAAAGAATTGATAGAACTATTGTTTGAGCAACCTTATTGTAAAAGTGAATACTTAGAAAAACGTTTATCAATTTCAAGAATCACTGCAGCAAAATACCTAAAAGAATTAGAAAAAATAGGAATTTTAAAATCCAACAAAGTTTGGAAAGAAACTCTATATATTAATGCAGAACTATTTGATTTCTTAAAAAGGTAATTTCAAAGAGTTCGATTTTACTCTAAGTACAATGGCCCTGTTTAAGGTATAGATTTTTAGCACGCTTAGCCTAATTACAAGAATACCGGTCTACCTTGTAAATATGAGCCCAAGGAGCATTTTCTTTTCCTTTATTATCAATGTTTTTATTTACTATTCTCAATTTCACTACAAGGCCAACACTTCCATCATCTTAACCAAATGAGGATTTAGTTCTTCAATATGTTTAATTGCATGAGAGAATGGAGTAAATGCAATTTCTTTATTTATAATACCAATCATAATATTTTTCTTTCCTTCAATTAATGCTTCAACAGCTGCGTAGCCCATACGACTAGCGTTTACGCGCTCCATACAGCTTGGGCTGCCACCGCGTTGCACGTGACCTAATATACTCACTCTTACGTCGTAGTTAGGAAAGCGTTCAGAAATTTGTTTGGCAACATTAAATGCGCCACCTGTTTCATCACCTTCGGCAACCATAATTATTTTACTCGATTTATCTTTTCTTCCTTCTTCTAATCGTAAGAATAATTTATTGATGTCATTTTTTGTTTCAGGAATTAAGATGCCTTCTGCGCCAACTGCAATACCACTTCTAAGTGCAATTAAACCAGCATCTCTGCCCATTACTTCAACAATAAAAACACGATCGTGGCTTTCGGCTGTATCTCTAATTTTATCTACTGCTTCAACAACTGTATTAATTGCGGTGTCGTAACCAATGGTAAAATCGGTTCCAACCAAATCATTATCAATAGTTCCAGGGCAACCAATAAAGTTGATAGGATATAAGTTGCTAAATTCTTCTGCCCCTGTAAATGTTCCGTTACCGCCAATGCAAACAGCACCTTCAATTCCGTGTTTTACTAAGTTTTTATATGCTTGTTCCATTCCTTCCTTGGTCATGAAACGTTTGCTGCGTGCGGTTTTTAAAATGGTGCCACCACGTTGTATAATATTTGCAACCGATTTTTTATTTAATGGAACAAATTCATCTTCTATCATTCCTTCATAGCCATGCATTATTCCCATCACTTCTAAGTTGTGGTGACAAGCAGTTCTAACAACAGCTCTAATGCATGCATTCATTCCTGGAGAATCTCCACCTGAGGTAAAAACAGCAATCTTCTTCATAAGTACTTTTATTGATACTTATAAAAATAAAATAATAATTTGAAAAAAAGTGGATTAGTTAAGACTAGATAATAACTATTTCTAGTTAATAGGTTTCATATCAATCGAAATCATTCTTTCGGGTTGACGCCACGGGGCAAATCCTGTTTTTAATAACATCACTTGTCCTTTAGGCCCAGCGACAAATGTAATAAAACCAGCTGCTAGTGAAAAATCTTGGCCTCTACGCATTAAATATACATGGCGAGTAAGCGGATAATCATCTGTTTGTATATTACTTTGGTCAGGGTAGTAAGCTGTTTTATTTCCTTTTGCTGCAACTGCAATAATTTTGCATTTACTTTTTATTGATTTAGTTAATGAGTCGTCGCTATCGCTAATCCAACTATAATCTATAAAACCTATTGTTTTTTTATTTGTAATCACAAGATTCAATAATTCGTTTACATCTTTAACAGCATAACAGTTTTTGCCTAAAGTTTTCCCTTGTGTTAAGCTATCCTTGCAGTAAGTAGCAGCCGAAGATTTTTTCGTTTTCAAAAACGATAGAGTGGTAAAATGAATTGATAGTATCGCCACTAATAATATTTTGTAAATTTTCCATGTTAATAGTGGTATCCATTGCATCTTTATTTACAATTAGTACAATTGCACTTTTTGCTACTAAAGAAGTACTTAGAAAAATATTTGCGTCTTTAAATCGTCCTTCTTCATCTTTCGATAATGCACGATTTAAAGCAATTACTTTACAAGTATCATCATACAATGCTTTTATAGCTTCTTGTTCTGAACTATAAATGGTTTTAAATTTAGCAAGGTTATATATTTGCGAAAAAGTATACGTTTGATTTTCGATTAACTTGTCTAAACCTCTATCAGCATAAATGGTAAGGTTTCCTGATGTAGGTGTATCAAGATTATCATGCTCTTGTTGTGTTTGGCAAGAAGTAAGAATTATTATAAAACAAAGTGCTAAAAATTTAATTGTTTTCATTTTGTTTTAGTCTTTTAAATTGTTGGTACACTCTAATTCTTCTAAAAATAGAATAGATGATAAATATAATTCCAATGTATGTTCTGTTTGGTGGTGGAATGGTTTCATAAAGTGCGTTGGTAGAAAGTAAACCAATTCCCATAACAAGTATTAGAATACTCATGAGAGCACCAACATACATATACACACGTTGTAATAAATTATTATTCATTATGCTTTTGCTAAATCATATTGTAAACGGCATAAACTTCTGTATAAACCGTCTTCGTTTTTAATTAACTCGTCATGTGTTCCATTTTCAACTACCATTCCTTTTTCTAAAACAATAATTTTATCAGCGTTTCTAATAGTTGATAAACGATGTGCAATAACAATACTTGTGCGGCCTTCCATTAATTTATCCAAAGCTTCCTGCACTAAACGCTCGCTTTCACTATCTAATGAGCTCGTTGCTTCATCTAAAATTAATATGGAAGGGTTTTTAAGTACAGCACGTGCAATGGCAATACGTTGTCTTTGTCCGCCCGATAATTGTATGCCCCGCTCACCAACAATAGTATCAAATTTTTCAGGAAAGCTTTCTATAAAATCTAATGCGTTTGCTTTGCGAGCAGCTTCTCTAATTTCTTCAAGCGATGCATTAGGTTTACCATAAGAAATATTTTCTCTAATGCTTCCTGCAAATAAAATTACATCTTGCGGCACAATTGCCATTTGATTTCTAAGTTTAGAAAGTTCAAAATCTTTTGTGTTTTTACCATTTAATTTAATGGTTCCATCAACAGGATCGTAAAAGCGTAAAACCATCGATGCAATGGTTGATTTACCCGAGCCGCTTGGTCCAACAAGGGCAATGGTTTCACCAGCATTTGCTTTCAATGAAATATTATGCAATACTTTAAAATCAGGACGAGTAGGGTAGTGGAAGTTTACGTTACTGAATTCGATTTCACTTGCTACAGCAGCTTCTTTATTATCTCTTGTAAATTCTAAATCTATTTCTTCGTTTGTACCATCAATTAATTCGAATACTCTATCTGTTGCACCCAATGCACGTTGTATCGAAGCCAATTGCTCTGGAATACCAGCTAATGAAGCAGCAACGAAAGAGGAAACCATAATAAAAATACCAAAAGCTTCTGCACTTAATTCACCTTCGCTTTTTAGTAAAAACATTTTTAATAAAATGAAAAAGATAGAACCGAAAACAAATATCATAATGAATGCAAAAAAAGTTCCGCGCATTAAGCCGTATTTAATTCCAAAGTTTCTAATGTCGGTTACAATAGAAGAGTATTTTCCTATTTCATATTTTTCGTTTGTAAATGTTTTTACATTGCTTATTCCTGTTAAAGCTTCACCTACAACAACATTTGATTGAGCGATTTTTTCTTGATAATCTTTAGAATATTTTCTGATTTTTTTTCCGAATACAATAGCCAAAATTGTAATAGGCGGAATAATCATTAAAAACCACATGGCTACTTTCCAGTTGGTGTAATAAATTAAAACACCAATTCCTCCAAAACCAACAATTAACTGACGAATAATTTCGGCAATGCTAATAGTAAATGCTTCAGAAATAACATTAATATCAGTTGCCATTCTACTACTTAATTCTGCCACCTGATTTTTAGAGAAAAATCCCATTGGCATTTGAATTAGTTTTTTAAATGCATCTTTTCTTAAGCCACTTAATATATTTTCGGTAACACGGGTAAATGTAGAAACTCGTCCAAAAGAGAAAAATGCTTGTAAAACCAGTACTCCTAATAAGATTAATCCGATTTTCTTGATTTCTTCAGTCATTTTTTCTGGACTGATGCCAGTTTCGCCAAAATAACTCAATAGTTTTCCTGAAATAATTGGAAAAATAAGCCCAACAACCGCTGTTCCAGCCAAAAAGAACATTCCTAAGCCAAATAAATATTTTTGACCTTGCAAGTATTTAAATAGGCGTAATGACTTAACTAAATTCTTACGACTTAGCTTCGCCTTAGGTAATTCGTCCTTTTTATCTGTATCGCCACCTCTTTTGGCCATAAATTCATTAATTTAGCCCACAAAAGTACTAACTAAAGGCGCTAAAAAAACCTTTTTCGAAAATTTGTGAATTAATAAAAAGTATGTATCTTTGTCGCCCGATTGATAAAATTGGATTTAAATAGTAAAATAAGTTATAACAGTAAAATATAGAATATCATGAAACGTACTTTCCAACCTTCGCAACGTAAACGTAGAAACAAACACGGATTCCGTGAGAGAATGAGTTCTGCAAACGGCCGTAGGGTATTAGCTGCTCGTAGATCTCGTGGCAGAAAAAGATTAACAGTATCAAGTGAGAAAACTCACAAATAATTGCTAATTCGCCTTTTTAGGCATTTATTTATATTAAAAAACCTCGAAAGATTTTCTTTCGAGGTTTTTTTGTTTCCTAGTGCTTGCAACAAATCGTCATCTGCGTCGTTGTTTTCAGTATTGAAATAAGTCATTTACCCAAGTAAACTCCTAATTTCAATCCTTTGAAAACGCCTCGCATCTAACGCTTTCTTGCAAGCCCTAAAATATTTGATTATCTGCTGACACATTAAAGTTTTGATTTTTACCCTCTATCGTCTTTCTTCATTTTGCTTATAGCTAAAGGATTTGCGCTAATTTCTGCATTTAGTTTTCTATTTCTAAATACATCAATTGCCATGTAAATTGCTTTTTTAAGTGAGGTTTCATCAGCAATTCCTTTACCTGCAATATCGTAAGCTGTTCCGTGGTCGGGTGATGTGCGTACAATTGATAAGCCTGCTGTGTAATTAACTCCATCGGAGAATGCAATAGACTTAAAAGGAATTAATCCTTGATCGTGATACATTGCTAAAACTGCATCAAATTGTTTGTAGGTTTTGTTTCCAAAAAATCCATCAGATGGATATGGACCGTAAACTTGTAATTTATCTTTTAATTCCTCAATTGCAGGTTTTACAATAGTGTCATCTTCGTTTCCAATTGCCCCGTTGTCGCCAGCATGTGGATTTAAAGCAAGCACTGCAATTTTTGGTTTTCTGATATTAAAATCAGTTTGTAATGTTTTATTAAGTTGTAAAAGCTTAGCTACAATTTTTTCTTTAGTAACAGCTTTTGCAATGTCGCTTACTGGAATATGCCCCGTAACTAAACCAACTCTTAAATCTTCGCTGCACAATAGCATTAAAGCAGTATCTTGTTTTCCCGAAAATTTTTCAGATAAATATTCGGTGTGACCAGCAAATTTAAATTGTTCGCTTTGTATGTTGTGTTTGTTTATTGGAGCAGTAACTAATACATCAATTTCATTATTCTTTAATGCCTCACAAGCTTTTTCTAAACTTAAAAACGCATACTTACCACCAGCTTCAGTTGATTTGCCTATTTCAATATTTACTTCTTCTTCGTAGCAATTAAAAACGTTTGGCTTTTTAGTATTTAGTTCTTTTAAATCTTTAACTGGATGAAAATTTAATTCTTCTAGATTTAATGCTTTTCTATAAAAGCTAACAGTTTTTTGCGAGCAGAATAAAACAGGAGTGCAAATTTCGCACATTGCAGGTTCTAAAAGAGTTTTTAAAATTGTTTCAATTCCAATTCCGTTTATATCGCCTTGTGTAATTCCAACTCTTATTTTGTGTTCGCTCATAATTTTGTAATCAATTTATTCAACTATCCAGCCCGCAATTGCAGCTACTTCATCCGCGTCTATGCTCTTCCATTTTTTTGTAATGTTGTTCCACACTGCTATACCTTGCGGATAAACCTCTTCACCAATTTTTAGTTTGTTATCAACTGCAATGGCATACTTGCAGGTTCTAATGTTTTTCATTTCGCATTGGTATTTGCCAATATCAGTTTTGTTGTATTTTATTGCGTGACCATAGGTTTGATTTTTCCATTCCACATCAAATCCACTTCCTTCGTGTTCAAATAATACTTCTGTAATACTTAGTTTTTTTATGTCAACATAAAACTTGCCTTTACCACAAACGTATTCAATGTTTCCATCACCATCTTTAGCAAAGTAGGAATTAAAATGTGATTTAGGAATGTCTTTTATAACACCAATTTTAGTTTGTGTTTTGTTTACGTTTACTTTAAAAATGGTTGCTTCGTTTTTTGAAACATTGTAGTAGGGAAAAAGAAAGTTATCTTTATCTAACCAATAAACAGGGATTTCACTTTTCTTTTTTGAATTAATAATTTCTTCGCCAAAACCTGCATCACTCACCAACAATGTTTTGTCTTTGTTAACTGGATACAACCAAATACTTCTATTGGATGTTGCGTAATCAACTTCAATATCCTGCGCAACAATAGCTTTAAATTTTACTGATTTTACTTCTGCGTATTTACCTGTTTTAGCATCAAGTACCGAATAAAATTTTCCTTTAAAATATCGTTGGTGTAAAATATTAAACTATCTCCGCTTTCTTTAATAAAGGTTGCTTTATCTCCAGAAACTACTTGTTTTGTTTGTAAGTCAATAATGTTACCAATACCAGTAATTAGCCAACGATTTTTAAAAATAAAGCTACCTTCAACATCAGCACGGATTAAATCTTTTGCATTGTCTTTTCCTGTAACCGTTAGTAATTTTTCTTTCCCTTTAAATTCACCGTTTTCAAAATTGTAACGGTAAATATCTTGCATCAAAGCTTTAGGATTGGTAAGTTGGTATTGAGTTACAATCAATGAGTATTTGTTAGATTGACTAAATCCATCAAATGCAAACAGGGCACTAAATAGTAATATAATCAGTAAACGTGTACTCATATTTTTCTTTTTACCCTTTTTAGTTGTTTTTAAAGAAATCGAACAACAAGCGTACTCCAATACCTGTGCCACCTTTTGGTTGATAACCATTTGGTGCAGTTAAGAAAGCTGGACCTGCAATATCCAAGTGAATATAAGGATAACCTGTGAATTTCACCAAAAATCTACCAGCAGTAATTGCTCCCGCTTGCGGACCACCTAAATTTTTCATGTCGGCAATGTCAGATTTTATTAATTCATCGTATTCTTCCCAAAATGGAAACTCAGCTAAACGCTCATGTGTATTATGTCCGCTTTGTTTAAGTTTGTTAGTCGTTTTTTCGTCAGCATTACCCATACTTACAATTCCTTGAATGCCAATTGCAGCTGCAGCTGCGCCTGTAAGTGTTGCTAAATCAATTACTAATTCGGGTTTGTATTTTTTAGCAAATGCTAATGCATCACCTAAAATCATTCTACCTTCTGCATCTGAGTTAAGCATTTCTACTGTGCTTCCGTCAAACATTTTAATTACATCGCCAGGGGCAAATGCATTAAATCCAGGGCGATTATCTGTTGCAGGTACTAAACCAATTACATGAACATTTAATTTAGCTTTAGCAATAGCAAACATAGTTGCACCAACTGCTGCTGCACCTGCCATATCGCATTTCATCATATCCATACTTGATGGTGTAGGCTTTAAGCTTAATCCACCAGTATCGTACGTAACACCTTTACCAACTAACACGTAAGGTTTTTTGTTTTTCGCGTTTTTTGGTTTGTATTCCATGATGGTAAAGGTTGGTGGATCAACACTACCTTTGTTTACCGAAAGTAAACCACCCATTTTTAATTGAGTAATTTTTGCTTTGTTGTAAACTTCAACTTTAAAGCCTGCAGCAGTTCCCATCTTTTTAAAACGATTAGATAGTTCTGTTGCGTTTAATGAATTTACAGGTTCGTTAACTAAATCACGAGCCATGCAAACAGCTTCAGTGTTAATGTTTAGCTCGCTAATACTTGCATCATTTACTTTTCCATTAATTAAAATGGTAGCAAGAGTGTTTTTAGTTTTCTTGGTTTTATAAAGGATAAATTGGTAATTACCCAGTGCCATTCCTTCTGCACAAGCTAATGAATCTTCTGCATGAGCAGTTTCAGCAGTAATACCAACACTTGTTTTTTTAGCGTCGTTTAAAATGGCAGCAAGTGTGCAACCTGATTTGCGAAGTTTTTCTTTGCGTTTATTTTGCTCAACTTTATTATCAACCAACACTACAAATACCAATCGTTTTAATTGGTTTACGGTAATAGATTTCTTCTCCGCTTTTATTTGTTGTTTAATATATTCGGTTTCATTATTAGATAAACCGTATTTTTTTCTATTTTTAAATTCAGTAGTTAAAATCACTAGGTTTTCTTTTAATTCATCAAAGTTGCTTTTTTTAACGATTGCCATAAATAGAATTTGTAATTTTGTGTAAGTTTTTTCAAATGTAAAGAAATTATTTGCTTTGAGAAAGCTTTATTTTAACATTTAAATCAGTTAGCTATGAACGTAGATGAATTATTAAAAAGAGGGTTGGCTCAGGAGTTTTTATCTGCTGAGGAAGGAGTGTTTCTTTTTGAAAATGCACCTACTGCAAAACTGATGTTTGTAGCTAATGAATTAAGGAAAATACAGAAACATAATTCGAAAAAAGTTACATGGATTATTGATAGAAATCTCAATACTACCAACGTTTGTATAGCTAATTGCAAGTTCTGTAATTTCTTCCGAATTCCTGGTCATCCTGAGTCCTACATTACCGATTTAGCAACCTATAAAAAGAAGATTGAGGAAACAATTAAATATGGTGGTGAGCAATTATTATTGCAAGGTGGTCACCACCCCGATTTAGGTCTTTCATACTATGTAAATTTATTTAGGGATTTAAAAAAGTATGTTCCCACAAATAAAATTACATGCACTTGGGCCACCTGAAATAGCTCATATTACCAAACTCGAAAAATCTACCCACACCGAAGTTTTAAAAGCCTTGATGGAAGCAGGTTTAGATAGTTTGCCAGGTGCAGGTGCCGAAATATTAAACGACCGTGTTCGCCGCTTAATTTCGAAGGGAAAATGTACAGGGCGCGAGTGGTTAGATGTGATGCGTGCAGCGCACCAATTAGGCTTAACTACCTCCGCAACCATGATGTTTGGACATGTTGAAACCATTTACGAACGTTTTGAGCATTTAGTTTGGTTACGTGAAGTACAAGCTGAAAAACCAAAGGATGCAAAGGGTTTTCTTGCCTTTATTCCATGGCCTTTTCAGGATGATGGAACATTATTAAATCGTTTAAAAGGAATAAAAAATAATGTGAGTAAGGACGAATACATTCGTATGCTTGCGTTAAGCCGTATTATGTTGCCAAACGTTGAAAATATTCAAGCTTCGTGGTTAACAGTTGGTAAGGAAACGGCGCAAATTTGTTTAGAAGCAGGAGCAAATGATTTTGGAAGTATTATGATTGAAGAAAATGTGGTAAGTGCTGCCGGTGCGCCGCATCGTTTTACCTATAAAACCATTCAAGAAGCAATAACCGAGGCTGGTTTTGAACCACAATTGCGTAATCAACAGTATGAGTACAGAGATGTGCCTGCTGATATTGAAGAGCAGGTGGTGAATTATTAATAAGACTAAGTGATAGTATTCTCTATCACCTAGTCTTCTAATACAAAAACCCAAATAAATAAAGAGGGATTTTATTTGCCATTCCCACTTCTAAATCATCAGAAGCTACGAAGGCATTTTTTACACCTTTTAATTGTGTGGTAGTTTTGTTTCTGCCGCCAATTTCAAAAGTGTATTTTTCGTCTACTAAAAAATCTCCTTTTAATGGTGTGCTTAATTTATGTTTTTCATTTACTTGGTTAAAGAAAAATGTTTCTCTTACATTACCTTCATTCATGGAGGTTTTGGAGATAGCATACATTAAGTTCACATTGTTTAAATACACTTTATCGGGTTTAGATAAAAGGTTTAAACTCTTTTCATCACTCTTTAATAAGTTTACTAATTCCGCTTCTCTTAGGTATTCAAAGTATTGCGTTACCGTTAGCCTCGATGCTTCAATAACCTTGCTCAACTTCGCAATGTTTGGTTGAAAAGGTGTAGATATTGAAACAATGTATAACAAGCGTTTTAGTTTTGTAATGTAAGCAGAGTCAACAGGGCGGCAAACAACTAAATCAGTTTCTAAAGTTAAATTAATTGCGTTTAACAAGCGGTGACTGTAACGTTCTTTACTTTGTAAGTAAAAGGGGTAATAACCATGCTCTAAGTAATTTCTCCAATGCGCGTAAGGCCTAAGTTTTTTGCAAATTTCAGCAGCAAACTCAACATGGTTTTTTAGTAAATCTTCTAGTTCAATTGTTTTGAATTTCTCTCCCGTTTCAATTTCTAAGTATTCTCTAAACGATAAACCTGCTAAGTGATATACATCTGCTCTTCTACTTAAATCAGCTTTTCCACGTAAAATATCTAAAATACTTGAGCCAGAAAAAGCTATTTTAAGTTTTGGTACACTGTCATAAATGTTTTTTAATTCTTGACTCCAATTAGCATATTTATGTACTTCATCTAAAAACAAATGTTCGCCCCCACTTTTGTAAAAGTCGCGTGCAAAACCAAGTAATGAGTTGTTTACAAAGTATAGGTTATCCATGCTTACATACAAGGCTTTTCTGGAATTTGCCCCGTATTTCTTTTTCATGTATTTTAATAAAATAGTTGTTTTGCCCACACCACGTGCGCCCATCACACCAATTAGTTTTTGATTCCATTCAATAGTATGCTCTAACGAACGTTCAAACGTGTCGTTAAAGTTATTAAGCATATCGTCGCTGTATTCAAATAAATCAGTCATAATTTCTAATTTTGCAATGTGTTTATTTCAAATTTAACTATATATGCAATATTTTTATTTCAATTTTAACTTAATATGCAATATATGTATTTCAAATATACTAATAATTGTAATATAAGTATTTCGTATTTTGATAAAATTGATAAATAGTAGTTTCAAACTACGCTATTATGGATTTGTTTTTTCGATTTTCTCTCCCTTTTTGCATGCATTTTATAAAATTAGTGGGTTATAATTTATTGAAAAACAGATTATTAAGTTGTATTTATTTGATTTGCAATTTAAACATTGCAAAATTTAGTAAATATGTAAATTAATTATTTCAATTTATCAAAATAGCTAGTAATCAGCGGATATTTAATTGTCTTTTTATAGTTATCTTTTTTGCTATTCCCTTCACGAATCAGTATTTTTGCCACTCTCACATTTGATTTATCTTAAGATTATGGAAACTACAGCATATCAGTCGAAAAATAAAATACGTATTGTAACCGCAGCAGCTTTGTTTGATGGGCATGATGCAGCAATTAATATTATGCGTCGTATAATGCAAAGCAGCGGGGCAGAGGTTATTCACCTTGGTCACGATAGAAGCGTTATAGACGTTGTTAATTGTGCAATACAAGAAGACGCAAACGCAATTGCTATTACTAGCTACCAAGGCGGGTACGTTGAGTATTTTAAATACATGCACGATTTATTAAAAGAGCGGGGTTGTGGACACATTAAAATATTTGGTGGTGGAGGCGGTGTAATTCTTCCAACTGAAATTGCTGAATTACATGCTTACGGCATTACTCGTATTTACAGTCCTGATGATGGACGTGAGATTGGTTTGCAAGGAATGATTAACGATGTGCTTCGTCAATCTGATTACCCTACAGGAGTTAATTTGAATGGAGAGGTTTCTCACATTGCAGAGAAAGACCATAAATCAATTGCGAAATTAATTTCTGCAGCCGAAAACGGAAATGTAGAAAGCGAAGCCATGATGAAGAAAGTTCGTGAAATGGCTGCTGCATCTAAAACTCCAGTGCTTGGTATTACGGGTACAGGCGGGGCAGGTAAATCAAGTTTGGTAGATGAATTGGTTCGTCGTTTCTTAATCGATTTTCCAGAAAAACAATTGGGAATTATTTCTGTTGACCCAAGTAAACGTAAAACAGGCGGGGCATTATTAGGAGATAGAATCCGAATGAATTCTATTCGTAACGATAGAGTTTTCATGCGTTCTATGGCAACTCGTCAAAGCAATTTAGCATTATCAAAACATGTGCAAGATGCTGTTGATATTTTGAAGGCATCTAATTTTGATATGATCATTTTAGAAACTGCAGGTATTGGACAAAGTGATACTGAGATTACAGAGCACAGTAACATGAGCTTGTATGTAATGACTCCAGAATACGGAGCTGCCACGCAGTTAGAAAAAATTGATATGATTGAGTTTGCAGATATTATTGCGCTTAACAAATTTGATAAGCGTGGCGCATTAGATGCAATTAGAGATGTAAAGAAACAATACAAACGCAATCATAATTTATGGGAAACACCAGATGAGCAATTACCAGTGTATGGTACAATTGCTTCTCAGTTTAACGACCCAGGGATGAATAGCTTGTACAAAGCAGTGATGGACAAATTGGTTGAGAAAACAGGAGCTAATTTAAAATCAGGTTTTGCAATTACAGATGAGATGAGTGAGAAAATTTTCATCATCCCACCTGCGCGCACACGTTACTTAAGCGAGATTTCTGAAAACAACAGAAGCTATGATAGAAAGGCTGAACAACAAGCTGAAATAGCAGAGAAATTGTATAGTATTAAAAATACAATTGCAGCTATCAAAGAAAGTAAGATGGCTGACAAAGATAGATTGGTTAAGTCATTAGAAGAAGAATATGCACAAGTTGAATTAGACTTTGATGGTCACAATAAAAAAGTAATTGATACTTGGGCTGCACGTAAAGAAAATTACACAAACGAATATTTTATTTTTAAAGTTCGTGATAAGGAAATAAAAATTAAAACGCATTACGAGAGTTTATCTCATTCACAAATTCCAAAAATTTCTGTGCCACGCTTTAAAGCTTGGGGAGATATTTTAAGATGGAACTTGCAAGAAAATTTCCCTGGAGATTTCCCTTACACTGCTGGTATTTATCCATTTAAACGCGAGGGTGAAGATCCAACACGTATGTTCGCAGGTGAAGGTGGACCAGAGAGAACAAACAAACGTTTTCACTATGTAAGTAAAGGATTACCTGCTGCACGTTTAAGTACAGCTTTTGATAGCGTTACCCTTTACGGACAAGACCCGGATCACCGTCCAGATATTTATGGTAAAGTTGGTAATAGTGGAGTAAGTGTTTGTTGTTTAGATGATGCTAAAAAATTATATAGTGGATTTAATTTAGCTTCTCCAACAACTTCTGTAAGTATGACCATTAATGGTCCTGCAGCAATTATTGCAGCTTTCTTTATGAATGCAGCAATTGACCAACAATGCGAGCTTTACATAAAAGCAAACGGATTAGAGAAAGAGGTTGAAGATAAAATAAACGCTATTTACAAAGCTAAAGGCGTTGCACGTCCTAAATACAATGGCGACTTACCAGAAGGTAATGATGGCTTAGGCTTAATGTTATTAGGTGTTACAGGTGACCAAGTGTTGCCTAAAGATGTATATGATAAAATTAAAGTGCAAACATTATCACAAGTGCGTGGTACGGTGCAAGCGGATATTTTAAAAGAAGATCAAGCACAAAACACTTGTATTTTTAGTACAGAGTTCAGTTTAAAAGTAATGGGCGATGTTCAGCAATATTTTATTGATCAAAACATTCGTAACTTTTATTCGGTAAGTATTAGTGGTTATCATATTGCTGAAGCTGGTGCTAATCCAATTTCTCAGCTTGCGTTTACATTGGCTAATGGATTTACTTTTGTTGAGTATTACTTAAGCCGTGGAATGCACATTGATAGTTTTGCTCCTAACTTATCTTTCTTTTTTAGTAATGGTATCGACCCTGAGTATAGTGTAATTGGCCGTGTTGCTCGTCGTATATGGGCAAAGGCAATGAAATACAAATACAATGGTAACGAGCGCAGTCAAATGTTGAAATACCATATACAAACAAGTGGTAGAAGTTTACATGCGCAAGAAATTGATTTTAATGATATTCGTACAACATTACAAGCATTATATGCAATTTATGATAACTGTAATAGTCTTCATACTAATGCTTATGATGAAGCAATTACAACACCTACAGAGGAAAGCGTGCGCAGGGCAATGGCAATTCAGTTAATCATTAACCGTGAGTTAGGATTAGCTAAAAATGAAAACCCATTACAAGGTTCATTCATCATCGAAGACTTAACTGAATTAGTGGAAGAGGCAGTATTGTTAGAGTTTGACAGAATAAGTGAAAGAGGCGGAGTACTTGGCGCAATGGAAACGATGTATCAACGTGGAAAAATACAAGAAGAAAGTTTGTATTACGAAACATTAAAACATACTGGTGAATATCCAATAATTGGTGTAAATACTTTCTTATCAAGTAAAGGTTCACCAACTGTTATTCCTGCTGAAGTTATAAGAAGTACAACGGATGAAAAAGAATTCCAAATTAACACTGTGCAAACACTTTGGAAAGCAAGTGGTGATAAAGGACCTGAGATGTTGAAGAAAATCCAACAAACCGCGATTCATAACCAAAATACATTTGAGCAATTAATGGATACTGTCAAGTATTGTTCGTTGGGGCAAATTACTAAGGCTTTGTTTGAGGTTGGCGGACAATATCGCCGTAATATGTAGCTTCGACGGGGCTCAGTTACCTATGGAAGGAGGAAAAAATTATTAATTCAGTTTAATAGTTTTTTCCTTTTTTTATTTTAATTTGTTTTATACGTATAGATTATTTATTTTTGTCGTATAAAATTAATTGTCATGGATGCTAAAATAACTTTGTCTTTTGATAGAGCAATCATCGAAAGAGCAAAAAAATATGCGGAGGCTCACAATATGAGTTTATCTCGTATGATGGAGCTTGTTTTGGATAAAATCACAACTAAACAATATGATTCAATAGAGGAGTTTCCTATTTCTGATTGGGTAAATATTATTGCCGAAGGGCCAGCTGAGTATAAAATAGCATCCAAAAAACGCAAAAGTTTAAAGGATGAATATCACAGCCGCAAAAAATGAAAATATTTTTGGATGCTAATATTCTTGTTTCTGTTTTAAATAAAGAATACCCAACTTTTTCTTATAGTGCACGTATTTTAAGTTTGGTCGAAAATCCAAAGTTTAAAGTATATACTTCTCCGCTTTGTTTGGCCATTGCATTTTATTTTGCTTCAAAAAAATCGGGAAATACCCATGCGCGGACTAAAATAAATTTACTTGCAGAAAAATTAAACTTTACTACGATTGATGCAGAAACGGTTAATGCAGTGAGGAAGAATAAGAAAATACATGATATAGAAGATGGCTTGCAATACTACTCTGCAATAGCTTCGGGGTGCAAGTGCATAATAACAGAGGACAAAAAAGATTTTTATTTTTCGGATATTGAAGTGCTGGATTCGAGGAAGTATAGCGAGAAGTATCTTGTTTAACACAATACATTTTAGGATTTGCCGTTTATTTTCTACCTTTAACATTAATATGAAAAAAAATATCCTTTTTATCTTCTGTTTGATTGTTGGATTTTTGCCAATCTTCATAAACGCGCAATCTGATTCAACTAAGGTTGTAAAGGAAAAGCCATGGTGGAAAAAGGGCAAACAATACGTTTTAATTCTGAACGATGGAACCGAATACATTGGAGAAATTGTTGGCGACAATGAGCGTGAAATTTTGATTCAAACCAAAACAATGGGGAAGCTTTATTTGCCAAAGTTTCAGGTGAAGAGTATAAATTTAGTAAGCACTGAAAATTTCTCGAATGGTGAATTTTTGAACGAAAATGAGCACAAGTCATATTATATGGCGGCATCAAACGCCTTACCATTTAAAAAAGGGGAATTTCGGTTACATACCGGTTATTTTTTAGGTTATAGTGGTTATTTTAGTATTAACGAAAATGTCGCTATTGGATTGCAAACTTCATTAGTTGGCACTCCAATGGGTGTAGGCTTAAAAACAAGTTTCTCTTTAGGAGGAGAAGATGATGTTGGAACCGAAATGAACATTGCTTCCATGACTTACACTGGTTCTTCAAATGTTATTGGAAATATTGCTGCAAAGTATAGTAGAGGAAATTCAAGAACTAATTTTACTGTAATGGGAGGTATTGGATTTTCTTCTTTTATGCAGTATCAATATGCTTATCAAACCAATCAAAATACCAATGTGCGCAAAAATGATAACACTTATTATTTTAACGCCTCTATTTTTCATAGAGTTTCTAAAAATGCAGGTTTTGTGGGAGAAGCATGGGTTGTACCAAAAAATGAATTTGGTTTAATTGGTATAGGGGTTAGAACATTAAAGCGCCCGGATAAATCATGGGCTTTTGGTTTTTATAATTTGGTTTATCGAGAAGCATATTATACTTACACTTATGTTAATGTTCCAAATCCTTATGGAGGTTACTCGCAGCAAGCAACAAACCCTGTAAAAAATTTCAGAACAAAATTTATTCCAATTCCTTACTTTGGAGTAACGTTTAAGTTGTAATTACTCTTCTTCGTTTTCAATCTTTCTTGAAGTATCGGCATCAATTGCTTTAAATATCCTCCACGTTTGATAAACTGAAGAGTTAAGTCGATTACTTAGAATGATAATGCAGATTTTATCTTTTATTCTTCTTTGCATAGCTGTTCGGTAACCATGCCACCAACCATTATGGTAAACTAGTTTGTTCTCGTTATTAAATTCTTTCATTCTCCAGCCATAACCATAATTCCCTAATTTACGTTCGTTACTCATTGGTGTTGTAGCAAGTTTTATTAAACTCGAATCAATTAGTTTTTCATTAAAATAAGCTTCTTCAAATAACAATAGGTCGTATGTTGTGGTATAAATTCCTTTATCGCCCCAAACATAATCAAACATATCGCCTTCAACTTCGCGCATCGAAAATGTGTAGCCTTGTGTTTTATTTTTGTGTGAATTGATTTCATCGGCGAAAAATGTATTCTTCATTCCGCAAGCATTAAATATTTTTTCTTTGCAAAGTGTTTTAAAGTTTGATTTTGCAACGCGTTCGCAAATAAGTGCGAGTAGCATGTAGTTTGTATTGTTGTAATTAAATTGTCTATCAGGTTCAAAGTATACGGGCGGTTTATTTTCTACAATTAATTTATATATCCCTTCGTTTGTGAGTTTAGCAGCTTTATCTGCAACAAAATCGCCAGTAAAATAGATATAGTTCCCTAAGCCCGAACGGTGTGAAAGAAGGTGTTTTATTTTAACTCCTGTATAAGGGAAATCAGGTAGGTGTTTTTTTACATTATCTTCTAAATTAAGTTTTTTTTCTGCAATTAATTTTAATGTAAGTGTTGCTGTTATTGTTTTTGATACAGAAGCAAGTTGAAATAGTGAACTATCGTTTAATAATTTATTTTCTTTTTGATTGGAAACCCCAATGCATTTTTTGTAGATAATTTTTCCGTTTTCAGCAATTAAGATGTTTCCATTAAACGCGTTCGATTTACTTAAATTAGAAAATACTGTATCGAGGCGGTAGGCTTTTTCCTTTTGTTCTTTCGAAAGTTTGACGGTGGTATCAATTGTAAATGCTTTTTCTGTTTTTTCTTTTACAACCAATTCTTCTGTGCAAGCAAAACTCAATAAAACTAACCAAATAATCCCCAAATAATTTAATCCCTTCCTCATAATGGCTTCAAACTGCAAAAGAACTTAATTTTCGATAAATTTGAGCGATTTGTTTCGTTTTATTTTTAACAATTTAGCAGTTTGTTTAACCAGTTGTAAATCAAATCTAACCACTTATCTAAAAAGTGACAATTGCCCCTAAAAATTACTAAATTTGACACCTTTATGGGATTTATGAATAAAACTAGATTAATCGTTTTTTTGCTCTTGAGCTTTGCAGGGTTCCAGTTAGTTTCTCAAACTAGTGGAAGTGTTCGTGGATTTGTTTACACAAAGGATGATGGAGAACCTGTACTTTTTACAATTGTATATTTTAAAGGAACAACCCAAGGGGCATCAACTGATATTAATGGTTTTTTTAATATTAATAAAATCCCAGCAGGAACATATACTTTAACAATTTCTTATATGGGTTACGATACTTTGTACGAAACCATTACAGTTAAAGCCGGAGACCTACAGAATAAAAAATATTATTTAACTAAGGGCGCTGTTCAATTACAAGAATTTACGGCAACAGCTGCACAGCAATCAAAATTAGAAGATACAAAAGTTTCAGTAAATAAAATTGACCCAACGGTTATTAATAAACTTCCAAGTATTGGAGAACCCGATTTAGCACAGTACATGCAGGTTTTGCCAGGTGTTGTTTTTACGGGCGACCAAGGAGGACAATTATATATACGTGGAGGAACACCCATTCAAAATAAAGTTTTGTTAGATGGTATGATTGTTTATAATCCTTTCCATTCAATAGGTTTGTTTTCTGTTTTTGATAATGATATCATACGTAATGCCGATGTGTACACTGGTGGATTTGGTGCTGAGTATGGCGGAAGAATTTCTTCAATAATGGATATAACAACACGTGACGGGAACAAAAAACGTTTTGAAGGTAAAGTTTCTGCATCTACTTTTGGAGTAAAATTATTAGCCGAAGGTCCATTATTAAAGTTAAAAGAAAACGGAAAGGGTTCTATTTCTTATTTATTGTCAGGTAAACATTCATATTTGCCGCAATCATCTAAAGTATTATACAGATATGCTGATACAAGTGGCTTGCCTTTTGGTTTTACTGATTTGTATGGTAAGGTTTCGTTTAACGCTAACAACGGGAGTAAGTTAAATTTGTTTGGATATAATTTTTCTGATTTTGTTAAGTATCCTGAAATAGCTGATTTTCAATGGAAATCTTTTGGAGCAGGTTCAAATTTCGTAATTATTCCTCCAGGGTCAAGTACATTGGTGGAAGGTAATTTTGCATACTCTCAATATGGCATTTCAGCAAAAACACCTAGCGATACTATCCCAAAAACAAGTGATATTAATGGATTTAATATGGGATTAAAATTCACTAATTTTATTGGAAAGGATGAAATTAAGTATGGTTTTGAAATGATTGGTTTTAGAACTGCCCTAGCTTATAGAAACGAATTTGGAAGTAACATCAGGCAAGAAGAAAACACAACTGAGATTGGAGGATTTTTCAAATATAAACATGTTTCAAAAAACAAGAAGTTCGTTATTGAACCAAGTTTAAGATTGCATTATTACGCATCATTGTCTGAACCTTCTTTAGAACCTCGTTTCTCGATGAAGTATAACTTAAAAAAGACCGTGCGTTTTAAATTAGCGAGTGGTGTTTATTCACAAAATTTAATTGCATCAAATTCGGATAGAGATGTTGTAAATTTATTTTACGGATTTTTATCTGGACCAGATAATTTACAAGATACCTACATTCCAAAACCAGGAGCAGAATCTAAAGAATTGAACACGAAACTTCAAAAATCGCTGCATTTAATTGGTGGGGTTGAATTTGATGTATTTAAAAACATTGAAGTAAATATTGAAGGATATCAAAAATGGTTTACCCATCTTACAAATGTAAATCGCGATAAGATATTTGAAGATGATGTTGCACATACGACTTATCCTGATTCAGTTAAAAAAGATTTTATTGTTGAAACAGGTTGGGCAAGAGGTATTGACTTTGTTGTTAAGTATGATAGAAAACGTTTTTACTTTTGGGTTACTTACTCACTTGGATTTAATCAGCGTTGGGATGGCTCTAAATCTTACAAACCAATTTGGGATAGAAGGCATAACGTAAACTTGGTTACTTCCTATACTTTTGGTAAAAAGAAACGTTGGGAGGCAAATGCTCGTTGGAATTATGGAAGTGGTTTCCCATTTACTCAAACACAAGGTTTTTATCCTAAGTTAAATTTAAATGGAGGTATTGATCAAGATTACGCTGGAATAAATAGTAATGTTGGTTATATTCCTGCAGGATTAAATGAAGGAAGATTGCCACAATATCATCGTTTGGATATTGGCGTTAAGTTTAAATATAGTTGGACCGATAGAGTTATATTAGAAGTAAATGGTGGAATAAGTAATACATATAACAGAGCAAATATTTTTTATTTCGACCGTATTACGCAAAAGAGAAAAGACCAACTTCCGTTTTTACCTAATCTTAATTTAAGCATAACTTTTTAATGGCATTTAGAGTTTATACAAAAACAGGAGATAAAGGAGAAACTTCATTAATTGGAGGAACTCGTTTGCCTAAACAACATATTCGTATAGAAGCTTACGGTACTGTTGATGAATTAAATTCTTTTATTGGAGTTGTTAGAGACCAAGGTATAGACGAGCATTCGAAAATTGTTTTAATTGAAGTTCAAGATAGATTATTCACGCTAGGTTCATTGCTTGCTGCTGATCCAGAGAAAAACAAAATGAAACTTCCTGAAATTATAGAAGGAGATATTTTATTTTTGGAAAAGGAAATTGATAAAATGGACGAAGTATTGCCCGAAATGAAACATTTTGTTTTACCAGGCGGACATCAAGCTGTTTCCTTTTGCCATGTTGCACGTTGTGTTTGTAGAAGAGCTGAGAGAGCAACCTTAAAGCTTGCTGAGAATGAGAAGGTAGATGAGATAATTTATAAATATTTAAATCGTTTGTCTGATTATTTATTCGTTCTTTCCCGCAAATTGGCTCATGATTTAAAAGTGGAAGAAACACCTTGGAAGCCTAGGATGTAATTTTTTATTCCTAATTTTAATTTTCTAAAACTATTCTTATGTCAAAATCAAATTGGCCAGAAGCATGTAAACCTTTGCTTAAAAAGTATAAAGGCAAACCACATCCATTAGAATATAAAAATCTGTATCAATTAGTTGTTATGGTAATTTTATCTGCGCAAGATTCGGATAAAAATATTAATCAATTATCTACAGCTTTATTTAATGCTTTTCCTGATATGGCTTCTTTAAGCAGGGCAGACGCTGAAGCGTTATATCCTTTTGTAAGTAAGATTAGAAACTTCGGTAACAAAACAAAGTGGTTGATGGAATTATCGGCGAAAATTAAGCAGGATAAAAATATTCCGCTTACAATGGAAGAACTTATAGAACTTCCAGGTATTGGCCGTAAATCAGCTAACGTTATTATGCGTGGGGCAGGAGTGAAGGCAGAAGGAGTAATTTGTGACTTACATGTTATACGTGTTGCCCCTCGATTAGGAATTGCACAAGGAACCGACCCTAAGAAAATTGAAAAGCAAATAATGGAAGTTATCCCTGAGAAGGATTGGGGAGAAATAGGCATGGCAATTTCATTTTTAGGAAGAGAAATTTGCCGACCTACAAATCCTAATTGTGCTGAGTGTATAATGAAAACAAATTGCGATTATTTTAAGCAGTTATAGGTAGCGAGAGTATTATTTTACTCCACCCATTAATTTTTTAATCAAAGGAGAAATTGCAATTAGCACAACACCCGCAATCAAAGCATACAAGCCTAGTTGTTTGTAGCCATCTGCATAAGTGTTTAGTTTTTCCAAATTAGTAGCATTCTCAGATGCTTTTGCAATGTTTGCTCCTAATAAACCTGCAAAGTATTGTCCGTAAGCACTTGCTAAAAACCACATTCCCATCATACCTGCTTGTAATTTTTGTGGAGATAGTTTTGTCATTACCGACATGCCTATTGGAGATAAACATAATTCACCAAATGTGATGATGAACCAACCAAATGTAAAGATGTTTAATGAAGTATGCCCAGTTGCATCTGAGAAAAATTTAGTGAAGTAGAAAACATAAAATCCTCCAGCTAAAAACAAAAATCCTAATCCGAATTTTACAATGGTGTTTGGTTCAATTTTTTTCTTATTCATCCAAAGCCACAATAAACCAAGCAGGGAAGCGAAGATAATTACAAAAAGAGAGTTTGCAGAATTGTTTACTCCATTTGGATCTAGCTTAATTCCTAATACATTTTCGTGTAAATTGTTAGCAGCAAATAAACTCAGCGACCCGCCGCTTTGCTCAAAAAATGCCCAGAAAAATATTGAGAATAAAATGAAGATTAATGCTGCAACTATTTTTTTGTTTTCTGCCCAGCTGTAATTTCTCATTTCAAATAAGAAATAAGCTAATGCTGCAAGGCCAAATAATAAACATGAAAAATCCGTGTACTCAGAATTAGAAACAAGTAAAATAATGAATGGGATTACAGCTATTGATGCTGCATAAGTTATGATTTCAAATAATGTCCTCTTTTTGTTTTCGATGTGAAGTAGGGGGGAGAGTCCAATATTACCAAGTGTTCTTTGTGTTCTAACGAAAGTAAGTAAGCTAATCATCATTACTATGGATGCAAAACCGAAAGCAACATTCCATCTTAATGCTTCAGGAACAATTGAACTAAGCATACTTCCATTAGCAACAGCAATACATAAGTAACCGCCAATTAAAGCTCCAACATTAACTCCCATATAAAATAATGAGAAGCCAGCGTCAGTTCGTGCATCACCATCTCTATACAATCTACCAACAATTGTTGAAATATTTGGCTTAAAAAAGCCTGTCCCAATAATGTTAAAAGCAATTCCTAAAAAGAATAGTTTTTGTGGTTCGATTGCAAGTATAATACTTCCTACAATCATTAGCAATCCGCCCCAAAACAAGGATTTTCTATAACCTAAAATTCTATCTGCTAAAAGTCCACCAACAAAAGTAAATGCGTAAACAAAAGCCTGTGTTGCGCCGTATTGAAGGTTGGCAACTTCTTCGTTCATGGCAAGCTTGGTTGTCATAAAAACAACTAACATGCCCCGCATTCCGTAGAAACTAAAACGTTCCCACATTTCACTAAAAAACAAGTACCACAATTGTTTTGGGTACTTGCCTTTAAAGTTTTGAATTTCTTCTATAGATTGAATTTCTTTATTCATGCTTTAAAATTAAAAAACCCTAATTGCTTAGGGTTTTAAATATTATGTGAATAGAATTATTTTACTCCGTGCATCATTTTCTTTAAGATAGGTGTAATGGCAAATAAAATAACTGCCGCTAAACCTGTAAGCACAACAAATACCATAAAAAATTCGAATAAGTTATGAATTTCAAATCCAGCAAATGATGGGTTAATTGGGCTGATTTGATTCTCAGCTAATAACTTTAATTGGTCAGCAGTTGGAGTAAGTTTTTTATCTAAGAAAGCTTGTAAGTCCATTCCAAGTTCTTTTGCTTTATTGAATTTATCACCAGTTGCAGGCATAATAGAGCCTAATGTTCCAGCTAAAGCGTAACCTGATGCATTTGATAAAAAGAAGACTCCATACAATAAAGATGAAAATCTTTTTGGAGATAATTTACCAACCAATGATAAACCAATTGGTGATAAACATAACTCAGCAGCAGTTTGGATCAAATACAATAAGATTAACCATTTGATTGCAAGTAAACCACTATTTCCTAAATCTTTTACATTGAAAGCAATAATGAAATAAGAAATTGCAATTAAAGCTAAACCAAATGCTTGTTTCATAGGAGAAATTGGTTCTCTATTTTTTGATCTTAATTTATCCCACAACATACTAAATGGAACAGCAAATGCGACTACGAATAAACCATTGAAAATTTGCACCATGGAAGGTGGCATATTCCAACCAAAGAAATTTCTGTCAGTTTGGTTATCGGCAATAAAGGTTAATGATGAACCAGCTTGCTCAAAAGCTGCCCAGAAAAATATAACGAAGAACGCAATAATGTAAATTACATAAATACGTTGACGTTCAACTTTTGTTAAAGAACTATCCGAAATAATTAATCCTGCTAATGATAAACCGCTTGAATAAATTAATGTGTAGATCCCGTTTTGCCCAGAAACATAATAAATAATTGCACCTAAACCAAGGAATCCTACAACAGCTCCAATTAAAGCACTTTTGAGAATACCGCTTTTTGTGCTTCACCTTCTTCAAAGTCAGAAGCATCATGTTTAGAAGGTAAACCACCTAAAGGACGACCTTCTGGTGTTACAACATATTTATTTTTTAAGAAATAGAAAACAGCAGTTCCAATTAACATTGCAATACCCGCAGCAAGGAATCCCCATTTAAAAGCATGAATGTCGCGAATACCGCCTGCGTCTTTAACATCACCAATAATTGGACAAATCAATTGCCCCAAGAAAGCTCCTAAGTTAATTCCCATGTAAAAAATAGTGAAGGCTGAATCTAACTTACTTTTCTCTTGTTTTGGATATAAGCTTCCTACCATACTCGAAATATTTGGTTTAAAGAAACCATTTCCAAAAATGATAATACCTAAAGCTGCCCACATTAAAGTAGTTGCTAAACTTATGTTTGACCCAAAAATACTTGCACTGAAGAATAAAAAGAATTGACCAATTGCCATCATTAAACCTCCAAGAAGAATACAATTTCTATTTCCAAAGAAACGATCAGCAATAAATCCACCAAGCATAGGAGTTAAATAACATAAACCTAAGAAACCACCATAAATAATGGAAGCATCTTTTTCTTTCATTAATAAAGAGTTTACTAGGAAAAGTGTAAGTATGGCTCTCATTCCGTAGAAATTGAAACGTTCCCACATTTCTGTCCCAAATAATACCCATAATCCTTTTGGATGCTTTCGTGTTGCTGTATTGCTCATATAACTATTATGTAATTATTAAATTTTCGCTAAAATACTCATTTTATTCAATATTCATAATCATTTTGGACGATGTAATCCAATAAAAAAGCCCTCCGAATATCGGAGAGCTTTTTTAAGGTTAAATGGTATCAATTACATGATGATTCCGTTGTTAATACTCGGTCTATAGATAGGACGAATACTTAATACTGGAATATTAGAAATGTCGATTACTCTTTGTGCAGTTGTTCCTACAAAGAACTCCTTCATGTTTAAGTCTGTTTTAGTCATAATCATGATTAAATCAGCCTCAATTTTGTTTGCGTACTCAACAACTGTTTCAGCAATATTATCGCCAGCTAATGTTTTATTAGTACAAGCAATTCCTTTGCTCTTAATGTATTGTTTTACTTGATGAGCGTATGCGTGTAATTGGTTTTCGTATTTCTCATCAGCTGTAGAGAATACACCTAAAATACGAATAGCAGCACCAAAATATTTAGCAAACTCAATTGCTTTGTCTACTTTTTGACGAGATTCTTTAGTTAAATCTAAAGGTAATAAAATGTTTTCGCAACCATCTCTGTGGTCTCTACCTCTAATAGAGATAACTGGACAAGGACTTTCACGAATAAATTTAGAAGCGCTTGCTCCAATCATATCTTTAGCGCCCATGTGAGATTCTAAACCAACAATAATCATTGTTGCTTCTAATTCTTCAGCTACACGAACAGCTTCCTTGTAAATATTACCTTTTACATTCATGAAATCAGTTTCAACACCTGATTCTTCTTGTGTAAGTTTTGAAAGTTTAGATATTTCTTCAAAACGCTCTTGGCCTTGAGACTCATAAACGTGAAGTAATAAAATCTTTGAATGTGTATATTTTGCAAGATTGTAACTCTGCTTGATTGCTAATAATGATTGCTCTGTGAAATCAATTGGAATAAGAATCAAACTGTGTTTAGGTGTTGTTCCTGGCATAAATAAAGTTTTTTATAATGTGCAAAGGTACAAATTAATCTCATAGAATGGGCATTTAATGAACCAAATTATGTGGTTAATCGCCAATATTCTTTAAAAATAGATTTTACTTCCTTTTTTTAAATGACTGAAAATCAATGATTAAATTCTTAAGATCGCTTTTTATATTCTTCGTAACTGTAATGGAACTTGTTTTTTTCATCAGGTTCAAAATCAAGTTTACTTACTAATTCCCAATTATTCATATCGAGCTCTGGAAAATAAGCGTCTCCTTCAAAAGTTTCATTAACTCTTGTAAGATATATACGTTCAATAAATGGGAGTGCTTGCTTATATATCTCTGCCCCACCAAAAATAAAAGGTTGATTATCTTCTTTTGCTAGTTCAAATGCCTTTTCTAAAGAATCTACTACGGTAACTCCTTCAAATTTTAAATTTATATCCCTGCTAATTACAATGTGCGGTCTACCGGGTAATGGTCTTCCTAAACTTTCAAAGGTTTTACGGCCCATAATTAAATGATGCCCCATTGTTAACTCTTTCAAACGTTTTAAATCGGCAGGTAAATGCCACAATAGTTTGTTTTCTTTTCCTAAGGCATTGTTTGCAGATACTGCGGCAATAATTGATAGCATAAATTAAAAATGGATATAATATTCTTTGGTTAGTTCTTTGTATTCGTCGGTGTATTCGTGCCTACCTTCTTTTTCAATAATAATAGTGCTTTCGTTAAAGGAAGTAGGTTCAAATTCAAATTGCATGATGTGGCGTTTTTCCGTTTCTTTATCATGCTTAGTTCTTACACGTAAAAGTTTTGAAAGTTTCAAGCCTTTTTTCTCTGCTAAATCTTTTAATATTCCTGCCTCTTTATTAGGAAGGATAACGAAAAATTTCCCTTTTTTATCAAGTAAGGTGGTAACACCTTCTACTAGTTCTTCAAATGGCAAATAATCATTATGCCGCGCTAAAGTTCTTCCTTCTTCTAATGGTTTAAATGAATCTTTAAAATAAGGAGGATTAGCAACAATTAAATCGTAACGTTTATCTGTTTGTTTGCTGTATTGTTGTAATGTTATATGTTCAACATTAACGCGATCCCTCCATTTGCAAAACTCTGCATTTTGTTTTGCTTGCTCTACCGCACTTATATCAATATCAATTGCATCAATTAAAGCGGTACTTTTTTGAGCAAGCATAATAGCAAGTATTCCAGTGCCAGTACCAATATCTAAAATGCGTTTTTCATTTGTAGGTTTTATCCAAGCACCAAGCAATACAGCATCGGTCCCAACTTTCATTGGGCACTTATCTTGTTGTATGGTAAATTGTTTAAATACAAATGTTTCTTGTGGCATAAGTGAATCAAATATAGAAAAAAAAGTTTATGCCCGTTCTATAATTTTAAATTTCTTAATCATTTGATTTTAAGGTTGATTACATAAGAAAAACAAAGCAAGGGTAATTACTCAAGATACAAGTCAATCAATCCTTCTGGAGCATTGTACTTAATGATTTTAGTGGTCTCATTTATTTCCTCAATAAAATCATCGGTTATTGGTAGGATGATTTCTTTTTCTTTATAAATAACAATAAAAACATCGCTTGCAGGCATTTCTTCAATACGGATTACTTTGCCTAAACTGCCTTTGATATTATCTATTAATTCGTAACCAACATATTCCGAATCATCATTGCCTTCAACAATAATAACGTGTTCTTTAGGTACAAATATTTTTTTCGATTGCAGTTTTTTAGCATCTGCATCATTATGAACGTTCTCTAGTTTTAGAAGAATTTTATGTTTGTAATCTAAATTTTCTACAAAAAACGGAGTAAGTAAATTGTTTACCTCAAGCAGAACAAAAGTAAGTTTTTCAAACAACACATCATCTTCCGAAGTAATGGAAAGGTTCATATGTCCTTTATACCCATGCGGCTTGCCAACAAAACCTATCTCAATATAATCTTCTTTGTTCATGCCGCTAAATTACTAAAACTATTGAATACTAGGCGTGGCAAGATTTAAGCTATGTATTAAAAGAATGAGTAATTTTGCAGCATGGTAGATTTATTTTTTGAAGTAAGGAAGTTTGGTGAGTTAACAAATATTGAATTGTACAATTTACTTAAACTGCGTTCAAAAGTGTTTGTGCAAGAGCAACAATGTGCTTATTTGGATTTGGACGATAAAGATCAAAAATCCTTGCACGTGCTTGTTTATTTTCAAAATAAACTAGTTGCTTATGCTCGTATTTTACCTGTTGACTATGCTTATCCAGAAGCGGCAAGTATTGGCAGGGTTATTATTGAGGAAGCATATCGTGGAAAAAAATGGGGCTATCCCTTAATTGAATTTTGCGTAAAGCTTTGTTTCAAAAAATACGATTGTAAAAAAATAACAATATCGGCCCAAGAACACTTGAAGGCTTTTTATGAAAAGTGTGGCTTTACAACTCAAGGGGAAACTTATTTGGAAGACAATATTCCTCATATAAAAATGAATTTAATAAAAACGGATGCCTAAAGTTTTTTTAAAAGCAGCTTGGAATAACTTAGTAATGGCTAATTACGAAGTTGACCCTGCTATTCTTGCGCCTTATTTGCCAAAGCACACAGAACTCGATTTGTTTGAAGGAAAATGTTATGTGAGTCTTGTTGCATTTATGTTTAATAATACTAAAGTGCTTGGAATGAAGATCCCTTTTCATGTGAATTTTGAAGAAGTGAATTTGCGTTTTTATGTAAAGCATAATGCAAATGGTGAGAATAGGAGGGGAGTGGTTTTTATTAAGGAAATTGTAAGCAAACCTGCAATTAGTTTTATTGCAAATACATTGTACAATGAGAATTATGAAACTATGAAAACTGCGTATTATCATAGCACTGAAAATGAGAATACTCGTTATACTTATTTGTGGGGAAAAGATAAATCGAATTTAAATTCAATTTCTTTTTTAACGAGTGAGAAAAAAAATCCTCTACAAAAAGGCAGTAAAGAAGAATTTATTACCGAACATTATTGGGGATATGCAGGAGATGAAAACGAAACGACTGAGTATGCAGTTCAACATCCTTCTTGGAATATATTAGAATACATTGATCACGCCATTGATTGTGATTTTTCTGAAGTGTACGGTGCAGAATGGGCATTCTTAAAAAATCAAAAGCCTTCAAGCGTTTTTATGGCTGAAGGCTCTGATATAGTTGTGTGTAAGGGTAAAACAATTGTTTGATCTCTGAATCAGTATTATTATTCTTATTAGAAAGGAACAATCCTTACACCAACCGAAAAGGCATTTAATGCAGGCCCTTTATTGTTTTCAAAAAGTGGAGTTAATGAGTAGGTTCCAAACATGGTGAAGGCACCATAACCAACTCTAACTGTAGCATCTAATTTAAATGGATTAATGTTATAATCGTCTTTTCTTTTTTCTTCAAATTTATAACCATTAATTTCATACGTTCTTAGTGTTTTTGAGCCTAATTTGTATCCTCCAATTACACCAGCAGCAATATGAACAGCTTTGCCAGGCTTGCTAGATGTGTTGAATTCAATCATCAATGGAATTTGAACGTAAGATGTTTTTAATTTGTTCTTATCAAATGTAATAGTTGAGTCTTTGAAGTAGTTTGTGAAAGAAGAATCAGGATTTAAACGAATTGGATTTTTAAATTGGTAGGTATTAAATCCAAAGCCAATCCCAGTTACTAAATTCACATAGTCTTTGTAGATATGGAAATCTTTTTCAATTAAATTTAAATTCCACGATAGTGATTTTAAACCGTAATTAATGCTCATGTGTTCTGCTGATGCAGGTAAACTTGTACTGCCGTTAGCTCCCATCAAACCATTTAAGTTTAACTCAACGCCTTGCCAGTGATGAAAATCCGTATCCCAATTTACATTAAAGTCATTATCATCATCTTCATCAATAATCATGTATTTTTTGTTTCCCCATTTAATTTTAGTTGTATCAATATCATTTAATTTAATGTTTGTTTCACCAGCATCAACTTGTTTCACTTCTGCACTACCTGATGCATTAATGGTTTTATCGCTAGGTTCACCAATGTATTTTACATTACTTGCTCCTGACGCAACCGCATTAAATTTTTGATTTACATTTACTTTTGCTGATGAAGCTCCAGAAGCAGTAAGGTTTGAATTTACTGTTGTTAACTTATAAGATTTAAGAGACGCTGCTCCTGAAATACTACATATATGCACTTCAGCTGCGCCAGATAAAATAGTATTTGATGCGCCTGTAAGAACGGTTTGCACTTCTTTTGCAATTAAATCAAGCTTTACTTTTGACGCTCCTGATGCATTTATACTTAATTTGTCGCAAGTAAAGCTGCTGTCGCTAGTAACTACTGATGCTCCCGAAGAAACAATTGAGCTGAGGTCTTTCATTGTTACATACACTTTTATTTCACCATCAATATTACCTTTTGTGCCAACATAAAGTGTTGTTCCGTTCACATCAGTAATAAGGTTTTTAAGGTCTTTTTCGTCACCTTTTACTTCCACCGAAAATGGCTCTCCTTGTTTTAAAATAATATTAGAAGCACCTTCTGCTTGAATTTTATTAAAATCCTTATGCTCTCTTTTTTCTGATACTTGCGCAAATGAAGCTATTGTGCTTAAACTTATTGCTAGTGTGTAAATTATTTTTTTCATATTTTTTCTTTTTAATAGTTATTTTTTTATTCCCTCTGTCATGCTGAGCTTGACGAAGCATAATCGGCCTGATTTTGTAATAAGACGCACCGCGAAAAGGAAAAGTTACAGCGGGGCATGAAATAATTTGTTTTCAATTCAAAATTTTGCAATAATGAGTCGTTAGTCGGCTAGTCGCCCAATTTTATTGAATAATTAACCAAAAAGACTAACGACTAGCTAACTATTGGACTAACGACTTTAGAATAAAAAATATTCCTACATTTGTTTCTATGAGTTTTAAAAGTTTATTCAGAAAAAAATCTGTTCACGATATTTTAAAGCAAGTTGAAAAAGATGGCGCAGAAGGTCATGGTTCGCTTGGAAAACATTTAGGGGTAAGGGATTTAACTGCCTTTGGTATTGCTGCAATTATTGGCGCAGGTATATTTAGTACCATTGGTAAAGCCAGTTCAGATGGCGGACCGGCTGTTATTTTCTTATTCTTATTTACAGCTGTTGCCTGTGGTTTTGCTGCTTTTGCTTATGCCGAATTCGCGTCGATGGTTCCAGTTTCAGGAAGTGCTTACACTTATTCTTATGTTGCATTTGGAGAGTTAATTGCTTGGATTATTGGTTGGGCCTTAATCATGGAATATGCAATTGGTAATATTACCGTTGCCATTTCGTGGAGCGATTATTTTACCGGTTTGCTGGATAGTGGAGGTATCCATCTTCCGCAATGGATTCAAATGGATTACTTAACTGCATCTAATGGTTTTGATAAAGCAAAAGCATTAATGGATAGCGGGAAACAATTTGCAAATCTGGATGCAGGTATGCAATCTGCATATACAGCTTGGACAACTTCTCCAACAATTGGTTCCTTTCATTTAATTGCTGATTTACCTGCTTTATTAATCATAGTTCTCATTACATGGTTAGTTTATAGAGGAATGAAAGAATCAAAGAATGCAAGCAATTTAATGGTTGTAATAAAGCTTTGTATAATTTTATTAGTTATTGCAGTTGGAATTTTTTATGTTGATACGGATAATTGGAGTCCTTTTGCACCTAATGGAGTATCGGGTATTTTAAAAGGTGTGTCCGCCGTTTTCTTTGCATATATTGGTTTTGATGCTATTTCTACAACAGCGGAAGAGTGTAAAGATCCTCAACGAGATTTGCCTCGAGGCATGATGTGGGCAATTATTATTTGTACTGTTCTTTATGTAATTATTGCTTTGATTTTAACAGGAATGGTAAGTTATAGTCAGTTAAACGTTGGTGACCCGCTTGCTTTTGTGTTCGAAAAATTAGATTTAAAATGGATGTCAGGAATTATTGCTGTTAGTGCTGTAGTAGCAATGGCAAGTGTTTTATTGGTTTTCCAAATGGGACAACCACGTATTTGGATGAGTATGAGTAGAGATGGTTTATTGCCAAAAGCATTTGCTAGAGTGCATCCAAAATATCGTACACCTTCTTTTTCAACGGTTGTAACAGGCTTTGTAGTGGCTGTGCCAGCATTATTTCTTAACCTAACTATGGTAACTGATTTGTGCAGTATAGGAACTTTATTTGCCTTTGTTTTAGTGTGTGGCGGAGTACTTGTAATGCAAAACAAAAAGGATATTCCACGTGGTAAATTCAAAACACCTTATATCAATTCAAAATTTATTGCCCCGCTTTTATTGGTTGGAGTGATTGCTTTTGCATTTACCTCTAAGAAAACCGAAACAATGGCTTTCTTAACTAACCAAAACAAAATGAATGATGCGGCAACTATAGTTACATCATTAGATGAACCCAAAAGCGCTGAATTAAAGGCTTTAGTGAATAGTAAAGATAGTGTTGTGTTTGATGCATGCAATGGCGATTTAGAAACATACATGAGTACTTTAGACGCTGATAAATATGCGCCTTTTGTAGATGCTTTGCCAATCGACCAATCATTAAAATACCAATCAGGTTGGGATTTATTTAAACATAAAATTCCAATGTGGATATTTATTTTAATTTCATTTGCACTTGCTGTTTGGTCGTTTAGAAGTAACTTATCACTTATTCCATTGTTGGGCTTAGTATGTTGCTTATACATGATGGCAGAGCTTGGAATTTCAAACTGGACAGGTTTTGGTATTTGGTTATTGGTAGGTTTGGTTATCTATTTTGGATACAGTAGAAAAAACAGCAAACTTGCGAAAGCAAAAGCTTAATTTAATTTCGTTTTATATTTATGTTAGTATTAATTACAGGGGCAACTTCGGGTATAGGTAAGGCTACAGCTGAGTTATTTGCAAAACACGGTTATGATTTAATTATAACAGGTAGGCGTTCTGAAAGACTTCAAGATGTTAAGCAAGATTTGGAGAAACTAGGAGTAAAGGTGCTTAGTTTATGTTTTGATATCCGTAAATTAAATGAGGTAAAAGCTGCAATTGCTTCTATTCCTTCAGAAATGAAACAAATTGATATTCTTGTAAATAATGCAGGCCTAGCATCTGGATTATCAACTATACAGGATGGAGATATTGATGATTGGGAAAAGATGATTGATACCAATGTAAAAGGTTTGTTATACATAACGCGCGAAATTGCTCCTTTAATGGTTGAAAGTAAAAAGGGGCACATCATAAATATCGGCTCTATTGCAGGTAAAGAGGTTTATGCAAATGGAAATGTTTACTGTGCAACTAAACACGCAGTGGATGCTTTAAACAAAGGAATGCGAATTGATTTATTACCACACGGAATTAAAGTTACCTCTATTAATCCAGGAATGATTGAAACCGAATTTTCTGTTGTTCGTTTTCACGGAGATGAGGAAAAAGCAAAGAAGGTATATGAAGGATTCAATCCATTAACTCCCGAAGATATTGCCGAAACTATTTATTGGACTGCAACTAGGCCGGCTCATGTAAATATTAATGAGTTAATTATTATGCCAACAGCTCAAGCCACAGCTACAAACACAATTAGAAAGTAAGAAAATAGTTTTGGGTATAAAGTTTTTAGAAAATGAACTTAAAATTTATAGTAAATAAACCCATTAGTGATGTCATTACTTATTTAACCGATACTAATAAGTTTGTTTCTGTACACCCCGTAATTACTAAGCTTGATCCAAAAGGAGGAGATGATTATTTGGTTTATGAAACACTAAAAATGGGATTTATTCCTTTTTCATTTACTTATCCAGTTGTAATAAAATCTGATACTCAAAAGGCTGTAGTTACCTATAGTGCAGTTGTGAAAAAAACGGTTAGAATAGTAATGCACTTTCAATTAAGTATGTCTGGAAACCAAACCATCATTGAAGAAAAAACTACCTTCAAATCAATTCTCCCAGTAAAATTTATAATGAGTAAAATATTTAAAAAGCAACATAGCCTGTTGTTTAAGAATATAGAGAAAATGATAGATTAAGTTGAAATTAATAACCGTAACTGATTTCTTTCATCAGGTATTTCATTAAAGTGCCATCACTTTTTCTAATGTGTATTTCACCATTGTCGGCTACATTTTCAATTGCCCCGCTTTGTTTACGCATAGCAATAGTTTCGTTATAATTAAATATTTGCCCGTAAAATAGAAGTTCTTTCAAATATGCTTTGTTTACTTCTTCATACTTGTAAGCCTTTAGTTTCAAATATAAAGCCTCAAAATGACTACAAACTTTCGCTAGTAAAGCTTCCTTGTCGGTATCTGTTTTTAAGCAAGTTTTTATCGAGCATGCTTTATCATTTAAGCTTTGAAATTCTTCCTGGTTAACGTTTATGCCAAATCCAATAATACAATTTGATAGTTGATTAGCTCTTAAAATATTTTCAATTAGTATTCCCGCTATTTTTTTATTATTGACTAAAATGTCATTCGGCCATTTTATTTTTATGTCATAATTGCTACTTGGCAGCATCTCTGCCAATGCCCTTTTTATTGCCAATGCAGTTATTTTACTAATTAAAAAATGGTTCTCGGGGTTTAAAAAAGTGGGGGCAATAATAAGTGAACAAGTAATGTTTGCTAATGGTTCAGCTATCCATGTGCTTCCCCATTGACCTCGCCCATTAGTTTGCGTTTCAGCAAGAACTATTGTCCCTTCTGGCGCTTTAACGTCTTTTAACAAGGCCTTGGCATAGCTATTGGTCGAGTCAGTCTCAGTTAAACGAATAATATTTCTACCTATAAATAACGTATCCATTAATTAATCACAAAAGAATCGATTTTTTTTGTGCAAACCAATTAAAATAGCGTAATTTTAAGGTTTATTTTAGCGGGAGTCCGCAATTATTTTATATGGCAAAAACAATCAAAAAGGCGGCACCAAAAAAAGCAAGTGCTGCAAAGAAAGCAGCTCCGAAGAAAGCGACTGCAAAAAAGGCAGCAGCAAAAAAAACTGCACCTAAAAAAGATGCTAAAACTGGTTTAGCTACATTAGGAAGGAAAGCTCCAACTACTAAGAAAAAAGGGGTTAAAAAATTAGCTCCTGCAAAAAAGGCGGGCGCTAAGAAAGTAACAAAGAAAGAACTGGATGAAAAGGAAGCTGCGCAACGCGAAGCTAATCGCATTATAAATTCAAGTCCTAAAAATAAAACCAAAAAGCCTGTAAAGAGTAGATCTAAAAATGAGAATACTACTTTGCTTGATGCAATCATTGAAGGTTTACAAGAAAAGAAAGCAAAAGGCATTACCATTATGGATATGACTGGCTTAGGTAACAGCGTGGCAGATTATTTTGTTGTTGCTGATGCAGAGTCGAGAACACATGTGGATGCAATTGCTGATTCAGTAGAATTTGTTGTTTCGAAAAAAACAGGAGAAAAAGCATACCATAGCGAAGGTCACCAAGTAGGTGAGTGGATTATTGTTGATTACATAAACATTGTAGTTCACATTTTCCAAAAAGAAATCAGAGAGTTTTATAATATCGAAGCGCTTTGGGCAGATGCTGAAATTACAACTATTGACTAAGAGAAATTTAGATTTTAAGATATTCAGATGAGCGAAGAGACAAAAAATTCGGATAATAAACCGAATACAGATGAAGAGAGAAAGCAGCAATTCGAAAAGATGCGCGAACGTTTCTCTAACAAAAAACCAAACGGGCCAGGTGGCGGACCTCCAAAAAATTCATTTAATTTTTACTGGATTTACGCAATTGTTGTTGTTGGTTTACTAGCTTTTACCATGTTTGGTGGTGGCTTTAACGCAGCACGTTGGGAAATTATAGACCAAGCAAAATTTGATTCTTATCTTTCAAAAGGATGGGTAACAAAGGTTGTTATCGTTAATGATGAAGCTGCTGAGGTATACATGAACAAGGATAGTTTGAATAAACACTTTGTTGATGCTAAAACTACCAAGCCAGTTTTCAAAAAAGAATATAGCGGGCCTCACTTCCAAGTTAATTTTGCAAGTAAGGAATTCTTCATTAATCAAGTGAAGGATGTTCAAAAGGATTCACTTAACGCAAAAGTTTGGCCTTCAAACGAAAGAAGAACAGATTGGACTGATCATTTGTTCAGTTGGATACTTCCAATTGGGTTAATGATTTTCATTTGGATTATCATTATGCGCCGTATGAGTGGACCGGGTGGTGGAGGTCAAATCTTCAACATTGGTCGTTCAAAAGCTGTCTTGTTTGATAAAGACACTAACGTGCAAATTACATTTAACGATGTTGCAGGTTTAGAAGGTGCAAAAGTGGAGATTAAAGAAATTGTAGATTTCCTTAAGAGCCCTAAAAAATATACTGACCTTGGAGCTAAAATCCTTAAAGGTGCATTGTTAATTGGTCCTCCGGGTACTGGTAAAACCTTAATTGCAAAAGCAGTTGCAGGTGAAGCAAAAGTTCCTTTCTTCTCGTTATCAGGTTCTGATTTCGTTGAGATGTTTGTGGGTGTTGGTGCATCCCGTGTGCGTGATTTGTTCCGCCAAGCAAAAGAAAAATCGCCTTGTATTGTGTTTATTGATGAGATTGATGCAATTGGTAGAGCGCGTGGTAAAAACCCTGCACAAGGTGCAAACGATGAGCGTGAAAATACATTAAATCAGTTGTTAACTGAGATGGATGGTTTTGGAACAAATAGTGGTGTAATTATTTTAGCAGCTACTAACCGTGCTGATATTTTAGATAAAGCCTTACTTCGTCCAGGTCGTTTTGATAGACAAATTTTTGTTGACCTTCCAGATGTTAATGAGCGTAAAGAAATTTTCTTGGTGCATTTAAAACCATTGAAATTAGAAGAGAATATTGATATCGATTTCTTGGCTAAACAAACTCCGGGATTCAGTGGAGCAGATATTGCAAACATTTGTAACGAGGCAGCTTTAATTGCAGCACGTAAGGATAAGAAGTTTATTGAGAAACAAGATTTCTTAGATGCAGTGGATAGAATTATTGGTGGTTTAGAAAAGAAAAACAAAATCATTACTCCACACGAAAAACGTGTTATTGCTTTCCACGAATCAGGTCACGCAACAGTGAGTTGGTTAGTGGAGCATGCTTCACCATTGGTTAAAGTAACCATTGTTCCTCGTGGACGTTCGTTAGGTGCTGCTTGGTATTTACCAGATGAGCGCCAAATTACAACACGTGAGCAAATCATGGATGAAATGTGTGCTGCATTAGGCGGTAGAGCTGCTGAAGAAATTATTTTCGGAAAAGTATCTACAGGTGCATTAAGCGATTTGGAAAAAATTACTAAGCAAGCTTACGCAAGTATTGTATATTATGGATTAAATGACCAAGTTGGAAACGTAAGTTATTACGATTCAACGGGGCAATCAGAATACTCATTTGGTAAACCATATAGCGAGCATCAAGCTGAGGTAATTGATTTTGAGGTTAAGAAAATGATTGATGAAGCTTACTTCAGAACAAAAGAAATTTTAATGAACAATAAAGATAAACTGACAAAACTCGCAGAGCAATTGCTTGAGAAGGAAGTTATTTTTAGAGATGATTTAGAAGTAATATTTGGTAAACGTCCTTTTGATAAGGAAGAGCCAGTGAAGGAAGAAGTAGTTGAAAAAGTTGCAGATGAAAATCACAACCACACAACGCCTCCACCAACAGGACCAACACCGATAGTATAATCTAAAATTGCATTATTTAAAACTCCCAAAACCAAAAGGTTTTGGGAGTTTTTTTGTGAAATCAATTTAGTAATTAGTGAAATTAAATTTCCAAATATGTAATTTTATTTCTATATTTGTAATGTATTATTTTATGGTTATAATTTCTAAAACAGTATTAGTTGCATTTGGTTCAGAGCATTCTGATTCAATAGACGCATTAAATAAGTGGTATGAGGAATGTAAGCAAGCTAATTGGAATAGTTTCAATGATATAAAAAGAACATTTAGTTCGGTTGATTATGTTGGGAATGATAGATATGTGTTTAATATTAGGGGAAATAAATACAGATTGGTTGCAATGATTTTTCTTGATGTAAGAACCGTTTATATTCGATTTATTGGAACACATGCTGAATACGATAAAATTAATTGTAAGGAAATATAGATTATTAAAATTTAGGAATTATGAAAACAGAAAAAATAAAAGATAGAGCCGAATATAATGAAGTAATGAAGCGCATTGAAAAAACACTTCAAAAGGCAACTCATAATGGAGGATTTGAAAAGCTACCTGCTAAAGAAAAGGAAACTTTAAAAAAACTATCACTAATGGCAGAACAATACGAGGATAGTATCCCTTTGATGCCTATTAAAGCTCCTAAAACACTTACGGAAATGATCAGATTTAAGATGTTTGAGATGAATCTTAAACAAAAGCAGTTAGCGAAAGTACTTGAAATCAGCGAGGCTCGAATCTCAGAATTGTTAGCAGGTAAAAGAAAACTAAATATTGAATTAGCAAAAAAACTGCATTCTAAATTAAATATAGATGCGCATTTTATTTTGGAGGTCGCTTAAGAATTTCAAATGAAAATTGAATGGACACGAATATTATAAATACAACGGAAGATTACAGGTACTCCTTCAATAACATTGAGAGGTATTTGCAATTTAAGATGTGAATTCAACAATTTTCTAATTCAATATCTACCCACCTCAAATCGCAAATTCCTTTTTACTCAGCAACTGCTCTCCAGAGTAGATTTGAATAAAATACTTCCCCTTTGGCCAATTGGTAACTTGTAGTTCAAACCAATAATCATAGGTGCCTTTTGGAACCATTTTGCTGTGGGTGAATTTTTGCATTAAGTTTCCGTTTCTATCCATTACTTGTATTTGCATGTTTGCATCAGCAAGGGTGGTGTAAGAAATATTTCCAGAGATTTTATTTGTTTTGTTAGAGAAGGTTTGTCTGCCAACTCCTGGTTCAAATTCGGTTTGGTACCAAGGAATTTCTTCTTTCTTAACTTGTGCAACAAATTTTCTTAATCGTTCGTTATTGCTTGGAATGCTAGATACAGAATGATTATCACTTATGCACCAAACTGAGCTTTGAATATCAGTGCTTGAAAATTTATTTTTATTACAATACTGCGCAAGGGCAGTTAATGAACTGTCGCCCATTTTTCCTAATGAAAATTTTGATTCTTTTTGCGGGGCATGATTACTTGCTTGGCAACAAAAGCCATATACATCAACGGTTTTGCTTTCCATACCTTTTAGTTTTACCAATTGTTCTTTGGTAACTAGGATGTCCTGCTCTTCGTTATTTACCGAGTTTAATTTGCGACCTGCTTCTAAAGTTATGTAAAGCGAATCTTTATGTTTACTTGTTAATTTCATTTGAACACAGCTACCGCTGTATCCGCCTTTGCCTTTGGCTTCCATGGTGATGTAGCCCGATTTAATAGCTTTCTCGATAGATATAGGTGTTTTCTTGGCTTGTACGCTGAATGAAACAATCAGCAATAAACAAATGGTAATACTTTTCATAATTGCCTCCTTTTAAAATATAATGGAGGAAGCAATTAAAAGATACAAGTTAAACTTTCACTTTTCTAAAATGGAAAAGTAAATAGATGGTGGTGGCAAATAAAAAGAATGCACCTGTTTGATGTAATGCGCCAAGAACTATTGGTACTTGATATAACAATGTATATACACCTAACATAAACTGAATTGTAATTCCGTAAATTAAAAAAGTAACACCACGGTATTGAGATTTGTTTAATTTCATTTTGTTGGTTTTAATCCAAATGAAAGCTACAAAAGCCACCACAAGAAAAGCCATCGTACGGTGCACGAATTGTATTCCTGCTGCATTCTCTAAAATGTTAGCAAAGAAACCACTTTTCATTGTAGCTTGTTCAGGTAACCATGCATCACCCATTTTGGGCCAGGTATTAAATATTTGCCCTGGACGAAACATTGGTTTGTCGCCATCTCCCATTTCTACAAAGCCCGCTGTAAAAGCACCGTAAATAATTTGTAAAATCAATACAACAAAAAATGAAATAAGTATAGGACGTAATTTTAATGTCTTAGGATCCTGAACTTCTTCAGGTTGTTCCGACGCTAGCTCTTGATTTTTTAAAAGAGCTTTTTCCTCTGCAGTGAATTTTTTCTGAGATTTCGTATTAATCAACTCTAAAGCAAACCAAAATGTAAAAGCAAATACCATAAATGCACTCATTAAATGGGTAGCTAATTCATAATGACCAACAGCAGGTTCTTTACTTAATCCACTCTTTACCATCCACCAACCAATTACACCTTGCAATGCACCAACTCCAACTAATATCAAAAGTCTTTTGTGAAGTTTTGGTGTGAGTCTTTTCTTGATAAGAAAATAAAAATATCCTAAGCTAAATACAACACCAATGAACATCCCAATTGTGCGGTGTATGTATTCCCACCAAAAGATTGGTTTAAATTGAGGCAAGGTCATATCATAATTTACCAATTTAAATTCGGGGCTTGTTTGGTATTGAGCAAATCTATCTTGCCAAGCAGCATCACTTAGTGGTGGAACAAATAAACTAAAGTTCCAATCTGTAATAGAAAGTCCGCTGTGTGTAAGACGCGTTAAGCAACCAACAACAACCATTACGTAAACTAAAAAACAACCGCTAAGCAACCAAAGGATTATGCTTTTATTGGGATTAGATTTAAGCATGTGAAAATTTTTGACAAAGGTACTTTCTGAATCAATAGGAATGAAGTTTTTCTTCGTGTTTTTATGAAACAAAAAAGACCACTCTTTCGAGTAGTCTTTTCATTATTTAGTTTTGTTCAAACTTATTTCTTTTGAGAATCAGCGTAGCCAAACACTTTCTTTAAAATGTCGGTTGCGCGAGCCATTGGGTCTTTTCTGATTTTCGCTTCTTCGTCTCTAACTAATTTAAACAAACTTTGAGCAGCTAAGTTGGTAACGTAACTATCTAAATCCGGGTTTTGTTTTTCAACGAAAGGAATTTTGTTGTAAGTATTTGCTAATGGAGTCCAGTATTTAGTTACTTCTACCTTAGTAATTGCATTTTTAACTGTTGGTTTAAATGTTTCTACTAATGAAGTGTAAGTCTTTTCTCTTAAGAAATGAGTCGCTGCAGTATCACCACCTTTTAAAATCCCCATTGCATCAGCAAAACTCATATTTTTAATTGCATTAACAAAAATAGGAGCTGCATCTTTAGAAGCTTCTTCAGCTGCACGATTTAATGAAGTTTCAAATTCAGCAACCTTGTTTTGCATACCAAGGTCGATTAATTTTTGTTTCATTTTGCTGCTTGTGGTGGGAAAGGAATAAACAACATTGGGTTTTTATTAAAACCATCTAATTTAGATGCAAATCCTGCAGAGTTTGTTGCTCCTGTGCTAAGCGCTTCTTTCAATCCGCTGATTACTTCATCGTTAGTTGGAGTTAAGTCAACTGGCTTAGTTCCACCACCACCTAAAATGGAGTTTGTTGTGTTTAATATACTACTAGTAGTTTTACTATCGCAAGCCCATAATAAAGCTAAAGCGGTTAATACAGATAAAATTTTTACTTTCATGTTTTTATTATTTACGTTTAAAGATACAAACAAAAGTCAAATATAATACCAAAATTATGATTGCAGAAATAATTACGATTGGAGATGAAATTTTAATAGGTCAAATTGTTGATACCAACTCGGCTTGGATAGGGCAGCAGCTTAATTTGAATGGAATAAGAGTAAAACAAATTTCTTCTGTATCAGATGATAAAGAACATATTGTAAAAGCTTTGAAGGAAGCAGAGGGCAGGGCAGATGTGATTTTGATAACAGGTGGTTTGGGTCCAACAAAAGATGACATCACAAAAAAAACATTAGCAGATTATTTTAATGTTGGATTAATAGAACATTTAGAAACGGTTGAAATGGTGCGTGATTTTTTCGCAAAGCGGGGCAAAGAATTAACCGAGTTAAATCGCAAACAAGCTGAAGTACTTGAAAACTGTAGGGTTATACTAAACCACAATGGAACAGCACCTGGAATGTGGATTGAACAGAATAATAAAATATATGTAAGCATGCCAGGCGTACCTTTCGAAATGAAGGCAATGGTTGATGACTACGTTATCCCTCAATTAAAAAAACAATTTGATTTACCTTTTATTTATCACAAAACAGTTCTTACAAATGGCATAGGCGAAAGCTTTTTAGCTGAACGTATAGAGAAATGGGAAGATAGTTTAGTTGCAAATGAAATTAAGTTAGCCTACTTGCCTTCTCCGGGAATGGTTAAGCTTCGTTTAACTACTTATGGGAAAAATGAAGCTGATTTGAAGGCTAAGGTTGAAAAGGCAATTGAGCAATTAACGCCAATTATTTCTGAATACATTTATGGTTATGAAGAATACGGAAAAGAGCCAGATCAATTAGAAAAATTAGTTGCTGATTTATTGTTGAGCAAAAAGAAAACATTATCATTAGCCGAAAGCTGCACTGGTGGCTATATTTCGCATTTAATTACTTCCATTGCAGGGAGCTCAGCTTTTTATCAAGGCGGTGTTGTTCCGTATCATAATCAATTTAAACATAATTTACTTGGTGTTTCAAATGATGTATTCGAAAAGCATGGAGCGGTTTCTGAAGAATGTGTAAAAGCGATGGCTTTAGGAGTGAAAGAAAAATTTCATTCGGATTACTCAATTGCAGTTTCAGGTATTGCAGGCCCAACCGGCGGAAGCGATGATAAACCGGTAGGCACAGTTTGGATAGCAGTAGCAAACGATTCAGGTGTTGTTGCCGAGCGTTTTCAGTTTGGAACAGATAGAAATAGAAATATTAGAATGACTGCTTTGGCTTCGTTAAATAAGTTGAGGAAGATGATTATTGAAGAGTAATTATTTCTTTAACTTCTCTGCAAAAGCAATAATATGTCCATCATTATCTGTAAAGTAACAAACTTTGTCTCCCCAATTTCTATCTTCTATTGGACTAATTAGTTTTGCCCCGCTTTTTAATGCATTCTCAAATTCTAATTCAATATTCTCCACATAAAAATACAACTCGCATCTCGGAATTCCATTGCCAGTTGTTGGATGTGGAGTTTTATCGCCCAATATCTTTGCAATTGCATCATTTGGCATTAAGCCAATTTTGCAATTTGCAGAAATATTGAACTCCGTCATGCCCGGCACATTCAAATCGGGCTCTTTTCTGAAGAGTTTGCTATAAAAGTCGGTACTTTGTTGCTGATTGCTTACATAAAGAATTGTTTCTACAAGTTGAATGTGGTTTAGCATAATAGATGAATTAGGAAATAAAATGATTAAAAGCCCCAATTGCTTGGGGCTTACGTTGTCCGACTAGGGGCTCGAACCTAGACTCTACTGAACCAAAATCAGTCGTGTTGCCAGTTACACCATCGGACAATCTAAACTTCGTTTTAAAGTTCAGGGCACAAAAATAGCAAATTTTTTTATTTTAAAAAAATTCATAAAAAAACTTTCATTCTGTTTAAGTTCCTTTTTTAGTTAAATTCGCACTTATAGCTTTTTAAAATAAAATATGCAGTTTAAGAAATTTAAACAACATTATTGGCTGGCTAGTTTTTGCCGTTGCTACATTTACTTATTGTTCAACTATTGAACCTACTGCAAGCTTTTGGGATTGTGGTGAGTACATTGCTTGTTCACAAAAATTAGAGGTAGGTCATCCTCCTGGAGCACCATTCTTTTTAATTGTGGTCGTTTGTTTGCTTTATTTGCTGGCGGAGATCCCGCAATGGCTGGTAAAATGATTAACATCATGTCGGCTTTATGCAGCTCGTTCAGTATTTTATTTTTATTTTGGACCATCACTCGTTTAGAATTAAAGCAATTGTTAAGCAAGGCGAAGAATTTACTACAGGTAAACAATGGGCTGTTTTAGGAGCAGGTGTAGTTGGTGGTTTAGCTTATACATTTTCTGATTCATTTTGGTTTTCGGCTGTTGAGGGTGAGGTTTATGCCATGTCGTCTTTCTTTACAGCATTAGTTTTTGGGCAATTTTAAAGTGGGAAGAGGAAGTTGATTAATCCAACAAGCGCTATGCGTTGGTTAGTGTTAATTGCTTATTTAATGGGATTATCCATTGGTGTCCATTTATTAAATTTATTAGCTATTCCAGCTATTTGCTTTATTTACTATTTCAAAAAACACAAATTCACTTGGAAATGCTTTTTGAACAGGTGTTATTTCGTTGATTTTATTAGGTGGAATTCAAAATAGTATTATTCCTAAAATTGTAAAGTTTGCTGCTGATTTTGAGTTGTTTTCGTTAATTATATTGGAATGGGCTTTAATATTGGAACAATTATCTATTTCTTATTATTATTACTTTTAACCTTCTTTAATGTTTTATTCTTTAAAGGAAAAGAATCATATTCAAAATTGGTATACTGCAATCTTTTCTTGTAGTTATTGCGAAAGGTGCAGGTGCTAGTGCGTTGTGGTGTTGGGTGGTACCCATTGGTTATTAAAACAAAACACAAATATTTAAATGTGTTTCATTAAGTTTTACCATGATTTTAATTGGTTATTCTTCTTTCTTCGTTTTAGTAATTCGTTCTCAAGCAAATCCTCCAATGGATGAGAATGATCCAGAAAATGCAATTACTTTATTATCTTACTTAAATCGTGAGCAATATGGTGATTGGCCTATTGGATATGGTAACTATTACAATGCACCATTGGATAAACAAAATCCTTATAAAGATGGTAATCCTGTATTTGCAAAAGATAAAAAAGCTGGAAAATATGTAATTACTGATGATCGTAAAGCATCTATTCCGAATTACGATAAAGAATTTTGTACTGTTTTCCCTCGTATGTGGAGTACGCAAGGAAACCATGAAGCGGCATACCGCCACTGGGGTAATGTAAAAGGAAGAGCAAAACAAATTGTGGATAATAATGGAGAAGCACAAACTGTTTTTGTTCCAACATTTAGCGAGAACTTAACGTACTTCAAAAACTACCAAATCGGTTATATGTACTTGCGTTATTTTGCATGGAACTTTATAGGTCGTCAAAATGATGTTCAAGGCTTAACAGCTAATCCTACCGAAGGTAACTGGATTACAGGTTTCAAAGGATTTGATGATTTCTTTTAGGAATCGATACATCTTTTTAACTGCAGCGTTGCAAATAATAAAGCAACTAACAAGTTTTATGGTTTCCCATTTATTTTAGGATTAATTGGATTTGTTTATTTGATTTGGAAACATAAATCGACAGCGTTTGTTGTTACATCTCTGTTTTTGTTGACAGGTTTAGCAATTGTTGTTTACTTAAATCAATACCCATATCAACCACGTGAGCGTGATTATGCTTATGCAGCCTCCTTCTACGCATACTCAATTTGGATTGGTTTTGGAGTATTAGCTATTTTCGACTTCTTATCTAAGAAAGCAAATGCTAAAGAGCGCATTTTGTGCTATAGCTTTAGGAGCAGTAGTTCCAGGTATGATGGCTTCTGAAGGTTGGGATGATCATAATCGTTCTAAGAGAACAATGTCGAGAGATTTTGCCGTTAACTACTTAAATAGTTGCGCTAAAAATGCAATTTTATTTACAAATGGTGATAACGATACATTCCCTCTTTGGTATGCTCAAGAGGTTGAGGGTATTAGAACAGATGTGCGTGTAGTAAACTTAAGTTTATTGCAAACGGATTGGTACATTAATCAAATGCGACGCGCAGCTTACGAATCAGCTCCTGTGCCATTTACAATGGGCGAAGAAAAATATGTGCAAGGAACACGCGATGTTGTTTATTTCAACGACCAAAACTTGGGTTATGTTGATATTAAAGAACTAATGAAGTTTGTTGCAAGTGATGATATTGCAAACAAATGGCAAGTACCAGGTAGAGATAAACCTATTGATATTTTCCCTACCAAGAAAATTAAGGTTTCGGTTGACTCTGCTAAAGTTGTAAATAATGGAACAGTTCCTAAAAATATGGCTGGACGTATTGTTAAGAGTCTTAACTGGGAAATTAAACGTAATTACATTCTTAAAAATGATTTAATGATTATGGACTTATTAGCTGCAAATGATTGGAATCGTCCGGTTTACTTTGCTGTAACAACAGGTTCAGAAGCATACTTGAATTTAGATAAATACCTTCAATTAGAAGGTTTAGCGTATCGTTTAGTTCCTATCGAATCTACACCTCAAGAAATGGCTTCGGGTGGACCACGTATTGCAGAAGATATTATGTATGATAACGTAATGAAATTTGCTGACGGAGGTATGAGTACACTAGGTGTTTATTTAGATGAAAATTGTTTACGTATGGCATCTAATATGCGTATTCAAATTGGGCAATTAGCATCTACTTTATCTGAAAAAGGTAAAAAGGATAAGGCGGTTAAAATACTTGATAAGGCAATGCAAATGATGCCAGAAAGCAATGTACCTTATGATGCAACAATGTATTCTATTTGTTTGGGTTATTACCAAGCAGATGCAAAAGATAAAGCAGATAAAATTGCAGAAACGCTATTCAGTACTTTTGAAAGAGACATGCAGTTTTATAATAAAATGAAAATGGAGCAACGTAATTATTATGGTGCAGATATGAGAAGAGCTTCTGATATCATGAATCGTTTAGTTACTGTTTGCGCAGCTTATGGAAATAAAACTTTATCAGATAAGTTTTTAGCGAGATTAAAAAATATTTTACCAGCTGAGGAAATTGATGCT
>JADJDM010000014.1 GCA_016702705.1 Bacteroidota bacterium | reverse complement strand
GATTCTTTATGGAGTATTTGGAATTCTAAAACCAAACATGATTCTTTGCGCCTAAATGCAATAAATGATATTGCTTGGAAAGTTCTTTTTTCTGCCCCTGACTCTGGCTTTAAATTGGCTCAAATACAAATAGATTTAGCTCATAAAATTAAAATGACCAAATGGGAATCGGGCGGTTATAATATTCAAGGTGTTTCTTATGCTGTAAGGGGTGACTACAAAAAATCAATGATTTTTTTTGAAAAGTGTTTAGCCTTAAAATATATAGAAAAAGATAAAAAAGGAGCGGCTGCTACCTTAAATAATATATCCATGCTTTATGAGAACATGGGTAATTATCCAAAAGCCCTTGAAAATAGTTATGAGGCAATTAAAATAAAAGAAGAATTAAAAGATTAGCTTGGATTAGCAAATGATTATGGAAATATTGCAATTATATATGATAACATTAAAGAGTACGAAAAAGCTTATGGATATTATAAACGTTCGGTTGAAATAAATAAAAAAATAAATAGTAATGATGGTTTAGCAAGGATTTATCACGACATGGGAATAAATCTAAAAGAACGTGGTAAGCTTGATTCAGCGCTTATTATGTTTGAAATGAGTAAGGAAAAATTTAAATCGTTGAAAGAAGAAAAGGTGGGGATATACACAAATATAGGAGTTATTCAAATGGATAAACTTATGTATAAGGAAGCAGAAGCTAATCTGTTGTTTGGATTGCAACTTGCAAAGGATTATGAAGATAAGGCTAACCAAGCTGGTGCATACGGTAATCTTGGTCTTTTGTATTGTAAGTTAAAACAATATAACAAAGCAATTGAGTATGGAGAAAAAGGTTATGATTTAGCAATGGAAATAGAAGCTTTGCAGGAAATTAAGGATAACTCTTTTTTTCTTTACCAAACATATAAGGAAACTGGAAATAAGGAGAAGGCGTTGTTTTATTATGAGAAACACATTAGTATTAAGGATTCTATTATTAATGAAGACAAGTCAAAGATATATTAGTTTGAAGTGAAGTATGAATTTGAAAAGAAAGAAGCGGCAGCTGTTTTAGAACAAGAGAAAAAAGATGCCCTTATTAATGCGGAAAGAAAAAAGCAGAAAATCGTATTAATTTTAGTTTCAGTTTTTTTGGTTTTTGTATCATTTCTTTCTGTCATAATTTTTAGAAGTTTGCGATTAAATCAAAAGAAAAATAAAATAATCACTGAGCAAAACGAAGTTGTAATTCATCAAAAACATTTAGTAGAAGAAAAACACAAAGAAATAACAGATAGCATAAACTACGCCGAACGTATACAACGTAGTTTCCTGGCAACAAAAGAGCATCTTAATGCAAATTTGAATGAATACTTTATTTTATTTAAACCAAAGGATGTTGTAAGTGGAGATTTTTATTGGAGTGCAACCCTTAATAATGGTTTGTTTGCCTTAGTAACAGCTGATAGCACAGGGCATGGTGTACCAGGTGCTATTATGAGTTTACTAAATATTGGAGGTATAGAAAAAGCAATTGAAACTTACACTAGCCCAGCTGATATTTTAAACTCCACCCGCAAAACCATCATCGAACGTCTGAAAAAAGATGGAAGCCCTGAAGGTGGTAAAGACGGTATGGATGCAAGTTTGTGCGTGTACGATTTTAAAAACAAAAAGCTCACCATTGCTGCAGCTAATAACCCAGTTTGGATAATTCGTAATTCGGGCACTGAGGCACTCGAAGTCATCGAAATCAAACCCGACAAAATGCCAATTGGTAAACACGATAAAGACACCATTTCCTTCACCCAACAAGAAATAAATTTACAATCCGGAGATGTTATCTACACCATCACCGACGGTTTCCCCGATCAGTTTGGTGGACCAAACGGCAAGAAATTCATGAGTAAAAATTTACGAGAATTATTAGCTGCCAATGCGCATTTGCGAATGACTCAACAAAAACAACTGCTTGAGGAAACATTTGCATCTTGGGTAGGAAATATGGAGCAGGTTGACGATGTTACATTGATTGGTATTAGGGTGTAATATATGATAATAATGGAAATGTGGAGCCTGCTTCGATCTTGTCGAGAAGATGTTACTTTGATTGGAATTAGGGTTTAGAACTTCTTTTTTGATTTTAATTCATTTTACCTATTTTCGAAGGGTGAAATCTTACTTTTATATTCTTATTCTGGCTTTGGTGCTTTTCTCCTGTAAAGAAGAAAGTACTAACGCATATAATAATAGGGTAATTAACGTAGTAACAGCAAACGGGCGAGTTGTATCTTCCGATAGTATTGCTAAACCTAAGGTAGTTGTAATAAATGAAAGTGCAGTTTCTAGAGACAAGGCTGGTGCCCCTTTTGTTTCTGCAACAAATAATAATGTAATTTTAGCAGGTACTCCTAAAATTATTAAATCTTCCCAACCAAAAGTTAATGTTTGTGGTCGTGATTCATTTTCTTTACCTACTGTTGTGAGTGCAAGTATAAGCTCTGTAATTGCAGGCCCACCAGAGGTCGTTAACGCAAAAGATGCCTACAGTAAAGATCAAAATCCCCATAGCTTCAGTACTTTTAAAAAGCTTCAAGGCCTTAAACATGATAATATTAATTGTTTATTAGAAGATTCTAAGGGTAATCTTTGGTTAGGAACTCAAGGTGCAGGCGTAACCAAATATGATGGCAAATCCTTTACTCATTATACGATTAAACAAGGCTTATCTAGCAACATAATAATTTGTTTGCTAGAAGATAGCAAGGGCAATTTGTATTTTGGTACTAATGACGGTGGTATTACCAAATATGATGGGAAAAACTTTAGTTATTTCAACTCTAGTAATGGTTTACTTAGTGATGAGATTTGGTCTTTGTTTGAAGATAACAAAGGTTATATTTGGATTGGTACCAATTTAGGTGTTTCAAAGTTTGATGGAACTTCTTACACCAATTACACTACTAAAATGGGGCTTGCAAATGCTGCGGTTAGAAGTATTACTCAAGATGTCGCTGGTAATATGTGGTTTGCCACAGATGGTGATGGTGTAAATAAGTTTGATGGTAAAGCATTTACACACTATACTATTAATGAAGGCTTGCCAAGTAATGATGTTTATAGTATTTTAGAAGATGATGGAAGTTTTTGGTTTGGAACAAAATTAGGGGCATCAAAGTTTGATGGAAAAATATTTACCAACTACACAGAGGAACAAGGATTGTCAAATAATGAGGTGCTTCATGTTTTAAAGGATCAAAACAAAAATCTTTGGTTTGTAACCTACTATGGAGGAATTTCTAAATTCAATGGGGAAACATTCATTAATTTTACCGAAAAGGAAAATTTATCAAATAATCAAATTTTAAGTTACTTAGAAGATAAAACAGGTAATCTATGGTTTGGTACTGGTGGAGGAGGATTATGTAAGTTTGATGGTAAAATTCTAAATCACTTTACTAAAAATGAAGGTTTATTTGATAACGCAATAAAATCAATCATTCAAGACAAGGCAGGTAATCTTTGGTTTGCAACATCAGAGGCATGTGTTTCAAAATATGATGGAAAAAAATTCACACATTATGGTTCACAAGAAGGGCTTGTTAATACAGGAATTCAAAGTGTTTTAGAAGATAAAAATGGAAGTATTTGGCTTGGAACATATGGCGGTGGTGTAACAAAACTTTCAAATAATACCTTGACCTACTATCTCGAGCTTGACGGCTTAGTAAATTCAGTAGTATGGTCTATTCTTGAAGATAAAAAAGGCAATTTGTGGTTTGGAACTGATGGTGGTGTTACTAAATATGATGGTAAAACATTTACAAATTATACCACTGCAGAGGGAATGTCGGATAATATCGTTAGATCAATGTTACAAGATAGAAATGGTAATATTTGGTTTTGCACATCTGGAGGAGGACTTACAAAATACGATGGTATCAAATTCACACAGTTTACAGTTAAAGATGGTTTACCTTCCAATACAATCTTTTGCGGAGTAGAAGATAAGCTTGGCAATCTTTGGTTTGGGACTGCAGGCGCTGGTGTTGTAGAATATGATGGGACAAACTTTATTCAGTTTACCGAAAAAGAAGGCTTGGCAAATAACTTTGTGTTAAGCGCATTGGAAGACAAAAATGGTAACCTTTGGTTCGGCACTCGTTTTGGTTTAAGTAAAATTTCAGGAAATAGATTAAAAGAAATAAATACAAAAATTCTTTCTAAAAGCTTAAGCGAAACGGAAGTTATTTTTAAAAACTATACCTATGCCGATGGTTTTTTAGGAATTGGTGTTAATGCAGGTAAAACATTATGTCAGTCAAAAGATGGAACAATTTGGGTAGGCGCAAATGATCGATTAACTACCTTTACTTATGAGGGAAATAAAGAAGATACAATCGCTCCAAATATTCAACTTTCAAGCATTGAATTGTTTAATGATAAAATTGATTGGACCAGTTTTGACAAAAAAACGGATACTAGTTTTGTAACGGGTAATGGTATTACGATTAGCAATTTTAAGTTTGATAGCTTGTCACGCTGGTATTCTTTACCTGAGAATTTAAACCTTCCATATAATAACAACTACTTAACTTTTAATTACATTGGTATTACGTTAAACCAACCTAAAAATGTAAAATACCAATACATGCTCGAAGGTTTAGATGAGGGGTGGAGTTCACTAACAAGTAAAACGGACGCTCCTTACGGTAACTTACCTCATGGAGAATATGTTTTCAAGGTTAAAGCTATGAATAGCGAAGGCTATTGGAGTAAACCTTTCGAATATAAATTCACCATTCGCCCTCCATTTTGGAAAACATGGTGGTTCCGTGTTTTAGGAGCTATCCTTGTTATTAGTTCAGTTTGGTATTTTATAAAACGTCGTGAAAGAAAACTATTACAAGAAAAACAAAAACTTGAAGCGTTGGTAGATGAACGTACTGCTGAGGTTGTATTAGAAAAAGAAGAAGCTAATAAGCAACGTGCATTTGCAGAAGAACAAAAAATAATTGTTGAAGTAAAACATAAAGAAATTACTGATAGTATAAATTATGCTGAGCGTATTCAACGTAGTTTTCTTGCAACTAAGGAACAATTAGATGAGAACTTAAAGGATTATTTTGTTTTCTTCCAACCTAAGGATGTAGTAAGTGGAGATTTTTACAGAGCAAATAGATTAAGTAATGGAAACTTTGCTTTAGTAACTGCCGATAGTACTGGACATGGAGTTCCAGGGGCTATTATGAGTTTATTAAACATTACTAGTTTAAAGGAAGCCGTTAAAGAAGGTTTACTTGAACCAGCCGAAATATTAACCCGTACACGTGAATTAATTATTGAAACCTTAAAAAAGGACGGAAGCCCAGAAGGTGGTAAAGATGGTATGGATTGTAGTTTAATCTCATTTGATTTTGAAAATAGAAAGTTTACTTATGCCGCAGCAAATAATCCAATTTGGGTTGTACGAGGTACTGAACTAATAGAATTAAAGCCGGATAAAATGCCTGTAGGTAAACACGATAAGGATCAAATTCCGTTTACACAGCATGAGTTTGAAATGCAAAAGGGTGATGTAATTTATGCTTTAACGGATGGTATGCCTGATCAATTCGGTGGACCAAAAGGTAAAAAGTTTATGTACAAAAAACTAAAGGAGCTTTTAGTTGCAATTGCCAAAGACCCAATGGAAGATCAAAAAACACTCTTAACTGATGTTCTTAATGAATGGAAAGGTGATATGGAGCAGGTAGATGACGTTTGTTTAATTGGTGTTAGGGTTTAATTTGTGAATTTCTTCCTTATAACCTTTCTCTTTTGAATTCAATCTTCCTTCTTCAATTTTCAATAAAACCTTACCTTTGCACTCAAATTTCCAATTATGAGTAACGATCGTTATAACCAACGCGGAGTATCGGCAGATAAAGAAGATGTACATGCAGCAATTGCTAATATAGATAAGGGTCTTTTTCCTAAAGCATTTTGCAAAATTGTACCCGATATGCTTAGCGGCGACGAAAAGTATTGCATCGTTATGCATGCTGATGGAGCAGGAACAAAATCCTCTCTTGCATACATGTATTGGAAAGAAACAGGCGACCTTTCTGTTTGGAAAGGAATTGCACAGGATGCCCTAATTATGAATGTGGATGATTTGCTTTGTGTTGGGGCAATCGATAATATTTTACTTTCATCAACCATTGGTCGTAACAAACATTTAATTCCAGGTGAAGTTATTGCAGCTATCATTAACGGAACAGAAGTTTTATTAAAAGACCTTCGCGAAATGGGGGTAGGCATTTACTCAACGGGTGGAGAAACTGCCGATGTGGGAGATTTAGTGCGTACAATGATTGTTGATTCAACCGTTGTGTGCCGCATGAAACGAGAAGATGTTATTTCTAACCACAACATTAAACCAGGAAATGTAATTGTTGGTTTAGCTTCTTTTGGTAAAGCTACTTATGAAACCGAATATAATGGCGGAATGGGAAGCAATGGATTAACCTCTGCACGACATGATGTTTTTGGTAAATACCTTGCAGAGAAATATCCTGAATCATACGATACCAATTTAGCTAAAGAAGTAGTTTACACAGGTAATCTTAAGCTTACGGATAAAGTGGAAGTTGAGTATCAGGATGGAGACTTGTTAGTAAAAGAAAATATTGATGCAGGTAAATTGGTTTTATCGCCAACACGTACCTACGCACCTGTGATGAAAAAGATTTTAGATAAACACCGTAAGGATATTGATGGTATTGTGCATTGCAGTGGTGGTGGACAAACTAAGATTCTTCATTTTATTACCGAGAACCACATTATAAAAGATAATTTATTTGATACTCCTCCATTGTTCACCTTAATTCAAGAACAATCTAAAACCGATTGGAAAGAAATGTACAAGGTATTTAACATGGGACACCGCATGGAGTTCTATGTTAATGAAAGCGTTGCCGCATCTATAATAGAAATTTCAAAGGCATTTAACATTGACGCTAAAATTATTGGTAGAGTGGAAGCAAGCTCAGAAAAGAAAGTTACAGTAACTTCAAAGTATGGAACCTTTGAGTATGGCGGGCATTAAAAATTATTAAGCTTAAATAATTGATTTAAAGTGGTTTTCTTGTTATTCTAAATTATTCTTATTAAATTTGATTAACCCATTAAATCAATTAATATGAAAAAATTATCATTCATTTTTATTTTGTCGTTGTTTTCATTAATAATGAACGCGCAAATGTCGAAGGTTGAAGTTGAAACGATGATGAAGAGTGTAGATATGACTACCTTACCAGATGTGTTTTTAATTCGTACGCGTGAGCATGATGGAGCATCGCAAGGTTGGTTCGAGAAATTCGAGAAATTAGATCCAAAAACAATGAAAGTTACTTATAATGAAAAATCGATGGTTATCGAAGGGAATTCGTATTCTTCATTAATTCCTTACGATAAAATTAAATTGATATTTTATAAGAAAGCTAATTATCTTTCTATCGAGTTAATAGATTAATCTTATTTTTCACAAATTAAAAAGCCTTACATTTTATGTAGGGCTTTTTTATGATGTTTTCTCAATGCAATAAATAAAATTCAGATTATTTGTTTCTCCATGATATGCAATAGATTCTTCACCTATCTTTTTTGCACCAATGCGCTGAATAGCAGTTTGGGAGCGTATATTATTAGCCCCGATGTGAAATAATACTTTGTCTACAAAAGTAAAAGCGTACTCAATCATTAATTTTTTCATTGAGGGATTGTGTTTTCCGCCCCAATGGCTTCTTCCTAAAAAGGTATAACCAATTAAAATACTATTATCTCTTTCATTGTAATCATAAAAGCGTGTGCAACCTATTACGTCTTTTGTTTGTATATCTCTAACTAAAAATGCGCCTTTTGATTGTATTGCCCCTTCAAAGTAGGTTTGAAATACTTCTTGTTGATAACGATTTTTATTTGGATGTTGTTCCCAAACTAAAGGATCAGATGCAACTTTATACAAAACTTCGAAATCACTTTCTTTAAGCGGGGCAAGGATTACGAAATCGTTTTGGAGTGTGGGTTGGAGGAGCATTTGAATTAAGAATTAAATTCTAAAATTAAATAAAACGTAAAAAGTAACATAAATGGGAGCGAAATCGACCAAACAAAATCTAATAATTCAAAATTCCGTTTGTATTCAGTAGAATATTCGCCAATTTTATCACCTCTCCATGTTGGTATTGGATTCTTTTTGAGTATTGATTTAAATAGAATTAATATTAAAAGTTGTAGAACAATATATAAAATTGGAAGTATAAATAAAGTGTGTAGTAATTTGTCATTTGAATAGTATTTTGGTATTACTGAAAATACAGCCCAAGCTAAAGAAATAATAAGTGTTAATTTTCTAAATAACGGTTTTGTTAATCTTATTGCTATATTCGGTATTGAAAAAAATACTGGAAAACTAATACAAGTAAATTGAAGCAGTTGTGGAAGAGAAAAAATAAAACCAATGAACACAAAAGTACACGGAGCGATAAGAATTATTAGTTCAATTATATCAAATCGATTCACTCTTCTTTTAATGAAAGATTCAGGTTCAGTATCTTTTCTTTTTTGTTTCAATGGGACTTTTCTTTGTATTCCATTTTCAAATTAACTAATTTCCAAATCTTCAAATTAAAAAACACTCTCCGCCACAAATTCCATTTCCTCATTCGTTACAGGATGCTTAATCTTCAACTTCCAAGCATGAAGTGCGATTTCATTCGGCTTGTACTTATAAGTTGAACCATAAATTTCATCTCCTAAAATGGGGCAATTTAAACTGGAAAGTTGAACACGTATTTGATGATATTTACCAGTGTGTAATTTTATTTCCCATAAATAAAATTTTTCCGATTCCAATTGTTCATTTCTCGACTGCGCTCGAAATGACGAGGCATTCGAAATGTCAGTTCGAGCGCAGTCGAGAACCTTTTCATACAAACTTACTTTATACTCCAGTATTGCTTTCTCAGCATATTCAGTCCCTTCAGGAACTAATACGGCTTTCTTTTTCTCTTTGCGATGCCAATTTTCAAGTCTCCCTTCTAATTGAAGCGGGGCAGTTTTGGTTAAGGCTAAATATTTTTTGGAAACTTCGCGCTGCGCAAACTGCTCACTAAGATTTCTTAAGTGCTCTTTTTGTTTGGTAAATAATACAATACCGCTTGTTGGTCTATCCAATCTATGTAAGTGTTGTACATAAGGTAGCTTTTCTCCTGTTTTGGCTTTTAGATAATTCTTTACATCTTGCAACAGATTAGGAAAATTATTCCTATCTGGTTCCACCATTAATCCTGCAGGTTTATTACATACCAAAAGTATTTCATCTTCATATAGTATGTTAGGTGCTTGCATGACGTGAAATTAAGGATTATTTGCGAATCATTGAATTTACTTAAATAAAAATCCCCGCATAGCATTAGCCATACGGGGATTTTTTGTTTTATAACCCTTAATTATAAAAACATATTTATTACATCCACTTTGCAGCAAATGTTTTGAATTCAGTACGAAGTTCATTAAAGTTCTTTTCAAATGAATCCACTAAATCTTTTTCTTTTGCATGATACTCTGCTTTACGATGATCAACAGCAACTGGATTCGAATTCACTTCTTTTTGTAATGCTTCCTCATTCATTTTTACAGCATGCGAAATTTCATCAATGTTATTTCTTTGAATAATGAATTGGTTTTGGAAATGTTCAACTTTAGCCAAAACATCCTTATCGTTGTTTTTAGAAGTAACTTCTTCTAAACGTCCTTTCATAATAGCAACTTCGTCCTTGTAGAAATTAAGTTTACTTGTCCATTCAACGTTTTCAGCGTGTTGGTTGTAGATTGTTTCTTTAGTATTCATATTGTTTAGTTTAAATTGTTTTACATTGTTTAATAAGGCAAAGTAAGTTGCTTTTAAAAGAGATTTTAGTGATAATTATCAGTTTTCGAAATGAGTTATATCAGCCTGTTTTCGTCTCGAAAAAATGTAATTTGTATAAAACAAATTCACATGCCTGTATATCAAAAACACGGGATAGTTCCCGATAAGAGACACGTTGTTTTCCGTCAGAAAAACGGAGAATTATATCACGAAGAACTTTTTGGGACAGAAGGTTTTTCTAGCACTTCATCATTGGTTTATCATTTAAATCCTCCAACCATGGTAAAGGATATTGGTAAGGCATATTGGGCAAAACCAGAAGTGGCAATTGAAGATAACTTAAAAGCTCTTTCATTTAAAGGTTTAGAAGTTGAACCATCTGATGATTATTTAGAAAGTAGAAAAGTGTTTTTCTTTAATGATGACATGCAAATTGGGATGGCTGCTCCAACTCAAACAATGGAGGACTATTTCTTTAAAAATGCCGATTCGGATGAAATGCTTTTTATTCATAAAGGAAGCGGTCGTTGTAAAACCATGTATGGTACTGTTGACTTTGAATACGGTGATTATGTAATTATTCCAAGAGGTACAGTTTACAAATTAGAATTTGATACAAAAGATAATAAAATTTTATTTGTAGAATCTCATAGTCCAATTCGTACTCCAAAAGATATAGAAATGAATTTGGACAATTATTAGAGCATTCTCCATTTTGTGAACGCGATTTTAAATTACCACATTCATTAGAAACACATGATGTAAAAGGTGATTTTAAAGTAATGATTAAAAAGCGTGGAATGATTTATCCATACACATACGCAACACATCCTTTTGATGTTGTGGGTTGGGATGGTTATAGTTATCCGTATGCGTTTTCTATTTTTAATTTTGAACCTATCACAGGTCGCATTCACATGCCACCTCCAATTCATCAACAGTTTGAAGGGCACAACTTTGTAATCTGTTCATTCGTTCCGCGTATGTACGATTATCATCCAAATGCTATTCCTGCGCCTTATCACCATAGTAATATTGATGCAGATGAGATTCTGTATTATGTAGATGGCGATTTTATGAGCAGAAACAATATTGGTAAGGGACAATTTACTCTACATCCTGCAGGAGTTCCACACGGACCACACCCAGGAGCAATTGAAAGAAGCATCGGTAAAAAGGAAACACAAGAATTAGCAGTAATGATAGATCCTTTTAAACCTTTAAAAATTACTACAGAGGCTTTAAAATGCGAAGTAAAAGATTATTACAAATCGTGGATGACACAAGAACAATTAACACACTAAAAATTAAATAACATGGAAACTAAAGATTTAACCGCAGTAAAAAACTTCGATTATTCAGGTGAAAAAGTGTTTGAAAAAGCAGAAGACTTTTTACCTATCAACGGAACTGATTACGTTGAATTATATGTGGGCAACGCAAAACAAGCTGCGCACTATTACAAAACAGCATTTGGGTTTCAGGAACTTGCTTATGCAGGTTTAGAAACAGGTTCACGCGATAAGTGCTCATATGTATTAGTTCAAGATAAAATCCGTTTAGTACTGACTACACCATTTGATCCAGAAAGTGAAATTTCGCATCACATTCGTAAACATGGCGATGGCGTTAAAGTTATTGCATTATGGGTTGATGATGCACGTGCTGCTTACGCGGAAACAACTAAGCGTGGAGCAAAATCATATTTAGAGCCTGAAGTATTAAAAGATGCGCAAGGTGAAATTGTTAGAGCTGGTATTCATACTTATGGCGAAACCATTCACATGTTTATGGAGCGTAAAAACTACAAAGGTTTATTTATGCCGGGTTTCGAAAAGTGGACTTCAGAATATCATCCAGGTTCAACAGGTTTAAAATACATCGATCACATGGTTGGTAATGTTGAGTTAGGTGCTATGAACAAGTGGGCTATGTTTTATGGGGATGTAATGGGCTTTGCAAACCTTGTAACATTTGATGATAAAGATATTTCGACTGAATACACTGCTTTAATGAGTAAGGTAATGTCGAATGGAAACGGTAGAATTAAATTCCCAATTAACGAGCCTGCGGATGGTAAAAAGAAATCGCAAATTGAAGAGTATTTAGATTTCTATAGAGGTCCAGGTTGCCAACACATTGCGGTAGCAACGGATGATATCGTATTTACGATTTCTGAAATGAGAAGACGTGGGGTAGAATTTTTACACGTACCAGGTTCATATTACGATACAGTAAAAGAACGTGTAGGAATTATTGAAGAAGACATGGAGAAATTGAAATCATTAGGTATAATGGTGGATAGAGATGAAGAAGGTTACTTACTTCAAATATTTACTAAACCTGTTGAAGACAGACCAACATTGTTTTTCGAAATCATACAACGTAAAGGAGCAAAATCTTTTGGAAAAGGAAATTTTAAAGCCTTATTTGAAAGTATAGAAGCGGAGCAGGAGAGAAGAGGAACTTTATAATTGAATATTGGAAAAAGTTAGAGTTACCAAGAGTTTTACATTTGATATGGCGCACGCCTTGTATGGTCATGACGGTTTATGCAAAAACATTCATGGCCATACTTATCATTTACACGTTACCTTAATTGGTGTGCCAATATGCAAACGTGGCGACCCAAAAGATGGAATGGTTGTGGATTTTAAAGATTTTAAGGAAATTGTAAAAGAACATGTGGTAGATGTATTTGACCATGCTTTGGTGTTAAACAAAAAAAGTCCGCATGCTGGTTTAAGCACTTTACAAGCTGCTTTCGAGAAATTGATTTATCTTCCTTTTCAACCTTCTTGTGAAAATTTAATAATTGAGTTTAAAAATCGTTTGCTTAGCGCCTTCGAAAACCATAACTTTATACTCAAAAGCATTAAACTTTACGAAACCCCAACATCTTATTCCGAATGGTTTTTAGATGATAATTTATAAGACATGAAGAAGGATATAGAAAATAATCAGGTTGATATTAAATTATTGGTAGATACATTCTATGATAAAATTCGTGCTAACGAATTGTTGGGAAGAATTTTTGATGATGTTGCAAAAGTAAATTGGGAAACACATTTACCAAAAATGTATGGCTTTTGGGAAAATATTTTGTTCCAAACGGGCGGTTACAAAGGTGCGCCATTTCTTCCACACGTAAAGGTAAATGCTATGGAAACATTAAGTCCAACTCACTTTAATACTTGGATGGATTTGTTTTTAGCTAATATGGATGAACATTTTGAAGGGCCTAACACAGAAGAATTAAAGCGTAAAGCTTTTAATATAAAAGAGGTGTGGTCGTATAAAATGAATTACATTAACGAGCAATACGAAAAGGAAAGAAATGCGAATGAGCAATCTTAAGTCATTTTAATCCCTATCACCAACACATCATCAACTTGCTCCAAATCACCACGCCACTTTTCGAAAGAATCTCTTAAAATAATTTGCTGCTCTTCAATTATTTCGGTACTAATATCAGCTAGTAATTGATTCAATTGTTTGTACATGAATTTTTTTCCTTTTGTTCCACCAAACTGATCGGCAAAACCATCTGTATATAAATACAAAGTATCTTCTGGTTTTAAATCAATGGTATGTAAACTAAAATTTTCTTTTCGTTCGCCCATGCCTACTGGCATTCTATCTGCTGCAAGTTGCATTATATTTCCATCTTCTATAATTACAGGACGGTTATTTGCAGCAGCGTAAGTTAATTGTTTCGTTTCTGTATCAACACAAAGTAATATACCATCAAATCCATCCTTTTGTCCTTCATTGCTTATTGTGGTAATTAAACGTTGACGCACATTATTAAAAACTTCATTGGGTTCTACAATTCCCTTTTCGTTAATTGCCTCGCTTAAAAAACCAATGTTTAATAAACTCATAAATGCACCTGGAACACCGTGCCCCGTACTATCACAAATGGCTAGATAAAATTTAGAACCTTGTTTAGTCGCCCAGTAAAAATCTCCACTTACAATATCCTTAGGATTAAAGTAAACAAAGTGCTGAGGAATATTTTCTGTAATAAAATCTGCATGAGCCAATAAAGAATATTGAATCCGCTTTGCATAATTTATCGAATCCACAATTTCTTTTTGTTTTTCTTCAATTATATGATTCTTAGTTTCTACTAATTCTTTTTGACTGGTAATTATTTTATTTGCCTTTTTGTTTTCTTGCAGACTTTTAAAAATGAAAACTGAGAATATTAGTAAAAGCAATAAACCACCTGCAACCGACCATATTACAATGGTTTGTACCCTTTGTTTTTCTTTACTAATAGCTTGTTCCTTGTCATGCTGTTCAAGTAATATGGCTTCTTTCTTTTCAAAAACATATTTCATTTGGCTTTTTAAACTTTCTTGGTGATTTGCCTCGTTGCTAATACTATCGCGATACAAAATATATTGTTTATAATGTTCAAATGCGCTCGAAAAATTACCTTGAGCCGAATCTACTCTTGAATACAAGCGCTCAGCATTCCTAATGTTATCAGGAAAACCTAATTCTTTTGCAAGAGTTAAAGAACTATCCGTGTACGCAAGTGCTAATTTTAGCTCCTGCATTTTTGTTTTCGGAGAATCAGTATAAATTTTTAAATGCACCACACCTAAATTATGTAAAGAGGATGCTAAACCTTGTTTATCTCCCATTTCTTTACGCATGGCTAGGCTTTTTGCATAATAATATAAAGCTTGTTGTATATCTCCTTTGTTAAAATAAATAGCGCCTAAATTATTTAGTGAATATGAAATACCTTGGTTATCGCCAATCTCTTCTTGCAATTTTAAACTGCGGGTTGAATAATCAAGCGCTTCTTTCATTTTACCCATCATGTAATATAGGTTACCAATATTATTAAGGGAATTTGCAATGTCTTCTTTTATTCCAAGTTCTTCGCGTAGCTTTAAGGCTTTGGTATAATAATCGAGTGCTTTTTCTTTTTCATTTTGAAAGTAATAGATAACTCCAATATTGCCGAGTGCTTCGGCTATTCCTTGTTTATCTTTTAATTCTTCTTGAAGTTTTAAACTCTTGCTAAAATACTCTAATGCTTTTGGAATATCACCTTGATTATTATAAATAAATCCAAGATTATTATTACCATCCGCTAAACCACGTTTTCCAATAAGCTTAACTTTACTGTTTCCATCCAATACTAATTTCTCTGAAAGTTTTATTAATTGGTCATTATAAATGGGCCAAACATTATCGTCGCTAATGCTTTCTACTAATTCTAATAAGATAGAAATTTTAATTGTATCGTGCTTTGCCGAGCTTAAAGCTTGTTTTAAGGAATCAATATTTTGGGCACGCGATATGCTAACAAAACATAACAGAAAAACAAAAACACTAATTATATGTTTCTTAAAACGGGGCAAATCCTTATTTAATTTAGATATAGGTAAAAATACAAATAATTGTTTAGGCTGTTCTAATTTAATTAAACTACCTTGTAGCTCGTCTGTACTTTCAGGCCAAGCCTAAAATATGGACGATTCCTTTGAAACACTTATTAGTGGCTATTTAGATAATGAGGTTGGTATATCTTCTGATTTTATTAATGAAGCCTTAGCTACCAATTTACAAAACAACCTGCTTACTATTCATGGTAAGGGCTTATTTCATTCGGCAGGAACAGGCAATGATTCGGTAATATCACAAGACAAGAAAACAAGAAGCGATGAAATTTATTGGTTAGATAAAAAACATGAAGACAAATACGAAAATGAATTCTTTTCACAAATGGACGATTTCGTAAAGTACCTTAATCATAGTTGCTATACAGGTATTACCGATTATGAATTTCATTATTCGATGTATGAGCGGGGCAGTTTTTATAAAAAGCATCTCGACCAATTTAAAAGCAACTCAAGCCGACAATTCTCCATGATTTCCTATTTAAACAAAGATTGGAAAGAAGAGGATGGAGGTCAACTCTTAATACACCCCGAAAAAGGTGATCAAACAATAAACCCAACTCAAGGTAAAACAGTGTTTTTTAAGAGCAGTGAATTAGAACACGAAGTACTTGTATCGAACAAACAGCGTATGAGTATTACAGGTTGGTTAAAAAGAGAGTAGGGGATTAATTCAGTTTACTTTTACCAAACATCTCTAACATTGCTTTTAATTCTCTCATTTCGGTATGGCGCTTTGGAGTAATAAGTATATCTTCAATTAAGCCTAAAACAAATTGTATTTCTGCATCGCTTAAGGATTTCTCTAATTTTTCTCGGTAAGAAATTCTTCCTTTAAACTTTTATGTAAGGCAAGTAGTATTTGCTTTTCAATGTCTTTATTATCCTCTTTTAGAGCTTTAGCAATTATTGGGTAGCTTTCTTTTACTCTTACACAGCCCGCGTAATAAGTTATTGCTTCTTTCCATTCATCCGATTGATCATCCCAAATTGTACCTAAAAATTCCCATTCCTTTGGTAACAACTTAAAAACATAATCCATGCCTGTTTCAGGATATTCCAAACTCATGCACATTTTGTGTTCGTTAAGAAAGAATGCCATTGCAATAGTCATAGAATGTTTTTTGCAAAGGTAAGCAATTATAAAGAGGATTATTAATTGTTTACTATTCTTCGGTAAGCTTCTTCATCACCATAATCTATAAACTCATCGTGATGTGGAGGCGAAACAAATTCGGCATCGCTTTTATGCTTAATTCCACACCAGTATTTTTCGGTTTCGCCTGCAATCACAGACGTGTAATGTAAAACACCATTTGCATAACCGCAATACACACAATTTAGTTTTTCATAAAACTGTAAGTACGAAAGTTTATGCCTGTCAATCTTTATGTATTTACTTCTTTTTACGTAAGGAATATCATATGCAACAAAACAAATGCGATGATAAATTTCTACCCAAAAATCCAATATAAAAACTGGAATAATAAGGCTATAAATTAAAGGCATTACTAGGATGTGATAGATTAATCGGACTTTGTGTTGTTTTGAATTCATAATGTGTTCTTAAACGTTTTTTAATTTTATCAATCAAATGTAAATGAACACACATTCTTAAAAAAGATACTCTGTCTATTTTGGAATCAGATAAGGGAGAAGAGGACTAAATGGGGTTAGGAAAATTAGAAAGATAAATTCAATTGTGTCTGCTAAATTAGCTTATAGTTTTGCCATCGCTTAAGAATCGTTATCTTCGTTTTAACATTTGTCGGTTTAATAACTTTGAGTCTTCTCCAGATAGCTATCTGGAATCCACAAAGCGTAAGCCGCCAGAGCGATATAAACAGTTATTGTTAGAACTAAAAATGAAACAACTAATTTTCCTACTTCTAATTTTCTCATCAACTTTAGTTGGTCAAACAAACGGAGATTTATGCATTGGCAAAAAAGACAGTTTGTATTCTACCTTTCTAAAAGAAAACAGAGAAATAATTGTTTATGTTCCACAAAATGAAAACCCTTATGTTAAAACGGACAAATATCCTGTACTTTATCTTTTAGATGGTGGTATACTTTTTACAAAAACAGTAGGGATGATAGACCATTTAAGTGATTATTACGGTAGCGAAAGATGCCCAAAAATGATTGTTGTTGGGATTATAAGTAAAAATCGTTTCAAAGATTTGATGCCTATTACATCAAAAGACAAACAAGATAGTATTGATGATTTTACAAGCTTTATGGAAAAAGAATTAATACCTTATATTGATAAAAAATATCCAACACAGCAATACAGAACTTTGTTAGGACATTCATTAGGTGGTTTACGCGCTGCAAATACCTTAGTATATCAGCCTCAAGTTTTTAATTCATTTATAGCATTAGATCCCAGCCTAGGGCACGACCTATTTATTTGGTCAAATAAAACACATGAATTAATGAAAAGTAAAACATTCAATAATAAATCTCTTTACCTAGCTATGGCGCAAACAATGCCTAAATCAATGGATACTGCTGCTATTCAAAAAGACACAACAGGATGGTCGAGACATATGAGATGCATTATGCGTTTTTCGAATGAAATAACAAGTAATAAAAACAAGGGCTTGAATTTTAGCTGGAAATACTATCCTGATTTAACACATGGCGAGGTAACTTTTGAGGGAGCGTATGATGGTTTAAAATCTATTTTTTCTTGGTACTATAACGAGGAAATAAATAAAATTTATGATAATACAACATCAGTAAACACTGCAATTGAAATCATAACTAAAAAACAGGATGTAATTTCAGCAAATATGGGTTTACAATTTTTAGCTCCAGAAGCTAATATTATAGAAATTATTGAAAGACTCTTAAGCAAAGGGATGAAAGATAAGGCGCTAGCCTTTGCCAACCTTAACTTAAAGAACTATCCCGAAAGTGAATTAGCTGCATATTACATAACTTATGTAAAGTGGGGCGACAAAAAACCATTGTCCGATATTTTTCCTCAAAAAACTGCGAAGGAAGTTACTAAGCTTTGTTTATTAGAATCGAAAAAAGCTGAACCAGGCTATAATATTTCGGAAACTGCAATTAATGATTTGGCATATCAGTTATTGCAAGAAAAAAAACTACAAGATGCCCTTGCTTTTTTTAAGTTGAACACGGAGTTATATCCAAAATCTGCCAATGTTTTTGATGGTTATGGAGAATGTTTATTGGCTCTTGGAAAAGAAAAAGAGGGGTTAGCTGCGTATAAAAAATCATTGGAACTAAATCCGAATAACAGTAATGCTGAGAGCGTGCTGAAAAAATATAACCAGAAGTAATGAATTGAATTTACTACAAGAGATTATTTTGGAAATAAATAGGCTAAAAAAACTAAGTAATTGAAGATATCTACTTGCAATGTTTTTCGGAAAATAATTTCAAATCTTCATCCTTTGTATCAAAATTTATATTTAATGTTATAATTTTAATCATTTCAATGTCTGAACATGCATCTCCCTTATTGTTTAACCTAATGTTTGCTCTTGCTCTATAAACATATGAATTAGTTAAACTAGGCTTTAGTAAAATTGCCTTATTAAAATAAATTATACTCTCTTTAAAATTATCAAGCCCAAAAAGTAGGCATGCTTTTGTGTCAAAATAATTAGCATTTGTAGAGTCTATTCTCAAACATTTATTTGTGTAAGGAATACCCTCTTTATATTTTTTTTGCAAAAAATAATTCCAAGCAATACTGTTATATGTAGGATTTAGACTGTCCAATTTTAGTGAAGTAGTATAATATTTTAATGCTTCAGGAAATTGTTTTAATTGACTATAACAATACCCAATTCTATTGTAAATATAGGCGTACTCACCAACTTTAGAAACATTAGTTTTAAAGGCTTTTACTGCTTCTTTGTACTTTTTTTTATGAATATATAATTGACCCCAATAGTAATCAATATCCGAAACATCGAATGTGCTTTTAATATAATTCAAGTATTCTTCTAATTGAAGAAAATCTTTCTTAGCTACTAAAACATCCAATTTAAGAATGATAATATCTTGGTTTGTTGGGATCAATTTTAAACTATTATTCACGTATTTATAAGCTAATTCCAATGAGTCAATAATGTAGTATCTATAAGCTAATCTGTAGTTATAACCATATGAATATTCAAGCGTAGTATCATTTTTACTAAACTTATTATATTCTAACTTCAAATTTTGTAAATCAGAAATTACTGCTGACGAATATTCCAATCGTGCATTAAAAATACTTCTGTAGAAATAGAAAAAGGATTTGTTTTTTAAGTCATCATTTTTATTCAATATATTAGTTATGTATAATCTACAAGAATCATAATTGATGCTTTTATCAATTATTTCATCCATCAATTCATAATTTAATTTATCATTTGGACTCAATAATGCTAACTGCATGTAGTCTTCGAATGCATTATAAAATAAATCACTATTTCTGTATACTTTTCCTCTCTCCCTTAAAGCAATTATTCTATTCTCTTGTAATTCACATTTATTTAATCCTTTGGTTAAATCAGTCAAGGCGCTTTTATTTTCATTTAAAAATTTAAAGTACATACCTTTTCTAATATACAAGTATGCATTATTTGTGTCAATTTTAATGGCCTTCGAATACAATTGAAGTGCAATGGTCACATTACCTTTGTTTAATGCACTATCAGCCTTATGAATAAGTATATCAAGTTTTTGAGAATAAACTTGAAAGGAAATAAAAATAAGGAATAGGAATTGCTTAGCCTTCATGGAATTATAGAAGAATTATTTCATCAATTTCCCCAAAATATCCTTAGCTGATTTTGCAATAATAGTTCCTGGTCCAAATACAAAAGAAACTCCTGCATTAAAAAGGAAATCATAATCTTGTTGAGGGATTACGCCACCTGCAACAACCATAATGTCATCTCTACCATATTTCTTTAGTTCTGCAATTACTTGTGGCACTAATGTTTTATGCCCCGCTGCTAAACTTGATACACCTAAAATATGTACATCATTCTCAACGGCTTGTTTAGCCGCTTCTGCAGGTGTTTGAAATAAAGGACCAATGTCTACATCAAATCCTAAATCAGCAAAACTGGTGGCAATTACTTTTGCTCCGCGGTCGTGCCCGTCTTGTCCCATTTTTGCAATCATAATACGTGGACGACGTCCTTCCATTTCTGCAAACTTATCTGCTAGTTCTCTTGCTTCTTTAAAATCTTTATCCATCGAAATTTCTTTTGAATACACTCCTGATACAGAACGAATTTTTGCTTGATACCTTCCATACACTTTTTCTAAAGCATAGGAAATCTCACCTAATGATGCACGAACCCTTGCAGCATTAATACTTAATTCTAATAAATTACCTTGCCCCGTTTTTGCTGCTTCTGTTAAAGCATCTAAAGCTTTCTCAACATTTGCTGCATTACGCTCTGATTTTAATTTTGCTAAACGCTCTAATTGTTGCGTACGTACTTTTGCATTATCAACGTCTAAAATTTCGATATTCGATTTTTCATCCGTTTTATAATTGTTTACACCAACAATCACATCTTTACCACTATCAATACGTGCTTGCTTGCGGGCTGCGGCTTCTTCAATACGCATTTTAGGAATTCCAGTTTCAATGGCTTTTGCCGTGCCACCTAATTCTTCAACCTCTTGTATTAAGGCCCAAGCTTTTTCTGCAATTTCATATGTAAGTGTTTCCACATAATGTGAGCCGCCCCAAGGATCAACTACATTACAAATATCAGTTTCTTGTTGTAAAATAATTTGTGTGTTCCGAGCTATACGTGCACTAAAATCTGTTGGTAAAGCAATGGCTTCATCCAATGCATTTGTATGCAAACTTTGTGTGTGCCCCATTGCAGCAGCTAATGCTTCAATACAAGTACGTGTAACATTATTAAATGGATCTTGCTCGGTTAAACTCCAACCACTTGTTTGGCAGTGCGTACGCAAGGCCATCGACTTTGCATTTTTAGGATTAAACTGTTTTACCAATTTAGCCCACAGCATACGAGCAGCACGCATTTTAGCAATCTCCATAAAATGGTTCATACCAATTGCCCAAAAGAAAGATAGGCGAGGAGCGAAGCTATCAATGTCCATTCCTGCTTTTATTCCTGCACGAATGTATTCTAATCCATCAGCTAAAGTATAAGCCAATTCAATATCAGCAGTAGCACCCGCTTCTTGCATGTGATATCCGCTAATCGAAATGGAATTAAACTTCGATAAGTTTTTAGATGTGTATTCAAAAATATCAGCAATAATTTTCATCGAGCCATCTGGTGGATAGATGTAGGTATTACGCACCATGAATTCTTTTAAAATATCGTTTTGTATGGTACCACTCAACTTATCCATACTCACACCTTGCTCTTCGGCAGCAACAATGTAAAAGGAAAGTATTGGTAATACTGCACCATTCATGGTCATCGATACACTCATTTGATCCAAAGGAATTTGGTCAAACAATACTTTCATATCTAAAATAGAATCGATGGCAACACCTGCTTTACCAACATCACCCACCACGCGCTCATGGTCGCTATCGTAACCGCGATGTGTAGCTAGGTCAAATGCAACTGACAAACCTTTTTGCCCCGCTGCTAAATTTCTTCTGTAAAAAGCATTACTTTCTTCGGCAGTACTAAAACCTGCATATTGCCTAATTGTCCAAGGACTTTGAACATACATGCTGCTGTATGGTCCACGCAAAAACGGGGCAACTCCGGCACCAAAATTAACGTGTTCTATATCTTTACTATCTGCAGCAGTGTAATTATCTTTAATATCAATTCCTTCTGCTGTATGCCAGTTTTCTTTAGCAGCTTGCTTTGCAGCAACTTTGCTTATTGGCTTATATGATATATTACTAAAATCTTTTCTCATTATACTAATGCTGCTGTTAAACTAAGTTTATTTAATCCTTTGTTTTTGTAGTGTCTGCAAGCTTTTCGGGCTTATCGTTTGCATTGGGAAATTTATTTACACCAATCAAGGTACGTTTGCCTTCTTTTGTATTCGTTCACCAAATTAAAAGCTTGCTCTTCAATTTTAGCTTTTATGTTGCCATTTAAAACAGAAGCGATAAAACCACCTGCTTTTTCAATTGCTTTAAATTCTTCCCAAGCTTTTGTTGCTAATTCATTGGTAAGCGTTTCTATGTAATAAGAACCATTCGAAATATCATTCACCTTATCTAAATACGATTCTTCTTTAAAAATTAATTGTTGGTTGCGACTCATGCGAGTTGCTAATTTGCTGTCTTCCGATTTATCATTAAAATGATGAATAGATAAACTATCGCAATTCCCAATTACAGCGGCCATTCCCGAAATACTATCGCGTAATAAATTGGAGTAGCTATCAAAAGCTGAACGATAAATATCACTGGTTTCACAATGAATATGAAGGCTAAGGTTTGCGCTGTATTGCTCTAAAAGTAAATTAACCAAACTACGTAAAGCTCTTAGTTTTGCTATTTGCTCAAAGAAGTTGGTATCAGCAGATACATTAATCGTAAGCTGGGTAACTTCGCTTAATTTATTTTGCTCCGATAATAAGTTTAAGTATTCATTTACTTGAGCAAGAGTAGATGCTAATTCTGAAACGCTATTTGCTCCAGCATTATTATAAATGGTAGCATCAACACTCAATGCTTTGTTTCCACTTGCTTTTAATACATTCAAAATATTGTTTTTAAATGCTGCTTCACCCATTTTAAATGCATTGTGTTGAACCAAATAACTCAAGTCATCATTAAAAATAGATACATTTAAATCAGCCCAACTGAGTTTTTGAGCAATTAAATAAGCATTCAGTTCAAATAAAAACTCATCAATTTGATTGTTTACTTCAAATTGTAAGTAGATGTGTTGAATTGAAATTTCTTTTAATAGTTTGCTTACATCAATTTTAGAATCAATTACAAACTTTAAAGCTGAAGCTCCATTTTGTAAATCTTCCAAAGCCAATTTATTTGCTTCAACTTCATTTTTAACTGCAATACTGGTACAAATATCCCAAGACGATAAAGTTGACGAAGTAGATTCAATCCCCGAAATATCAGCTTTGGAGTAAAATGGTTTAATTTCTATGCCATTTCTATTGTGTTTTATTAAACTATCGAAACTGGTACCTTTTAAATCAGATTCAATCTTCTTCTTCCAGGTATCGGCATCAATGGGTGAAAATTCTGTAAATAATTTTTGCATACTTATTTTTAAACAAGTTATCCTAAGTTAAACATTCTGCTTGCTTTATTGTTATTTTTGAAGCTTTGCAGGTGCAACAAATTTAGTTTTTTTTCAAGACCAATGCATATAAATTCGCTTAAACTGTTCTCCATTTTATGTCACAAATAAGATTAGTAAATTATTGGCTTATTGCAGTAATTACCATTGTTATTATGGCATGTTCAAATGAACCTGAACTAATTGATGGTTATTCTGTTTCCGAAACAGGTTTACACTATAAAATGTGCGCACTTGGGGAAGGGGAGAAGCATCCCAAAAAAGGTGATTGGCTTCTTTTAAATGTAAAGTACAAAACCGAAAACGACTCACTTTTTTATCATTCCACTCACCAATCTTGGCAAGGTTATTTCCTTGAATTTAAGGATGATAAGACAGCTAAGTTCTTGTCTTACTTCACTAAAATGATTGAAGGTGATAGCATGCAATTTAAGGTAGAAACCTCTGCTTTTTTTAAAGAGATTTTCGGAAATGAAGTTCCTTATTTTTGTAAAGGAGATTCAATAGTTAAAGTAGAACTTCGTTTGGTTTCTATTATGGATGCGCAGGAAAAGGAACTTTATGCACAAAGTAAAATCCTTGAAATGAAGGATAATCACCAGAACGAAACAGAAAAAGTGCTAAATTATGCTAAAACAAATTTTGGAGATTTCGATACTATTCCAGAGCATATTTTCTTCAAAAGTATTAAAAACACTAAGGATTCCATCGTTATGCCTGGAAAATTAGTATCGATTAGATACACTGGATATTACCTCGATAATGAGCTATTTGATAAGGCTGGATTTGCTAAACCTATTGATTTTACTTATGGTTCGCAGGGACAATTGTTAGCTGGAATGCAAATGGCTATTAGAGTTATGCGTAAGGGTGAAATAGCAAAATTTATATTACCTTCGCAACTTGCTTTTGGCGAGCAGGGCAGTAGTGATGGCACAATTCCACCATTTTGTCCGCTAGTTTACGAAGTAGAAATTATAGATGTTAAATAAAAAACAAACAATGAATAAACTAACGATTGCAGTTGCAGGTATCAGTGCGGCTTTTTTAGCTTCATGTAGTGGAGATTCGAGATTTCCAGATTTCGAAAAAACAGAAACAGGTATTTATTACCAAAATCATAAAGAAGGGGACCAAGCTTCAGTTATTAAAGAAGGTGATGTTCTTTTCATTTCTCAAGTGATGTACACAGAAGGAGATTCTTTATTGTTTGATTCACGTAAAATGGACAAATCTCAAGGACCTTATGCAGTTCAAATTGGCAAACCGATGTATCCTGGAGATATGTTTGACGCTTTAAAAATGATGCATGTTGGAGATAGTAGTACTTTTTGCTTAAAAGTTAGCGATATGTGGGGTAAAGGTTATAAACAACCAATTCCTCCATTTTTAGATTCAGCATCATACTTAAAATACAGCATTCGTATTGATAGCGTTTACTCAAAAGAAAAAGTTGAGAAATTACAAAGCGAGCAAAAAGCTCAGCAACAAGAAATGATGAAAAAATACCAAGCAATGGAAGATAGCTTGCTTTCATCTTATATTTCTGCAAATAAAATTACAGCTAAACCAACTCAAAGTGGTTTAATTTATATCGAAAAGAAAAAAGGTAAAGGTGCCTTAGTACAACCAGGTGATTCAGTTACTGTTGCATATAAAGGAATGTTTACTGATGGAACTGTATTCGATAGTTCGGAAGGAAATCCAGAGCCATTTACTTTCCCTGCTGGTAAACAAGTTGTTATTGCTGCTTGGGACGAAACATTAATGAAAATGAATGTTGGAACAAAAGCACTAATCATCTGTCCATCAAATATTGGTTATGGTCCTTATGGTTATGGTAGTATTGCACCATTTACACCATTAGTTTTTGAAATGGAATTGATTGGCATAAAATCTGCTAAGTAATTTAAAAAAAATAATATCATGAAAAAGGTAATTATATTATTAACGGCTTTAGTTGCAATTTCAGGTTCTGCATTTGCACAAAAAAAAGAAAAGAAAGAAAAAGTTAAACTCTCAAAAGAGGATAAAGAATTCCTAGCTAAACAAGCAGAAGGTATTTACGCGAAGTTTGAAACCAATCGAGGTCTTATATACACTTTACTTGAGTATAAAAAAATGCCTATGACAGTTTCTAACTTTGTTGGACTTGCAGAAGGAACAATAAAAAACACTGCAAAAGCGGAAGGTGTACCTTATTATAATGGAGTTAAGTTTCATCGTATTATTCCAGGATTTATGATTCAAGGTGGTTGCCCTCTAGGAAATGGAAGTGGAGATCCGGGTTATGCATTTGCAGATGAAATGGATAAAGAATCGGAATTAGCAAAAAAAGGATATGTTCGCGGAACATTAGCAATGGCTAATCGTGGACCAAATACGAATGGTAGCCAATTCTTTATTATACACAAAGATTATCCATTACCTCCAAGCTATACAATATTTGGTAATGTGGTAAAAGGAATTGAAGTTGTGGATTCTATAATAAACAGTCCACGAAATGGTAGTGATTTACCTCTTCAAGATCAAACTATAACAAGTATCACAATTTTACGAAAAGGTAAAGAAGCTGAGACATTTAATGCAGCAAAAACTTTTGAAACAGCACAAGCAGAACTTGTAAAGAAAATACAAGAAAAGCAAAATGCAGAAAAAGCAGCGTTTGCTAAAATGCTTGCGGAAAAATTCCCAACAGCTAAAGTAACAGCAAGTGGTTTAGCATATATTACAGAAAAAGAAGGGGAAGGAGCTAACCCAACAGCTAGTAGCTCAGTTACAGTTCACTATACTGGAACTTTATTAGATGGAAAAAAATTCGATAGTTCGTTGGATAAAGGACAACCTATTACATTCCCATTAAATCGCGTAATTCCTGGTTGGACAGAAGGCATACAACTTATGAAAAAGGGAGGAAAGATTAAATTAATTATTCCACCAAACCTCGGGTATGGTTCTCAAAATGTTGGAGGTGGTCTAATTCCACCAAATAGTACATTGGTATTTGATGTAGAGCTAATCAGCTTTTAATAAAAACATAAAAGTCTCCACACTGGAGGCTTTTTTTAATTAGTAATATCTAACAAAAAAAGAACAAAGAAATGGAAAACTTATTTTTAAGCAATCAAGCTGACGGAATGTATATCAAAATTGAAACAAGTAAAGGAGATATTTATGCTGAATTAGAATTTAAAAAAACACCACTTACTGTAGCAAACTTTATTGGCTTAGCTGAAGGTAAGATAAAAAATAAAGTTAAAGCAGAGGGAGTACCTTACTATGATGGATTAAAGTTTCACCGTGTAATTCCTAATTTCATGGTGCAAGCAGGTTGTCCATTAGGAACAGGTACAGGTGATGCAGGTTACAAATTTGCTGATGAATTTGATTCTACATTAACACATAGTGGTCCTGGAATTTTAAGTATGGCTAATGCTGGACCAGGAACAAATGGATCTCAATTTTTTATTACCCATGTGAAAACTGATTGGTTAGATGGGAAGCATACTGTTTTTGGAGAAGTAATTGAAGGGCAAGATGTGGTTGATAAGATTGCTCAAAATGATTTAATTAAAAAAATTACTGTTTTAAGAAAAGGTAAAGAAGCAGAAGCTTTTGATGCGCCTGCTGTTTTTGAATTCGAAAAAGGAAATGTAGAAAATCGTGCAAAAGAAAAAGCTAGGGCTGAAAAAGAAGCAATGGCTAAAATGCTTGATGAAAAGTTTGGTGCGGCAACATTAACTGCATCTGGCTTACGTTATATTATTGAAAAAGAAGGAACAGGTAAATCTCCTAGTGCTTCAAGTAATGTTACATGTCATTATACAGGAACTTTATTAGACGGTAAAAAGTTTGATAGCTCTGTTGATCGTGGTAAACCTACATCATTTGGTTTAAACCAAGTTATTAAAGGGTGGACAGAAGGTTTACAATTAATGAAAGAGGGTGGTAAATGTAAATTTATTATCCCTGGTAATTTAGCTTATGGTGAAAGAGGATATCCAGGGGTTATCCCTCCAAATGCTACATTAGTATTCGATATCGAATTAATAAAAGTAGATTAATAAAATATAGTTATATTAAACGAAACCCTCTCATAGCGCGTCTTTGAGAGGGTTTTTTATTGCACAAAAAAGTGTATATTTGTTAGGATTGAGAACAAATTGTTACATATTATTTTTACTCGTTTTAATATCATTTACCAAGCTTGATGCTCAGGTAAATTCTGATAGTTTAAAACAATTACTCAATACCACAAAAGCAGATAGCTCTAAAATAAAAATTTACGGACAATTATTCAATGCTTTGCGCGAAAGTTCTCCTGATGAAGCCGAAGTATTTGCAATTAAAGGAATAAAACTTGCTGAAAAAACAAAAGATAAAAAAGGGGAAGCCCGCCTTTGTCATAATCTAGGCACATTTTATTATTTAAAAGCAAATTATCCAGTTGCCTTAAACTATAGTTTAATTGCCCTTGGTATCCGCGAAGAAATGGGTGATTCGATAAACCTTGTTAAGAGTTTAAACAATGTTGGTCTAATTTATTACGAAGAAAATAATTTTCCAGAGGCTTTAAAATATCATAATAAATCGATTGCTTTAAAAATAAAATTAGGTGATAAACTTGGCTTAGCATCTAGCTATGGCAATGTTGGTAATGTTTATTTTAAACAAGCGAATCAAAAAAATTCTGATTCGCTTTATAATGTGTGTGCCGAATTTCATAATAAAGCGAGAGTCATTCAGGAAGAATTTGCAAAAAAAACACCTGATAATATTAATAATTTGGTTGGTTTATCGGCAACCTATAATAATTTGGGCAACGTTGCTTTCGAAAAATCTATTCTTAATCCTGATAATGAATTACTGTCTCAAGCGGTTGATTATCATTACAAAGCTTTAGAAATACAATTGAAAATAGGTGATGAAAGAGGAATTGCACATAGCTACATCAACATTGGTGGAATACATGAGCGTTTACGTAAAACAGAATCTGCCATTAGTAATTATGAAAACGCTTTGGTTTACGCGCTTAAAACCGATGATAAAGAATCATTAAAAGCTTGTTACGATGGTTTGTCTAACACTTATGAAAGAGCAGGGGATTATAAAAAAGGTTTGTATTATCATAAATTGCATACACGAATTAAAGATAGTATTTGGGATGAATCAAAAACCGAACAGTTGGCAGAAATGCAAACTAAGTATGAGGCCGACAAAAAATCAAAAGAAATAGAACTCTTAAATAAAAATCAAATTTTACACGAGAATGAATTAGAAAGACAGACCTTATTGAGAAATTCATTTATTGTTGGGTCCATTTTACTTGTTGCCTTAGTTTTAATTTTGTTTAATCGTTACCGTATTAAATCTTTATCAAGCAAAAAACTAGAAGAACAAAATGCAATAATAGGGGAGAAGAACAAAGAAATTACGGATAGTATTAAGTACGCAAAACGAATTCAAGAAGCCATATTACCACCTCAAACGTATATTGATTCGTTGATTCCTGAAAATTTTATCTACTACAAACCAAAAGATATTGTGAGTGGAGATTTTTATTGGGTAGATAATATTGGGGATAAAATTTACATTGCAGCTGTGGATTGCACAGGGCATGGAGTTCCAGGCGCTTTCATAAGTATTGTTGGTTTTAATTTATTAAAGCACGCTATACACGAGCATGGCAAAACTATTCCGGGTGATATACTTAATCAAGTTAATATTGATTTATCCGAATCGCTTAGACAATCATTTACTGATTCAACCGTAAAAGACGGAATGGATATTTCACTTTGCTGTTATGATTTAAAAAATTCCACATTACAATATGCAGGGGCAAATAATTCAATTTACATTGTTTCTAAAAACGAACAAAACGAAGGTGTTTTGAAAGAAATTAAAGCCGATAAACATCCAATAGGAATATTTTTAGGAGAAGATTTTAAACCGTTTACTAATCATACTATTCAGTTAAATAAAGGAGATATTATTTACCAGTTCACTGATGGATTTGCCGATCAGTTTGGCGGGCCACTAGGTAAAAAGTTTAAGTATCGTCCATTCGAAGATTTGTTAGTTAATATTTCTCAATCACCTGCTAAAGAACAAAAAAACATTCTTTCCGAATCACACGAAACTTGGAAAGGTTTAAATGAGCAAGTGGATGATATTTTGGTATTGGGGGTTAGAGTTTAAACCGTATTACTAAACCTTTTTAGTAGTTAATTCTTACAGCAGAATCCTTTGCTATTACTTAATTTCATTATATTTACTATTCATAAATAGTACAATGAAACAAATCTACTTTTTCGCACTTTTTGCAGCTTTCACAAGCATATTCGCACAAACAAATTCACAATCTACTTTAAAAGAACAAAGCGAATATTATAAAACACTTGGCACAAAAACAGATGCCGAATGGGATATCATAAATGATAAAAAAGCTGTTGCTGAAAAATCAACAGAATTAAAACCCATGACAGTTTGTAATTTAAACAAGCGTGTTTTTGGTTGGCATCCATATTGGGTTGGTACTGCATACAATAATTACCAATGGAATTTATTAAGTGATATGTGCTATTTTAGTTACGATGTTGACCCTGCAACAGGCGCTAATACAAATGGCTCTTTCGCTTGGACAACAAGTAATGCTGTAACCACTGCAATTAACAATGGAACGGATGTTCATTTTTGTGTTACACTTTTTGGAAGTCATGCTACTTTTTTTGGAAGTGCATCCGCAAAACAAACCTTAATTACCAATATCATTAACCTATTAAATGCAAGAAATGCAAAAGGCGTAAACATTGATTTTGAAGGAATGGGAGCTTCAAGTAAAGCACCATTTACAGCTTTTATGCAAGATTTATGTACGCAAGTTCATGCAGCAAATGCAAATTACGAAGTAAGTGTTTGTTTGTACGCTGTTGATTGGAGTGGCGTTTTTGATATTCCCAACTTAGATCCTTATTTGGATTTATATACCATAATGGGTTATGATTATTACTACAGTGGAAGTTCTACTGCTGGTCCAGAAGCGCCATTGTATAATTTTCAAACTACTTACAATTATACTTTATCTAGAAGCATTACTTATTACTTATCGCAAGGTGCAACAAACTCTAAATTACTTTTAGGTTTGCCTTGGTATGGTCGCGAGTGGGAAACAGCAGGCAACACAGCACCATCAGCAACTACTGGTGGTTTTACTTCATCTCGTACCTATGCTTATGTAAGAAATAATCCAACAACTTATTCAGGTGCAAATAAACGTTGGGAAGCAAACTCCTTTAGTCCATATTATGTTTATCAAAGTGCAGGAAACTGGAGACAGTGTTGGATTGATGATGCATACAGTATGCGAAAAAGATTTGATTTAGTTAATCAGCGCGGTATTGGTGGAATTGGAATTTGGGCTTTAGGTTATGATGATGGTTACTCTGATTACTGGGATGCTATCGAAGCCAAGTTTACTGATTGCGCAGTTGCACCTTGCACAGATACTATTTATGATATGGGCGGACCAAACAGAAATCATTATGATAAAGAAAGATATACTTACACCATACAACCAACAGGTTCTTCAAATGTAAGTATGACATTTACTCAATTTGATTTGGAAACCAATTACGACTCTCTTTGGATTTATAATGGAACAAGTATTTCTTCACCATTAATTGGCGCCTACACTTCAACAAATAGTCCAGGAACCGTAACTTCTACAAACGGGGCATTAACACTTCGTTTTAAATCAGATAACCTTACAACTAATTCAGGTTTTACAGCAATTTATAATTGTATAATAGATAATGTTGCACCTACAACAACCTTAAGCGCACCAACAGGTTGGATAACTCAAAACTTTACTACCAATTTTACTGATACCGATAATGCAAGTGGAACAGGTGTAGAGAAAAGTTTTTATCAAGTATTAGAGTTTAATGGAACAGAGTGGAGAGCAAATAAAGTACGTGGTTTTTTTAGCGATAATTTTGATAATGCTATTCATAGCGATTGGACAAGTTACACAGGAACCTGGGCAATTAATGGAGGTTATTTAGAACAAAACGATGAAGCATTAGGTAACACCAATATAGCAGCGGCTTGTACACAAACATTAAGCAATCGTTATTTATACAATTGGCAAGCAAAAATGAGCGGGGCAGGAACTAACAGAAGAGCGGGTTTCCATTTCTTTTGCGATAGTGCTTCTACAACTAATCGTTACAACTCTTACTTTGCTTGGTTTAGGTTAGATGATTCGGTTGTTGAAATTTATAAAGTAACAAACGATATTTTTTCATTAGTTAATTCTTCGCCTTACACTTTTGCTACCAATACATTTTATGATTACACGGTAAGTTTTGATAGAATAAGTGATGATGTACAAATATGGATTAACAACACCTTGGTTTCAACTTGGAATGATGCTAATCCGCACACTGTAGGTAAATACATTTCGTTTAGAGGTGGAAATTGTGTGTACACCGTAAATAATTTAAAAGTATATCGTAGCAGGGCAGCAAGCGTTAATGTAACAGTTGGTTCGGCTAGCACAAATGACATACGTTTTGAAAATACAAGTCCAACAACACCAGCAGCACGTATTAAATCAATTATTAAAGACGGGGCAAATAATCTTTCTACCATTGCTTCTCAGGATTTAAATGTGGATTGGACAAAACCAATTGTATCAACAAGTTTATCGGATGGCGCAAGTGCGGATATTGATACAACGTATGTTGGAACACAATTGACATCTAACTACACAGCAGCGCGAGACACCAACTCAGGTGTTTCAAACTACTGGTATGCAATTGGCACAACTCCTGGAGCACAAAACATTACTGCTTGGACAAGCAATTCAACCGCATTAAATGCAACCCAAACAGGTTTAACATTAGTAGGTGGCACACATTACTACTTTATGGTAAAAGCCCAAAATGCTGCCGGACTTGTTAGTGATAGCATTGTAAGCGATGGTGTAATATATTTAACGGGTGTTGGATTAAAAGACATAGCAACACAACAAGCATTTAGTTTCTTCCCAAATCCTGCAAAAGAAAATTTAAACATTACTTTAATATCAGATGAAAACGAAAAAGCAGCAATTACATTTTGCGACATAACAGGAAAGCAATTGTTGCTTGAAATAAAAGATTTACATAAAGGATTAAATAAGTATGAACTAAATTTAACCGAGCTTAATTTAGCAGCAGGCACTTATATCTTAAATATTAAAGCGGGGCAAAAGGTGATTACAAGGAAAGTTGTGGTGAGTAATTAATATGAAAACAAAAAAACTCTGCAAAAACGGACATACATTTTATAAAAGTAGTGATTGCCCAGTATGTCCTACTTGCGAAAAGCTAAAGAAAGAGGATGTTTTTAGTTCGCTTGGTGCGCCAGCAAGGAGAGCATTAGCAAATGCAGGAATTAAAACCTTAAAACAACTAGCAAGCTATTCTGAAAATGAATTACTAAAACTGCATGGTTTTGGAGCTAGCTCTTTACCTAAAGTTAAGGAACTTTTGACTCGATTAACAAATATGAAAAATTAACTCAATACCATCATCACTCCTTCACCAATTTCCGCACAATCTCCCTGCATAATTTATCAACTTCAATATTGTATTTAGTTGCTTCACTTGGTTTTTGGTGGGCTTTAATTTTTGTAAATTCAACTTTTATTGTTTTTAATAAAGTGAGTAATTCCTTCACCAAATCAACATTTCTTATATCAATGCCTGCCTTAGTTTTGTAATTGCCAGCAATGAATTTCTTTTCTCTATCAATTAAACCAATTACATATTGGCTATCGGATATTATTTTAATTTCGTTTATCTGGGGAAAATGTTCTATAACATGTTTGATGGAATTAGTAACCGCCAATATTTCCATGCGGTTGTGAGTAGTATCTGATTCACTTCCACTTAATGTTATTTTACCTTCTTTATACAATAGTACACTTGCCCAAGCGCCAATACATTGCTGGGTGTGGCAGGAACCATCGGTGTATATTTCTATAAATTCCATTAAACAATTTTACCGTCAGCCATGGTAATTATTCGATCTGTTTTGTCGGCAAACTCAGGGTCGTGCGTAACAACTAAAATAGTTTGTTTTTTTTCTTTTGTGAGTTCACTAAAAATATCAAAAACCAAATCACTGTTTAATTTATCTAAATTACCAGTTGGCTCATCACCCATAATAATTAGCGGGTCGTTAATTAACGCACGAGCAATGGCAACGCGTTGTTTTTGTCCTCCACTTAATTGGTTTGGTTTTTTGAGTGCATGGTCTTGCATGCCCAGCATTTTTAAACGTTCCATAGCACGATGCTCAATTTCCTGTGTGCTATACTTGCCCAGCTTTAATCCTGGAATCATTACATTTTTCACAACAGAAAACTCTTGCAACAAATAATGAAACTGAAATACGAAACCAATTTTTTCGTTTCTAACCTTTGCTAATTGCGCATCGTTTTTACCGCTAAGCAATTCATCGTTTAAAAATAATTTGCCTTCATAATCAGTATCCATAGTAGAAAGGATATAGAGTAGGGTAGATTTACCACAACCCGATTTTCCCATAATAGAAACAAACTCTCCATGGTCAACATGAAAGCTAACATCCTTTAGTATCTTCACCGTTACTGGGTCGGAAAACTCTTTGCTAACACCTATGGTTTCTATTACTTTGTTCGACATGTTATTTTCCTCTAATAATATCTACAGGATCAATCTTACTAGCTTTTTTTGCCGGGAACAAACCTGCAATATAGGTTGTTACCAATGCAAAGCAAATTCCAATTATATAATAAGTAGCTTTATAATAAATAGGATATGTTTTTATAGTTGGTAAAGAAGCTGTTTCAAATGGTATGTTATCAATTACAACAGATAGTATATATCCGCACAAGAGTCCTAGTAAACCACCTGCAATACCAATAAAAACGGAAATAAAAATAAATACCCATTTCACATCTTGCCCCGAAAAGCCTGTTGCTTTAAGTATGGCAATTGAATCCATTTTTTCATAAATCATCATGTTTAATATATTGTAAATACCAAATCCAGCTACAATAAGCAATGTAACTCCAACTGCATAAGAGATGATAGTTCGTACACTGCTTCCAGTTTCAAATTGGGCATTGGCAGTTTGTATATCAATAGCATCTACATTAAATAATTTGGCATATTCTATTGCTATTTGAGGTGCAGTAGTTATATCCTTTAATTTTATTTGAATATCTGTAATATAGGCAGCAGGTTTATCAAATATTTTTTGAGCAGTAGCAAGCGAGGTGTATGCTTGCGTGTTATCTAAATCAGCAAGTCCAAACTGAAACATTCCCATTACTTTAAGTGGAATCACATCGCCTTGTGCTGTTGTTACATTAATTACATCGCCAATGTTTACAAGCATTTTATCGGCTAAACCTTTGCCTAAAAATATACTATTACTAACGGTTGCAAGGTCTTTACTATCACCTTCAATTACATAATCGCTAAACAGAAACAGTTTTTCTTCGGCAGTAATATCAACTCCATTAATTACTCCTGCTAATTCGATGTTGCCAGCATTAAAGAAAACTTGAGTATTAATTTTTGGGGCAATTCCAATTACCCGTTCGTCAGCTAAAAGCGTTTTCATAATTGCTTTGCTATCGTAAATTTCTTTGCCGCTATCTTTGGGTTTTACTGAGTAAATAAAGTTTTGTGTTTGCCCATATTTTTTAGAAGCATTAATGGGTTGATTTTCGCTTGGCTTTACTTCGTTATAAAGTCTAACATGTGGAGTACGATTTAAAATTAAACCATCTAATAATTGATTTAGTCCATTCATAAAACTCACTAAAGCAATAAACATCATTATCCCGAAAGTAACACCAACACCTGCAATAACCGATTGTTTTAATCGGGCACGCAGTAAGTTAATAGAAATATCTATGATAAGTTTGAAGTTCATTAAAGTGGCTTGTAAATAAATTGTGTGCTATCTAATCCCGAAAGTATTTCCACCTTTTTATAATCTTTTAAACCAATTTTAACCTCTTGTTTTTCATCTTCACTAATCATCACAAATTTTCCATCTACTAGATATTCTTTCGGAATTACAATTGCGTTCTTTTTTGTATTTAAAACTATGTTAGCTTCTAAACTCAAATTTGGATAAAGTACTTTTGGTTGTTCAACAAAGGCAGCTTTAACGGTAAAGGTATGTGTACGCTCATTCATTATGGGATAAATGTGCGTTAACTTAGCAGTAAACACTTCATCTTTGTAGCTATCCATATTCACTACCACTTCTTGTCCAATTCTAATTTTTGAAATATCATTTTCATCTACTTCCAACTCAATGTAAAATTGAGTTCCGCTACCTACTACAGCTAGTTGAGTTTGTGGAGTAATTAATTCGCCTTGTTCCTTTAAAACATCATAAATCCTCCCATTTACAGTACTTTTGATAGTGAAATCATTCGCCATCTTTTGTGAGATAGAGTAATTAAGTCCTGCGTTTTTTAACTCTTTTGCCAACACAGTTTTTAACTGTTTAAAGCGCGCATTTGCCGATTCATAGTTTGTTCTGGAAGCTGTAAGGTTCAATTGTTTTTGCTCTAAATCTAATTTCGAACCCACATTTTGTTCGAATAATTTTTTCTGTCTTACAAATAAAGAAGAGTCGAGTAAATATTTTTGATAAGCCAATTCAACAGTAGATTCCACTTCTTTTAACTTATCAGAACTTGATTTATTATTCTCTTCACTTAATTGCAAAGCCAATAATGCATTTTGAGAATTTAACTCAGAAGTCATATTATCTAAAACAAAAAGTTGTGTACCTATAGAAACACTATCACCTGCTTTAACCAAAATACTTTGCAGTATACCATTAACAGTTGAGTAAACATTGTATTGCTGGTCAGCTTTTACTTTTCCTGAGGCATAAACGGATTCGGTAATGTCGCTTATAGTTGGCTTTATGTGAACTCTTTCTTTAGAACAAGAAACAAGTAAGCCAAGCAATACGATAATAGATAGAGATTTTAAATGCATGACGTAAATTTGATGGCGCTAAGTTAAGAATTATGTGGGTTTAAAGCCTATTTTATAGGGCAACTAAGTTTGTATTTGAGTTCAATCATCATATTTATCGTTAAACCTGTCTTTTATCATGTTTTTCTTGTTTCAATTATTTTTTTGCAGAATAAAAATATTTACTAATTTCATGTTCGATTAATCAAAACCTTTAAAAAGAAAAAAACATGAAAAAACTTGCTTACGTACTTTCATTAGCTGTAGTAGTATTAATTACTTCTTGTGGTGGAGAAAAAATGAACAATCCATTAATTGGTAAATGGAAATTAACAAACATTGATATTGCTCAATTGGATATTTCTTCTGAAATGAATACTAATGTTGATTCACTTGGTGTAACAGGTGTTGATACTGCGATGAAGGCGATGACAAAAGGAATGGAAACAATGGCAAACACAATGGGTGGTTTAGGCGAAGCAATGGCTAATAGTTTTCTAAAAGGTTCAACTTATAAATTTAAAGATGATGGTTCTGTTGATGTTTCTATTTTATTCGGAACTCAAAAGGGCAAATACACTTTAACTCCTGACAATAAAGATTTAAAAATTACTATTGAAGGAAAAGAAGAGTCTTATACTGTAACTTCGGTTAACGAAAAAGAATTAAAGCTTAAAGCAGCAACTGGTGAAACTTGGACTTTTGAGCCAAAGAACTAATTGCATTTATTTATATTAAAAAGCTCGTTCCAGTCGGAACGAGCTTTTTTTTAATCCTTTCGGTATTGAAAAACAAAAACTCTTCATAAAATGAAGGGTTTTTGAAATTCATTACTTAACAACCACGGAATTACTGGATTTAATTACGTAAAATTTAATTGGTAGTTTAGCCTTAATTCTAATCGAATAGCTAAGATTTAATATGCATTACTCAAACATAATATTCCCCGGAATCGTCCCTGCAGTAAAAACACTTTGGTAAATACCTTGCTTGCTGTATATCATTACTTTTCCTTTTTGCACATAGTCTATTGCATCAGATACGTAAACATCTTCGCTTGTTGGGTGTATGCCTAAGGCGTAAAATAGTTTGTTGCCTTTGCTAATAAGTGGAGTAGAAGTTAAGTTTGTTGCATTTATAGATAGGCTGTACACATTGCTGTTTAAATAATACAACTGGTCGCCACTTCCATTCATTATTAGTTGAGAGGGAGAATCAGAGTAATGAGTAAAAATTAAACTCTTCTCCACTTGTAAGGTAATTGGGTTAATGCAAACCAAGCGGGGCAAGGAGTTTTTTAAGGAGTCGCCACTGCAGGCTACCCAAATTTTTTCGTCCTTATCTTTTACAATAGAGGATGAGCCATAGGCAACTTGTATGCTGTCGATTATTTGGTCGCTGCTGCTATTTATTACATACACATACTCTTTACGAATATTGGTAACAAATACTTTTCCGTAGGATAAAACCATTTCTTCTGTCCAGCCATTGCAAGGGATGCTGCCTGTTTTGGTATTGCTGCTTAAATTAACAATACTAATCGCATTTGCATACAAATCGCTTACATAAGCTTTGTTATTACTTACAGGTAAAAAATAACGTGGAGAAGTTAATCCTGTTATGGTTCCTGTTTTCACAAAAGTGTTTTTATCTATACAAACTACCTTACTCGAATTATTTACAACAGCATAAATGCTGTTGTTCATCAAATAAAGCGATTGACAAACATCTCCAATAGATTGGTTGTTGTTATTAGGTTTGTAAATATCTTCAATGGAGTTGCCTGAGCTTGCATCATATAAACATACACTGGCATTCCCAAACTGGTAATTACCTTCGTTGCTAACAAACACCCTGCTTCCACTTGTAATTGTGCCAGTAAATGTTTGTTTCACAGGAGGCACATCTTTTTTACAAGCAGCAAAAAGTGCTGTTATTAGTGAAAGTATATAGATTGTTTTATTCAAACTTCCCTGTTTTATCAATCATTAAAATATCCTTATCGGTTGCCGAGTGCGTGCGCATATTAATGATTAACTCTAAGCAACCATTATCGTAACAAGCATTTCTAATTTTTTTAATCAGCTCATACAATTCATCTTCTGGACCTTCAATTACAGTTTCGAAAGGAGTAACAATATGCGTGTATCCCGATTGTTGAATAAGGTGTATGGCCTTATCAATAATGGCATATTTATCCCCAGTATATCGTAATGGAATAACTTGTATTCCTAAGTTGATAGTTTTTGTCATAATTAGTTTTTTACGAATTTAAGCGTGTTTACCGAATTAGCAGTATTTACCGAGATAAAATAAATACCTGATGTAAGCTCAGCGTAATTATTACTAAAGCTATTTTTACCTGCTTTTAGTTGAACGCTTTCAGTTTTTACAATTTGCCCCAAATAGTTAAGAACGCTTATTGTTGCTTCTTCTGTAGCTTTTGATGTTATACTTAAAGTAGCAGTATTATCAACGATAGTAGGGGATAGGTTCACATTACTTAAGCTTGTTTTGTTTTCATTTAGTCCTATAATTATTGGACTAATTACTAGATCATCTAGGCAAAAGTAAGCAGGAGTGTTCATTCCAAAGGCTCCAACATCTGAAGAAGAAACTGAAAATTGAAGACTATCTGCGAAGCCTGTAAATGTGCTTAAGTCAACATATTCCCAAGTTTTTACTATATAATCTTGAGAGTTATCACTAAATCTAAAATCAGCTAAATAAAATTCGATGCTGTCGTTTTGTAATATTCCATTGTAATATCTTCTGATGTTTAGTTTAAACCAATCAGGATCGTTACCACTTGGACCGCCAAATTTTTTACCAAACATATCCCCATCGCGCATACTGTTGTATGTATAAGTTGCGTTTGTTACATAAACACCTTGGCTATAAAAGTCCCATCCAACTATATAAAATTTTACAATACTAGCGCTTTGTCCAACAATATAGTTTGCCGATCCATTATGACCTTTTGCTGCTTTTGCGCTATACTGATTGCCAAATCCAGAAGTAACACTATCTGTCATATTTGAGTAAGAGAATCCATTACTCCAATAATCGCCCCATGGGCTATAAGTCCAATCGTGGTTAAAAATGATTTGTCCACTTTCAAATGGAGTGCTTGCGCTATCTAAATAAAAACTATCAGTTACTAAAGTTAAATCTTCAAAATCAGCTAGGTATTGGGCTTTTGAAACGCTCATCATTAATACAATTGAAGCAATAAGGGTAATTGTTTTTTTCATTTTGTTATTTATGGTTTATTAAAATTAAATTGTATTCCTATATTAAAATTGCGTAATGGCATTACATTGTTGCGTACCGCCTGGTAATGGGTGTTTAACACATTATTGCACTTAGCATATAAAACGAAATCTGTTTTTTTAGCTTTTAGTTTATAAGCGATAGAAATGTTGTGTAAATAGTATGGATTTAAATACTCATAATTATCGGTACTAGTGTAACGATAACCTGTATAGCTTGCATTGTAAACAAAAGAGATATTGCTGTAAGTAATGATTGCAGTTCCCGAACCGCTATACATTGGGGTGTAAATTAATTGCCTACCAACAGATTCATCGTTTTCGTTTAAAGCAGTTTGGTTGCTTGATGTAATGTAATTTGTATTCACCATCAAACACATTTTTAGTTTTTTGTATTGATGTGTAATGCTGCTTCAGTTTCTATTCCTTTGCTTTTTACAAATAACAAGTTCATAGGTGTCCAAACATTGCTTGCCCCCGGTAACCAAACAATCCAGTTTTTTACATTACGTTGGAAATAAGAAACATTTAATTTAATTTGAGTAGCATTTAGTTGTTTGTTTAATGCAGAACCAATTTCATAAGTATAACCATCTTCTGGTTTTAAATTAGGATTGCCGCCTGGTGTCCAGTACCAATCGTTTAATGTTGGTAAGCGGAATAGTTTGCCTGCATTAGCATAAAAAGTTAAATAGGAGAGAGGCTTGATTTCCAATGCAGTATTCCAAGTAAATGGATGAAAAGCTTTTTCAGGAATTAGTTCTTGTCTTACATCAGCTTTGGCGCTTAACCATTTTGCTTTATTAGTAAATTGCCAGGATGCAAATGCTGCGTATCGATTGATATTTTTTATGTAAGCACTGCAGTTTCCTTTTTGGTAAGTTTGATTAATTCCGAAATCTATTACTTGTTGATTGTTTATTGTTATTTTATTCTCAATTTCATTTATAATACTTGTGCTTTTATTTTGGGAATACACAGAAGTGGCTGAATCGTTATAATTCAAGCCATCCATAAACAATGCAGAGCGGACAAATAAAGTATATTTTTCTCGTGTATATTGCCAAGCAAGGGTAGTACGTGCAAACTGGTCTTCCTGACTAGATCTCGAAACTTTTTCAGTTGTATTAGCTGGTAATTGTTTGTCGCTGTTTTGTAGCCAAAGGTTAAAGCTTAATTTGTTGCGTTTGTTTAGTAAGAATTGATTTTCTTGCATCAATCCTAATTGTTGTAATTTGTTGTGAGATTGGTGTTGCGTAGTGTAAACTCCATTAATACTATCTCCATAAAGGAAATCGTTCTTGCCTTTATTGAAGTAAAGTTTGGTATTTGTTGTAAATCGTTTTTTTGATAATTGAAATGCGATTCCATTTCGTGAACTATTATAAAAAGCAAAATCAGAAAAGACTTTAATATTAATTCCTTTATTAAATGCACTTTCATTTTTTAGCATTACACTTCCACCCATTGCTCCCGAGCCATTTAAGCTAGATGCTCCGCCGTATAGAATAGAAACATCATCAAATAAAAATCCAGGTAAGATAGATAAGTCGGATTGACCAAGCATGGGACTGTTTATATTAAAACCATTCCAGTTAATTACACTTTGCGATGCATTGCCGCCTCTAATGGATGTGGATGCAATTCCGTTTGTACCATAGCTTTTTACGAAGAAGGAATTAGAGTAAGCAAACAAATCGGATAAGTTGGAGCCATTAAATAAATTCTTAATAAGGGAATCAGGTCTGCTTTGTTTGTATCCTATTTGATAATTAGAATACCTGTTTTCACTGATAGTGGCTTCGTTTAAGCTAACAAGATTTGTGTCTTGCGCATAAACGGTTTCTCCAAGCCAAAGGCATAGAAAAAGAACAAACACTATGTGACTTTTTTTCACAGGTATTAAGCATCGTATGATTAATGACTTTAATAAATGAATAATGAGCACCTTGCGCATTATCGTTTACTTTTCTTCCCGAAAGTCACGAATCTATAATGCATTAGGCAGGTCTTCTGACTCGTCTTACTTTACAAACCTTCCCGTCGCGCTATAGCGCGACAGTGGTGATGGATTGTGTAAAGCTCTTTAAAGACTTACAGCAGCGGGAACTGTCCATGATTTTCACATGATTCCCTTTTAATTCTGTTTCAATACACGTTGAAATAAAAACCAAATGCAGGGCAAATATACGTTTTTTTTTGAATGTTAAAGATTTCAAAAATTATGAATCGGGCAATAATCGATGCCATTAATACGTACATTTAATCAAGAATTGTAAACTATGCATTCAATAAATATTTCGGATACACTGCAGGAACTTAACTTTCTTGTTCAGCAAAACGACATTAGCCGAGCAAGTCGTAAAATACTTGATCTCACAAAGGAATTTGATCTTCCACCCAATATAGAATTATTAGCTCATGAAATAAGGGCGCAACATAATCTTCAAAGTGATGAAGGTTTGCAAAGTAAATGCAAAACATTTATTGCCTACATAAATGAGCATAAGGCAGAATTGGAAAGTATTCTTCATAGTTATAGCTCCGAAACACAAATTGCTTATAATGCAGTTGGTTTAAGTAAACGATACTATTCGGGTAACTCACCTTTTTATTTGCAACCTGTTTCAATCCAATTAAAAACGGGGCAAATTACTGGCGTAGTAGGGGAGAACGGAAATGGAAAAACAACCTTGTTGCGTATTATAGCGGGGCAATTGCTAAGTGATACAGGAACAATAGAATATCCTATACTTGGATTAAAAGGTGGAGATTGGTACAGAATTAAAAATCAAATTGCATTTATTCCGCAACGTATGGATAAATGGCATGGCACTTTAATAGATAATCTTCGTTTTTATGCCACCATTCACGGAATTAAGGATGTTGAGAATAACAAACAAGTTGAATATATTTTACATCGTTTAGGTCTAGAAAAATTTAGAGATTTAGCGTGGAGCGAAATATCAAGTGGCTATCGATTACGTTTTGAATTAGCTAAAATGCTAATGTGGCGTCCTAAACTATTAGTGTTGGACGAGCCTTTGGCAAATTTGGATATTAATGCACAGCAATTGTTTTTGCAAGATTTAAAATTCATTATTAAATCGGTACGTTATCCTTTAGCAGTTATTTTAAGTTCCCAAGCCTTGCATGAAATAGAAAGCGTTGCTGATAATATTGTGTTTATTAAGCAAGGTCAAACCTTGTACAGCGGTTCGCAAAAAGCATTTGGCGATGAAAGAACTTGCAACACCTTTGAAATTTCTGGAAATTTTGAAAGAGCTCAATTAGTTGATGTAATGAATTTAATTCCTCAATCGAAAATAGAAGATAGTGGAACGGTTTATATTATTTCAGTTCCATTAGAGTTAAGTGCCGAAGAGTTCCTTCAAACCATTTTGATGAATAAGATTAGTTTGAATTATTTCAGAGACATTAGTTTTTCTACACGTAAATTATTTAAAAAAGATTTTTAATATGCTAAAGTTCTTCGCTCCCAAATTTTTAAAACGTCTAGATGACCGTTTGCTTTTAAATAGTCCTATTTTATGGATTAGCAAACTTCACTACGTTGTTTATTATACTCTAATTATGTGGATACTTACTGCAATCATTGCATTTGTACTTCCAATTAATTTAAGCGATATGGTAAGCACAGGTATTTATTATACCTTATTTACTATTATTTCTATTATTCTTTTATGTGTGTGGCTTTATAAAAACGCCATCTTTAACATAGAAAGCGATTTTGGAAACAGGAAATGGATAGATGAATACAAAGTTTTCTTTACTTATTTTCTTTGCATTTTCTTACTATTCTCATCAGCTTATCCTTTTTCAATTATATATAGTCAGCGTATAGCAAATCAACTAACAGATGAGCAGATGGCTTCGGATATAAATACCTTAAATTTAGCTGAGCCCTTTTTTGTAACGAATACCTATCAGTATTTTCAAATCCAATATGAAAAGAAAGATACTACTCATTATGCTGAAACTGATTCATCTTACGTTGCCGCAGCTCCAACTTATAGCTACAAGCATGATATTAATCGTTACATATCTTGGAATAAATATACTCCTTACCGCTTAGTAACGGATAGTATGCTCATAGCAGGAGTTTTAACAGCAACTGATCAAGAAAAAGTATTTAAGCAATTGAAGTCGAATGATGCAAGAGCATTACAAGCAATACAAGATTATTATTCGGTATTGAAGCGTTACCAAGTTGATTTTACTGAGCAATCGCCTAGTGAAGTATTAAAAAGATATAAAGATTTATGTTTGGAGCCAATCGAAAACTTACCCTCTGATAATAATTATTATTCGAAGGGTACTTATTATTACGATAACTACCGCATGGAAACCATACTGCGTAATGTAAGTGATGCTAAGTTTGATGGCTTGTTTGTATTTAACTGGGAGTTTAACTTATTTATGTTTTATTTAGTTTTCTTTCTCACTTTAATTTTTATGTTATTTAAGAGTGTTCGTTGGCAGCAATATTTAATAACTGTTGTAAGTTTTATTGTAATTCCTATTTTGTTATTTATCCTTACTATGATCTTAAGTTGGGGTAGGGGAAATGATATGGAAACTTATTTTATGACAGCAGTATTATTAATCTATTTGGTTGCCGTTGCATTCTCTATTACATTTTTTGTGAACCCAACAAAATTTAATGCTTTTAAAAATATATGTATGCAAATTGTGTATGTGTGTACACCTTTTGTTTTTTATGTATTTTGTTTTTACATAGATGAGAATACAAATGTTTTTCATCATCATAGGTATTATGATTATGACTATGCACAAACTTCAGTAACAGAGGCAATTTCAGTTGCCGAAACCCAAGCTTATAACGCAACTGCTGTTGGCGATACGAGTGCAGCTGCAATGGATTTAATTAAGAGAAATCAATTACAAGAAGCAATTAGAGAAGCTGAATACCAATATTACCGTCAAGTATTTCAAAATTGGATTTGGGGCTCTATAGCATTCGGATTCATTTTTCATATTGGTTTCTTTATGGTATTTATGAAACAGCAGTTTTTAAAAATGAAAGCATTACCTAGGAATAGGTAGTGCTGTTTCTTTCATTAGAAAATTTTTCGTTTATTAATTTTCAATTTTCCTACTTCAAGAAAAAGAGGCCTGTAAGCCGGGTTCTGTTCCACACCGAAGTGTGGCTTCTATCATTTATCTGTTACGCCGAAACGTAATCAATCAACCTACCCACTGTAATATTGTTTTGCAACAAAGGGAGCGAGCAGCCCCACAATTACAGCCTATTTGGTCTTTCAACTTCCGAGGTTTTCCCACTGCATCGTTACCTTTGCAATCGTGAGCTCTTACCTCACGTTTTCACCCTTTCCGCACCTTGCGGCGAGGTGGTATAGTTTTCTGTGGCACTTTCTGTCTTCAGTGTTAGCTGAATCCCATTCTTATCAAATGGCGGAATGCTCTGTGTTGCCCGGACTTTCCTCCCTCTCTTTCGAAAAGGCGATAGAACGGCCTCAGTGCAAAGATACGATAATTATTTTGTGGTTATGATGTATTCAGCAACTGCTTTACCATCTAAATATATTGTAACATCATGTTTCCTTCTTTTCAAAGGTAATGGAGAAGGAATTGTTTTTTAATTCAACAGGTGCAATGTACTTTTCAGCGTCTAATAAGATGTGAGCACTGCTAAATGTGTTTGCTGATGTAAAAGTAAAAGTAAATGGCTTGCTTTTTTTAAGCTTAAATGCTCCTTTATTCGGACTAATACTTTCGATTCCTAAATGAAAATAATCTGCATACAGCAATGGTGTACTCGAAAATTTCTTTTTTGAAATAGGTTTGTCAATTAATTGGTCTTTTTTATTTTCGGGTAAATGGTCTAAAATGAATTTTTCTGGCGGAGTTAAAAAATAATGTTCATCAAAATCTTTTTGAAATTTACGAGTAACCATATTGTATTTACTGGTTGCCCAGGTTACATCTACTAAGTATTTTTGTCCATTTAAGGTTACAATATTCCAAGCATGGTCGGTTTTCTTTAATTTTCTGTTAATGTCTTTTACATCTGTTTTAGTATAACCAACAACCACGTCACAATCAATATTGGCGCTATTACACATTTCTTTTAATAAGTTAGAAAACCCCTGGCAAACAGCTTTATTTTTCCTAACCACTTTGTCTGCATCTGCTGCATTAGCTGCAGATTTATTGTATTCAATGTTTTCAGTTATCCATCTAAACAATACTCTAAATTTTTCATGTTCTGTTGTAAAACTCTCAGTAAGCGGGGCAACCAGTTCAATAGCTGTTTTGTATTTTCGTTTTGGAAAGTTGATGGCAATACTATCTGCTTTTCGGTAATCCACCTTTTTAAGGTCGATAGATTGCGCATAACAAATAAAGTTAGCGCATAGAAATGCGAATATGAGAATCTTAGAAATCATTAACTAAGCTAAATTAGTTAATAAAGAATGGTTTATCCACTAAAATTTTACCTGTTTATTAAGAAAAGTATGTTGATTTCGTAATTATAAGTTAATACCTATTACGCAAATATCATCTACTTGTTCTAAATCACCTTGCCATGCTGTTAAATTGTGGGCTAGTTTATTAGCTTGTGTTTGCATTTGCTCATCCGAATTGGAAAGTATAAAATCGTTGAGCTGTTTGTATTTAAATTTCTTGCCTTTCTCCCCGCCAAATTGGTCAGCGTATCCATCTGTATAAAGATATAATTTAGCATTTGATTTGTGAGTAATAGTAAAATTGGTGAAGGATGTTTCCCGCACTCCAAGTCCTACTGGCATCTTGTCGGTTGGCAATTCAATAATTTTACCGTCCTCTATTAAAATAGGCTTATTGTAAGCAGAGGCATAAGTTATTTCACCTGTTGTTTTGTTAAAACAAACTAATATTCCATCAAAACCATCTTTTTGTCCTTCTCCAGTAACGCTATTAACCAATCGCGATCTTACATAATTAAATACTTCGTTTGGTTTTTCAATCTGTTTTTCATTTATAGCTTCACTTAAAAACCCAATGCTTAACAAACTCATAAAAGCTCCAGGAACTCCATGCCCCGTGCTATCACAAACAGCCAAGTAAAATAAATCCCCGGCGGCTGAGGCCCTCGAAGTCGCCCAATAAAAATCACCAGATACTATATCTTTAGGTTTAAAGAAAATAAAATTGCTTTTTAAATTGGCGTCAATAAATGATTTATTAGCAAGCAAGGCATATTGAATCTTCTTTGCGTAATTAATCGAATCAAGTATTTCTTTTTGTCGAGCAGCAAGCTCAGTGGCCTTTTGTTGAACCAACATACTCTTTTCATGAATCTTGTTTTTAAGCTTTTGAGTACGCACATAAAGATAGATGGAAAGAAAGAGCAGGGCACTAATTAAGAAAAGTGTAATAATTAGTTTTTTGTTCTTCCCAACCTCAATGTTTGTTTTTTCTTTCTCTCCTTCAATTTCTTTTTGCTTTTCGGTTTCAACTAGTTTTTTCTCTAAAGAAGCAATTTCATTCACTTTTTCGAGGTTTATTATTTTCTTTTCAATTTTACTTAGGGTTTCAAAATAAAAAAGAGAGAGTTTGTAATTTTCCATGAGTTTGTATGTTTCTACTAGCTCAGTATATGTTTCTACTAACTCATGATCGAGATTACTTTCCTTACAAATAATTTCACTTTGTTTTAAAATCTTTTCCGACTCCTTAAGTTTATTCATTAATCGATAGTTTCTGCCCATTACCATGGTAATTGTGGCTCTACTGTCAATCATGTTTTCCTTTGTTGCTATATCAAATGCTTGTTCTAATAAAGAATCAGCCTTTGCGTATTGTTTTTCCAACATAAAAAAACGTGCTTTATTTTGCAGATAATAATACCTAGAATGCAATGACATAATAGGATAAAGAGTATCTAATCTAAGAAAGGTGTATTTAAGCTTCGCTGTGTCTTTTTCTCCAATATAGCTATTAGATAAATTTAGTAATCCACTTATTAATCCATTTTTTTTTGGCAATTGTTGGTATAACTCTACTGACAATTCAATAAAGCGAATCGATTCTTTATAATTATGAATTCTTTTTTGAAGGATTGATTTTAGACTGTAAATGTGTGCCAGCCCAGCTTTGTTGTTAAGATAGATGTAAAATTGTTGTGCCTTATTTAAATTGTTTTCAGAAAGCTTTAGGTTTGATTTTAATAAGTAATATCTCCCAAATTGCGAGTAGGCTTCAGCAAGCAGAATAGTATCTTGCTTACTTAATGCGCATTCGAGTCCTAAGTTGGCATAATAGAAAGAAGAGTCTGGGTTTGAACTATAAACGTCTTCAGCTTTATTTAAATAATTTTCACACCTTGATGATTGTGCAGAAATTTTAACATTAAAACAAATTAGTAACACAAGGGAACTAACTAGGCAAACTATTTTTGAAACTGTTGTTTTCATAATATATGTCAAATTACATAAAAAATGGCAAAACGAAAGCTTTAAATTAAAGTTGAATACCAATAATTAATACGTCGTCAACCTGCTCCAAGTCTCCTCTCCAATCATTAAATCTATTACTTAATATTTCAGATTGTTCAGATAATGGTTTCGTAGATATACTGATTAACATTTCATTCAAAGGTTTGTATTTAAATTTCTTTCCCTTTGGCCCACCAAACTGATCAGCATATCCATCTGTATAAAGGTAAAGCATATCCCCAGATTTATATTCTAGTTTATGTTGACTAAAATTTTGTTTTCTTTCTCCATGACCCACAGGCATTTTATCCACTGCTAAATCAAGCAATTGATTACCTGAAACAATTACAGGGTTATTATTTGCTGCTACATACATTATTTCTTTGGTAATAGTATCAATTCGAATTAAAATTCCATCAAAGCCATCTTTTTGCCCATCCTTGCTTATACTTGAAATCAAACGTCCTCGGGTGTAATCAAAAATTTCAGAAGGTTCAATTATGTCTTTTTCATTAATTGCTTCACTTAAAAAACCAATATTAAGTAAGCTCATAAAAGCTCCAGGTACACCATGACCTGTGCTATCACAAGCTGCTAAAAAGAAGTAATTATCTTTTTTCGTTGCCCAGTAAAAATCTCCGCTCACAATATCCTTTGGATTAAAGTAAACGAAATTGTTTTCTAAGTTTTCATCAATAAAATCCTTATGCGCAATGATGGTATTTTGAATTCTTTTAGCATAATGAATAGAATCTAAAATTTCCTTTTGATGTTCTTCTACAAGATGTTTTTGTTGATTAATTAAATCTCGTTGCGCCTCTACTTCGTTTTTTTGCTTAGAAATGATAAAATTTGCTTGACGTTGTTTCTTTAAACTTTTAAAAATGAAAAATCCAAAGAATACAGCAATTAATAAACCTCCGATAACAAAATACATAGTAATTTGTTGACTTTTAAGCGTTTTATTAGATAATTCGTTTTCAACTTGTAATAATTTATTTTCGCTTTCCTTTTTTTCAGAGTCATATTTAACCTGCATATCATTTATTTGCTTAGAGTTTTCGCTATTAAATAAGGAATCCTTTACAGCAATCATTTCTTTTTGATACTTAAAAGCTTTAGTAAAATCGCCTATTTTTTCATAACACGAAACTAGATTTGCATAACAATAGTGCTGTATTTCTCGATCTTTATTTTCAATTCCAAATTGCAAGGATTTTTCAAAATAGGGGATAGCCTCTTTATGTTTTTTTTGTGCTAAATAAATGGAGCCAATATCTATTAATGAAACTGACTCTTGATATACATCTTCAGTTTCTTGATAAATTTTTAAAGCTTGTTGGGCGTATTTTAAAGCTTCATCGTACTTCATCAAATCATTCATTATATTTGAAAGGTTACCTAATGAGTTTGCTTGCACTTGAATATTATCAGAACGGACAGCCAAATCATACGCTTTTTTTAAATGGCTAATTGCATCCTTTATATTTTGAGATTCGTAATTATCCTCGCGTTTTTGCTTAGCTATGTTGTAATAGTTTAGTCCAATGTTAGAATAACTCCCTCCTAAATTTCCTGAGTCTTTTAACTCTTCCCTCATTTTAAGACATTTAAGATGAAATTCTTGCGCTTGTGCGTAAAAGGTTTGATCTTGATAGATTAATGCTATTACATTATAAGTGTTTGCAACTTTTGCTTTGTCTTTTTGTTCCTCATATAAACTCAGGGCTTTAAGCATGTATGCCAAAGCTTCTTTATATTGAGTGTTATTATAGTGCGTTACACCTAAGAGGTAATTTGTTTTTGCATAAAGAGATTTGTTTTTAGATTTTGAAAATAAAGCTTCAGCTTCTTTAGCATATTTAATTGCGTTTGCAATATCTTGTTTCTGTCTGCACTCCTGCGTTATTTTTAATAGATTAAGAACCTTAACTGTATCCGTATCCTTTAATTTTTTATTAACCTCTAAAAGTGAGTCAATTTTAGAGGTTTGTGATTTGATACTTGAAGAACTCAACAAAAATGAAAGTGATAGTAGTATAGCTAAATATTTAGAAATTGATTTCATGTGCTAATTTAGTAAAATTAAATTTTTATTCCAATGATACAAACATCATCAACTTGCTCTAAATTTCCTCGCCAATTATCAAAGGTCTCTCTTAATAATTTTGATTGCTCTTTTAATGGTTTATTATTTACACTTAAAAGTAAATCATTTAATTGCTTGTACTTAAATTTTTTTCCTTTGGGACCACCAAATTGGTCAGCAAATCCATCGGTGTACAAATACAAGGTATCACCCTGTTTTGCATCGATAGTGTATAAGGCAAAATTTTCTTTTCTTTCACCAATTCCAACTGGCATTTTGTCCTTTTCTAGCTCAATTATTGTATTGTTTGAAATAAGTATTGGTTCATTGTGGGCGGCTGCGTAAGTTATTGAGTTTGTAATCGTATTAAAACAAAGTAATATGCCATCAAAGCCATCTTTTTGCCCCTCTTTTCCAAGGCTATTTATAAGTCTGTTCCTAACATAATCAAATACTTTATTCGGTTCAAAAATATCTTTTTCATTTATTGCCTCACTTAAAAAACCGATGTTTAATAAACTCATAAATGCTCCAGGAACACCATGCCCGGTGCTATCGCATACTGCTAAATAAAATAGATTATCTCTTTTGGTTGCCCAGTAAAAGTCTCCACTTACAATATCTTTTGGGTTAAATAAAATAAAATTATTTACTAAATTTTCGTTTACAAAATCCTCATGCGCTAATAATGTATTTTGTATGCGTTTTGCATAGTGTATGGAGTCTAGAATTTCCTTTTGTTTCTCGTCAACCAATTCTCTTTGATGCTCAACGAGTTTCTTTTGTTCTTCAATTATTTTCTTTTGTTTTTGAGTTAATTTTAAACGTTTGTAAAAGAAAAAGGCAAATAGTACAACTAACAGTAATCCTCCAATTAATAAATACCTTATGATATTACCTTGCTTAATTTCCTTTTCCTTTATTTTTACTTTTTCATGAATTAAATTTTGTTCATTTACATTTTTTAAACTATCAGCAAGTTTTTCCTTATCATACTCGTAAGTTGCATCTTTTACAGCTAGTTCGCTTATTTTTTCTTCATTTAGTAAACTATCTTTCCAAGTCATATATGTTTTAAAATAGTTAAAGGCATTCGATTTATCTCCAATCCCTTCATAGGCTAATGCAACCATCCAACTATTAATCATAATTTCATTGTTAGATTCAATTTTGTTAGCGTAATCAAGACCTCTTCTTCCGGTTGTTAATGCTTTTTTATAATCCTTTAAGTCAAGGTAGGATTGACTTAAATTGCTGTAGATAACACTAAGCATATATTCATTATTCTGTTTTTCTTCAAGTGCAATTGCTTTTTCATATTCAATAATTGCTTCCTTCGGCTTTCCTTGTGCTCCTTTCATTATTCCTATGTTACATACCAAGGTTCCAAGCATAGCTTTGTTGCCTGATTTTTCACAGAAATAAAATGCTTTATCGTAATAATATGTAGCTGAATCATATTTTTTTTGGAGGTCCATTATATCTCCAATTGATTTATATGGATATGCTAAACGGAAATAATCGTTTTGCTTTTCATATATTTCGATTGCTTTTCGTTGATATTCTAATGCTTTAGTGTAATTCTTGAATGACTTAAATACAATACCCAGATTTGCATATACAGAGCCTAATTCAGTTATTTCATTTATTTTCTCGTAGTATGATTGCGCTTGTAAATACATTTTTTGCGCCATTAAAAAGTTACCAGTGTAGATATAAACTGAACCTTCTCCTGCAAATGTTTTTCCTATTCCTTTTGAATACTTAACCTTTTCATAATATTTCCTAGCTTTTTTGATAACTGCAATTGATGAATCATAGGAGCTAAGTGTATTGAATATAAGTGCACGATTAGCAAAAGCATGTCCAATATAAATGTCTTTCTTTAGTTTTGTAGCAAACTTAATTTCATCGTTATTTAATTTAAGTGCACTATCTGGATTAACAAAACAATAATGCCATACAAGGTAATTAATTGCTTTAGCTCTCGCCGAGTCGTTGTTGTTTGCATTAAGCCAAACTTTTTGAAGTGAATCAATTTTGTTACTTTGGGAGTAACCAGAAAAAAACAATGGTAGTAGAAATAAGAATAGGGTATAATTACGCATAATATTGCTTTTGTTTATCTATATTGAGTTTACCAAATTATTCTAAATTCTTATTCCAACAACACAAACATCATCAACCTGTTCTAAATTTCCTTTCCAACTATTAAAAGTTTCACTTAATAATTCTGCCTGCTCTGTTAATGCTTTATTACTATTATTGGCTAACAATTCATTTAATTGTTTGTATTTGTATTTCTTGCCCTTAGATCCGCCAAATTGGTCCGCATAACCATCGGTGTATAAATACAAAGTGTCTCCTTTATTTGCAGTAATGTTAAATAGTTTAAAGTCTTCTTTCCTTTCTCCATGTCCAACAGGCATTTTATCTTTTTCTAATTCAATTATATTTCCATTAGAAATTTGAATGGGAGCATTATTGGCAGCCGCATATTTAATTTCTTTAGTGACTAAATTTAATTGGAGTAGGATTCCATCAAAACCATCCTTTTGTCCATCTTTACTCACACTATCAATTAAACGCATTCGAACATAATCAAAAACTTTATTTGGTTCGATTATGTGTTTTTCATTAATTGCTTCACTTAAAAAACCAATGCTTAATAAACTCATAAAAGCTCCTGGAACTCCATGGCCTGTGCTATCACAAATAGCTAAATAAAAATAGTTTTCCTTTTTAGTTGCCCAGTAAAAATCACCGCTAACAATATCCTTTGGGTTAAAATAGATGAAATTGTTTGGAATGTATTGATCTACAAACTCTTTATGAGCTAGCAAGGTGTTTTGAATTCGCTTAGCATAATGAATAGAATCAAGAATTTCTTTTTGATGTTCTTCAACAATCAATTTTTGTTGAGTAACTTCTTCTTTTTGTTTAGAAATTATAGCGTTAGCTTTTCGTTGAATTTTCAACCCTCTAAAAATAAAGAAGGCCAGAAGCAAGGTTAGCAATAGACCACCAATAATAAAATAAGTAATTAATTGTTGTTGTTTTATTGTTTTAGTTGAAATAATATTTTCTGCTTCTAACAATTTGTTTTGTTTCTCTTTTTCAGCTGTTTCGTACTTAGTTTGCATATCGTACAAAATTTTGGAGTTGTCTGCATTATAAATAGAATCTGATAATAAAGAACCTTTTTTGTAATAATCTATAGCCTCTTTATAGTTACCTAAATTATAATATGCAGTCGAAATGCTTTTTAAAAAATCGGAGGTATGAGCAGTCATTTCATATTGTATACTATATTGTAATCCTTCTTTTAGCATATCTAAAGCTTCAGCATTTTTGTTTTCCAAAATATAATTATCTGCAAAGCCAAGAAAAACTTTCATTAACCCCACAGTGTCTTCTTCTTCACGATATATTTTTTCGGCTAGTAAATAATTTTCCCTGGCCTTTGCTGTTTCTTGTTTAGATCTATATACTTCTGCAATGTTATAGTATGCTAATGCAATGTTGTTTTCTAATTCAAGTTCAGTTGATAACTGAAGATATAAATTATAGTAATGCATTGCACTATCTAAATTAATCGGCATTTGATTTAGGAATATAGTTGCATAATTATTATAGGCATTTGCTAATTCGTTTTTATATTTTGGAGATTTCTCACAGATTCTTATTGTGGTGAGGAAGTTTATTTTCGCTTGCTTGTAATCGTTTATAAAATAATATAAGCTCCCGATATTTAATGTTGTTGAAATAATACCAAAGGTATCTTTGGTTAATATTGAATATTGCTCAGCCTTTTGAAAAGAAGAAATAGCCTTTTGATAATCGGAATTCTGATTATAAATATTACCTAGATTTACATGGCATCTTATTAAGGGTAAATAGTATTTGATTTTTGCCGCTATTTCTATACTCTTATAATTATAGTAAATGGAAGAATCAAAATGATTTATTTTATAGAAATAATTAGCCTTTAACTGAAAAAATGTGGCAGTGATTTTTTTTGTTTTAATTTTTTCGGCAAGAATATTTAAAGTATCAATATAGAATTTTGCTTTGGAGAAATTCCCCTTTTTAATTTGAATAGTGTAAATTTTTGCTGTTAAGTCAAATTTTACGGTGTCGATACTGGCATTTTTTAATGCACTTAACAAGCTATCTTCTTTATTGGAGAATGTGAAAAAGGGTATTAATAGAAATACAGTGATTACTACAGTAGTAATTCTTCTTTTTCTATTCCTTATTTCTTTTTCGTCCATTTTTATGAAATTTTTATGCCTATTAAACAAACATCATCCACTTGCTCTGCCTCTTTTTTCCAATTATTGAAAGCAGTTAGTAAAGTTTGTTTTTGTTCAATCATCGATAAAAATGAATTAGCAATTAGCAGTTCCTTTAATTGTTTGTACATGAATTTTTTTCCTTTTGTACCACCAAATTGATCTGGCATTCCATCGGTTAAAGTATAAACTAAATCTCCAACGTGCAATTTAATTTCCTTTTGCGAAAATGTAGTTTGGTCTTTATCATGTTTACCAACTGGTATTTTATCTGGATGTAGTTCAATGATTTCATTGTTTCGTATGATCCAAATGGGATTGTTAGCAGCACTATATTTCATCATGTAGTTAGCAAAATCAAAGCATACAATACTTGCATCCATTCCATCTTTCCCACCTTCTTTGCTACCATCCTTTTTTAACCGTTCAATAATAGTACTTCTAGTGTGATTAAATATTTCGGCAGGTTCAGTTAAACCTAATTCAATAGCTTTTTCTAATGACGAAATATTTAAAATACTCATAATAGCGCCAGGTACACCATGCCCTGTGCTATCGGCAGTAACTAATGCAAAGTTTCCATTGTTTAATTCGGATGCCCAATAAAAATCTCCACTTACAACATCTTTAGGTTGAAAAAGAACAAAGTAGTTTTTAAATTTTTGTTGAGCAATTCATTTGATGCTAAAAAACTTTTTTGAATACGTTCAGCATAATTGATACTATCAGTTATTTCCTTGTGCTTTTCTTCAACTAATAATTTTTGTTGAGATATTATTAAATTTGCTTTACGCTGTTGTTTTAAGCCTCTAAAAACAAAGTAAGCTAATAACAATGCTAGCACTAATCCTCCTATAATAAAGTAACTTGTTATCTTTTGTTGTTTTATGGTTGATGTAGAAAGTGAATTTTCGGCTTGAAGTAATTTGTTTTCATTTTCTTTTTTCTCCGAATCATACTTTGTTTGCATATCTATCATTAACTTTTGACTTTCTGAATTGTAAATCGAGTCTTTTAGTGTAGTATAAAGCAAATGAATTTGATATGCTTTGTCGGTATTGTTTGTTGCTGCGTAGCTTTCAGATAAAACTCTGTATGCATCAATTAATATATCATAGTTTCCGATTTTTTTGGAGTGTTCAATACATTCTGATAAGTATACTATTGCTCTCTTATAGTCTTTTATTGCTTGATAAGAAGCACCAAGATTTATTAAACTATTTGCAATGCCTTTATTATCATTTATACTTTTACTTAATTCAAGTGCTTCGTTTAATTTTTCGATAGCTAAATTGGGTTTTCCCCAATCAATATAGGTTGCACCTAATAGATTTAATGAATTAACAACTCCTCTTTTATTGCCCAGCTGTTTTTTGTACGTTAAACTTTTTTCTAAATAATAAACAGATTTTTCATACTTCTTAAGGTCGCTATAAATTAGACCAAGATTAGTTAAATCTACCCCCAGATTTTCAATAATATTGTTAGTGCTATCTACTAGGTAAGATTTTGTAAAATAGTCTTTTGCTTTATCATAAGATTTTTGTTTTCTATATAAGTTCCCTATTTGGCTATAACAAAAGGCTGTGTTTAAATTATCTTTATTATTCTCAAAAATTTTAAGCGCCTTGTAACTATAATCCAACGACGAGGAAAAATCATCCTGCCATTTGTAGTAAATAGAGTATTGATAATATACTTTTCCAAGCGAAGTACTTTCTTTTGTTTTAGAGCAATACTTTCTGCAGTCTTTAAAGCATCAATACTCTTTATGCGATCATAATTATTGGTGTAATAATTCGATTCTCTTATGAGTAAAAGAATTTCACCACGATAAAATTTTATTTTTTTAGCAAGTTCATAAGCACTACTAAATGTTTCAATAAACTTTATGCTATCGTTTGTTTTAGAATATATCGAGACTAGGTCGGCTTGAGCTAACACCTTTTGTGTGTCGATTTTTGTTGTTTCAACAACTTTAAGTAAAGAGTCAATTTTAGCTTGTTGTGCATAAAACATACCCCATGAAATCATACATAGTATTACAAAGAGATTTTTCATGGAAACAAAATTTTATTTTTTCAACAAACTAATTTGTTACTATTGATTCTTTTTCTTCACCATTGTAAGTATGGTTGCAATACCAACAGTTTGCCCCGCTTGATCAACAGCATCATACTTTTCGAGTATGTTCATTGCGCTTGCATCGTAAATATCAACAACCCATTTTACTATACCTACTTTTACTTCTTCGCCATTTGTTGCGGTTAAAGGTTTATCATTCTCAATTTTTTCTTTACACGTAAATTTAACACCAATGGTCATACCAGGGTATATAGGACGAGTAAATCTGCATTCATCCAATCCATAGTTTAGTAACACTGGGCCTTTAGCTGGATCAACAAATAATCCAGCAGCTTTTGATAGTATAAAATAACCATGAGCTACAGTGCGTTTAAAAATTGTTCCGTCTAAACTCTCTGGTTGTAAATGCGCATAAAATTTATCTCCACTTATGTTGGCAAAGTTTACAATATCTTCTTCTGTAACCGTATGAGTAGGAGTAATGGTTGTTTCACCCACTTCTAAATCTTCAAAATATTGGCGGAAAGGATGTACATCCTTAATTATTTGCTTAGCTCCAACTTGATAATTATTTAAAATGGCGGTTATGGTTGTTGGCGAACCTTGGATTGCTGTACGTTGCAAGTAATGAAACACTCCACGTTTTCCACCCATTTCTTCACCTCCACCAGCACGTCCAGGACCACCATGCACTAACATTGGCATTGGCGAACCATGTCCAGTACTTTCCTTAGCGCACTCTGCATTTAAAACTAAAATACGACCGTGCATACAAGCAGCACCAATGGTGTACATACGAGCAATGCGGTCATCAGCTGTTATGATAGAACTTACCAAACTTCCTTTGCCCATTTTACTCAACTCAATTGCTTCATCAATTGTTTTGTAAGGCATAATGGTACTAACTGGTCCAAAAGCTTCAATGTTATGGCAATCTGTATTAGTAAAAGGATTTTCGTTTAAGAAAATAATTGGAGGCATAAATGCTCCTTTATTTTTATCTGCACCTTTTACTTCAAACTTTTCAAAATCACCGATGATGATTTTTTGTGATTTAGAAAGGATTTCTACTTTTTCTTTTACTTCTTTTAATTGTGCGGCACCTGCTAATGAACCCATACGAACACCTTCTACATTGGGGTCACCAATTACATTTTGAGCTAAGCGTTTGCCTAAAGCAATTTGCACATCTTCAATTAGGTTTTCAGGAACAATAATTCTACGAACCGCTGTACATTTTTGCCCCGCTTTAGTTGTAATTTCTCTCGATACTTCTTTTATGAAAATATCAAACTCGGGCATGCTAGGTGTAACATCAGTACCAAGCACACAGCAGTTTAATGAATCGGCTTCCATATTAAAGTGAACACTTTCTTCTAACAAACGTGGATGCGATTTCAACATTTTTCCAGTAGATGCAGAGCCAGTGAAGGTAACTACATCTTGATTAGTAACATGTTCTAATATTCCGTTTGCACTACCGCAAATTAATTGTAATGAACCTTCAGGTAAAATCCCACTCGCTATAATTTCTTTTACTACCGCTTCTGTAAGGAATGATGTAACAGTTGCAGGCTTAACTACTGCAGGAACTCCTGCAAATAAATTAACTGCAATTTTTTCTAACATTCCCCACACAGGGAAATTAAATGCATTGATGTGAATTGCTACACCTTCTTTTGGTACACAAATGTGGTGACCAATAAACGTATTATTCTTGCTTAAGCGAGCTACCTCTCCATCATAACAAAATGTTTCGTTAGGAAACTGACGACGCAGTGAAGCATAAGTAAATAAATTACCAATACCACCTTCAATATCAACCCAACTATCAATACGTGTAGCGCCTGTTGCCCAGGAAATTTTATAAAAAGCTTCTTTTTTTTCAAGTAAATGAGTTGCTAATGCTTTTAACATTAAGCCTCTTTCTTGAAAAGTCATTTTACGAAGCTTTGGTCCGCCAACACTTCTAGCGTATTCAAGCATTTTAGCAAAATCAATACCTTTGCTACTTGTATTTGCTATTGCCTCACCTGTAATAGCGTTGTATAAATCTTGTCCTTTATCAGCTCCAGCAATCCATTGGCCGTAAGCGTAGTTATGTAATGTGTTCATAGTTCTGTTTAAAAATCAAGGCTAAATATAATCAATATTATATGAGTTTTAACCAAGATTTTACACCTCTAACGTAAAATAAATGAGGTATAAAGTTTTATGTATTCTTAATTATTTTGCGTTAATTCGCTTAAAACCTTTTATATGAAGTTTATCATTATTTCCGCTTTACTTATTTGTAGTCTTTTATGGGCTTGTACCAAAGATGTTGGCTCATTGCCAATAACAGTTTTTGACGATGCAGCTTTGGTTGCCTTGGTTAAAAATGATAGCGGAAAAGTTACTTGGAAAAACGCAGCAAACGATTCATTGTTTACTTCAGGTTCAGAACACGGATCGAAACAATATAAATTGAGAATGAATCCAACTGCTAGTGCTGCTTGTACCGATGCTGGTAAACTTCCTACGGGTGGAGTTTTCCCTAATTCATCCTTAATAGTTAAGCAACTATACTCCGCTCCAGGTGGAAGTGTAGAAAGTTATGCAGTAATGTATAAGAAAGATGGTGCTTGGTTATGGGCAAAGTATTCTTTAGTGTAACTAACAAAAATTTCCGAGTTTTTTTCGATGTCTTTTTTAGCTACAATAAAACATTTGTTTTTATCAACGATTTGATATTCGGCATTGTTTTTCAATCCCTTTACTTTTGATAAACCTTCTGCATCATTTGCATATCTGGCAAGGTGTTCAGGGGTATTAAAAGCATCAATACAATGTTTTTTATTGATGAAGAAAAGATAACCATCTTCATCTCTTTCAACACGTTTTTCGTATTCTTTCCAATCAATTATTTCTCCTAAATATTCGATAATTCTTTCACCTTTTTTTATTGGAGTAGTGGTGAATAACCCTTTACCTGCATTAGGTAAACTTGATTTTTTTACTTTTAGTGCCATAGCGGCTGCAAAAGTAATTAAATTTTGATTGCTTGGTTGTTTATTAATGAACAATCATTTATAAATAGGATTTGTATTCTATTTAAATAGTACGCTTTCTTCTATTTAATTTTCTTTTTATAACGCTTTCGCGGATGCTTGCCAGCATAAACTACGCGATAAACAACAACCAAATTGCCTTCAATTTCATAAATAATGTGATAGGGAAATGGCCTTAATAATACTTGGCGAAATTGTTTATACTTTATTGAATAGAGTAATGGATTTTTTTCAATCAATTTGATTTGTTCTTCCCATCGATTTAAAAAACGTTCTCCCAAATTAGTTTGTAAATCTTCGTAATAAGCGTAAGCTTTTGATACTTCAAAATCGGCAGTATCTTCAACAATTAATTTGTACTTCATTTCTTATATCTTCTATAAGCGTTTTCTCTTACTTCATTAACTGTGTAAGACTTAGTTTTACCAGCCTTACGTAACTTTTTTAATTCGTCTAGCTCTTTCTTATCCGAATCACTTAAATCAAAATCGTATTCCTTGGTTTTTTCGTTTAGCAGCAAATTAATTGCTTTAAGAAATTCTTTATCCTCAATTACTTCAATGGATTCATACATTTCTTTTTTAATTTCGCTCGCTTTCATAATTGACTTCTTTTTAATTTTGATACTCAAATTTACACTATTTTTCTATAAAAATGAAGTGTTTAATTTATAATTCTTCATTAGTTTTTAATGTGTTATTTTCTAATTAATAGTATCATTTTTTTAGTAAAAATGGCTTAAAATAATTAGAGTCTGGCTGGGTTTTAAGTTCATTCTCTTCTTACATTTAGCTATACCAATATTTAAATCCAATGAGAAAATCAGTATGAACTTATGCCTTATAGTAAATAAAAAAGTCCCAGATTCCTCTGAGACGTTTAATTGTAATTTAAAAAAATTAGGCGGCTTTTTTGTGCTTCTTTTCTTTGTGTTTTTCATTTAGTTTAACTTGCTTAATAAATTCAACAAGTTCATCCTTTTCTTTCTTAGTTAACCTTTTGTTATCAACATAAAGATCTACTTCTTTAGATTCTTTTCTTAGTTTCATTCTATTTATTTTTAAAATACTGATTTATTAATTTTTGTGAAGCGGAACCATCTATATACATCCTTTGCCCAAGTGCGATTTCTGCACCTAGCGATTTTTTATAATATTCTATTAATGCAGTCTTGGCCTTAAATGAAACAAAACCTCCAAAACCCAATTCATAGGAGAGTTTACAACTGTATGCAAATAAATTGCCTCCTACACCCTCATATAATTTTTCTTTACCTCTATTAAATTTGGCATTTTCAACCAGATTTACAAAAACAAAATTCTCTTCAATTGAATACGATAGTAAGCCTTGTATGATTCCTTTATTTTCAGTGGTAGTCATTTTGAATACCTTACTATTTTTATCTTTTAATTCAAAACTCCAATCAAAAAGCCAATCCGATTTTTTTATTTCCTTTTTTGAAACCAGATTAAATTCAGTTTCAAAAACCTCTCCAGAAATAACATTAACAATCGAGTTTGTTAGCTTATCAATTTCAATATCTATACCTTTTTTGCGTCCCATTTCTAACTACAAATATAGTGAAAAAACAGCTTAATTAAAACTGAAAATTAAACAGATTAATGCTCTCAATTTAGTAAACACCTCGATTTTCACTACATTTAACTAAACCAATTTTATAATCCAATGAAAAAAACGAACATGAACTCATGCCTTTATTTAAGGCATTTGTTAAAGAGCAAATTAATGGCGAGCGCTTGCAGCCTAATGGTAAGGTAATTAGAAAAGCCACCATTAAAAATTACAAAACACTTTTAAAAACTTGGAGTGACTATGAATTAAAACCGAAACCAAACTGCGAATTAGGGATTACGATTACCTTAACACACGAACCCGCCAAATTGAAGCACGGTATTGGGAAAAGTTTTATTTAAACTTTACTGAGTACCTGTTTACTGAAGTAAATGCATACGATAACTATGTAGGCATGAATATGAAATTGCTACGTGCTTTTTTTAACTACATAGATAAACACAAGTTTATTGCAACAGGTGGTTACCACAACAATTTTTACCGACTAGAAGAAGAAGTGCCCGTAATAGTGCTTAGCCCCGAGCGACTTAATTTTTTAATATTAAACAAAGAGTTTGATGATAAATTACCCAAACACTTAAAAATTAAAAAAGACATGTTTGTATTTGGTTGCACAACTGCATTACGCTTTAGCGATTTAACCACTTTAAACCGAAGTAATATAGAGTACATTGGTAACCGCATTTATTTATGCAAACGCTCGGTAAAAACAGGTATAACCATGCGTATTTTATTACCCGATTATTGCCTTGATATACTGCACAAATACAAACGCCGCAAAAAAAGTTTATTCCCGCCCATTAGCAATAACAATTTTAATATTGGTTTGCGCAATATGGCACGCCTTGCTGGTTGGACAGAAGTTGTTGGCAAAACCCGTAGTAAACGTGGTGTTGCTATTACACAATACAGCAGCGAAAACAATATGCAAGAATACCGCTTTTGTGATTTACTCTCATCGCATATTATGCGACGTACTGCAATTACTACCTTATTGCAATTGGGTTTAAACGAAATTAATGTAAGGCACATATCTGGGCACAAACCAAACAGCTCGTCCTTTTTTAGGTACGTTAATTACTCATCTTCCTTTTTTGATGATATAATGAATACCTATTATGATAAGCTAAAGAGCCTAAAGTACTAATCAAAAAAAAGCCCCTTTTGAATAAAAAAAGGGGCTTTTTACATATGCATAATTATGCAAAAAATTGCTATTTTTACCATAGTAAATAGTTCTTTGAAAACCTTTGATGGCAAAGGTTATAATGAAAGTGCCGTGAGGCTACTTTTGGAAGCACGATGAAAGGTAGAACATTCTCCGATGGAAGCCGCTATAGGTACGGGTTTAATGGAGAAGAGATGGATGAAGAAGGAATGGGTGGAGGTGGCGCTACCTATGATTACGGATTTAGAATTTACAATCCTAATTTGGGAAGATTTTTAAGTGTAGACCCACTTTCGAAAGAATATTCATATAATAGTACTTATGCATTTGCTGAAAATGATGTAATAAGATCAATTGACCTTGATGGGTTAGAAAAACTTATGAAAATTTATGTGGAAGTACCTTACAACAAACAAGGTGTTGTCTTAACTAATCCTAATGGGGATAGGGTTATGGAAATTACTGATGGGCATAAATGGACTGGGACACATGAAGTTAAAGCCTACTTTGTATATGATTCAAAAACTGGCGAGTATAGATATTATGATGGAGATAATCCAGGAGATGCGGAAGCTAAGATGCGAGCTGACGGTATAGTTGTAAAAAGTATTGATTATAAACTCCCTTCTTCAGGTAAAATAATTAATGATGGTTTAATTAACAGTAAAGATGAATTGGCTGTTAGATTTAAAGAGTCAGTATCAAATTATTTTAGTGGTTTCACAAGTGTTTTTGGATATGGAGCGGTGGCTCAACTTGGGAATCTACAAAAACTAAATAATGCCCAAAAACTTGGTATTTATTTTTTATCAGAAGTTGGTTCTAAATTAGTTGCTGCCCGAGGAGACCTTAAAAAAGTGGACTGGTTTGATGTTGTGGTTGGTACATTAGGAAAAAGGTTAGGATTAGGAGTAAAAGGCAATATTGCAAAAGAACTTTCAGCAGCTTTGGTTGATATAAAAGTTATTGATGGCGGAATGAGAATGGCATTTGTTGGTAAAAAAGAAGACGGAAAGGTGGTTGTTGATTTAACTTTTAGTGCATTTAAAATGATGGTAGGTGAAATCGGTAAAGCTTGCGGCGCAACAGAACTTTCCAAAGATGAAATGAAAATGCTATTTGACCAGCTCAAAACGCAATTAAATGAAGAAATAAAAAAAGATGCAACAAAAATGGTAAAAAAAAAAATGAAAATTATTTTATTTCAGCTGTCATATTGCTATTAATTGTATTAGCTTCCTATGGTATTTGGCGTAAAAATATGATTAAGCAAAATTATGTTTTTGTATTAGGAAAAGTGTCTAAAATTGAAAGTACGGGTGATGCAATCAATTTTTGCTTTAAGTATAAATTCCAAAAAATAACATTTAATGAATGTATTTCAACTATTGACCCTGTAAACTATGATTCGCTAATTTGGATAAAAATTTCCACAGTAAATCCTGAATTATTTGAGAAGGACCCTTCAATAGTTCCAGAATACATCATTAAAAAGCCTAATTTTGATACATGTTGGACTACTTTACCTTAAGACAAGAAATAAAAATTCCTTGCAGCTCCTTCGGTTTGAATGTTGATAGCTCCGATGACAATCGGCGTAAATGGTAGGAAGGCACGAAGTGTTTTCTCCTATAATAAGTTTACACCATAACTCAGTTAAATCCCCCTCCAATTAGCTAACCAGGAAACCCTTAGTTTTACCTTTATAAGTTTTTTAATATCACTTTTTTTAATTTTTAGACCCTGCATGTGCCATCCATAAAATATTGTTTTTCTAGTAGCAGGTTCATATATAAGGATATGTTTGTTGTATTCTATACATGGCACTAGACATAAATATTGCGGATCTTCTCCAGAAAGAATTTGCTTAAACTCTTTGTCATTTACAAATTTAACTTTGTAAGGGTACTTAGCTTTCTTAAAGATACTTTCTTTTACCATGGGTTGGTTTTTTTGAAAGACGAATCTGTTACTTTATTTTTAAACTCTTTATAATCAAAAAGTCATAATCAGTAATTATCCAATACTTTTCTACAGCTCTTTTAACGGCATTATCATATGTAGTGTCACCAATTTGCATAAATAAAGTAGTTGAGCGTTGAATATCTTTAATTACTTTTGAGTCAGAAGCAAAAGCCACTGTCTGAGTTTTAGCTAAAGTAAATAAACAAATAAATGTTAAGGTGAAAAAATGTTTCATAAAAATTATACGTAAAATTTATTCGAATTTACATTTTATTTTTGGAAAAACTATTGTCAGATAGAAATACAAATTCATGATTAAATCTTGTTGTTAACTCGGATATAAAACGATAGTTCGGATTTTACTGACAAATGATATTGTGTAAAAATGTAGAGTTGTATGTACTTTTGTATTTCAAGTGGTGTTCAAATTAGCACTAATGGGGTTAATGTTTCAATAGAATTTTATTTTATTGTTAAATTCTTTAGTAATCTTAGTTTTTTTTCGATTATTATATCGTGTTCCATTTAATCCCAATTCGGCAAATTCAAGTGTTGATAATTTTGACTTCCTTATATTTCTAATTGAAAAAAAATTATCAATATGAATATTTTTACCTTGAAGTGAATTTAAATCATACAATTGTAATTTCGAAATCCTAATAGTTATATTTTTAAGGCTTTTCATTTTTCCAGCGCCTTTAAATCCCTCAGGTGCATTCATTTTACACAATAAAGTTAGAGACTCAATTTTTGGTAATCTTTCATGATCAAAAATATTAATTTTTATTTCGTTAATATTTATATATAACTCTTTTAATTCAGGGAATCTAAACAAACTATCTTCAATAAAAAAATTAAAAGCTTCAATTGTAATACTTTCAATATGACTACTTCCATTGTAAACAAACGAAGGAAGCTTTCTTAACTTGTTGGAATTAATTATTATACTCTCAAGTTCAGGTATGTTTTTTTATACTCTGGAAAGTGTAATCTAACATTTCCCCAATAATTAAACAATTTAAAATGAATTCTATCCAAAATCGAAAGATCTAAACACTTGTTAAACTCATAAATGTATAGATAGTCATATACAATATTTGTATCAATTTTTAAAAGGTCCTCATTCGAATGAATTTCAATTCCATTTTTCTCAGATGAGGCTTTGCTATTTATAGAGAATAATAATGATATTAGTATAATTATCTTTTTCATTCTTGATTTAGTATTTGATTATAAAACTTCTTCGAAGTTTTATGGTGTTCTTTATGAATACATTCAAAAGGAGTTCCCTTGAGATTTGCAGGGCCACTTTTAGATCCAGTTTTGAAATTAACATTGTTAGTTCGATTTCCTGACCCTATAGTATACCCAAGTAATTATTCCTTTCGAATAATTAGCAATATCTACTACATCATAAAACAATCCAGAAGAGGAAGGATATAATAAGACTATATCTTGATTATGTAAAGGTTCTTTAAATTCTCCGAAAAAAACTTTCATTTGGTAACTAGTAATTTGGGAAGATTCATTATTACCATATAGGTTTTTTTTAGGATCGTATTCTGAATCTCCTGCAATATTTTTTAATGCAACCGTTAATCTACTTTCTGGAGATGTAACAATACTATGGTGTTGCCCACCCCCCTCTATCCAACTGTATGCAGGCAGGTATCTATCTGTAAGGCCGAAAAGGTGTCCCCACTCATGCAAAGCAGAGCTAGATTTCCAAGTTAGCGAATTTATTACACCTGTTGTATTGTCAGGATTTACACCTGTAATTCCACTTGTACCAACAGAGAAAGAATTCTCCCCTTTACCTAAATTTTCAGGTTTTGAATCCACAATTTCAACCGTTACATGTGCTATAGCATCCTTACCATTATACTGTCCAATCACTTTGCCATCTAAGGCTAAAAAATCTTTTTTTATACTCTCCATCTTTTCAGCTGAAGCATAATAGTTACCATGCTCGTCTTTCTCTCTTACTAAATATATTTTAGTATTCAGTGTTCCGTTATCTTTATTTGGATCACCAGTATCACCATTAGGATCAGAAATATTTACAGGATTATTGAAAAAGCATGCGTAATAGGACTCATTAATTCTTCCTTTCGGATCCAAATTCCATCTTCTACCTAACCTACTGTCATATTCCCAATACATTGCAGTGTATATTCCTTCTCCAACTTCTTCATCCTTCTCCTGTCCGTTCATCCCGTAACTATAGCGGCTTCCATCGGAGAATGTTCTACCTTTCATCGTGCTTCCAAAAGTAGCCTCACGGCACTAACAATATAGCCTTAGTTACAAAAGGTTTTCAAAGAACTTTTTACTAGTGTAAAAATAGCATTTTTTTACATAATTATGCATGCAATAAAATTGGTATTTTTAGTTTAATTTTAATCCTTTATAAGCTAAATGAAATTTTACTTTTTTATACTTATTGTTTTTGTACTTAACACAAAGCTCCATTCCCAAACCTGGAATTTACCAACCCGCAACGCAAGTGCTATGAATGGAACTCAATTTGTTGCAGCCATTACCAGTCTTGGTTTTACTGCTCGCGAAAATTTAATTGAACAGGAAATATTGAATGGAAACGTTCCTTCTTTTTATCGCAATTTAAAACCTGTTACATCTTCTGCCACCATCAGCGGTTCTCCGCAAACTATTACTTATTATGTTACTCCCGATTATTTAGCTGTAGGGACTGATAGTAATTATTTTCTTTGTCCCATATCGCCCATTATTGCTACGCACATTGCAGATGCTACGGGTTGTACATTACCAACTCGTAAAATGGTAAACGATATTTATGCAACTGCAACAGTAAAACTTGCCCCGCAGCCCATACCTGCTAGCGGGCAAATGACAACCGTCCCTGTGTTTGATGATCATAACGATTCGGTTTACATTCAACGTCATAATGCATTATGGGATTCGCATCCATTTGGTGAGTTGGTTGGAGGAGATAAAAAAGATGTGGTTATTTCTAACAGTATTTACACAACTGCAAATCGTGTGGTAATTTATGGTTGGCATACATCCGTTGGTAATCCTATACAACCATTGAGTAATGTGCATGGCGATACTTATTTAGATTACAGTCATGGAATACGATTAGTGCAAAATGCAGTTGTGTATAACGGCTCGCCAACAACAGTAAAAGCTATTTTGCAATCAACTACTTTACAAACGTTGTTAAGTGATGAAGGTGTAATTGCAACACCACAATATCCTTATTCAACAGCCATTTCTTCTTTAGCAACTCCAACATCTTTTGCAATTAAAAATAACGGAAATAGTACTTTGAGTATTTTAGTAAGTAACGACGCTAATGCATCTCATTATAAAGTACATACAAGTACTGATGGAACTAATTTTGCTGCTCCACAAACCATTATTAAAACAGCTTTAAACTTAACTGGTTTAACAACGGGGCAAGTTTATTTTGTAAAGATTGCAGCATTTAATCAAACAAATAATATTACTTCTTCCACTTCCGAATTGTTAGCATCGGTTCCTCTTGCATGGCAAGATAGCGTGCTAATTGTAAATGGTTTTGATAGAGCTTCAGCGGGAAACACTTACAATTTTTGCATTCAACACGGCAATGCTATAAAAAATGCGGGGCATGGTTTTTCATCGGCAACTAACGAAGCAATTACTAATAACTTAATTTCTTTAGCAAGCTATAAAGCTGTTGATTGGATTTTAGGAGAAGAAAGCACAGTTAACGAAACATTCAGCAATACTGAGCAAACAAGAGTTTCTACATACTTAAAACAAGGCGGTAAATTATTTACTTCAGGTGCAGAAATTGGCTGGGATCTTGACCAAGCGGGTAGTGTAAGCGATAAACAATTTTATAATGATTATTTAAAAGCTAGCTATTTGTTGGATGCACCAAATAATCAAAGTTCTGTTTGGTATGCTGCATATCCAAATGCAACAGGCTTTTTAACAACAATTGATTCCATTGCTTTTGATAACGGAACACATGGAACTTATAATGTTGATTACCCAGATGTGATTGATACCATTAATGGAAGTTTCCCAATTTTGTATTATGGCAGCGGGGCAACACAGTTTGCTGGAATTGCTTTTGACGGTATGTTTCCATCGGGAACAGTAGCTGGTAAATTAGTTCATTTTGCTTTTCCTTTCGAAACAATTTATCCTGCAACAAAAAGAGATTCGGTAATGAATAAGGTGATGGATTATTTTTTTAATTCGTTTGCAGTTGGTTTAAAAAGTATTGATTTTGCTCAAAATCCGATTGTTTATCCAAATCCTGCTAAGGAATATGTTTTTATTAAAGTGCCGACTACTAAAGCTGAATTTGATGTTGAAATTCTTGATTTGCAAGGGAAATCGGTTCTTATTTCTAAAAACAACAGGGATTCAACTAAATTAAATCTAACTGATATTGAGCCAGGAATTTACCTTATTCAAGTCTATTTTGAGGGGCAAATTTACCGACACAAATTGTTGGTTCAATAATGAGCCATTTTTGGTTGAAATCTACCTGTTTTGGCGCTTCACCTGTCAATCTTTCGTGAATAAATTAAAATAAACGATTGGCTAAATAATTGTATATTCGTTCCCCTCAAACAAGAAATACAATATGTTAGGATTTTTAAAGAAATTACTAGGTACAAAGTCTGAAAAAGATGTAAAGGAATTACAACCTATCGTTGATAAGGTTGCCGCAATATACCCAACATTAGCTGGTTTAAGCAATGAGCAATTAAGAGCTCGTGTTGCTGATATGAAGCAAAAAATTAAGGATGCTTATAAAGCTGAAGATGATAAAATTGCAGCTATTAAAAAACGTATCGAAGTTGAAATAGAAATTGATGTTGATACAAAAGAAAATCTTTATAAAGAGATTGATGAAATTGAAAAAGATATCACTAAAAAGATTGAAGAGGTTTTAAAAGATATTCAGGCAGAAGCCTTTGCAGTATGTAAGGAAACAGCTCGTCGTTTTACTGAAAATACTGAGTTAACGGTTACTGCAAGTGAAATTGATACGTTCTACCTTACTCGTCGACCTAACGCTAAAAACGTTAGTATTGTTGATGGAAAAGCTGTTTGGAAAAACCAATGGCCAGCTGCAGCAGTGGATGTTGTGTGGAACATGATTCACTACGATGTGCAGTTAATAGGTGGTTCGGTTTTACATAGCGGTCGTATTGCTGAGATGGCTACAGGTGAAGGTAAAACCTTAGTTGCAACTTTACCTATTTTCTTAAATGCTTTAGCAGGACGTGGAGTTCACGTTGTAACTGTAAATAACTATTTAAGTCGTCGTGACTCTGAGTGGAACGCTCCATTATTTGAGTTCCATGGTTTAAGTGTTGATTGTATTGATATGCACGAGCCTAATTCTTACGAAAGAAGAATGGCTTATTTAGCTGATATTACTTACGGAACAAATAATGAGTTTGGTTTTGATTACTTGCGTGATAACATGGCACGTTCGCCAGAAGATTTAGTACAACGTAAACCTAATTATGCAATTGTGGATGAAGTTGACTCGGTGTTAATTGATGATGCTCGTACACCATTAATTATTTCGGGTCCTACACCTAAAGGTGATATTCATGAGTTCATGGAATTAAAACCTCGTGTAGAAAAATTATTAGGCGTTCAACGTCAATACTTACAAACCTGTTTAACGGATGCAAAAAAATTATACGCTGAAGGAAAAGAAAAAGAAGCTGGCGTTCCATTATTAAAATGCTACAGAGGTTTACCTAAAAATACTGCCCTTATTAAATTTTTAAGCGAAACAGGTGTAAGAGCTTTATTGCAAAAAACAGAGAACTATTATATGCAAGACCAACAAAAGGAAATGCATAAAATTGATCAGGATTTATATTTTGTTATTGACGAAAAGCACAATAGCGTTGAATTAACTGAGAAAGGTATTGACCAAATTACTTCAAACTCTGAAGATCAAAAATTCTTCGTATTACCAAACGTTGGTGAAGAAATTGCAGAACTTGAAAAAGCAGTTTTATCTCCTGAAGAAAAATTGGCTCGTAAAGAAGCTTTAATTCAAGACTTCTCTGTTAAGAGTGAGCGTATTCACACTGTTAACCAATTATTAAAAGCATACACAGTATTCGAAAAAGATGTTGAGTATGTTATTGATGGTGGACAAGTAAAAATTGTTGATGAGCAAACAGGTCGTATTATGGATGGCCGTCGTTACAGCGATGGTTTGCATCAAGCTATTGAGGCAAAAGAAAATGTAAAGATTGAAGCTGCAACACAAACGTATGCAACTATCACTTTACAAAACTATTTCCGTATGTACAACAAGTTGGCTGGTATGACTGGTACAGCAAGCACAGAAAGCCAAGAGTTTTGGGATATTTATAAATTGGATGTGGTTGAAATTCCTACCAACCGCCCTGCTCAACGTAAGGATGATGAGGATTTAGTTTACAAAACCAAACGTGAAAAATACAACGCAGTTATTGAAGAAACTATTAAACAAGTTAATGCAGGTCGTCCTGTACTAGTTGGTACAACTAACGTTGAGATTTCGGAATTACTGAGTAAAATGTTGAAGTTAAAAGGTATTAAGCACAATGTGTTAAATGCGAAATTACATCAACGTGAAGCAGAAGTTGTTGCTGAAGCAGGTTTACCAGGAACAGTTACTATTGCAACCAATATGGCTGGCCGTGGTACCGATATTAAATTAGGGCCTGGAGTTAAAGAAGCAGGTGGATTAGCAATTATTGGCACAGAGCGTCATGAGAGTCGCCGTGTTGATAGACAGTTGCGTGGCCGTGCTGGTCGTCAAGGTGATCCAGGAAGTTCACAATTCTTTGTTTCATTAGAAGATGATTTGATGCGTTTATTTGGATCGGAGCGTATTGCGAAGATGATGGATAGAATGGGAATTGAAGAAGGTGAAGTAATCCAACATAGTATGATTACCAAATCGATTGAGCGTGCTCAAAAGAAAGTAGAAGAAAACAACTTCGGTATTCGTAAGCGTTTAATTGAGTATGATGATGTAATGAATGCGCAACGTGATGTTGTTTACAAGCGTAGAAAAAATGCATTGTTCGGCGAGCGTTTAAGTATCGACGTTGCTAATATGATTTACGATGTTTCTGATAGCGTAGTAAATGAATTTCATGAGCACAAAGATTTTGAAGGGTTCCAATTGGAATTATTAAAATCATTAGCAATTGAAAGTCCAGTAAAAAGAGCAAGAGTTTACAAGCACTAAAGCAAATGACTTAGCTCAAAAAGTCTTTGATGCTGCAGAAGCATATTACAAAGAAAAAAATCATCGTATTGCTAATGGTGTGTTACCAGTAGTTGAGCAAGTTTACTTGAACGAATCAAACACTTACGAAAACATTGTAACACCATTTACTGATGGATTACGCACGGTTCAAGTAATGGCAAACCTTAAAAAATCATACGAAACTCAAGGTAAAGAAATGGTACTTTCATTTGAGAAGAGTGTTACTTTATCTATGATTGATGATGCTTGGAAAGAGCATTTACGTGAGTTAGATGATTTAAAACAATCGGTTCAAAATGCATCGTTAGAACAAAAAGATCCATTGTTAATTTATAAGTTAGAATCGTTCAACTTGTTTAAAGAGATGATTTTGAAAACAAGTAAGGATACGATTTCATTCCTAATTAAAGGAAACTTGCCTTCTCAAAATCCTCAACAAAACTTGCAACAAGCAAGATTTCAACAAGCGCCTCCTAAACCAAAACAAGAGCAGTTAGTTGAAAGTAGAAGCGAAGAAGAGGTTCAACAAAAGAAAGAAAAACAAAACAACAACCAGTTGTTGCCGAAACAAAAATAGGACGTAACGATCCTTGTCCTTGTGGAAGTGGTAAAAAGTATAAAAACTGCCATGGGCAGTAAATAATAAAACAATAAAAAGGCAGTCTAATAAAGGCTGCCTTTTTTTATTCTTTGTCGATTAAGTAATGTACTGAAAAATCACGTATAAATTACTAATTGATAAATGCTATTTGGATATTAACTTTGTAGTTTAGGACTTATGTTTTATGTAAAAAAGGTTTAGAAATGAAACTACTTTGTCTTCTTCCTATACTTTGCAATCTCTTCATTTACTTTAGCTTCGATTACCCAGCCATTTTTATCGTATAAAATATCGTGTAATTTAAAGTCCTTTTTTAAAACACATAGCGCAGCTGCTCTGTTTTCAGGCATATTTGAATTAAGGCCATCTTCCATAATTGGTTTAATAACATCCGAAAGTTGATCCATTAACAAAGCAATAAATCCATTTTTTTGAGTCCAAGGTAAATTTGCGTTCCATTGTTTCATTAAAGCCGGTAAAAACTCTGGCTTTACTTTATCTCTTAATCCTTCTATTGTTTCAGGATCGTCAGCTTTAATTGCCTTCATAGCTTTTTCAATAAACTCATTTTCTGTCAATGGTTTTGTTTGAGCAAAAGAATAGGAGCTTACTAGGATTAAGAGAATGATGATGATGTTTTTCATAATTATATGCATAAAAAAACCGTCCTTCATCCTGAGTTTTTTGTGGTAAGGGACGGTTTAAAAGTTTTAATTTTATTTATTTACCCCACCCATTTTTTCATTTCTTCTGCTGATTTCTTGATATAACCATCTGTATTAGGTACAAATTTAGCATCTGGAACTGGGTCTTTAGAAACAGCTGTAGCTGTAAATTTCATATTAAATGGGCCTTGTTTTGCTTCATATTCTAATGGAGCTCCTTTTAAGTCTTTGAATGTATTGGAACTTCTTGAAGAGCTTTGTCCAGCCATTGGAAGTTGTTCTGTGTACCAAACAATCATTGTAGTTTCTTCACCTTTTTCATCTTTGGTTTTGATTATTGCTTTTTTACAATCATAACCTGCAATTTTTTTTGTTTCATCTTTATACTCAATTGTTGTATTAGAAGCTTTTTCATCTTTCTTTTTATTATCTTCCTCTGTCAATTCAAAATACATTTTTTGTCCCATTTGGTCCATCAAAATAGTGGTTTTCTTGCCATCATTAATAGCAATTGAACTAACAAATGCATTTGTAAATTCGATACGAGATTTATTTCCTTTGAAAGATGTTATCTGTTCAGTTCCATCCATCATCGCAGCTTGCTCAGGAGGAAGTCCTTCCATTGAAACACTATAAGTAATACTTCCTTCTTTAACTTGGCTTATTCCAGCTAATGAGCTTAATAACATAGCCGCTGATAAAATTATTTTTTTCATTTGTATATAAATTGTTTTAGTTTGTTCTTTAATTCAAGTATCGTACCAAAAAACTATTGAATTGATTTGAAGAAAGCATCCATTTCTTCTTTTGAAATTACCTTATAAAAACCAGGTAAATCAAACATGTTATCAGGAATCTCTTCTTTTCTTACCGATTTCGCTTTAAATTCCATTTCCATCCCAAATTTTTGAAGTCTAAATTGCATCACTAAACCTTTAATACCTTCATAAGGCGTGCTGTAGTTAGCTTTTTTTACATTTAATTCATCGGTATAAAAAACATCAAATTTATCTGAAGGGTCTGCTAAATTGGTAGCAATTACTTTTTTGCATTTGTATCCTGCAATTACTTTGGTTTCACTAGTTTCTTCAAAATTGAATTTATACGCGTCTAACTCTTTTTTTATTTGCTTTTCATCTTCAATGCAAGCGTTTTTCATGTCAAATACTTTTACCATAGTAGTAAATGTTTTGTTATGAGGATTAGCAACAAATTTAGATGTAAAAACACCCATAGTTGTCATTTCTGAACAAAAAAGATCGTTTTTAAAAAACATCGACATGCCGTTTGGAGCTAGACCCGCCATAGGATGATCCTTATCAACAACAGATGCTTCGTATTCAATAACACCTTCCGAAATAAATTTAGGACTGTCGTGAGAACAAGATCCTAATAGAAAGGAAGTAATTAATATTAGAAATGCTTTACTTAAAATGTTCAAGGATTTTTTCACAAAGGGTTTTAATAATAGACGCCTAAAATATATATAATTTCCCTTATTCTCAAAAAATACCTTGGTTTTTATTTTTGTAAATAGAAATATTTGTTCTATATTTGCACCCTCAAATTATATAAAATGTTAATAGTACAAGTTAAAGAAGGTGAGTCTTTAGAAAAAGCTCTTAAGAAGTTCAAAAAGAAGTTTGAAAAAACAGGTGTTGTAAAGGAATTACGTGAGCGTCAAAAATTCACTAAGCCTTCTATCAAGCGTAGAGAAGCTGTTATTAATGCAGTTTACAAGCAAAAATTACAATTGGGAGAAATAGAATAATTCTATTCCTCTTTATTTTATTTCAAATATTTAGTAAAATTAACTTTCAGGTTAGGGTTTAATTAGTTAAATTCGTCTGAAAGTTAATTTTATTTTTTTATGTGGCAGGAGGAAGAAACCTTATTTTTTGATTACTTAAGCTACGAGCGTAAGTATTCGCCACTAACAATCGTTTCATATCGTAACGATTTATCACAATTTAAATTATTTATTACCGAAACCTTTGGCGATACTACACTTTCTCAATTAGATCATATCATTATTCGCGAATGGATTGGTAAATTGAAAGAAGCTAAAATTGCCTCTTCTAGTATAAACCGTAAACTAAGTACTTTAAAGTCTTTTTTTAAGTTTTTGCAACGTTTACACCCCGAAATTAGTAATCCATTAACTAAAATTCAAGCTCCAAAATCCAAAAAGCGCTTACCTGTATTTATTGATGAAAGCCAGATTCCACGATTGGACATGGGTATTTTTGAAAGTGGTTCTTTTGATGAAATTCTAGAAAAACTAGTGTTTGAATTTTTTTATCAAACGGGTATTCGAAGAAATGAGCTGATTTTACTTAAAGAAAGCGATGTGGATTTACATGGTTTAAGTATTAAAGTGCTTGGGAAAAGAAATAAAGTAAGAGCAATTCCAATTACACTAGAGTTTAAAAGAATGTTAGCAGCATTTTTTAACTTGAAGAAAATCAAGGGTATCGATTCAGAATTTTTCTTTTGTGATGAAAAAGGAAACCATTTGAGTGAATCATACGTTTACAAGATTATAAAAGACCAAATTGCCACAATTTCAACTTTGCATAAAAAAAGCCCACATGTGTTGCGTCATAGTTTCGCAACACACTTATTAAATAACGGTGCTGATATTAATGCAGTGAAAGAATTGTTAGGACATAGTAGTTTGGCCGCAACACAAATTTATACGCATAATACAATTGAGAAATTAAAGAAAGTTTATAACCAAGCTCATCCAAGAGCATAATCTAAAAAAGGAGGCAAATATGACTATTAACACACAATCAGTACATTTTGATGCAGACACTAAGTTGTTAGAATTCGTAAATGAAAGAGTAAATAAACTAAGTTCGATATATGAGAACATTGTTGATGTAGATGTAATCTTAAGATTAGATAAGTCGAGCACAAACGATAATAAAATTGCGGAGATTAAGTTAAGAGTTAAGGGTAGTGAATTGTTTGCTAAAAAACAATGCCTTTCTTTTGAAGAAGCGGTTGATAATAGCATAGATGCTTTAAAAACACAATTAAAAAAATACAAAGAGAAACTATTAGAAGTTTGATCTGAAAAAAAATATTGAATCCCCATCCGCGTTGGCGGATGGGGATTTTTTTTTACCTTTATTTCATGACAGAGAGAAAAAAAATTACAGAAATCAGAGAAGCTTATACAATTAATAAAAAAGTTAGAAATGAAACTGGTGAACTAGTTAATGTTCAACAGACAGCTTATCGTTATAAAGAAGTTAATTATGTTGACGGTTGGGCAAGATTTGGTGGCTTTTTATTGGATTTAGTTTTTATATTAATTTTTGAAGCTATAGTTGGGGTTGCAATTGCTGTTTTGGTTTTGACTTTTGGAGACGAATCTTACATTGATTCTCAGGAATTTGATATTTTGACACGCTTGCTTACTTTTCTGGTTATTCGTCCAGCATATTATATAATTTTTGAAGGCTCATCGCAGGCATCTTTGGCTAAAATGATTTTAGGGAGAGTTGTAGTTAATGAGTATGGTGAAAAACCAAGTTGGGGGCAAATTATCGGAAGATCTTACGGTCGTATTGTTCCTTTTGAGTTTTTTTCATGCTTAGGTACACTTGGTTGGCACGATACATGGTCTAATACCTTTGTGCTGAGAAAAAAAGATTTGTATGATTTGCAAGTGGCCATGAAAATGCAAGAGTTCGGCAAAGAAGAAGTAATTAGCCCAGCTTAATAATAAAGAAATGAAATATTTACTAGCTTTTTTTATACTTTTTTCAGTATGTATTTTCGCTCAAGAGCCTGAGGTTGTATTAACAACGGGACATACTGATATGGTCACTTCTATCGATTACAATAAAGATGGAAGCATAATGGCAACTGGAAGTTTGGATAAGTTAGTAAAGTTGTGGGATGTTAAATCTGCAAAGGAATTAAGAACATTATCAGGAAACGATGGACGAATAGAATCAGTTGAATTTTCGCCAAGTGGGAATTTTATTTCAGCTGTTCTTAACTCAAATCAAATAAAAATTTGGGAAGTTTCAACTGGTAAATTAATCGTTACGATTGAAAACACTTCTACTTATGATGATTTAGATTTTGTAAAGGATGATGAACGCATTATTTATATTTCTAACGATAGTAAAATTGTAATTTATAATATCAAGCAACAAAAAATAGAAACAGAGCTGCCACAAGATTTTATTACAAAAATTAAGTTGCTGGAAAACGGTTCTAAAATGGCTGCTTATACAGTTAAAGGTCAATTCAAAATATTTTCTTTGCCAGATGGAAAGGAATTATTGAGTACTCCACTATATAAAGGAGAAGAAATTCCACAAGCATCTATTCCTATGTATTTGTCGCCTGACGGTAAAACCATTGCGATAACATTATATAATAACAAAGTACACTTTATGGATGTAACAGCATGCAAAGAAATTGCTGTGATGAAAGATCATGCTGCAAAAAATAATTTAATAAAAGCAGCATGTTTTAAAGGAAATTATTTTTTAAGTGCCGATGCAATCAAAAATGTTTTTCTTTTTAATATGACAACAAAAAAAGTTGAAAAGAAGTATGAGTTAACCGACTTTTATCCTTCCTGTCTTTCTCCGCACCCTCAACAAGATTTGTTTGTGTTGGGGGATTTTAAAAAAATATTGGTATGTAATTTATTAGACGGAAAAGTAAATAAAGTATTCGAAAGCAGGGCAAGACGAATTTTAAATATGGCTTACGACCAACAAGGCAAATACCTCGCAACTGCAAGCGACGAGATTAATGTGAAAATTTGGAACCTTGCCGAAAATAAAATTGAACGAAGCATAATGGGATTTTTTCCACTCACTTTCACAGCTGATGGAAAGAAATTAATAACCATGTATAATAGTATAGGTTTGGCAATTTGGAATCCAGCAACAGGAGAAAAATTGCAGGAATTAAATACTGAATACGAATTAATCCAAACTTTAGCTGTAAGTACTGATGGAAAGTACTTGGCGGGCGCGGGTTTTATGGGAATATTAAAAGTATGGGATTTAAATTCGGGTAAGCTCATTAAAAAAATTACTGGTCATGTAGGAGGTATTTACGGAATTTCATTTAGTCCAGATGGTAAAACAATTGCTACTGCGGGCATGGACCAAACAGTTAAAGTATGGGATTTTGCAACTGAGAAGGTTATAAAAACATTAGAGGGACATGAAATTTTAGCGAGTGATGTACAATTTACTCCCAGCGGAAAATACCTTTTATCATGCGCTTGGGATAAAAAAATTAAAGTTTGGAATACAAGCGATTGGTCGCTAAACAAAACAATTGAAGGACATGTGAACATGCTGTTAGATATTGATGTGACTGCGGATAGTAAATATGTAGTGAGTGCGTCTGGAAACAATAGTGTTAGTCCTGCAGATAATACCATTCGTATTTGGGATATTGAAACGGGTGGAATGATTTGTAGGCTGGATAATCCAACGGGGCAAATTAATAGAGTAATTTTTGATAAAGGAAAAGATATTTTGTTTAGTTGCTCAGAAGACGGTGCAGCAAAGATTTGGAATTATAAAGATTGTAAGCAATTGGCAGGTTTAATTGCTTGTTCGGGTACCAATTATTTAATTTATAGCCCCGACAATTATTACACCTGTTCGCAAGAAGCCTTAAATAGTGTAAGTTTTCGTATTGATGATAAAATTTATCCTTTCGAACAATTTGATATTCGCCTCAATAGGCCTGATATTATTGCTGAACGATTGGGTATGACACCACAAAATTTAGTAAATGCATACAAATATGTTTACAAAAAACGTTTGAAGAAAATGAATTTTACCGAAGAACAATTAGGTAAAGATTTCCATTTACCAAAAGTAGAATTGATAACCAAGAATATCCCTTTAGTTACTAAAACGGGGCAAATAAATTATAAAGTGAAGTTGAGTGATAACCTTTATAAGATAGATCGTTTGATGGTTTATATTAATAATGTTCCAACGCATAGTTTTAATGGAGTAGATTTAAAGAGTAAAGCTTCAAATTCATTAGAATATGAGGTTACGAGCGAATTAATGGTTGGTAAAAACAAAGTTTCATTATCCTGCATCAACGAAAAAGGAGTTGAATCCATGGTGGAAAATTTTGAAGTAATACGTGAGACTGGAACGTCTGGAAAAGGTAATTTATATGTGATTAGCATCGGTGTTTCAGAGTATCAAGACAACCGATACAATCTAAAATATGCGGCAAAAGATGCCAATGATGTGGTAAATAATTTTGTTCAAACAAAAGAATTATATGCAAATATTTACACTAAAACATTAATCAATAAAGAAGTAACCAAAGATAACATTAATGCTTTGAAAGAATTTCTGAAGGGCACTACCGTTGATGATGTGGTGATTGTATTTGTTGCAGGTCATGGTTTGTTAGATGATAAGCTTGATTATTATTTTGCAAGTCACGATGTTAATTTTGATAATCCTTCAGCTGCTGGAATTCCTTATGAGGAAATTGAATCCTTATTCAATAATATTAAAGCAATTAAAAAGATTTTGTTTATGGATACTTGTCATAGCGGTGAGTTAGATAAGGATGAAGTGCAAAGCAAAAACAATACTCCAATAGAAAAAGGTGATGTTAGTTTTAGAGCAGTAGGCGAGGGTGTTGAACTGAAAAATCCTTTTGGAGTTGAGAACAGTATTCAGTTAACTCAATCACTTTTCGGGAATTTAAAAAAGGGAACAGGAACAACCGTAATCAGCAGTGCTGGTGGTGCAGAGTTTGCTATGGAAAGTGATACCTGGAAAAATGGTTTATTTACCTATTGCTTGCTAAATGGTTTATCATTGCAGATGGCAGATGTTGATTTAAATAAACAAATATTTGTTTCTGAACTGCAAAAATATGTATCATAGGAGGTGAAAACCTTGAGTAAAGGCAAGCAGCAGCCAACTGCCCGTGAGCAAAATCTCGACCTCGATTTTAGGTTGAAATAGCCTGAAATTCTTATATTTGCACAAATTATTTTTATGCAAAAGATTAAAATTGGAGTATTAAGAGAAGAAAAAAGTCCACCAGATAAACGTGTACCTCTTACTCCCTTAATTTGTTCCGAATTAGTTAGAAAATATCCTCAAGTTGAAATAGTTGTTCAGCCTAGCAAAATACGATGTTATAGCGATGATGAATATGTTGCATTTGGTATTACCCTGCAAGAAGATTTAACTGATTGCGATGTGTTAATGGGTGTGAAAGAAGTTCCTAAAGAAAATTTAATAGCTGGTAAAAAATACTTCTTCTTTTCACACACTATAAAAAAACAACCTCACAATGTGAAGTTGATGAAAGCACTTATCGAAAAGAAAGTGCAGATGATAGATTACGAAACACTTACTGATAAAAACCACAATCGTATTATTGGTTTTGGTCGTTATGCAGGTATTGTTGGCGCCTACAATGGTATTTTGGGGTATGGTTTAAAATATGATTTGTTCCGTATTAAGCCAGCAAACCTTTGCCGTGATAGAGCTGAGATGGAAGAGGAATTGAAACGTGTGAAACTTCCAAACATTAAAATTGCTTTAACAGGTGGTGGACGTGTTGCTAATGGTGCAATCGAGACTTTAAGTGCTTTAAGAATAAGAAAGGTGACAGCAGAAGAATTTTTAATGGCATCATTTAGAGAACCTGTTTACTGTCAATTAAATCCACGTGATTATGTTGAGATGCCAGATGATCATAATTTTGATTTGAACGATTTTTTCCAACATCCTGAGCGTTTTGTATCTAAGTTTGTTCCTTACACCAAGGTTACTGATTTGTTTATTTCTGCTCACTTTTGGGACCCTCGTTCACCAAAAATGTTTACTAAGGAAGATATGAAAGCTTCTGATTTTCACATTAGCGTTATCTCTGATATTACATGTGATATTGATGGCTCTGTGCCAACAACAATGCGTTCGAGTACAATTGCCCAGCCTTTTTATGGATACAATATTTTAAAAGGAGAAGAAGATTTACCATTTAATAAAGACACTGTTTGTATTATGGCAGTTGATAATTTGCCTTGCGAATTACCGCGCGATGCCAGTGATGATTTTGGTAAAGACCTTGTAGAACGTGTACTTCCAAACATTATTTTAGAAGATACAGATAAAGTAATTGAAAGAGCTTCTATCTGTAAAGATGGAAAGTTAACACCAGGGTTTGAGTATTTAAGTGATTACGCGTATTAAAAAAAAACAGATGCAAAACTTCATAAAATCAAAACTACAAACATCAATCGACCTTAAAACAAAGGTGATGAATGATGTTACTTTAATTTCAACAGTTGAAAAAGTAGCCAAGCAAATTGTAGCTTGTTACCAAAACGGTAATAAAGTACTTTGGTGTGGAAATGGTGGTAGTGCTGCTGATTCGCAACATTTAGCTGCTGAATTAAGTGGAAGGTTTTATTATGACAGAGCTCCTTTGTTTTCAGAAGCTTTGCATGTAAATACAAGTTATATTACCGCTGTTGCTAATGATTACAGTTACGATGAAATTTATGCTCGTTTGGTAAGAGCGATGTGCAAAAAAGGAGATATTCTTATCGGACTTTCAACTAGTGGAAATTCAGGAAATGTAATTAAAGCATTTGAAGCTTGCCACGAATTAGGTGTTTATTACTGTTGGTTTTACAGGCGAAACAGGTGGTAAAATGAAAGATTTATCCGATTATTTGGTGAATATTCCAAGTAAAGATACGCCACGTATTCAGGAATGCCACATGATTTTAGGTCATACTTTATGCGAAATAGCAGAGATAGAGCTGTTTCCGAAGAAGTAGTTTATCAACATCCTTTTCTTAATCCTTTCCCATTTCAAGGCAATAAATAGGCTTAATTTCAGTATATTTGTTGGCTTAAAGAATTAGCTTGAAAACAGTAATAGACAGCTCTAGAAATGGTAAAAATAGATCGCGCGGAAATCATTCGTTTTGCGGGCTTATTCAAGTACCTTTCTTTGCGTGATGTAATGGTTCGTTACAAACAAACTTGGGCGGGTGTTTTATGGGCTGTAATTCGTCCAATCGTTAACATTGTTATTTTCGGATTGTTATCTGTACTTATTAGTAAACCGCAAAATTACGAGGAACGTTTTTTAACGGTTTCTTGTGGAGTTATTTTGTGGCAATTAATTTCTGCTGGAATTACTGAAGTGAGTAACTCGCTGGTTAATAATTCTAATATTCTTACCAAAGTTTATTTTCCTAAAATTATTTTACCAGCATCTTCCATTTTAGTAAGCTTAATCGACTTTGCCATTTCCTTAGTTATTTTCCTCATCATGTTTTTTGTTTTAAAAGGTGTTCCTGAGTGGAAAGTGTTTTTGTTTCCTGTTTTCATTCTTTACGCTGTTGTATTTTGTTTGGCAGTAGGTTTGTTTTTTGCAACACTTAATGTGAAGTACAGAGATATAAAATTCCTACTGCCATTTATATTGCAAGTAGCATTTTACGCTTCGCCAGTTTTTTTGAGTACAGATTATATCATGAGTTTTAATGCCCCGATTATTATTAAAAAATTGTATCTGTTGAATCCTGTGGTAGGTATTATGGATGGCTTTAGATTCTGTTTTTTTGGAGGAAACGCAATATATGATGTGCCAATGTTTATAGGCTCAATTGCTTTAACATTGATTTTATTAGTTTTTGGAGTTAATTATTTTTTACGATTCGAAAAATCGTTCGCTGATTTTATATAATGGGAGAAGTTGCCATAAAAGTTGAAGGTATTAGTAAAAAATACAAACTCTTGCATAAGAACATTGCAAAGAGTGATTCTGTTATGGAATCTGCTTCACGTTGGGCAAAAGGACTTTTCAGAGAAAAAGATAAAGTTAATTCAGTTGAAGAATTTTGGGCATTAAAGGATATAAGTTTCGAAATTAATAAAGGAGATAGAGTAGGAGTTATTGGAAGAAACGGTGCAGGTAAATCAACCTTACTAAAAGTATTAAGTAGAATTGTTTTGCCAACTACTGGTAGAATAGAATACACAGGCCGCATGGCTTCTTTATTAGAAGTGGGTACAGGTTTTCATGGAGATTTATCAGGAAGAGAAAATATTTATTTGAACGGTTCCATCTTAGGAATGAGCAAACATGAGATTGACAGGAAGTTTGATGAGATTGTTGATTTTAGTGAAGTTGAAAAATTTCTAGATACTCCTGTTAAACGTTACAGTAGTGGAATGTACGTACGTTTGGCTTTTGCAGTTGCAGCACATTTAGAACCCGAGATATTAATTGTTGATGAAGTTTTAGCTGTTGGTGATGCTGCATTTCAAAAGAAGTGTTTGGGAAAAATGGAAGATGTAAGTACAAAAGAAGGAAGAACTATTTTGTTTGTTAGTCATAACATGCCTTCGCTTACTAACTTTTGCAACAAAGCAATGGTGCTTAACAAAGGAATGATACATCAACCCTTGTGCGATATCCATGAAGCAATTCGTAGTTATGTGGATTTAGCTGAAAGCACAGAGTACACCGAAATTTCTGAACGTAAAGACAGACAAGGCGAAGGGAAAATTAAATTCACCAACTTTTCTGTATACAACTCACTAAATCAAAAAACAAATATTTGCATCACTGGAGAGCATGTTACTTTAAAGATGGATTATGAGTGTGCAAGTGATAAAAGTATCGATAACATAACGTTTGCTATTTCTATAAATGGAAGTGATGGAACATTCTTTTCACTTATCGGAAATGAATTTTCAGGAGAAACTTTTAATGGACTTCCGTCAAAAGGATCTGTTTATTGCAAAATACCTAAGTGGCCAATTACATCAGGTAGGTATGCTTTAAATATTGCAGTTAACCAAAACGGCATTATGCAAGATTGGATTAAAGAGGCAGTGTTTATTGATGTAGAAGATGGAGATTTTTATGGTACAGGAAGATTGGTTCCTGGTACACATCGTTGTGTGTTGATGGATAATGAATGGACAAGAGAAATTAATTTGTAAAATTGAATTCGGAGAAACTAAAAATATATGCTTCAAAGGATTGGGTAATACCCGGTAAAAATACCATTGTTGTCCTTTGGCCTTTTTGGCCTGCAAAAGAATTAGAGAATTCTGATCCTGATGTTGGAGTTTTAAAGAAATTCAAAGGAAAAGATATTTTGAATTAGCGAAACTTTAATTCAAGCAGATATAGCGGTTTATCCCCAGGAGTTTACCAATAATGAAGAATGTTACAAGCATCTTTGTTCCGTTGCAGCAGAAGTAAAACAAGTGGGAAAAAAGTTACTCGTTTATTATAATTCGGATGATGATGCAAGTATTGAATTAGATAATTGTTTGTTGTTTCGCACCTCTTTTTATAAAAGCAAACAAAAAAAATATGAGTTTGCATTTCCAGGTTGGAGTGTTGATTTTATAAATTATTTTCCTGATAAAACTTTTTATACTATTAATGATACGACAAAACCAAGCGTAGCATACTTCGGCTATATAGATGATGAGAAGAAAGGATTAAAAGCTTTAGTAAAGTCAATAGTGCGTCCAACAAAAAAGACTTACGAAGACATTGCAAAGGCAATTAGAGGTGGCGCTTGTAGAAATTTGCAAAGAAGCAATAAAGTAAAAACAAATTTTATTATTCGCAATGGCTTTTGGGCTGCGGGAATAGAAGATAAGGCAGCAGCTAGAAAAGAATATGCAACAAACATGTTTCAATCATTATATGCAATTGCAACTCGTGGTGGTGGAAATTTTTCTTATCGGTTTTACGAAATTTTGAGTTGTGGAAGGATTCCCATTTTTATTAATACTGATGCTGTGCTTCCATACGATACAATGATTGATTGGAAAAAACACGTTGTTTGGGTTGAACAGGATGAACTAAATAAGATTGATAAAAAACTCTTATCGTTTCATAATAGTCGCTCAAATGCTGATTTGATAGCCTTAGCGGAAATATGAGGAGTTTATTTCTCCTGTTGGGTTTCATACTAAATTAAAAGAATTTATAAATATTAATAATTGAACTAATGGGAATGTACACTATGGGAGTGCCAAAACAATTGGTACTTAGTCTTCAAAAGCAATTCAATATTCAAACCTTTGTTGAAACAGGTACTTTTAATGGTGGAACATGCACTTGGGCAAGTGAACATTTCAAAAAAGTGATTACCGTTGAAAATTCTAAAGTAATTCACGAACGCACATCTACAAAGTTTAAACACTTAACCAACATCGATTTTTTGTTTGGACATTCATTAGAGCATTTAAAAAATATTGTAGCTGGATTAAATGAACCTGCAATTTTTTGGTTAGATGCACATTGGAGTGGTGGAGATACCTATGGTGTTAATGATGAGTGCCCTTTGATAGAAGAATTACAAATTATTAATAGTTCAAAAATCAATCATGTGATTTTGATTGACGATGCACGTATGTTTGTAAAGCCACCAAAACCGCCGCATAAAGCAGAGCAGTGGGCAAATATTTCTCAAATTATTACTGAGTTAAATATGATTGGCGATAGATATTGTTTTATTGCCGATGATGTAATAGGTGCAGTTCCTAATGCGGCATTGCCTAATATAGTTCCTTATTTCCAAGCGGTTGCTGATTTTGAAGCAACTTTACAACCTCCTAAACTTACATTTTTAGGAAGAGTAAAAAGAAAATTAAAAATATAAGTATGTTAATTTCGGTTGATCAGTTAATAAAGAAGTTTGGTTTAAGCATTAATGGTGCTTCATCTTGGTGCGCATCAGGCTGAAGAAGCACCCGAATATCAACGTGCGGGAGCAAAAAAAGTTATTTGGATTGAAGGTAATCCAGAGCTAATGCCTGTTTTAGAAACTGAGTTAAAAAAATATCCAAATCAAGTTGCATACAATGTATTGGTTTCGGATAATGATGACCAAACAGTATCATTTAAAGTAACTAATAATTTTCAGTCATCATCTATTTTAGAGCTGGGAACGCATAAAGACAATCATCCAAGTGTTACAGTTCATCATACACTTACTTTAAAAACACAGCGATTAGATAAATACTTTGAGAAAAATAATATTGATATTTCTGATTGTGATTTTTTAAATATTGATTTACAAGGTGCGGAACTGCTTGCAATGAAAGGCTTAGGAACTAAATTGGACCACATTAAATATATTTATACAGAAATTAATGTAGGAAACGTTTACGTTGGTTGCGCCACACTTTATGAAATGGATAAGTTCCTTCACGAGAAAGGTTTTTTGCGTGTTGCAACTGAGTTAACTAAATGACAGTGGGGCGATGCTTTGTACATAAAGTCAAACCCAACAGAGGCTGAAAAGAAAAAAAATCTACGTTCAGCAAAGTATTATCAATTTAGTTACGGAGTAAGTAATTTTTTTAGAACTCTTTTTGGTAAGTTGAAAAAAATACCTAATAAAATTAGAAGAGGATTAGGAAAGATAAAGCGAACTATTATTCCTGCAAAGCCTAGCGAAAGTGGTTGGAATACCAATATGCATGAGAATGGAGAAAAACATTTGTTATCTAAAGTAATGCAAAGTCCACAAGGAAAAGTTGTGGTTTTTGATGTAGGGGCAAATGTTGGTTTTATATACTGAGTCGGTGCTTGAGGAATTAAAGCAAATAATATTGATAATTACGAAATTCATTTGTTTGAGCTACAAGCTAAATGTTTTGAAACCTTAGTTCAAAAATTCACAGCTTCTGATAAAATAAAAGATCAATCATTTTGCTTTATCTGATGTTAATGGAGAAGCTGAGATTCATGCTGATTTTTCAGGAAGTTCATCTGCATCCTTTTTGATAGAAAAGAAATTAATCTTTCTCAAAAGGAAAAAATCCAATTAAGAAAACTTTCTGATTACATGAAAGAAAATAAAATTGAGAAGGTAGATTTACTAAAAATAGATACCGAAGGAAATGAAAAGAAGGTTCTAGTTGGATCAGAAGATTTTATTAACCCATCAATTATCAAATCAGTGCAGTTTGAGTACGGAGGAACGTATTTAGATGCAGGTATTACATTAGCAGAAGTAGTTCAATTATTAATGGAGAAAAAATATTTCGTAGGTAAACTGTTTGCGGATCATATTAAGTACGAAGCTGATTTAGGCAATTTTGTTGAAGATTACGCTTATGGTAATTTTGTTGCATCCGATAAAAAATCAATTAAACATGATTGGTGTTTTAGCACAAGGAAGAATGGGAAATCAAATGTTTCAATATGCATTTGGTTTTATTGCTGCTAAAAAACTAAACACTACTTTTTTTCTTTATAATCCAAATTCACTTCACTACTTTAAGTTGAATACTGAGTTTGAGAATAATAAAGTACTTTATAAAAAATACACCAAGCGTAAATTCTTTAAAAAAAGTAGTATTTCTTTTCCAAAACTAACTTCACCTAATTTTAATAAGGAGTATTACGCTTGGGGAGTTCGTAAAGACCTTGTTTCTTGGCCTAATCAGGTTGGTGGAAATGACTTTTTGTTGAAAGCTCTAAAAGATGATGTTGTGTACGATGGCTATTTTCAATCGGATAAATATTTTATTTCCTATGAAAAGGAAGTCAAAAATATGTTTGCTTTAAAAGAGCTGTATGTAAATGAATTTGAAGAGAAAAAAAAGAACTTGCTAGAGAAAAAATACATTGCAATTCATATTCGAAGAACGGATTATATTAATTACGGCGGAGAAGAATTAGGTGGTTATAACATGACTTTGCCAGTTGAGTTTTATAAGAAATCATTAGCCTCTATAAGTAATTTAAATGAGTACAAGGTTTTATTTGTTTCAGATGATATCGATTTTGTAAAAAAGGAATTTGGCGAGCAAGCTAATTATTATTTTGAAAGTAATTCGGAAATTGTTGATTATCAAATTTTATTAAATGCGGATAAGTTGATAATAGCAAACAGTACTTTCTCTTGGTGGGCCGCATGGTTAAATGCTAAACCAAATGTAGAAGTGTTTGCTCCAAAATATTTTTTAGGATTTAAAGTAAATCAATATTATCCTGCAGGTATTGAAGTTGATAAATGGAATTGGATTGATGTAAATTAATGAACGAATTAGCACCCATAGCATTGTTTCTGTATAATCGTCCCGATCATAGCAAAAGGACTTTGGATGCGCTTGCCCTTAATTTAGAGGCAAAAGAAAGTGATTTAATCATTTATTGCGATGGGGCAAAGGAGAATTCAACTAAGGAGCAAACCGAAAAAATAAATGCAGTAAGAGCGATTGCAAATGTAGAATCACGTTTTAAAAGTGTAACTGTAATCGAAAAGGGGCAAAATAAAGGATTATCAAATTCAATTGTTTCTGGAGTATCTGAGGTGTTAAACAAATACGGAAAAATAATAGTTATAGAAGATGATTTGATTGTTTCGAAGGACTTTTTGTCGTTTATGAATCAATCATTAATCAAATATGAAAATGAAACTGAAGTTGTTTGTATTACTGGCTATGTTTACCCGATAAAGAAAAAACTAAGTGAAGCCTTTTTCTTAAAGGGCGCTGATTGTTGGACTTGGGCAACCTGGAAAAACAAATGGACTTTGTTTAATTCTGATGCTATCAATTAAAAAACAGCTTGAAGCTAAAGGTTTAGTAAAAGAATTCAATTTCAATAACTCTTATCCTTACATGCAAATGTTAGAAGATAAGATAAATAGTAAAAACCAATCCTGGGCTATTTTGTGGTATGCTTCAGCTTTTTTAGCAGGTAAATATTGCTTTTATCCCCCTCACAGTTTGGTTCACAATATTGGTAACGATGGAAGTGGAACGCATGCAATTGAAGAAAATACCATTTATAAGGTAGATATTAAGGAAAGTACAACTATTATTTTTCCTAAGCATGTTGAAGAGAATAATGATGCGCGGAAACAATTTGAACAATTCTTTAATTCAGGCAAACCAAGTTTAATTGATAGAGCCAAAAATAAAGTTAAGCGCACTTTAAAACGTGTCTTCAGTAATCAGCCTGTTTATGGCTGGAGTGGAGATTATTCCTCATGGGAAAAAGCACAAAAAAAATGTTCAGGTTATGATAATTCTATAATCGTGAATAAAGTGAAAGAGTCTGTGTTAAAGGTTAAGAGTGGTGCAGCAAAATTTGAACGTGATTCAGTATTGTTTGATGAGATTTATTTGTTTGAACCAATTGTAAACGCATTAAATTCTTCAGTGAAGGATAATAAATTGCATGTATGTGATTTTGGAGGCTCTTTAGGTAGTTCATATTTTCAATTTAAGAGCAATTCAAAAGTCTAACTGAACTTAAATGGACAGTTGTTGAACAAGAACATTTTGTTGAAATTGGAAAGAAAGAAATTGCATACGAAAATTTGTCTTTTCAGAAAACAATTGAAGAAGCATTAAAAGGGCAAACTAATCAATTACTCCTGCTATTTAGTGTATTGCAATACATTCCCAACGCTCATGAATTAATTAAAAAAATACTTACTTATAAATTTGAATACATAATTATCGACAGAACAGCTTTTATTGAAAGGTCAACTGATAGAATTGCCATTCAGGTTGTTCCACCAGATATTTATGAGGCATCTTATCCATGTTGGTTTTTTAATGAGAATAATTTTTAAATTTATTCCTTAAAGATTACGACTTGCTGAATTCCTTTGTGGATGAAATTCCTGAGCCAATGTTGTTAGGTGCGGAACAAGTAAGTTGGAAAGGTTATTATTTAAAACGGAAAAATGTCTAAACTACCATATATAAATTTAGGTTGCGGATTTCATTATCATAATGATTGGACGAATGTCGACTTTATAAAAAAGCGGAGAAGGTGTTATTGCGCACAACTTGTTGGCTGGCGTGCCCTTTGATGCTAATACATTTGAAGTGGCTTATCATTCTCATGTTTTAGAACATTTTTTAAAACCCGATGCCGAGCATTTTATTTCGGAGTGTTTTCGTGTGTTAAAAAGCGGAGGAGTGCTTCGAGTTGCCATTCCTGATTTGGAACAAATTGCAAGAAATTACGTGAAGTATTTAGAAGAGTCGGTGAACAATGTTCCAGGTGCAAGTGAAAAATATAATTGGACCATGCTCGAAATGTACGACCAAACTGTTCGTACAAAAGGCGGTGGTGATATGATCGAATACATTAAAGATGTAAAAAGAAACAACGATGCATTTTTATTAGAAAGAAATGGTAACGAAGCAAAGTTGTTAATTGAAAATATAAGAACCCCTAAACCTTCTGAAAGTCATGCTGCACCTAAGAGAGGTTTGATGTATAAAATCAGAGGAAAATTAATTCACATGTTATTGAAGGATGAAGTAAAAGCATTAAATATTGGTCGTTTTAGATTGGGTGGAGAAATTCATCAATGGATGTATGACCGTTATTCATTAGGGCAATTGCTTTCAAAGTATGGTTTTACTGATATTAAAGTGGTGAAGGCAGATGAAAGTTCGATACCAAATTGGAATTCATTTGGTTTAGATGTCATTGATGGCAAGGTTCGTAAACCCGATTCACTATTTATGGAGGCTAAAAAAGCGTAAATGAAACTAAATTTTTGTACCTTATTTAATGCTAATTACCTTTCTCGCGGATTGGCTCTGTATGAGTCGCTGCAAGCAGTTTGCCCCGATGCACATTTGTATGTTTTTGCATTTGATGATAAAACATACGAATACTTAAAAAAGATTTCTCCTAAAAATTTAACCGTAATTTCTTTGACTGAATTTGAAGACGAGAAATTACTAAGTATAAAAAATACCCGTTCTGCCGCCGAGTATTGCTGGACTTGCACACCTTCAACCATACTTTACGCAATCAAAAAATACAATTTAGATAATTGTACCTATGTTGATGCAGATATGTATTTCTACAGTAATCCTAATGTGTTGGTTAATGAAATGAACGGCAAATCTGTTTTAATAACAGAGCATAGATACACTGCCCAATATGACCAAACTGCAACAAGCGGAAAATACTGCGTACAATTTATTACTGCACATAATACACCTGAAGGATTAGAAGTGATGGAGTGGTGGAGGAATGCTTGTATCGATTGGTGTTATGCCCGCCACGAAGACGGAAAGTTTGGTGATCAAAAATATTTGGATGATTGGACAACACGTTTTTCATCTGTACATGAATTGCAGCATTTGGGCGGCGGAATTGCTCCTTGGAATGTTCAGCAATATCAATTCGAATTAAAAAATGGGAAAATAGTGGGAAAAGAAATTAAAACAGCAAAACAATTCGAAACTGTATTTTTTCATTTTCATGGCTTAAAGTTTTTCGATAATGATTTTGTTTCTCTTACCGATTCGGGATATGAAATATCTAAAAATGTAATTGAACTGTTTTTTAAACCTTACGTTCGTAATTTAATGCGGATCAAAAATGAGGTTCAAAAAATAGATAATTCTTTCAATCCTAATGGCTCTTCTGGTCCTTCTCCTTATGGAGAAATTGGATTTAAAACCCTTAAAAAGTATTATTTAGAAGGAATGAAGAGTAGCCGCCGCAATGTGCTTGGTTTTCACCTCCCTAAAAAGCTTAAACATCATTACTTTTTTCAAGCTAAAAAGCTATAATTTGTTAACTTAGTGCCTTATTATTTCTGATGGCACATTTAATTGATTTGCAAACCTTTACTGATAAAAGAGGCAACTTAACTGTAATAGAAAAAGTTGTCCCTTTCGATATAAAGCGTATATTTTATATTTATGGAGTTGATGACTCCAAGAGAGGTGGGCATCGTCACCACAAAACCATTCAAGCAGCTGTTTGTATTAAAGGAACTTGCACCATTTATAATAATAATGGAAGTAAAGAAGAAGTATTTGTATTAGACAAACCAAACAAGTGTTTATTAATCGATCCACAGGATTGGCATACGATGTATGATTTTTCTGAGGATGCGATATTAATGGTGTTGGCTTCTGAATATTTTAATGCAGACGATTACATTTTTGAACCTTATAAGTAATATGATTGATTACGAAAAATTTACAAAAGTTAAACGCTCCTTTTTTTAATGAGTACGAAACTGCATTTAATGAAGTAATGCAAAGCGGTTGGTATGTGCTTGGTAAAAAGGTAGAAGAGTTTGAAAAGAATTATTCTGCTTATTGCAATGTGAAACATACCATTGGTGTAGCTAATGGATTGGATGCGTTAACGCTTTCTTTAAAAGCTTTAAAGTTTGAAAAAGGTTCGGAAGTATTAGTTCCTTCCAATACTTACATTGCAACTATTCTCTCCATCGTTCAAAACGATTTGAAACCAATTTTAGTAGAGCCTTGCATTGAAACATATAACATTGACCCTGCAAAATTAGAAGCTGCAATTACCCCAAAAACCAAAGCAATAATGGTAGTGCATCTTTACGGAAAGATGTGTGAGATGGATAAGATTAATGTAGTTGCAAAAAAATATAATCTTAAAGTAATTGAAGATTGCGCGCAATCACACGGGGCAAAGTTTAAAGGACAATTATCGGGAAGCTTTGGAGATTTTGCAGCACATAGTTTTTATCCTACAAAAAATTTGGGAGCTATGGGCGATGCTGGAGCTGTAACAACTAATGATGAAGCTTTAGCACAAGAAATTAAAACACTTCGCAACTACGGCTCAAAAATTAAATATTATAATGAGCAAGTAGGAGTGAACTCTCGTTTGGATGAATTACAAGCTGCTTTACTTTTAGTAAAACTAAATTACTTAGATAAAATAAACGAACACAAACGTAAATTAGCAAATCTATATGCTACAGGATTAAAAACCGATTTTATTAAACCTGTTGTTCATGCTGATTATTTTGATGTGTTTCATATCTATTGCATTCGTCACCCAAAAAGAGATGAGCTAAAACAATACTTACTGGATAAAGGTGTTAAGACCGAAATTCATTATCCTGTTGCTCCCGTTCGTCAGTTGGCTATGAAGGGAATTATTGATGACCAAGTGACACCTATTGCTGAGGAGATACACGCTACCACTTTAAGTTTACCAATCTCCTATTTTCACACTGAAGCAGATATAAATTGGGTGATTGAATTAATGAATCAATTTTAATTGTGAAACAAGAAAACGCTATACTGTCTATAATTACTATCAATTATAATGATTGTGTGGGTTTAAAAAAGACTGTTGAAAGTGTTTCTGCACAAACGAATCAAAGCTTCGAGTATATTATTATAGATGGAGGCTCAACCGATGCTAGTGCTTCTTATTTAAAAGAGAACCAAAGTTCTTTTGCTTATTCATGTTCAGAGATAGACAAAGGTATTTACGATGCACAAAACAAAGGCATAGCAAAAAGTACAGGAAAGTATTTGTTATTTTTAAATGCTGGCGACACATTGAATACTAATCAAGTTGTTGATGAGTTTATAAAACATGCTACTAAATCAGATAAGGGAATTGTTTATGGTAACTCAATGATTATCTCTCCAAGCGGGGCAGAAAAATTATTGACTCCACCCGCAAAATTAGATTTAAATTTTTGGTACAGAAATACATTAAATCATCAGGCAGTTTTTATAAAGAAAAATTTATTTGATGTCTACGGATTATATAATATGAATTTTAAAATTTGTGCCGATTTCGAATTCTTCCTAAAATTGTTTGTGAAGGAAAGTGCTTCATTCGAATATTTGCCCTTAACTATTTGCAATTACTTTGAAGGTGGTTTTAGTGCAAATCCAGCTAATTACGATAAAATGCTGGCAGAGAAAGAAGCTGTGTTAAAAAAACATTTGTCATATAAGGAATACGCGCAAATAAGAAGAGCTTATGTTCGTTCATTACCATTTCGTAAGCAGGTATTAGCAGGTATTTATAAAACCCCAGTTGTAAATGAGCTGTTTCGGAAAATTTATCCATTAATTTCTCGTTCAGCAAAAAAATAGATGCAAGCACTAAAAAAACATATCGTGTTTTTTACTCCAACCTTAAATAAAACAGGTTCGGAGATTGTTCTGTTTCATTTATTACCCTTTGCTTTAAGAGATTTTGATGTTACTGTAATAACAAAGTACAAAGGTGAATTGTACAATCAATTGCCTGTAGGAGTTAAAAAACAATATTTATACAATAAACAATATGGTGGCTTTTTCTCTAAGTTGATGAATAAGTTAAGAGCCAGCTTTGTTGTACCTGGTATTTTAAAGCAGCATCATTCTGCTATTTGGTACATAAACACCATTATGTTGGGTGATGTTTTGAAATATGCAGAAAGTAACAAGATTAAAACAATTGTTCATTTACACGAGTTGCAGCAAATGTATACGCTCTTGTTAAAAGAAGACATAAAACGCTTAGCAACTTATCCTGAAGCTATCATTGCCAACTCAAATGCTAGCGCAAAGTTATTCGCGATTTTGGAAGAACAAAACCAATTCAAGTAATTTATCCTTCATTGGATTTATCAAAAGTAAGTAAGCTAATACAAACTTGCGCAGTACTTTAGGAATCAAGGAAAATGAGTTTGTTTGGTTAATGAGTGGAACGCTCGATAAAAATAAAAATCCCTTTTTGTTTGTTGATATTGCAAAATATTGAAGCAAAAAACGAATAATTTTAAAATGCTTTGGTTGGGCGCTTTGCCCGATAAGTCAAGCTTTGGTAATGAGTTTAAAAAAACTACATCAAACAACAAAATTGTGAAGATGTCGTTTTATGGGTAAATGAAGTAGGAGATAAGTATTATGATTATTTAAATTGTGCAAATGGCTTTGTACTTACTTCTCAATTCGAATCCTTTTCGTTGGTTACCTTGGAAGCGTTGTACTTGGGCTTACCAGTTGTGGCAAATGACTGTATTGGGGTTAAAGAAATTCTACAAGAGAAGTATGGCTTTGTTGTGAAACAAAAAAACAATCCAGAAGAAATGGCAGAAAAATGCTACAATATAGCTTCGAGCGAATTAAAGGTGAATAAAGAAGAATTAAAGCAACGTGCATTGGACTTTAATATTGATAAAATTGGTGAGAATTGGCAACAATGGCTGAAGGAACAGATATAGGAAATACAAACTCGATTTGTTTTTTTGCATCTTACTTTAAGGGCGAAACAATTCCTTATTACATTCAAGTGTATTTACTGGAATTAAAAAAGCATTTCACTCAAATTGTTTTATTAGTCTCCAACGAAAAAATTAAAGATAAAGATGTAAGCTTTTTAGCTGAAAATAAAATTACCCTACAAAAGGAAAAAAACGAAGGTTACGATTTTGGAATGTGGTATAAAGCAATTCAAAAGTATGATATTTTAAATTATGAAACTATTGCTTTTGTAAACGATTCCTCTGTTTTATTTAGTTCGCTTGCTAAATTTGTAAGCTGGGCAGCTACCGAAAAAGCAGATGTATTAGGGATGACCGAGTCACATGCTGTTGCTCATCACATTCAATCTTATTTTTTATGGTTTAAAAAGCCTGCTTTGCCTTTTGTAAAGGATTACTTTCAAAAGCATGGGATTCAAAAAGATTTGGATAGCGTTATAAAAGTGTATGAAATTGTCTTAAGCACCGAGCTTTTAAGTAATGGGCTTAAAATAGCTGCTTTTGTTTCTAATAATAATTACAAAGGAGAATTTGCCCCGTATTATTATTGTGTAGATTCTCATTTGAAACAGGGCATTCCAATGATTAAAAAGAAAATAGTTTATTCTTCGTACAGGCAAGATGAACTCTTATCTTTGGCAAGAATGAATTTTAAAATGAATCGCTCGCATTATTTTGCTGCAATGTCTTCTTGTAAGGATTTAATTATTGATTTGGATAAATTGCAACAGGACCAAGCAGTTGAAATGAGTGCAGAAAGTATTTTTATGTATAATTTAAAACGTATAAGCATTCAATTGCTGCGTCCGTTTTATAAATTAGTGAAAGGAAAATAATGAGTGTAAGTCCTAAAATATCCATTTGTATTCCCACTTATAATGGAGAAGCGTACTTACGTGAGTGTATTGACTCATGCCTCAATCAAACTTTTAACGATTATGAAATCGTTATATGTGATGATGGCTCTTCAGATGCAACAGTTGAAATAATTGAATCTTACTTAACTAGCTCCAACAAAATTAAGTTTTATAAAAACGAAAAAAACCTTGGCCTAGTTGGTAATTGGAATAGTTGCATAGAAAAAGCAAACGGAGAGTGGATAAAGTTTGTTTTTCAGGATGATTATATTTTACCTGAATGCCTGCAAGAGTTTAGCGAGCAAATTGGCCCCGATACTAAATTAATTACTAGCAAACGTAATTTTATTTTACCCGAAAACATTAGTGATAAGGACAGAAACTACTACAATCAATCGGGTCGTACATTAGAAAATACAGGCTATTATACAATCAATCATTTCTCTCAAAAAATTATTTCGATATTGGCAGTTGAGAATATTTGTATGAATTTTATTGCAGAACCAAGTTTGGTAATGTTTAAAAAAGATGTAATTAAATTGCTAGGTGATTTTGACGCTGAGTTTAAACAAATATGTGATTTAGAGTTTTTGCAACGTGTTGCAACAAATTATGGTTTACAGTATTTACCTAAGAAAAACTGTTTTTTCAGGATTCATCAGCAATCAACAACGGTTAAAAATGTAAGCAAGAATACATATTACTTGCAACACGTTGAACCTATTTTACTTGCTCATAAAATGTTATATTCACATGTATATGATAGTTTCCGTAAATCGCTTTCCTTTTCTCAACTCTACATGCTAAAAACTTATTTTAAAGTACGTACATTTGAGTCTTACCTTAATTCCATTCACACAACAGAAGATAAAGAATTGTTTGAGTCGATTTGCAACAAATATCCAGAAATTAAGAAGGCTAGTGAAGGTAGCAGTATAACTAAATTAAAATACTTTATCTTAAAACAAGTAAGAAAAATAAAATGAAGTTCTCAGTAATTATTCCATCATATAATCAAGATAAATACATTGGCGCTACCTTAAACAACCTGCGCCAGCTAAAGGAATTAGCTAAACAACTGCAAGTTGAAATTGAGGTGCTATTATTTGATAGCGAATCAAACGAAGGTGTGCAAAAGGAAATTGAAAAATACCGCGATGTAATTGATTTATTGGAAGTAAAAAGATAAAGGTCAGTACGATGCCATCAACAAGGGAATAGCGAAACTTACCGGCGACTATTGGACTTGGCTAAATACGGATGATTTATTGGATTTAGAAGGTTTTAAAAAAGTAGTTGAAATTATTAAAAAGAATTCAACTATCGATTATATTTTTGGTGGCATTGATTACATTGATCAAGTTGGAAAAAAGTTTAAAACCGTTCCAGCATACGATTTAACTTTAGATTTATTAGTACATAAAAATCCAGGGATTTTTCAACCGGGTAGTTTCTTTAAAACTGAAATCACAACTAAAATTGGTCCATTGGCTTCGTACCGTTGTTGTTTTGACTACGAATACATTTTACGTTTACTTAAAAACGGGGCAAAGTTTTATAAATGCGATTTCCCATTAGCCGAATTTAGGTTTTACGAAGATTCTAAATCAGGAAGTATTATCCCAGTATTTTTACGCGAACAATTAGCTATTAGTAAGTTATATGGCAGGAATTTGTTGAGTTTCAACACAAGTTTTCTATCTTTACGCTTATTAAAACATAAACTTTTTCCTCGTTAATGCTTAAAGTAGTATTATTAGCAGATGCAGCATCTTCCCACACTCAAAAGTGGGCTTTAGCATTGGCTAAACAAGGAATTAAAGTAGGTTTGTTTTCCTTTAATCATACTTCAACTGATTGGTATACCAAACAAGAAAACATTGAATTGCTTTTTCAACCTAAGAGCAAAAAAAGTGCTTCTTCTCTTTTTACAAAACTAAATTACCTTACTTATACTCGTAAACTAAAAAAAGCAATTAGGCAATTTGCCCCTCATATTTTACATGCACATTACGCAACCAGTTATGGTTTGGTTGGTCGCTTGTCGGGTTTCCATCCTTTTGTTATTTCGGCTTGGGGTACGGATGTGATGAAGTTTCCTGAGCAAGGTGGATTTAATAAGAAATTGCTTGTAAACAATTTTAAGAAAGCTGATTTAATTTGCGCTACTTCTAATACAATAAAAGAGTACATAAATAAAGTAATTGATAAACCAGTACAAATTATTCCTTTTGGAGTTGATTGCGAAGTATTTATTCCACTTAAGCAAATCAATAAAAACAAATTAGTAATTGGTTGCATTAAATCCTTAGAGCCTATTTACCGCATAGAGATGTTGATTAACTCTTTTAAAAATGTGTTAGATAAATGTACGGATAAGAAATTACGTTTACTTATTGTTGGCGGTGGTAGTTTAGAAAAGCAATTAAAGGATTTGTGCAAACAATTAAATATTGAGCAGCAAGTTACCTTTACAGGAAAAGTAGCGCATAATGAAGTAATTAGTTATTACCAGCAAATGGATGTTTTCTGTAATTTTTCCGAATATGAAAGTTTTGGTGTTTCCATTATAGAAGCAATGGCTTGCGAACTACCTGTTGTTGCAACCGAAACAGGCGGGGCAAAGGATATAATTATTTCTTCTGAGCTTGGAATGTTGGTAGCGGTTAATTCGCTAGTTGGTGCAACCAAAGCTATTTTGCAATTGGTTAACGATGATGAATTAAGAAACAGCATCGGAAAAAAATCAAGAGCGCATGTAGTTGAAAAATATAATTGGAATACAAACGTTACCCAAATGATTTCGGAGTATAAAAAATTAGTGTAGTGGCTGAATTAGGAATAAAAAAATAAAATAAACTTGTATGCGGCTTGCCTCTTGGCTTTGCTTATTCCTTATAAGTTTATGGTTCCTTTAGTTATTGCGCTTTGGTTTGTTTATCAGTTAACGCAATACAAATACATTAATTGGAAAGGTTTCTTTAGCAATTTTTGGATGTTGGTACCTTTGGCTTATTTTTTATTGCATGCTGCAGCTTACTTGTTTTCATGCGACAAACACGAAGCTTTATTTAGTATTGAGGTAAAATTGAGTTTTCTTTTTCTTCCTTTTCTTTTTTATAATTCAAAATTCGAGCGTAAGGACTTTATTACCTTAGCTTCTGTTTTTGTAGCTTCTAATTTAATTGCAGTTGTAATTTGCAACATTCATTCATTAGCTAATTATTTTTCGCAGGGCAACGTACTTACTTATAATAGCTATTCCTTGTTTTTGCATCCAAGTTATTTTGCCATGTATTTGGTGTTTTCTTTAATTGTGTTGCTATTGGCTGATATTCAAATTACGAAATCCAAGAGTACTTCGTTTATTCTTTTAACCATTGCTGCTTTACTTATTGTTTCAGGAATTATTTTTAGTGCATCTAAAATGGGATTGCTTTCATTAGGCTTAATTATCCCTGCTATTATGTTTTATAAATTGCTAAATGCAAATAAAATTATTTTCTCATTTGTATTGTTTATTGCATTATTGGGTTCGGGAATTGCTTTGTTTAATACAACTTTTTCGCCTATACAACGATTAAAGAATGCTTTTAGTTTTTATAACTCAAACCAAGCAATAGATAAAACTACTACTGAAAGTAATGCAGTGCGCATCCTTGTTTGGCACGAAGCAATAGAGCTAATTAAACGAAACCACTTGTTGGGTACACCCCAGGAGATGCAAACGGAATTTTATACGCAGCTTATGAAAAAGCAGGTTTAACAGGTGCACTTAGAGAACATTTAAACACACACAATCAGTTTCTGCAAACAGCAGTTGGCTTGGGATTGGTAGGAACAATCCTACTTTTAATTCAAACACTTGGTTTTTTAATTTATGGATTTGTAAAACGAAACATCTGGACTTTGTTGTTCGGACTTTTAATTATTGTAAATTTCCTTGTTGAATCCATGTTGCAAACAGAGGCAGGAAATCTGTTCTTTGTTTTCTTTTATTGCTTAATAATAAGTGTGAAGGATTTAACCAATAATGCTAAAACGAATAAATCACTTGCATGAAAAATGTGAAAGAAGTAATTGTTTTTTCGGTTGGCGATTCTACTAAAATCAGCACTTGGTCTAACGTTCCTTATTTTTTTACTACTACCCTCGAAAAGCAAGGAATTAAAGTAAATCGCGTTAACCTGCAGGAAAGTAAGAATTTAAAACTACTTTACTTTTTTTGTTTTGGATGGTTGGTAAAGTTTTTCTTCAAAAAAAGTGCTTATACTTATTATCGTTCGACATTAAATAATTGGGACACCAATCGTAAAATTAAAAAGGCGGTACAAGAATTTACAAATGCGGATTTTCATGTATTCTTAACTTTTAGTTTTTCTTCTAAACCCTATACCAATAAACCAGTAGTGTTGTTTGGTGATTGGACTTACGATCATCAATTAAATTACTTTGCAGCACGTAAACCTTTTGCTTTTGAGCAAAGAAGCGTTAATAGAGAAAATACCTGTATTGAAAATGCAGATGCAGTTGTTGTTTTATTTCCTAAGGTAGCTGCATACATGAAAGAAAAGTACAGCAACAAAAACATTCACTATTTAGGAAACGTAATTAACTCCAATGCAGATGAAATAATTTCTGATGTTTCTAAAAGAACAAACTCTATTGTGTTTATTGGCGCAACAAAATATTTAGATGGATTACACGCTTTAATAAAAGCAATTGAAAAACTAAAGGCTTTAGGAACTAACATTGATTTAGAAGTAATTGGTATTAGCTCAAATGAAGTAGGGGAGCAGCATGCTTTTGTTCAGTATCATGGTTATTTAGATAAAGGCGATACCGAGCAGCGCAAAAAGTATTACGAAATTTTAAACGGGGCAAAAGTATTTGTAAACACCAACGAAAAATGGGCTTCCTTCTCCGCCTCAATAGAAGCAATGTATCATTACGTTCCTGTTATTGTTACTCCGTATCCAGAGTTTGTAGAAACTTTCGGCTCAAAAATTAATTTTGGAAACTACTGCGGGGCAAGTGATGATTTAAGTAGTTTGATAAATGAAATAATTACTAACCCAAATTATCCAACGCTTTGTAATAAGGCACATGAAGCAGTAAAGGATTTTACTTGGGATATTTATATTGAGAAAGTGATCGAGCTTGTTATTTAAATTACTTTTATTTTTTTGATTGATTGTGTGAATTTTGTAAATTTGGTATTAGTAATAGGAGAGCAGTTGGCCATCCGAAATGGTAGGATATGTGGCAAAAACTAATGACATAAACAAGTTATCGGTGAGCCTGCTGATGAAAGTTTGGCACCAAAATAAAACATACAGCCTTTGTGTCAACAATTTTTAAATTCCATAAAAACAACCGCTATTTTCCAAATAACAACTAAATGTAGCGCAATACAACTATTAGTAGCGGGTATTTTTAGGATGATGGGGCTTGCACAAATTAACTTTGCGGCATAAAAAACAAACAAGATGCTAAACTCAAAATCAATTGGTAATAAAATTGCCACAGCAAGAAAGAAAATTAATCTTTCACAAGCAGACCTTGCTAAAAAAGTTTCCATCAGTCCGCAAGCTGTAGGTAAGTGGGAGCGAGGTGAATCGATGCCCGATATTACTACTTTAAATCGCTTAGCGGAAATCCTAAGTGTTGACCTTAACTATTTCTCAGACAGTTCTCCAACAATAGAAAAAGAAATTGTAAGCAAGGTAAGTAGGGAAGAAGAAGACACCTTCTCAAAACTCAAGAATAATTTGGGACTTAATTGGAATATGTCGGGAGAAAATTATGTGGAATCTGATTTTACAGGAATTAAAAATGTAAATGATAAATTGAGCGGTTCAAGTTTTAAAAAATGCAAACTAATTAATGCTGATTTATCAGATATTAAATTTAAAGGAAATAGTATAAGAGATTGTGATTTTTTAAATGCAAGCCTAACAAACAGTAAATTTTATGGTTCAGAAATTAAAGCCAACTCATTTGTTAATACTTCGCTTGTAGATGCAGAATTAGATTCGAGTGAAATAAGGAACTGTGATTTTTCTAATGCTAATTTATCTGGGATTGAATTTTCAAGATCAGAGTTTCGTAATAATATAATTGAAAATGTAAATTGGCAACATGCTTCTTTCAAAGAAACTCAATTCACTGAAATTACTTTTAGCGGATTATTGGAGGAATGTTCATTTTCGAGCTGTGAATTTTCTAAAGTAATATTTAAAAATGTTATTATTAAAACCAGCTTCTTTAAGTATAGTGATTTAAAACGTGTTGAGTTTATCGATTGCCAAGCTGATAAATTGAGTTACGAGTTTATGAAAAATTGTAAAGCAAATTTATCGGGTATTAAAATCAAAAGAATGATATAGAATCTAGCTCCATTTTTTTAGAGTTAACAAACCAAAATCTGCTGACTGAAAAAGAAAAATGGAGCTAGAAACTAGAAACCACTAAATTACTCCAATTTATAAATCTCCATAATATTCTCTAATATCTTTGGAAAATCAATTTTTAAATCAATTAATTTACCCGAGTGTACATCAAACACCCAACCATGAACTAGTAAACCTCTTTCTTTATGCGCTTGTTGTATTGCTGCAGTTTTGATAAGGTTAACACATTGTTCTTGCACATTCAATTCAATCAAACGATTATATCTTGCTCCTTCATCACTGATTGCGTTTAACTCATCTTTATGCAAACGATACACATCTCTAATATTTCTTAACCAAGGGTTTAAAATACCGAGGTCGCTTGATTGCATGGCCGCTTTTACACCTCCGCAATAGTAATGCCCACAAATTACAACGTGTTTTACTTTTAAATGACGAACAGCGTAATTAATTACCGACATTACATTTAAATCCACATTGTTTACAAGGTTAGCAATGTTACGATGCACAAATACTTCACCTGGTTGAACTCCCATAATATCTTCGGCAGTAACTCTACTATCCGAACAGCCTATGTATAAAAACTCAGGCTCTTGTCCTTTTGATAAATTGGTGAAATAATCCTTATCAACTTTCAACTTTTCTTCAATCCAAAGTTTGTTGTTTTCAAATACTTGTTTAATTTTCATAATTCGTTTTTAAAGTTTAAACTAAAATATTATTTTCTGGTTTTAATGGTTCTGGAATATTATCATCATTAAACATTTCTCTTAAATCAATTTCAATGCTTCTGCTAATACTTGTTATAGGAACATCATTAGCGCTTCCTTCAAAAGGACTTTCGGTTGATTCCCCAATTTTTTCAAGCGTAGTAAATATCCAAGTAGATAAAGCACTAAATGGAATTGATAACCAAATTAAGCAACCACCTAATTTATTAAACTCTTGCAACATACCCAATGGAACAAGAATTACAAATATTTTAATAAAATAAAGGTTTAAAGTCGCAAATTGGCGAGGGTAGGGGAAGTTCTTAATTCGTTCAGATGCTCCTTGTTGGTTATAGAACTCCATTAGCATTTTTTCTAACTCCATGTGTCTAAAATCCTCTATGAGTCCTTTGTCTAAAAGTTCTTTTAGATGTTCAGATTGCATAGAAATAATTTGCGCCGCTTTATTTGTTTTAGTCAATACATGTTTAAGTTCATCTTCCGAAAGATATTTTCTAAGTTCATCCTCTATGTTTTTATCATGTTCTTCAACCTTAAACCATTTGTTTTTATACTCTTGATTATGTTTTTTGTAAATCGCTTCCCACACACGTTTTCTCTTAATTGAAAACGTAATGCGGTTAACCAAGCAAAATGGCGGTAAATAAATTTCAGTTGAATTGCTCTTAACTCTTCCTTACTTAATTTTTGATCGGCATGTTTGTTAGAAATATAGTCTCTCACCATTATTCCCCAGCTTCTGCTACCATTAACTATTGAGCCCCAAGCTTTGCGTGCTTCCCACATACGATCGTAAGATGCATTGTTTTTAAAACCAACTACAAAGGCTACTGCCGTACCTAATAATGCAATTGGCAACCAAGGTACCGCAAGCCAGGTCCAACCCAAAAGCGCATAACATGCGGTTGGAATAGCTGATACTAGAAGTAAAAAGAAAATATCTCTCCTAGTCCAAAACAAAACTTCTTTAAGTGAAAATCGTTTACCTGCGTGCATTTAATTATTCATATTTTAATTGTTTTAAAAATAGTAAAATATTTCATCCGCCATTTAGAGTTTTTTTTGTTTAATTATTTTGCACGTTTGTCGATTGGAGAATAAACAGAAAATCTATTTCATTCCTTTCTCAACTTGACTTCTAACAATACCCATAAACATTTTTAAAGGCAGTAACCAACGCATAAATAATAGGGCAGGGGCATTATTACCAACTGGGTAACGCAATTTAAACTTTCCATCTGTTGAGGCAGTAAACACTTTTTCGGCAACTACTTGCGGGCCAGGCGCTGTTTCTCCAACCTTCATCATATTGCCATTAGCAATTTCAATATATTTCTCATAAGGTTTCATTGTTGCAATTTCAATAGAACGAGAGTAGAAATCTGTTTTAATTGCACCTGGTTCAATATTCTTTACTTTTATATTGAATGGTTTTAATTCAAATTGTAATGATTCCATAAAACCTTCTATTGCGAATTTTGTTCCATGATAAGCGCTGTAAAGAGGAAAAGTTAAGCGACCGCCCATGGATGAAGTGGTAATAATTGTTCCATCTTTTCTTTCTCTAAAATGGGGAAGAATTGAGCGTGTAACATTCATTACACCAAAAACATTGGTATCAAATTGTCGCTTAATTTGAGCCTCCGTCATTGCTTCAAATGCACCAATCAAGGCATACCCTGCATTATTAAATAATACATCAATTTTACCAAATTCTTTAATAGTTGATTGTATAGCGCCATCAATACTAGCTTGATCCATTACATCTAATTTAAAAATTTTGATTCCAGAGATGTTTTTTAGTTCCGTATCCTTTTCTGGACTGCGCATGGTTGCCGCTACATTCCAGCCATTTTTTGCAAAATGGATTGCTGTTACTTTTCCTATTCCCGTTGATGCGCCTGTAATTAAAATTGTCTTTTTCATTTTGTTTGATTTATTAGTGAATAAGTATTCATTTATTAGTTAAAAAAATTATTGTTTAATCGAGTCCCAACACATTGCCATTGCGTGTTCAACGTTGGCTTTACTTGGTTTTATGTATCCAGCTTTAACAGCCGCAGTAAATGATTGCATGCTACCTTTTATTTGAAAAAACAAAAGCATTGAATCCAATGATTTAACTAATTTTTCTTTTTTTGCTCTTTCGATAAGATTAAAAATGGGTGCTAATGCCTCGTCACTTAGTTTTTTGTTTTCTTTACTTAACAAGGGAGATATGCTAAAATGCTCGTGAAACAAGCTTTCAGAATAATGTTCGAGGCTAAATTTAAAATAATGAAGCCACATTCGATTAAAAACAATCTTAACCGATTCCTTTTCAGAATAACTTTTCGCAATCTTTTCTGCCGAACGAACTTTAGTTTCCTTAAACAAGATGTTTAATAATTCTTCCTTGCTTTTGAAATAGATATAGACGGTGCCAGTAGCAATTCCAGCTTCCTTAGCAACATTGGCCATATTAATACCTGCAATGCCTTGAGTCTCAAATAGACTTAATGCTGCGGAATAAATTGCCCTAATTTTTTCTTCGTCTTTTAGTTTCACACTGCAAATATAAGTGAATATATATTCACTTATAAGATTTAACATTTTTTTATTTCTGAAAACTAATAGTGCAATTAAACTTAAGCAATGGATGATATCCAAAATAACAAGGATAAACTTATCTTTGAAGTCTAACATAGCATTTATGAAAATCAATATAAAACGATTAGATGATAACTTCCACATGGAAGCAAGCAACGATGATGGAAATACATTAAGCATGGATGGTTCATCCGAAATTGGTGGACAAGGAAAAGGAATGCGTCCAACTCAATTGCTCTTAGCTGCTGTTGGCGGTTGCAGTGCAATTGATGTGATTATGATTTTAAAAAAACAAAAGCAAGAAATAACCGCATTTGAAGTAGAAGTGGATGGTGAGCGCGAGAAAGTGGAAGAATATTCCTTATTCAGAGATATTTGCCTACACTTTAAAATAAGCGGAAAAGTTGATCAAGATAAAGCTGAACGTGCCGTTAAATTATCATTAGATAAGTATTGCTCAGTTTCAAAAACATTAGAGCCAACTGCAAAAATCACATTTAAAGTAAGCATTAATAAAAATGGAAAATAAAGAATTTGAAACAAAAGCAATACGTGCACAATTAGAAAGAAGCGAAAACAATGAGCACTCGGTTCCATTATACTTAACAAGTAGTTTTGTATTTGATACTGCCGAAGATATGCGTGCAGCTTTTAACGATGAACAGGATGCATTTATTTATTCGCGTTACACCAATCCTAATACAAATGAGTTTGTAAACAAAGTGTGTTTACTAGAAGGAGCAGAGGCTGGTGTTTCCATGGCATCAGGTATGGCAGCTATTTTTACCACCTTTATGGCTTTGCTAAAAGCTGGCGACCATGTTGTATCTTGTTCTTCGGTATTTGGTGCAACGCATGCTGTGTTTACTAAGTATTTTCCAAAGTGGGGAATATCGCATTCATACTTTAATACAAATAACGTTGAAGCAATTGAATCGCTTATTAAACCTGAAACAAAATTTATATACTTAGAAACACCAACCAATCCTGCAATTGAGTTAATTGATTTGGAAATTGTTGCTGCTATTGCGAAAAAACATAAGATACTTTTAATCGTTGATAATTGTTTTGCAACGCCATACTTACAACAACCAATTAAGTTTGGTGCTGATATCGTTGTTCACTCTGCAACTAAATACATGGACGGACAAGGTCGTGTGCTTGGGGGAGTGGCTGTTGGAAGAAAAGATTTAATAAAAGAAATTTATTTGTTTGGGCGATTAACAGGCCCATCTATGAGTCCGTTTAATGCTTGGGTATTAAGCAAGAGTTTAGAAACCTTAGCTTTGCGTATGGACAGGCATTGCGAGAATGCCTTATTTATTGCGCAAAGTTTAGAAAATCATCCTAAGCTCGAGAATGTTTCTTATCCATTTTTGCCATCACATCCAAACTATGCCATTGCAAAAAAACAAATGAAAGCTGGTGGTGGAATCATTACCATTACTTTAAAAGGCGGTTACGAAAACGCAAAAGCTTTTATGGATAAATTAGAGATGATAAAAATTTCTCCAAACCTTGGTGATGCGCGAAGCATTGCAACTCATCCTGCATCAAGCACACATTGTAAGTTAAGCGAAGAGGAGAGAAACCAAGTTGGAATCACAGCGGGGCTAATTCGAATTTCGATTGGATTAGAGAATAGAGATGATATTTTGAAGGATATTTTGGAGGCTTTGAACGACTAATTTTTTATAATCTTCTTTGTAAACGATTTATTAAGCCCATTAGCTTTTACAAAATAAATACCATTAGGGTAATTAGTTAAATCAATTTGGAAATTTGAAGATGAGCTAATTGTTATATTGGCAGCCTCGAAAACTTTTTGTCCCAATAAATCAAACACTTCAAAACTATTTATTTTTAAATCTTCCAATTGTTTTGTCTTTAAATTAAATATTCCGTTACCCGGATTAGGATAAACGTATAATTGATTATTTAGATTAGACATTTCAGGTCCAATAGAAACAGGCTGAACAAATTCATTTATAGTTGTGTTTGTTATGATAGGAGCATTATAATCAAAGTAAATATTAGCTGTATTTCTGATTTGTGTACCTAAAGGTAAGTTTGCAGTTGGTTTGATACGATATTGTAACAAAGCCTTTAGAACCTTCTAAATTAGTGGTGCTATCTGGTAGCATAATATTGGGGAAACGAAAGGTAAGTAAGTTATTATTTAAAGCAACGGTATTATAGTGGCTATAATTAATTATTTGAAAAGTTGCTAAATCTAAATTAGCACTTAATGTATCGGTTAAACGAATATTAAAAGCCGGGGCACTTCCAGTGTTTTGGAAGTGAATTGTATAAGTAAACCAATCTTCAAAACCAGGTATTACATTTACGGGAAATACTTCTTTCATATTTGGATCGTATGAATTTATTACCAGATAACAGAATTGATAGGAGTTATTGCTAGTATCATTATCTGCAATAAGTGGAGTAACGTTAATATCAACACAAATTAAATCGCCTGCTTGTGCAGTTGTGTCTGTTGTAAACAACAAACCAAAATCCTGTCCATTATTTATTGTTCCAAAATCTGCTATTGTGTAGGTAAATACATTTCCGGCAACATTTGGAATGAGAGCTCCTGCTGCAACACCATCATAAGTAACATTTCCAGTAACTGTAATTTCAACCTGTCCGCTAACACCAGCAGCACAATTAAGATTATACCAATGACTCATATCTCCAGCCATAACATTTATTCGGTGTTGCTGCCCAGGAAAAACCCAACCACTCGGAACAACTGATTGAACACCGACATCAAAACCGGGCTTGCATGCAATATTAAAATTAATATTGGAAGCTAGCGGATTGATTGTTGAAAGTGTAATTGTTGTATCAATTCCTGGATTATTACACTGAACAAAATAAGGCTTAGCTATTGTATCTATTTCTACTTTGTAAGTTCCAGATGAATCGGAAAAATTGTAAATACCATTTAAAAAGGAGTTGGCTTGGGCTAAAAGGACATTATTGTTATCGAATAGTTTTACAGATATATTATTTAATTGGTTGTCTCCATTATCTTTGATACAATTGCCATTATTATCTTTATATATGTTTCCTACAATTCCTTGATTACTTGCACAGCCATAAGGGTTAGTTATAGTGTCGCCATTAACACATAATGGATAAGTTAATAATGTATCATCCATAGCCGAAACATAGTTTGGTAAACATGTAAATGGGTTATTAATAATATAAAAGTCACCTGGGTTATTAAGTGAACTTGGAAATATTGGGAAACAGGTAATATTATTTGAAGCACAATCTAAAAGTTGTAGACTTGCAGGTAAACTTGGCAAACTCGTTAATTGATTATTGTAGCAAACTAATTCTTCTAGACTTGCAGGCAGATTTGGCAAACCAGTTAACAGATTAAAACCACAATACAAACGTTGTAAATTACCTGGTAAATTTGGTAAATTTGTTAACTGATTATCAGTACAATCTATATCTTGTAGGTTAGAAGGTAAACTAGGTAAATTTGTTAATTGATTTTCTTCACAATATAACTGTTGTAAATTAGCTGGCAAATTTGGTAAACTTGTTAATAAATTTGAAGTGCAATATAAATATATAAGTCCACTAAAATATTCTACTCCAGTTAAATCCGAAATGTTTTGATATGAAACATCCAATGTCGTTGTCGTTGCAGAAGTAATATCTATACAAGTAGTATCCATTTGATTACCATTCATACAAGAAGGGTAGTAGGTTTGAAGATACGCTGCAAAATTTGGATCAGGAATTGTTACGTATTGAGCCTTTGCAAATAAACTTATAATCAACAGTAGGGAAGCGAGTAATAGTTTAATTTTCATAGTTGTGTTAGTGTATGAGATGTAATGGAAATGCCTTATTCCAAATATAATTAAAATCGATTAGAATCTGCACTAAAGCTCCAATACTCTATTTAACATAATATAAATTATAAGTAAATTGAGATATCGCATAATGGCTGTAAATACTGCATTTAATAGTCAATTTGTCATAAATAAGGCAATGGCACTTGCTTTGAAATATACCAATCCGTTACAAATTTTTATCTTAAAACTAATAAAACGTACAATATGGCAGCAACAGGTAAAATTAATGTTCAAACTGAGAACATATTTCCTATTATTAAAAAATTTCTTTACAGCGATCATGAAATCTTTTTACGCGAATTGGTTTCAAACGCAACTGATGCAACTCAAAAATTAAAAACCCTAAGCGCTCTTGGAGAATTTAAAGGCGAATTAGGAAATCTTACCATAGAAATTGAATTAGACAAAGCAGCGAAAACTTTAACCATTAAAGACCGCGGTTTAGGTTTAACTAAAGACGAAGTTGAAAAATACATTACGCAAATTGCATTCTCAGGAGCTGAAGAATTTGTTCAAAATACAAAGACAAATCAGAGGCTAATGCAATGATTGGGCATTTTGGTTTAGGATTTTATTCGGCCTCTATGGTGGCTAAACAAGTTGAGATATTTACACTTTCTCACCAGCCTGGTGCTAAAGCTGTTCACTGGACATGCGATGGAAGTCCTGAATACACAATTGAAGAAATTGATTCTAAAACTGAGCGCGGAACAAACATCGTTTTACATATTGCTGATGACAGCGAAGAGTTTTTAGAGAAAGCAAGAATTGATACTTTATTAAGTAAATATTGCAAATTCTTACCAGTTGAAATAAAATTCGGAACTAAGAAAGACTTTGTAGATAAAGGAGAAAAGGACGATAAAGGCGAACCAAAGAAAACAGAAGTTGAAATTGATAATATCATCAACAACCCTACGCCTGCTTGGACTAAAAAGCCAACAGAGTTAAAAGATGAAGATTACAAATCGTTTTACCACGAATTATATCCATCGGTATTTGAAGAGCCATTGTTTCACATTCATTTAAATGTTGATTATCCTTTTAACTTAACTGGAATTCTTTATTTCCCTAAGCTTACTAATAAGTTCGAAACACCAAAGGATAAAATACAATTGTATTGCAATCAGGTGTTTGTTACAGATAGCGTGGAAAACATTGTTCCTGATTTCTTGACTTTATTGCGCGGTGTTATTGATAGTCCAGATATTCCTTTAAATGTTAGCCGTAGCTACTTACAAGCTGATGCTAGTGTAAAGAAAATTTCTTCTCACATTACTAAAAAGGTTGCTGATAAATTAGAAGAGTTATTTAAAAAGGACCGCGCAGATTTTGAAAGCAAATGGGACGATATTAAAATATTTGTTGAGTATGGAATTTTAAGCGATGAGAAATTCTTTGAAAAAGCTTCGAAATTTGCCTTGTTAAAAAATACAGATGGTAAGTATTTTACTTTAGATGAATACAAAGACCACGTAAACACTTTGCAAACTGATAAAGACAAAAAAGTAGTTTACTTATATTCTAACAATGCAGTTGATCAACATAGCTTTATTGCTGCAGCAAAAGAAAGAAACTACGATGTGCTTTTAATGGAAGGACCTCTAGCCTCTCATTACATTAACTTTTTAGAAAGTAAAATAGAAAATACTTCATTCGTTCGTGTTGACTCTAATACAGTTGATAAACTGATTGATAAAGAAGAAAATACAGTTTCTAAATTGAATGAAGACGAGAAAAAACAATTGCAACCAGTAATTGAAGCAGTTGTTCCTAAAGAGCGTTTTACAGTTATGTTTGAAAACATGAGTGAGAAAGATGTTCCAATGGTTATTACACAATCGGAGTTCATGCGTCGTATGAAAGAAATGAGCGCTATGGGCGGCGGCGGTGGAATGAATTTCTACGGAAATTTACCCGAAATGTATAATTTAGTTGTGAATAGCAATCATCCTTTAGTTTCAAAGATATTAGCAGAGAAAGATGCAACTAAGCAAAGCGAATTAGCTAAACAAGCTGCTGACTTAGCTTTATTATCTCAAGGATTGCTTAAAGGCGACGAACTCACAAAATTCATTAAACGTAGCGTGTCTTTAATAAATTAAATTAATTTTGATATATAAATTTAAAAACAACAAAAATAAAAAATGGGAAAAGGTAGTATCATAGGAATTGGTTTAGTAGTGCTTTTAGGATTCTTCGGAATGTATGGTTGCTCTAAACGTAATGGCTTTGTAGAAAAACGTGAAAGCGTTACCGCTCAATGGCAACAAGTAGAAAACCAGTATCAACGTAGAATGGATTTAATTCCAAACATTGTTGCTACTGTTGAAGGACAAGCTAACTTTGAAAAGAAAACACTTACAGATGTAATTGCTGCACGTGCTTCTGCAACACAAGTTAAATTAAGCGTTGAAAACTTAAACGAAGAGTCGATGGCTAAATACAAGGCTGCACAAGGAGAATTGTCTTCTGCCCTATCGCGTTTAATGATGGTAACCGAAAATTATCCTGATTTAAAAGCAAATCAAGCGTTCAGCGATTTACGTGTTGAGTTAGAAGGTTGCGAAAATCGTATTTCAGAAGAAAGAAGAAAATACAATGAATCTGCTAAAGTGTATAACACATCTATACAAATAATGCCAGGCTCTTTATTTGCATGGGGCTTCGAAAAATCAGTTTACTTCGAATCTGATGAAGGTGCTGATAAAGCACCTAAGGTGAAGTTTAATTTGTAAGGAAATAGTTTAATAATTAAGGCGCCCGTTATCGAAAGAAACGGGCGCTTTTTGTTTTAGTAATTTTTTGAATTAATTAAACTAAGCCAACTTAACTTTTTGATTAAGTAACTCAACATTAAAATTAATTTTAGCATTTAGTGCTTTAAAAACTTTAATGATGGTTTCAAACCTAGCGTCGGTTAAACTATTCTCTAATTTTGAAATCTGGGCTTTTTGTACGCCAACAAGTTGTCCAAGCTCTTCTTGAGTTAAATTACGTTTTAAACGAGCTTGTTTAATGGCTTCACCTAGCAAATCTAATCTTAACTCATTTTCAAATTCATCTCGTTTTGCAGTGCCATTTTTTCCTATGTGCTTATCAAGCATTGAATCTAAGGAAACTGTTTTTAAATTTTTTGCCATGATTACGTTTTATTTTTCTAATAAATATTGTTTTCTAATAACTTCTGCTTTCTCAATTTCTTTTGTTGGTGTCTTTTGTGTTTTCTTTAAAATACCATGTGTAGCGATTACTAATGTTTCATTTGAACCTCTTTTATCCCAAAACGAAAAGAGCCTAATTGCACTGCCTTTATATAAGGTTCTAAACTCCCAAATATGCTCCGTCAATTTTTTTAAAAGTTCATTATCGTTAACAAATTGAGCTTTTTTCATATTGTAGTAAACTTTCTCTCTAGTCTTACTATCCAAGTTATCAAGGAATTCAAATGCCTCAGGTAAAAATTCAATGACAAACCTTTGCTTCATTTGCTTTTTTATACAAAGATAAAAGTTTCTTAATAAGGAAACAAATATTATTGCATATATTTCAAAAATCTATTAAAACAATTAACCCATTCAACTAATCTCCCAATAAACTAAAAAAGCTCCCCCGAGAATTCGGGGGAGCTTTTTCTTTGAGTGGATTTAGTCTCACGACTATAACTCAGAACGTATTTAAAAATTAAGCTAACTTAACGTTTACTGCATTCAATCCTCTTTTACCTTCTTGTACATCAAATACAACGTTGTCATCTTCACGAATTTCTTCTTGTAAACCCGTTGCGTGAACAAAGATTTCTTCACCATTTTCTGATTTAATAAATCCGAAACCTTTAGCTTCGTTGTAAAATTTTACTACTCCTGTTTTCATTTTGTTTTTTTATTATGTTACTCTACTTATTAAACTTATATCACCGCGACACAAGTTCAATTTTTTTTGAAAACACCATTCCAAATTAAGGGCTGGCATTTTTATTTTTTTGTTTACAATCTCGCGACTATAACTCAGAACGTATTTAAAAATTAAGCTAACTTAACGTTTACTGCATTCATTCCTCTTTTACCTTCTTGTACATCAAATACAACGTTGTCATCTTCACGAATTTCTTCTTGTAAACCCGTTGCGTGAACAAAGATTTCTTCTCCATTTTCTGATTTAATAAATCCGAAACCTTTAGCTTCGTTGTAAAATTTTACTACTCCTGTTTTCATTTTGTTTTTTATTATGTTATTCTAATTTATTAAGCTTGCATCACCGCGACACAATCTCAATGCTATTTAGGAAAAGGGATGTTTTTTAACCATCTCAATATCCTTTTTAATTAATTTTTGTATGTCTTTAAAATACTTAAACTCTTCATCCGAGCACAATGAAATTGCTTCTCCGCTCTCCCCTGCTCTACCTGTTCTACCAATACGATGAACATAGGTTTCTGCAGTTTCAGGAATTTCGTAATTAATTACGTGTGTTAATTTGTCCACATCAATTCCGCGCGATGCAATATCAGTTGCTACAAGCACATTCAGCTTTCTGTCTTTAAATCCTTTCAACGCACGCTCACGCGCACCTTGTGATTTATTTCCGTGAATTGCTTCTGCCTTAATATCAAACTTGTTTAAGTCTTTTGCTACTTTATCTGCCCCATGCTTAGTACGCGTAAATACTAATACGTGGTCAATCTTGTGTTCTTTTAAAATGAATTTTAATAAAGAACTCTTTTTGTTTTTCTGAACAAAGTAAACCGATTGCTTTATTTTTTCCGCTGTTGATGATACAGGTGTAACTGCAACACTCACCGGATTTTTTAAAATCGTATTCGCTAATTTCATAATAGCTGGAGCTGCTGTTGCCGAGAAAAACATGGTTTGTCTCTTCACTGGCAATTTTGCAATTACCTTTTTCATATCGTTAATAAAGCCCATATCTAACATACGGTCTGCTTCATCCAATACAAAATACTCTATCCCGCCTAATTTCACAATTCCTTGATTCATTAAGTCTAACAAACGACCTGGAGTTGCTATTAAAATATCAATTCCTTTGCGCAATGCTACTTCTTGATGAAATTGTGATACACCACCAAAAACTACAGTGTGACTAAATCCTAGGTTTTCGCCGTATTCTCTAAAGTTTTCGCTTATTTGTGTTGCTAACTCACGTGTTGGAGCTAGTATCAGTGCTTTTATTTCTCTACGCTTGTTTGGATTCTTGTTAGCATCCATTAATTGTAATATAGGAAGTGCAAATGCTGCAGTTTTACCTGTTCCAGTTTGTGCACAACCAAAAATATCTTTTCCTTGTAAAATATGGGGAATACTTTTTTCTTGTATTGGGGATGGTTCTTTGTAACCTTTTTTATCAAGCGCGGTAAGCAGCGGTTTGATCAATTTTAATTCTGTAAATGTCATTAATTCTTATTCGTCTTTATTTAAATACTTCAGCAGAAGGTGTAAAGTATATAAAATGCAATCGGTGTTACAAAATTAGACGTGATACAATCTTCGTTTAGAAGTTCACAAATATAAACATATTATTAACAATAACCTAATAGTTTTCAAAATAGTTGATTTTATTGGTGGTTTGAAGGGTGGTAATTCGTGGAAATCAACTTTGTGTGCTTAATATTGCGCTACTCTGTAGCTTAGATTTTGGTTTGTTATTGGTTTTTACAAATGTTTCGCCACTCTGTGGCTAGCTTAATAGATGATTATTTACCTGCAAAAGCTACAGAGTAGCGCCACCTTTGTAAGGATATAAATAATTAAGAATTTGAAGCTACAGCGTAGCGAAACCAACACCCCAACACCAAATCTTCCTCATAACCCTGCTTTTCGAACAACTTTTCCTCCAAACCTAAACGTAAATTTTGTATTTTTACCCTCCCATGATTCCAAAGGATACCATTGAACAAATACTTTATTACGCTCGTATCGACGAGGTAGTGGGTGATTTTGTGCCTTTAAAGAAGCGTGGCTCTAACATGTGGGGCAATTGTCCTTTTCATAATGAGAAATCTCCTTCCTTTAGTGTATCGCCAACAAAAGGTATTTACAAGTGTTTTGGTTGCGGTAAAGCCGGTAACTCGGTAAACTTTGTAATGGAAATTGATAAGAAAACCTATCCTGAAGCCTTACGTTACCTTGCTGCTAAGTACAATATTCATATTGAGGAACGTGAAGTTACTCCCGAAGAACTAGTTGCACAAAGCGAAAAGGAAAGTTTACGTATCTTAAATACCTTTGCTAATAAAACATTCCAACATCAATTATGGGAAACCGATGAAGGTAAATCTATTGGGCTTGGTTACTTTAGACAGCGTGGTTTTAGAGATGATATCATTAAAAAATTTGAATTAGGTTTGTCTTTTGATGATAGAAAAGGCTTTACAAAAGAAGCTCTAAAAAAGGGCTACAAAGCCGAATACCTCGTTAAATCTGGTCTTTCTATTCGTCCTGAGCGACACGAGAATGTTACTGAATTAACAGCAGAACATTTATTTGATCGTTTTGCAGGCCGTGTTATGTTTCCTATACACGGTGTATCGGGCGATGTACTTGGGTTTGGCGGACGAATACTAGGCAATACAAAAGAAGTAGCAAAATATTTAAACTCACCTCAAAGCGATATTTACGATAAAAGTAAAATCCTTTATGGTTTATATTATGCCAAAAAAAGCATACAACAAGAAGACTTTTGTTTTTTAGTTGAAGGCTACACCGATGTTATCGCCATGCATCAGGCAGGTATAGAAAACGTGGTGGCCTCATCAGGTACTTCACTTACCATTGAGCAAATTAAACTAATTCAGCGCTTTACCAATAACATTACCATTTTATATGATGGTGATGCAGCGGGGCAAAAGGCAAGTGAGCGTGGTACTAGTTTAATATTAGAAGAAGGAATGAATGTGCGCGTTCTTCTTTTTCCTGATAATGATGACCCGGATAGTTTTTCTAAAAAAGTAAGTCCCGAAGAGTTAAAGGATTTTATTAAAAACAATTCGCACGATTTTATTACTTACTCTGCTTCGCGTATTTCGGATGAAGCAAAGAGAGACCCAATAAAGAAAACAGAATTCATTCGCCACATCATTGATAACATTGCGCTTATTCCTGATTCGATTTCGCGTAATGTGTATATTAAAGAGTGTAGCCGTATTGTTGATTTGGATGAGCAAGTACTTTCACTGGAAGTAAATAAAATTCGAATTGATAAGGAAACGCGTAAACAAAAGGATAAGAACAAACCTTTTAATCAACAGCAAAATCAAACACCAAACGTTCAAAACGAAAGCTCCTCCCCTGCCCTCATTAATCCTGAGCCGCCAGAGGTTGTTGACGAACGCCAGGCAACGCTTGATATGTTTGATGCCATCGAGCGTAACATCTCGCGTTTGCTATTGAAATACGGAAATAATTTAATGGACATCGAACATTATACACAAGAAGGCGAATTGGCAACTATGCAAATTTCGGTTTCTGAATATATTTTGTTTGAGTTGTTTCATGATGAGTTAAACTTTGTAAATCCTATTAACCAATTGCTATTGGATGAGTTTGTGCATCAGTTAAAAGATGACCGCATACCAAACGAAGGATATTTTGTGCATCATGTTAACCCAGCTGTTTCGCAATTAGCAATACAACTTACTGCTGAAGACCACAACCTAAGCGAAAACTGGGCAGAAAAATATGGCATCCTGATAGAAATGGAAGGAATGAACATTAAAAAAACAGTGGAGCAAGCTCTATATATTTATAAAGACAAACGCCTGCAAGGCATGATTCACGAACTAAAAGAAAGCCTAAAAGACAACGATAACTTTGATGATGTAATGATGACCCTATCGGAAATTAAAAAATACGAAAGCTTTAAAGCCAGAGTAAATCAGTTGTTGGGTAGGACGATTGTGAGGTAGAGGTTTTTGTAAAAAAAGTCGTATACAATTTTTTATTGCGATCCGATAATACTGAGACTTCCTAATAATTCAAACTTCTAAGCTCAGACATCAATCTTCCTTAATTTATCTAACTGTGTTTTAACAAACGGTAGTATTTTAATCCCAGCAAATGAACTTCTGTAGAAAATAATTTTGGTTGCTCCTTTTCAGCTTCAAAATTATTTGTTGAATTATTTATTGCTAGTTCTAACTCAATAGGTCTTTTTTCAAATCAAAACCTCCTTTTATTTTAGCATCTAAAATTTTTTAAATCCATTTGATTTGGTTACTTCTTCATTATTTGGTTTAACGTCGAATGCATGATAATAGAACCATAATTCAAAACATGGATTACTTTGAACTACAGTCCATGGATTAAGTTCATTATTTTTAACGTTGCAAAACTTTCTTAAATCATTAATCTTATCGCCTTCATTCCATCTATCTGTGTCAATTACAAACCAAACTTCGTCTTTATATTCACTGCTTAAACTATACTTTGGCATGGTTGTCGAATTACCAAAAAAAATAAGTTCAGAATTTTCCTTCAGTTTTGTTGGGTCAGATTGTCCATTTTCATTTGGAATAGGAATAATATCAATATTAGATGAAAATCCTTGGAAATACTTAAAATAATTTATTTCTGTTTCTTGTCCCTCACAAAGAATATAGATTTTTTTCGCATCTTTGTTCGGTTCTAACTTATGATAAATTTTGGTTCTAGTTAGATATTTCATACTTATGCCAGTTTAAATCGTGTAAGTTTGATAAAAAAGGAATTCCACCATAACGACCATTTAAGTAGCCATTTTCAATATTTGCAGTATTATGAATATTGTATTCACTTAATGAATAAATTTTAGAAGCTCCATCAACATCTTTTTGGGCAAACCAAATTTCATCTGTTCTTAAAATTTCTTGATCTAATAAACATGATTCGTGAGTGGTAAAAATTAATTGCCCTTTTGCTACTTCATCCAAGGAAATTTTAGTAATAATGTCCTTTATTGTGATTGGATGTATACTTCTTTCAATTTCATCAATCAGATAAACCCTATCTTCGTTAATAATACCATTTAAGGCTGGTATATAATCAATTAATCTTTTAGTTCCATCTGACTCCATTCCTACGTTGAATTCAACTTCAAATCCTTTATCATTTAAATGATTAGTAACTAGTCTTTTTACAAAAATTTTACCATCCTCATAACTTAAAGATGCTTCTTCCCCAGATTCAGAATGTGTTAATACTGAAAGTGTATCAGGATCATTTTTCTTTAAGTCTTCTGTAAGTGTTTTAATTTTCTTTTTATCTATATCTTCGAATACATCTTCAATCCTCTTTTTTTGTACTTCAATTTTTGAAATCCCAGTATTTAATGTTGGAATAAGAGTGTTTGCAAAATCTTTCAATTTAGGCTTTGTATCTAAGATATGAGCAATGCCACTTGGCTTAGCATCGGGCTTAATAATTACTAAAGTTGTATCAAACCAATCAAATGAATTATCAACGTCAGGAAATTCCCCTTTATATTTTGAATTAAGAAATGAAAGAAGTAATTCATCTTTCTGCAATAATTTTTCTGCTAATACTTCAACAAATAATTTATTTTTCTCGTCTTTTGTATACTCATCGTAAAACGATATAGTCTGAGCATTATTTTCAATATTTCTGTCAAAAATTAATATATCAGATTCTTTTCTGCTTTCAGCTAAATATTCATTAAGAATTATTCCATAATTGAAAGTTATTGAATAGTAGTATATTTTTGATTTTGCGTAAAATTCTATACCAAGTGAAATTGGTTCAGAGATGTTTTTATCACTTAGCTTAAATTTCATTTGTTCAATTTCAGGAATTAATTTACCTTTTTCAACCATTGACTCCAAAACGGAAACTGAGTTAATAAAGTTGGATTTACCAGATCCATTCGCTCCATAAATTGCACTTAATCGCAAAAATTCAACATCGTTCTTGACAACTTTATGATGCTTTAAACGTTGAGTTTTATTCGGAAACAAGTTGAATTCTGTCTCTTCTTTAAAAGAGAAAATGTTTTTTGCTACAAATCTTATTAGCATGATTTCACGTTAAAAGTTCACGCAAATATATATATTTTCAACTAAAGACGAGCAAAAAAACTCTATTTATAAATTTTAACGTTAAACATTAACGTTTTTTGAGATGATTCGCCGAATTTATGTTATATCAAATTACTACGGTGAAAATTATTTTTGTTTTAGACTTATTCATTTTTAGTCTAGGTGTTGTTTATCCCAACCAAAATAATAAAGCTTACCTTTGCCTTATGTCAAGTATTAAAGATCAAACAGCTATTCTCGCTAAATTGGGAATTAAGGAATTAAATCCCATGCAGGAAGAAGCGCTTTCTGTTATTGGCTTTGTGGGTTTGCCTTTCTGTGTAGATTTTAATCAGTAGTTTATTTCAACAACAAATTATTTAAGCAGCTTTACGATGCTTACTTGCTTTTTTTAAAGCTTGTTTCTTTTTATATTCTCTAATAAATTCAGATAATTCCTGTAATTCTTTTTCAGTAGATTTTTTTGGAGAAACATATAAGTCAATTCCAATTGGTTCAGGTTTCAATTTTTTCATCTTATTATTAAGCACTCTCAATCGAGTTCGTAAGTTTATCTATCTCAATATTTACGTGATTTTTGGCTTCATAGTGAGTATTGCAAATATACAAAAACAATAAAATTGCCTAATTGAGACTTGTTTTTAATTCATAAAAAAGGGATAAATATCCTTTTACAAATTATCCATTTCTTACCAATTTTTAGAAAAATCGGAAATTCCGATTTTTCTCATAAACATTTCACTTTCATGCCTCCTTGAGTTTACAATTTCCCCCAACCAAATATAAAGCTTACCTTTGCCCTATGTCAAGTATTAAAGATCAAACAGCTATTCTCGCTAAATTGGGAATTAAGGAATTAAATCCCATGCAGGAAGAAGCGCTTTCTGTTATTCAATCGCACAACCATTCAATATTGCTTTCGCCAACAGGTACAGGTAAAACATTGGCTTTTTTATTACCCATTATTGCCGAGCTAGATGAAAGCTGCCACGAAGTACAAGCTCTAATAATTGTTCCAACCCGTGAGCTTGCCGTGCAAATTGCACAAGTAACTCAAAACATGGGCACAGGTTACCGCAACTTTGCCGTGTATGGCGGTCAATCATTCTCCAATGATAGAATGAATTTAAAAACTCCACCTGCAATACTAATTGGCACACCCGGTAGAATTGCAGATCATTTGCGTAGAGAAACCTTCGCCATTGGCAACATTAAAACAATTGTGTTAGATGAGTTTGATAAATCCTTACACATTGGTTTCGAAGATGAAATGCGTGAGATAATGAATGCATTACCCAATGTAAAAAAGAAAGTGCTTACCTCTGCAACGCAAGCAGTAAGTATTCCAAAGTTTGTTGGTTTGCACAATCCAAAACAAATTAATTACTTAAATCAAAAAACTTCTCAGCTTACCATAAAAACAGTTATTTCTCCTGATAAAGATAAACTGGAAACACTTCGCAAAACCCTTGAGCACATTGGCAACGAGCCAGGCATTGTGTTTTGTAATTTTAAAGAAACCATACAACGTGTAAGTGATTACTTAAGTAATTACAGTGTTTCTCACGTTTGTTTTTATGGTGGTATGGAACAAAAAGACAGAGAGCAAGCCTTAATTTTATTTAGAAACGGAACCCACAAACTAATCATTGCAACCGATTTGGCTGCTCGTGGTATTGATGTTCCCGAAATAAAATTCATTATCCATTACCAATTGCCATTAAAAAGCGAAGAATTTACACACCGTAATGGTAGAACAGCCCGTATGTTTAACGATGGAACTGCCTACATTATTAAATGGGAAAAGGAAGAATTGCCTCCATTTATAAAAGATGCAAAGGTTGAGAAATTACAAAAAGCAAAAGCTCCCATCCAATCCGAATGGAAAACCGTATACATAACTGGCGGAAAAAAAGATAAAATCTCAAAAGGTGATATTGCAGGTTTGTTTTTTAAACAAGGCAATCTAAGCAAAGAACAACTGGGCAATATAGAATTAAAACAAGATTGCGCCTTCGTAGCCGTTCACAAAAGCGAAGTAAACAACGTTATTAAGTTGTTGAATAACGCTAAGCTAAAGAATAAGAAGGTTAGGATTAGTTTGGTGGAGTAAGCAACTTTATTGGTATCCAAGCGGTTCGCGACTCGTGTGTCGCACTCTAATTACTCGTATTACTTGAGATTTAATTTGATAGGTAACTCGATAGCTAAAATTATAAAGCTGAACTTATAGGAGGTTTTAATTTTTCCCCAAAAATTAAGGGATTTGTTTTAATTGCATCTAATCTTGATAGTACACTTTCCTTAACAATCTTAGGAGCTTGTGCACTTTGTTTAGATAAGAAGCTTAGAATTTCTTTAAAATCGTTTAAGGCTTCTTTTGCCATACGTTAATTACCTTGCGTTGGCGCTCAACCAGCAAGGAGAAACATCAATGGTGCAGAGTTTGATTTTCAACACTTGAATCAAAAACAAGCCGCCCTAAGTGCCTGCATATAAGCCAAACCTTTCTTTTGTGCGAAAGCAATATTATGTTCAGGAATTAATTCAGGATTTGGATACAAACTTAAAGCTTTTTCTAAACTCTCTTCGCGTAAGATGTGGAGCATTGGGTAAATAGAACGATTGGTATAGTTTGCTGCATCATCAGGAGAAACGCCTTCAAAAACATATTCAGGATGAAAACTTGCAAGTTGGTATTCGCCGCTTAATCCAAGACCTTCCATTAATTGTTCAGATGCAAAAACTAAATCAAGGTAATCTTCAAAATCAGAAAAGTTATTTGGAAAAATAACAAAGCCAGTTTCAAATTCTTTATTGGCTTCTAAAAAAAGTATTTCTTCTTGTAAAGTCATTAAGGCATCTTCTAAACCTGCCTTTTCGTTTACATTGTAACGAATACTTTTTTGCATTACCGCCTTTGCAGCAAATGGACAAAAATTACAATCAATAACAACAGATTTAATCCAGTTGTTTGTTTGCTCAATTACTTTATCGGGATTATTTAACATGGAAGGACAATAATTCTTGTCCTTCGATAGAACAAGTTAGTACATCTCCAATGTTAACGGCAGCAACTCCTTCAGGAGTTCCGGTGTAAATTAAATCGCCTGTTTTTAAAGTAACGAATTTAGAAACGTAAGCAATTACTTTATCAAAACTAAAAATCAAGTCTTTTGTATTTCCTTGTTGGCGTAATTGTCCGTTTACATCTAATTTAAAATTGATATTATTTAAATCAGCAAAAGTTGATTTGTTTACGAACTTACCAATTGGTGCTGAGCCATCAAATGCTTTTGCTTTTTCCCAAGGCAATCCTTTTTCTTTGCACTTAGCTTGCACATCACGAGCTGTGAAATCAATTCCAATTCCTATCTCTTCGTAATATTTGTGCGCAAATTTTTCTTCGATGTGTTTACCTGCTTTCGAAATTTTGATTACAATTTCAACTTCGTGGTGTAAGTCTTTGGTGTGCTCTGGATAATAAAAGTCTTCGTTATCCTTTAATAATGCTGTGTCTGGCTTCATAAAAAAAACGGGTTCAGTAGGAACTTCCGATTTCATTTCCTTAGCGTGTTCAGCGTAATTGCGCCCAATACAGATAATCTTCATAATTTATTCTCCGTGAATGTTTTCCCAAATAAGGTCTTTCAATTCTTGTAAATGTTCTTTTCTATGTGCAGAGAAGAACATATAAGGAATACGATTTTTTCCTTTCAAACGTTTATTTAAATCCTTGCTGATTAATTCTTGTAATTCATCATCAATCAAATCTGATTTTGAAATTCCAAGAATACGTTTCTTATCTAATAATTCAGGGTTGTACTTTTTAAGTTCACCCAATAATATTTTATACTCTGCAAAAATATCTGTTGTATCAGCACTTACTAAAAACAATAAGGTAGAGTTACGCTCGATATGACGTAAGAAACGTAAACCTAAACCTTTCCCTTCGCTTGCCCCTTCAATAATTCCAGGGATATCAGCCATGATGAATGATTTGTAATCGTAGTATTTTACAATTCCTAATTGTGGAGTTAATGTAGTAAAAGGATAATTTGCAATCTCAGGTTTAGCAGCCGACATTACAGAAAGCAAAGTAGATTTACCTGCATTAGGAAAACCAACTAAACCAATATCTGCTAATACTTTTAATTCAAGAATTTTCCATTCGTTTACACCTTCTTCTCCAGGTTGCGAAAAACGTGGTGTTTGAAAAGTAGCTGAACGGAAATGATGATTTCCTAAGCCTCCACGCCCACCTTTAGCTAAAATAAATTCTTGTCCGTCCTTACTAATTTCGCAAATTTGCTCACCAGTTTCAGCATCACGAGCAATGGTTCCTAAAGGAACTTCAATTATTTCATCTTTCCCTTCTTTCCCAGAACACAATGCACCAGAACCACCTTCACCATCTTCGGCAATAACGTGTTTCCTAAATTTTAAATGTAATAAAGTCCAAAGTTGTTTGTTGCCACGTAAAATAACATGTCCACCACGACCTCCATCACCACCATCTGGACCACCTTTAGGAACAGATTTTTCTCTACGTAAATGTGTAGAGCCTTTTCCACCCTTCCCCGAACGGCAACAAATCTTAACGTAATCAACAAAATTCTCCATAGCTCTTTATAAATAATAAAGTCCAAAGTAAGGCTAGCCTTTCCTTTGGACCATTATAAAATTTTCAATTCTTATTTTTTCTTTTTCTTAGCAACAGCTTTTTTTGGAGCTGATTTTTTAACTGCTTTCTTAACCACTTTTTTAGCTACAACTTTCTTTGCAGGTTTAGAAGCCTTTTTAATTACTTTCTTAACCGCCTTTTTTGCAACTACTTTTTTAGCAGGTTTAGATGCTTTTTTAGGAGCAACCTTTTTAACTGCTTTCTTAACCACTTTTTTAGCAACAACCTTTTTCGCTGGTTTAGTAGCTTTTTAGCAACAACTTTCTTAGCAGGTTTAGCTGCTTTTTTAGGAGCAACTTTCTTAACTGCTTTTTTAGCAACAACCTTCTTAGCTGGTGCTGCTTTTTTCGGAGCAGCTTTCTTCACAACTTTTTTAGCTGATTTGGTGGCTGAGGCACTCGAAGCCACCTTCTTAGCAGCTGATTTAGCAAGCGCAGCCTTTTTCACTTCAACTTTTTTCGGAGCAGGTGCCGCTTTCTTTACTTCTGCAACTTTTTTCACTTCTGCAACCTTAGGTGCAACTACTTCTGTTGCTTTTTTAGAGAATTCTTTTTTCTCATCCAAGTTTACATCAGCAATTGTAGGAATACCATCTGGCTCAATCACTTTCACTTTTGTTTTGTTATCGATTGTAGCACATAACAATTCAAATATTTGTTCAACAGTTCCAATTCCGTAAACTGAATGGAATTTACCTTTGTTCGAATAGTAGTTCTTTAAAGGCGCTGTTTTATTGTTGTATTCAGCAATACGATTTTTAATTATGTCTTCGTTTTGATCATCAGCTCTTCCACTCTCGTGCCCACGAACTAATAAACGACGAGTTAACTCCACATTGTCAACCTCTAATGCAATCATCATGTTAATTGATGAATTCTTTCTCTCTAACAATTCATCTAAAGCTTGTGCTTGAGCTGTTGTGCGAGGGAAACCATCAAAAATAAAACCTTTTGCATCTGGATTATGATTTAATTTATTTTCAATCATACCAATTACAATTTCATCAGATACTAAATCACCACGATCCATGATAGATTTAGCTTGAAGACCTAAACTTGTACCCTTAGCAATTTCAGCACGCAACAAATCACCAGTTGATAGATGAATTAAATGATACGAATCGATTAACTTTTTTGCTTGAGTTCCTTTACCTGCACCTGGAGGTCCGAATAATACAATGTTTAACATGTTTGAGGTTTTTATTAGTACAAAAATAAATTATTTACTGATTCTACAAAATTAAGCTAATACATAAATATCTTTCAGGTTTCTACCCTGTCCATCGTAATCCAAACCGTATCCAACAACAAAATCATTTGGTATTTCAATACCAGCATAATCTACTTTAATTGATTTTTTATATGAATCGGGCTTTAACAACAGGGTTGCAATCCTAATACTTTTTGCTTCTTTTTTGGTTAATGATGAATGTAATTTTTCAAGCGTAACACCTGTATCTACAATATCTTCAACAATAATAACATTTCTTCCTTTAATTTCTTCCGACAAACCAACAAGCTCAGTAACTGTGCCTGTGCTGCTTGTTCCGTGGTAAGATGCTACTTTAATAAAAGAAATTTCACATGGTATGTGAACCTCTTTTAAAAGGTCGGCAGCAAACATGAACGAGCCGTTCAGCACTACTAAAAACAAAGGAAATTCATCCTTTAATTCATTATTAATTTGCTCTGCAACAACTTTAACTGAACGCAGAATTGCATCGTTACCAATATATGGTTTAAACTGCTTGTCTTTTACTGTGATTTGTGCCATAAAAATAGTGGTGCAAAGTTAGCAATTTGTTTGATTTATATCCACTTAGACTATAAATAAACCACTAGTAAAAAAAGCTTTGAGTAAGAAGGTAAAATAATGTAATTTCACAGCAAATAAACTAAAAGTATGCTTAAAAACATCGCAACAATCCTTTTATTAGTGGGATTTTTAGGGCTTAATGCTCAAAAGAAACAAATTACTATTGAAAACATTTGGAAGGAATATACCTTTTTACCTAGCCATTTCGGCGGTTTCAACTCGATGAAAGACGGAGTTAGTTACTCTCAATTTGATACACTTAACAACATTAATAAGTACGAACTTAGTTCGGGTAAACTTATAGGAAATATAGTAAAAGCTGAGGAATTAGTCCCTGAAGGTGGTAAAACTGCCATTGTTCCAGAAGACTATTATTTTAGCGATGATGAATCAAAAATCGTATTTCCTCAAGATTATGCTTTAATTTATCGTCGTTCGGGAACAGCAACCAATTATGTGTTCGATTTAAAAACTCGTAAACTTCAATTGCTTTCAGCTAACGGGCCACAAATGTTTGCAACCATTGCACCTATTGGTAATAAGGTAGCTTTTGTAAGAGATAATAATCTTTTTGTAAAAGATTTAGGTACTAATACCGAAAAGCAATTAACTACTGATGGCGAATACAACAAAATTAAAAACGGTTGGGCTGATTGGGTGTATGAAGAAGAATTTAGCAAAGCAGAAGCTTTTACTTGGAATGCAACTGGAACTAAAATTGCTTACATCAAATTTGATGAGTCGAAAGTAAAAGAATATGAAATGCCTATCTACGATGGTCTTTACCCATCTCAATACAAATTTAAATACCCAAAAGCAGGCGAAGCAAACTCAATTGTTAGCGTTCATATTTATGATTTAACAACAGAAAAAACAATTACAGTTGATATTGGAAAAGAAACTGACATCTACATTCCACGCATTATTTGGACTACTGATGCAAACACATTATCTGTTCAACGCATGAATCGTTTACAAAACAAAGTGGAGTTATTATTTGCTGATGCTACAAATGGAAGCACTAAAGTAATTTTATCTGAAGAAGCTAAAACATACATTGATATTGCTGACAACTTACGTTTTTTAGCAAATAACAAAGGCTTTATTTGGAGCAGCGAAATGGATGGTTACAACCACTTGTACTATTATGATATTAAAGGAAAATTAATAAACCAAATTACAAAAGGTAATTGGGAAGTAATGGATTTTAAAGGAATTGATGAGAAAAAGAAAATGCTTTACTATGTTTCAACTGAAGTATCTGCAACAGATAGAGACCTTTATAGCATTAGTTTAGATGGTAAAAAGAAAACGAAGCTATCTACTTTAAAAGGAACGACAGATGCAACGTTCACTAGTAATTTCTCTTATTACGTAAGTACTTGGAGCGATGCAAATACACCTAGTGTTACTGAGTTACACAGCAGCGATGGTAAATTAGTAAAAGTGTTAGAAGACAACAAAAACTTAAATCAAGTATTGAAAGCTTTTGATTTAACCAAAAAGGAATTCTTTAAATGCAAAACCGAAGGAGATGTTGAGTTAAATGGTTGGATGATGAAACCAACAAATTTTGATGCTTCTAAAAAATATCCAGTTTACATGTTTGCTTATGGCGGACCAGGTAGTAACGAGTGTAATAACCAATGGGAAACATACGATTACCCATGGCATCAATTGCTTTCTCAGCAAGGATACATTGTTGTATGTGTTGATGGAAGAGGAACTTTAGGACGAGGAAGAGATTTTAGACACAGTACTTACAAGCAATTAGGTAAGTTAGAAACAATCGATCAAATTGAAGTGGCTAAGTATTTGGGAGCTCAGTCATACGTTGATAAAACACGTATTGGATTCCAAGGATGGAGTTTTGGAGGTTACCTTGCTTCTTTATTAATTACAAAAGGTGCAGATTATTTTAAAACAACTATTGCGGTTGCCCCTGTAACAAACTGGAGAAACTATGATAATATCTACACCGAGCGTTTTATGCGTACACCACAAGAAAACGCAAGTGGTTACGATGAAAATTCTCCTGTAAACTTCACTAAAAAAATTAAAGGAAATTATTTGTTAATTCACGGTAGTGCCGATGATAACGTGCATTTGCAAAACAGTATGGAAATGACAAAAGAATTAGTTAAAAACAATATTCCATTTGAGCAGTTTATTTACCCAAACAAAAATCATGGTATTTATGGTGGCAACACTCGCTTGCACTTATATACTAAGATGTTGAAGTTTGTGAAGGAGAATTTGTAAAAACGATTAACGGTTTATAGGAAGTTGTCTCATCAATATGTCAGTTCGAGCGCAGTCGAGAAGTGAACATTTCGGTACGTCTAGTTCTCAACTGCGCTCGAACTGACATCGAAAAGATATTGTTGAGACAGCATTTTCATTCAAGGCTTTTTTTATGTAATTTTACGCTTGAATGAAAACCTTTGATATACCCGAATTTTATAGAAGTCCAGTTATTACTGCTATTAAAAATAATAGAAAAGTAAATGACCCACGTAAAAAAGACTTCTCTCCTACTCTAATTGATTTTGGTCCCGTTGCATTTTATATTGCACGCCATTTTGGATTTTGTTACGGTGTAGAAAACGCCATTGAAATTTCGTTTAAAGCAGTTGCAGAAAATCCTAATAAGAATATTTATTTGTTGAGTCAAATGATTCACAATCCTGAAGTAAATAAGGATTTGGAAGAAGCTGGCGTAAAATTTTTGCAAGATACTTACGGGCAACAATTAATTCCATTTGATAACATTACAAAAGAGGATGTTGTTTTAATTCCTGCTTTTGGTACTACTTTAGAAATTGAAAAATTACTTACTGAAAAAGGAATAGAAATTCAAAAATACAATACTACTTGCCCCTTTGTTGAGCGCGTTTGGAAACGTGCAGAGCAAATTGGAAAAGAAGAATGCACCATTATCATTCACGGAAAAAACAATCACGAGGAAACACGCGCTACTTTTTCGCATAGCAAACAATATAGCAAAGCAATTGTTGTGAAGGATTTAGAAGAATCTAAAAAGCTGGCAGCTTATATTACAGGGGCAAAAGATATGAGCTTGTTTGCAGAAGAATTTAAGGGAAAATGTTCGGATGGATTCAATCCTGCAACAGATTTACAACGTTTGAGAGTTATCAATCAAACAACCATACTTGCAACTGAAACACAGAAAATAGCTGATTTTTTTAAACAAATAATGATTAACAAATACGATGAAGCCGACTTAAAAAATCATTTTGCTGATACCCGTGATACTTTGTGTTATGCTACAAACGAAAACCAAGATGCAACCTATGGTTTATTAGAATCGGATGCAGACCTTGCTATTGTAGTTGGTGGTTATAACAGTTCAAACACTTCGCATTTAGTTGAATTGTTAGAGCGGAAGTTCCACACCTACTTCATCTCTTCCGAAAAAGAAATAAAAGACAAAACCGAAATACATCATTTCGATTATCCCAATCATAAAAACGTACACACTAATAATTTCATTCCACAAAAAGAAAAGGTTAAAATCATTTTAACCAGCGGTGCTTCTTGCCCCGATGCCGAAGTAGAAAAAGTAATGAATAAAGTACTTAGCTTTTTTCCAGGCAGTAAAAGTGTAGATGAAATAATTAGCCAATTAAACTAACATGCAATTAAACCTTACCAAACCGCTTGTATTTATTGATTTAGAAACAACTGGTATCAATGTAGCTTCTGATAGAATAGTAGAAATTAGTATTCTTAAATTGTTTCCAAAAGGCGATAAAGAAAGTAAAACGATGCGCATTAATCCAGAAATGCCTATTCCGGTTGAGTCGAGCAACATTCATGGCATTTTTGATAAGGACATTGCTGAAAGCCCAACATTTAAGTCAGTAGCTGGTCAATTGTATCAGTTTATTGATGGTTGCGATATTGCAGGATACAACTCAAACAAATTTGATGTTCCTCTATTGGCTGAAGAATTTTTAAGAGCAGGTGTTGATTTTGATTTAAAGAATAGAAGATTGGTGGATGTTCAAAACATCTTCCATATAATGGAGCAACGTACATTAAGTGCAGCGTACAAGTTTTACTGCGATAAACAAATCATAAATGCGCACAGTGCAGAAGCAGATGTGATTGCAACCTACGAGGTTTTTCTAGCACAATTAGAGCGCTATAAAGATGTTGAACTGATTGATGCAAAAGGAAATACATACCACCCAGTAAAAAACGATATTGCTTCATTAAGCGAACTAACAGCTCGTACACGCAATGCTGACTTAATGGGCAGAATTGTTTTTAATGCAAAAGGACAAGAAGTTTTTTCGTTTGGAAAGCATAAAGACAAACCAGTTGAAGAAGTATTTGAAAAAGAACCATCGTATTACAACTGGATGATGGATGGAGATTTTCCACTTTACACAAAAAAGGTAATTACACAGATTAGATTGAGAATGAAAACGAAATAGTTTAACTAAACACCGCTGCTACTTTATTAGCAAGTGTAATAGCTATCTTTTCATTCGACTCATGCGTCCAGCCAGCAATGTGTGGACTAAGAACAACTTTATCAGAAGCTATTAAATACTTAAATGGTTCGGGCAATTTACTTGCATCTAAATCTTCGAAAGAAACTGCTTCGTATTCTAACACATCCAAACAAGCACCTTTAATTTTTCCTGACTGCATACACTTTACTAAATCAGCTGTATTTAAGGATTTGCCCCGCGCTGTATTAATAACGTAAATTGGTTTTTTGAATGAATTAAAAAAGGCTTCATTCAACATGTACTTTGTTTCTTCTGTTAAAGGTGTGTGCAAGCTAATAATATCAGCCTTTTCAAATAAGTCGTTTAATGAACTCTCTTTCACATATTCATTACCAAAACCTTTTTTATATTTATCGTAAGCTAAGATTTCGCAATCAAAACCTCTTAATCGTTTTGCAAAGGAAGAACCCATGTTTCCAAAGCCAATAATACCAACGGTTTTACCCATTAATTCAACTCCACGATTTCCTTCACGAATCCATTTTCCTTTTCTTACTTCAGCATCCGCGCGATTCATATTATTAAACAAACTAAGCAACATGGCTATTGCATGTTCGCCAACTGCATCCATATTACCTTCTGGAGCATGAACACATTTTATTCCTTTACTTTCTGCATATTCCACATCAATGTTTTCCATACCAGCACCGGCACGGGCAATGCATTTTAAATGCGGGGCAGAATCAATTATTTCTTTTGTAATTAAAAATTTACTTCTAATGATAATGGCATCATAATTAGGAATAATTGAAATTAATTCCTCCTTCGGTTTGTCCCAAAATAAATCACATTGAATTCCTTTTTCAATAAGAATCTCATGCATTTTAGGGTGATTGGAATCAATAAACAGAATTTTTACCGACATTTCTGGTAAATTAATTTTCTTGAGATAACTCTTCTATCGCTTTATCTAATGTATCGGCAATATGAAACATTTGGTTAAGCTTAGTAATAATTAAAAGCTCTTGCATTTTCTTATTCAGATTACATGCTGCTAGTTCGCCTCCACCATTTCTAATTTTGGTAAGTAGCTTAACTAATATACCCAAGCCACTGCTATTCATATAACGCAAGTTGGTGAAGTCGAGTACAAATTTCTTTGAACCTTCTTCCAATGCTTTTTTCACTTCCTCAAGAAGCGGATCTGACTGTGTTTTCTCAATTAGCTCACCTTCCATGTTAATCACATGAACATCTTTTTGAACGGCTATTTTATAGTGGAATAACATTATTTTTTATTTACGGTGTGATGTTTACATTTTCCTGTTTCTGAAAGAGCACGGCAACTTCCATAAAAGTTTAATGAATGACTGTTAATATTAAAATTCAAAATATCCTCTGCCATTTGCTGTATTTGCTGAACACGTGGGTCGCAAAATTCAAAAACCTTTTCACAATCTGAACAAATTAAATGATCGTGTTGTTTAAACATGTATGAACGTTCGAACTGCGCTTGGTTTTTACCGAACTGATGTTTAGTAACTAAACCACATTCCAATAAAATTTCAATAGTATTATATAAAGTAGCTCTACTCACACGGTACTTTTTATTCTTCATCAAAACATATAACGACTCAATATCGAAATGCCCGTCATGAGAATAAATCTCGTTTAAAATAGCAAAACGCTCAGATGTTTTTCTGTGTCCATTCTTTTCCAAGAAGGATGAAAAAATCTGTTTTACTGTTTCTTGAATATCTTCCTTTTCCATAATACATCCCAAATATATCGAGTTTTAGCTAGTTTTCAAATTTTTAGGGGACTATTAAAGAAAATTTATATTTTTAACCCACATGAACACAGGATATGTTGCCTTAAATATATTTATTCTTATTGCTCTTTGCTGGATTTTCATTTCCCCGCTTTTTAAGCAACTCAAAAGAAAGAAGATAAAATTCACTGATTTTTTCCTGAAACCAAAAGTGGAATTTGGGATGTTCTACGTTTTCTTATTTACAATCATTGCTATAGTTTACATCTCCATGATTAAGCCAGAGAATGAATTGTTTGAGCCTGATGATAAATTAGAAAACATAAGAAATGAAGACTTGTATGAATTAAAATACTTTCAATACTACAATAAGGTTTTAAAGAATAAATATGATTTCGAATCGGTTTATTTTTTGCATTACTTCAAGCAATTATCTGATGACAAAGGTGGTTTTAAGGACATATATCATCCACTAAGAGGCAGAAGTAATTATAGTAGTTATGATTACGAAACGCTTGCTGACACATCAAAAAACGACAAGGACAAAGATTTAGGTTATTTTGGCGCAGCTGTAACTAAAATCCTCTACTATGATAAACAAGAGGAAGCGGAGGAATTGTTAGATAAAATAAAGTATAGAAAAAAACCTTTTTTGCACTTTCTCTATTCCTTAGCTTGTAAGGATGTTGGAGAGAAAATAATTCACTTAAAAAAAGAAATAGAATACTCAGGATCAGTAGAACTTGCAACGTATCGCCTAGGTAAAATTTACTATCAGTTTGATGATGAAAAAGGACTTTCTGAACTATATAACAATAAATATCTTCAAGGCTATTTACCTAATTATGTTAAGTCTGAATATGCATTTAATAATTTTTATTTCCTCGACTTTCTTAGATTTGATATCGAAAGAACATTTAACCATACTACAAGATTTATAGCCTTTAGCGCTTTGTTAATTTTATTTATCTGGTACTTTTTTCTATTAAGCATTGATCCTTTTGAAAAAGAGAAAACCAAAAGAATCATTTTAACGTTTATACTTAGCATTGTAACAACATTTTTATCTACCTACTTATATGAAACCACTCAGCAATTGGGCATTAACGAATCAAGCGAAAACATGCTTTCTCAATTACTTTACTATATTGGTATTGTTGGAGGAATAGAAGAATTAGTTAAACTAATTCCGCTACTTATTATTATTCGTTTTACAAAAGGAGTAACGGAGCCTATTGATTATTTATTTTATGGTGGTATTAGCGCACTTACCTTTTCTGTAATTGAAGATTTCATTTATTTTAATAATTATTCTATAAGCAATATTTATGGAAGAGCAGTTTTTACAAGTTTAGGGCATATTGGACTTACAACAATTATTTCTTACTCATTTGTATTAGCAAATTATTTTTATAAAAAGAACAAGATACTTATTGTTTTAGCAGGATTTGTAGTTGCTTGTGTAACCCATGGAGTATACGACTTTTTCGCGGTTAATGATTTTACTGGTTCAACATTCATTACAACTTTTATTCTTTGTTTAGAAATTTGGTGGATTAGTCATGCAACAAATAACTGCCTCAATAATTCGGAACACTTTGATGAGAACATAGGTTTAAAAACAAAAAATATTGCAATTGTTGTTAGTAGCGGCTTATTTCTTTTGATTATTTTAGTTTATATTAATACAGCTCATTATATAAGTGAGGATTATGCTTCTTGGAATTTGTTTATTGCTTTAATTTATTACTCTTACCCAATATTTTTTATTAAGGTTTGTATTAGTAGGATTGACATATTTAAAGGTGAATGGGATAATTTTAGTATGAGGAAATTTCTTAACCCAAAATTTTTCTTTGCAGGAATTTACCATCAATATTCTCGACTAGTTGGCTCTACTATTCTTATTCAACCCTACGGGAAGCATACAAAAAAAATGGCGGCACACTTACCATTAAAAACAATAATAAGTAAAAGAGAAAAAATAGGTGAATATAAAGGCTGGTTTAAAGTTGAACTTAACAGTCCCTTACTTATTGATGGCAAATTCATTAGCACAATTTTTATTAGAACAAAAGAAGATGAAGAGCCAATATCTGACGAAGTAAGAAACTTAGTTGCGATTTATACTTATAAAAAACCTGATTTTTCGGATAAAATTGTATTAGAACCAACAGATTTAAAGTTTATTGATTGGGTATTTTTGTATTTGCCACAAAATCAAATTTAAATTCGAAAAACTCATTTCGATTTAGTTGACCACTTATTTAAAAAAAGCAACCACTTACCAAGTGAGGATCAAATTACAATGCTTTGGCACGGCTATTGAAAACGTGTTTACAGCCAATAAGGCTTAAACCAACTAATATGAAAACTATAAAACAATTTGCAATCATTTTGGGAATTGCAATTTTAGCCGCAAATGCGGTAAATGCCCAAAACGTAATACAAGCTCCACAACAACCTAAAACCAAACCGAGCTTTAACAATCAAAATCCACCACCCCAACAAAATCAGGGCAATAATGGAAATAACAATAACGGAAATCCAAAACCAAAAGGAAACGAAAAATGGTGGATAAATGTTGGTGTAGGTGGTGGATCTAATTGGGGTGGCCCTCCTCCTATTTATCAAGGTCCGAATTATGGATATGGAAATAATTATGGATACAATAACAATTATGGTAATTATTACGGATACAATTATAGAAAAACAGCGAGGAAAGCGATTCGTAATTCAGCTTACATAATTCATAATGCAATACAACAAGCACAATGGAATGGAATTTACAATCCAATTTTGTCTAACGCAGTAAACCATCAACAATATGCAAAGTTCTTATATAACCAAGGGCAATATTTGGGTGCATTGCATCACTCAAAAAGAGCGCGATATTTAGCTTGGGAAGCAATCAATTTTAACTACGCTGCCATTAATAATCCAGGTTATGATGATTGGGACGACGATGATTATTATGGAGGAGGAAACAACAACGGTGGTGGTTATGGCAACAACTATTATGATGATTCTTATAAAAAGAAAGGGAATAATTCAAATGACAATAAGCAAATTCCTCCTGGACAAAGCACTCAAAAAACTCCATCTAATGAAGAATTAGATAAAGAGTTAAAGAAAAAAGAATTGACCAAAGATGAAATGCAAAAAATGAAATTATCTGATTTGGATATTCAATAAAAAAACAATGGCGACCATTTAGGTCGCCATTGTTTTTTTATTACCTTTTATTTATGTGAATGGTGCTGAGATACTTGTACCTCTTGACTTAGGTGGGCTCGAAACCACCTACTTTATTTCCCAAATCATAATTGCCCTATCATCACCTGCACTCACTAGGCGTTTACATTCCTTATCCCAATACAAAGTATTAACTGAATGTGTGTGTGATTGGTGTGTTTCCTTATTGATTCGAACTAGAAATTCAACGCTTTCTGCATCCCACAGTTTAATTGTTTTGTCCCTACTTGCAGTTGCGAAATAATTTGTTCCTTCTAAAAAACAAATATCATAAATGGCAAAGTTGTGCGCTGGAATGGATTTCACTAATTCAAATGTATTTATATCAAACATATTTAAATGTGCATCCTTACCTCCAGTTAAAATGTATTTGCCATTTGGATGTAGCTTAACAACATTACATGATTGCGTATGCGATTGAAATGATTTTATTAATGTTAGTGTTGATAGTTGAAACACATGTAGCTCCCCTGTTCCATCGCAAACATATAATCTGTCGTTTATCTCATCAGTTTGAATGCTGCGCAGCTTTAATTTAGAAACGTGTAGCTCTCTTTTTAAATCAAAACTACTTGCATCTAATTGAATTAAAAATCCATTTACTGTGCTAAGCAAAATACTATTTGAAGACTTAACATGAACAATAGTAAAAATGCCTCCGTAATTTAAAGTAAGGTATTTTATTTCTGTTTTATTGCTTAAGTCAACCACATGTAATGAACCCGCAGCTGTTCCTATAAGTAATAGATTTTTTTCTTGAATTACTAAAGCCGAATAAACAATAGCGGGCATTTTAACTGCAAACTTATCTGCTACTACCGAAGTTAAATCCCATTGCGCAAGCATTTTATCTCCACTACCACTTAAAACTGAATTGGGTGCAATTCCTTTTGCAAGCGTGTAAACCGCACCTGCATGACCAGTTAAATGAGCTATTTTAGATATGCTAAGCATGATTTACGTCTAAAAAATAAAAATCAGTATCGTGTGCGCCATCTGCAGATGGATAATGTTTTAGAACAATTTCACCTACATTAAATTTAATAGGGGTACAAAAAATTGGTCCATCATAAACGAAAGTATGAAACTCGCCATTTTCACCACACACATCAACATTGCTTGGCAGTTCGTTTATTAGTTCCTTCGTAATTTCTCTACCAACAAAACTTTTATCCAATTTTGCTGCATTAGCACAAACAATTATTGCTTTAAAACCACTATCAATAAATTCATTTATGATATCCTTTGGATTTTCCTTCCAAAGCGGAAACAAACTTTTCATTCCCAGTTTAGCTAATTGCTCTTCGCGGTAAAGCTTTAGGTCTTCAAGAAAATATCTCCAAATACTGCTGTATTAAGCCCTCTAGCTTGCATTAACTGCATTTCGTGATACATTAATTTATTATATAAATCTAAATCGCTTGAGCTTGGTAAATACATTTTACGAGAATGAATACCCAAAGATAAAGCTTGTCGAGTTATTAGTTCTTTTGGGGTACCATGCATACTTACACGGTTTGTTTCCTTCGATAAAGTTGTAAATAAAAAACTAATTGGGATATTTTTCTTTTTAAGACGGTGCAAAGCCAATGAACAATCTTTTCCTCCACTCCAATTTAAAAAGACAGGTTCCATCTTATTTATTTTTCACGTAAAGTACGAACACGATACACAATTGCAATCAATGTACCAAAAGCCATAATAAAACAACCTAACCACAAAATATTAATGAATGGGAACAAGTATGCTTCCATTACAATAAAGTCTTTACGATTTGTTTTACGTTCGCTATGTTGTATTTCAACGGAGCCATCTTCAGGGTTTATTTTCCAAAAAACAAATTTTAATCCTAAATCAGCAATGCTATCCGCAACAGGTTCAATCGAATTTTTTCTTAATTGGTATTTAGGATAAGCTTTATATTCCGTTTTATTGATGTCAAAAGTTTTTAAAACCGCTGTAACAACAATAGATGTATCGTTTTTTTCATACTCTTGCTTACTCACGTTTGTAGTAAGCGAATCCAAAATTGCCATTGCATTTGAACAGAAAATAGTATCACCAATATGAATTATATTGTTTGTTGGCTCCAAGTAACCGTTGATGTCATTTTCTTCTTCAGTATCTAATGTAGCGTAAGTAACATGGGTGTAAATATCTTTATCTAAATAATGCTTTGTATCTGGCTCAGCTGCATTTCCCATGCGTTCGTTAATCTGGATACGTGGGAATAAATCAAATTCCTTAGTATACTTTCCAGCATCGCTTTTGGTGTAATACTCAACCTGATAAAGCACGTGAATACCTTCTTTCTTCTTTCCTTTGTAAGAAGCAAAGTATGGCCCCATGCGCAAGGTATCGCCTTTGGTAAGCAACAAACTCTTTTTATTGCTGTATTCTTTTCCTAAAGCTTCAACGTTTTTTAAAGAAGAATTAACCGAAAGCGTTACTTTTTTTGATGTAGAAATTAAAGCGCCCAACATAATAAGTGCAAAACCAATGTGCGCAATACTTGCACCTGCTGCTTTAACTTTTCCTTTTAAAACACGTAACCAATAATCAGCATTAGCAAATACACAAAATACACATGCTACTAATAATACAGCATAACTCAAATAAAACGAACGTTGTTTTTCAGGAGCTAAATCGTAGGCTTTTGATGAATACAAAGCAAATGCAGCAGTTAAACCAATAGCTAAAGAAACAACTAGGGATACACTTAAGTTTTTGTAAAACTTAGTCATATCAGTTTTGCTGTATTTTAAAAACTGGGCAAATCCACTTAACAGCATTACAATAACAGCAAAAGGTAAACTCCATTTGTTATAAGTGTAAATATCTATTGGTGCACCTTTTTGCCCGAGTAGCTTATTAAAAATAGGTGTTGATGTAAACAAACTAATAATAACAGCACTCATCAACAACATTAAACTACCTACAAACATCCAAAACTCACGAGAACTAATTCCATCTTCACCTTTATCTTTTGGAAAGAATTTTAAATAACCAATTACAATAAAAACTGCACTAATTGTTCCCCACGATAATAAAATATAAGAAGGTAAAATATTAAAGGTGAATACGCATAACAATGTAATTATTGAAACGCAGATATAAACTAAACGAAGTGTTTTTTCTTTTAAAAGGATTACAACAGATGCGTAAACAAAAATCAATAAGAACAACAATAATTGCTTTTGCATTCCCAAATCGGTAAAAGCATGCACAGATGAATCACCAAGAATACCACTACGTGTTAGGAAAGTTGAGTATAGAATTAAAATAAATGAAACTATGGCTAAGAAAAATGAAATGAATAAAGAGCCTTTTCTGTTTTTATTAATAATCATTACATGCCCCGCTGCTACCAATGTTACCCATGGAACCATCGATGCATTTTCCACTGGATCCCAAGCCCAAAAACCACCAAAACTTAATGCTTCGTAAGCCCAAGCACCACCCATTAAAACTCCAATTCCTAAAATACCAACACCAATAAAAGTCCAAGGTAAAGCTGGTTTTTGCCAAGTAGTATAATCCTTTTTCCAAATCCCTGCAAAGGCATACGCAAATGGAACAACAGTTAATGCAAATCCTAAAAATAAGGTTGGAGGATGAATGGTCATCCAATAATTTTGCAACAATGGATTTAAACCTTTTGCCATTGCACCAATTTTTTCGGCGTAATTAGGGTTTTTCAAAATTGGAATATTCATGTAATCTGGATGCTCGCGTAGTAATAAGAATGGATTCATTCCTATTCTAACTTTAAATACAATTACACCTAATAACATACTTGTAAGAAACACCTGAACAAAGGAAAGCATAAACATTACCTGAGGCTCAAATGATTTTGCAGTACGCATTAATATTAATCCAATAATTACATGCCAAAAAGTCCAAAGTATAAAGCTTCCCTCCTGTCCTTCCCAAAAACAAGCAAAAATATATTGCATTGCCATTGTTGAGTTGGAGTGTTGCGAAACATATTGATATTCGAAATAACGATTATAAAGCATGAAAAACAAAGTGCCTACAATTCCACATACACCAAGTGCATGAAGATAAAATCCTTTTCTAGCTAAGTTTTTCCAAGAAATATCTATTGGATTACGAGCTAAAAAGTAATACGAAATACTTGAAAATAAAGCAGCAACAAATGACAAAACAATAAAGAAATTGCCAAGTTTACCTGCCCACACGTGTTCGCCTATATATTCTATTTCTGTGTTGATAATTGAAAGTTTTAAGTTGAAAGGCTAAAGGTTTGTTTACCCTCAAAATTTCGGGGGCAAAGATACTAAAAAAGCATTGAAAAGGGAGATTTATGAGTGAAAATGGGATGGACTGAGAATTTCTTTTTTTACCACTAAGACGATTAGAGCACTAAGAGACACTAAGGTTTATTTGAACCAAACGAATTTCACTTAAAATTCCCTACTTTTAAGCATTGAACAACAACAATGCTAAACCCTGAACAAATAAAACGCTACTCACGCCAAACTATCCTCCCCGAAATTGGAAAAGCGGGGCAAGAAAAACTGGGAAATGCATCTGTATTAGTTATTGGTGCAGGTGGTTTGGGTTGTCCGGTTTTGCAATATTTAGCTGCAAGCGGCGTAGGTAAAATTGGAATTGTTGATTTTGACACCATTGATATAAGCAATTTGCAGCGACAAGTTTTATATACCGAGAAGGAACTTGGTTTGCAAAAATCAGAAGTTGCGAAAAATAAAATTCAAGCATTAAATTCTTTAGTAGAAGTTGAATCGTTCAACCTGAAAGTAAGCGCAGATAATATTCTGTCTTTAATCGAAAACTACGATATTATTGTTGATGGAACAGATAATTTTGAAAGCAAGTATTTAATTAATGATGCTTGTGTTATTAAAAACAAAACCTTGGTATTTGGTTCTATACACAGTTTTCAAGGACAAGTAAGTGTTTTTAATTACAAAAACGGTCCAACCTATCGTTGCGTTTTTCCAGAACCAAGCGAAACTGATAATTGCAACGTAAATGGTGTTATTGGGGTATTACCAGGAATTATTGGCACTTTAATGGCTAACGAAGTGCTAAAAATTATTCTTGAAATTGGAGAAGTACTTTCAGGTACTTTATTAGTAGTTGATGCGCTTAGCTTAAATACAACAAAATATCATTTTGAAACAGTTGAAGCGAATAAGAATATCATAGAATTAATTGAATCTTAGTATTCGATTTTATCGGTTTTTGATTGCCATTCTTTAAAGGCTTCTATTGCCTCTTCTTGCAACAATTGTTCAGTAGGTAATTTTCTTTTATCTAAATCCAATTCAATTTCTTCGTAAATAAATTGGTCATCGAAACCAATGTTTGCAGCATCTACTTTTGTATTTGCATAATACATTTTATCAGGACGCGCCCAATAAATAGCTCCAAGGCACATAGGACAAGGTTCGCAGCTAGTGTATATTTCGCACCCATCTAATTGAAAACTTCCTAATGCTTTACATGCCTCACGTATTGCAACAACTTCTGCGTGTGCAGTTGGATCATTTGTTGATGTAACTTTATTAAATCCGCGAGCAATTATTTTCCCGTCTTTTACTATCACTGCCCCAAAAGGTCCGCCATTACCTGCACGCATATTGTCTAATGACAACTTAATCGCTTCACGCATAAATGCTTTCTTGTCTTCCATTCTATCTCTAAATATTGATTAAAGGTAAGGCTTTTCTCATTTTTAGCCAAACCAAATTTTATTAGTGCCTTAGGCCTTCTTTTACTTTAAACACATGAAGCAATTGTGGCAACAATGCATCCAATGATTCTCTTACGCCATTAGTTGAACCGGGCAAAGTGAGTATTAAGGTATTTCCTTTAAAACCTGCCACACCTCTGGATAACATCGCATATGGAGTTCTAGCTTGTCCGTAAGCACGGGAGGTTTCCATTATGCCAGGGATTTCTCTATCTAATAATTCACCTATTGCTTCGGGTGTTACATCGCGTGGAGAAAGTCCAGTGCCACCTGTTGTGATTATTAAATCAATTCCTGCATCACAAAATTGTTTTACCTTGGTTTGAATTGCAGTTATATCATCCGCAACTATTTCATAAGCAATGTTTGCAAACAATTGCTTTTCTAATTTTTCAATTATTAGTTTACCTGATTTGTCTTCTGCCTTTTGCGCAGCAACCGAATCAGAAACAACAATTACCGCAGCTTTTAAGTTATGTGCTTCTGTTTTATGCCCCGATTTGCCGCCTTTTTTCTCAAGTAATTTAATTGTGCTTATTTCAATTCCTTTATCAATTGGCTTTAGCATATCGTACATGGTAAGCGCCACAACCGATACACCGTACATTGCCTCTACTTCTACTCCCGTTTTGTAAATGGTTTTTACTTCCATTTCAATATACACTTCCAGTTTTTTTATTTCAAAACGAACAGCGGTGTATTCAATTGGTAAAGGGTGGCAATCAGGAATCATATCGCTTGTGCGCTTAACAGCAAACAGACCAGCAGTTTTCGCCATTTCAAAAACATCACCTTTAGGAACTGCTTTATTTATAATAGCGTCAATGGTTTCTTGTTTGCTCACTTTTACAATTGCTTGTGCTGTGGCTTGACGAAGAGTATTTGTTTTATGTGTAATATCAACCATTATTTTTCTGAATTAATAGTATTGCTTTTCCAAACATGTTCGCCATTTTCAAAAACCTCTTTGCCCCAAACTGGAACCTTACTTTTAATTTGCTCCACAATAAATGAACAAGCTTCAAACACTTGTGCCCTGTGCTTTGCAGAGACAAATACAAATAAAGAAATTTCACCGGCTTTAACTATTCCAATACTATGATGGATATGCATACAAGTTAAATCATATTTTGCAAAAGCTTCTTCACGTATTGCATGAAATTGTTCTTCGGCCATTTCTTCGTATGCGGTGTATTCAATTTCAACAACTTCTTTTTCTTCAATTAAATCATTTCTAACCTGCCCTAAAAAAATAGTATGCGCACCAATATTGGTTTTGCTGCTATGTTTAGCAATTGAATCAGCCACAAATTGCGGACTAATTGCACCTTGCTGTATTACTTTATGTCTTTTCTTTTCTTTCATCTTATCCTCCCGAGAATGGCGGTAACAAAGCTAGTTCGTCGCCATCATGCAATGATTGTGAATCTTTTACTATTTGTTTGTTTAATGCAATAATATATTTTTTTGATGCTATTTGTGGGAATTTACTCTTAAGCATTTCATTAGCATTATTTGTAGAATCTATATCCTGCAAAATTAATTCTGCACTTCCTGCCAACTGAGCCAACTCACCAAATAATAAAACTTTAATTTGCATTTGTTTCGTTTATAAATTAGGGTGAAGATGTACTTCTACCAATTCTCCCGCGTTTTTATTTTCGCAGTCTAAAGGTAAATAAATAAATGCATTTGCCTCAGCAAAAGAGCGCATTTTAAAGGATTCTTGTCCTTCTAACGAAAGTACAGAATTTGTACTTGCTTTCGCTTTTAAAAAATTAGCCAATCCTTTCTTCTTATTAATTGCAGCTTCCAATGGCAATTGAACTTTTGTTAAATGAATATTACTGTATCCTTGCATTTTTCTTAAACAAGGATAAACATATTCATAAAAACAAGTCAATGCTGATGCAGGATTACCTGGCAATCCAAAAACGTAAGTGTTTTTATTCTTCCCGAAAAACAATGGCTTACCAGGCTTTTGGGCTACTTTATAAAATAAGGTTTCAGTTTTATTTTCTTGTAATACTTCATTCACAAAATCATAATCACCTACCGAAATACCGCCTGAAATAAGCAACACATCAGTGCTTTGTATTACCGAATTAACTGCTTCTGCTAATTTTATTTTATCATCTTTTGCAAAAATAATATTTTCAATACTTAATCCCATCGTTAAAGCAGCAGCACTTAAGCTAGAACTATTTGATTCATAAATCTTTCCCTGCTCCGCTTTTGTTCCTACTTCCTGCAACTCGTTACCTGTTATGATAAGAGCAATTCGCGGTTTTCTATAAACTTTAATTTCCTTTACTCCCATTGAAGAAATAAATCCGACAACCGAAGGATTAATTAAAGTTTCTTTTGGTAAAGCCATTTCGCCTTCCTTTATTTGAGAACCTTTTAATCTTATATGTTCGTATTTCTTTATTTCAACATCAACAAGTGTTATTGCATTTTCTTTTCTTTCAATTCTTTCTTGCATAATAACGCAATCGCTACCAGCTGGAACCATTGCCCCTGTTAAGATTCGGGCGGCTTCTCCTTCTTTTAAAACTAAGTTAGTGTGGTCACCTGCTTTTATTTCTGCTATTACATTCCATACTTTACTTATGCCGCAAACAGCATAACCATCTACATTCGATTGGTTAAAAGGTGGAAGATCGGATGTTGAATGAATATCTTCTGCTAAACGAAAACCTAATGCATCTTTTGTAAGAATAGAAACACTTTCTTTCAGTTCACTTACATTGTCCTCAATTATATTTTTTGCTTCTTCTACAGTAATCACTTTAAATAAAAATTAGTTTTAATGCTGCAAAAAACAACACTAATGAGAGCACATATTTCAATGCTTTATTATTTGCTTTCCTACTTCCCCAATATGCGCCTGCTAAACCGCCAATCAACACAACTGGCACCCAATAAAGGATTTCATTTGGCCACACTACCTTTTGATTAAACAAACCAATTATTCCGGCAATTGAATTTACTACAATAAATAAAGCAGACACGGCCGCTGTCTCTTTTAAATTGCCCCAACGAAATAATAAAATAATTGGGCTTAAAATAATTCCGCCACCTATTCCAATTACTCCGCTTAAGAAGCCCAATGCTGCGCCAATAAAGAGTCCAGCAAATAAAGGCAAGGTTTTATTTTCTTCTTCTTTAGGATTAAAGAAGCCAACAATTCGAAGAACTGCTAAAATTAAACAAGCGCCAACAATACGTTTATACCAAATGGTATCCAATTCAACAAAGGAACCGACATAAGCTAAAGGAACCGACAACAATGCAAAAGGATAAAACAATTTCCATTTAAAATGACCGCCTTTGTAATATTGATAGAAAGAAATGCCAGCCACAAAAACATTTAATACCAAAGCTGCGGGGCGAATGATTGAGCTGCTTAATCCAATCATAGTTAAAACTGCAATGTATCCGCTTGCCCCGCCATGTCCTATGGATGAATAGAAGAAAGAAACAATTAAGAGAATAAGAAGTAAACTAATTTCGAGCATTCAGCTTTTTTCTTTGGCTTTGGTAAAGATAAAAATAAATGCAATTTGTTCGCATATAAATTCCTTACCTTTAGTGCCTCAATTTATGCAAGAACAAGGACTATACGATACATTTGGACGCAAACACAACTATTTACGCATCTCTTTAACAGATGCATGTAATTTGCGTTGCACTTATTGCATGCCCGATGAAAAAGTAATAGTGACTCCATCACACAAAATGATGCAGGTAGATGAAATTGTAGAGATTGCAAAAGTATTTGTGAGCTTGGGCGTAAACAAAATTCGTTTAACGGGTGGCGAACCTTTAGTAAGAAAAGACGCAAAACTTATTATTCAACAATTAGCTAAACTACCTGTAGAATTAAGCATTTCAACCAATGCTGTTTTGGTAAATGAATTTATTGAAGATTTTAAGCAAGCAAACATCCGTTCGGTTAATGTGAGTTTAGATACATTAAATGCAGATGATTTTTTAAAAATTACCAAGCGTGGTGAATTTGAAAAAATAAAACAAAACCTCTTTTTGTTGGTGAAAGAAGGTTTCAAAGTAAAGTTAAACATGGTTGTGATGAAAGGCATTAACGAGAATGCCATACTTGATTTTATTGAACTTACGAAAGACTTTGCTTTAGATGCACGTTTTATAGAATTCATGCCTTTCTCGGGAAATGATTGGAACAGAGAAAAAGTATTTACGCAAACCGAAATGCTTCAACTTATCCAAACCAAATACAATGTATTAAAACTGGAAGACGAGTTAAACGATACTGCAAAAAAATATAAAGTACCTGGACACAAGGGAAACTTTGGTTTTATATCAACGGTTAGTAATCCATTCTGCAACACTTGCAACCGCTTACGTTTAACAGCAGATGGCAAAATGAAAAACTGCCTTTTCTCAGAAGGAGAAACAGATTTACTAAATGCCTACAGAAATGGAATTAACATTGAACCCTTAATTATAGAAAACCTGCAAGCAAAAAAACAAGCTTTAGGTGGCAGGTTCGATTTTGAGAATATTGAGAATAGAAGTATGATTAAGATTGGGGTTAAAACCAAACCTTTGATAATGCATAATAAATTCCCATTAAGGCGCTAAACACAGCGCTAAACAAAAACCTATTTTTTAGAGGCACTCTATTTTGTATCAAGTAATTTGCAACAAACGAAATTAAAATTGCACCAGCAAAAGACCGTGAACCTGCTTGAATAGCATTTATCAGTAATTCTAAAAAACCTGCGCCAGTAGTGAATAAATTAGGATGAAGAGCCAACTCAATAAAAAGAAAATGCCTCGCAATCCATAAAGGATTAAAATACAACACCGCTAAGCCAGTTTTTTAAAAATGGATTTTTGATTTTCTTTTCCAAATATCCAAACCACTTCCCAATTTCAAAAGAATAAATAAAACAACCAACAATTGCAAAAATACCCGTACGGTAAAAGTTTACTTCACCCAAAATAAGCTGGGCAATGAGGTCGCCCAAAGGATAAATAATTAGTCCGCGTACTTGATTTTTATTCAACACTTAGTTATCTCCATTTAACAATTTTCAAATATAATTTTGCTTGCGAAGTTTCTAAAACAAAAAGTAAAGATAAGTATAAGCTCAGCAAATTGTATTTATACTTTGCAATTCCTCCATAAATTAGGGCGTTTGCTTAAAAAATTGAGCAAATAAAAAGCCCCGTCCTTCTATAATTTAAGAAGAACGGGGCTTTTATGATTTTATAAATGATTTATTTTTTCTCTTCAGCTTTAACTTCTGTTTTTACAGTATCTGTTACTTCTGCCTTAACAGAATCAACAGCTACCACAGCCGCTTCTTCAACCTTTGGCGTTTCGGCAACAGCTTCAACATGTTCCGTTTTTGCAACATGCCCCGCTGCTGCTTCATGAGCACCGTGCTCCTTTTTGCCATTGCAAAGACTTAAAAAGAAGAATGCAAATAACCAAAAAGAAAGACCCATAATAACTGCTGGTCCAAAATGTGGCTTTTTCTCTGTATTATGTTGATGTGTATCGTGGCTCATAGTAGTTTAATTTTTGCCAAAAATAAGTAATAATTTATAAGTTGCAAATTCTCTCTAAAAATATTTTTAATGAGAAGCTGCCAATTCAAATGTTTCTGCACTGCTATTCATCATATCTAGCTCCCAGCCTGCTGGAAACGGAGCTTCTAATAAAGAGCCTCTTAACATATTTGGGAATAATTCGGCATACGTTTGTATATGATTTGCCGCAACCCTGCGGTAAATATGAGAGCGATGCAATTTATCGGGATGATTAATCCCTGCTGCAGCCATTAACTCAACCGCTGCTTTTACCGTCTCATGCTGAAAATTAGCAATTCTCACACGTTTATCAGCCACATCTAAACCTTTGTACAATTTAGGGTCTTGGGTTGCTACACCAGTTGGACATTTATTATTGTTACACTCCAATGCTTGTATGCAACCCAAAGCCAACATCATAGCGCGAGCGCTGTTGCACATATCTGCTCCAATGGCAAAATTACGCATCAAATCAAACCCAGTGTGTACTTTACCAGAAGCAATAATCTTAATGTGTTTTTTAATTCCGAATCCATTTAAGGTATCATAAACAAAAGCCAAAGCATCGCGCAAAGGCATACCCACCGAGTTGCTAAATTCCAAGGGAGCTGCCCCTGTGCCACCTTCTCCCCCATCAACAGTAATAAAATCGGGCAAAATGTTGAGTTTAATCATTGCCTTACAAATAGCAATAAACTGACTTTTTTGACCAATACATAATTTAAATCCAATTGGTTTACCGCCAGATAAATCTCTTAAACGTTGAACAAAATTGAGCATTTCAACAGGTGTAGAAAAAGCAGTGTGGTAAGGCGGACTTAACACATCCTTCCCTTTTTCAACTAATCGAATATTTGCAATTTCATCGGTAACCTTTGCTGGCAGGTAAAATACCTCCGTGACCAGGTTTAGCACCCTGTGATAATTTAATTTCAATCATTTTACGTTTGGTAAAGCAGCACGCTCTCCAAAAGCTTCATAATTAAAAGTACCATCTTTATGACGGCAACCAAAATATCCAGTACCAATTTGCCAAATAACATCTCCACCTGGTTCTAAATGGTAAGGACTTAATCCACCCTCACCCGTATTGTGAGCAAAGCCCCCTAATTTTGCCCCGCCATTTAATGCCATAATTGCATTCTTACTTAATGAACCGTAGCTCATTGCAGAGATATTTAAAATACTTGCCGAGTAAGGTTGTTTACATGCTGGGCCACCAACCAATACACGCGGATCATGATCAACCTTATCATGATTAAGCGGAACAATGCTATGATTTAACCATTCATATCCTGTTTGGTAAACATCCAATTGAGTTCCAAATGGAGTTGTATCGTTTACTTTTTTAGCGCGTTGATAAATTACATTACGGCTTAAACGATTAAAAGGAGCTCCGTCGGTATCCGATTCAATAAAATACTGATATACTTTTGGGCGCATCCATTCTGCCATCCAACGCATTCTACCCAAAATAGGATAGTTTTTACGAAGTGTGTGTTTGTTTTGGCTCAAATCCGAAATACCAACCAAAATCATTGGTACAATTAAGATAAAGGAAAACCAAAAAGGTGTCCATAAAAACCAAGAAATAGCTGCGGCAGCTACACTAACTAAAAATGAAAAAATCCAAAATGATCTCATAAATGTTTTAAATTATTATAGTAAATATATAAATTAATATGGAAATACAAATTAAGACCAGATTAATTAGTAAGAGTCGTATCTTTGCCTCATGATGAATAAAGTGATACTGATAGCAGCTTGCACTGCCCTATTTTCGTTTACTGCACAAGCACAACGCACACAAGTAAAGAATATAAAAAAACACATTAAGTATTTAGCTTCTGATAAACTAGAAGGCAGAGGAACTTCAAGTATTGGAGAAGATAAAGCAGCGTTGTATATTGCTAATTACTTTGAGAAATTAAAACTAATGCCAATGGGTAGTAATAATATTGGTGGAGGAACAGAAAATTATGGACGATATAGTTATTTCTTTGATTTTAGTTTCAAGAAAAACCTAATCCACACGATACAAGCACTGCTGATATTAAAGAACGAAAAGCAAAAAACGTTGTTGCCTTTTTAGATAACGGAGCAGAATACACCGTTGTTGTTGGCGCACATTACGACCATTTAGGATTAGGAAACGATTACAACTCTTTAGATGCAAACCCACAAGGCAAAATACACAACGGGGCAGATGATAATGCAAGTGGAACTGCTGGTGTGTTAGAGTTGGCTCGTTACTATAGTACCAACAATAAAAAAGAAGCATACAACTTTTTATTTATGACTTTCTCTGGTGAAGAGTTAGGATTACTAGGTTCTAAAAAATGGTGCGATAATCCAAGCTTTCCTTTAGCTAAAATTAATTACATGATTAATATGGATATGGTTGGAAGGTTTAACGATAGTACTCGTAAGCTGTTGGTTTATGGAGTTGGAACGGCACCTGAGTGGGTGGATATTTTAGATAAAACAAATAATACCTTCTCAATAAAAAAAGACAGTGCAGGTATTGGCCCAAGTGATCAAACATCCTTTTACTTAAAAGATATTCCAGTACTTCACTTTTTTACGGGGCAGCATAGCGATTACCACAAACCAACAGATGATGCAGATAAAGTAAACTACGAAGGAGAAAGAAAAGTGTTAGATTATATTATTGATGTAATTGATGCAGCAAACTATTATCCTAAATTAAAATTTACAGCTACTAAGACTGCCGAATCAAAATCCACAAAATTTAAAGTAACCATGGGTGTTATGCCCGATTATGCTTTTGAAGGAAAAGGAATGCGTGTGGATGGAGTTACCAATGGCAAACCTGCTTCCAAAGCTGGAATTTTAAAAGGGGATGTGGTTATAAAATTGGGCGACATTAGCATCAATAACATGGAAGATTATATGAAAGCACTTTCAGTTTTTAGCAAAGGTGATAAAACCAAGGTAAGAGTGCTAAGAGGCACAGAAGAGAAAGAATTGGATATAGAATTTTAACTATTCCTTTTCAAAAAATCAGATAAATATCTTTCTGTATTAACAGTTTGTGAATAAGCTTTTGCTGTAAATTCAAATACATGTGTATTTTTGAGTAAAATATTAAAGACATGCACAAACAAATTATCTTACTTACTACTTCATTATTAATTACGTTTAATTCTTTTGCAGGTAAAGGTAGAGGCGGCAATCCAACTTGGTTTGATATCGCACTTACTGGCTCAGGCGGTACATCAATGCTTACAAGTAAAAACATGTTTAAGGATACTAAAACAGTAACTTCTTCCTTTGCATTTTGTTATGGTGTGGGTGGTAAATTTGGAATCAACTTTAGCGAGTGTCACGAATTAGCATTTAACGCCGAGTATTTTTCGAGAAGTCAGAAATACGATATTAAATTGGATTCGAGCAAGTTTAGCAAAACACTTTACTTAAAAGGAATTGATATTGCTATGCTGTATCGCTTTAGAGGTCATGAAAGTTCGGGCTATGTAGAAATTGGACCACAACTATCGTTGGTATCAAAAGCAGATGAAAACAGAGATGGAAAAGAAAGAGATGTTGTTGGTCAATTACAACCAAAATATTTTTCGGGAGTATTAGGATTTGGTACAAACATTATTGTTGCTGATGCGTTTAGCTGGACAGCAGGTGTTAGATTCACCACATCGTTTAGCGATATGATTTCAACTGATGGAGGAAAAGGTTCTACCATTTCTTATCCTTTAAACGATACGGGCTCATCCAAAAAATTTGATGGTTACACTGCTTTTAAAGCAACAACTGTGCAATTACACACTGAGTTTACTTTCGACTTAGGATACTTTGCTAAAGCAAGTTGTAAACGTGGGCGTGTTGGTTTCATGAGAATGAGATAAATAAATGCCACAAGCAAAGTACATTGAGGCTACAAAAAATGATTTTATTTATACCACTACAATAGAAACCTATTTCTATTTTATTTTAGCTTATTTAATTGTACTAAATTTAATTGCCTATGTAATTATGTGGTACGATAAAATACAATCTAAAAACAAAGGCAATCGTATTGCTGAAAACACTTTGTTTTTTATTGCGTTTATCGGCGGGGCACTAGGAATTTATTTAGGAATGAAAGCTCCAGTAAATCATAAATCAGCTAAACTTAAATTTAGGATTGGGATTCCTTTGCTAATACTAGTAAATGGTGTAGTGGTTTATTTTGCAATTAAGTATTTGGGCTAATTAGCTTATTCTTTAATTTCGCTATCTCCTCCTCTATTACATGTGGGTTGGAGTAAACAAATACATTATCAACGCGAAATATTGTTAAGCCTTGAGCTTTTAAAAAGGCATCTCGTATTTTATCTTTTTTCCTCACATGCTCTAGGTTGTGAATACTCCCATCCAACTCTATCACTAATTTTAATTCATGGCAGTAAAAGTCAACTATGTATTTGCCTATGGGATGTTGTCTTCTAATTTTCAACCCTAACATCCTACGATTACGAACCATCTTCCAAAATAACTCCTCCGCAGAAGTTTGCCGCTGGCGAAGTTCCTTCGCAAAGTCTTTCGTTCCTTGCTTAGCATTATGATGAAATGGCAATGACATTTAATAAAATTAAAAAATAATTTCCAATGCAAAAAATAATTTCCAATAATACCGATGCCCCCCGCGCGGTTAAACAACAAAGGCCCCTCCAATTGCTCGAAGAGGCCTTTGTACACTTAGGATGTTACTTTTACTAAACTACCATTACACTTTTTGATGCACTTACTACACCATCGCCATCTTTGGTGATTGCAAAATAACGGATGTAGATAGTGGTGCCCGCTGTGTAACCACTAATGGTAACTTTGGTAAGCGTTGAACTTCTTAAGCGACTATAGCTTACACCATCTGTGCTTATTTCAAATACGAACGCTTTTTCTCCGGGACCGCGTGGGACCCGTATGACGACGGTTCCACTGCCTCCTGCATCTAAGGTTAACTCTGCTACCGCATTTGCTCCTCCGTTAACTGCAACCAGCATGCCTGCCGAAAGAATAACTGCTTCTGGATCTAGCGAATTGTTAGCTACAAATTCTACATGCATTTTCAACATGTTAAACGCGCTCACTAATAATTTTTCTTGCTCATGCATGTTACGTGTGTCCTCTGAGGTTGCACCGTTGGAGTTTGCCTGTGTGATGGATGCTCCAAAATCATCAATCAGGGTTTGCACATCTACATATGGCAATGGAGGGTTAGTAAAATTTACACTTGCCTGCATACTATCCTTTATGCTTTGTGCTTTGGTTTTTTTTGCCTCGGGAGTTAAGGTACTTAACTTCATCGCGGCTTTTTTGCGTGAATTCATTGTGATTACCCACCGCAGTGGGATTTATTTTTTCTTTTTTTGTGGTCCTTTAGTTTAAACCAATATTTATCGACCTTTAAATATTAGCTTGCTTGTTTTTATTTCGTTAAAACTTGTTGCTCTAAAATACGTGGATGTAATTTCGCCCTGCTACTCCTACTCCATTTTTTGCTTTACACTTAGGTGGCATAATTTTTTAATTAAGAATGAAGGATTATGAATTAAGAATTATTTTTTAATCAACCTTGTAATTCATTCTTCATTTTTCATTCTTACTTCTTTATTGGCTAAGGCCGTGCCAAAATCAAAATTTCCTCTTCTTAAAATATGTGAAAGCCGCGTTAATTAATGTAAGTGGACGTAACCTAAAAATAAGTGGTGCAAATAAATTTACAATTGGTAAGGTAAATTGTAACAAAAACGAAGCAAAACAACAAGAGATCACTCTTTAATGATTGAAGAGCGAACGGTAATAACAAGAGAGTACTCTTTAATGATTGAAGAGTGAACGGCAATAACAAAAGATCACTCTTTAATGATTGAAGACTAATCCGCAATAACAAGAGAATACTCTTTAATGATTGAAGACTAAACTCCAATAACAAGAGAGTACTCTTTAATGATTGAAGACTAATCCGCAATAACAAGAGAATACTCTTTAATGACTGAAGACTAATCTGCAATAACAAGAGAGTACTCTTTAATGATTGAAGACTAATCTGTAATAACAAGAGAGTAATCTTTAATGACTGAAGACTAATCTGCAATAACAAGAGAGTACTCTTTAATGATTGCAGAGCGAACGGCAATAACAAGGGATCACTCTTTAATGATTAGAGATTAATCTTCAATCACTTTAAATCGATTCGTTATAACAAGGAATCACTCTGCAATTACTTTGAATTGATTCGTAATGATAAAGATTAACCCTATCATGAAGCCAGATTTAAAAACTATTTTCAATTTTACCGGCGCGCAGGCCCTGAATCCAGACGTAGGGTGTAGCCCTAGCGCGTTGCCTTTCTGGATTCTTGAATTCTTTTTGTTTCTTTTTCTGTTTCAAGACAGAAAAAGAAAAATCATCTATAAGAACTAAAACCAACAAGCTGAGTACTTACATTTGAATGTAAAGGAATCTCAGTCTACATTTCCTTAAATAATTTATTCCATTATTATCTCCCTCAAAAAAAATCCCTCCTACTTATTTAATCAAAAGCAATTACTTATTCACATGCTACTTTCTTAATCAAGGATTATGAGGCTATTGCTGTACTTTTGTTTTTGTTTGTAGATATGAAAATATTATTTGGTATAGTAAGCAAAAGTGAAGCAATTGGAGCTACGTTTAATTTTAACTTTACAAGTTACAGCAAGCGCTTTAACCACTATGTTTGCCGGCCTGGCGATACTGCACCTATTATGTGCAGCTTGCAAAACCGCGAACTGTTTAAAGCGGTGTTTGGTATTACCTATTGGGGCAACAAAAAAAAGATGCTGGTGCACACTGCCCCACAACAACATCTTATTTTAGATGCTCGATTTAAATTTGCCATACGTAAAAACCGTTGCCTGGTGCCTGCTACACATATATTGTTTTTGTTAGATAAAACAGCCTATTGTTGTTACCTAAAAAACGAACGACCTTTTTACCTTGCAGGGCTTTACGAAAAATTACAACACGAAAACGGTGAAACATTTTATTCCTTTGCACTTGTTACAACGTATACAAATAAAATATTAAGCGTTCATGATATTAATGAAATGCCATTGATATTAAATACAGGCGCTGCCATGAAGTGGTTGCGTGCCGATACGGAGCTAAGAAAAATTACCGCAATGAACAAAGCACCGGCAAATGAGCAACTAGATTTTTACCCGCTAAACTATGAGCCTTTGGCCAACACGCAGCTAAACGAAAAATCGCTCTTAGATCCCCAAGGGCCAAGTTATTGGAAAGAGTATGATATTTATGTACAACAAGAGTTGGCTCGTAAGCGTGCCGAAGAGTTTAAACTAAAAGAAGAAAAGGCCGAGTACGATGCCAAAATGCACGATGAACGACTACGTAAAATGGGATTAAAATAATGGCTTATTTATTTTAAAATAAACTATATTTACCTTATGTGCTACAACGTATCAAACAAAACCGAAAGCGATAAACAGCTCGAAAAACGTTTAAAGGCAACTTACCCAAAAAAGCTACCGCAGTGGAAACCCATTTACAGTGTATCGGGTTTTTTGCATCCTGCCTTGCCCATTGTTACTGCTGATAAGCCCGACGAAATTAGTTTGTATAATTGGGGACTCATACCCGGCTGGACACCCAGCGAAGAACTTGCCAAACAGTTTAGGGCAAATAATTTAAATGCCAAAAGCGAAACCATTTTTGAAAAACGCAGCTTTAGCGCTCCCATAAAAAGCAAGCGCTGCCTGGTGCCTGTTACCGGTTTTTTTGAGTGGAGAGAAGTAAACAAACAAAAGTACCCTTACCACATACATGCAGGCAAGGAAGAAATTTTTTGCTTGGGTGGTATTTACGATGAGTGGGTAAACAAACAAACAGGCGAACTCATTAACAGCTTTAGCATTATTACTACCGAGGCCAACCCTTTAATGGCCAAAATACACAACAACAAATTGCGCATGCCTTTTATTGTGCCTCCCGAAAAAGAAGAACAATGGTTAACTACTACTATAAAGGAAGAAGAACTAAAACAATTAATGCTGCCTTTTGACGAAAACGAAATGCAAGCCTATACCATAAGCAAACGCATTACCAGCCGCTTAGATAACCCCAATGCAGAAGAAACAATTTTGCCTTTCAGCTATCCTGAATTGGAGATGTATGATGCTTTTGAGTGAGGGCAATGAATTACGTTGTTTATTTCTCTAATAGTAGATAATTTAATTTACACACTAATTGCTACTTATTTAATCAAATTACAAAGCTGTTTTATTTCTCTTTAACTTTGTTTAAAATTTAATGCAATGAAAAGCCCAATTACAGGCAGCGAAATGGAATTAAGAACTGAACAACGAATGTTGGTTTACAAAAACCAAGAAATAGAAATTACATTTAGTTTTTATTATTGCCCCGATACCAAACAACAATTTACCAGCACCGAATTGGATGATGAGCACATGAAGCAGGTGGAGAGATTGTATAAAGAAAGAATGAAAATCAATTAAACTACAATTCGCTAGCCTTTTTTAAATTAGCGATACGATTATTATTTAATTCAACAAAATTAACTGGTTGAATTAATACACCACCAACACCAGCTTTAGAAGTTAAACTTGCAATTTCTTCTCTCACAAATGGAAATATAATTGCAGGGGCATTTATATTAATAAAATTGTCCAATATTTTATCTTCAATTGAAGAGCCTTGTTTATCAAATGTAGCAGTATGAGAGGTCTTTATTGAAATAAGCACTTTATCTTCATACATAATTTGAAAATCAACTTCCAAGATAAACAGCAAATTTATTTTGAGTAACATCAGTGTTTTCGATATTAATATTAATATCTTGCTTAACCTTTGATTGTTCAGCAAAATTTATCACCAATTCTCTTTGAAACTCTGACTTAATTAGTAAGATGTTCTCTAGTTTGATTTGATTTTTGACTGTCCCTGCTCCATAATAATAAATTAAGCTGCCATTGCATATGAATTCTCTTCACCTTGCACATTTATTTTAACATCCATAGTTTTTGACACTAGAGATAGTGTATCCTCGTTAACATAAATATGCTCTACTTTAGAAAGTAAAACTTCTGAGTTAGCTATATAAATTGGCACATTAATATTAAACAGATTAATAAAACTAGGAATATTACAGATTACATCCGTCACTGGAATTTGAATTGATTCGTTACTATTAGAATATACAGATGCGTTGATTGGAATATCCAAAGCCCCATCTTCAACAAAATATAAAGCTTCAAATGGGAATTTTTCAATGAAAATTAATTCTAATTCAACTTGTTGTTGAGCAAAATTCTCATCCAAATATTTTTCACTTGGTGAAACCACAATTACATGCTGAGAATAAACTTCATCATAAAAAGAAGACAAAGTAATTCCCTCGAATTTATTTGCTAGTTTTTGTAATTCATTATCTAAAAATGCTCTCGATTCCATATCTTTATTTTTTATCCCCCTCAAAAATCTTAGCTAAGGTAGCATTTATTTTTTTAGCCAAAACTAAGGCTCCATTACTTTTGGTGTCCTCAATAACATTATTTGTATAATCGGCATTTACTCTATGTCTTTTTATATCCCCGAAAAATCTACTAAACGCTTGAATTTCAGAGTTATTTGCTCTTCGTGCAACCATGTTTTCATATACTTTTCCGTATATATATTCGTGGCTACCTACTTTATTTCTTGAGCTTTCTGCGTATAAAGACGTGTCAGAATAACCTACGTTTTCAATTAAGACGTCATGCATTTTTTGCAAACAGCTGTAATAAGAGCAATGCACACTTGAGGAATGAAGCTTGTGATCAATCAATAATTGAGCTGCAATTAAATTAATAATGGATTTATCACCTAATTCTGACATTCAAAACAAATATACAAAAAGTCTTTAGTTAAAAAAAGGGGCTATAGTAAAAACTGCATTAATTCATAGTTTACCATTTAAATCGCCCCAAATATCTTTTGTTAGCTTAGAAAATGGCTTTTCTTTTAGTTTGTTTTCTTGAGTATTCGCAGATAAAACAGAATTTAAAAAATCGTTTTTATCAATATATATTTTTCTCTTTAAAGCTGATAAACATCTTCTACGTAGTTATCTGTATAAATAAATTTCTTCTTAATTATATCTGAAATTATGTCTTTGTGAACAGGATAAATTCTGTGTAATTTTAAATCATAAAACATTTCTTGATACTCATTTGATAATAACCAACCAAGTTTAAATTGCCGAGGGTTTGTTATGAAATTAGCGCCCTTTATTTTTATGTTAAACAAGATATTTGAATCAGATATAAATTCTTTATATGGATTTATATATTTAGCTTTTGAATTAGATTTTATGTGATTACAATTGTGACAAACTGGAACTAAATTATAAAACGACATATATAAAGCGGGATACTTTTCTTTAGGATAAAAATGGTCCAGCTCGCTTAATCTCCTTACTTTTTTATTATCAGAAACATTAAAAATATAATTTCTATTACAATATGGACATACAGTTAGCTCAAGATTCCTAACAAAATGAGAAGCTTTATATGGTTTTTTATCAATTTTCAATGTGGTTTTTGAACTTCCAGCAAAATAATTTTCATAAATATCACCTAAGTATTTAACTGATTTTGACGGTGATTTACCTTCCAATTTTTTAGCCAAAGCTTCGAGCTCTGTTGAATTTGCAGTAATTAGCTTTCTTAAACTAAATTGTTCTTCAAGTACTATTGTGAGCCACACATTTATAAAATGAAGTTTTGCTTTACCATTACTGCTGCGTAGCACCATCTCTTCAACGGCTAAATAGTGTTTATAAGCTAAATGGTTTAAATTTTCATTATATATACTAAGCATTATTGAGTTTTTTTGAAAGATAATTAACTAGTTCTTCGAGTTGCTTTTTATCTCCACTTTCTGAACGAATTAATTTCTTTTGTAATTCATTTTTTATCATTGGTTCACCAATGTTTTCTATAATTTTCTGAGCTTCTAGTAAATTTTTTATTTTTCCGGATTTACCTGTATCTAAAAAGTTTATTAAATCATTTAATAACTCTTCTGAAAATGCGCCTAAAGGACTCTCTAAATAAAAAGAATTACTCAACAGGCTATAAATGTTCTGGGAAAAGGTTTCCACTTCCTTTATTGGATTTTTCTTCTCATTTAAATACAAAATATGTGCTTTCGATAAATCTGAAGCTACAAATGGTGAGTGAGAAGTTAAAACAAATTGTACATTTTTTTCTTTAAACAATTTAATTAAATCATTATTCAATATGCTAACAAATCGTCTTTGCCAATTTGGATGGAGCAATATGTCGCCTTCATCAATAAAAACAATATAATCTTTGATTCCATCCTCTGATTTGCTTAATGCGTAATGAAATCTAGATAAAAGATTCAATCGGAGCCAATTGACCTGAGCTTAAATTATCCCATGAAAAGAAAAGAAAATCGCTAATTACTGGAAGATTGGTATAAGCTCTAAACCAATTTTAAAGTTAATATTTTTTTCGATCTAGTATCAGTGATAAACCATCTATATCCTTTGACTTTATTAATTTATTTGATAATTTTAGCAGTGCCATTACAGACTTTAAGGCATCAGAATATATACTAATTTTAATGTTCTGTTCACCAAAAACTTTTTTAGCATCCAAAACAGCTTTAGACAATTTTAAATAATCATAATTTATATTCGAAATACTCTCAAAAAAGCATTAGCAATATCTATTCGAATATTATCAAACTTTTTATCACGTTTTGGAATCTTTCTTAATATGTGGGTCAGGACGCCATAAAATATTCCATTTTGCAATTCAAACCAAAATTGTGGCAATTTGGACATATTTGTCACAGTTTTCCTTATTTCATTGGTCTTAGCATTAATTCTACCTAGTATTTCATTATAGGAAGCAAATCGCTTAGGAATCACTGTTCCATATTCAGATTTAACCAATTGATTTGAAAAAATTCTTCTCGTCTATACTTTTAATATTTATCCTTATTTGTTGAGGCAACTTGAAATCAAATTTGACAGTTGATTCTTCTAGAAATTCTATTTGTCTAATTAATTCCTGTGTACGATGACATTCAGTTTGTTCAATTACTTGGGGATAACCTTCTCCTTCAAAAAAAACAAAGCGTTTATCTGCCCTTATAAGATAATTAGTTGAGATATTCTGCGCATAAGTATTAGTAGAACCAATGTAATTATTATCAAATATACTTGAGAAGTATATCAGTCCTGACCCTTTAAATGGCTCCAGTTTTTTATATATCAATTTATCTTCTGTCGGTATAAGAACTATTTTTTTCTGCGTTTTATTGATAATATCTTCCTTTTTTAAAGGTTTAGATTTTGGCGATGATATGTAAATCACATCATTTTTTAAACAAACCATAAAATCTTGTTTGTTTACTTTTGAAAAATCTTCACCTGAGGATTCATGAAAAAGAAAATGCAATAATGACGTTTTGCCAGCACCATTGGCGCCAATAATAGCTTTAATGTCTGAGATATTTGATTGAAAATATTTGGTAAGATTAAAACTATAGTCTGTTATTGTAAGTTTATGTTCTTCAATATCATATGTAATTTCGTGTTTGGATGACAAACAATAACCTTTTTTTTTAATGTTATTATAATTCTCAATATAAACAAACAATAACTCCATTAAACCCTCACTTTCTTTTTAGTTTCTAATGTAGTCAACTCCCCCTTAAAAGCTTTCTGACTCAATACCCAATACATATTTTGCAACTCTACTAAACTTCTTTTGTAACTCATTCTAATTTTTTTAATCCTTAATTCTCCCTAACCTGCTTATTTATAACCATCGGCAACAATAAACTTTGTTATTTTGCAATTATACTATTACATTTTATCCCATCTTCCTTTAAATTGAGGGTCATTAATAGAAGACAAACTCAAAACACCTCTTGTTCCATATTGTTTTACCTTACTTTTGGTTTCATTTCCAGTGCAAACGAAATAATCTGGCTCAGTCATTTTATCGCCATTTAAGTTTACGAAAACATAAATGTGATCTGAATGCACTTTATCCTTTATTATAGGCCAGCCATTATTCTTTTTTTTGTAAATAGCTTTTACCTGTATAATAAATTGTTTGTCATTCTTTTCAGCTAGTATATCTATTGCTTTTGCATTACCCATAGTTATACCTACACTATATCCTCTTCTCAGTAATTCGGCTGCTACAAAATATTCGCCTGATAAACCTGTACTGCTTGATTGAATTTCTGCCATAATTAATTAATTTAATTTACCCTAACCTGTCCTTTTCATCAAGCCACCCTCCTATCATACAAATGTTTCTGAAACTCTATAAAGAGTTTACTTATATCTCCAACATTGCCCAGCACTTCTTTGGCGTCTTCTAGGGATTGGTATTTGTTTGTTAGGAGTATTGGTAGTTTTTCTTGATCGAGTTCTTCTTCGCCGGTTTCTATGTATTTGCTTAATACAAATTCTATAAACTCTTTTTGGTTATCGTTTAGTATGGCGTAAATAGTTGCTTGTGATGCCGCTACTCGTTGTTCTCGTGTTAAGGAATTGTAGTTGCCGTTGAAAACATATTCTAACACATCAAACAAATCGCTCTTTTCCATATTTACTAATTGCTGCACAATTTGCAAATCGCTTTTCGGGAAACCAAGCTCTTCTAATTTATCCAATAATACTTTACGTGTAATGGGGTTGCTCCAAAGGGCTCTTAATTCTTCTTCGCTTTTAAATAGGTTGGGCAATTCACCAAATAGGTTGTTTAAAAACTCTTCGGCCGAAATTGGTTTACCATCTGCACTCCAAAACGAAGTGGCAATCATAGATTGTATTTCGCGCTCTTTTCCATCGCGCAACTTAATTTTAATCTTCTTCTTCTTTTTGCAATCGCAATTTAATTCACCGCAAATATCGCAAGGCTCCTTGGGTGCTTTTTGGCAAATGCATGGACTTTGACCGCATACTTTGCAAGGGCCACTTGGTGGCTTTGGTTCGCCTGCTGGCTCGGGTTCTATTGGTTCACCATCCCATTCAGGGGTCGGCAAAATGATGGAATGCATCAACGTAATCATAAATAGTAAAAAACTCTTTACCATCAAACAAACGTGTGCCACGCCCAACAATTTGTTTAAACTCTATCATAGAGTTTACCGGGCGCATTAAAACAATATTACGTATGTTACGTGCATCAACACCTGTAGATAATTTTTGTGAAGTAGTAAGTATAGTTGGTATGGTGCGCTCGTTATCCTGAAACTCACGCAAAAACGTTTCGCCAATTGTACCATCGTTTGCAGTAACACGAACACAGTAATTAGGGTCGGTAGATTTTTTGTATTGGTTTACTAAATCTCTTATTAAGGCTGCATGAGGCTGATTTGCGCAAAATATAATAGCCTTTTCGTTTTGATTGGCTTCATCCAAGTACTTTTTTACACGGTAAGCTTCTCTTTCATTTATTTCAATTGTTCGGTTGAAATCTGATTCTTTGTAAACTTTACCTGCTTCAATTTCTCCTTCAATAATTTGGTCATCGCTAGTATACACATAATCATCAAGCGTAGTTTTTATACGCTTAACTTTAAATGGTGTAAGAAATCCATCATTAATTCCTTCTTTAAGCGAGTAAATATAAACGGGCTCGCCAAAATATTTATAGGTATCGGTATTATCTTTACGCTTAGGTGTGGCTGTTAAACCTAATTGAACTGCGGGCGAAAAATATTCTAAAATTCCTCTCCAATTACTTTCGTCGTTGGCGCCACCTCTATGGCACTCATCTATAATAATGAAATCGAAATAATCAGTTGGGTATTGCCCAAAATTAAATTGTTCGGGTGTGTAAGCTACTTTTGTTTCGGCTGCTAATGAAAGTTGTTCATGCGTTTCGGGTTCGCTCTTTACTTTAGCATTCGTCATAAAGGTTTGAAAGATGGTAAAGAAAATACTGCCGTTAGTGGGTACACTTCCTTTTTTCTTTATCTCGCTTGGTTTAATGCGCACCAATGCATCTTCAGGGAAAGCAGAAAATGAATTGTAAGCTTGGTCGGCTAAAATGTTTCTATCGGCTAAAAATAAAATGCGTGGTCTTCTTGCCGAGTAGTTGCTGCCTTTAAGTTCCAACGGGTTTGAAATAATTTCCAAGCAATTTGAAAAGCAATGGCAGTTTTACCTGTACCAGTTGCAAGGGTTAACAAAATACGATCTTTACCATTTGCAACCGCCTCAATGGTATTGCGCACTGCTATTTCTTGGTAATAGCGTAATTGCCACGAACCACTTTTATCTTCAAAAGGAACAGCAGAAAACTTTTCTCTCCACGCTTCTACAAGATCAGCGGCTGCTCCGTTTTCTTTAGGAAATGTTTTATTCCAAAGTTCTTCGGGTGTAAGGTAATTAGCAACCAAACCCTCAGCACCTGTTTTCATGCAGATGCTATAAATTTCTTTCCCGTTAGTTGAGTATGTAGTTTCTAATTTTAATTTATAGGCATATTGTTTGGCTTGTGCTACACCTTCTCCCACAGCTAAATCATCGCTTTTGGCTTCCACTACTGCCAGTTTAATGCCTTTGTAAACCAATACATAATCGGCAATAATTTTTTTAGACCTACCACCACCAGTTTGTATTTTACCAGCAGTAATGTTGTATTCACGAAGGATTTTAGAGCCTTCTATAACGCCCCAACCACAAGCCTTTAACTTAGGGTCTATGAGTTCCGCTCTTGTTTCTGCTT
>JADJDM010000013.1 GCA_016702705.1 Bacteroidota bacterium | reverse complement strand
TTTTACATCTGGTAAAGCTTCTTCTTCAAATTTTGTATAGCCAGTATAAGTTAAGTTTTGAGCAAAAGTTGAATTGCAAATAAAAGAGCACCATAAAATAACAAAGCAAAAAGCTTTAACTATAAAAAGTTCTTAATTCATTAATGAAAGTAGTAAAACTTTAATAAAGCAACAAGTTTTTTTTAAGTAAAATTTAGACTAAGGTTTTGATTAGCTATTCAGCTTAAGTTCACTGCCATAAATGCACTTTGTGGAATTTCTACATTACCTACGGACTTCATTTTCTTTACCTTCTTTTGCTTCTCCAATAATTTACGCTACGAGAAATATCCCCACCATAACATTTGGCGGTTACATCTTTACGAATGGCGCGGATGGTTTCACGGGCAATAATTTTGCCCCATGGCAGCTTGTATAGGAATTTCAAATTGTTGTCTTGGAATTAATTCTTTTAATTTTTCACAATTTTTTACCAAAATCGTGCGTTGTTGCTTGTGAATTAAAGCAGATAAAGCATCTACAGGCTCACTGTTTAATAAAATATCTAATTTTACTAAATCAGATTCTTTCATACCTCCGAAGGTGATAATCAAAAGATGCATATCCTTTTGAAATTGATTTTAATCGATCATAAAAATCAAATACTACTTCACCTAAAGGCATTTCAAAAATTAATTCAACTCGATCAGCAGTTAAATAATTCTGATTCATTATCTGTCCACGTTTCTCAATACACAAAGTCATTACAGGTCCAATAAATTCGGATTTAGTAATGATACTTGCTTTGATGTATGGTTCTTCAATATAATCGATACGACCTGGGTCTGGTAAATCACTTGGGTTGTTTACAGTAACAACTTCTCCGCTTGTTTTGTAAGCAAGGTAAGATACATTGGGAACAGTAGTAATAACTGTCATATTAAATTCGCGTTCCAAACGTTCCTGAATAATTTCCATGTGCAGCATTCCTAAGAAACCACAACGGAATCCAAAACCTAGAGCGGCAGATGATTCAGGCTCCCAAGTAAGAGAAGCGTCATTTAACTGAAGCTTTTCCATACTGTAACGCAACTCTTCAAAATCTTCGGTATCTACTGGATAAATACCAGCAAATACCATTGGCTTAACATCTTCAAATCCTTGAATAGCTTCTGACAAGGGTTTGCAAGATGTGTAATTGGTATCGCCAACTTTTACTTCTTTTGCTTCTTTAATACCCGAAATAATATATCCTACGTCACCTGTTTTACAACATTGCGTGGCTCGGGTTTTAATCTTAAAACGCCAATTTCATCGGCATTATAAACACCACCTGTATTAACAAATTTAATTTTCTCGCCTTTTTTTATTTCTCCGTTGTAAATTTTAAAATAAGCAATAATTCCTCTAAAGGGATTAAAACAGAATCAAATATTAATGCTTGCAAAGGAGCATTCTTCACCTTTGGAGCAGGAATGCGCTCTACAATTGCAGCTAATATTTCGTGAACACCCAATCCTGTTTTACCAGATGCGGCCATAATCTCATCTCTGTCGCAACCAAGTAAATCTACAATTTGGTCTTTTACCAATTCAGGATCGGCACTTGGTAAATCAATTTTATTTAAAACAGGAATGATAGTTAAATCATGCTCAAGCGCTAAATATAAATTAGAAATGGTTTGGGCTTGAATACCTTGTGCAGCATCAACAATAAGCAATGCACCTTCACAGGCTGCAATAGAACGCGAAACTTCGTAACTAAAATCAACGTGGCCCGGTGTATCAATAAGATTTAAAACGTATTTGCCTTTTGGAGCAAGATCACCTGTGTATTCGTAATCCATTTTAATGGCATGACTCTTAATGGTAATTCCACGCTCTTTTTCAAGATCCATGTCGTCCAATACCTGAGCTTGCATTTCACGTTTGTTGATAGTATTGGTATATTCCAATAAACGATCTGCTAAAGTACTTTTGCCATGATCAATATGGGCTATGATACAAAAATTACGGATATTCTTCATCGCTAAATCTCTAGGTTTAATAAGCCAACGAAAATACGAAATTTTAGTGGATTATGACTTGTATGTTAAAATCAATATTTTTTGTAAATTGCAATGAATTTATGATGAAAACCATGCAAATACGACTATTTATACCTCTTTTTTTACTTTTTTTCGTGGTTTCTTCATTTACAGCTTCGGCTGGTAACCCCAGAAGAGTTAAGGCAACTATTAAAACCTCGGCTGAATGTATCTATTGTAAAGAGAATTTGGAAGAGTCGTTGAAAAAAGTAAAGGGCATAAGAAAAGTAAATTGTGATTATGTAAAGCATGAAGTGTATGTGGTTTACAACTCTAAAAAAATCACCATTGAAGAAATTAGAACAAAAATGAATGCGATGGGCTACGATGCGGATGATCAAAAGGCAAACTTTGATAAGTTTAAGAAAACGGAACCAAAATAAGAAGGAGCAAATAATTTATCAATAAACAAAAACATGAAAGGATTATCAATTACAGGATTTATTATTTCAATTTTAATATTCCTACTAGCAATGTATTTACAATTCGTTGTTGTTCCATCGGTTGCATCTTTAGAAAGAATGATGGATTCTTCTTCTGGAGATGGTTTCGACGATTTAAGCAGAGTGATGTGGGGGCGCGCACATTCCATGAAAGTTAATTTAGGTATGATAACTTTGTTTGGAGGGATTTTGCCCTTGATTCTTTGTGTTATTCCAGCACTTAAAATAAAAAACAAATTAGCTTGGGTAGGCGTTGTTTTATCTTTAGTAGCTGTGTTTATTGGTTTATTACATGGAACTCATATGTTCTCTTAAAAAACAAATTTTGTTAAGCAGTAATTAATATGTAAATATTGAGGGTTTTCAATTATATTTGAAAACCCTTTTTTCTTTTATGCGCTTTAGCTTTGTTTTATTTTTCTTATTAGTAGCCTTTTGTTCTTTTGGGCAAAATGGAAATATGAAAATAAGGGGCAGTGTAAAGGATACCAGCGCTAAAATAGATCTCGAAAACACTGTAATTATTGCAGTTCGTTTAAATGATTCGGTACTTGTTAATTTCTCAAGATCAAATGCAGAAGGTGTATTTGAGTTAAAAGAAATGCCTATTGATACTTATCAAGTGGTTATTACTCATCCATTATTTGCCGATGGCCTTTATATTATTGCTGGAACTAAAGAGAATACGGAGTTTGATTTAGGTAAAATTGTAATGCAAGCTAAAACTCAGCAGCTAAACGAGGTTACTGTTCTTGGTTTTAAAGACCCTATTTATTATAAAGGCGACACGTTAATTTACACTGCAGATTCATTTAAAGTAAAACCGAATGCAACGGTTGAAGATTTACTTAAGAAATTACCAGGTGTGAAAGTGGACGCTTCAGGAAAAATTACTACCCAAGGAAAAACAATTGAAAAAGTGCTAGTTGATGGAGATGAGTTTTTTGGCGGCGACCCAACAGTAGCTACTCGTAACTTAAACGCAACGAATATAGAATCAGTACAAGTATATGATAAAAAGAACGAGGCAAGTGCAGATGGAAGTAAGGACGAGGAAACAATAAAGGTGATGAACCTTAAATTGAAGGAAGATGCTAAAAAGGGTTATTTCGGTAAAGTAAGCGGGGCAAGTGATTTCAAGAATTTTTATGAAGGCGAGTTTTTGGCAAATAGGTTCAATAAAAATAAGAAAGTTTCATTATTTGGACTAGTTGGTAATACACCGCGTACCAATTTCAACTTTGGAGACGTATATAAATATGGTTTAAATAATGAGATGAATATGAATTTTGGTGAAGATGGAAATGAGTTTTATTATTTTAATAACGATGCAGAAGGATTGCCAAGAACTATTAAATCGGGTATATACTATACTGATAGAATAAATAAAAAAGTAAAAGTGCTAAGTAATTATAGCTACAATCAAAACCTATTAAAAGCAAGTTCAGAAACCCGCGACCAGTATTTTTTGCAAGACACTACTTATAGTATGACTAACATTAGTAATAATGAAACATTTAACGATGGGCATTCGGCTAACATGGATTTTAATATTGATATAGATTCATTAACTAATTTGGTACTAAAGCCAAAAGCTTCAATAACTAATAATAAAAGTACTCATATAGAAGAGAGCACCTATATTTCAGAAGACAACCAAACTACTCGTAAAACAAGTATTGGAAATACGTCAAAGAGTAAGGCATCTAATTTTTCATTAGGAGCAAATTTTAATAGGAAGTTTAAAAAGAAAGATAGAGTATTAAAAATTAATAATGATTTCAGTTACAATAGTTCAACAAACAAAGGTTTTTTGAAAACCCTAAATTCAATTGATTCAAGCTTAATTCAAAGTAATGTTGATCAAAGTAAAACAGGATCTAGCGAAAATATCAATAACAATTTTGTGGGCTCATATACCGAACCAATAACGAAGAAAATAAAAATTGATTTTATGCTCGACCTCATGAATAATTTTGGTAAGCAGGAAAAATCAACGATGAATTATGTTAACGGCGAATATTCGCAGCGTGATTCCTTGTTAAGTAATAATTTTAGCAATAGCAGAAATACTATTAGACCAGGTTTACGTTTTGTTTATGAAACAAAAAAAGTAAGGTTTGCAATTGGTTCAAGAGTTAGAAATGTGCAAGTGAAAAATGAGAATATGATTACTAATCAAGCAATCAAACAAAATGTAACAAACGTCCTACCCTTTCTTTCTTATAGGTATAAATTTAGCGATAATAAGAATTATAGTTTTACTTATTACACCGTATCAAATTTACCTACAATAAATCAATTACAACCAATTTATAACAATACAAATCCCAACAGTATTGTTATTGGAAACCCATCATTATTGCCATCTTATACCCACCATTTCGAGAATAATTTCTATTCATTTAAACCTATTAGTGGTTTTAGTATGTGGTCAGGAATAAGTGGCGATTATACAAATAATTCAATTTCTTCATCAATTGTTTACGATTCTTATGGACGAACTACTTCACAAAGCATTAATGTTAACGGAAACCACGATATTTACGGCTGGTTAGGGATGTCGATTCCTTTGTTTAAGAAGCTTATAAAAATCGATCCTAATTTTAACGCTAATTATTCCAATCAAACAAGCTTTGTTAACGATCAAAAAAACGTTACAATAAATAAGCAACTTACTAGTTCTGTTGAAATGGAATTGGCTACTGAAAACATAACAGTTACTTTAGGCACTGATTTCGAATACAATTCCCCAAAAACCACATTAAATAACGAAACAAACAAACCATACACTACTCAACATGTTGGTTTCGAATTTTCGTGGCAAATGCCAAAAGGATTTACCCCTGGAAACAGATGGCCTTTATACAATTAATAGTAATCGAAGCGATGGATATAATCTTAATTATCTTACTTGGAATGCAAGTGCAGGAAAGAAATTTTTGAAAAACGAAAATTTAATTGTTTCATTAATAGCAAAGGATATTTTAAATCAAAACATTAGTGCTGGAAGATCGGTTTCTTCAAATGTTATAACAGATAGTAAAACAACAATAATAAAGCGTTATTTTTTATTGCAGCTAACTTATAAATTTAATAGTACTAAAACAAAGGAGGAAGATAATGATTGGGGTATGTAAATACATTAAGACTTTTCTTTTGTGTGTGCTTATGTTAAGTGGACTTTTTGCTTCTGCGCAAATTAACGCAGGTAAGATTGTTTACGAACGTAAAACAAATTTGTATAAAAAATTTAAGGGTGATGATGTAAAAGAGTGGCTGAAAGAATCAGACAAAAACAAGGTCGATGTTTTTGAATTGTACTTTAATGATTCACTTTCCGTATTTAAGCCACAAGAAAGTGATTTAAAAGAGCAGATGAGCTGGGCAACTAGTAAAAATCAAGTGTATCAAAATAGCAAAACAAAACAACGCGTTACTATAAAAACAATTTGGGGCGAAGAGTTAATTGTTCAAGATTCACTTTACAAACGTACTTGGAAAATCACAGAGAGTACAAGAAAAATTGCAGGCTATGAATGCAGAAAAGCAATATGGCAAGCAAATGATAGCACGCGTTTGTATGCATGGTATTGTAATGAAATAGAACCAAGTATTGGCCCCGAAAGCTTTATTGGACTTCCAGGAGTAATTTTAGGTTTAGCTACCGAAGATGGCGGTGTAATTTATTTTGCAAAATCAATAACGGTTGAAACTCCTCCAACCGAAAAGTTATTGATGAAGAAAACAAAATCAAAAATTTACGCTAGCGATGAACTAAAAAAACGTTTGGAAAAAGATTTCGGAAAAGAGAAGTGGGGAAAAAGTATGATACGCGAACATTTCGGTATTTGGTAATCAAATATTTTTATCGGAAATTTGAGTCGTGAAAAAACAGCTTGTCTTTATAATTACTCTTTTAATTTTCTCTTCTGCTTCCGCGCAAGTTGTTAATGTAGAATCAAAAAGATTTTTAAATGATACAAACGGCTTTGTTGGAAAAATTGACTTTAATTTTCAAATCACTCAAAACACCGAGCAAATAATCAATTTCGGAAACAATGTGCATTTGCAATACCAAAAGGATAGAAGTAGATTTTTATTGTTGAACGACATTAACTTTGTAAAAGCAGGACCAACTAACTTTGTTAATGCAGGCTTTCAGCACTTTCGTTATAATTACAAAGTAAAGAATAGATTAACTTGGGAAGCATTTATTCAATCACAATACAATCCTATTTTACGTTTAGACTTGCGTTTACTTGCTGGTACTGGACCACGATTAAAAATTGTAAAGAACAAAACCATGCGACTTTATTTTGCTACGCTTTATATGTATGAGCATGAAAGAATTTCTGGTGAAACCAATCAGCACAACACACATCGTTTAAGTTCTTATGTAACCTTCTCTTTAAGCATTGGTGAGAATGCAGATTTTACGAGCACCACATTTTACCAACCCAACGTTCAAAATTTCAATGATTATCGTATTGCAAATGATAGTTCGTTTGAATTAGTAATAAGCAAAAAGCTAAACTTTAGAACTGGGTTTAATTTATTGTATGATACTCGCCAACCAAGTGGTATTCCTAATTTGGTTTATTCTTTAAGAAACGGATTAAGTTATAAGTTTTAGAATTTATATCTTCGCATAATTATATGAAAAAGCTAGCCAACGAAGAATTAAACAGAAAAACGGTTGATGAATTTAAGCAAGCAGAGAAAACTCCAATTGTTTTGGTGCTTGATAATATTCGCAGCTTAAATAATGTTGGCTCTGCCTTTAGAACTGCTGATTCATTTTTATTAGAAGCCGTTCATTTGTGCGGTGTTACTGGTACACCACCAAATCCTGAAATTCAGAAAACTGCACTCGGGGCAACCGAAACAATGAGCTGGAAAAAACATACTTCTACTTTAGAGTGTATTACCGAATTAAAAAATCAAGGATATACTATTTGTTCTGCAGAACAAGCCGAGCATTCGGTTATGCTTAACGATTTTAAAGTTGATAAGGATAAAAAGTACGCATTGGTTTTTGGTAACGAAGTTTATGGTGTTGAGCAAACGGTAATTGATAAAAGCGATTACGTTATCGAAATTCCTCAATATGGAAGTAAACATTCACTAAACGTGGCTGTAAGCATTGGCATTGTTTGTTGGGAATTTACCAAACAAACTGTAGGAGTGGCTAGAAATTAGATTTTTTTAGGCGAGCGATGTTTTAAAATTTGAGCAGACTTGGGTCTGTGAGGATTTTAAAATTGAAGCTCAACGACAAAAAAGCAATTTATAGAACGCTCCTTAAGCACTAATTTTATTTACAAAATACCTTTTCGCAACAGGTAAAAAGGTTTCTTGTAAAGGAATGTTTAAGCCACAATCAACTGCATAAACCGCAGGGTTTGGCAGGTCTTTGTGCTTCTGAATTAAATCGCTTTTTATGTTTTCGTAAGATGAGGTAAAAGTACTTGTATAACGTTCCACTTCATTTATATACAATCCTCTATAACTTTTTTGCGCAGTAGTAAATAATGTTAATTGATATTGGTATGCATAAATATCTTTTTCATCTGCACAATGCAAAAGCAAATATCCTTCATCGTGATTTAATGGAGAAATTCCCACTGCTTTAAAAGAGAAATGCTCTTCAACTAAATCATAAATTGTTTTTCCTTCATGTATGTTTTGCGCTAACAAGGGCATAGCAAAATCAATTATATTATTTATTGTTTCAATTAACTCACTTTCTAGTTCAGGCTTTTTGTATTCGATTTTCCCGTTTTTAAAGTCGAAACCTTTTAACTCCTTTGGAGTTTGGTCGATTAAATCTTCCTGATGTTTTTTATTAAAAGCAGGTTTTTGTAATGTTCTATCAATTCACCCAAATAAGGATAAATTTTTGTTGCTCGATAGCTTTCTTTTACCTCCTGTAGATAAGCTAATAACACGTATTGTTTTAGTTCCAGGTCAATATGTTGCTCTGTTAACCAATCTTTGCTTAATTTTCCCATAATAACAAGATTAATTCCTATTTTTATACCTTCAAAACAATAAAAAGTTGCGAATTGTATAAAAAGATTGGCACAGTTTTGTGTTAGAAACAATGAACAAAAACAATATAAAGAAATGAAAATGAACAAAACACTTGTTATCCTTACAGCCATTGCAATTGGAGTATTTACTTCTTGCGTACCAGGCAAAAAATTTGATGAAGTTCAAGCTAAAGAAAAAGCTTGTCAGGATGAACTTACTGCAATTAAGGTAAGTAATCAGCAAATGGAAGAAAAGATGAAAGGTCTTAACGAAACACTTGTTAAGGATGTAAAAGAAATCGATGGTTTAAGAAGAGATACTGCTATTGTCGGCTCTAACTATAGAAATTTAACAGTTAAATATGATAAATTAAATCAACTAAACGAGCAGTTGATGGATAAATTAAATCGTTTACTTACTAGTAGCGAAAAAGACAATGCTAAGTTAAGTGGCGATTTGCAAATGACCAAAGAGCAGTTGTTGAAAAAGGAAGATGAACTTAAATTGCTAGAAGCTCAGTTAAACAAACAAAAATCAGAGTTAGATGCTTTATCTGCTCAACTTAAATTGCGTGAGCAACGTGTTAATGAGCTAGAAGATATCCTAAAGAAAAGGACCAAGCTACAGCTGATCTTAAAAAGAGTTGCAAGATGCTTTGTTTAATTTCGAAAACAAAGGTTTAACCATTACTCAAAAGAATGGTAAGGTTTACGTTTCTTTGGATGAGAGTTTATTATTTGCAAGCGGTAAAACAGCGGTTGAGCCAAAAGGAGTTGAAGCTTTAAAAAATGTGGCTAAAGTTTTAGAACAAAATGTTGATATCAATATTGTTGTTGAAGGACATACAGATGATGTGCCAATGGCTGGAAAAGGCGATATTAAAGATAATTGGGATTTAAGTGTAATGCGCGCAACATCAGTAACAAAAATATTATTGCAAAGTGCAAAAACATTAGATCCTAAAAGAATTACTTCAGCAGGTCGCGGAGAGTTTTTCCCAATTGACCCAGCTAAAACAGTGGAGGCTCGTAAGAAAAACAGAAGAACAGAAATCATCCTAACTCCTAAATTAGATGAGTTATTTAAAGTATTAGAAGGCAATTAATTTAAAAACAAAAAAAACAAAACAGAATAGATTATGGGAATGATTAAAGAATTTAAGGCGTTCATAATGCGCGGAAATGTAGTTGATTTAGCAGTCGGTGTTATTATTGGAGCTGCATTTGGTAAAATAGTAAATTCATTGGTTGAGGATATTATTACGCCTCTTTTATTACAACCAGCATTAAAAGCAGCTGGTGCAGAAAACATAGAAAAATGGGCGCCAGGTGGAATGTTGTTAGGTAAATTTATCGCATCTGTGATTTCATTTTAGTAATTGCGTTTGTATTATTCTTAATTATTAAGGGAATGAATGCAGCGGCAAGAAAAAGGCAGAAGAGGCTCCTGCTGCTCCTCCTGAGCCAACACACAACTGAGATACTTCTTACAGAAATTAGAGACTCGTTAAAAATAAATTCAAATCCCCCGATTATTCGGGGGATTTTTTTGTTAAGCAATAATCAACATGGCAAAGAGCAGATTATTAAGTAGAGTAGAATATAGAAGGAGGGTAACAAAAAGCATTGTTTTGGCAACTGCTTTGTTAATTTTTTCACTAGTTGTGGGGATAGTTGGTTACATGTACTTTTTTGATATGAATTGGGTTGATGGTTTACTAAATGCCTCCATGATTTTAACAGGAATGGGACCAGTTGACATAGCTAAAACAGATGCAGCAAAAATATTTGCCTCTGTTTATGCATTGTATAGCGGAGTTGCCTTTTTAACTTGTGTTGCAGTTATATTTGCACCTATTTTACATCGCTTCCTTCATAAATTCCACCTTGATTTGGATGATAACGACTAATTGCAAAAATCTTTTGTAAATAACTCATAACATAGATTTTTTATTAAATTTACACAAAGCAAAATGTATGAATTTAAAAATTCGATTAGTTGGAATGAGTTTTTTGCAGTTCTTTATTTGGGGAGCTTGGCTTATCACAATTGCAAATTATTGGTTTGGTAACAATATCGGAAACCCTTCTCAGTTCGGTAAAATTTTTACAACACTTGGTATTTCTTCTATCATCATGCCTGCACTTACTGGTATTATAGCTGATAGATGGATTAATGCTGAACGTTTATACGGGGTGCTTCATATTCTTGCTGGCTTAGTAATTCTTTATATTCCGCAAGTTAACGACCCCGATATGTTTTTTTGGTGCATGTTAGTTGCTATGCTATTTTATATGCCAACCATTGCGCTTTCAAATTCAATTGCATACAATACTTTAAAATCAAACAACTTCGATGTAGTAAAAGTCTTCCCGCCAATACGAGTGTGGGGAACAGTTGGTTTTATTGCTGCGATGTGGATTACTAACTTAACAGGAAATAAAGCAACAGCGGGGCAATTTTATATTTCTGCAATCGCATCGTTTGTATTAGGTATTTATTCTTTCACTTTACCAGCTTGCAAACCAAATAAAGTGGTTGAATCAAAAAGCTTATCCGAAACATTAGGACTAAACGCATTCTCTTTGTTTAAAAACGGCAAAATGGCGATGTTCTTTATGTTTGCCATGCTTTTAGGC
>JADJDM010000012.1 GCA_016702705.1 Bacteroidota bacterium | reverse complement strand
GTCAAAACCATTTAATGTGGGAAAATCGGAAGACTTTGTAGAGCTTGCAATTAATATATCCCCATTATGGTCTATTTGAATTTCCCCTCTATTTTGATCTCCGTAATTATACAATAAAGAATCATATCTTGGTTGATTAACTGGTCCGTATGGATTAATTGTGCCTACAAACTGTGTCCCATCGGTGTAATTATTTCCATCATTTCCTGAGCCTCCAATGAAGGTACTTGCCAATAAATTGTTTCCTCCAGCACTTAATTTTGAAACATAAATATCTGTACCATTTTCAAAAAAGGAACCATTGTAATAAAATCGCAAAGTTTGCCCACCATTAAAAGTATTATCATAGGAAGCTGTAACAGGAAAGTCGGTTGAGGCGGTTACCCCATAAGCAAATAAATTATTTTGCCCATCAACAATAATACTATTAATTACATCCGCATCATTAGCGCCACCAAGGTAGGTAGAGTATTGTAGAAAAGTTCCAGATGCATCATACTTAGTAATTACCACATCTGTTTGTCCGTATTGAACTAAACTATTATATGTTGCATCATATGCATTCACAGTCGGAAAGCCAATATTAAAACAAGTTCCTCCCGAATATAAATTCCCTTGTGCATCGTAAGTCGCCGTCATTCCAAAATTGTCTGCAGTTGAACCCGAAGAGCATGCGAATACAAGCACGGGGTCAATTACCAATTCAATATTTTTATTGTATCCGTTTGGAAAATCATAACTAAATATGTTTCCCTTTAACTTAAAGCTGCAAGTTACTTCAGTTTCTTTTCCATTTATAATTTGATAAGCATAAGGAGCATGTTCTACAATTTCGTTAATCTGAGTTTGTATAACTAGCTGTTTGTTTTTTATACTAATGTTTTTTACCCCTTCAAATTTTAATTGAACCTTATTTGCATCTTTTCCTGGTTTTACATAAAAATTATACTTCATGCTATTATCTGCGCCAACAATTTGCATATTGATACCGTCCCATAAATCTGTATAAATTACTTCTTTATAGTTTTTTACATTCGATGCCCATTTTGATTGGTCTTTTCCGATGTAGTAGTTATTGTAATCAGGGGCAGCTCCGTTTTTTTGAAGTAGCACTTCCTTATTTGAATTTATAAAATTCACATGAAACCAACTTGATTTAACTTCTTTAGGTTTTACTTTAGGTTTTGCATGCATGCTGCGATAAGTGTCTTTATCGTAAAAATGATATGTAAGTCTGTTATTTTGCAAAAACAATGCTCCGCCATCCAATTGCGCTCTAAATTTTATAAAGGAATCCCACTGATTTTTGTTTTCTGTGAAACGAATAATCGATTTTTTTTGAGAAGGTTCATCATGCCCAAAAAGATTAGTGGTCAAACAGAGGAGTAAGACAAGTTTTAAAAGGGGATGTTTAGCTAAAAACATAGTGTACCAAATATAATAAAATTATTAATAAAAGGCCTATTTATCATTATTCCTGCACTTAATTTTGCCCCGTTTTTGCTAGATTTCTTTTCCCTTTTGCCCTCGTCCTTTTAACTTATATTTCCTATATTTGTGACTATAATTTTTTAGACTATGGCTAAAGTTGCAGAAAAGGTAGAAAAGAAGTTGAAGTTCACTAAAGAACAATACCTTACTTGGTACGAAAGTATGTTGTTAATGCGTAAGTTCGAAGAGAAAACCGGACATCTATACGTACAACAAAAAATAAAAGGTTTTTGCCATTTGTATATTGGTCAAGAAGCTATTGTTGCTGGAACAGTAAGCGCAACAAAGAAAGGGGATAAACACATTACAGCCTATCGCGATCATGCACATCCAATCGCTTTAGGTTTACACCCAAAATATGTAATGGCCGAAATGTATGCTAAAATTACTGGTTGCAGCAAAGGAAAAGGTGGTTCAATGCACATTTTTAGCAAGGAACACGGTTTTGTTGGCGGGCATGGTATTGTTGGCGGACAAGTTCCATTAGGAGCAGGTATAGCATTTGCAGAAAAATATAACGGAACAGATAATGTTTGTGTTTGCTCAATGGGCGACGGGGCAACTCGTCAAGGTGCATTGCACGAAGCATTTAATATGGCAATGAACTGGAAATTACCAGTTGTTTTTGTTATTGAAAATAATCAATATGCAATGGGTACTTCTGTAGAACGTACTTCAAATGTAACTGAACTTTGGAAACTAGGTTTAGCGTACGATATGCCATCTAAACCTGTTGACGGTATGACGGTTGAAGCAGTTCATGAAGCAATGGAAGAAGCTGTTGCACGCGCACGCCGCGGGGATGGCCCAACTTTATTAGAGATTAAAACATATCGTTACAAAGGTCACTCAATGAGTGATGCTCAAACGTATCGTACGAAAGAAGAAGTGAAAGAATATCAGGCTCAAGACCCAATTGAAAAAGTGTTAGACACTTTAAAAAAGAATAAGTGGATTGATGAAAAGGGAATAGAAGCGATTGAAGAAAAAGTAAAAGCATTGGTTGATGAATCAGTTCAGTTTGCTGAAGAATCTCCGTTCCCTGATCCAGAGGAATTATATAAAGATGTTTACATGGATAAGGACTACCCTTATATTAAAGAATAAAAAATTACAAGATAGGTCGAGACGAAAAGGCTGAAATCTTATATCTAAAATCTTAAATCAAATATGGCTGAAATAGTACGAATGCCAAAGCTAAGCGATACCATGACAGACGGAGTGGTAGCAAAGTGGCACAAAAAAGTTGGTGATAAAGTTAAGTCGGGCGATTTGCTTGCTGATATTGAAACCGATAAGGCAACAATGGAATTCGAATCTTTTCAAGATGGAGTTTTATTGCATATTGGAGTAGAGCAAGGAAAAGCAGTTCCTGTAGATAGTGTTCTTGCTATTTTAGGAAAAGAAGGAGAAGATATCTCAGCTTTATTAAAAGGAAATTCAGGAGGCTCGGCGCCTGCTGCAACTGCTAAAGTTGAAACAGTAGCTGCTCCTCAAACAAATACGGCTGTTCAAATTCCTGCAGGAGTTGAAATAGTGAGAATGCCGAAATTAAGTGATACCATGACGGATGGTGTGGTTGCAAAGTGGCATAAAAAAGTTGGAGACAAAGTTAAATCGGGCGAATTACTTGCAGATATTGAAACTGATAAAGCAACAATGGAGTTTGAATCCTTCCAAGAAGGAGTTATATTGCACATTGGTGTTGAAGCAGGTAAATCAGTTCCTGTGGATAGTATACTTGCTATTTTAGGAAAAGGTGGAGAAGATGTTTCTGCAATAATTGCAGCCGAAAAAAATAAAGGAAGTATTGCAGTTCCAAATGTTGCTGCACCAGTTGCTGAAGTAAAACAAGAAGTAAAAACTTCAACTGCACCTTCAGTTCAAAGTGTTTCTCATAGCAATAATGATGGTAGATTGAAAATTTCTCCATTAGCAAAAAAATTAGCCGATGAAAAAGGGATTGCAATCAATGCTATTCAAGGTTCGGGCGATGGTGGAAGAATTGTAAAACGTGATGTAGATAATTATGTGCCTTCTGCAAATACATCAAAAGGTTCTTCAGCATCTGTAAATACATTTGCTTTAGGAACAGAAAGCTTTACAGATGAGCCTGCATCACAAATGCGTAAAGTAATTGCTCGTCGTTTATTAGAGAGTAAAAACGGCGCACCGCATTTCTATTTAACTATTGAAATAGATATGGATAATGCAATTGCATCTCGTGTTGCAATTAATAATTTACCTGATACAAAAATATCGTTCAACGATATGGTTCTTAAAGCATGTGCGTCTGCATTACGCAAACACCCTCGTGTAAATAGTAGTTGGATGGTAGATAAAATCAGAGTTAATCATCATATTCATATTGGAGTTGCAGTTGCTGTTGAAGATGGTTTATTAGTTCCTGTTGTTCGTTTTGCTGATCAATTATCTTTATCACAAATTTCTGCGCAAGTAAAAGATTTAGGGAAGCGAGCAAAAGATAAAAAATTACAACCTGCAGATTGGGAAGGTAACACATTCACCATTTCAAACTTAGGAATGTTTGGTATAGATGAATTCACTTCTATTATCAATAGTCCTGAGTCATGTATTTTATCAGTAGGAGCAATTAAGCAAGTTCCTGTTGTAAAAAACAATCAAGTTGTACCAGGCAATGTAATGAAGGTAACTTTAGCTTGTGACCATAGAAGTGTTGATGGAGCTACGGGTGCAGCATTCTTACAAACATTAAAACAAATGATTGAGAATCCAGTTACTATGTTGGCTTAATCATAAACAATTATAAAAACCTTATAATTAAAAAAAATAATTTTTTAAATTTTTTTTTAAAACCAAAAAAATATTTTTTTTAAAAAAAAAAATTTTTTTTTACCAACTTTTTAAAAAAAAAAAAAAAATTTTTTTTTAAAAATAAAAAAAAATTTTTTTTCCCAAATGTTTTCAACTATTGAATTTTACAAATTTTGCTAGCAAAAAATGCCCCGCTCAGTTAAGAGCGGGGCATTTAATATGTTTATCTAATCGTTAATTACTTAACAACTGACATTTTACGAGTAACTTTTGAATCACCTGCAACTACAGTGTAGAAGTAGATACCAGCAGTTAAGCTAGTGCCATCAATAGTAATTTCGTTTTTACCAGCAGTACCTTTTACAACTTTAGTTGCAACTACTTGACCAATACTGTTAGTTACATTTAAAGTAACTGTTTCAGATTTAGTTAAGCTAACGTTAACAGTTGTTGAACCAGTGAAAGGGTTAGGGTAGTTTTGACCAACATTTGAAATTGTTGTACCAGCAACTTCTTTAATTCCAATCGGACAGAAGTTAACATCCCAAGAAGCAATAGCCTCAGTGTATTCAGTGTTTTCGATTTCTAAATCATCCACAAAATATACATCTAAAGTTGTTAATGAAGAGTAACCACCATTTCTTGAATCAGAATAAGTAGCAGGGATTCTGTAACCAGTACCTGTTGACTGAGCTACATCAGCAGCAACCATCCACCAAAAACCTGTGTTACCATTGTTTGTAGCGTTATAAGCATCATTAACTTTCTCAGGAGTATAGTTACCAGTAGCAACATCTAATCCTCTGTAGTGAATACTTGGTAAGTTGTTAAATCCGTATTGGTTGTCACCAACAACTACTGTTGTATCAGATTCTAACCAAGTAATAAATACTTTAGAACCATCTGTAGATCTTGACACTTGAATTCTATGATCGTGAGCAGTATAGTTAGGAGATGTATCTAACCAAACACCATTTGCAGCTGTAGTATCAGAAGCTACAGTAGCTCCAGTTGCATTAGTATATAATTGAGCTACTAATTTACCATCCCAAGAACCATTTCCATTAGTTGTTAAATCCCAAACCCAAGGACGGTCATCACAAAATTGTTTTTGGAAACCAAAAGGATATTGATAACTGTATCCTAATGAATCAACATGAGTAGAGAATGCAGGAGTTACAGCAGTAATGTAATGTAATACACCATTCATATCAACTGTAATTTTTCCACCCCAAGAATCGAAGAATGCTGGCAAAGTATCATCGTCATTACCAGTTGTTCTTAAATTTTGGATAAATTTACCACCACCAACAGTAGTCCAATCAAAATTAGCGTTAACACGAGCCCAAGTTGTACCACCGTTAGTAGTTTTCCAAACCATTGGTTGGTAAGAACCTTTTATGTTAACACTTGTAGCAGCTGAATCAGAACCATTAACTACAACATAACCAGTTAATCCGTCTGGAGCAAATGCAATTTTGGTTCTAAGTTATTACTCTCTCCATCAGAAACAGTCCACAAGTGGGTACCACCTGCAATGTTCATTAAAGAAGAGTCAACAGACCAAATCATACTATCACCAGTTGGAGCTTTAATTCCTTTCATTAAAGCAACACCATAAGAACCATTTTCAAAGTTATTACTTTTGTTACCACCTACCCACACTGTACCATTGTTTACAGTAGTGTAGTTTCTAGCAAAAGAAATGTTTTTACCAAATTGACCAGTTGGAGTTGTGTTAGTTGCATAAAAACGTTGAATGTTAGTTGCAGCAGGTTGTACACCATTTGTACCATTTGTCATGTAAGCAGAACCAAACCAGTTACCACCCCAAGTTGAACCTGCATTAGTGCAAGGTCCTGAACCTACAATCATAGCGTTTGCTAAATTTGTGTTTCCATTTGGATTTAAGATAGTACCAGTTGGGTAACGTGCCCAGTTAACATCACTTCTGAACAATAATGTTGAATCCCAAGTTTGACCATTATCAGTTGACCATTTAGACATCATATAACCACTAACACCAGCACCTGCAATAGGGTTTAAACCTGTTGGGTTAGTAAGTGCGTTAAAGTTATTCCATAATCCACTGAAACGTTGAACATACATAACTGCGTTTAAGTCAGCATTGTATGTTAGGATGTTTTGTAATTGGTGACTCGCAATATAACCATAGTTATTTCTTGTAGTAGAAAATAGAACATAAGGTGGAGCGCTTACCTTAGCAGTATTTGAAACTACAGGTTTTAAATTAACTTGAGGAGAAACCGCCTCAATCTCTTTGTGTTTTGAGATTTTTACTGGTGGGTTGTTTACCATTCTTCCGTGTTGTGCAAAAGCACCAACCGAAGTTGATAAAGCCACACCTAAAAGTAGTGATTTTTTCATTTTTATTGATTTTAGATTAAACAATTGTTACTAATTCAGAGTGGCAAACTTAACCATTTGTTTCCTTAAAACAAAAAATTTTAACATTTACCGGAGATTTAATTTGTTGTCGAATTTTTGCCATCACCTCCTTGTATTTAGTTGAACATCAGAAAATTATTATAAATATAAATTTACTTATTAATCGTGATTTTTAATACGAAAAAGCATAAGTGAGCAGTCTCACTTTATATCTGGTAGTAATTTTCATATAAGTGGTAAATTTGTTTTATTACGAAATCATTAAGTATTTTTGCCGAATGAGTAAGTTTTTAATTGTTGGATTAGGAAATATTGGTTCAGAGTACGAACATACTCGTCATAATATTGGTTTTGATGTAGTGGATTATCTAGCTCAAGAGGCAAAAGTGTCCTTTTCTAGTGATAGATTAGCAGATGTAGCTCATTTAAAACTAAAAGGAAAGCCAATTGTATTAATTAAACCAAGCACTTACATGAATTTAAGTGGAAAAGCGGTTAACTATTGGCTACAACAAGAAAAAATAGAGCTTGAAAACTTAATGGTGATTGTTGATGAACTAGCTTTGCCAGTTGGAAAAATTAGAATTAACCCAAAAGGTAGTGATGGCGGGCATAATGGACTAAAAAGCATTCAAGAAGTATTAAACACAAGTGATTATAATCGTCTTCGATTCGGAATTGGAAATGAATTTTCGAAAGGCAAACAAGCTGATTTTGTATTAGGTAAGTGGACTTCAGAAGAACAAAAGATTGTTGAAGAACGAATAAAGGTTGCAGCTGAAGCTATTAAATCCTTCGCTTTTATTGGTTTAGCGCGAACAATGAATGGATTTAATTCTAAATAGAGTTAAAATAATTTATAAATGAGCTAGCAAACTAAAAATGAATTAACTAGTGCTTGCAAGAAAACGGCATCTGCATCGTTGTTTTCAGTATTTAAATTAGTCATTTGCACAAGTAAACTCCTAATTCCAATACTTTGAAAACGCCTCGCATCTACCATTTTTTTGCAAGCACTCAAAAATATTGAGTTTTCTTGCTGACACTAACTAGCTGCTAAATAATTCTTACTTTTACCTTTTTTAAAATTACATGCGCGACGTCATTTGGACCCTTATAATTGTTTGGCTTATTTACAGAATATTTTCTGCATTCAGTAATAGAAAGTCATACGTGTATCAAAAACACGAACACCATCATTACGATAAAGAAGGAACGGTGAATGTTGATGCCAACCCAAACAAAAAACCAAAATCAAAAATCGACGATAGCGAATACACAGATTACGAAGAAATAAAATAAATCCATAACACATCCATATGAAGTTTGACATCAAAAAGTTAATCCCAACCATTGCTGCTTTAGTAGTTTTTATTGCTATTACAGTGTTTTATTTTAAGCCAGTAGTGTTAGATAAAAAGGAAATTAGACAAGGTGATATTATCAACTACAAAGGTGCAAGTAAGGAAATTGCAGATTTTAGAAAAGAAACTAAACAAGAAGCTTTATGGTCTAATTCTATGTTTGGCGGAATGCCAGCCTATCAAATTTCTGTGCTTTATCCAAACAATTGGTTGCAACAAATTGATAAAGCATTTATGCTTTGGTTACCGCATCCTGCTGGTTTAGTGTTTTTATATTTCATTGGGTTTTATATTTTACTCTTGTGTATGCGGGTTAATCCTTGGCTTGCTATTGTAGGGGCTTTGGCTTATGGGTTTTCATCTTACTTCTTTATAATTATTGAAGCGGGGCATAACTCAAAAGCACATGCAATTGGTTATATGGCACCATTGCTCGGCTCCATAATTCTAACACTAAAAGGTAAACGAATGTTGGGTGCATCATTAACTGCATTGTTTATGGGATTAGAGTTATACTCAAATCACGTTCAAATTACTTACTATTTATTTATGTTGGTGTTTGTTGTTGTGTTGTTTGAGTTATATGCTGCGTTTAAAGAAAAGACAATAAAAGCATTTATGATTTCATGTGTTTTTATTGGAGTTGCAGTTGGAATTGGTGTACTTCCAAATACAACTAACCTTTGGGCAACTTATGAATACGGAAAATATTCTACTCGTGGTAAAACCGAATTAACTATTAAAGCAAATAAAGAAAGCAATGCAGATATTGCTACAAGCGGTTTAGATAAATCATACGCAACGCAATGGAGTTATGGAGTTGGTGAAACATTTACCTTATTAATCCCAAATTTTAAAGGCGGGGCATCAGAGCCAATTAGCAAAAACAACAAAGATGCCTTGAAAAAAGTTGATCCAAACATGCGTGAAAATGTTGGTGGGTTTGGAGCGTATTATGGAGACCAACCTTTTACATCAGGTCCTGTTTATGTTGGTGCAATTATGTTTGTACTTGCTGTACTTGGAATGTTTGTAATTAAAGGGCCGCTTAAATGGGCTTTGTTTATTGGCACATTGTTAAGCATTATGCTTGCGTGGGGAAAAAATTTCATGGGCTTTAGCAATATCTTTTTTGATTATGTACCAGCCTACAATAAGTTTCGCGCAGTATCAATGATATTGGTTTTAGCAGAACTTACTATTCCATTACTTGCTATTTTAGCCGTTGATGCTATTATTAAAAATTATAAATCGGGTGATGAGCCAATTAAAATTTTCGGAAAGGAAGTTACTCTGAAAAAAACAACTTACATCGCATTTGGTATTGTTGCAGGCTTTTTAGTTTTATGTTGGTTAATGCCAACGATGTTTACCGAGTTTAAAGGTGAAACTGAATTAGATCAAATTGTTCAAGGACAACAACAAGCTAATCCTGGCGTATCCGAACAGGAGATTTTAAATCAAGTGAGCCCGTTTATGGCTGAGGTAGAAAGTGCCCGTGAATCAATTTTTTAAAGCTGATGTTATGCGTACTTTGATTTTTGTTTTATTAGCAGCAGCAGCAATTATTTTATTCATCGGTAAAAAAATAAATGTAACAATACTAAGCGCAATGCTTGGAGTATTTGTTTTAGCTGATATGTGGCCAGTTGCAGCACGTTATTTAAATAAAGAAAATTACGTTGCTAAAAATCAAAACGAAACTCCTTACTATGCTAGTAAAGCAGATGAATTTATTTTAAGCGACAAGTCGCTCGACTACCGCGTTTTAAAATTAGGTAATCCTTTTAACGATGCGGGAACGTCTTACTTCCACAAATCAATTGGTGGTTACCACGGTGCAAAATTAAAGCGTTACGATGAGTTGATTGATTTCAAATTGCTTCCTTCTCGACCAAATTCGGAATATTCAAATGTTATTGCTGCTTTAAGCAGAGCAGCAACAGACAGCAGCATTAAAGCAATGCTTGCCAAACAGCATGTATTAAATATGTTGAATACAAAATATATTATTTACGATCCTGAGTCTCCTCCAATTGTAAATAATTCGCGCAACGGAAATGCATGGTTTGTTACTAAAATTTCTTACGTTCCAACTGCTGATGAAGAGATTACAAAATTAGGAGAAGTTAATCCTCGTTGGTATGCAATTGTAAATGAAAAGTACAAAGCTAATTTAGGTGATTTCGACCCTGTTTATGATTCAACTGCTACTATTAAATTAACTTCTTATGCGCCTAATAAATTGGTTTACGAATCAAATGCTAAGAAAGATCAGTTAGCGGTGTTCTCCGAAATTTATTATCCAAAAGGCTGGAATGCTTATGTTGACGGTGCGTTAACAGAACACATAAATGCTGATTATGTTTTACGTGCAATGAAAGTTCCTGCAGGTAAACACAATATCGAATTTAAGTTTGAACCTGAAACGTATTACACTGGTGAAAAAGTTTCATTAGCTGGCTCAGTGTTATTATTGCTTACTGTAATTGGTGGAATTTTCTTTCACTATAAAAAAGAAAAAACTGCTTAATGAAAAAGGTATTCATCATAGCTGAAGCGGGTGTAAATCATAATGGTGATTTAAATCTTGCTTTTCAATTGGTTGACAAGGCTGTTGAGATTGGCGCAGATTGCGTAAAATTTCAAACCTTTAAAACGGAGAATATTGTAACTAAAACTTCTCCAAAAGCAAACTATCAAATGTTGGTTACTGATAAAACAGAAAGCCAATTTGATATGCTTAAGAAATTGGAATTGCAAAAAGAAGATTTCAAAAAAATAAAAGATTATTGCAAAACCAAAGGAATTCAATTTTTATCTACGCCTTACAATCCAGAAGATGCAACGCTTTTGAATGATTTAGGTGTTGAAGCTTTTAAAATAGCATCGGGACAATTAGTTGAATTACCATTTCTAAAATTCGTTGCTAAGTTCGGTAAGCAAATGATTATCTCAACAGGAATGGCAAATCTTGCTGAGGTTTATAAAGCGGTTGAAGCAATTAAATCAACTGGAAACAATGATGTAATTGTGTTGCAATGTAATACTGATTATCCAAGTAAAATAGAAGACACCAACATGAAAGCAATGATTACCATGCGCGATGCGCTTGGTGTTCCTGTTGGGTACTCTGACCATGTTCCAACTAATTACGCTTGTTACGCTGCAGTTGCATTAGGTGCTGAGGTAATTGAAAAACATTTTACTTTAGATAAAAACATGGAAGGTCCTGATCACAAATGTTCGTTGGAGCCAGAAGAGTTTAGAGAATTAATTGCAGGTGTGCGAGCAGTAGAAAAATGTTTAGGTACAGGAGTAAAAATTCCTAGTCAATCGGAAGTTAATAATACGTATGGAATGCGTCGCAGCCTTGTTGCACGTATCGATATAAAAGCAGGAACAATATTAACTGAAGAACATTTTGGCTTCAAACGCCCTGCAAATGGCCTGTCGCCAAATTATTTGGAAACATTAATTGGTAAAAAAGCAGCTAAGGACATGTTGCAAGATGAAGCATTCACATTTGAATCAATTTTATTTTAATGGAAGTTGCAGTAAGTTCAATCGCTTTTTTAGGTAAGCCTGTAGAAGAGTTTGTAAACACATGCATTCAAAATAATTTTATTCCCGAGTTTAGTTCGGGCATGCCTTTTCGTGATGATATGGAAAGTGTTTTCCTAAATGCGAAAACCAAAAAAAAATACGCTCACAATTATTTTCCGGCACCAGAAGTTCCTTTTGTATTAAACCTTGCAAGTACAAATAAGGAAATTCGTAAAAAATCAATTGCACATTGTGTAAAAGGAATGCAATTATCTGAAAAAGCTGGAGCTCCTTTTTTCTCGGCACATGCAGGGTTTTGCATTGATCCTGATCCAAATGAGTTAGGCCAACAATTGTCTCGTGCCAAAAGCATTGATAAAAATTTGCATTGGACAATTTTTATCGACTCAATTCATGAAGTATTAAAACAAAGCAAAGCAACAGGTTTAAATTTTTTACTAGAAAACAATGTACTTGCTAAGATGAATGTTTACGAAGATGGCACTAATCCTCTTTTGTGTGTAGAAAGCAACGAGTGCAAAAAAATGATTGCAGATGCTAATGACAAACGTGTTGGACTTTTATTAGATACTGCCCATGTAAAAGTTTCAGCGAACACATTAGGATTTGATAAGATAAAATTCTTTAATGACTTAGTTGAGAATACGCAATGTATTCATCATAGCGATAATGAAGGTGAATTTGACAACAATTTGAGTATTACCTCAGATTATTGGTTTCTGCCTTTGTTAAAAAACTATCCTAAAATTCTTCATGTATTGGAAGTGAAGAAAATCAGTTCTGCTGAAGTAGCTGCCCAGCTTGCACTTCTAACTATTTAATTTTTTTTTTGTTTAATAAATTTTCAAATTTTCAATTGTTTGTTTATCTTGGGCGGGTAAATGTTAAGCATTCAAAAACATATTTTATTATTAAACGATTTTCATTTTAATGAATTTTCAACGCATTTGCGCTCTGTTAAGGCAGAGCTGTCGTTTAAACTTATTAATGAAATTAGAAATTTTGGTTGGGAGCAACCTGATACAGATAAATTGTGTAGCCGAATTTATGGCGACCATAAGGACAAAACAAAAAAGAAGTTTTTGCAATTAACGCATCACACGCTTAAGTTAAGTTCATATTTAAGTAGGAATTATCCTTCCTATTTAAAGCATAACTTGATAATGATTGAGGAAAAAATTAACCAAGGAGATAGAGAAAAAGCAAATACAATTGCGGAATACCTAGCAGATGTAGCGGAAAAGATAGAGGACTTTACGACCAATATAAATGCTTTAAAATTTTTATCACAGCAAAGTTTTATTACTGAATCAAAAGAAGAAGTAAAGTATCATAAACGTATTGCAGAGTTAATTGACAACGAGCGTTGTTTAAATGAAGTATATCTTTTGTTAAGAGAGAACTTGCATTTTAAGCGAAAAGAAAACTTAATCGTTGATAAGAAATTAAAACCGAAAGAAAGTGAGTTTGATAAGTACACGAATCATTCATGTTTTTCTATCAGTATTTTAGCCCGCTTTGGGAAGTATTATGAGTTAAGCTTCTTAAATAACCCAGATTTTTTCAATAAAGAAACTTTAGAAGGGTTAGAAAAAATAGAAAGAGATTTAAACAACAATAGTTTCGTTATTTTCTCTTTCTTGGATGACGCCATGTTTAAAGTGTTGGGCTTAAAACTTCAATACATGGTTAATAAGCTCGATTCGCATGGAATGATGAAGGAGTCGCAGCGAATGATTGAAGAAAGTTCTCATTTAAAGTTTTGGCATAGCTATGTTAATATCCCTGAAATTTTTGCAATTGCAATTCAAGCAAGTCATTACATTAGTCATTATGGAGAAACCTTTAGGGAAAATCATTACCGCGATTTACCTGAGGATATTAAACAAAACATTAACTTCATTAAATCACGTTTAGTACATGAGCTTGAAAAGCCTTTATGGAATGAAGGTTACATCATTAAGCTAATTAATGTTCGTAGTTTGTATAGCGGCTTGTTATTATTGGGAACGAAAGAAGAAATAAAAAAGGCAACAGATATTATTGAAGAAACTTTAATTACCTATCAGCAAATACCTTTTCAAAAATTCTTGGATCAAATATTTGCAAGTTTAGCAATTGGTTATTTCAGTTTAAAGCAATACGAAAAAGTGGCAGAGTGCTACAAACGCTATAAAAAATCAACCAACGGAAATTCGGTTAACGAAGAGAACGACATAACCATTTGCGCTTATTACTACGCTTCTCAATGGATTACAACAGAACGCAAGCAATATGCGGAAAAATTGTATAATACATATGAAGCTACCGAAGAAAAAGAAAATTTAAAGCACGTTGGTACTTTGATTAAAAACATTATGTCATATTACAATGTTCCATTTCCTAAGAAGTAATTACGTTATTGGGTCTCGATACATTTTAAGCGGACATTGATAATCTCTTTTCTAAATTAAATCCATTGTCCACTTAAAACACTCGACCTGACTAAAATGGAGTCATGTTTTTACGTTAGTCAGGTCGAGTTTTTTTGTTGGCGAAATTATTTAAGATTTTATCGAAACTTCCGAAGCCAACAAACATAGTATTAACTTTGCGAAAACCATCATTAGTGACCTTAAGTCAGGTCGAGTTTTTTTGTTGGCATAGAGATTAAAAAAGTAACGTGATTTATATAGTCAACAAAAAAACTATCGAGACCTATTTCACTAACACTTTTGCTTCCATCATATCCATTATTGCATAACGCACACCTTCACGGCCCAAACCGCTATCTTTAATTCCACCATAAGGCATTTGGTCAAAACGTAAAGTAGGAACATCGTTGTGGATGATACCTCCAACTTCTAAATGTTGCATGCAATAATTTAATTCTTCAATCGAGTCTGTAAACACGCCACACTGTAAACCAAAACGTGTATTATTAATTATGTTTACTGCTTCTTCAATGTTGTTCTGATATTTTTCAATTGTGATTATGGGCGCAAATACTTCTTCTGCATATACTTTCATGTTTGTATTACAATTAGTAAGTATTGTTGGTTCTAAATAATTTCCTTTTCTTTTTCCGCCGCAAACTAATTTTGCCCCACTTTCAATAGCTTCATTTATCCATTGTTCGGCACGTTTTGCGTTTTCTTCATCAATCATTACGCTAAAGTCAGTTGTTGCATCTAAAGGGTTTCCTGATGATAAAGTTTGAGTTTCTTTTTTTAATGCTTCAACAAATTCATCAAACAAAGTTGTATGAACAACAAAGCGTTGCGCATGGATGCAAATTTGGCCGCTATACGCAAATGCACCAGCTAAACATTTTTTAATGATGCGACTGATGTTTGTTTTTTCTGTAACAATAACTCCGGCGTTTCCGCCAAGTTCTAACACAATTTTTTTCTTTCCTGCATTGGCTTTCATTTTCCAACCAATTTCAGGAGAGCCAGTAAAACTTAATAGTTTTATTCTTTCATCGCGCACTAATAATTCGGCTACTATTCTATTGCAAGGTAAAATAGAAACGCTACCTTTTGGTAAATCAGTTTCTGCAATAATTTTTGCTAAAGCTAAAGTTGATAATGGAGTTTTACTTGCAGGCTTTAAAATAATAGGACATCCACTTGCAATGGCAGGCGCAATTTTATGCACTGCTAAATTCATTGGGAAATTAAATGGGGCAATACCTGCAACTAAACCAACAGGAAAATAATTAATAATACCTTCTTTGTTTACCCCGTTTGGAGTCCAATCTAGTGATATGTATTCTTTTGGCAAACGTTTACTTTCTTCAGCAGCAATTAAAAATGTTTGTGCGGAACGATCAATTTCAGCTAATGCATATTTTATTGGCTTTGCACTTTCTAAACAAAGTAATTCGGCTAATTCTTCTCGTTTACTTTTTAATTGCTCAGATATGTAACGAAGAATTTCAAATTTTTTAAAGCTGGGCAAATCCTTTAACTCTTTTTGAACCTGCAATGCTTTTTCAATTGCAGAGATTAAAATGTTCTCATCAGCAAGATACGTATGTGCAAACTCTTTATTATCGTATGGATTTATTACTGCTAATTTATTTGCTGTAGAAATAAATTCGCCCGCACAAAATATTTTGTATTCAGTTGACATATTAATGAAGAATTTTAAAAACCAATTCCTTTAAAAGTTCGCCATGTGTTGTGCTTGGATTATCAATTCCTTTCGATTTTAAATCGGCTTCGCGTAAGTAACTAAAAATCATTTTCAATTTTGCAGTGCCAAAGTTATTTGCTGCGCGTTGGTATCCATCAACAAAGAAAGGATTTACACCAAGTTCTTTGGCTGCGCTAAATTTGTTTTTGTCAACAACAAAATGATACAATAATACTTTATTAAAGTAGTTATACAAATTACTTAAAACCAAAACAATTGGATTGTCTTTAGGGTTTGCTGCAAAATAATTAATGATTTGATTTGCTTTTAAAACATCTTTTTTAGCAAGTGCATCTTGCAATTCAAACACATTAAAATCTTTACTAATTCCAATGTTTTCTTGTATCTGTTCTATACTAATTTCAGCCCCTGATGGGATACTGATAAACATCTTGTCTAACTCGTTTGAAATTTTTGAAAGGTCGTTTCCTAAATAATCGGCAAGCATTTGCGAAGCACGAGGATTTATTTTGTAACCTTTCTCTTTAATGTATTCGTTTACCCAAGCTGGAATTTGATTGTCGTATAGTTTATCTGATTCAAGATAAACCGCCTTTTTTTGTAATGCTTTGTAAAGTGCAGTACGCTTATCTATTTTTTTGTATTTAAGACAAATTACTAAAATGGTGGAAGGCTGAGAGTTTTCTACGTAATTTAAAAACAGATTAGGTGCAGGTGTTTTTTTCTCGCTTTCATCTTTATCTGCTTTTGCAAATTCCTTTATGTTCTGAGCTTCTTTAATAATAACCACTTGGTATTCGCTCATCATTGGAAAACGCTTAGCGGCGCCAACTATAGCGGCCATATCCAAATCGCTTCCGTACAAAACACTTTGGTTAAATTCGCGCTCACTTTCATCCAACACATTGTGCTCAATAAAATCGCTAATCTTATCAATGTAAAATGGTTCTTCACCACATAAAAAATAAACCGGCTTAAAGATTTTACGCTTTAAGTTGGTCATTATTTCATCAAACTCTTTCATCAAATGCTAATTAAAACTTAAGATGTTTTACAGAGATACCTGTGTTTTGTAATTCTTTTAATGAATCAATTCCAATGCGTAAATGTGCATCTACAAATTGGCTCGAAACTTTTTTGTCGCTCTCTTCTGTTTTAACTCCTTCTGGAATCATAGGTTGATCGCTCACTAAAAGCAGAGCACCTGTTGGAATTTCGTTATGAAAACCAACACTAAAAATAGTCGCTGTTTCCATATCAATTGCCATTGCCCGCATTTTGCGAAGGTGTTCTTTAAACTCCTCATCATGTTCCCACACACGGCGGTTAGTAGTAAATACAGTTCCTGTCCAATAATCAGAACCGCTTAAACGAATCGTATAAGAAATCGCTTTTTGCAAATTAAATGATGGTAACGCAGGAACTTCAACAGGTAAATAATCGTTTGATGTTCCTTCGCCTCTTATTGCTGCAATTGGTAAAATAAAATCACCAATTTGATTTTTCTTTTTTAATCCACCACATTTTCCTAAAAACAATACAGCTTTAGGTGAAATAGCAGTTAATAAATCCATAATGGTTGCAGCCATTGCGCTTCCCATACTAAAATTGATGATGGTAATATTACCATGTGTAGCTGATTGCATTGGTCTGTCAAGGCCTTCAACTTCAACTTTATTCCACTCAGCAAACATTTTCACATAGCCACCAAAATTGGTAAGTAATATGTATTCGCCAAAGTCTTCTAATTTTTTTCCTGTGTAGCGGGGTAACCAGTTGTTTACGATTTCTTCTTTTGTCTTCATAAGTATATTTTGAAATAATTAATAATAGCTACATTTGTAATACTTATCAAAGTTAATCTTAAAACGCATTGTTACCAAAATTAAATTTTCCTGATTATGAATTTCGTTTTAAAAAAAACGACAAGGGAGGTTTAATGATATTCGATGGTATTAGGAAAAAATTTGTTGATTTAAGTCCAGAAGAGTGGGTGAGGCAAAACTTGGTTTCATATCTTTTTCATCAAAAGCATTATCCAAAGAGTTTGTTTTCTTTAGAAACAGGTTTAGTTTTGAATAAAACACAAAAGCGCACTGATGTTATTATCTATAATATCGATAAAAAGATTTGTGTTTTAGCGGAATGCAAAGCGCCTAATGTAAAAATCAATAAAAGTGTGGCAGAACAAGCCTTGCGTTATAATTTGGTTCATAATGCTGAATATGTAATTTTAACAAATGGTCTTGTTCATGTTTACTATCAAATAATCGATGGAAAGCCCCAACAAATTGTCGATATGATTGATTACAAGTAGTTTACGATAAATAAATATTTTATGCCGTTTATCATTAAAATTGCTCGTTAGTAAAAAATAATGAATATAATTGCAGAGTATACTTATTATTGAACTTTGAATATCAGTATTAAAAAGCTATATTTACTACACTAAAACCAAACCAAAATGAAAAGTACAACTTTGTACGCTTTAAGTTTAGCCGTTGGAATGTTTCTAACGGTTGATGCTACAGCGCAAAATGGAGCTAAAACTCCTTATAAAAAGATTAAGAAATTTGTATTGCCTGCCACTATTACCGAAAGTGATTATTTACCTAAAACGATTGTGTTTAAGGTAAGTCCTCAGTTTAGAGGTGGAGCAGGTTTAACAAGTATTCAACATCCAGATTTGCAATTAGCATTAAATTATTTGGGGGTTGCTAAATTGGAGAAGAAATTTCCAAATCATAAACCACCTGTTAAGGAAAAAAATGAATTAGGTCAAAAGTATGCAGATTTATCATTGATTTATCAGTTAACTTATACTGGTTCTGTTGATATTGAAACTGCTGCTAATCAATTATTAGCTTCGGGCGCGCTAACTTATGCTGAGCCTCATTATATCTATAAGCTTTCTGATTATGAACCAAATGACCCAAAAGCAGATTCAGCCCTTACAAGCACAACTAACGATCAACACAATTTCTTAAAACGTATTCGTGCATATAAAGCATGGGATTTGAGTTTAGGAGGTTCTCGCGGAGATGTTAATACAGTTATAGGAATTGTTGATAGTGGAGTGATTTAGATCACCCAGATTTGGCTGCTAATATTTATCAAAACACAGCTGATCCAGTAAACGGAACAGATGATGATGGAGATGGATACATTGATAATTATCAAGGTTGGGACATGGGAGGCGCAGATTACAATGCTGTAGTTGGCGACAATAATCCGAACTGCTTAGGAGCAAACAATAATCATGGTTCGCATGTGTCAGGCTGTGCTTCGGAAGTATCCGATAATGGAATTGGTGGAGCTGGTATCGGTTTTAATTGTAAATTATTAATAGTGAAAGCTGCTGCCGATAACGATACTCGTGGTGCTGGTGGTGCTGGTTATATTATTGGTGGTTATGAAGGCATTACTTATGCCGCTGATCATGGAGCTAGTGTTATTAATTGTTCGTGGGGCGGTGCAGGTGGAGGTTCTTTTGGGCAAGACGTAATTGATTATGCAACTCTAACAAAAAACGCATTAGTTGTTGCTGCTGCTGGAAATGATGGCGCCGACGCCGCTTTTTACCCAGCAGCTTACACTTATGTTCTTTCTGTTGCAGCCACTAATTCAGTTAATGACTCAAAGGCATCTTTCTCAAATTATAATTATACGGTAGATATTTGTACACCAGGAAATGATATTTATTCTACTATCTACAATAATTTATATTCTTCTTTGGATGGTACATCTATGGCTTCGCCTATTACTGCTGGGGCTGCAGCTTTGGTTAAATCAAAGTTTCCAACTTATACAGCAATGCAAATTGGTCAGCGTTTAAAACAAACTACTGATAATAATTATTCGATTTATAATGCAACTACTAATCCAAATATTACACCAGGTGCATCAGCTTATTTGTCTTCTACTTTATGGAGAAATAAAATGGGAACAGGTCGTTTAAATGCATTCCGCGCTTTAGTTGACCCTCAAGGCTCATCAGTTGTGTTCCAAAACGAAGACGTTGTTGATAATAATGACATGGCTTTTATAGTTGGAGATACATTGCATATTTCTGGTGAGTTCGTGAATTATTTAGCAGCTACATCAGCTGGTACAACAGCATCTATTAAAGCTGTAGTAAATGGTGCAAATGTTACGGTTGTTGATACAACTACTACATTGGGTGTTTTAAACACATTAGCATCAACTAACAATAATGCTGACCCTTTCAAATTTAAAATTAATGCAGGAACTCCTTTAAATACAGTAATTACGTTTAGAGTATTAATTAAAGATGGTTCTTATGCAACTAGTTATTTTATTAATGTTACAACTAATGTTGATTACATTAATGTGAGAATAAATGATCTTCAAACAACAATTACAAGTAAAAGTAAAATTGGTTGGAATCAAGATGGTGCAACTGAAGGTTTAGGATTTACGTACTTAGGAACACAAATGTTGTATGAAGGTGGATTAATGATTGGCACAAGTGCAACTGCTGTTTCTGATAGAGTGCGTGGAGCAGATGGATCAACATCTGATGCAGATTTTGTTTCTGTTACAAATGTTTATAAGGCATTCCCAGATGTGGTTTCTGAGTTCGATGTTCATGGTGTATTTGATGATGCGGCAGCTACTCCAGTGCAAAATGTTAATGTAAGACACAATGCTTATGCTTGGAGTACACCAGGAAATAGAAAATATGTTATTGTTGAGTATTTTATCAAGAACACAGGCGCAACGGCTTTAACTAATTTATTTGCAGGAATCGGTTCTGATTGGGATATTCCTGGACCATCAAACGGAGCAACTGATTACGCTAAAAACAAAGCGGATTACGATGCAGCTAGAAAAATGGGTTACGCTTGGTTTAGTGGAACAAATGGTAAATACGCAGGCATTAAAGTATTAAACAATGAACCAGGTAATCATTATGGAATTGATAATACTGCTGGTGGAGCTGGTGGGTTGGATATTAATGATGCAGGAAATTATTATAGTACAGCAGATAAGTACACAGCCTTATCAACTCCACGTTTGCAAGCTGGTTTTGGCTGATGCAGATGGAGAAGATGTATTAAATATAGTTTCAACAGGCCCATTTAATGTAAATGCAGGTGATTCTGTTAAAGTGGCTTTTGCTTTAATTTGTGGCGATGATTTAAACGACTTACAAGAATCTGCTGATAGTGCTCAAGTTCATTATGATAATATATATCCTGTGGGATTAAAATCACTTACTAAAAACGATGCTGATATTAAGGTGTATCCTAATCCTTGCTTCTAATTCAATGTTTATATCAATTGATAATCAAGAGGAAGGGAATGTTAGCGTTGATTTATTTAACTTGGTTGGACAAAAGGTAAAAACTGTTACTTTTGAAATCAAACAAGATGTTTATTCAATTGATTTAAGCGACCTACAAGAAGGAGCTTATTTATACAGAGTAAATAAAGGAAAAGAAGGAAATCCTACTGCAACTAGTAAATTGACAATAGGTAAAATAATTATTACAAAAGGAAATAAATAATAAAAATTAATTAGTACTTAAAAACCCGAGATTAATTCTCGGGTTTTTTTATATAAATCTATTTATAATTGCAATAAGTGTTATTTGATTTCTTGGCAAAGCTCTACCAATATTCCATTGGTGCTTTTTGGATGAAGGAAACAAATCAATTTATTGTCAGCGCCTTTTTTAGGTTCTTTATTAAGAAGCTCAAAGCCTTCATTCTCTAGGCGTTTCATTTCTTCTACAACATTATCAACTGCATAAGCTATGTGGTGAATTCCTTCCCCTTTTTTCTCTATAAATTTTGAAATTGCTGAATCGGGAGATGAAGCTTCTAGTAATTCAATTTTTGTATCGCCGAGCATAAAAAAAGAAGTAGATACGTGTTCGCTTTCTACCTTTTCTATTTTGTAATGATCTTTACCAAATAGTTTAGAAAACAATTCGTTTGATTTTTGTAAATCTTTTACTGCAATACCTATGTGCTCAATTTTTGTAAACATGTTTTTTGTTTTTATAAAGGTAGAAATAATCTTGATGCAATAAAAAAACCTCAAGCTTTTAAGCTTGAGGTTTTAATTATGTTTTGCGCTAAAATTATTTTGCTGGTTTTTCTGCAGAAGCAGTTGGGGCAGCAATTGCAGCCATATCTCTATCAAAGAAATACAATGCGGCTTTTTCTCCACCCATCATTTTTAATTTATCTACATTAGTTCTTGCCAATGATTCTTCTTCAATTTGCTCAGTAACATACCACTGTAAAAAGTTGTGTGTTGCATAATCTTTTTCTTTTAAACACAAATCAACTAATTCGTTAATTGATTGGGAAACTCTTTCTTCATGTTTTAAAACACCTTCAAACACATCCGTTACCGATTTGTATTTTGCAGCTGGCGCTTTTAATGAAGGAACAATTCCGTGTCCACCACGCTCGTTTACAAACTTGATTAGTTTAGTAGAATGCATACGCTCTTCATCTGAGTGTCCGTATAAAAAGTTTGCAACGCCTGTTAATCCTTGTACTTCGGCCCAAGAAGCCATTGCCAAGTATGTGTTTGAGCTCGCTGCTTCAAGTTCGATTTGAACATTTAATGCAGCTTCAATTTTTTTAGATAACATGTTTTATAATTATTGAGTTTGTGAATAGTTGAATTAATAATTTAAAGGTACTAATTTTTATTTTTTCTTTCGAAAGTAAAAATCAATTATTTATTAAACCCTTCAATTACTTTAGAGATAGCAAGCATTTTTCCTTCTTCAAAAGGTTTTGCCATTAACTGAGCACCAATTGGCATGTTTGCACTATTTACTCCTACAGGCACTGAAATAGCCGGAACACCTACTAAATTAGCTTGTACGGTAAATATATCTTCTAAATACATTTGAATTGGATCTTTGCTGTTTTTTCCAAATTCGAAAGCAACACTTGGAGTAGAAGGAGTTAAAATAAAATCATATTTCGATAAAATTTCTAATGTTTTATCACGCAACAATCTTCTTACTTTTTGTGCTTTTGAATAATAAGCATCATAGTAACCTGCACTTAAAACAAACGTTCCAAGCATAATTCTACGCTTTACTTCTTTACCAAAACCTTCTGCCCTTGATTTTTTATAAGTACTTTCTAAGTCAGTAGCATTAGGACTTCTGTAGCCATAGTGAACGCCATCGTAACGAGATAAATTTGATGAAGCTTCTGCAGTAGTTAAAACATAATATGCAGGGACTAAATAATCTAAATATGGAAAATCAACGCCTTCAACTGTTACGCCTTCACCTTTCAATTTTTCAATTGTTTCTTCCATACGTGTTTTAACTTCCGGATTTAAACCACTGCTTTCCATACAGTCTTTTAAATACGCAACCTTTGTTCCTTTTATCGAATCGTTTAGTTGCGTTGTATATTTTGAAACTTCTTTTGAAGAAGATGTACTATCATTCTCATCATTACCTGCAATCACTTCCATAACCAAAGCAGCGTCTTCAACAGTTTTTGTTAAAGGACCAATTTGATCAAAAGAAGAAGCATAAGCTAATAATCCCCAACGTGAAACACGACCATAAGTTGGTTTTACTCCAACAACTCCACAAAATGATGCAGGTTGACGAATAGAACCTCCCGTGTCACTTCCTAAAGCTACATGACAAAGATTTGCAGCCATTACAGCAGCAGAACCACCTGATGAGCCGCCAGGAACAGTGTTTGTGTTAACTGGGTTTAAAACCTTTCCAAATGCAGAGTTTTCGTTGGATGAACCCATTGCAAATTCGTCGCAATTTGTTCTACCAATTAATATTGCATCTTCAGCTAACAAACGCTCAACAACAGTTGCATTGTAAAGAGAAGTAAAGTTTTCAAGTATTTTAGATGAAGCAGAAACTTTATGCCCTTTGTAAGCAATGTTATCTTTTAATGCAATAACAACACCTGCAAGTTTACCATGTGTTCCACTTTTTATTTTTGCATCAATTGCTAAAGCTTGTTGCTTAGCGCTCTCAGTAAAAACTTCTATATAAGCGTTGAGGTTTTTTGATTTTTCGATTTGCTCAAAAAGTTCATTTACTACCTGAGTACAGGTAATAGAACCATTTTTCAAATCAGCCTGAAGTGATGAAATGTTCTTGAAAGAATACACAATTAGATAGGAATTATTTTTTTTCTATGTCAGATGGGTTGCTTTCTACACCTTTAGATGCATCTTTAAACTCCTTCATGCCTTTTCCTAATCCACGCATAAGTTCTGGAATTTTTTTTCCACCAAACATTAATAATATAATAATTACAATAACGGTCAATTCTGTACCGCCCATTCCTAAAATACCCAATAAAATGGAATTCATGATAATCGATTTTAAGCTGCAAAGATAGGGATTATTTTGATGAAAAACTCGAAAAAGGGCTAATTATGTTAATCTAATTGCTTAAAATTCAGTGGATAATGAAGTTATTCGGCCAAAACAGCTGTTATTCTTTAAACCAGCTCGAATACATGAGGTAATTATTGGCTATTCGGTCTATTTCTCCATTAATTAATTCTTGATTTATATCCTTAACTTTTTTTGCGGGCACACCTGCATAAATACTACCACTTTCTACTTTTGTGCCTTCTAAAACAACTGCTCCTGCAGCAATTATAGTGTTTGAACCAATTTCTACATTGTCCATTACAATGGCACCCATTCCAACTAACACATTATCATGAATGGTGCAACCATGAACGATAGCGTTGTGTCCAATTGAAACATTATTGCCTAAATGGACTTTGGTCTTTTCGTAGGTGCAATGCAGAACTGCCCCGTCTTGTATATTTACTTTGTTGCCAATTCTAATAGAGTTAACATCGCCTCTTACAACCGCATTAAACCAAACGCTGCAATCGTTTCCCATTACCACATCTCCAACAACGGTTGAGTTTTCTGCTAAAAAACAATTTTCTCCAAATACAGGACTAATACCTTTTACTGCTTTAATTAATGCCATAAGTGTAGATTATTTTGTTTTTGCTGTTGAAGAAATAGGAACAGTTATAATGAAAGGAATTGTTTTTGGAGGTAGGCAAGAATTATCATTGCAAGCCATGTATTCTAATTCTCCCTTTATTTCGAATTCCTTTTTGTTTTTACGTTGTATTTTTTGTTTGAATACAACTTCTTTCGAAAAGGAAATTACATCCGTGCCAAAAACTTCTGAATAAATTTTTTCTGCATTAGGCTCCATTGTGCTGTCAACAGCTACAAATGCTTTTGAATTACTAAATTTAAACGAGGTTGGTATTGGCCCATCTCCGTTTTGTTTCTGAGAATAAATGTGCCACTTGTCTTCTATGGTAGCTTTTAGCACAATAAAACCTTCTTTATCATTAATAGCTTCAAAACTCAAATCCCATGTTACTGGATTAAAGTTTACTTGTGAATAAGAAGAAATGGTGATTAAAAGAAAAAGAGATAAAAAGAAGTTCTTCATTTTGTTTAAGAAAACGATTAGAATTTTACTTTGTGCACACGGTTAATTGGAATAACCAAGCCTTGTTTTAAAATTACTCGTTTGTCGGTAATGCCCCAAACAGTAGTGTCTACAACTTTTAATGATTTATCGTCTTCAAAATAAATACGAATTTTAGTGTGTTCTAAATTCCCTAAAGTCATTGCTGTTTTTAAATCATTTGCACGTTCCGCCATACTTTCAGCAGTTGTTAGGACGTCGTTTTCAGGAAAATTTAAGTTAGCTACTGCTTCCTTATCGATTAATTGGTATTGAGTTGTTTCCATAAAATGACAGTTTTTTGATGTAATATAATTATACACCAAATCTAGAGAATAAGTTTCAAAAAAAATTAAAAATTATTTAAAAGTTTGCCAATTGTTTTAGCCAACTCAGCAGCCCTTTGTGAGCCAATGCGATAAACCAAACCGTCCTTGTCGCGAAGTTCAACAAATTCGTGCCCTGTAGTGAAAAACTTGATAATTCCTCTAACATGTAAATTATAAACTGGACGGCGTAAACTGTTTTTTTTGTAGCGCATTTTCTTTACGGTATGTATGTTACGCAAATCAATTTTCACACGGCGGGCATTCCAAAACCCATCTAAAAGAATGTAGTGTTCATAAACCCGTGTTTTGATGTGAAGCACAAATACCAATAAAGACGAAATAAATAAAATCAACATCCCCAAAATAAAAAATAATTGCCCCGATTGTGGAATATTACTTACTGGATAAGGTGCAATATAAATCCCTGAAACTTCTACTGGCTTAGGATTTTCGCTCCAGTAATATCCAATAAAGCAAAACAGAGCAAGGCCCATTCGAATCATAATAGAAAATTTATTATGACCCAAATATTGTTTTTCTTCAAATATTAAATGACCACTAGACATTCAGTTTTAATATCAATGTTTGTTTGGTTGTTTCTGTAACTTTAAATCGATTGTCAATTCTTTTGCCAATAATCCAAACGATTTCATTTTTAGAAGTAAGTAACCATTGTTCTTCTTTTTGAAAGAGTGTATATTTTTGGTTGATGAAAAAGTCGCTCAATTTTTTTGTTCCTTGCATCCCTAGCGGCTGAAAGCTGTCGCCTTCTTGCCATTTTCTGATTTGCAAGGGAAATGATAATTTTTCAAAATCCAAGCACACTAAATTATCTTCCACAATTATTTTTGCTTCATCAACTATTTCGAAATGTAAATTAAGTGGTTCGGAAATAGACTTTGTGTTTTTTTCTATTGTGTATGATAGCAATATATTTGTGTTGTTATTTTCTTTAATAATAATCGATTCTCTATCAACTAAGCAAGTGTGCGTTTTACTCATGAATAATTTACCTGATTGCCCCGCTTTAATTGCCTCTAGAACTTGTGTTTCGATTGATGAATCAAAAGAGTATTGTTTTAAAATGTAATGAAGCAGTAATCCAATATGGGAACTGTCCAGCACTTTTTTTATTTCATAAGAAACTTCATTGTTTGTGTTCGAAGATATATTTTCAATTTCTTTGGCAATAGTTTCTTCAATTAAATTATTCGCTTCTCTGAAATAATTAAACTCCTTGCTAAATGTTTCTTCCAGTTTTGGATTTATTTCTTTTAGCAATGGAACAAGCTCGTGACGTAATTTGTTACGAAGATATTTAACTTCACTATTGCTACTATCTTCTTTGTATTTCAAATTGTTTCTAGTAATGTATTCTTTTATTTGCTCTGAACTCGCAAATAACAAAGGGCGCACAATCGTTTCCGTTTTTTCTGGAACGCCTTTTAATCCGTTAATTCCGGCACCTCGTAAAACATTTATAAAAAACGTTTCGATGTTATCGTTTAGGTGATGTGCCGTTACAATATAATCGAATTGATGTTCGGTTTTTAATTCCTTAAACCAATTATAACGCAATTCGCGCGCTGCCATTTGTATAGATTGTTTGTTAGCATCAGCATGCTCTTGCGTATTGAATCGAATTGAAAAAACTGGAATATTTTTTTCTTGAAAATAAGAAACAACAAATGCTTCTTCCAAATCTGCTTCTTCTTTTCGCAAACAAAAATTACAATGAGCAACAGAAAAATTATAACCTGCTTTTAATAATAAGTCGGCAAGTGCCATAGAATCTTTTCCTCCACTAACACCCAACAATAATTTGTGGTTTTTAGTGAAGAGTTGTTTTGATTCTATATTTTTTATAAAAGACGAAAGCACCAAACAAAGGTAATTGATTTGTTTGGTGCTTTCTAAAAAAGAGGAGAAATTATTCTGCTATTGCTTTAACTCCAGGAAGTGTTCCTTGTTCAATGTATTCAAGTAAAGCGCCGCCACCAGTGCTTACGTAACTGACTTTTGAAGCTAAATTATATTTGTTAATTGCTGCAACTGAGTCGCCACCACCAATTAAAGAAAAAGCTCCTTTTGATGTAGCTGTTACAATACTATCGGCAACTGCTTTTGTTCCTGCTTCAAAACTACTCATTTCAAAAACACCCATCGGACCATTCCATAAAATGGTTTTTGATGCCGCAATTACTTCACTGTATTTTTGTATAGTTTCTGCGCCAATATCTAATCCCATCCAACCATTAGGAATTGCATCAATTTTACATTCTTTTTTGTTTGCATCATTTGCAAAATTGTCAGCAACAATTGCGTCCGTAGGAATGTAAAGGTTAACTCCTTTTGCTTTTGCTTTTATTAATAAATCTTTCGCTACTTCTAAACGATCATCTTCGCAAAGTGATTTACCTATTTGTCCACCAACTGCTTTAACAAAAGTAAAAGCCATACCACCACCAATAATAATGTTGTTTGCTTTATTAAGCAATTGCTCAATAATCATAATTTTATCCGAAACTTTTGCCCCGCCTATGATTGCAGTAAATGGTTTTTCGCTTTGAGTAAGCACTTTGTTTATGCTTGCAACTTCACCTGCCATCACATAACCAAAACATTTACTATTACTATCAAAAAATTGAGCAATAATAGTTGTTGAAGCATGTGCACGATGCGCTGTTCCAAAAGCATCATTTACATAGAAGTTTCCATGCTTGCTTAATTTTTCTGCAAAGGCCACGTCACCTTTTTCTTCTTCTTTGTAGAAGCGAAGATTTTCCAATAATAAAACTTGCCCCGCTAATAAGGATGAAGACATTTTAAAAGCCTCTTCTGAAATGCAATCGTTTGCAAATTTTACTTCAACACCAATGGTTTTTGTTAAGTCGGCAACAATGTGCTGTAACGAATATTTATTTGTTGGACCCTCTTTTGGGCGCCCAAGATGCGACATTAAAACTAATGAGCCGCCATCAGCAAGTATTTTTTTAATGGTTGGCAATGCAGCACGAATACGTGTATCATCGGTTACTGCAAATTGTTCGTTTAAAGGAACATTAAAATCAACGCGCATTACAACACGTTTGCCTGAGAAATTAAAATTGTCAACTGTTTTCATGGGTGTAAAATTAAGTTTTTTTTACGATTGACCTTGCATGTGCAATCATGTAAATGGTTGGATTTCGAATAATATCTTTTATGATTAAATCTTCTTCTTCTCTTTTTAAAACAAGTAGTTCTTTATAAGTTTGATTAGAGTTTTTGTTATTGATTTCAAGATAAACACTTACCTCGTCAAATTCATGCCCGATTTTATCAATAAATGAAACAATGAATGAGTTTGGGAATAATAAATCATGTTCGCTCTTAATTCTCTTTTTAATAAGTCTTAACCTCGCTTTCGCATGTGGATTAAGGAAAGGAAGAGATTCATATTTAGTTGAATTTAAAAAGAGTTGGGCTTTAATGTAGGCTTGTTCAGCGGATTTAATTATTTTATCATAATTCCAAAAGGCATCTCTGTCATGGCTCCATCTCATCTTTTTTTGTACAAGTTGCCTTATCAAGTAGTAACGAATTAATACAATCAATCCCCATAATAACCACAAAACAAAAAAACTGACGATAATTATATTGAGAATTCTCCTTTGTTCTTCTGATATTTTACCTCCGCCACTTCGAGTATACCAAATAAGTATTCCGTTGAAATTAGTAATATGATTAAGAATAAAAGTCATTGGAAAAAAGAATGCAAGATTATTTAGTCCCCGTACTTCCAAATCCACCAGCACTTCTTTCACTTTCTTCAAGTGATTGCACTAGTTCCCATTTAATGGTTTCGTGTTTTGCAATTACCATTTGTGCAATACGTTCTCCGTTATTAATTACAAATGGTTCGTTAGATAAATTTACTAATAGTACTTTTATTTCGCCTCGGTAATCTGCGTCAATTGTACCTGGGGAGTTTAAAACGGTTACCCCATTTTTAAATGCTAAACCACTTCTTGGCCTTATTTGCGCTTCATAACCTTTAGTAAGTTCCATAAATAAACCAGTTGGAACTAAGGTTCTTTGCAATGGCTTTAACTCAATACTTTCAGTTAAGTTAGCTCTTAGGTCCATGCCCGCAGATTGCTCAGTAGCATAATGAGGTAAATCATGTGAGCTGTGATTAATGATTTTAATAGTCATTTACTTTGCTTTTTTTAAGTTAGGCAATTCAAATTTGTAAAAAATAAAACAATACAATAGAACAAAAACATTATTTATAATAAGTTCAACACTTGTTGATACTGAACCTTTGTAGCTTAATGAGATAAAGTAGAATAATAAAGCGATTGAAAAGAAAAAGAAGATATTTTTTAGATTATATTTTACCGGGTAGAATTTTTTCCCCAAAAAGTAAGAAATAATCATCATTAAACCATATGAAAGCAAAGTTGCCCAGGCAGAAGCGGTGTAACTGTATCTTGGGATAAACACAAAATTGATGACCAAAGTTACTGTAGCCCCAACAATTGTTATAAGCGCGCCAAACTTAGTTTGTCCAGTAAGTTTATACCAAATAGAAAGATTGTAATAGATTCCTAAAAACAGATTCGCTATTAGTAATATTGGCACAACATGAATTCCAACGCGGTAAGGTTCACTAACAAATTTTTGAATCCAACTTAAATTCATCATGGTTCCTAAAAAAATCAGTGAACAACCAATAACAAAATACTTCATCACTAAAGCGTTCATTTTTTTTGAATCAGTATTGCTTTCATTATTAAAGAAAAATGGCTCTGCGGCATATCTAAATGCTTGAATAAAAATGGTCATTAAAATCGAAATCTTATAACAAGCGCCATAAACACCAACTTCGTGAAGGCCTATATTTTTTGGAAGTAAATATTCTAAAATAAGTCTATCAAAAGTTTCATTTATCATCCCTGCTAAACCAACTATTAACAATGGCAAAGCATAGAGAAGCATTTTTTTCCAAAGTAACTTATCAAATTTATATTCGAAACCTGTAAACTCTTTGGCTAACAGTAACAATGAAACTAAATTGGCAATTAGGTTGGCAAGAAAAGAATAACCAATCCCAATTTCTGGATTATATAGGCTTGCAAAGATACTCTCTTCGCCTGTAGCTAAATTAGCTTCATAAGCATTTTTACAAATAACAAAATAAAACACATTTAGGAAAACATTTAAAAAAACATTTGCCATTTTAATTGCAGCGAATTTTTTTGCATTGTTGTTTAATCTTAATCTAGCAAAGGGAATGGCCATCAATGCATCCGTACCAACAATTAAAATAGACCAAACAATAAAATTAGTATGGTCGCTAAAATTAGTTAAACTGGCGAGTTGACTTGAAAAAAGCAGAAGGATAAGCGATAGTGAAGCAGTACTCGCTAAAATTGAAATAAGAGCAGTGCTATAAACTGTATTTTTGTTTTCGGATTTACTGGCAAAATTAAAAAATGCCGTCTCCATGCCATAAGTAAAAATAATGTTGATAAAGGAGATATATGAATATATCACTGTGTTTACACCAAAATCAACGGGTTTATCAAAAATATAAGTAAGTAGAGGAGTGAGAAGGTAGTTTAAGAACCTGGGTACTATGGTGCTTAAGCCATAAATTGCTGTTTGTCCTGCAAGTTTTTTTAATGGGTTCACCTACCAAATTTAGAGACTTTGAAAGTACGAATATTTGTAAAACAATCCTCAGCTAATTTCAACTAAATATTAACGAAATGGGCAGTTTATAAAGGATTTAATTAGCTTCCTAATGACAAATTGACGAACTTTGTAGTTCATTGTATGATGGATAATTTGTTATATTTTATTCTGTTGGCTTTGTTGGCAGAAGTACTTGGCACAGTTGGTGGTTTTGGTTCATCCTTATTTTTTGTTCCCATTGCAGGTTTTTTTCTTGATTTTCATTCCGTTCTAGGCGTTACTGCAGTTTTTCATTTAGCTAGTAACATCACTAAAATTGCCATGTTTAAGAAGGGTTTCGATAAGGTAATGATAATAAAGATGGGTATTCCAGCTGTATTATTTGTAATTGCAGGCGCTTTTCTAACAAAATATATTGATTCAAAATTGCTCGAAATTTCCTTAGCCATTTTCTTAATTGCCTTAAGTAGCTTTCTTATCATATTCAGAAATTTTAAAATAGAACCCACTTCCTTTAACGCAATTAGTGGGGGCATAACCTCTGGTTTTGTTGCTGGGCTTTTGGGAACAGGCGGGGCAATTAGAGGTTTGGTATTGGCAGCTTTTAATATGCGAATGGAAGTGTTTATTGTTACATCTGCAATTATAGATTTAGCAATTGATGCGAGTAGGGGTGTGATTTATTTTGTAAATGGGTATGTGCATAAAGATGATTTATATTTAATCCCCATTTTATTAGTAGTAGGTATAATTGGAACTTTTATTGGTAAGAAAATTCTTGAAAAAATTTCGGAAACACAATTTAAGTTTATTGTGTTGGGTTTAATTTTAGTAACAGGTATGGTTACTTTAGTTAAGTTTTTATTCTTTAGTTAAGAACTAAAATTTTAGTTACTTTTTTTTGAGCTCCATCAGAAGTTGCACACATAACTAAATAAACTCCACTTGCAACACGTTCTCCTTTAAAATTTTTAGCGTACCAAACCGCTTGTCCGCCTTCAACTGTTGCTTCGTAAACCATGTTACCTGCAACATCTGTAATTTTCATGCTTGATTTATCAATAAGTCCTTTTATCATTACTGGACCAGTATAACTTGATTTTACAGGATTTGGATAAGCATAAACATCTTCAAACTTTTCATTTCCTTCAAGGATAGTGTTTTGAAAAGAAATAAGGCCTTTATCAGTAGTAATAAACACCTCTCCTGTTTTTTGGTTAAGAGCAATTTCTATAATCGAATTCGAAAACAATGGACTGTTTTCTTTGGTGAAATGAAATAATTCTTTTTGGCCATCAGGCGAAATACAAAACACACCGTTTTTGCCAGTACCAACCCATTTATTATTTGCTCCATCAATCGCAATACATTTCACATCTTCCGTTTCGAACAAAATTTTAGTTGCACCTTCTTCTTCAATAAAAATTTGTTGCGCGTTTACTCCGCCTTTTTCTGCAACGTTTTCAGGATCATAAATAACATAAATGCCTTTGTTGGTTCCAATCCAAATATCACCTTCATTGTCCTCTTGTATACAATAAATTATCGCTGCATTTATTTGCCCTTCAGCATCCGCGGTTGTTATGGTGAATGTGTTTGCAGTTGATGGCGCAGAAAAACTGCCATCATGCTTATAAACTACTATAGATGGATTAAGCGTGGTTACCCAAACTTGATTTGTTTTATCAACGATAAGTTGCTCGGATTTAATAAAGGAATTCGCAAAACTTAATGAATGCCATGTTCCATCAACACCTCTTGCAGTAATGATTTTATTTGTGTGAGCGGATGCAACCCACAAATTACCATCAGAGTCTGTTTCAACACAAGTAACACGAGTGTCTGAGCCAGAACTTCCTTGAGCAAGTGGTAAAGGAGAATTAGTGCAGTTAAATACATTGATCATACTATCGTTTAAGTATTCGAAAACCCCGCCGCCATAACTTCCAGCAAAAAAATGATTTTCATCTTTAGGGTCTACGGCAACACTGTTTATATCAAAGTAAGGGCCACCTAAAACTTTTTTGTCATGCCTCCATTCTTCATTTTCTAAAATATAAATCCCTTCTTGAGCGTATAAAGAGATTGGGTAATCGGTTAAATATACAGGAGCAACAATTAATTTATTATTAATTACTTTTATATCGTTTGCCATAAAGGTATTAGGCGAATTGGGCTTGTATTTTTGAAAATCAAGAGGTGTTGAAGAAACAGAATTTACCTTGCACTTTATGAGCCCCAAGTTTCTATCTGCTACCCAATAATAATTAAGGTCTGCATCAAAAACCAAGTCTTGTTCTGCTAAATAAGTTGTTGTGGTATAAGACCATATTTTACTGTAAAAATTTCCTATATCGTCTCTAACCTCAATATTATAGGGGTCTAAAAAGGCAATTCTATTTTTCGCGTCATCTGCGATGATTTTTGAAACCGTATAGCTATATTGGTTGTGTAATTTATGTGGATATTTTATCCATGTACTCCCGTTATAAGTATAAAGCGTGTCTTGTGTTAAAGTAGCTTGGTTGGATTGAATGTATTTAGAAAAATTAGTAATTATGGTTCCTTTAAAATTAACAATTGTATTGTAAGGCCCAGAAGGTAAAGAAGATTCTAAAGTCCACTCTTGAAAGTTAGAAAGATTGCTTGAGTTTAAATTGGCAGTATAAATTCCTGTTGAAGTGGCTGCAAATATTTTAGTGTTTGATAAAGCACAATCATATATATTTAGAAAGGTTCCTCCTGCTCCGATGATATAACTATCTTTTATCTCTCCAATATCAGTATCAATTACAATAATGCCAAGTGCAGTGCTAACATAGGCTAAATTGTTTTTAAATGTAACTGCATTTATTTTTTTACTGCCTATTATTTGTTTTCTTTTTAAATCGGAAATGTTTATTACTGCCCCATTTTTTAATATATCGATATTACTATTTTCGTAACCAATAAACAGTGTATTGTTGTAATTGTTGGTTTTTAGTAAGATTGGATCTGTATCAGAAAGACCATTAACTTTTGATAGGTGCTCGTAAGAAGAAGTGTTTTTATCGAAATAATAAATACCTTGATTTGTTTGTTTGTAAAACGGATCGTTTCCTGGGTCGGGAATTGTAACTGCACAATAAATTTTATTGTCGTATTCAGCAATCGAATAAGCTCTGTTATAAGATAGATGATCTCGCCACTCAAACATCTTTAACGCATTCTGAGCATTCGTATATTGAATGGCAAAAAAGCAAAGGAATATAAAATGTTTGATTTTACTCGTTTTCATAGCAATTTAATACGCTAAAATTAAGCTTTTATTGTGTTTCATTCAAATTTTTTAGAATTATAGGGTGTAAACATAGAGTTGTTAATTTCTATTTGCAAAAGTAGTTTTTAATGCCTATTTTGAATGTAGTTTAGAATTACATAATTAACTTTCATTTTATGGCTAAAAGGCAAACTAAAACAACAGCTTCTGAAAGTGCAAAAAAAATATTTGTACTCGATACCTCAGTGATTATTTATGATCACACTGCAATTAAAAACTTTAAGGAACACGACGTGGTCATTCCAATTACGGTGCTTGAGGAGTTAGATAATTTTAAAAAGGGGAATGATAGTAAGAATTTTGCTGCAAGAGAGTTCTCTCGTTATTTAGATAAATTGTCGGGCAATCACTCCTTACAAGAGTGGACAAACATTAATGGCAAAGGCCATGGTATGTTCAAAATTGAAATGAACTACAATAGCAAAATCGATTCTGAAAAAATATTTGGCGAACGTAAGGCTGATCATAAAATTTTGAATTGCGCTTTAATTGTTGCGGAGCATAATCCAGGTAGAAAAGTTGTACTTGTTACAAAGGATATTAACCTACGTTTAAAAGCAAAGTCACTTAATTTAGTTGCAGAAGATTATGAAACAGGAAAAATTAAACATGTTGACGAACTTTATACAGGTCGCACGGTAATTGATAAAGTTTCTGTAGATGCAATTGATGCGATATACGAACAAGGGGCAGTTGCAATTGAAGCAACTCACAAAAAAATGAAGCCTGTTGCAAATCATTTCTTTATCTTAAAGAATGCACAAAAATCAGTGTTGGCAACTTTTGATTCGGAGACTTCAACATTACGTCGTGTTCATAAAGCTGCAACATTTGGTGTAATGCCAAAAAATGCAGAGCAAGCATTTGCATTGGATGCTATCATGAATCCGAATATTAAACTAGTAACGATACAAGGTGTTGCAGGTACAGGTAAAACCTTATTGTCATTAGCTGGAGCATTAGAGCAAAGAAGGGATTTTCATCAAATTTATTTAGCGCGTCCAATTGTACCTTTAAGTAATAAGGATATTGGGTACTTACCTGGAGATATTAAATCAAAGTTAAACCCTTACATGGAGCCGCTTTGGGATAATTTAAAATTCATTAAGAATCAATTTAGCGAAAAAGAAAAGGAATACAAGCAAATCGATGAAATGGTGGAGAAAGAAAAATTAGTTGTTTGTCCTTTAGCTTACATACGTGGAAGAAGTTTAAGTAATGTATTTTTTATTGTTGATGAAGCACAAAACTTAACGCCTCATGAAGTAAAAACAATTATTACTCGTGCAGGGGAAAACACTAAAATAGTGTTTACAGGCGATGTTCATCAAATTGATACGCCATACTTAGATGCGCAAAGTAATGGACTTTCTTATTTAATAGATAAAATTGCGGATAAACCATTGTATGCACATATTACTTTAGAAAGAGGTGAGCGTAGCGAGTTAGCAAATCTTGCTAACGAATTACTGTAAGCTGAAGGAAGATTAATGAAAGCCAAGATTTATTTTTTAAATCTTGGCTTTTTTTATTTGTTTCAATTAAATTTATATTACAATCCATTATATACAATGAAGAATATTGCAATTACTATTTCGAAACATTTAAATGTTTGTGCATTTATAATTTTGACCGTTTTTTCTAGCCATCTTTACTCTCAAACTTCATTTGCTGAGTTGGTAGTTTCTGCAGGATATAGTTTTCCAAACGAAGCTTCGTTTAGTAAGGATGGAAGAATGATTGCCACCGTTCACACATCAGATGTGATAAAAGTATGGGATGTTAAAACGGGAAGAGAGCTCAGAAGTTTAGTGTATAAATTGGAGAACTTGCTTACAAAGGCGGATTCATGTTGGTTTACAGAAGATAATCTTTCATTAATGGTAAATCTAACTTACTCTAACGATTTAATGAAGTTTGATTTAAACACGAAAAACATGACTTACATTAGAAGTGATGTGCCTTATGATTATGCAAAGATGCATGTTGCACGAATGTTTAGATCAGCAACGAATTTATCAATAGATAAAAAAACCATAACAGAAACAGCACCGGATGGTATTCACCAAATACTATTCGAACACTTTATTACGCGCGATAAATGGAAGTTTGATCATTACCGACTTATTATAAAAAATAAAACAACGGAAAAACGAATTGTATTGCCTGATAGCACAACCTATGGTTTTTCTGCGATAACTAATGATTCGAAGTATGTTTTTGTTGGTTCAAAAATATATGATTTTGAAACGGGGAAAACTGTTTGTGAATTACAAAGTACTGCTTACACGCCTTTTTCAGTGGCCTTTTTACCCAAGGCACACACTCCAGTAACATGCGGAATGGGGGGTGTTAGAATATGGGATTTTCCAAATGTACACGATGCAATTAAAGGGCATGTTATTGCTTTTTATCCAACAAAGGATTATAAAAAAATAGTTTGCGATATTTATGATGGCACAGGAACAAAACGTGTTGTGAAAATCGCAAACATGGATTCACTGAAGGAAATCGATTCGAGTTCTGTTTCTTCAAATAAAAAAATAATTTCTGGTATTAGCGAAAATGCTGAGCAGTTTGTGACATTTGAATATAAAGCCGATATTAAAGTTAGTGAGAAAGAATCATGGGGCGGGGCAAACTATGAAGTGATATTAAATAATATCACTAAGAAAAGTAAGGATGCAAGTTTTATTTCTGGTGATAGTTATTTTATGCCGGGCTCACAAGACTTGTTTTTAAAGGAGTATACAAGCATGTATGGCGGCGACAGTACTTTTAAAACATATAATATTAAGAAGAAAACTTTTGGGAAAATGAAGTTGCAAGGATGGAGCTCGGGATATATCATAGGGCAAAGTCTAAACAAAAAATATATTTTTAATAATTCAATTGATAGTGGATGGGTTAGGCAAAAATTAAATGTGTGGGAATTACCAAGTGGTAAACTTGTTAAATCAATTGTTTTTAAAGGTCAAATGAGCAGCGCACACGAAGTGAATGCTAATGAAACAATGATTGCGTTTGCAACTAATCAAGGCAATACAATTTTGATTCATTCTTTCACTGATGGAAAATTGATACATACTTTACAAGGCCACAATGCCTACGTTTTTTCTGTTGCTTTTAGTGAAGATAATAAACGTTTACTTTCTGCTTCTTACGACGGAACAAAAAAACTATGGGATTTAGAAACTGGAAAAGAAATATTAACTATGGTAGATATTGGGGAAGATGATTATGCAATTGTTACTCCCGACCAATATTACTATTGCACCAAAGGAGCAACTAAATACATTCACTTTGTAAAAGACATGAAAGTATATCCTTTTGAACAATTTGATTTAAAATTTAATCGCCCTGATATTATTATGCAGCGTATTGGCTCAACAAATATTGAATTGGAAAAATCATATAAATACGCACATGAAAAGCGAATTAAGAAAATGGGTTTTACCGAAGAGCAACTATCAGGTGAAATGCATTTGCCTGTTGTAGAGATAAAAAACCATGCGTCCTTGCCTCCTAATACTATAGCGGAATCTATTAATTTAAGTATAAGTGCAACCGATGATAAGTTTAAGCTCGATAGGATGTTTGTTCGAGTAAATGGGATTCCAATGGGTGGAGTAAATGGAATTTCCGTGAAGGAGAAAAAAACCAATGCAATTGCTGAAGAAATTAAAATACAATTAGCATCAGGCAAAAATAAAATCGAAGTTTCTGTAATGAACGAAGCAGGGGCTGAATCTATTGCCGAAACATTTGAAATATTAAACACCAAGGAAGTTGGGAAACCTTCTCTTTATATGGTTACGATTGGTGTTTCGAAATACAGTGATAAGAAATTCAATTTAAATTACGCATCAAAAGATGCCGAAAACATGTTGAGTCTATTTAAGCAGGACACACTTTTTAAAAACGTGAATGAGTTAATTCTTAACAACGAATCGGCTACACTCACTAATGAAATGAAAATTAAATCGTTTTTAGAAAAAGCAACAATTAATGACCATGTTGTTGTTTTTGTTGCTGGACATGGTGTGTTAGATGCAAATTTAAATTACTACTTAGCCAATCATGATATGGATTTTAGTAAACCAGAACAAAACGGTTTGGCGTACGAAAAACTGGAAGATATGCTTAACGGAATTGCCTCACTAAACAAATTATTATTAATAGATGCCTGTCATAGCGGAGAAGTAGATAAAGAGGAAGTGATGTTGGTTGCAAACACAAGTAATGTTACAAAGGAGGAAGGCGATGTTAAATTTAGGAGTATCACTGGAACTTCAGTTAAGCGTATAGGGTTAAATAACAGCTTTGAAATGATGAAAGAGTTGTTTACCGATATCAGAAAGGGAAATGGTACAGTAGTGATTTCATCAGCCGGAGGCGCCGAGTATGCAATGGAAGGTGCTCAGTGGAACAATGGAGTATTTACATATTGTTTGCTAAAAGGACTTAAAGAATTAAAAGCGGATTACAATCACGATAAAAAAATTATGGTAAGCGAATTACAAAAATACCTTCAGTTAGAGGTGCAACGATTAACGGGCGGAAAACAAAAGCCAACATCTCGTTCTGAAAATTTAAGTAACGATTGGCGGATTTGGTAGGAACAATATGATTAGTCCTTAAACAAAAAAACCTACTCAATCGAGTAGGTTTTTTTGTTATGCGGTATTAAATATTATTGCTCAAACTTTTTGTAATCAGCAGGAACAGAAACTTGAGTTAATTCAAGCGTTTTCTTTTCAATTTTTGTCATTTCTAATTTACTTACAGCTTTACCATCAATTGTAGTTTCGTATGAAGCCATTGGCATTGCTCCTTTTGGTAAATCTTTGATTTGGTTAAAGTAAATAGATTGTTTGTCTTTGCGATTCCACATTTTCACAACAGGAACAAAGAAATCAAATTTATCGCTTGTAATCCAATAGCTAATTTGAGTGTTTTCTTCTGTGTTTTTTACAACGTATTCAGTACACTTTTTTCCTAAAAACGTTTTAGTGTTTTTTGTTTTAGTTGTTTCACATTTTCCCTTTATTACAGGAGGAGTTTCTGATTTATGTTCACCCCATACTTTACGCGCAGGGTTTACAAACTTAATTTGTTTATTACTCATGTCGAAAACAAAGCTTCCTTCAACTTTTCCTGTTTTTTTACCAAGTTGGTCTAATTTAACATGATCACCTTTTACGTAATAAATATTAGTAGTAGTGTCTTTTTTAGTTTCCATTTTAAACTCGATGCTACCCTCAAATTGAGCGAAAGCAGTTACGGAAAGAACTAAACCGGTTACAAAAAGTGCAATTTTTTTCATTTTATATTGAATTTTGAATTAGATTTACAATTATCGTGCTAAAAATTTTAGCTAATATAAAGAGATGATTTAACAAATCAAAAAAATAATGGCTTTACACAACGAAATAGGCAAAATTGGAGAGGAAATTGCCCTAAAATTCTTAAAAAACTTAGGATATGAAGTTTTGGAACTGAATTGGCGATTCCGAAAATTGGAAATAGATATTATTGCCAAAGATGGAGACACCTTAGTGGTTATAGAAGTGAAAACCAGAAAATCAGATACTTTTGGTGCTCCTGATGTATTTGTGGATAAGAAAAAGCAGCGATTTTTAATTAAAGCTATTAATGAATACGTAAATCAAAAGAACTTAGAAAATGAAATTCGATTTGATATTGTCTCTGTATTATATGATAATAATCAGGAAAAAATTGAGCATATAAAAGATGCGTTTTATCCCATTGTTAGTTAATATTAAATCCTAAACCAAAGGAAAAACTTAGTTCATTCATTGGCATAATAGCATCGCCAGAAAGGTGTTTGCCAAAATTGTATCGTGCATTTATAAATAAATGAAACCAATTTTGAGCGTAATAATTGAATCCAACAATTGGTGAAACTAAGGGATTATATGCTGTTTCTGTTTTTGGCGAATCCTGGTATAAACTTCCTAATTGAGAAATTGCTAATCCAGTTTGTAATCCAATAAATGGGTCGAAATTGTTTTTAGGAAAATGGTATGCCGCTCCACCATACAAACTATGATTTTGTTTTAGGGTTTTATCCTGATTCATCGAATTAAAAAAATACATTCCATCTCCTCTAAAGGAAATCTTTGAATCGGCATAATACTCAATGTTTCCAGTTAAGTATAAATTATTAATTTTTTGTTTAGGCATAAACCCAGTTGCAAAAGTTAGTGTTGTACGAACTAATCCTTTATGAACATAATCTTTGCTGTCTTCTTGTGAAAAAACTTCTCCAAAACTACCTGCAAGTATTAATACTAATATTATTTTTTTGAACGCCATAAATTTCCTAGTCTGTAATTTAAACTTAGTGTGATTAATAAATGTCCCTCTAATCCCGCACCCCCATGCTTTGCAATCTCCAATTTTTTTACTCCATTTTCTTCTTCAATATGTGAATGCAAATCTGCGCCTAAATGACTCATGTATTGAGCCGTTAAGGAAACATCAAATTTTTCAGATAGATTATAATGCGTGCCAACACCCATTTGCACTGCACTGCTCCATCTATCTTCACTTTTTTTGTCGGATAAAACATACACTTTTGTATAATCAAAACAATGACCTGCAATTAGAAAAGGAGATAGTTTTTTTGCTTGCATCGGTTCTTTACTTAAATAAAACAACACCGACCATCCAATGTGCCCATCTCTTCTGTAACCTAGGTTTTGTAAATTTGTTGTAAGATAATCAGCAAACCACTCAGTGTTTACTCGTTTTCCCATTCTTATCCTAAACATGCCGCCAATTCCGGAACCTGGGGAGCCCGCGTCTGTAAATAGACTAGAAGTGCTTCTAACGCCTAAAGTGAATTGTCCACTTTCGTTTTTACTTTGAGCAACAAGCGAATCATTAACTAGCAAAATAGTTAATAGTAAAATGAGTATTTTTATTCGTTTCATATTATATAACGAAATTACAAAGGATTTTAGTGTATTACTAATCTATTACAATTTATTTAGACCTAAATCGTTATATTGCAATTGACTTAAAAAACCAAAATAGTAGTACCTTTGCGACAAATGAAGTTTAAATTTTTTATAATAATTTCTTTAGCTTTTAGTTTGAGTGTTTTTTCTCAACCTAAAGGGGAATACGACAGAAAAAAGGAAATTACTTATGATGGAAAGCGTTATAGTGTATTTAATAATTATATCACTGTAGGCGGAGGCTCTTGTTACAATAACTTTATTCAAAACACAAATTTGAATATTGGAGCAGATTTTAATTATCATATACAACAAATTTATTTTCAATCAGGTTTGTTTTTAGCGGGTCCTTATTTCGGAAATTACAATCATTTACAAATTCATACCGCAGTTGGAAAGCGATTTGAGTTGAAAAAATTTAATTTGGCAGGTTATCTAGGAGGTTCTTATGCATTTATAAATAGACCTTTTGTTGACACGGTTTTAAAAGAAACGAGATCGCGCACGCTAAATCCACTTGGAATTCATGCCGCTGTTCAGTTTACATATAAGTATAAATATGACTTAGGTATTGGTATTTGTTTGTTTAGCGATATTAATAAATATCAAAGTGTTTACGGGCTTCGTTTAGAATTGTATTTCTCAGGCGCTTACCTTGGTGATAAGCGAAGAAAAGATGATGAGAATAGCGCGCTTCCTTATCAAGACTAATTTATAATTGTAATTATTTCTTTTCTAAACTAATATTTTCATCGCCTGGCTGATAAGGCAAGTAAGTGAAAATAAATTGTAACATTTCCTCGGTGGTTTGCATGCTTTCATTGCCTTCACCCTCACTTATCTCTCGTGGTGGGTGATAAGGGTTATTTGGATTTTTAGAAGTGTTGTCATAAGTAGCATATACATGCAAAGTGCTACCCGCTGGGATTTTTTTAATCTTTGGAAACGTATAATAATACTGCCATCTAAAATCCCAATTATTTATTTTAATAATTGGGATAGTATCTCCGTTTGGTTTAATTGCAAAAGCCCACATTTTTTTTCCTACTAAATGCATGTGCGGATTAACCGATAATAATGAAATATCTTCGGGTGTTTGCCATTGTGTATGGAAGGTTTGAATTTGTTCGGGTTTAATAACTAGCTCGGGAACAATGGGAGCAATTCCAAAAGTGCCTAATTGCAATTCTTTTATAGGACGTTTAGGTGAGAATGGTGAAAAGAAAACATTGATGTATGATGAGTCGTAAAGATCTTTATTAGTTGGACCGTAATGCACATTTGCTAATAAAATTGCCCCGTTTTTTTTAAGAGTGTAACCACCAATGTTATCAGGGTAAACAGGAGGTGAAAAGCCTGGTAAATAATAAACAGTGTTTGGGTTAAGTAAGGGAAATTCGGGTTGTAATTTATCTGTGTAATTCAAATTCATTTTAGAAAACTGTTCTTTAAAATTAGTTCTTACATCAGGCAACGCCGAGGCTCCTTTAAAATGATTAAAAGTTCTGTTCTCATTGTAACCAATTAAGTGTCCATTAACATGATGAACAAATTTTCTTTTGTTAGGCACAAACTCAAAGTATCTAACAAAAGTGTCTTTCTCTATAGAGTATGGGAGTTTTACGGTTAAAAAATGATCGGCACCATTTCCTTTTAATAAAACTGGTTCTTGTAGTTTAATAACCAAATCAGGTTTACCAAAAAAGGATCCTTCGTAAAATACAGGTAGCGGCGGTGCTTTAGTTGAATCACCTTGGAGTTTACCTTGTTTTACCCAGTTTTGAATAAGTTTGATTTCTTCATTACTCAATGTTCGCTCTCCAATAAAATGTGTGTAATTAGGATCGGCAGGCCAAGGCGGCATGTAGCGAGTTTCGGTTACAAATTTTATTTTATTTGCAGCTTTTAGAGCATCATTGTAGGTAAGTAAATTAAACGGGCCAGCTTCTCCTGGACGATGACAAGTAACACAGTTTTTGTAAATTATTGGAGCAATATGTTCTGAATAAGTAACAAGAGTATCATTTGGTTTTTCAACCTCACGTATATTTTCATTATTATTACTGCACGAAACAACAATAAGTGTATAACACAAATAAAAAAAATAGCGAATATGCTTTTTAGCAATCATATTGAATCAAAAAAATACAGCGAAATAAACCGCAATTTAAGATTTATTTCGCTGTAAAAATTAATTTGGAAACAGGGTTTATTCTATGCTTTAAGACTAAACACTTTACTCAATATTTTTGTTTTAATAAGCCATTTTACAATAAACCAAATAACTACAAATAGAAAAACAAAAGGCCAAATTGCAACAAAAAACATAAGAATACCTTGTAAAATATTCCACCCCAGATTTCCTGCATCAGCCATTTTACTTGTAAATGAAGGCGTGTAAGGTGTAATTTCTGCAGGTAACATAATTGTTTCGTAAGTAGTTGTTTCGGATTGGTAGATGTATAATTTTACTGTACAATAGGAAACCTTATCTTTTAAATCCAATAGATTCAACTGTTGTTCATCCTGCACTAATTGTGTGTAATCAAGCGTGTTTAATCCATCAATTGTTTCTGGCAATTTTTTTCCTTGTTTATCAATGGTCTTATCTAATTTGCCCAGCATTTTTTGATTGCGTTTAGTATTGAGTTGTGCTGCTACCAATTTTAATTTCACATCATCAGCTGTAATCGTTCTCGAATCAAGGAAGTCAACCAATTTGTCCATTTCAATTAGAGCGCTATCTAGGTTAGCATTTGGGACACGTAGAGTAATCTCGTTCCACACATTCGAATTGTAAACATTTGTAACACTGTCTTCAGTAACACGCACACTATTGTTTTTTATTTTGGTTCCAGCAAGGTTTGTATAGGTTATAAAGCCATCGTATTTGCGAATGATGTGTTCTATATTATGCGTTGCTTTGCGCACATCTTTCACACTAAATTTTATATCCGCGTTTCGCATAAATACGTGGGATGAATCCTTGGTAGCTCCAATTACTGCAGAAGAATTAAGCATGTTAGGACTTGCCGAATCCATCTTTGCTTGCTCTGTAGCTTCTGCATAGTTGTAATCTCCACTCATGGATTTTTCTTCTCTACTTGGTGCGCAAGAGAATATTAGAAATGTAAGTACTGTAATTGCTGCAATAATGCTTTTGCTTGTGGTGTGATGATTTTTCATGGCGTTTGTTTTGTTTTAATTCACTCTTCTTAAAATAAGTAACCGAAAAAATGTTAAATAATGCTTGCAAAAAAGCGTCATCTGCGTCGTTGTTTTCAGTATTTAAATTGGTCATTTACACAAGCAAACTCCCAATTTCAATACTTTGAAAACGCCTCGTATCTAACATTTTTTTGCAAGCATTAAAGTTCAACCACAAAAGGAAATTTATTAAACTACCTAAAAAATTAATTTCGCAAAACAAAACCTTTTCGTACTTTAGATGCTATGATAAATCTATCCATCTTATTTTTTTCTTTAATTACAGGCTTGTTATGGATAAAAGCACCTGCAGAATTTCCTGAGCATTTAAAGAGTACATCTATAGCGAAATTAAAAGAAGGCGACTCATTAATTTTATATCAATGTAATGTGGTCCCTTTAAAAGAGCAAGAACTGGTTTTAGCATCGGGGCAAAAAATAAAGATGAAAGCCAAAGACCAATTTGTAAGCTTAACTGAGAAAATAAAAATACAATTAGTAAACAGTACTTATGTTTTCAAGCACTATTCGTCTCCTACAACTTATTACCCAAATAAAAAATTCGCTTATTTAAAAATGGTTGAAAAGCCTTATTGGGAATTTAAGTTAGATAAGGATACCATTATGCCTTTTTCAGATGTATTGTTGGTGGCAGCTTACGAAAAAAAATGTTTATCAATTAATGAATACGATTTTAAGGTAGTTGAAAGCAACAGTCCGCAGTTGATTGTAAACGGAAGAAAAATATCAGAACAATATAGATTAAAAGAGAAATTAATTTTGTCGAATGTATTAAGTGTAATGAAGAAATAATGAGCAAAATAGAAATATATCACAATACACGATGCAGTAAAAGTCGTTGCGCATTAGACATCTTAAACACAAAAGGAGTTGATGTTGTTATATACGATTATTTAAAAACACCTCCAACTAAAAAACAATTAAAAGATTTATTAGCAAAGCTGGGCATAAAGGCATCTGAATTAGTTAGAAAAAAGGAACCGATTTTTTTAGAAAAATTTAAAGACAAAAAATTTACCGAAACAGAATGGATTACAATTCTTTCCGAAAACCCAATTTTGATAGAACGTCCAATTGTTGTTGATGGTTATGGTGCTATTATTGCTCGTCCACCTGAATTACTTGAAGAGTTTTTGAAAAGGAAAAAGCCGAGGGCTTAATTTAGATTACCCAACAGTAGCCTTCGCATCAATCGACTTAGAATCCAATGCATCACGCAATCCATTACCTACCAACATAAAGGCAAGTACCATGATCATAATGGATGCTCCTGGAATAAAGGTTAAATGGAATGCATCTGAAGTAAAAATGTATGCCCAATGGTCGTTAATCATTTTTCCCCAACTTGCTTTTGGTGGTTGAGCACCAATTCCTAAGAAACTTAAACTTGCTTCGGTTAAAATAGCACTTGCAAAGTTTGATGCAGCAATTACAATTACTGGCCCCATAATATTTGGTAAAACATGTCGTAAAATTAAACGATTGTTTTTAAATCCTAATGCCCGACCTGCTTCAATAAATTCTTTTTCACGTAATGAAAGTACTTGTCCGCGCACAATACGAGCAACCTCTACCCACATAGTTAATCCAACCGCAACAAACACTTGCCAAAATCCTTTTCCTAAAACTAATGTAATAGCAATTACTAATAATAATGTTGGTATAGACCAAACAACGTTAATTAACCACATTATAAAATCATCCACCCAGCCTCTAAAGTATCCTGCAATTGCTCCTAAGAAAACTCCTAAGAAAAGGGAAATAAATACTGCAATAAAACCAACACTTAATGAAACACGTGTTCCAATGAGCATACGGCTTAATAAGTCTCTTCCTAAACGATCGGTTCCTAATAAATATTTTTTGGTAATTAAATGGTCTTTTTCAATTGCGGTTTGCATGTCTTTTACCGACACGCCAATTTTTTGATTACTCTCGTATTGGTAAAACTCAATGATTCCATTTTTTTCATCATTTTTAATTGGAAGGTTGGAGTTAATCGAGTAAACAACATCTGCAAGATTATACCTTATTTTTGTTCCTCTGTTTGGCTCATTACCAGTGTATTCCTCAACAACAATATCGTTTCCAGAAAAAGTGTAGTCATAAACAGTAACGTAAGTGAAATTGTTTTGCTCACCATTAACCATTCTCACTAAAAAATTCACGCTATGATCAGGTTCGTTTTTGCGGATTTTTAAAAGCTTAATTGCAAAGCCTGGTTTCTTAATTTGAAGTTCAGGTTTTTGTTCATTTGCATCAGGAGAAGAATCGGGGCTAATTAGATATCCTAAAATAAAAATCACAACAGAAATTACAATGATGGTTAAACCAAACATTGCAAGTTTATTCTTTCTGAATCTCTTCCAGGCAATTTGCCCAAGCGAGTTAGATTTATCTAGTTTACTTTTTATCACAAATTAATTTATAATTCTGTCTTTCCATTTTTGTTTTGTTACCAAGGAAGAAAAAAATATCACTATTAGTTCTATTGGATAAAAACAAAAAAACAAAGGAAACCACCAAAGCAATTTCTTTTGTCGGTAAAAAGACGAAGCTAAAAATAATAACAAAAAATCAATTATGCACTTCATTAAGAGGCTAATTAAGAAATATTTGGTCAACTGAGCATTAAAAACAGATAAAAGCCCCAAAATAGGCCACGAAATATTGGTTGCTACAATGATTAATCCTGTAAAAGCATTAATAGGATTGTTGTTGTGTTTGTTTTTGCCTGCCCAGCGTATCCGTTGTTTTATTGCTGAGTTTAAAGAAGTTTCGGTTTTGCATGTAACTGCTGCATTAGTATTTTTTAAATAGGCAATTTGATTTGGGTACGTTTCCTTTATTTTATTCAATAAAAACACATCATCACCTGAGGCTATGTTTTTATTTCCTTCATATCCATTTACTTTTTCAAAAGCAGTTTTTGTAAATAATAAATTTGCCCCGTTGCATAAAATTGGACTGTTCATTTTTGCTGTTCCACCGCCAACAATAGTTATTGCAAAGTGTTCAAGTAGTTGAATTGCGTTGGTGAAATTATTAATTCCTTCCAATTTAACTTGCCCAATTACCATCGGCGCATTTGTTTGTTGTTGTTTGGATACCATAGTAGATAACCAATTTTCATCAGCAACAATATCAGCATCAACAGTAATTATAATTTCATTTTTCGCATTGTTTATCCCATGAGTAATTGCGTTTTTTTTGCCAACAAGATTTTCTGGAAGTGAGAGCAGTGTGATGTTTGGAATATCGCTGAGAATGGCCGCACTGCTATCAGTTGAATGGTCGTTAACAAAAATAATTTCAATTTTATCTTGCTCGTAAGCTTGATTTTTTATGCTTTCGGTACAGTTTAGTAAATTGTTTTCTTCATTACGAAAAGGAATAATAATACTAACTGGTGCATTTGAAATTACTTGTATTCTTTCTTCATGCTTACCCCAAAAAATTGCAATAATTAATAACCACAAAGTATATATGGAAACAATACTAATGAGTATGTATGCAAGTAGTATCAATTTTTACTTTTCAGTTGAATTTTAGAAGCTAAAATTATAAAATATCCAATGATGGAAGGAGTAATAATATTAATAAACCAAAGTGCTGTGGATGCAGTAATGATTAGTAGTTCGTTAGGAATAAACTCGGAAAATAATAGCAATGCAATTCCCGCTCTAATAGCCACTTCTATAAAACTAATCATTGGTATAGACGACATTAACATAAACGAAATCGAAACAGGAATGAACAACTCAAAGTAGCTTCCATTTGCCCCGCATATTTTTAAAAGTAAAATGTATTGCGATGCAAAAACAAAATAGCGCAGCATCGACCACAAGATTGTTTTTATTAAAACTGGTTTGGGATAATGCACTGCTCCTAAATCAAATCGCTGTAACATGCGAAGTGAAGCAACTTTTTTGTAGGCAATGTCAATTTTAAAAAGGAGTAAAGTAAGCAACAACAATAAAACTCCACCCGCAGCAAGCGCAATGTAGATAAGATCAGAAGATTCATGTTTTAATAACCAAAGCGCTGTACAAACTATGCCTGTTGCAACTGTTATAAATAGTTGTGTACTTCCGCATACAAAATGGGTAACAGTTATTTTGCTTCTGTGCTCGGGTTTAAAGTAAATTAATCTTCCAGCAAATTCGCCAAAGCGGCCTGGCGTAACATTACCAATACAAATGCCAGCCATCACGCCTTTTATTGCTTTTAGATAGCTAATCTTTTCAATGTGCGCGGTAATAATTTTCCATTTATAACTTTCGATAAGCCAGTTTGGAATCATTAAGAAATAAATAAAAGCAAAAAGCAAAAGATTGTTTCCCAGAAAAAGTGTTTGTTTTAGAATAGCAATTTTTTCAGGCGTTAGTTGGTCTTTAAGCCTAAACCACAAAAACACAAAACTTGCAAGGCCTAAAAGGATTTTAAATAAAAGTACCAGTCTTTTTTTCACTTTTTAAAAGTAATTTATTTTGGTGAGAGATAATATACTCATTCGCCAAACTTATTGTTATTTTTGTTGAGCAATGATAAAAGAGAAGATTATACTGGGTATTGACCCTGGAACAGTTGTTTTGGGTTATGGTATTATCAAACTCAAGGGTCAACAAATGTCTTGCCTGCATTGCGATGTAATCAAGTTAAAAGGCGATGATGATCACACTTTACGTTTAAAACAAATTTTTGAAGCACTTACTATAATAATAGATAAATACAATCCAGATGAATTAGCCATTGAAGCACCTTTTTTTGGAAAAAACGTTCAATCCATGCTTAAGCTGGGCAGGGCGCAAGGAGTGGCAATGGCGGCGGCTTTACAGCGAGATATTCCAGTGTTCGAGTACTCGCCTCGTAAAGTAAAACAAAGTGTTACAGGGAATGGTAATGCATCTAAAGAGCAATTGGCGGTTATGGTTCAGCGTTTATTGGGTTTAAAAGAGTTGCCAAAGTATTTAGATGCCAGTGATGCCTTGAGTGTTGCCATTTGCCATCATTTTCAATCAAAAACAATAAGTAGTGCAGGAAAATCCTTTAGCAATTGGAAATCTTTTTTGGGAAGTAATCCAGACAGGAAAGTTTAGTATTGTTAAATCAAATCGGGTTTTTCTTCAACGATTAAAAAAAATCACATCATTTCGGTCGAACGATTTAAAGACTTTAACATTAATTGTTCATGTTATTTATCATTCTTAATTTTCTAATTGACTTAAAAACAATAAATTAACGATTGGTTTTTGAAAAAAGTAAATTGATTTAGGAATCAAAAAGACATTTAAGTTGTATCTTTGCGCCAATAAAAATAAATATTTTGCAAGTAAAATTTAGTAACACACAACCCAATTTTTTCTTTACTTTAAGAAGTAGAGTAAACGAGTACTTTAAAACCAATCACAAAAAGACTACTGGAGATTTTAGATTGTACTTAAAAACAATTACCATTTTAGCAGCGTTTTTCTCTATATACGTATGGCTAGTTTTCTTTACGCCAACTAACATTTGGTTAGGAATTGGAGGGTCAGTATTAATGGGATTTGTAATGGCATTAATTGGTTTTAATCTAATGCACGATGGATCGCATGGTAGTTATTCTACAAAAGGAACCCTTAACACTATTATGGCATATTCGAGTAATATGCTAGGAGCTAATGCTTTCTTTTGGGCTCAAAAACATAATATTAATCACCATACTTATACTAATATAGAAGGTATTGACGATGATATTGATGTTCGTCCGTTTATTCGTATTCATGAAGATCAAAAGAAAAGTTGGTTTCATAAGTATCAACATTTTTATTGGCCTTTTTTATACACCTTAACTTTTTTGTTTTGGGTGTATTACAGAGATTTTGTTAAATACATTACTCGCAAAATTGCTGATCATACCGAAATGCAACCTATATCTGTTAAAGAACATTTTGTTTTTTGGATTTCTAAAGTGTTTCATATTGGAATGTTTGTTGTGCTTCCAGGGATTTTAGTAGGATGGGGTAAAACCTTTTTGGGTTATGGAATTGCAGTTTTAGTAGTAGGCTTTATTTTGGCAATTGTTTTTCAGTTAGCGCACATAGTTGAAGATCTTGAGTTTGTTACTCCAGAGAAAAACACTGATAGTTTATTAGTTGAGAACGATTGGGCAATTCATCAAATGAAAACTACTGCAAACTTTGGTACTCGTAATAAAGTTTTGAGTTGGATGTTAGGGGGATTAAATTTCCAAGTTGAACATCATTTGTTTCCACGTATTAGTCATGTGCATTACCCACAATTAAACAAGATACTCATTGATACTTGTAAAGAGTTTAATGTAAAATACCATGAGTTTCCAAGCATGTTAAGTGCTGTAAAGTCTCATGTTGTGCATTTGCGCCAAGTTGGACGCATTTAAAAGCTTCGGCATATAATTTGCTTTCTGCAATATAAAAGCAGTTTAATCGTATTTAAGAATGAACAATTGGTTAAGGCAAATAGTAATCATTTATTTTAGTTTTGCTTGCGCCTATTCTTTTGCTCAAACATCTTATATTATTGGTAAAGCTCCTGATTACAAAGGAGAAGAAATCTCATTATATGGCTTCACCGATTTAATTACCTACACCACAGTAAAAGAATCCTTCGATACCATTGATGCGAAAGGTAATTTTGAGTTAAGTACCAATGTTGTAAATCCCTCTTGTTACCATGTTAAGATTAATAATAAAGTAGGAAAGCTATACATGCTTACTATGTATAAGTATGCCTTTACATTCCTTCCGCCTGATACAATCGATTATCATAATCCTAATGCAGAAGAGAGTGTAGATTTGATGATACATGGTGATTCTACGGAATTAAATGCGCGTATCATCGATTTTAATATTCAGTTCGATAATTTTTGGCAGAAGAATTATAAATATTTTGTTGCAAAAAAAATTCACGGACGATTAGATACTTTTCAATTGCGCATGGAAGAGAGGTATAAAAACGTGAAGAGTAATTACTTTAAAACCTATATGCGTTACACCTTTGCGATTATTAATGATAACACAGGAAGACACAGAAATTATTTAGCTGCAAAATATTTGGTTAATCATCCAATCGAGTACCATAATTATGAGTACATGGAATTTTTCAATCAGTTTTTTAAGCAGTACCTGCAAACCATGTCATCAGGGCCACTAGGAAATGATATTTTAGCAAGCATTAATATTGATCCAAATTATAAAGAGCTTAATAAAACATTAAAAGCAGATAATTGGGTTGCTAACGATACATTAAGAGAATTAGTAATTATAAAAGGATTGTACGAATTATATTATGTGCCCCGCTTTAGCAAAGCAAACATAACAGCATTAATTTCTGAAATTAATGCAACAACAAAAATTAAAGAACACAAAATAATTTGCGGAAATATTTTGCGCATCTTTCAAAATCTACAAGCAGGTGCAACCGCACCCGATTTTGCCTTACCAGATGTCAATGGAAATCTGCACTCAATAGCTGATTACAAAGGAAGATATGTTTACATGAATTTCTTTTCTCCAACAAGTACCGAAAGTATTCAAGAGTTAAAAAAGATGGAACAGGTAAAAACTAAGTATGGCGACAAGGTGATTTTCATCAGTATTTGTATGACAGGTAAGGACAAAGAATTCAAAGACTTTGTAAAAAAGAATCCTAAATACAATTGGTTATTTTTAAACGGGACAAATTACCAAAACGTTTTAGATAGCTACATGATAAAGGCTCCCAACGTTTTTTATTTAGTGAATAAAGATGGATATTTGGTTCAATCTCCTGCCACAAAACCTAGTGAAGGCATAGAGTTTAAGTTTAAAGAGATATTTAAGGACAGGAGGCGCTAAGTTTTTTTAACATTTGCCAAAGTTAAATCTTGGAATAATTATTGTATTTTTGATTTAATAAACAACAACAAAACAAAACACCATGAAAAAATTATTTTTAATGCTTGCTTTCACCGGAATGGTAACAGCAGTTTCAGCTTCAACAGTTTCTGCTTTAACTAACACTTCTATCGTTTCTGTAATCGGTGACGATAAAAAAGGTGATGACAAAGGTAAGAAGAAAAATCTTGCAGTAAAGATGAAAAATCTTGTTGCAAAAAAGATGAGTCAGGAAAAAAATCTTGCTGCAAATCTAAAGAAGAGAAAAAAGAAGAGAAAAAATAATCTCACAAACTTTTATAGAAAACCCTGTTCGCTTAAAGTGAACAGGGTTTTTTGTTTCTAGCTGAATTGATTGAATATTGCTCTCTAATTTTTTTACCTTATAATTGTAAGTGCAAAAATTCGAAGACATATATCACGAACACAGCAAAATGGTTTTTAACCTTGCTTTGCAGTACGTTCAAAATTATGAGGAAGCACAAGAGATTGCACAGGATGTATTTGTTTCGGTTAATCAATCCATGCACACATTTAAAGGGGAATCAACTATTAAAACATGGGTTTACCGTATTACCATTAATAAATCATTAGAGCATATAAAGGCAAAAAAACGAAAAAAACGTTTCGGCTTTTTTACTTCTTTATTTTATGACGAAAGCAATGAAGTAAAACACGATCAACCCGAGTTTGACCACCCTGGAGTTCAAATGGAGCATAAAGAGTCGATTTCAAGAATCTTCAAATTAATAAATGAATTACCCGAAAATCAAAAAACTGCTTTAATTCTTAGTAAAATAGAGCAAAAATCGCAAGCAGAAATAGCGGAGATTATGGGTACCAGTAACAAAGCGGTAGAGTCATTGATACAAAGGGCAAAAACAAATCTTTCAAAAAAATTAGAAGACAGCGAAGGAAAATAGAATAAATAACGTCAAACACTATAACAAAGCACAAATGAAACCCAATTTGGACATATTAAATCAAATAAAGCAGGTAGATGCCCCGCCTTTTTTGTATACCCGTATTCAACAACAAATAGATAATGGTAGTAGGTATTCTTTTTCTAAGCGTTTAGCTTGGTCATTAGGAGTCTCTTTTGCTATTGTTGTAATTATGAATGTGGCGGTGCTTAGTTACAATGCAAAAATAAATCGTACTAATACAAACGTGGCTGAGGTAATGGATTTAATGCCCAATAATTCTTTATACTAAAATAAATGAACAAGGTAAAATTTTTAAGTATCATTTCAATTGGATTATTAGTTTCTAACCTAGTGTTAGCGGGGTTTATGCTATTTAAAAAACCTAAACATCCAATGGGCGAGGGCCCAAAGAAAATGGTTATCGAGAAACTGCATTTTGATGATAATCAAGTAGCACAGTACGAAGCAATAATAATGGAGCATCAAAAAAAGATTAGAGCATCAGATGAAAAAATATTGAATTTGAAAAACGCTTTGTATACAACACTCACAAAAGAAAATAATACAACGCAAAGAGACTCCTTAATTAATCAAATTACTAATGTGCAAGCGGAAATTGAAAATATACATTACAATCATTTTATAGAAATGAAAACACTTTGCAAACCTGAACAGCAAAAATATTTTGAGGCTTTAACTCAGGAAATCTCCACTTTGTTTTATAAACGTCAAATGCCAAAACAACGACTTGAGAAGTAAATTGTTTATATGGCTGTATTTATTTGTTGGGTTTGCTGTAGCCCAGCAAAATAAAAATATTGAGCTAAAATTTTCTTCTTCCTTTGGCGCTGATGCTATTAGCCTAAATGACATAGCCAATTTTGTTTCTAGAAAAGATTCGATTGAAATTTCAGCCATCCGATTTTATTGTTCAAATATCCAGTTCTTGAAAGCTGGAAAAATAGTTTGGGAAGAAAAAAGTAGTTACCATTTAATTGACATTGCTATTGAGAATTCTTGCAAATTAAATTTATCTGTTCCGCAAAATCTTAATTATGATGAGGTTAAATTTAATTTAGGGATTGATAGTTTAACTAACGAATTGGGAGCAATGGGAGGAGACCTAGATCCCACTAAAGGCATGTACTGGGCTTGGAACAGCGGGTACATTAATTTTAAATTAGAAGGCAAGAGTAGTAAATGCAAAACAAGGAACAATGAATTTCAATTTCACATTGGCGGGTACTCTTTTCCAAACAACGCTTTGCAAGTAATAAAACTTCCAATAAGTAGTCCCGAAAAAATTAGTGTGAATATAGATATTGCTAAGTTTTTGCTCAGTATTAATCTTGCTGAAGAAAATCATATTATGTCTCCATCTGCAAAAGCTTTGGTAATGGCTCAAAACATTGCAAAATCGTTTTCGGCAAAATGAAAAAGAAAGCACTACTAATTATTTGCTCCTTGTTAATTGTTTTTGCTTTTAAAACAGTTACCGAACCTCTTTTTGTTGTTCCTACTAAATGGCCAAAGCCAGCATACGATTTTAATATGAATCCACTAAGTGCGGATAAAGTTGAACTAGGACGTGCTTTATTTTATGACCCAATACTTTCAGAAGATAGCAGTGTTTCTTGTGCTAGTTGTCACTCACAGTTTACAGCATTTACACATGTTGATCATGCGCTTAGTCATGGTATTAATGATAGAATTGGAAACCGTAATTCACCAGCATTAATGAACCTTGCTTGGCAAAACAAATTTATGTGGGACGGGGCAGTTAATCATTTGGATGTTCAAGCACTTGCACCAATACGTAATCACCTTGAAATGGATGAGAAGATTGAAAATGTGGTTAGGAAATTACAACGAAACAACTTGTATAAAAGAATGTTTAACACTGCTTTTGGTGATTCTTTAGCTACAGGAGAATATACATTAAAAGCTATTTCTCAATTTATGCTAACACTTGTTAGCTCAAATGCTAAGTATGATAGCGTAATGCTAGGCAAGGCGAAATTTAGCGAACAAGAAAAGAAAGGCTATGCATTATTTAAAAAGAATTGCGCTGCATGCCACACTGAGCCTTTATTTACAAATGCTTCATTCGAAAATAATGGTTTACCTGTTGATACAACATTAAATGATATTGGGAGAATAGGAATAACTCATATTCCAAGCGATTCACTAAAGTTTAAAGTGCCTACTTTGCGCAACATAGAGTTTTCTCAACCTTATATGCACGATGGTAGATTTAAAAAACTGCAAGAAGTGTTAAAGCATTATGTATTTGGTATAAATAAAAGCAAAACGCTTTCTTCTCATTTAGCTAAGCCAATTATGTTGAAGCCTTCTGAACAGGTAGATTTAATTAGCTTTTTGCTTACCTTAACAGATAAGAAATTTTTGTTTGACCAGCGATATTCCTATCCAAAAAAATTATTTTCGAAGGAAGCGAGGGATTAAGAATTTCTCATCGTCTATAAACTAAACAAACACATAAAAATGAAAAAAACAGGTTTATTATTCTCTTTATTACTTGCAGGTTTTGTAAGTAATGCGCAAACTAGCCCAGCTATTATGGCTTGGATGAGAAATACAACTACAACTGCACGTCATTATGTATCGGGTAATTCAACTCCTATTAATGATGCTGGTTTAGTTAATGTACAATCGGTTCAATACTCTGCAAACTTTGTTTATGCAACAACAACAGGATTACCAGCATATATTACAGGTCCATTTTTAGATGGGAATCCTTCTTTGGCTACAAGTCAAAATGCAATATTTAAGTTTCCTTTAAATCCAGTTCAAAATACTGGTACAGCAACAGCAACATCAGGTGGTAATATTGGTGTGTTTATTAATGGTGTAGCTATGTTTGATTATAGAGATGGTGTTTCTTGGAAAGCTTCAACTAATAATATTGCTGGCGGACCTGCTGGCGGAATGGGTGATGGTGTTTGGAATAGAGATGCTATACCAGCGGAGAAAGCTGGTTTCGATTGTTCAAAAGGACATCCGGCAATGGGCAATTATCATCACCATCAAAATCCAAGTGCATTTAAATTAGATAAAACTGTTATATCTACTATTTGTAATTTGTATGATGCAGATGGTTTATATGTTATTGATAGCACAGTTCATTCGCCACTTATTGGCTTTGCCTATGATGGCTTTCCAGTTTATGGGGCTTATGGTTATAAAAATACTGATGGCACAGGAGGAATTGTGCGTATGAAGTCGAGTTTTACTTTAAGAAACATTACAACACGTACTCATTTGTATGACGGAACAAATGTAGCTGATGGCCCTGCGGTTAGTTCAACCTATTACCTGGGTTATTTTAAAGAAGATTATCAATTTAATACTTCAACAGCTTCTGATTCTCTCGATTATCATAATGGGCGTTTTTGTGTAACTCCTGAGTATCCTTTAGGAACGTATTGTTATTTTGCAACGGTTGACGAAAATTGGAATTCTGCTTACCCATATTTGGTTGGACCAACCTATTATGGAACTAAGGTTGCAGCTAAAGTCACTTCGATAACTGAAAGCGTAACTGCATACACGGGACCAACAATTGGAATGAAAGATTTTAGTATTAGAAATTTAAATGTTTCTATTTTCCCTAATCCTGCAAGCGATTTAATTGCAGTACAAGTTGGAACTATTAATCCTGAAAAACTAACAGTTGAGTTGTTTGATTTGCAAGGAAAGAAAGTTCAGAACACAACATTGCATCAAGGAACAACAATTGCATACTTTGATGTTACCACCTTGTATGAAGGACAATATATTGTAAAGATTAGTTTAGGTAATGAAACATTAAGTAAACAAATTTTAATAACTAGGTAATTGTAGTTTGCACTTGCTAAAACCTAAGCCTGATGCTTTTAGCGTCAGGCTTTTTTTATGGAAGGAATTTTTTAGTAATTTCGATAGATAAAATGAATGAATCAAAATTTGAAATAAGAGAAGTTAGGCCAGAAGATTTTTCTGAAATAAAGAGCTTATATCAATCAGTTGCTAAAACAACAGGTGGAATCGCCAGAATTGAAGAAGAGATAACGGATGCTTATATAAAAAGAAATTTAGAAAATTCTTTAGCAAAAGGTATTTCATTAGTTGTTGAAGATGTAGTTGCAAACCTTCTAGTTGGGGAAATTCATTGTTATAAATTGGAACCCAAAGTTTTTAATCATGTTTTATCCGAACTAACAATTGTTGTTAATCCCAATTATCAAGGCAATGGAGTAGGGAAGATGTTGTTTAAGGAATTGTTAGCTCGAATTGAGAATGAAAGATCAAATATTTTGAGAGTAGAATTAATAGCTAGAGAAAGTAACAAAAAGGCAATTAAATTTTATGAAAGCATTGGATTTGTAATTGAAGGAAGATTTGAAAAAAGAATAAAAAATACTGATGGAAGTTTTGAAGCCGATATTCCAATGGCTTGGATGAATAAGAATTATAAAGCGCTTTAAATAAAAATCAATTTCTTTTCTTGACCCGTTTTTATACTTCCAACTTTAGCAAAGAATTGATTTTTATCGTTTAAGAATTTATCCATTTCGTTTTCATGTTTAGCATTTACACTAAATAATAACCCGCCTGATGTTTGCGGGTCGCAAAACACCAGTAAATCTAAATCAACTAAACCTGAAATGAATTCGGACTGAGCGTTATAATTTCTTGTTGTATTATCTGGGAAAACAAATTGTTTGGTAAATTGTTTTGCCACTTCAATTATTGGAACAGCATCTTTACTCACAACGGCTGAGTATTCAGTTTTTTCAAGCATTTCTAATAAATGCCCTGCAAAACCAAAACCTGTAACATCGGTAATTGCATTCACAAAATTTAATTTACCTAGTTCTTCACCAATGTTATTAAGTGTTATTGTTTCTTTTAAAAAAATTGCATAATCTTCAACTTTTAACAAGCCTCTTTTTAATGCGGCGCTTAATATTCCTAAACCAATAGGTTTAGTTAAGTAAAGAATATCATTTTCTTTAACCGAATTATTTCTTTTTAAGTTTTCTTTTTTCACTTCGCCAGTTACAGCTAAACCAAATATTGGTTCTTGTGAATCTATACTATGTCCGCCAGCTAAGGGAATTCCAGCCTTATTACAAATTTCTTGCGCACCTTTAATTACGGCTTGCGCATGTTCAATAGGAATTTTTTCGATAGGCCAACCTAAAATTGCTACTGCCATCAATGGTTTTCCGCCCATTGCATAAATATCGCTAATTGCATTTGCTGCAGATATTTTCCCGAAATCAAAAGCATCATCAACAATAGGAGTAAAAAAATCAGTTGTGCTTATTATGCAATTTCCATTTTCTAATTCTAAAACAGCCGCATCGTCTTTTGTATCGTTTCCAATAAGTAGCTTGGAGAAATTAACTGAGCTCTTAGTTCCTTTTAATATTTCTTCAAGCACTGCGGGTGCAATTTTACATCCGCATCCCGAAGCTTTACTAAATTGTGTAAGTTTAATCGACATAATAAATTATAATAAGGAATCAATTACTTGTTTTATTTTTTTGGCATTTATTTTTTCATCAATAGTGTCCGAATCAATCTCAATTACCTTTTGCTCTAATTTGTTTTGATATTTGTAGTCGTAAGCTCTATCGTAGTAGAATAATGATAATCGTGCTACTTCAGCTAAATTATTTTCATCTAAGTATTGCATACATAGTTTAGCATTCATAGAACCTAACTGCTGGGCAATTTTAGCAACACAAGTTTTAAGTGCATCAATATCCGTTGTGGTATAATCATCAACTAATTTTTCCACTCTTAATTCAAAGGGAATATTTAGTTTAATAATTGTTCCTTTTTTCATTTGTAACCACAATGGATGCGGTAATTTATTATAACCAATTGTTTGAGATTCGTCTTCAACTATAATTTTATTACTATTTATAGTTTTAAAAGCATCAAACAAATGATTTTCGAATAATTGTTGTGGGTTTTGTCTTTCTTCATTGATAGCCCCAAAAGCAGAACCTTTGTGATGCGCAATTTTTTCTAAATCAACAACAGGATAAGATAAAGTTTGAAGTTCTTTTAGTACTTCTGTTTTTCCGCTCCCTGTTTTTCCGCCAAGTAAAATTATTTCTCTTGGATTTACAAAATAATCCAACACATAATTTCGGTATGTTTTATAACCACCTTTTAAAATTTTTGCATCTAACCCTGATGTATTCATTAACCAAGCAAAACTATTACTACGCATACCTCCGCGAGCGCAATAAATAAATGCTTTTTTGTTTTTTGTTAATGTTTTAACTTGATTAACAAAAGGAACCATTTTAGGAGAAACAATCTCTAAACCACGTGTAACCGCAGTTTCTTTTCCTTGTTGTTTGTACAGTGTTCCAATTTCTTCCCTTTCAGAGTTTTCGAATAAGGGAATGTTTGTAGCACCTGGAATATGACCTTTAAAAAATTCAATAGGAGCTCTTACATCGATAATGAGTTCGTTTTTACTTTGAGTTAAAAAATCTTGTATAAGTAGTCCTTCTGCAGTCACTGGTATCAAAGCTACGTATTATGAATCGATTTTCAAAGTCGGATTTGAATTGATACAACTGAAAACTTCTTAGATTGAGTATTTTTAGAACTGAATACCTAAAATAAAGCTAAGAAAAATGAAGTGGATTAGTTGCCTAGTGAAAGTAAATTACAATTTGAAAAGCGAGTTGAATTTATTACATTTGATTAAATAAAAAATAAAATATGAAAACAACAGACAATTTTTCAAGATGATTTTTAAGTATTTGTGCAGGAGTATCATTAGTGTTGATATCTGCAGCAGCATTTGTATATTCTGCAAAACCATCTTTAGCTGGGGTTAATACTGCAACTAAAAGCATCATTCAAACTGGAACTAACGAAAATTTTATTCCACTAGGTATCGAGAATGGGGTTGCTTATTGGATAGTTTATAATACAACTGAGGGGTATAAATTTCGTAAATCAAGTGTGTCTAATCCAAAATGGCAGGAGAAATAATCTTGTTTTTTTTAATTGTTTTTCTAAAAATTAGATAAGTAAACGGTTGTATTTTATTGCAACTACTTTTTGGAAGCTTGCATGAAATCTTAATTTAGAAAAGGTTTCTTTGCTTTAATGCAATACACCATGCTCTGTAAAAACCATCGGTAAATAGTGAGTTCCGCCTCGTCCTTTCTTTGAGGTCGCAATTTGCGACCTCAAAACTTCATGCTCTATTTCGGTTAATTCAAACATGTAATTTTTCGGAAAGCGGCTGATGTTTCGTTTTACTTGTTCTTTTAATCGTTTAGTTTCAACTTGATACAATTCTGCAATGTCACTATCTAGCATTACTTTTTGTCCTCTAATAAAATAGATTTTATTTAGAATTGTTTCTTCAGGAATTAAATTCATATCGAGTATTGTTTTGTTTTAACCTGCCCAGCCTGATCTATCCAAACTTCTGTATTGTATTGCTTCGGCAATATGATTTGTTTCTATGTTTTCTGCTTTTTCTAAATCGGCTATTGTACGTGCTACTTTTAAAATACGGTCGTATGCACGTGCTGATAATCCTAAACGTTCCATAGCAGTTTTAAGTAAAGTGGAACTTGCTTCATTTAATTTACAAATTGATTGTAAGTCTTTTGTTTTCATTTGAGCATTGCAATAAATCCCTTCTCTATTTGAATATCTGTTCCCTTGAATTTCTCTAGCAGTTATTACACGCCTTTTTATGTCAGCACTTTTTTCGGTAGCAGGCGCTTTTGATAATTCACTAAATGGAACTGGAGTTACTTCAACATGTAAATCAATTCTGTCTAATAATGGACCCGAAATTTTATTTAAATATTTTTGTACTACACCTGGCCCACATACACAATCTTTTTCGGGGTGATTGTAAAAGCCACACGGGCAAGGATTCATGCTGGCAATTAGCATAAAACTTGCTGGATACTCAACTGTATTTTTTGCTCTTGAAATTGTTACAACCCTATCTTCTAAAGGTTGGCGCATTACTTCTAAAACTGTCCGTTTAAATTCGGGTAACTCATCTAAAAACAAAACACCATTGTGTGCTAAAGAAATTTCACCAGGTTGTGGATTAGTTCCTCCGCCAACAAGTGCAACATCGGAAATTGTGTGATGTGGTGCACGAAATGGACGTTGTTTAACTAAACCAATTTGTTTATTTAATTTTCCTGCTACACTATGAATCTTCGTTGTTACAAGTGCTTCAGCAGTTGTTAATGTTGGTAAGATAGAAGGTAGTCTTTTTGACAGCATTGTTTTACCTGCGCCAGGCGGACCAATTAAAATAACATTATGTCCACCTGCGGCAGCAATTTCTAATGCACGTTTTATGTTTTCTTGTCCACGTACATCGCAAAAATCAAACTCAATATCGGCATGAAAATCATCTTCAATAAAATCTTTAAATTCTTCTTTGTGCAAATTAAAGTCTCCATTAAAAAACTCTATTATTTCTTTGAGTGAATTTGCCCCTAATACATCTAGGCCTTCAACCACTGCGGCTTCTGCAACATTTTGCATTGGAAGAATAATTCCTTTAAAACCATCGTCTTTTGCTTTTATTGCAATTGGCAAAACTCCACGCACGGGTCGCAACTCTCCATCTAATGATAGCTCACCCATTATTACATAATCTGAAATTAGTTCGGACGTAATTTGTTCAGACGCAGCTAATATGCCAGTTGCAATTGTTAAGTCGTAAGCAGAGCCTTCTTTGCGAATATCAGCAGGAGCCATATTAACAGTAATAGCTTTTCCAGTGGGCATTTTGTAACCCATGTTTCTTATTGCCGCAACAATTCGTTGTTGACTTTCTTTTACTGCGTTATCAGGCAAGCCAACCATAAAGAAGTTTACTCCGCTAGATATATTTACTTCAACCGTTACTTTGGTTGCATTAATTCCGGTAACTGCGCAACCATATGTTTTTACTAGCATAATGTATGTTTAAATTGATTTTCCCTGATAGGGCGCATTCCTCCTTCACGTTATCGAATGGAGGAATGCTTGAATTAGAAACTATGCTTTTCCCATTATAACGATGTCTTTCGCTCTAATTTCTGTTGTTTTATGTACTAAACCATCTTTGCTTTTTACAAGTCGGTTTACCAATTTACCCGCTACTTGCACAGCCGCACCTTTGGTTAAAAGTGACTCGCCAATTTCAGCAAGTTTACCTGTGAGGATTACTTTGTGCCAAATGGTAATTTTTTTTAACTTACCCTCTTCTGTTTTTAAAAACTCATGTGTTCCTAATGATAAGAAAGCCATTTTCTTGTTACTGGCAGTTGTTTTAATAGTTGGGATTGTTCCGATGTTGCCTGATAAGGTTACTTTGTTGATGCTGTTTTTCATATTGTTTTTGTTTTATTGATTAAGAAATTAGGTTACTGAGAATTTGGAATTTTTATTTATGCTTGGCCTAAAATTAATAGACCATTAGCTTGTATTTCGGTTGTGAATCGTTCTACACCGTTTTTATCCGTGTAGTTTCTATTAATTAGTTTACCATCGATTGCAATTTCTGTTCCTTTGTTTAATGAGCTTTCAGCTAATTCCGCAAGCTTGCCCCACATAACAATATTGTGCCATGTGGTGTGAATTACCTTTTCTCCTTTTGCGTTTTTATACACCTCGTTACTTGCAACAGAAATGCGGGCTACTTTTCTGTTCGTGTCAAGCGTTTTTACTTCTGGTGCTTTGCCTAAATTACCAATTAAGGTTACTTTGTTTTTTATTGATTGCATGATATTATGTATTAGATTATTTACTATTTGAATTTTTGATTGATTTAGTTTACTGTGGCGCTTTACCTAACAATACCATTTCACTTGCTTGCACTTCGGTGATGTAACGTTTCACACCTTCTTTATCTGTGTAATTACGGTTTACTAATTTTCCTTCAATTGCAACTTCAGATCCTTTCTTTAAAAGTTTCTCGGCAATTTCAGCAAGTGGACTCCACATAATTACGTTGTGCCAGGTTGTATCTGTAACGCGCTCACCTTTTTGATTTTTATATACTTCGTTGGTTGCGATAGATACTCGTACAAGTTTTTTATTGTTATCTAAGGATTTAATATCGGGTGCATTTCCTATGTTTCCGATTAGCGTTACTTTGTTTTTAATTGAGTTCATGATGTTGTTTTTTAAATTGTTTATTAATTTTTGTTTTGTCGTTTAAGATTTAGCGCTATCAAAATTTGACGATGCAAAGTAACGGCAGGGTGAAAGTCTTAGTCGGTTAATAAACATTTATAGACGGATACAGTTGATTGTAATTATTTGTTGTCGATTTATATTATTGAAAATCAATATATTAATTGTTTTTATCTAAAACACAAAAAACAGTCGATTAATCAAATAATTTAGAAATATAATTTTATTTCATTCAAAACAGAATCAATAACCAATATAATTTCGCCTAATAAACATCATATTCTTATATGACCGAAATCAATGTTGCTTTAGATTTATAGCTTCACCTTTACCAAAAACTAATCAACATGAAAAAACTTATACTTATATTAAGTGTAACTATTGCTTCAACAAGTAATTTTATAGCACAAACAATCCCTAATGGCGGTTTCGAAAATTGGAACACAAATTCGTTTGAAAACCTAGATGCGCCATGGGACAACCCAAATGCAAGGAACTTAGAGGTTGGATTACCAATAAACGTAACTAAAATTATAGGTGTTTCTGGATATGGGGTAAGATTAGAAACTGTTGCTAATTCAACTGACACTTCATTTGCTTACGTTGCTAATTTCCGAAACGAACCAACTGGAGAAGGAGGAGTGCCGTTTTCTCAAATTCCAACTGCATTAACAGGTTATTATCGTTATAATTTGGGAACTACTGACTCTGCAATTTTTCTGGTTTTCTTTAAAAAGAATGGTGTAATTCTTAGTCAGGATTTCTTTCAATTCCGAGGAGCTACTGGAGTTCAAACTAATTTTATCCCCTTTAGTTTTCCATTAACTTCATTTACAACAGTGCCTGATTCGGTGGTTTTTGCAGCAGCAAGCAGTAATGCTATGTCGGGTGTGGGAGTTCAAGTTGGGAGTTTTTTAGAACTCGATAATATTGGATTTTCTGGTCCAGGTGTAACACAACAATTAGCAGGTGGTACTTTTGAAAATTGGAGTTTACAAACTTCTTACAATCTTTTGGATTGGAATGTAAACGGAGAACAAGGTTTTTCAAGAGTTTCTCCAGGTCATACAGGAAATTACGCTGTTCAGCTAGTTACTCAGGATTATGGTACAGAGGGAGTGCATCCTTCGCAAATAAGCTTAGGTAATCAAAGTCAGTCAGGCCCAATTGGTGGAATTCCATTTACAACATTGGTGGATACATTGTGTGGGCATTATAAATACTCTACTAGTGGTAGCGACCAAGCTTTTTTTCTATACAATTTAATGTCGAATGGAATGAATGCTGGAGGAGATATCCATAATTTTGGTCCTGTAAGTAATTGGACATATTTTGAAATACCACTTAACCCTATGATGACGCTGCATGATACTCTAAATCTTACCATACAATCCTCAAGTAATTGGCCAATTGATAACACAACCGCAGGAAGTACTTTAATTTTAGATGATATTTATTTTAAATCACAATTGGTAGGTTTAAAATCAAATAATCCATTTGACATGATTATTTCAGCTTTCCCAAATCCAACAACAGATGTTTTAAATTTAAAATGGAATAAACATTTTAATGAGAATGTAACAATGAAAGTATATTCAATTAGCGGTCAATTAATTTCTTCAGAAGTAATTGTGAGTGGAAGCTCTTCAAAACAATTAAATGTAAAAGAATATGCTGAAGGTGCTTATTTAATTACTATTACAACATCTTCTAAAACTTGGAAAACAACTTTCATTAAGAAATAATATTTTAAGTTAAATATAAAAAGCCCGAAACCATTAAGTTTCGGGCTTTTTTATTGCCCTTTGTTAAAGAAAATAATACCTTTCCTTTCTTCAGGAATTTCCTTTACTTTTACCTTCTATTCATGCACCTGTTTTTAGCCATCATAAAAGAAAGTGTAATTTTTGCCTGGGCCGCCCTTGCAGCAAATCGCTTGCGCACCTTTCTTTCTTTGCTTGGCATTACAATTGGTATTTTTTCAATTATCACAGTTTTTACTATTGTAGATAGCCTTGAACATAATTTGCGCAGCGGCATTCAAGAGTTGGGCAATAATGTAGTGTTTATTCAAAAATGGCCTTGGGATTTTGGTGAGGATTATCCTTGGTGGAAATACATGAACCGCCCTGTACCTAATGTACAAGAATATGAAAAATTACACGGAAAAGTAAACACAGCAGTAGCAATGGCTTTTCACGTGTCGGGCAGAAAAAGTGTGAAGTACAAAAACAACACAATAGAAAATATTACTATCACGGGCGGCTCTTACGAGTATGATAAGGTTTCTAATTTTGATATTGCAGAAGGTCGTTATTTTACAGAAGCAGAATCAAACGCAGGAAGAAATATTTGTATTATTGGAAGCACCATTGCCGAAACACTTTTTCCTAATGGAGAATACCCAGTTGGCAAACAAATAAAAATGGCTGGACGTAATGTCCAGGTTATTGGCGTATTCAAAAAGCAAGGCGAAAGTTTAATTGGAAATAGTACCGATGCACAAATGCTAGTCCCAGTAAATTACGTTCGAAATTTTGTTGATATACGTTCCGAAAATTTAGACCCATACATTGCAGTAAAAGCAAAAGATGGAATTACCAACGAACAATTAAAAGATGAGCTAAAAGGTTTAATGCGTGGTATTCGCCAACTATCACCCGAAGCAACAGAGGATTTTGCATTAAACGAAACCAAAGTTATTTCCCAAGGTTTTGATGGTATGTTTGAAGTTGTAGGCCTTGCAGGTTGGATTATTGGAGGTTTCTCAATTTTAGTTGGTGGATTTGGAATTGCAAACATCATGTTCGTTTCTGTTCGTGAGCGTACTTCATTAATTGGAATTCAAAAATCGTTAGGGGCAAAAAACTATTTTATCTTAATGCAATTTCTTTTCGAGTCAGTATTTTTATCTATGCTTGGCGGTTTAATAGGACTCTTGCTCATCTGGGGATTAACTTTATTAATAGGTGATTCGGCCGGAATGAAAATATTTTTATCGCGTTCAAATGTAATTTTGGGAATAACCATATCGTTTTTAATTGGTGTTGTATCGGGCTTTGTACCAGCATACGGCGCATCACAGTTAGATCCAGTGGAAGCGATTAGAAGTAATTAAAATATTTCTGGTTCCTAGTTGCTGGTTATTTATTTAAACTAACAACTAGGAACCAGCAACTAGAAAACAGTAATGAAGAGGCCAAAAATAATATCCATTATCTGCATCATAGGATTCCTGTGGATTGTGTTTACTTTCCCTGGAATGTTTTCGCCTGCTACAAAAAAACTGGGCGATTGGGTTCCTGCGGTTTATGGGTTTATAATTGCGCTTAGTTTTATTTCCTACATAGGTGTGTGGCACATGAAACGCTGGGGAGTAGAAATGTACATTGGTGTGGTATGTGTGAAGCAAATTTTCTTTCTCTTTACTGATCAAATGGGAATGGGTGCAATTGTAGGAGTTGGTTTTTCGCTTTGGTTTATCATTACATTTTTGGTTTATTATCGCAGAATGAGTTTGAATTTGTAATACATTTTCCTTGTGAAACTATTAAACGAACCGACCCTAAAACAGAACAAGATGAAAAAGCCCTTTTTACTCCTCACCTTTTTGTTGGCCATGAGCGTAGTTGGGAACTGTTATGCACAGGCCATCGACAGCACCTTCATACATCAAGCTGACAGTATTAGAAAAGTAGGAGTTGCTTTTCTCAACAAAGCAGATTATACCAATGCTCTTATTGAGTGCAATAAAAGCTTTGGATTAAGCGAAAAAATAAACTACAAAAAAGGTGTTGCAAATGCGTTAAACAGCATAGGGGTTATTTACAACAAGCAAAGCGATTATGCAAATGCATTAAACCATTACCAAAAAAGTTTGAAAATACGCGAAGAAATTGGCGATAAAATTGGAATAGCTCAATCGTTCAGCAACATCGGACTTATTTACAAAGACCAAGGCGACTTTGCTAAAGCATTAGAATATCACAATAATAGTTTGAAAGTACAGGAAGAAATTGGCGATAAAAAGCAGATTGCCAATTTATTAACCAATATCGGAAATATTTACTCTTACCGGAGCGACAATGACGAAGCATTGGAATATTACGCCCAATCGCTAAAAATAAGAGAAGATATTGGCGATAAAAATGGTATTGCATCTTCATTACTCAACATCGGAGTTATGTACAAAAACCAAGGTAACTTATCTAAAGCATTGGAATATTACACCCAATCGCTTAAAATATCCGAAGAAATTGGCAACAAAAGCGTAATTGGAGCATCTTTAAACAACATAGGACTTATTAACTTCACCCAAGGCGATTATGCTAAAGCCTTAGAATATTACACCCAATCGCTGAAAATAAAAGAAGGTATTGGCGATAAAAGCGGGATTGCATTATCATTAAACAACATTGGAAATGTTTACTGGTATCAAGGCAACTTTGCTAAAGCGTTGGAATATCTTACCCAATCGCTAAAAATAAATGAAGAAACTGGAGTCAAATTCAGAATTGCAGCATCATTAAGCAACATCTCAATTATTTACAAAGACCAATACAACTATACTAAAGCACTGGAATGTTCCAATAATAGTTTGAAAATACAGGAAGAAATTGGCGATAAAGAAGGAATTGCAGCTTCATTACACAACATTGGGCTTGTTTATTTTCTAAAAGGCAACTATGTTAAAGCTATAGAATATTACACTCAATCGCTTAAAATACAGGAAGAAATTGGAGCAGATAAAAAACCAGGCATTAAATGGCTTGCAAAAGCATACACCCTGTCAGACACTTTACCCAAAGCAAAACACTATGCCAAAGAACTCGTAAACGAACTAAACAAAGACATCAAAACAAATTACTTCACATTGTCCGACAATGAAAAAACCATGTACTTCGCTACTATGGAAAACGATTTTGGTTTGTACCATAATTTTACGGTAAACTATAATAACAAATATGTAACGCTAAGTGATACCGCTTACAACATTGCTTTGCAAAACAAAGGCTTGTCGTTGAAGTCGAGTACTGCTATGCGCACTGCTATATTAAACAGTAAGGATACTTCTTTGCTTAAACAATACGATGAATGGATTTTTCTGAAAAAGAAAATCGCTAAGCTGTATGAAAGCGGCGTTTTGGCAGGCTCAGTAACCGCAGCTGATTCGCTTGAAAATATAGCCAATGAAATGGAACGCCAACTCGTTAAAAAATCAACTGCGTTCAGCAGTTTTGATAAAGTAAGAAATCTCGATTGGAAGCAAGTGCAAAAGAGTTTAAAGAAAGATGAAGCAGCAATTGAGTTTGTGCATTTTATAAATGTATTGGAAAAAGACACCGTAAAGCGAAACGCCGTTATTTATGCAGCGTATATTGTTACAAAAAACAACACACACCCGCAGGCAGTGCAGCTTTGCACAGAAATAGATTTAATAAAAATTCTCGGCAACACACAGGGAAATAATTTAAACTTTGTAAATAATGTGTACGGAACGCAATCACAACAACAAACTGCACTTTACGAAAAAATCTGGCAACCGCTTGAATACCATTTAAAAGGCATAAAAAACATTTACTACTCACCCGACGGCTTGCTGCATAAAATTTCTTTCTCTGCAATTAGCAACGGTAAAAATTCTTTTTATGCGATAAGTATAACCTCAATCGTCAAAGTAGCACAGGAAAATTGCACTGCCCGATAATTCCAACTACAACACAAGTGATGAAGTGATGCTCATCGGCGGCGTAAAGTACAACAGCGATACAACGAAAACAGAAATGTGGTCGTACTTATCGGGAACCTTAAACGAAGTAGAGCAAATTAAAAAACAGGTAAAAAACAAAACAGATTATTTTGTTTCATCAAACGCAAACGAAGAAAATGTAAAGAAAACTATTTCGCAAGCAACCATTTTGCACATTTCAACGCATGGCTTTTTCTTTCCCGACCCCGAGCAAGTAAGGGAAGAAATGAAAGCGGCTTCAGCAGGCTCGGCTACCTCAACGTCCGCAGACATGAAATTTCGCGGCTCTACGAATTACGCCAGTTGGTCTTTTGTGAATAACAAAAATCCGTTGATGCGTTCGGGTCTGGTATTAGCAGGAGCAAACGATGTGTGGGAACGCAACCCGCTTGCAGAGGGCGAAGACGGTATTCTTACAGCGCAGGAAGTTTCTACACTCGATATGCAAAAAACCAAGCTGGTTGTGCTTTCCGCCTGCGAAACAGGCCTTGGTGACATCAAAGGTAGCGAGGGTGTTTACGGCTTGCAGCGTGCGTTTAAAATGGCAGGTGTGAAAAACATTATTATGAGTTTGTGGCAGGTTCCCGACAAAGAAACTTCGGAATTTATGATTACATTCTACAAAAAACTAACATCAAAAAACAACGCCGACGTAAAAACTGCTTTCAATGAAACACAAAAAGAAATGCGTAAAAAATACGACCCCTACTTTTGGGCGGCATTTGTGTTGGTGGAGTAGTTTTATCACTATTATTGTACTTCGTAAATGAAATACACTTTCAAAATAACGGTTGCTTTTCTTGCTGCACTTGCGCTGTATTTTTACAACTCAAGGCCTGTTGCATCATGGGGATTTTTTGGACACAAACAAATTAACCGCATGGCGGTGTTTACATTGCCAAGCGAAATGAGCGGCTTCTATAAAAAACACATCGACTATATTACTGAACATGCAGTTGACCCTGATAAACGCCGTTATGGAGTAGAAGGTGAAGCTGAGAGACATTACATTGACATCGACCACTACGGCCCAAATGCTTTTAACGAAGTTCCTATGTTTTGGAAAAAGGCAGTAGAAAAATACACGGAAGATACTTTGAAAGCTTATGGTATCAATCCTTGGCATGTAGATAAAATGATGTTTAAACTTACCGAAGCATTTAAGAAAGAAAACATTGATTTAATTTTGCATTACTCTGCCGACCTTGGACATTACATTGCAGATGGTCACGTTCCTTTGCACACTACCGAAAACTATAATGGGCAATTAACCGGACAACGGGGCATACACGGGTTTTGGGAAAGTCGTATTCCTGAACTTAAATCAACAAGCTATGATTTTTTTATTGGTAAGGCTTTTTATATTGAGAAGCCAATTGTAATGGCTTGGCAAACAATTAAAGAAAGTAATGCAGCAGTGGATAGTGTACTTGGTTTTGAAAGAGACTTAAATGCAAAATTTCCAGTAGATAAAAAATACGGTTACGAAACACGCGGGGCAATGACAATTAAAACTTACTCGCAAGAATACACCAACACTTACGATGAAATGATTAAAGGCCAAGTAGAGCGTCGCATGCGTAAGGCTATACTAATGGTCGGCAGCGCTTGGTACACCTGCTGGGTAAACGCGGGTAAACCTGATTTAGATAAAATAGGAAACAAAGAAGTTTCCGATTCACTTCTTTTAGTTCAGAAAAAAGAAGAAGAACTATACCAACAACACAAAGAGAAAAGTGTTAAGGGGCATGATGATTAATTATAATTATTTTGATAATGATAATTTTTGATCCGTTTTTTGCAGCTTTATATTCAGTGATGAAATTCTTTTTAAGAAAGCATTATGACTCACCTGCGTTTTCAGCTTTTTTGACATTAGCTTTTCTGCTTGGACTAACATCTAATGTAGTATTTACTTCTTTGTTTATTTCTGAGAGTTTTTATTCAAAAAAATTGGCAGGAATAATCATGCTTATTATTATCGCGCTATTTTCATTGTTGTTCTATCTTCGATACAATAAGAGCGAAAATTGCGAGAAGATAAGAAAAAGATATAAATCAATGTTAGTTCCACTTATTGCTTGTTTGATTTCATGGGTTTATTTCATAATAACTAACCTTTAGGGTGGACCAATACCCTTTAGCAATATGTCCGCTATAACATTACATTGTTTTAGTAGAATTGCCATCAAAATATTTTTAGTCTAAGCTAAATGAATCTGTGCATGAAAAAGAACTAAGTGTCAAAGATTAAGATTTTTATTCAAACATGTTTTCCAATATATTACTTCATTTTAAGAGAAAAAATTAGTAAATTTGTTTTGCTACATTATAACAATTAATTCATGAAAACTTCAACCCTTAAAAAGGAAATACATTTAGCAATTGACCACACTAAGGATAACGAAATTCTAGAAGCTGTTTACACTATTTTAAGAAAATCGGCGAAGGATGAAGAAGAGCAAATTACTTTAAGTGCTGAAGATATAAAGGAACTTGACCGTAGATGGGATAGCTACAAAAATGGTAAATCTAAAACATACACATTAGAAGAAGCTAAAAAAGAAATTCGCAAAAAAATAAAAGCGATAAAGCACTAATATGTATTCGTTAATTATTTTGGAAGAGGCAAAGCAAGAGTGGTTTGACGCTACTCTTTATTATGAATCCAAACAAAAGGGTTTAGGAGAGCGTTTCACTTTAGCCGTGGAAGAACACTTTGATATTATAACAGAAACGCCGAAGCATTTCAATAAAATTAAAAAGGAGTATAGACAAGTTTTGGTAAAACGATTTCCCTTTTTAATTATTTACCGAATTGATGAACTGCAACAGGCAGTGGTAATAACTTCAGTTTTTCATTCTAAAAGAAATCCCAAGAATAAGTTTAATAGGAAATAAGTTATCAAGAAAAAATTAATCTAAAATAGACTTAACCCGACAACAAACTAATTCCTCCCTTTTAAATTATCCCCCGCCTCCCCCAAGGTAACATTCACCGACTACCATCTATCAACCGCCTATTATCTATTGTACAGTCATTGCCTTGTGTATACTTTTGACTTATAATTTAAAAACAACATGGAAAATCAAGAACAAAATAATATGGACAATATGTGGAGAAGATCAGAAAAGAGCCACAGAAGAGGAAAAGTAATTGGGGGTATTTTAGTAGTAGGTGCTGGAGCACTATTTTTAGCAAGAGAGTTGGGAGTAGATATTCCACACTGGTTATTTAGCTGGAAAACATTTTTAATGGCAATGGGTATTGTGGTTTTAGTAAAGCATAATTTTCTTCACCCAATGGGTTATATTTTATTAGCTATTGGTGGTGCATTTATAATAGGCGATTTATACCCTGATTTAAATATTAAGCATTTTATATGGCCAGTGTTTATTATCTTAATTGGTATAGCAATGATTTTTAAACCTTATCGCCGAAGAAAACACATGTGTAATGATAAATTTCGTGGGCACTTTGGTCGTCACCACCGGGCTGGTGGTTGGGGAATGGGAGCAGAGCAAAGCAAAGAAGATTTTGTAGATGCAACATCCATTTTTGGCGGAGTAAAAAAAAATATCCTTTCCAAAAATTTTAAAGGAGGAGATATAAGCAATGTATTTGGTGGCGCCGAAATTAATTTAACGCAAGCTGATTTTGAAGAAGTTCCAACTATTGATTTGGTGAATATATTTGGAGGGACAAAATTAATTATACCCGCACATTGGGAAATTAATTCGGATGTAACAGCAATATTTGGAGGAGTAGAAGATAAACGCCCTATAATTCAAGGGGGTACTCAAGGAAATAAAAAAGTGTTGAACCTTACAGGAACGAGTTTTTTTGGAGGTGTTGAAATAAAAAGTTTTAAAAGAAATAAAAAGTTTTTAAGTAGAAATAAATCACTTTATCATGGGACGTTACTTAGCAAAAATGATGTTTAACATTAACATCAACGAAGAAAATCAAAGCTCACAGTTTGATGAGCAAACACGCATAATCGAAGCGAAATCTTCGGAAGAGGCTTTCATAAAGGCGCGCAGCCTTGGAAGAAAGGAAGAAGAAGTTTTTTTGAACAAGGAAAACAAATCGGTGCGCTGGAAATTTATTGATGTAATTGATTTGTTTCATTTAGAACAAGCTAAGGATGGAGATCAATTATATTCCTTAACACACGAAAAGGAAGATGCTAAAACATTTATTAATTATATTCGTCATAAATCTATGGTGGTTCAAAGCAAAAGCCTCACCTTTGTTTAAGCATGTATAAAAATCATTTTGCATATCCCACTAAAAAAGTCATACTGATATATTTTATCTGGTGGCTTTTTTGGGCATTGGTGCAAACCATCGTGTTGCATCGTTTAGGTCTTAGTTGGGATAGTGCAGCCACTGATGCATCCGTAACAGCTGCCTTGCTTGCTTTTTTTTGTTTTGATTTAATTGCCATATTTCGATACTATCAACCGGGTAAAAGCAATGTGTTTTATCGTTTTGTATTGGTTGTTGTAATGGCAATGCTAAATGCTATAAGTTTTAGATGGCTAATGACACATGTGTTTTCGGAAGGCTTAGCGCATACTGATTTCATAGAACGCTCTATGCCGGTTAGATTTATATTAGCTTTTTTAATTCTCACATTCGTTAGTTTACTTAGTTGGATGTGGAGCGCTTTACAAGATCAAAAAGAACAAGAGAAACGCAGAAATGAAACGGAGCAAATGGTAAAAGAAGCAGAACTAGCAAAATTGCGTTTGCAATTGCAACCTCATTTTTTATTTAATAGTTTAAATTCAATAAGTGCATTGGCAGGCTCAAAACCACAGGAAGCAAGGAAGATGATACAGCAGCTTTCTGATTTTTTAAGAGGTACATTAAAAAAGGATGATAATAAAACTGTCACTTTGCAAGAAGAAATTGAGCATCTTAATTTGTACCTCGAAATTGAAATGGTGCGCTTCGGCCATCGCCTACAAGTTCAAATGGATTTGGATAAGGAAAGTTTAGCTTTGCAAATTCCGCCTTTACTATTGCAACCAATAGTTGAAAACGCTATTAAGTTCGGTTTGTACGGCACAACGGAAGATATTGTAATAACAGTTAAAACATACATTCAAGATTCGTATCTGTTTGTGCAAGTAAAAAATCCATTTGATGTTGGGCAACAATCAAGCGGAAGAGGAACAGGTTTTGGTTTAAGTTCAATTAAACGCAGATTATCTTTATTGTATGCGCGCCCCGATTTATTACTAACCGAAGAGAACGAAAATATTTTCACATCAACAATTAAAATACCACAGGTAAAACCCAATTTATAAATGAAAGTTGTAATCATAGATGATGAACCACTTGCAAGAAGTATTGTACTTGAGTACTTGCAAGAACATAAAAACATTGAAGTTGTTGCCGAGTGCGGCGATGGTTTCCAAGGTGTGAAAGCAATTGCACAGCACAAACCCGACCTTGTTTTTTTAGATATACAAATGCCAAAAATAAATGGCTTTGAAATGTTAGAACTGCTTGAAGAAGTTCCTCCTGTTATTTTTGCAACTGCCTTTGATGAGTTTGCAATCAAAGCATTTGAAGCAAACGCAATCGACTACTTATTGAAGCCCTTCAGTAAAGAACGATTTGATAAAGCAATTGAGAAATGGCAACAAAAACAAAATACAGTTGTTGCTTCGGAAAACAAAGTAGAACAATTATTAAATACTACTATCAAACAACCCGATGAAAAAAACAGAATAGTAGTTAAGGTTGGCGCCGATATTCGTATTGTATCAGTTAATGATGTTATGTACTTTGAAGCCTACGATGATTACGTTAAAATTTTTACGAAAGACACTTATTACTTGAAAAAGAAAACAATGAATTACTACGAAGATTTGTTGGATTCATCAAAGTTTTTTAGAACGCATCGTTCATTCATAATCAACCTTCAAGAGCTCACTCGTATTGAGCCTTTAGAAAAGAATACATACATCGCTCTGCTTAAAATGGAAAAAAAGTTCCATTAAGCCGCTCGGGTTATGTTAAGTTGAAAGAGACTTTGGGAGTTTAATTATTTCCCCTCCGAAATTTTCTTGATAATATTGGTAGTAGAAAATCCTTGAGATAAATCTATAGTAATTACTTCTCCACCTTTAGCTTTTACAACATCATAACCAACAATGTTTTCAATAGCGTAGTCGCTCCCTTTTACCAATATATCGGGTTGAATGGCTTTTATTAATTCATATGGAGTTTCTTCATCAAACAACACAATTGCATCAACACACTCTAAAGCTCCTAAAACAGTTGCGCGTGCTTTCTCATTATTAATAGGGCGTTCTGGACCTTTGTTTAAGCGTTTTACAGAAGCATCGGTGTTTAAGCCTAAAACTAAAAAATGTCCAAGATCTCTCGCTTTACTCAGGTAATCAACATGACCTGTGTGCAGTATATCAAATACACCATTTGTAAAAACAATTTTTTGACCTCTGAAGTTTACAATTGTTAAGGTGCTTTTTAGTTGTTCAACTGTTTGTAGTTTGTTGTAGAGTTTTTTATTAAGCCACATTTTTTTCTTTGTTGTAGATAGGGAGTACAATAAAACTTATGATTCCGATGACTACAATAACTATAAGTTGTGTAGCCCATATTACCCAAGGTAATGCAAATGCGGCACCTGCTGGGATAAGATAAAAAGTAAGAACATTAAATAAAATCAATTGGTAAGCACCTAAACCACCACTTGGCGCAAATGCTACACCAAATGTACCAAACAGCAACAATACTAACGCTTCACCGATTCCTAAATGCAAAGTTTCTTTAAATGCAAAAAAGCTAAAATAAATTCCTAGTAAATAAGTTGCCCAAATTCCTAAACTCAACAAGATAAACATCCCTTTCTTTTTCATTTGCTTTACAGAGCTTATACCTTGTCCAAAACCTTTTAATGTTTTTCCGAATTTACCAGTAAGCATTTTACCTATTTTTTTTCTTAGTAAGAAAAGTCCTAAAGCACCTATAAACAATATCGCTAAAGCAATAATACCCAATATTGGTTTATCAAAAAAGATTTGCATTTTAGTTTTTAAAGGACTAAAAATATATTGGTCGGATAATCCAAATAATTCTGAAAATTGAAATAATAAAGTTAATCCGAAAACAAGAATTAATAATAGGAAGTCAACAATACGTTCGGTAATAACAGTTCCAAATGCTTTTTCAAATGGAATTTTATCATATTTGGCAACAACCGTACAGCGAGAAATTTCTCCCATTCGCATTACAGCATAATTTACTAAGTAGCCAATAAATACAGCGCCTGTTGCATTAACAGCTTTAGATTTATAGCCCATTGGCTCAAGAAGATAATTCCAACGTATGCCTCTTAGCCAATGCCCCACAATTGAAATTAGTGCAGCTATTCCAACCCAAAAATAATCAGCAGTTTGAAAGGCTTTAATAATTTCTTCTTTTTTATCTGCAACTTGTTTCGAAACCAACCAAATCAATAGCACAGCAATCGCAAAAAACACGATATATTGTATGATAGATTTAGTTTTTTTGGTCAAAACGTTTATTTTAATTTGTTAGTTGCTGTATCAGGAAATACTACAAGTGGGCGATAAGTTTTTGCAGCTTCAAATTCCATTCCTGCATAAGAAATAATAATAACTACATCTTTTGGCTCAAATTTTAAAGCAGCAGGCCCGTTTAAACAAATAACTCCTGAACCTCTTTCGCCACGTATAACATAAGTGATGATACGTTCTCCATTACGTTTGTTTAACACATGAACTTGTTCGTTCTCTATCATGTTAGCCGCATCCATTAAATCTTCATCAATGGTAATGCTTCCTATATAATCCAATTCAGCCTGGGTAACAGATGCACAATGGATTTTTGATTTTAATACTTGTATTTGCATGCGCGGCAAAATTACATTAAATAAGCGAAATAGGGATTTTTTTCGATGAATTAATCGTTAAATAAAGTACCAGGTTTGCCTCTATTTATTTTGCCTAAATGCTTGTATGCCATTTCGGTAGCTTCTCTACCTCTTGGAGTACGCATTAAATAACCTTCTTGTATTAAAAAGGGTTCATAAACTTCTTCAATGGTTCCCGCTTCTTCACCAACTGCTGTACTTATTGTTGTTATACCAACCGGGCCACCTTTAAATTTATCTATGATAGCAGCAAGTATTTTAATATCCATTTCGTCTAAGCCGTTTTTATCAACGTTTAAAGCACTTAGGCCGTAATGAGCAATTTCTATATCTATCTTTCCGTTTCCTTTTATTTGTGCAAAATCGCGGATACGACGCAATAATGCATTTGCAATACGCGGTGTTCCGCGGCTTCTACGTGCAATTTCAAAAGCAGCTTCTTCGTTAATTTCTACATTTAAAATACCTGCACTACGTTCAACAATTCCTGTTAATGTTTTTGCATCATAATAACTTAAACGAGAATTTATCCCGAAACGTGCACGAAGTGGAGAAGTAAGTAAACCACTTCTGGTTGTTGCTCCAACTAATGTAAAAGGATTTAATTTTATTTGAACCGTTCTTGCGTTAGGTCCGCTATCAATCATAATATCGATTTTGTAATCCTCCATGGCAGAGTACAAATACTCTTCAACCAATGGACTTAAACGATGTATCTCATCAATAAATAATACATCAAAGGGTTCAAGGTTTGTAAGCAGACCTGCTAAATCGCCCGGTTTATCTAATACAGGACCAGATGTAATTTTAATATTTACACCAAGGTCGTTCGAAATAATATGTGCAAGTGTTGTTTTTCCCAAGCCTGGAGGGCCGTGTAATAAAACGTGATCCAAAGCCTCTTCACGTTGCTTAGCAGCTTCTACAAATATGCGTAGGTTATCTACCACACCTGGCTGTCCGCTAAAATCATCAAATAGGGAAGGGCGTAAGGCTCTTTCAAATTCTTTTTCAGCAGAACCTAAGTTTTCTTCGCTTGGATCTAAATTCTCATTCATGAGATACAAATGTACGAAAATGCATCTGAAATGTTCCCTTAAAAAAACGTCTTTATTGCTATAAATTTAATCCGAAATTATTGAGTCGTAATATTTATTTTATTTTAAAACCCACTCTGTAATGCTTTCCGTTTTTGTTTATTTCAATCACAAAGCGTTTGTTATCTAGTCGTTTTATATCCCAAGTATTTTCATCTTCAAAAAACATGGGATACTTGAATCCACCTGAAATTTTGTGTCGTAATTTAAGCTTTTTCTTTTTCTCCGAGAATGAATAGTAAAGCTCGCCATCATATCCAGCAACAATTTCAGCTCTATATTCACCTTTGCTACTACTGCCAACAGTAACCATAAATAATTCATCAAGAGAACAGCAGTTAGCTATGGCAGCATTAACTCTTGGTATCGAATCAATACCATTTACAATATATTCATCAATAACCATCTTTTTACGCCAAACCCTTCTTTCTGGCTTTTTAAATAGAAATATTTTTTCATCCTCAGGATATTTTTTACAGCCAAAGGATAAGACAATAAATAGAAAAGATATGAGTATAATAGATTTCAATAGAAATTTTCTCAGATAAAGTTAAACTATCTTTTCTTTCGAAACAAGTTTTACTTATTCAATCTGCCTTCTTCAGTAATTTAAACCCTCTCAATCACCATTGCGTATCCTTGTCCAACACCAATACACATAGTTACTACAGCATATTTTTTATTGGTTTCTTGCAAAGTAATTGCTGCAGAGTTTAATATACGCGCCCCGCTCATTCCTAATGGATGCCCTAATGCAATTGCACCACCGTTAATATTAATGCGTGGGTCGTTATCTGCTCATCCCCAGCTACGAGTACATGCTAATGCTTGTGCTGCAAAGGCTTCGTTTAATTCTAACACGTCAACTTTATCCCAAGTTAAACCTGCTTGTTTTAATGCTTTGTTCGCAGCTTCAATTGGGCCAATTCCCATAATGCGTGGTTCAACACCATGTGCAACTCCAGCAATTACTTTTGCTATCGGTGTAAGATTGTTATTTTTTAATCCTGCTTCAGACGCTAATAAAATAGCAGCTGCACCATCATTTAATCCTGATGCATTTCCTGCTGTTACAGTTCCGTCTTTTTTAAATGCAGGTTTTAGTTTTGATAAACTCTCTATATTGGTATTTGGCTTTGAAAATTCATCTTTATCAAAAACAATTGCATCACCTTTTTTTTGTGGAATGGTAATAGCTGCTATTTCCTTTGCTAATCTTCCAGATGCCGCAGCCTTAGAAGCTTTTTGCTGACTCCATAATGCAAACGCATCTTGGTCTTCTCTATTAATTTTATATTGTTCGGCAACGTTCTCTGCTGTTTCGCCCATTGCATCTGTTCCGTAAATTTCTTTTAAAGCTGGATTAATAAATCTCCAACCAAAACTTGTATCAAATAATTGTTGATCTCTTCCAAATGGTGTGGATGCTTTCGACATTACCCAAGGTCCGCGTGTCATATTCTCAACACCCGCTGCAATCATTAAATCAGCTTCACCACATTTTATATAACGTGCCGCATCCATTGTTGCTGCTAATCCTGATGCACATAAACGGTTAATTGTTTGCCCAGGAACACTAACAGGCAAGCCCGCCATTAAGCCTGCCATACGAGCAACGTTACGATTGTCTTCACCTGCTTGGTTTGCACAACCCATAATAACATCACCCACTTGTTCCCAATTAACGTTTGGATTTTTTTTGATGAGTTCTTTTAAAACAAATGTTGCTAAATCATCTGTTCTAACTGCAGATAAAGTGCCTCCAAAATTTCCGATGGCACTTCTAACACCGTTTACAATATATGCTTCGTTCATGATAAAATTTATTTAGCGCTTTCTTTTTTCGCTTTGCGTTTCTTTAAATATTTTGCAATTCCCCACCATCCTGCAACAATTACAAGGAAGTGAATAAAATAAGATTTTGATAAACCATTATCTCCAACAAAACAGAAGAAACGTTCCCAACGGAATTTCCCTTCTTTCGAATTTTTAAATAGAGATGAAAGCAATCCTGTTCCTGAAACAGGATTGTTTTTTGGATCCTTCATACTAAACCAAACAAATACTGGTTTACCTACAACATGGTCAAAAGGAACAACACCCCAACTGCGCGAATCGGCAGAGTTGTGACGATTATCTCCCATCATCCAATAATAATCTTGTTTAAATGTGTACGAAGTAATTGGAGTTCCATCATAAAAAACTTTGTCGCCTTTTATTTCCACCATGTGATCACCGTCATCGTATGTGTTCATTATTTTTTTGTAAAGCGCAACACTCGCAGTATCAATTTTTACGGTAGCACCAGCTTTAGGTAAAGTAAAGGGACCAAAGTTATCGTTGTTCCATTTGTAGTTTTTGTTGTGAGGGAATATACGTTCATCGCGTAAATCTTTTCCTTCAATTTTTCTAGTAACTGAAATTACTTGTGGATTTTCTTTTATCTTTTCAGATACATCGCGCGGCATGTTTAATTCATAAACGATAGTGTCGCCATTCTCAGCTGCAATATTTCCTTCGGTAACGTAAATGTCGTATTTATCAAGTAGTGAATCGTTAGATAAAACTAATTCTCCGTTTACAACTTTGGTGTAACCAAAGAAATTGCCTTTTGTTTTTACATAATAGTGATGCTGAGCTTTTTCAGGAAAAGCTTGTTTAATGTCATTAATGTATAATTCTCCATCTTTAATTTCTAGTTTATCTCCTGCAATTGCAACACAACGTTTAACGTAGTGTTCACGCTTATCTTTAGGGCGTGCAACAACGTCACCAAATTGTTTTTTGCTCGACCAAACAAAATCACGTGCTGAACTTAATATTTCTTTTTCAGAAATATTAGCCATCATTGTTGAATCTTTTTCAATTTGCTTTTTCTGCTCTTTAGCAATGTCACGAATTATTTGATAATAACTCATGTTTTGATAATTCAAAGCAACACTATCTCCATCAGGATAATTAAACACAACAATGTCTCCGTTTTTAATTGTTGAGTAACCTGGTAATCTATAGTATGGAAGTTTAATCCACTCTAAATATGATTTTTTATTAATGATAGGAATCGTGTGATGTGCAAATGGAAACGACAATGGTGTTTGTGGAATTTTTGCTCCGTATGCAAATTTATTTACAAATAAAAAGTCACCTACCATCAAAGACTTCTCTAATGAAGATGTTGGAATGGTAAACGCCTCTAAGAAAAAAGTACGAATAACAGATGCTGCAATAATAGCAAATACCAAGGGGTCTAACCATGTTTTAATAAAACCACCTTTGCGTTTTTTTAAATCTTCGATGCCAACAAATTTTTCATCCGAAAAACCAATAAAAACTATATACAAATGAGAGAAAAATGCAGCAATGGTTAAATCCATTCCTTTTCTTTTGCCAAAGTATTGAGCTGTAATAACAGCTAATACAGAGTACATTAAAATATTTACTCCTGGTACAATCATTAAAAACACCCACCACCAAGGGCGTTCAAGTAATTTTATCCACTCGTAAAAATTTAAGAACGGAACAAATGCTTTCCACGCTGTGCGGCCTGTTTTCTGAAAGATTTTGTATAAACCAACAAATGAAATTAAAACGAGAATGATGAAGATCCAATTACCTATGTACATGATTGTATTTTAAAAATTTATAAGAACAAAATTAAGTGTATGTAGTTTTAACATTTTACCATTCATACTAAATAAACAGCGTTTAAGTTTTTTCACATTTAGTTTTTATTTCACAAAGCTTAACTCTAATGCTTCGTCTAGTAGTTTGCTTTTTTCAATTGGAACAACTCCAACCTGCTCACACACTAAGCCTCCAGCTAAATTTGAAAGTGCCGCTGTTAATACAGGATCCAATTCCAATGCTACACATAAAGCAGCTACACTTATAACAGTATCACCCGCACCTGATACATCAGCAATGTTTCTGATATGTGCTGGTAAGGTTTCCTTTACGTTTCTACTGTTAGTGTGAATTCCTTTTTCGGATAAAGTAATTAAAGCAGTATTTATTTTTTGTTTTACTCTAAAGCTGCTTACGGCTTTTTGTAATTCTTTTATATTGTCACCATTAAAGTCGAATTTTAAACCTTCACGTAATTCTTTTAAATTCGGTTTAAATAAGGTAACACCTTTATAATGGTTAAAGTTCTTTTTCTTTGGATCAACGGCAATCGGAATGTTTCTTTTCTTTGCCATGTCTACAACACTCTTAATTAGCTTTGGTGTAATTAATCCTTTATCATAATCTTCAAAAATAATTACGTCAATTTTATCGTGTTGTAAAATAAAAAGAATCAGTTGCAACAATTGGTCTGTTTCTGCAATAGTGATATCTCCTTCATCCTCTTCATCAACACGAACAATTTGATGATTATTTCCAATAACGCGTGTTTTATTTGTTGTTATACGCGTACGAGATTTCATAATTCCCTTTTGACTCAACTTTTGTTTTTTTAGTAGCTCCAAAAATTGTTGTCCATCGTAATCAATTCCAATTACCGAACACAAAATAGGATTAGCACCCATTGCTTGAATATTTAATGCAACGTTAGCTGCACCACCAAGGCGCTTCTCTTTACTTTCGATGGTTACAATTGGAACGGGTGCTTCGGGCGAAATGCGATTAACTTTTCCCCACATATACGAATCAACCATTACATCTCCAATAATCATAACGTTTAATTCGTTGAAAGATTTAAAGGTTTCTTTTATGAATTCTTTTTTTACGTTAAACTTCTTCATTTCTTAATCTATTGTTTAGCTTAATTTTTCTAATGCGTTTTTCATACGCTTCATTGCCTCAGTTAATTTGTCATCAGATGTTGCGTAAGAAAAACGAATGTAATTATCATCTCCAAATGCAGCACCCGGAACCATTGCTACGTTTGCTTCTTCAAGCAAATACATGCATAAATCTGTCCCATTGTTAATTGTTCTTCCGTTAAATGATTTTCCAAAGAAATAACTTACCTCAGGAAAAACATAAAATGCACCTTCAGGTAAATTTGTTTTTAATCCTTTTATGTCTTTACATAATGATAACACTAAATCTCTTCTACGCTTAAAAGCATCGCGCATTTCGTAAGTAGATTCGATTGGCATTTCCATTGCTGCATGCATTGCTTTTTGTGTAATACTGCAAGTGCCTGAAGTAAACTGACCCTGCATTTTATCGCAAGCTTGTGCAATCCATTTTGGAGCCGCCATTATCCCACCTCTCCAGCCTGTCATGGCAAATCCTTTTGATACACCGTTGATAGTAATAACCTTGTCTTTAATGAAATCAAATTGCGCCATACTTGGATGCCCACCAACAAAATTAATGTGCTCATAAATTTCGTCGCACATTATATACATGTTTTCATGCTTAGCAACAACTTCAGCAATTGCTTTTAACTCATCTTTTGAATACACCGAACCTGTTGGGTTGCAAGGCGTACTAAACATTATCATTCTTGTTTTTGAAGTAATATGTTGTGCTAATTTTTCTGGAGTAATTTTAAAATCGTCTTCAATTGTTGTTGGAATAACAATTGCTTTTGCCTCAGCTAATTTTAAAATTTCTAAATAACTAACCCAATAAGATGAAGGTACAATTACTTCGTCTCCTGGATTTATCATACATAATACTGCATTTGCAATACTTTGTTTTGCGCCTGTAGAAACAACAATTTCATCAGGAGTATACGTTAGTCCGTTATCGCGTTTTAATTTATTACAAATTGCTTGACGTAATTCAACATAACCAGATACGTGCGTATAGTAAGTAAAATTATCGTCGATTGCTTTTTTCGCAGCATTTTTAACTACATCAGGAGTTGTAAAATCTGGTTCGCCTAAACTTAAACTGATGATATCAATTCCTTGCGCTTGCAACTCTCTACTTTTACGAGCCATTGCAATTGTTTGTGATTCGGAAAGAGCTTGTATTCTATTTGATAGTTGTGTCATAATTAGTTGTTAAAACTGACACAAATCTAATAATAATTGCAAAGAAACGCAGATAAAATCTGTAAAAACAAAAAAGGCCTTTGCGATAGCAAAGGCCTTAGAGATGAATGGTGTTTTAAGCCTATTGAATAATCAATTTATGGTGATAAATTGTTCCTTTAGCTTTGATTGTAATTTCGTATGCACCTTTACGGAAATTGCTAGTAGCAATGCTCTTAACAGAACCGTTTGAAGTATAATTTTCTGCGTAAACTTTTTTACCTAACATATCTACCATTTCTAATTCAACATCAGTAATTGCATTTAAGTTAATGTTAATGAAATCACTTGTAGGATTAGGGAAAATTGATACTAAATCGGAAGATACATTTGATTTTAGTCCAACTTGATTAAGAGTTACATGAACCGGAGTTCTTTCACTTACACAAGTTGTAGGAGGCAATTCAATTTGCCAATCGTAGAAGTAGTAATAGAAACCTGTTCCTTGAGAAGATGTTGTAGCGCGTACTATTGATTTTCCACCAAAAGTACTATTATAAGGATAAGCAGTCCCTCCGTTATTTCTCACTAATCTTGGAGAGGTATAACCAAGAGTTGTTGTGTTTTGAGCTGAATTTGTTCCTAATCGATAAGTTGTCCCTTGTGTTAAATTAAAGTTTAATGTAACAATAGAAGAATCAACAGGAATGTTAACAGTAGCAGATTGAAGAATCACACCTGTAGCGCTTCTTAATTCAATTGTTCTAACTCCAGCAATATCAGTGTATACTTTAACGGTTTTTAAAACGCAATTTGTATCTGCTACAAAAACATCATACTCATTATTATTATTTCCTGAGTAACCACCATTGTTTTTAAATGTTTTTCCACCGCTAACTGTTCCGCCACCATAATTATATTCATCTTGCGCGTAAAACACTGTATCTGCGTTAATAGTAGCAGTATTATAACTTGCGCCACTTCCTAATAAAGTACCACCTGTTGGAGCAGTATACCAAGACACTGAATTACCTGTAGCAGTTAAAGTTGTGGTTGCAGGAGCTGATAGAGCAACATCAGTAGCTGTAGGAGCAGGAGCAGCGTTTACACTAACACTAACTGTATTAGAGTTCCATTGCTGACACAATCCTTGAGTAGTTACAGAGTAAGTCCCAGATTGTGTAGCGTAAATATTTTGAGTAGTTGCTCCATTCGACCATAAGTAAGATGTAGCTGCTGTTGAAGTTAACATTACGCTATCACCTTGGCAAAAGTTTGTTTCTCCTGCCGCAGCAATGGTAGGTGTTTCAATTGGGTTAACAGTAACTACTATACTTGATGTTGTTGATTGGCATTGTGCATTTTCTCTAACTGTTACAGCGTAACTTCCGCTTGTGCCAACAACAATACTTTGAGTAGTTGCGCCATTCGACCAAAGATAAGTGTAACCACTACCTGAACCAGTTGCATTTGCAGTTAAAGTAACAGAGTTACCAGAACAAATTGATTGTGGACCACTTGGTGAAACGCTTGCCCCGCTTAATGTACAAGGGTTTTGTTCGAATACATTTAAAAATTGGTCAGCCGCAGGAGTTGCGATTACTGTGTGAACTCCAGATGGCCAATTAACAACAACTGAATCAATTGCTGTTGTAGCACCTAAACCAAAATGTAATTGAAAAGAGTTTAATGTTCCGTAACTTTCGCTTGCCCTCACCTCGCGAGTTTGTACTCCCCAAGCGCCATAAATAAATGCTCTTGCACCTAAACCACTTTTGTTAGAAACAGCAGAGGTTAAGTTTAAAGTTAAAAAGTGATTAGCGTTAGTTGTAGAGTTTTGCCAGTAAATATCATCTGTGTTTCCTGGGTTATTATATGTACTACCATAACTTGCGTATAAGTCAATTTTACCATCGTGATTAAGATCTCCACTTGCAAAAGAAAGTACATTACCTCCATTAGCTAGGTTTGTTGGAGTCACATCAGTAAAGGTTGCATTACCATTGTTTCTGTACATTCTTTCGTCATTATCTCCTGAAATAAATAAATCAACAAATCCATCATTATCAAAATCTTCAAATTGAGCTTGCATTGGCATACTACCAAAAGCTATCGTATTAGGACTTACAGTAAAATTACCTCCGTTATTAATATAATATCTAGAAATAACATCGTGTTTTGTCATAAAAACATCAAAGTCTCCATCGTTATCGATATCACCAAATTGAGCTGTCCAATCTTGATCATTACTTGCTAAACCATGAGCAGCAGCATTTGAAGTATATGTCCCGTTTCCATTGTTTTCAAAAAGAACGTTTGTTCTTCTTAAATCACCAGGGCCATAAGCTTGACGACAATGTGCAATGTAAAAATCAACATCTCCATCGTTATCAAAATCTGTCCAAACACTTCCGTAGTTTCCAGATTCATCATATTCATCTTGAATTGAAGAAGTACCAGGTGTAACATTAAAATTAATTACAGAGTTGTTTTGTTCAGCAGGAAAATTTCCAGTGCCATCATTAATCCAAATCATACTCTCATCAACATCATTACAAACAAAGATATCTTCCCAACCATCATTGTTTGCATCCATGAAATTACAATTTTGACCTGCAATTCCTGCGCCACCTGGTAATGTTGCATGAGATAAAACCCCTGTTCCAGTGGCATTTAGTTTCATTAATTGTGCGCCACCGCCTCCCCAACCTGAATATAAAATATCTTTGTAACCGTTATGGTCAACATCTGCCATACTCATTCCCCAACCACTTGTAGTGCCAAAGTCACCTACATCAACATGAGTAAATGTTCCGCCAACTTGTTGGTATTCGATACGAACATAACGATTGTCATCTAATTTAACAATGTCATCCAATCCGTCAAAGTTAACATCAACAACAGCAACACTGTTTCCGCTTCTAACACTTGCATTACTTCCCACTGCACCTGTTGCACTATGCAATAAGTTATTTTTATTGGTAAATGTAATTTGTGCATTAGCTTGATGAATACTAACTATTCCTAAAGCGATAAGCGATTTTTTTAGTAAATTTTTTTTCATAATAAAATGGTGTTCGATATAAAAATGAAAGCTAAACTCTGATGTTAAATTGGTTTAGGTAAAAGCAAATGTATAAAAACGAGTATAAAATCCAAATTTTTGAGGGCTCTTTAACACAATATTTTTTATATTACACTTCTAATAACTTAAATGCCACGGCAGATAAGAAGCCAATAAGTACACTAAGGCCTACGACTTTTGTTCCGCCGATGTGAACAGCTTCTGGAATCATGGTTTGTGCTATCATAGTTAACATTGCGCCTGCAGCTACACCTTCAATTCCAATTAAATATTCATGAGGAATTTCTGACCCTAAAAAGTATCCAACAACGCTTCCTATGGATATCACAAGTACCATTGAGCCCCAAAGTAATAAAATTTTTCCAGCAGATAAACCTTGTTTTTTCATTCCCACACTGCTCGATAATGCCTCGGGAAAATTGGATAAAAATAAACCTGCTATTAAAGTGTAAGGTAATAAATCAGTAAATGCAGGGTTAGCACCTGCTGATAATTGCCCCGCTAATAATCCTAAAAAACCTGCACCTATTACAAAACTTTCAGGAATACCATCTATTAATAAACCTAACCAAATAGCCATCGGGCCGCCTGAGTGCTCTTCTTTTTTTGCGTCTTCATGATGAGCTTGCATAATATCAGCACCTTCTAAATTTGCAGATTCAACTGCTTTATGATTGGTAAACTTTAAATGACCAATTAGGGTAGATACCTTTCTTTTATAACCACCTTTTGAATTGATTAATTCATCACCCCCATAAAATAGTAATCCACCAAAAATACAACCAACTAAAAGTGAAATCATTGTAAACATGGAGTGATCATGGTCTAATTTATCTTGTCCTGGTGTAGGTATTTGACCAACAATACTCATTACAGTTGGCGCAATTAATTCAACACTTAATGCTGCTAATAATGCTCCTGCTCCAAATGCAGTTAAAGCCGCAGTGAGTTTTGGTTTCGGATTAAATATGATTCCGCAAATAGCACCAATAATTAATGAAATAGCACTTAAGCCACCAACTAAAAAGGACCAAATGGCATATTTTTTTGTTGGGTGTAAAAATTCTGGCACAACACCCGAATTAGCTAATCTTTCTACTAAAACGAATACAATTGTAACAATTACTAAGGCAATAATTATTTTCTTTTTGTTCATAGGTTTAGGTTTTAAATTTAATCTTATTTTAATGAAGGTATATAAAAAAATGTAAATATGGTTCGTCTGCCAAAACCTTTTTCTTATCGACATTATTAACAGGTTAAATTTACCTTATTTATAATGAGTCTAAATTAGAGGAGGAATGTAGTTGAATTGGCATAAAATAGCTAAACTTACCTCCGATTTTAACATTATTTTTATGGTATCAACGGGCACTCCAACAGATTTTATTCCAATAGCAATTATGTTTCTTGTTGCGCTTGGTTTTGTTGCATTCGTTATTGTTGCAACACATTACTTAGGACCAAAAAGAAAAACAAAAGTAAAAGATGCTTCATTTGAATGTGGTATCGAAAGTCAAGGTAATGCACGTTTCCCTTTCTCTGTAAAGTATTTCTTAGTTGCAATTTTATTTGTGTTGTTTGATGTGGAAGTAATATTTATGTATCCATGGGCAGTAAACTTTAAGGAATTGGGCTTACTAGGAATTATAGAAATGTTCACGTTTATCATTTTATTACTTGTTGGTTTTTATTACTTAGTTGCTAAGAAAGCGCTGAAGTGGGAAGAATAATTGATTTATGAATTCGGATTTTAGGTTTAAGATTAATAAATCTTACATCTAAAATCTAAAATCTAAAATAAAAATGTCAAAAGAAATTACAAAAAGAACGAAAATAGAAATTGCCAAATCACCCGCAGGACTTGAGGGCCCTGGTTTTTTTGCAACAAAGGCAGAAGATGTAATTGGACTAGCACGCGCTAATTCATTATGGCCTTTACCATTTGCAACTTCATGTTGTGGTATTGAGTTTATGGCTACTGCTGCTGCAGGTTATGACTTAGCTCGTTTTGGTATGGAGCGTTTAAGTTTCTCTCCTCGTCAAGCAGATTTATTAATGGTAATGGGAACCATTGCAAAAAAAATGGGACCTACATTACGCCAAGTATATGAGCAAATGGCAGAACCACGTTGGGTAATTGCAGTTGGTGCTTGTGCATGTACTGGTGGTATTTTTGATACTTATTCAGTACTACAAGGAATTGATAAAATCATTCCTGTTGATGTTTATGTGCCAGGCTGTCCGCCACGTCCAGAGCAATACTTGGAAGGCATCATGAAAATACAAGAGCTTGCTAAAAACGAATCATTCAGAAGAAGAAATTCTGCTGAGTACAAACGTATGTTGAATAATTACGGTATAGAATAATAAACTCAAACGTTCTTTTAATCTTAAATATAAACCCTTAAAAACAAAAAGCTATGATAAATTATTGGTTAATGGCATTTAAAAAGTATGCAACATTTACAGGAAGAGCAAGAAGAAGCGAATATTGGTATTTTGCTCTTATGAATTTTCTTATAACATTGGTTTTATACGTTTTAGTATTTGTTAGCGCAGCTGCTGGTTCAGGCCTATTCGCTATGATTTTTGGAGCATTAATTTTTATTTACATGTTAGGCTCAATTGTTCCTTCACTTGCCGTATTAGTTAGATGCTTGCATGATTCGGGCAAAAGTGGTTGGTACTATTTTGTTTCATTAATTCCATTAGCAGGACCAATTTGGTTGTTAGTATTATTGGCAACCGATAGTACTCCAGGAGATAATGAGTATGGACCAAATCCAAAAGCTTTGGAAAACAATTAAGACAAAACCTACAATAAAAAATGAGTCAAGATTTATTAAATAAAGTTTCAGAAAAATTAAGTGCACAATTTGGCGCTGATGTTTTGTCGGCTGAATTACTTTATGATTTTCCTGTGTTTACTATTCATCACAACAAAATTCATGATGTATTAAGTTTTTTAAAGAATGATGAAGAATTAAATTTTCATTTTCTTACAGACCTAACGGCTATGCAAACAGAAGATGAAAAACATTTAGGTGTTATTTATCATTTGCATAACATGATGAAGAACTATAGAGTGCGAATAAAAACTTTTGTTGACATGAATCATCCTGATGTACCTACAGCTACTGACTTGTGGCCAGGTGCAAATTGGATGGAACGTGAATCTTATGATTTTTTCGGAGTTAAATTTAAAGGGCATCCAAATCTAAAACGTATTTTAAACGTGGATGAAATGGATATTTTTCCTTTAAGAAAAGAATACCCGCTCGAAGATCAAAGTAGAGATGATAAGAGTGATAAAATGTTTGGAAGATAAAAATGAATGAATTATTGAGTTGTTGAATTGAAAAAAACAACTCAATAATTCAACAACTCAATACTTGAATATGAGTAAGAAAGAAACAAATACAAATAGTACAGTTGAAGAAAAAGAATATTCCATTCTTAATCTTGGGCCTACGCATCCTGCTACACATGGTATTTTCCAAAATGTACTAAAGATGGATGGTGAGACTATTATTGAAGCTACACCAACTGTTGGATACATTCATCGTGCATTTGAGAAGTTAGCTGAGCGCAGACCGTATGCTCAAATTACACCAATTACTGATCGTTTAAACTATTGTTCATCTCCAATCAACAATATGGGTTGGCACATGACAGTGGAAAAATTATTGAAGATTGAATTACCAAAACGTGCAGAGTATTTACGTGTTATCATAATGGAGCTTGCTCGTATATCTGATCATATTATTTGTAATACTGTAATTGCTGTTGATACAGGGGCAGCAACAGGTTACTTCTACATGTTTCAATGGAGAGAAAAAGTATATGATATTTTCGAGAATATTTGTGGCGCACGTTTAACAACAAATATTTGTCGCATTGGTGGTTTTGAAAAGGAATGGACAAAAAAAGTTTGGGATTTAATTAATGAGTTTCTTGAAGGTTTCCCTGCTGCATTAAATGAGTTTACTGCCTTAGTTGAGCGTAACAAAATATTTATGGATAGAACTGTAAATGTTGGACCTATTTCTGCGGAGATGGCTTTATCTTACAGTTTTACTGGGCCAAACTTAAGAGCTGCCGGAGTTGATTATGATGTGCGCGTTGCAAATCCTTATTCATCTTACCAAGATTTTGAATTTACTATTCCAATTGGAATTAGTGGAGATACATATGATCGTTTCATGGTTCGCCAAAAAGAAATGTGGGAATCATTAAGCATTATTAAACAAGCAATTAAAAAATTACCAGAAGGATCTTGCCGTGCTGATGTTCCTGATTTTTTCCTTCCTCCAAAAGATGAAGTTTATAATAATATGGAAGCGTTAATCTACCACTTTAAAATTGTGATGGGTGAAACTGATATTCCTAAAGGAGAAGTATACCATGCAGTTGAAGGTGGAAATGGTGAGTTAGGATTTTACTTAATTAGTGATGGAGGTAGAACGCCTTATAGATTGCATTTCAGGAGACCATGCTTTATTTATTATCAAGCATATCCTGAAATGATTAAAGGAAAAATGTTGAGTGATGCAATTATTACTATGAGTAGTATGAACGTTATTGCAGGTGAATTAGACGCATAAAAACAACGACAATGGTAAAAAAAGGAATTGCAGAATTTATTGGAACATTTTGGTTAGTGTTCGGTGGTTGCGGAAGCGCAATCTTTGCCGCTGCATATCCTGATTTGGGAATTGGCTTTACGGGTGTATCAATTGCATTTGGTTTAACTGTTGTTACAATGGCTTATTCAATTGGTCATATTTCAGGAGCACATTTAAATCCCGCAGTTACCATCGGTTTATGGGCTGGCGGAAGAGTAAAGTCTTCTGATGTTTTCCCTTATATTATTTCTCAAGTGTGTGGTGGATTATTTGCAGGTGCAATGCTTTATGTAATTGCTTCAGGTAACTCTGCATTTTCATTAGAAGGAGGTTTTGCATCAAATGGTTATGGCGAACATTCTCCAAATGGCTATAATATGATGTCGGCATTTTTAATTGAATTTGTTTTAACTTTTATTTTCTTAATCATCATCATTGGCTCAACCGATAAATTAGCTCCTTCTGGATTTGCGGGATTAGCAATTGGTTTAGGACTTATTTTAATTCATCTTATTAGTATTCCAATCACAAACACTTCTGTAAATCCTGCTCGAAGCACTAGTCAGGCAATATTTGCAGGAGGCTGGGCAATTCAGCAATTGTGGTTGTTTTGGGTAGCGCCAATTTTAGGCGCTGTAGCAGCAGGTTTAGTATATAAAAACGTATTCGAAAAAACTGATAAATAACAATGGGCGCACAAGTTCACGGAACACAAAATTTCGACAAAGCTAAGCGAGCTGAAATAAAATTCAGCGAGGAGGCAATGAAAACGGTTCAAACAATTATTAGCAAATATCCTGAAGGAAAACAAAAGTCGGCTCTATTGCCTGTGTTACATGTTGCACAAGCTGAGTTTGGCGGATGGTTAAGTCCGGAAGTAATGGATTACGTTGCTGAGGTATTACACATTAAACCAATCGAGGTTTTTGAAGTTGCATCGTTTTATACGATGTACAATTTAAAACCAGTTGGTAAATGTGTATTAGAAGTTTGCCAAACAAGTTCTTGTTGGTTAAACGGTGCAGAGGACATTGTTCGTTATATCGAGAAAAAGTTAAACATTAAAGTTGGTGAAACAACTAAGGATGGAATGTTTACATTGAAAACAGCTGAGTGCTTAGGTTCTTGCGGAACAGCACCAATGTTACAATGCGGAGCATCTTATCATGAAAATTTAACTTTCGAAAAAGTTGATGCTTTATTAGAGCAATATAAAAACGAAGGTCGTTTAAGAAGTTACACAGATAAAGATTATCACAACACATTATAATTTGCGTTAAGCGATGGGCAAAAAATTATTAATACACAACGATCACGTACCTAACATTCATACATTGGATGTGTATCGTGCGCATGGTGGTTATGCTTCTTTAGAGAAAGCATTAAAAACAATGACTCCTGATCAAGTTACTGATGAGGTAAAAAAATCAGGCTTGCGTGGTAGAGGTGGAGCAGGTTTTCCAACAGGTTTAAAATGGAGTTTTCTTGCAAAGCCCGAAGGCGTTCCGCGTTACTTAGTTTGTAATGCAGATGAATCAGAACCAGGAACTTTTAAAGATCGTTACTTGATGGAGAAAATTCCTCATGCATTAATTGAAGGTATGATTACTTCTTCTTATGCATTGGGTGCAAAAACATCTTACATCTATATTCGTGGCGAATATTTTTATGTTGCTCGTATTGTTGAAAAAGCAATTGAAGAAGCATACGCTGCAGGTTTATTAGGAAAAAACATTTTAGGTTCAGATTTTTCTCACGACTGCTCAGTGCAAGTTGGAGGTGGAGCATACATCTGTGGAGAAGAAACGGCGTTATTAGAATCATTAGAAGGTAAGCGTGGTAACCCACGTATTAAGCCACCATTTCCAGCAGTAGCAGGTTTATGGGGTTGCCCAACTGTGGTAAACAATGTTGAAACAATTGCTGCTGTATGCCCAATCGTAAACATGGGTGGAGAAGAGTATGCAAAAATCGGTATTGGAAGATCAACAGGAACAAAATTAATTTCTGCATCGGGGCATATTAATAAACCGGGTGTGTATGAAATTGAATTAGGAATTCCAGTTGAAGAATTTATTTATAGCGAAGAATATTGTGGTGGAATTCGTAATGGTAAAAAAATGAAAGCAGTTGTTGCCGGTGGTTCTTCTGTTCCAATTTTACCAACGGAATTAATTTTAAAAAATGCTAAAGGTGAACCTCGTTTAATGACTTATGAAAGTCTTGGTGATGGTGGTTTCCAAACAGGAACTATGTTAGGTTCTGGTGGATTTATTGTAATGGATGAAGACACAAGCATCGTTAAAAATTTATTTACTTTCTCTCGTTTCTATCATCATGAGTCGTGCGGTCAATGCTCTCCTTGCCGTGAAGGAACAGGTTGGATGGAAAAGATTTTGAAGAAAATTTTGGATGGCAGAGGAACTGAAGCAGATGTTGAATTGTTATGGGATATCCAAAGTAAGATAGAAGGAAAAACAATTTGTCCTTTAGGTGAAGCTGCTGCATGGCCTGTAGCTGCTGCTTTACGTCACTTTAAACATGAGTTTATTGATTACGTAAAAAATCCAAAGAACATTAAAGATGTGAAACATTATTTTAGATTAAATAATTTACAAGAAGCTTAATAGGTGAAACTAATATTTTACATATTTATTTTTATTTCAGTTTACTGTCATAGTCAGGAGACTTATTCTGGTATTGTATATCCGCAATTTCCTGGAGGGAGAATTGGATTGCAAACATATATTGATGAGAATTTTGCGTACCCGGAAATAAAAAAGAGTGATTATTTTATTGATGGAACAGTTTTTATCAATTTAGAATTTAATAGAGAAGGAAAAATAAAGAAATTTAATTTAGCGGAAAGTTGTGGTAATGAAAGAATTGACTCATCCGTTTTAATTATGGTTTCTAAAATGCCAAATTGGTTACCGGCTCTTAAAAATGGTGAGCCAATTGAATATGTTTGTAATTATCCATTCGTCATAGTATGGGGCATGAAGCAATATAGAGAGCACTCTCCAGATTCTCAGTTGAAAGATAACGATTTAAAAAAGTATTGTGAAGAGCGGAAAAGAAATTTTATTACGGGACAAGAATTTTACATTCCTGTTAATTGTGATAAACTGCCAGAAATAATTGGGGGAGATAAGGTAAAAGATAGCTATGGTGAAAAGTTCTGGAATGATAATAATTATTTATTGAAAGGCAAGGGTTCTAAAACATATATTCAATATACGATAGACACAAATGGATTCGTTACTTCAACTAATGTAATAATTAGTGGGGGCTCGAATATGGATACTTTTACAGTAAATTATTACAAAAATCTTCCTAGATATAGTCCAGCAATGAAAAATGGGAAAAAGATACAATATACAACCACAGCATATTATGAAAGATATATAGAAAAGGAGGGTGCTAATTATGAAGATAATATTTCGAATCTAGAGTGTAAAGCTTTTGATGATTATTGGTATAATAAAGGCGCAGAATTTTTTGAAAAAAACAAATTAGACAAGGCTTTGTATTATTACGAAAATAGTTTGTTCTACAACCCTAAGGATATAGACGCCTTATATAATATTGGAGTTATCTATTTAAAAATGGGAAGAACCAAAGTTGCTTGCGAATATTGGAATGAAATAAGGTTGTTAGGAAAAAATGATAAAGATCAATTAATTAAAAAATACTGTGATAATATTGCATTAGAGCCAGTAAAGAATATAGATACAAATGAGGTTTTTACTGTTGTAGAGGAAATGCCTCAGTTTCCAGGTGGCAATGATAAATTAATGATGTTTATTGCTGAAAACATGAACTATCCTAATGAGGCTAAAGAAAGTGGTTGTCAAGGGAAGGTTTTTGTAAAATTTGTAGTAGGAGTTAATGGTGTTGTATATGATAAACAAATTTTAAAGTCGGGTGGTTGTAGTTCCATTGATAAAGAAGCATTAAGGGTTTTGGGACTTATGCCAACTTGGACTCCAGGTAAACAAAATGGAATACCTGTTAGGGTTGCGTATATGTTTCCTGTGAATTTTCAATTGAAAAGAGGTAAGTAAAAAGTTGATAGATATTTATAGTAATTAAGAATTACAGATATAATGAAAGTAACAATAGACGGAATAGAAATAGATGTGCCTAAGGGAACAACTATTCTACAAGCAGCAAGGATGATTGGTCCGGAGGTAGCTCCGCCAACTATGTGCTACTACAGCAAGTTAAAAACAAGCGGTGGTTATTGCCGTACTTGTATTGTAAAAGTAACACAAGGTAGTACTGCCAATCCTACACCAATGCCTAAACCAGTTGCATCATGCCGTACAGAGGTAATGGATGGAATGGTTGTGCAAAATGTTACTTCACCTGAAGTATTAGAAGCGCGTAAAGGTGTTGTTGAGTTTTTGTTAATGAACCATCCTTTGGATTGCCCCGTTTGCGACCAAGCAGGTGAGTGCGATTTACAAGATTTAGGATACGGACACGGAGCTGCAACTACACGTTACGAATTTAAAAGAAGAGAATTTGATCCAATTGATATTGGTGATAAAGTAAAATTACACATGAACAGATGTATCATGTGTTTCCGTTGTGTTAAAACCTGCGAACAAATTACAGATGGCCGTGTGCATGGTGTTCTTCATCGTGGTGATAATGCTGAAATTTCTACTTACATCGAGAAAGCAATCGACAATGATTTTTCAGGAAACGTAATTGATGTTTGCCCAGTTGGCGCATTAACAGATAAAACATTCCGATTTAAACAACGTGTTTGGTTTACTAAGCCAATGGATGCTCACAGAGATTGTGAAAATCCTAAATGCAAAGGTCATGTACGTTTGTGGTTAAAGGGCGAAGAAATTTTACGTGTAACAGCTCGTAAAGATCAGTGGGGTGAGGTAGAAGATTTTATTTGCAATACATGCCGTTACGATAAAAAGAAAAAAACGGATTGGGTTATCGAAGGTCCAACACAAGTGGAAAGACATTCGGTAATTTCTCAAAATCATTATAATAGCTTAAATGTTTTAAAAGTGAATATAATGAAACAACAAAAGGCTTTAGGATTTATGGACATAAACAAACAACCATAGTATGTTAATTATTTGGAGTTATTTTATTTACAAGGCAATTATATGTGTAGCTGTGTTTGCTATATCATTAGGTATTGCAGCTTATTCAACTTGGTGGGAACGTAAGTTTGCAGGTTTATTGCAAGACCGTTACGGCCCGAAACGTGCAGGACCTTTTGGTTTATTGCAACCATTAGCTGATGGTGGAAAATTATTTTTCAAGGAAGAAATTATTCCTAATGTTTCAAATAAATTTTTATTTGTACTCGGGCCTTCTTTGGTAATGATTACTGCTTTAATGACGGGAGCTGTTATTCCTTGGGGACGTCCATTGCATTTAGATAATGGAGATGTCTTTAGTTTACAAATTGCAGATTTAAATATCGGTGTATTGTATTTATTAGGTGTTGTTTCTGTTGGTGTTTATGGAATCATGATTGGAGGCTGGGCATCAAATAATAAGTTTGCATTATTAGGAGCTATTCGTGCATCATCACAAATGATTTCTTACGAAGTTGCAATGGGATTAGCAGTTATTGCGTTAGTAATTTCTGCAGGTGGTTCTTTAAGCCTGAACGAAATAATAACTGCTCAAGGTGATGGTGGTGTTGCTAACATTGTATGGCAACCTCTTGGTTTTATTATTTTCTTCGTGTGTGCGTTAGCAGAAACAAATCGTGCACCATTTGATTTACCTGAGTGTGAGGCTGAGTTAGTTGGTGGATATCACACAGAGTACTCTTCAATGAAATTAGGTTTGTTTTTATTTGCTGAGTACATCAACATGTTCATCTCTTCTGCAATTATGGCGGGTGTTTATTTTGGCGGATACAATATGCCTGAGTGGTTCGAGAATTTATACAGAGGTTCAGTACCGGCAGATGCATTTGCATTAATTGGAATGGTTTGTTACTTCGTTAAAATATTTATTTTCATTTCTGTGTTCATGTGGATTCGTTGGACAGTTCCAAGATTCCGCTACGACCAGTTAATGAATTTAGGTTGGAGAATTTTAATTCCATTAGCATTATTAAATTTAGCTGTAACAGCTATTTGGCAAGCTTACAGACAAGGTATCTTATAATAATAAAAAAGAAACAATGCAACTAACAAATAGAAGCAAAGTAGTATCGAATAAAGAGCAAACCATGATGGAGAAATTATACATCCCGGGTTTGTTAAAGGGTATGATGATTACTGGTAGTCATTTGTTTAAAAAACGTGCTACTATTGATTATCCAAAACAAAAGCGACCAATTGCTGCAATTTACCGCGGACAACATGTGTTGAAGCGTGATGATAACGGAGCAGAGCGTTGTACTGCTTGCGGTATGTGTGCTGTGGCTTGTCCCGCAGAAGCAATTACAATGGAAAGTGCTGAGCGAAAAAAGGGAGAAGAAGGATTATACAGAGAAGAAAAATACGCAAAGATTTATGAAATTGATATGCTTCGTTGTATCTATTGCGGACTTTGCGAAGAGGCTTGCCCTAAAGAAGCAATTTTCTTAACAGATAGATTAGTTGATGTAGAATACGAGCGTAAGGATTTTGTTTATGGTAAAGATAAGTTAGTTGAAACAATGACTGAGCGTATTGATGTAAGTGGACGCCAAACGCCTGAAGTATTAGAATTTAAAAAACGTCCAGGCTTAAAGCACAACGAACTTTTTGATGGTAAGAAAATAGACAACAAAAAGCACTAATAGTAAATAAGAAATTTGCAATATAAATTATGAGTACACTTTTATTAAATATTCCGGTAACTCAGTACATGTTTTACTTTTTATCATTCTTGGCATTCTTATGCGCAATAATGGTAGTAGCATCTAAAAATCCAATACATAGTATTTTGTATTTGATTATTACCTTTTTTGCTATTGCAGGTCATTACTTATTGTTGAACGCACAGTTTTTAGCGGTCGTTCATATTATAGTATATGCAGGAGCCATTATGGTATTGTTCCTTTATGTATTAATGATGATGAATTTAAATGTAGATAACGAGCCAACAAAACACATTGCCTTGAAAATAGCAGCAGTTGTAGCAGGTGGTTTACTATTAGTAGTATTAGTTGCTTCATTAAAGGGTGCAGAGACATTAAATTCAGCAGCACCTTTAGACACGCAAGTTGGTTTAATTAAAAACCTAGGTAAAACATTATTTGGAGAATTTTTATTCCCATTCGAGGTTTCATCAATATTGTTGTTGTCTGCAATGGTAGGGGCAATTATGATTGGTAAAAAAGATCCTGCTAGCGAAAAATAAATTTAATAGGTTGTAAAACCTTACAAAAGATAGAATATGATAAATACAGTATTATTACAATCAGCCATCATCTCAACTCCAATTGAGTGGTACATTTTATTAAGTGCTACCTTATTTACAATTGGTGCAGTGGGCGTTATGTTCAGAAGAAATGCCATCATCATTTTTTCTTGTATCGAATTAATGTTGAACGCGGTTAATTTATTATTGGTTGCTTTTTCAAGTTACCATAGCGATGCTTCGGCGCAAGTATTTGTATTCTTTATTATGGCGGTTGCTGCTGCTGAGGTTGCAGTAGGCTTAGCTATTTTGAGTATGATTTACAGAAATGTAAAAAGCATCGATATTGATGTGTTAAGTAAATTAAAGCACTAAGAAATTATTATTAAAGAACTAGTAAATAGATAGTATGATAAAGTTAATAGGTTTAGTTCCATTGTTTCCCTTGATAGGATTCATCATTAACGGATTCTTTGGAAAGAAAATGGGTAAAGGATTATCCGGAGCAATTGCATCCATTGCTATTTTAGCATCGTTTGGATTAGCAGTTGGTGTTTTCATGGAAGTGAATGGAAGCGAAACAAAATCGCATGTAGTAAATTTATTCTCTTGGATAAATTCAGACACATTAAAAATTCCATTCGAGTTTTTAGTTGATCCATTGTCTGCTTTGTTCTTGTTAATCATTACAGGAATTGGGTTCTTGATTCATATTTACTCTATTGGTTACATGAGTCATGATGAAGGATTTGCTCGTTTCTTTACTTACTTAAACTTGTTTATTTTCTTCATGCTTTTATTAGTGTTAGGAAACAACTACCTAATTATGTTTGTAGGTTGGGAAGGTGTTGGTTTGTGTTCTTATTTATTAATTGGTTTCTGGTTCAAGAAAACAGAATACAACAATGCAGCTAAGAAAGCTTTCATTATGAATCGTATTGGTGATTTAGGTTTCTTGTTAGGTATCATTTTAATTTTTGTTACTTACGGAACAATTACTTACGGTGAAGTGTTCACTAAAGCAAACATGGGTGGCGATACAGTAATTACTGCTATTGCATTGTTATTGTTTATTGGTGCAATGGGTAAATCGGCGCAAATTCCTTTATACACTTGGTTACCAGATGCGATGGCGGGTCCAACTCCAGTGTCTGCATTAATCCACGCGGCTACAATGGTTACTGCTGGTATTTACATGATTGTTCGTTCAAATATTTTCTATTCAATTTCTGATGATGCAAGTATGGTTGTTGCTTTTGTTGGTGCTATTACAGCATTGATGTCGGCAATTATTGGTTGCGCACAAACAGATATTAAAAAGGTATTAGCTTACTCTACAGTATCGCAATTAGGTTTAATGTTTTTAGCATTAGGTGTTGGTGCATATAGTACTGCAGTATTCCACGTTACAACACACGCATTCTTTAAAGCATTGTTATTCCTTGCAGCAGGGAGTGTTATTCATGCAATGAGTGGCGAACAAGATATTCGCAAAATGGGTGGATTGAAAAAAGCATTGCCTATTACGTATTTAACAATGGGATTAGCAACACTTGCTATTAGCGGTATTCCAGGTTTCTCTGGTTTCTTTAGTAAGGATGAAATTTTAGCACATGTGTATGAAGAAAACAAAGCATTATGGTTTGTTGCTTCTATCACTTCATTGTTAACTGCATTCTACATGTTCCGTATGTTCTTCTTAACATTCTGGACAAGTTTCCGTGGCACTGAAGAACAAAAACATCATTTACATGAATCACCAAAATCAATGACTATTCCTTTAGTTGTGTTGGCAATACTTTCTGTGTTAGGTGGTTTAATCGGAATTCCTGAAGCATTACATGGTAACAATTGGATTTCTGAATATTTAAGCCCTGTTATTATGCGTAAAAACCCTTCAACACTTTCTCACGAAACAGAGTACATGTTAATGGGCATTGCTACGCTTGCTGCAGTTGTTGCTATTTATACTGCGTACAATGTTTATCAAAAAGCAAAAGTACTTCCTGCAAATTCAGAAAAAGAAATGCGTCCATTTGAGCGTTTAGCAAATAATAAATTTAAAGTAGATGAATTATACAATTCAATTATCACAAAACCATTAGATGCTGTTTCGGTTGGATTAAAATACATCGACACACAAATTATTGATAAAGTAGTAGATGGAGTAGGAGTAACTGTAAGTGCTGTTAGTTCAGTAGTTCGTCAGTTACAAACAGGTAACATTGGATTCTACATTTTTTCAATGGTATTAGGAGTTATAGCAATCATTTTTTGGAACGTATTAAAATAAGATAGAGATTATGTTAACAGGTTTATTAATAGTTTTACCTCTAATTGCAGCAGCCTTGGTTTTTTTAATCAAAGGAAAAGCCGCGCGCACAGCTGCATTAGGATTATCGGTAATAGAATTTGGTTTAGCTTTATTTGCTTGGTTCACTTTTAAAACTGACCCAACAAGTAAAATGTTGTTATTAGATTGTACTTGGGTTGAATCTCTTGGGATTAAATTTGCAGTGGCAATTGATGGCATGAGTTTATTAATGGTGTTGCTTACAACATTCTTAGTTCCATTAATTATTCTTTCTTCTTTTAATACAGAACACGAAAGACCAAATGTATTTTATGGTTTAATCATGTTAATGCAAATGGCGCTAGTTGGTGTTTTTGTAGCTAACGATGGTTTCTTATTTTATGTGTTCTGGGAATTAGCGTTAATTCCAATTTATTTCATCTGTTTAGTTTGGGGTGGAGATAACAGAGCGAAGATTACTTTCAAGTTTTTCGTTTATACTTTATTTGGTTCTTTATTCATGTTAATTGCTCTAGTGTTCTTATATCAACACACAGGCATGCAAACAGGAATTAAATCATGGGCAATAAATGATTTATACCAAGCAGGTCGTTCATTAACTGAAGCACAACAAGGATATGTTTTCTGGGCAATGTTTTTAGCATTCGCTATTAAAATGCCAATCTTCCCTTTCCACACTTGGCAACCTGACACATACGTAGCTGCCCCAACACAAGGAACTATGCTGCTTTCTGGCATCATGCTTAAGATGGGAACCTTTGGATTATTAAAATGGTTATTGCCTGTTGTTCCATTAGGAGTTCAAAATTGGGGTAACGTTGCAATGATACTTTCTGTTTTCGGAATTATTTATGCATCATGTATTGCAATTGTACAAACAGATTTCAAACGATTAATAGCTTATTCATCTATTGCTCACGTTGGTTTAATTGCTGCAGGTATTTTAGCTTGGAACCAACAAGGTGTGCAAGGTGCTTTAATGCAAATGGTAAGTCATGGTATTAACGTTGTAGGTTTATTCTTAATTGCAGATATTTTAATGCGTCAAACAGGTACTCGCGAAATTTCTAAATTAGGTGGAATCAGAAATGTAAATCCACAATTTGCAGTTTTATACTTAATCGTTTTATTAGGTTCGGTTGCGTTACCATTAACTAACGGATTTGTTGGTGAATTCTTATTAATTACTGGTGTGTATGGTTACAGTGCTTGGATGGCGGCTTTTGCAGGTTTATCTGTAATATTAGGTGCAGTGTATATGTTACGTAGCTACCAAGGAATTATGTTAGGCGAAACAAATGAGTTAACTGCAAAGTTTACTAATTTATCAGGAAGCGATAAAGCAGTTTTAATCATTGTGTGTGCAGCAATTATTGCGTTGGGTGTATATCCTCAGCCATTAACTGATTTAGCAGAGCCTGCAGTGAAAACATTATTAATGAGTACAAAATAATTTACGATTTATATAGCATATGAAAGGTCTTTTTATAATAAGCGGATTAGGAATCTTCGCCATGTTGGCAGAAATCTTCAAGGGTTATGGGTTGAAAAAACTCCTTTATCCTGTGGTATTGCTTGGTATCATTGCTGCTTTTGTGGTTAACTTAACTACTGAGTGGAACAATAATATGTCAATTAATCTATTCAACAACATGATTGTGTTCGATAATTTTGCTCTTGCATTTAGTGGAGTAATTTTAGCAGTAGCATTTTTCTGGTTTATTTTTGCGAATGATTATTTCGAAAACAATCATAACATAACTGATCATTTTGCACTTATATTATTTGCATTAACAGGGGCATTAATGTTAACCGCATACAAAAACATGACTACTTTGTTTTTAGGAATCGAGATTATGTCTATTCCTTTATATGTATTGGCTGCAAGTAAAAAGAATGATGTTAGTTCAAACGAAGCAGGTTTTAAATATTTAATTTTAGGTTCGTTTGCAACAGGTTTCTTATTGTTTGGTATTGCCTTAGTTTATGGCGCTACTGGAACATTTGATATTATGGCAATACGTGCAAAAATATCTGCAGCACAAGGTGCAATGCCAATGTTCTTTTATGTAGGTGTAATGATGATGTTAGTTGCAATGAGCTTTAAAGTTTCTGCTGCACCTTTCCACTTTTGGGCACCAGATGTATACCAAGGCTCTCCAACTGTTATAACTGCATTTATGAGTACAATTGTGAAGACAGCTGCATTCGCTGCTTTCATTCGTTTGTTCTTAGTTAGTTTTGGTGGTATTGATGAAAGATGGAATATGGTAATGGCAGTTATTATTGCATTGTCATTAGTTGTTTCAAACATTACAGCAGCTTCGCAAAACAATGTAAAGCGTATGTTGGCTTACTCAAGTATTTCGCATGCTGCATTTATGTTAATGGCAATTTTAGCCGTGCAACCTGGCATGTCTATCCCAAGTATTTTATATTATACATTGGCTTATTCAGTTGGTTCTATTACAGCATTTGCGGTTATTTATAATGTTGCAAAAAAATCAAACGAAACCATCGAATCATTTAATGGTTTAGGAAAACGTAATCCATTACTTGCATTTTGTATGTTAATTGCAATGCTTTCATTAGCTGGTATTCCAGTTACTGCAGGTTTCTTTGCTAAGTATTATATCTTCACAACTATCATGGCAACTTCGTTTAAGTGGTTATTAGTAATTGCTGTATTAACTTCAGCTGTTGGCGCTTATTATTACTTCAAAGTAATCATCGCTATGTATTTCAAAAAGCCAGATACTACTGAGCCTGTTGAAGTAGAAATGCCAGTAATGTTGGTGTTGATAATAACAACATTGTTGACTTTAGCAATTGGAGTAGTTCCAGGGTATATTATTGGTATGTTGTAGTTGGTAATTTCCCCTTTTAATCTTCCATTTCCCGCCCATTTTTCGTAAATTCGTGCTCTTAATTATAGAACATGAAGATTTCTTACAATTGGCTTAAAACCCTTATCAATATAGATTTAACACCTGAGCAAGTGAGTGAACATCTTACCTCTTGTGGTTTAGAAGTAGAAAGCATTGAAAAATTCGAAAGCATTGCTGGCGGACTCAAAGGAATGGTGATTGGTGAAGTGATGGAAAAAGAAAAGCATCCTGATGCCGATAAATTAACTCTTACTAAAGTTAATGTTGGCGGTGCAGAATTATTAAGCATTGTATGTGGCGCACCAAATGTAGAAGCGGGGCAAAAAGTGATTGTAGCAACTGTTGGCGCAAAATTATACCCATCAACAGGCGAACCATTCGAAATTAAAAAATCAAAAATACGTGGTGCAGTTAGCGAAGGTATGTTATGTGCCGAAGATGAAATTGGTTTAGGCGAAAGTCATGCTGGTATTATGGTGTTAGATAACAATGCTGTTGTTGGAACTCCTGCTGCCGATTATTTTAAAATTACTGAAGACTATACTTTTGAAATTGGCTTAACACCTAACCGTGGTGATGCGGCTTCGCATTATGGTGTTGCTGTTGACTTAGCGGCTGTTTTAAATTGCAAAGAAAACGCATTAAATCATAAAGCTGAAATAGTTGGTATTAAAGATTTACATGAGGCTAGTGGAAATTTAAAAATTGATGTAAGCGTAGAAGATGCAAATCTTTGTCCGCGTTATTCGGGTGTTACTATTAACGGTGTTACAGTAAAAGATTCTCCTGATTGGTTAAAGAATTCACTAAAAGCAATTGGCGTTCGCCCAATTAATAATATTGTAGATATTACCAACTTTGTTTTGCATGAGTTGGGACAACCATTACATGCATTTGATGCAGGAAAAATAAAAGGAAATAAAGTTATTGTGCGTAATGCAAAACAAGATGAAACATTTGTTACCCTTGATGGAGTTGAACGTAAATTGGTTGCAGATGATTTAATGATTTGCGATGAGAAAGATGCAATGTGTATTGCAGGTGTATTTGGTGGCGCGCATTCTGGTGTAAGCAACGAAACTACAGCTATCTTTTTAGAGTCGGCTTATTTTGATCCAAGCTCTATTCGTAAGTCATCGAAAGTACACGGATTAAAAACAGATGCGTCTTTCCGTTTCGAGCGCGGTACCGATCCTGAAATTACAATGACAGCTTTAAACAGAGCTGCTAATTTAATTTTAGAAATTGCAGGCGGAACAGTAAGCGGGGCAGCTATCGATTTATATCCAACAAAATTAGAACCAAGTAAAATTGCTTTTTCATTTTCTAATTCATCTCGTTTAATTGGTAAAACAATTGATCAAAACATTGTAAAAACAATTATTCAATCATTAGGAATTACTATTGAACATGAAGGTAATGATGCATTGTTTTTAAATGTTCCAAAACGCAAGAGCGATGTAACACGTGAGGCAGATGTGATTGAAGAAGTAATGCGAGTGTATGGTTACAATAATGTAGAGGTTTCTGAGAAAACAACTTTTTCTGTTTCGTATGCAAACAAAAAGGATGTATATAAAGCAGAGGAAATAATTGCAGATTTTTTAACGGCAAATGGTTTCACTGAAATCATGTCTACTTCTCTTACTAAGGAATCATACTTTACAGAAGAAGAAAGAAAGAACATGGTTCACATGTTAAATCCATTGAGTAGCGATTTAGCCGTGATGCGTTCTACTTTATTGTATAGCGGATTAGAAGCTGTTGCTTACAATGTAAATCGTAAAAACGCTGATTTAAAATTATATGAAATTGGGCGTGTGTATGGAAAGAACGAAGAGAAAGAGTTTAAATATACCGAGCAAAAACAAATTGCATTATTTGTAACTGGCCGCAGATTTCAAGAGAACCATGCAGGGCAAAATACAAAGAGTGATTTCTTTACTTTAAAAGCTTTGGTAGAAAAGACATTGGAGCGTTTTTCTATTACAACATCTACTATTACTGAAACAAGTTCTGAGCAATATGATTTCGCAATTGAATATCATGTTGGCAAAAAGCATGTTGCTACCATTGCAAAGGTTAACAAAGCATCATTAAAAAAATGCGATGTTAGTCAGGATGTGTTTACTGCAACTTTGTTTACAGAAGCAATTGTTTCTTTATACGACCCAAATAAATTAACATATAAAGAGGTTTCTAAATTCCCATCTGTAAGAAGAGATTTAGCTTTATTGCTTGATAAGTCTGTAAAGTACGAACAGGTAAAAGACATTGCTTTAAAAACAGAGCGTAAATTATTGAAAGAAATTAATTTGTTTGATGTGTACGAAGGTGAAAAAATTGGAAACAAAAAATCGTATGCGGTTAGCTTTGTTTTTCAAGATGAGCAAAACACGCTTACAGATAAAGACATTACCAAAACCATGGATAAGCTGATGAAGGCTTACACAGAACAGCTAGGCGCTGAATTAAGAGGATAATATTTAAAAGCAAATGAAACGAATTATTATATATAGCTTGGTTTCATTTGCTTTTTTTGTTTCTTGTAAATCAAGTCAAGTCGATAAGAAAAATACTTCCCTCTACAAAAAATTAAACATTGATATTGATGTAAAGTATATCCTGAATCATGAAACAGATTCATTGAGTAGATTGTATTTTGCGATCAATAACGCAGAACTTACTTATAAAAAGGAACCAAGCGATTCTATTTTTAAAGCCGACTTGGAACTTTTCTGCAGCTTGAAATCGGAGCTTACCTCTAAAATTGCAATAGATACGTTTACTATTTTCATTAAAGATAAGCAACGAGTTGTGAAGCCCGGAACCATCACAGGCTCTCGATTAATGAAAATTAAAAGCGGGGCAAAATATGTATTGAGTTTGGAGTTAAAAGACATTAACCGAAAGGCAATGAACACAAGCGATTTGGGGGTAAGCAAATTATCGATTGCAACCGCACAAAATTATATTGTGAAGGAACAAGATAGCTCCATTGTATTTGATAATTATACTTTTAAAAAGCGTAATCTGTTATTTAAAAACAAGAGATTACTTACAACGCATGCTTTTGTTTCTTATGCTAAGTCTGTAGAAACCTTGCCACCACCACCATTTAGCAATGTTGAAATAAAGCAAGAACAAGCTCCTTTTGCTACTACAACTAAAGTACAATCAAATTTTGAAGGATGGTTTCCTTTAAATTTAGAGCAAGAAGGAATTTATTTTTTGCGCACAGATTCCTTGTCTAATCAAGGATGTACGATGTTTTTATTTGGAGATGGATTTCCAAAAGTTACATCGCATAAGCAGATGATAGAGAGTATTCGTTTTATTACAAGTAAAGATGAATATGAAAATTTAATTTCTGCTACCGACAAACAAAAAGCAATTGAAGAATTTTGGATAAAAATTGGCGGAAGCACAGAGCGAGCAAAACAGCTCATCAAAAATTATTACGGCCGTGTACAATATGCCAACGAACAATTTGCCACTGACAAAGAAGGCTGGAGAACAGATAGAGGAATGATTTACATTATTTATGGTGCACCCACAAGCGTTTACCAAACAGCCGATCATGAAACTTGGATTTACGGCGATTCAGGTTCACCCTTCTCAACTACTTTTCAGTTCGAGAACCAAAACAACATGCTAAGTAATAATGTATTCATCCTTCGCCGTGACCCAATGCTAAAAAACTCGTGGTATGTAGCAGTTGATGCTTGGAGAGAGGGTAGGATTTATTCAGAGAATTAGGATTTTAATGTATTCTTACTCTTTTTTCGTATAAGCCACGTTAACTCAATGGGTTGACCTTGTTATTTCATAAAATTATCTAAATTTACTTGTTATTTTAGACATTTAAATCAATTGAAATTGGTAGACCATTCTACTAAGTAAAACAACAATACATGAAATATTTTTTATCTACTTTTTTTGCCGTAATAATTTTTAATACAACTTTTTCTCAAGTTGCCCCAACCATTACTTCTTTTACTCCCACTAGCGGAGCTCCTGGTACCACGGTGGTTTTAACAGGGACAAATTTCGTAAATGTCGCTGCAAATATTCATGTTTACTTTGGAGCAGCAAAAGCCACGGTTAGCGCTTCTACAACAACTTCTTGCACAGTTACCGTTCCTAGTGGCGCAAGTTTTGGCCCTATAAGTGTTACAAAACCAGCAACATCCTACACAAGTTATTCAACTGCATTTTTTAATCCAACACAAAATTGCCCAGATGCAATTGAGCAAACATCTTTTGATACAACAAGTTTTGCTACATTAAACATAGCTCCTTACTACATAAATTATGGCGACATAGATTTAGACGGCAAACCGGATATGATTGTTTCGGAAAGGGCAGGTTCAACTACATCTTATATTACAATTTACAGAAATACTAGTGCTACTAACGGTGCTATTACATTTGCAACTGGAGTACCATATGCAGTTGGCTCAAATATTAGAAATTTAGCCATTGGAGATTTGAACGCAGATGGTAAATTGGATATCGCATGTTTAAATCGTACAGCTGGAACAGTGAGTATATTAATTAATGCATCAACTGTTGGCACAATAACTTTTAATACTCCGTTAGCATATCTTGTAAGTTCTGGACCTGGAGGTTCGGGAATAGCAATAGGGGATTTAAATAAAGATGGAAAGCCTGATATTGCTGTGGCTACAGGCATCACTACGGCTTCTGATTCAATAGCTGTTTTACAAAATTTAAATACCACTTCCGGTGCGGCTTTCAATGCAGGAAGTTTTGCTTCTTATGTAAATTATTATTCTGGTAATGCTATTGAGGGGCTATGCATGGGGGATATTGATGGAGATGGGTTTGATGATATTGTTTGTTCAAACAATAACAATAATAATATTTCCGTTTTCAGAAATACAAGTATTGCAGGCGGGGCAATTTCTTTTGCTGCAAAGGTCACAAGTGGTACCGGTATTAATCCATTAAATATTTCCTTAGGTGATGTTAATGCAGATGGAAAGCTAGATATTGCGGTTGCTAATAATGCCACAAGTGGGGGCATTTCTATTATCCAAAATAATTCTACTCCAGGAGTAATTTCGCTCGCAACAGACGTGATTTTTTCTACTGGAGCTAACAATAATGGGAGAGATGCAGATATTACAGATATCAATGGGGACGGAAAACTAGATGTAATTGTTGCTGTTGGAAATGCAGACACTGTGAGTGTTTTCATTAATATTAATGGAACAGGCACAATCAATTCAAGTTTTTTCTCGCTTGTTAATTATGCCTTGCCAGTGAGCTTTGCTCCTAGGGATGTTGCAGCTCAAGACTTAAATGCTGATGGTAAAACGGATTTTACTACTGTTAGCCAAGTGATGGATAGGATAACGATATTTAGAAATTTGGTAAATGGCGGACCATACATGACCAGCGCATCAAGTGCAACTATATGTAGTGGCAATGCTGTTGGCTTAGCATTTACAGCTACCCCATCACCAACAACATACTCGTGGTTAACAACTGCAAATAGTTCAGTTGCCACAGAAAGTACAACTGCTCAAACAGCAACTTCATTAACAAATACACTAACAATTAACAGTGGTATAATTACTCCAGTTGTTTTAAATTATACTGTAACTCCAAGTTCTACAACTTGTCCAGGAGGTGTGCCGCATCCACAAACAGTAACTGTTACAGTAAATCCAAAACCAATTATTACAGCAATGACAAATACTGTTTGTTCGGGAACAGCATTTACCTCTACACCAATTAATACTACAAATGGAACAGTGCCTGCAGGAACAACCTATTCATGGTCGGCACCAACAGTAACAGGCGCAATGACAGGTGGAGCTGCTGGAACAAATGCAGCAAGTATTACGGGCACATTAACTAATACAACTACAGTTGCACAAACAGCAACATATACAATTACTCCAAGTGCAAATTCTTGTTCAGGAAACACTTTTACTCTAACTGTTACGGTAAATCCTACACCAGTAATGACATCTGCAACATCTACATCTGTTTGTAGCGAAACTGCTTTGAATTTTGCATTAACTAGCGGGGCAGCATCAACATATAGTTGGTTAACATCTACCAATGCAAATGTTAGCGGGGAAACAACTACAGCAACTGTTGGCTCAATACTAAATAATACATTGGTGAGTTCATTAACAACTGCAACAACAGTGGTTTATACTATAACACCAACTGGAACAGCGGGCTCTTGTGTTGGAAATGCACAAACTGTAACCGTAACAGTAAATCCAAAACCTGTTATGACATCAGCAACATCCACATCTGTTTGTAGTGGAACAGCATTAAGTTTTCCTTTAACAAGTGGAGCAGTATCAACGTTTAGTTGGTTAACATCTATCAATTCAAATGTAACAGGTGAAACAACCACAGCAACGGTTGGTTCAACACTAAATAATACTTTGGCGAGTTCATTAACAACTGCAACAACTGTTGTTTATACAGTAACTCCAACTGGAACAGCAGGTTCATGTGTTGGAACTGCGCAAACTATAACCGTAACAGTAAATCCAAAACCTGTTATGACTTCTGCAACATCAACATCTGTATGTAGTGGAACAGCTTTAAATTTTGCATTAACAAGCGGGGTGGCGTCAACATATAGTTGGTTAACTTCTGCAAATACAAATGTAACTGGAGAAACAACCACCGCAACAGTTGGCTCAACACTAAATAACACTTTAGTTAGTTCTCTCACAACTGCTACAACTTTAGTTTACACTATAACCCCTACAAGCACAACTGGTAATTGTGCAGGTACAGCACAAACGTTAACTGTTACTGTAAATCCACTTCCTGTAATGACATCTTCAACATCTACATCAGTTTGTAGTGATGTCGCATTAAATTTTTCGCTTACAAGTGGTGCGGCCGCAAGTTATAGTTGGTTAACAACAAATAATGCAAACACAACTGGAGAAAGTACTACTGCGCAAATTTTTTCGTCAATAAACAATACATTAACCAGTACTGCAATTACTGCAACTACATTAATTTATACTGTTACACCAACTGGTACTGCAGGTTCTTGTGTTGGCGCTGCTCAAACCGTTACGGTTACAGTAAATCCAAAACCTGTAATGACATCTGCAACATCCACATCTGTTTGTAGTGACGCAGCATTAAGTTTTCCTTTAACAAGTGGAGCAGCATCAACATATAGTTGGCTAACATCAGCCAATGCAAATGTTACTGGAGAAACAACCACAGCAACTGTTGGCTCAACATTAAATAACACCTTAGTGAGTTCATTAACAACTGCAACAACAGTGGTTTATACTATAACACCAACCGGAACAGCAGGTTCGTGTGTTGGAACTGCGCAAACAGTAACCGTAACTGTAAATCCAAAACCTGTTATGACATCAGCAACATCCACATCTGTTTGTAGCGCAACAGCATTGAGTTTTCCGTTAACTAGCGGGGCAGCATCAACATATAGTTGGTTAACATCTGCCAATGCAAATGTTAGCGGGGAAACAACCACAGCAACTGTTGGCTCAACACTAAATAATACATTGGTGAGTTCATTAACAACTGCAACAACAGTGGTTTATACTATAACACCAACTGGAACATCAGGTTCTTGTGTTGGAGCTGCGCAAACAGTAACCGTAACTGTAAATCCAAAACCTATTATGACTTCTGCTACTACTTACTCAGTTTGTAGTGGTGTTGCAATGAGTTTTCCTTTAACAAGTGGCGCTGCTGCAACATACTCTTGGTTAACATCTGATAATGTTAACACAACTGGCGAAAGTGTTTTGCCACAAAGTGGAAGTACACTTAATAATACAATTAATCACACACTTACAACAGCTCCAATTTTGGTTTACACGGTTACTCCAACAGGCACAGCTGGAGCCTGTGTTGGTAATGCACAAAACGTAACAGTTACCGTAAACCCAAAAGCAACTATGACAAGCGCTACAACAAAAACAATTTGTAGTGGTAGTTCGGTAGCATTAGGACTAACAAGTAATTTAACTTCTACTTACCAATGGGTTGCCGCAAGTAATGCAAACGTTGGTGGAGAGAGTATAACAACACAAAGTGGAGCTACAATTAATAATGTATTAACGAATACTTTAACAGCTGCACAAAATATTACATACACTGTAACGCCAACAACAAGTTTAGGTTGTGTTAGTAATACACAAACAGTAACAATTACAATTGATCCTCAGCCAACAACTGCTGCTGCTGGTCCAGATCAAACAGCATGTACATCTACTGCGTTGTTAAATGGAAATTTACCAACTGTTGGTACTGGTGTTTGGACTCAAGTATCTGGCCCTGCAGCTAGTATTACAAATGCAAATTTATACAACACAACTATTAGTGCATTAATAAATACGAATACAGTTGTAATGCAATGGACAATTTCTAACGGGGTTTGTTCAAATTCAACTGATCAAATTTCGGTAACATACAATACAGCGGCGGTAGAGTGTTTAATCAATTCAGATTTTTTTGCTGATAACTCGGATCCTTGTTTAAATGCTCCAGTAATTTTTACAGATAATTCTTTAGGTGCAAGCACTTATAGTTGGAATTTTGGGGCTGGAGCAACTCCGCCAACTGCAAATACTGCGGGTCCGCATAGTGTAACTTATTCTTCGGCAGGCGCAAAAAACGTTTCATTATTTATCACAGGTAGTAATGGTAGTGATACAGAAACAAAATCAGCTTACATAAATGTTGTTCCAACGCCTTCTGCCGCGGGAGCAATAGGTGGTTTGTTTACTCTTTGTGCAGGAACAACACAAGTATTGTATTCTGTTAGTCCTATCTCTAATGCAACAAGTTATAACTGGACATTACCTTCGGGAGCAACAATAAATACAGGTGCTGGTACAAATTCTATAAGTGTGAACTTTGCCAACAACGCAACAAGTGGTAATATTTCGGTAGTTGGTGTAAATGCTTGTGGGTCTGGAACAATTAGTACTTCTTCAATAACAGTAAATCCATTAGCAGCAAACCCAAGTGTTATTTCTGGATTAACAACTGTATGTCAAACGTTAGGCTCAACTGCAATAACTTATTCTATTAATCCAATCGTTGGAGCAACAACATACAACTGGACATATCCAGCAGGTGCTACTCCAACTATTACTTCTAATACATTAACATTAGTGTATGGTACTTCTGCAGTTTCGGGAGATATAACAGTGTATGGCTCAAACGTAGCTTGTGGCGCTAGTTTAACAACATCTACGTTGTCGATAGTTGTAAATCCTTTACCTAGTGCTGCAGGTTCCATTAATGGTCCTGCAACAATTTGCCAAGGTGCAACAGGTAATTATTCAATCGACGCGCTAACAAATGCAACAAGTTACACTTGGACACTTCCTAGTGGTGGCTCAACATCTAGTAATAGTAATTCAGCTTTAGTAAACTTTAGTACAACTGCATCAAACGGTAATATTACAGTTGCCGGTACAAACACATGTGGTAATGGGCCAAGTAGTACACTCTCTTTAACTTTAGATCTTTTACATTTTGCTCCAGGTAGTATTACAGGACCAGCAACTGTGTGTGCAAATAGTACAGGTCATAACTATTCTATTTCTGCCATAACAAACGCAAATAGTTATAATTGGGTGTTTCCAAGCGGGGCAAATTCAGTTAACCCTAACAATATTGCAAATACTTATTTTGATGCAAATGCAAATTCAGGTTTAATATCAGTAAATGGAATTAACACGTGTGGTTCAGGAGCAGCAGGTACATATAGTGTTACGGTAAGTCCTTTACCAGATGCGGCAGGTGTTTTAACTGGCCCTGATACAGTTTGTCAAGGTCAAACATCAGTTGTTTATTCAATAAATCCTGTAAACAATGCAACAAATTATGTTTGGTTTACTCCAAACGGAAGCACAGGAACAGGAACAAATTCTTTTTCAGTTGATTTTTCAGCTTCTGCAATTTCAGGTAATATTAAAGTTTATGGAAATAACGCTTGTGGTAATGGAGATTCAACAACAATCCCAATTCACCTTAATCCACTTCCATCACCACCAGTATTTTCTGGAAGTGCAATGTTAGCTCCATGTCCGCTTGCTGACTCAATGTTATTTAATTTTAGTACAGCTTTATATGCAGAATCATTTAACTGGATTTTACCTGCTGGTGCTTATGCAAACGGGGCAACAAATAACGATTCCATTAATATTGGATTTAATTCAGTTGGAATTAATGATACTTTAAAAGTTGCATCGGTTAACGGTTGTGGCAATAGTGCTTATTCATACATGGTGCTTAATTTACAAGCATTAACTACTCCTTATATTTGTATGGTGAGTGTAGATACATTATCTAATTATAACGAAATTTATTGGAACAAAACAGGATTCATGAGTTCTGATACCTTCTTAGTTTACCGTGATACTGCAAACTACAATTATGCTTTAATAGGGAAAGTGCCTTACGATTCCTTAAGTATATTTAATGATACATTAAGAAGTTTGTATGCTGCAAATGGTAATCCAAATGTTTCATCGTGGAGATATAAAATTGCGGTAGAAGATTCATGCGGTAATATAAGCGCAATGAGTCCTTATCATCAAACAATGTTTATTCAAGATAACTTTGGTAATTTTAGTTGGAACCATTATCAAATAGAAGGAGAAACAACTCCAGTTCCCGTTTTAAATAGTTACGAAATATCAAGAGATGATTTTGCAACTGGAGCAGTTAATGTAATTCAAACGCTTAGTGCTTCTTCCAATGCTTATACTGATGTCGATTACCTTACTTATCAATCCACTGCAGATTGGAGAGTGTTTACTAATTGGACTATAAGTTGCGAACCTACATTGCGTTTAAGTAATGATAATAATGGTATTCAAACAACTGTTGTTAAATCGAAATCAAATATTAAAAACAATAGAACAATTGGAATTACTTCTGCGGGATTAAAAAATTCATTCACTAAAATTTATCCTAATCCTGCTAGTACTATGCTAACTGTTGAATTGCAAGCGCTAAATGGAGAGCAAGCGCAAATTGCAATTAAAAATATGTTAGGACAAAGTGTTTACTTAACAAAAACAAACCAAGCTAAAAATGATATCAAGGTTGATGAATTAAATGCTGGTGTTTATTTTGTGGAGGTAACTATTAATAAACAAGTGGAAATAATTAAGCTTGTTATTGAGAAATAATTTTATTAGAAATCACTTAGTGTTTTGCATTTAAGAAATACTAAGTGGTTTTTTATCTTACAACAAATAATCCGTACTTAAAAAATTCGATTTTCTTTCTTCGAAAATTTCGGAGAGTACTTTTTTATTTAGTTCATTATCTTTAAATGCAACCATTGTACGTATAGAGAATACACGCAATGCATCGGCTACACTTAACGTGCCTTCCGCAGAATCTTTTCTTCCATTAAAAGGATACATATCTGGCCCACGTTGGCATTGGCTGTTTAAGTTAACTCTACATACTTGATTTACCAATGGATCTATTAAATGCGCTAATTGTTCTGGGTCTGTTCCGAAAATACTTACTTGTTGTCCAAAGTTAGAGTCAACCATGTATTGTATTGGCTCTTCAATATCTTTAAAAGTGCAAATAGGAACTACAGGTCCAAATTGTTCTTCGTGGTACACACGCATGTTTTTATTTACTGGGTAAAGCACAGCAGGGTAAACAAATGATTCAATTACTGTTCCGCCATCTTTGTTTATTACTTGTGCCCCGTGGCTTTTAGCGTCTTCAATTAATTCAGTAATGTATTTTGGTTTATCAGCTTCGGGTAATGCCGTAATCATAACTCCATCCATCCAAGGCGAACCCATTTTTAATGCTTCTAATTTTTGTATGTAACGTTTGTTAAACTCTGCTGCAATGTTTTCGTGAACAAAAATTATTTTTAATGCTGTACAACGTTGGCCGTTAAAAGATAAACTTCCTAAAATACATTCGTTAACAGCTAAGTCTAAATCGGCATTTGGTAAAACGATAGCAGGGTTCTTAGCTTCTAATCCCATTACAGAGCGCAAACGATTTGGACGAGGATGAGATTTTTTTAAAATATTTGCAATTTTACTTGAACCAATAAATGAGAACACATCTACTTTTCCGCTTTCCATTAATTTAGCAATGGTATCTTTTCCGCTTCCGTAAATTACATTAATAACACCTTTTGGAAAACAGTCTTTAAACGCATTTAATAATGGATGAATTAATAATACACCATGCTTAGCGGGTTTAAAAATAACTACGTTACCCATTATTAATGCAGGAATCAATAAGGCAAATGTTTCGTTAAGAGGATAGTTGTATGGCCCCATACAAACCGTAACACCTAATGGACCTCTTCGTATTTGTGCATAAATTTCGCTTTTTAATTGTAAGCGCGATGAATCTCTGTCCAAATTTTTTAATGCATCAATGGTGTCAAAAATATATTCAATGGTTCTATCAAATTCTTTTTCTGAGTCTTTATATGATTTACCAATTTCCCACATTAAAAGTTTAACTACATCATTGCGTTTTTCTTTCATCATTTTGGTAAAACGCAACATGTGTTCGATGCGTTTTTTTACTGGCATTGTTGGCCAAGCACCACGCCCAAGGTTGTATGCGGCCTGTGCAGCAGCTAATGCTTCAAAGGATTCTTTTTCTCCTAATACAGGGAAAGAGCCTAAACGTTTTTTTGTATAGGTTCCGTTGTTGTTTATTCTAACAGGAGAAAACACTTCTTGCATATCGCCTGCCCAAGTTTTTAATTCTCCGTTAACCAAGTATTCTCTTTGGTCTAACATTTCTGCGATGCGCATTTCAGCAGGTATTTGTTCCTCTGTAGGAAATACCGATAATCTTTTTTCTAATTCGTTCATGAGTAATAATTTTAATTAAATGAAAAATTTAATTTGAGTTTTTTCAATGCAAAATCATAAGCATTGTGATGATTGCTCATCAATTAAAAGAGTGTACAATTATCTTGTTAATTGTACAAAGCCTTTGTAAGTAACACCTGATACTTCAAGTATGTAGTAATAAGTTCCATCTGGCGCTGGCATACCAGATGTTGTTCTACCATCCCACACTTGCTTGCGTAAATTGGAAGTAAACATTAAATTGCCCCAGCGATTAAATATTTGGAATTTATAATTTTCTCCTGCACACACACCTGGAATATAAAACACATCATTAATATCATCACCGTTAGGAGAAAAATAATTTGGTGCTGTTTCCGCATTAACGCATGGCGTTGAAATAACTAAAACAGAATCTAAACCTTTACAACCATTTAGATCTGTTGCAGTAACATAGTATTTTATTTCACTACTTCCATCTCCGGTAAACATTACATCAGCACACGTGCTACAATCCATATTATCAGTTGGTGTCCACAAATAAGTGTATGGGCTTGCCCCGCCTGTTGTCGTGGCGTTTACAATGGCAGTGCTGTCTTCAATAAGCGAGAGTGAATTACTTGAAAGAGTTATATCAATCAAATTAATCACTTGGATTGAATCTGCTAAATTGGTTGCAGGTAATAAACAAGGAGTACCATTCGTCATGGTAGTAGATAGCACCAATACTGGATGATAAGTGTTTTCAAAATTATAAGTATAGGTTAAACTGTCAACTCCAGAAACAACTGTCCCATCTGCTAAATCCCAAAAGTAATTTTCAGCATTTAAACTACTTGCTTCAAATGTTACTGTTAATGGGTTGCATCCAGAGTCGGGCGTAAAGGTATATGTTCCAACAGGCCCAGGCACAACAGCAAGTCCTGTTTGTGTTAATGTATCTTTACAACCACCTGTGTTTGTAACGATTAAACTGATATTAAAAGTTCCCGCGTTTGTCCAAGTGAAAGTTGGGTTTTGAGAACTAGATGTAGTTCCTGTTCCAAAATCCCACTCCCAATCATTAACAAACCCAGTTGACAAATCAGTAAAGTTAGCTTGTAATGTTCCACAACCAGAATTCAAAACATTCATGCTGAAATTTGCATTGGGTTTTAAGATTCGAATGTTTCTTGTGATTGTGCTATCACACCCATTTGCGTCTTCAACAGTTAATGTAATTGTATAAATGTTATCAGCATTATAAGCATGAGTAGTTGTTGATGTTATGGTTGTATCTATAGTGCCATCTCCAAAATTCCAAATGTATTGCTCACCAACTGCATTTGTTGCATTGGCATTAAATGTAACAAGTTCATTAGCACATGCAAATGTGTCTACAGCTAAAGCAGGGAAAGGAAATGTAGGCTGAATAAAACCTACTTCAGTTTTACTTTGCGTGCAACCTGTATTATCTGTAACAGTTAAAGTAACTGCATAATTACCTGGTGTTGTATAAGTGTGAATGGCAGTTCCAACAGCATTGGTAACAGTGTTACCATCTCCAAAATCCCATGTCCATGAAGTAATTGGTGAGGTAACGATGGATGTATCTGTAAAAGTAACAGGTAAGGGAGAGCAACCAGTTAGTATATTAGATTCAAATCCAACTAATGGACCTAAGGTTGCTAATGGATTCACAATAGTATCCCTGCATCCATTTACATCCCTGATAATTAGTTGAACTTGATTTGCGCCAGGCACTGTATATGTATAACTTGGATTTGCCGCCGTTGAAACATCCAGAGTTGTACTTGGGTCTCCAAAATTCCAAGCGTAAGTAGAAGCGTCTTGTGAAGTTGAGCTGTTAAAAGTTGCAGTAAAAGGATAACAACCATTTGAGGCAATTGTTGTAAATGCAGCAATTGGCTCCGTTATTCTAATGTTTAATGTAACTGTATCTGCACAACCAGTTGTAAAGTTATTCGCAATAAGTGTTACAGTTTTTAAACCTCTAGTTGCGTAAACATGCGTTAGGCTAGTAGTGTTTGTTAAATCCTGTGTTCCATCACCAAAGTCCCAAGTTACTAAATCAGCCATTACAGATGTGCTATTAAAAACTACATCATAGTAATCTGTGCAGCTCATTGTGCGTGTCATGCTTGCTTTTGGTCCATCTACTCTAATGGTTTGAATGGCAGATGTGTCTGAACAACCATTGTTAAATGCAACTAGTTGTATTTGAAAAGTACCTGTGTCTGCATAATTGTGAGTAGGATTTGCAAGTAGTGATGTGCCATTGTCTCCAAATAGCCATTTGTAGCCTGTTTCACCAGTTGCAGTTTCATTAACTTGAGCGAGTTGTCCAAAACAAATGGTATTATCTACTAATGTAAAATTTGAATTTGGTGGAGTTCCAGCTTTAACACAATTTGCGCAATCAAATGTATCACGGCAACCTAAACCTGTAATTACAATTAAGCGTGGAGAAAATATTCCACTAGCAGCATATATGTTATTAGTAGTTGGCACTGCTGTGGTTGCGCTGCCATTTCCAAATGTCCATTCGTAACTTGTAATCGGATCAAAAGTACTTGTGCTTGTACTTGTAAAAACAACATTAAGTGAAACGCAACCACTATCAGGATTAGTGGTAAAATTAGCTACTGGTGGTGTAATGGTGATGTAGTTATTTATCTTTAAAGAATCGGAACAAGTGCCTCCAGCGTTTCCAACCGTAAGCGTTACAGGATAAGTTCCAGCTGCTGTATATGTGTGTGAAGGATTTGGTAAGGCAGAAGTTCCACCATCTCCAAAGTTCCAATTAAATGTTGAACCACCAGTTGATGTATTTGTAAAGTTAACTGCAAAAGGTACCAAACAACCTTGTGTTACATTAGACGTGAAGTTTACAATTGGAAAAGAGTTTACAGTGATTGTATTTGTTGCTGAGCCTGCGCATCCATTTGCATCTGTTGCATTCATTGTAACAGTGTATGTTCCAGCTGTTGTGTAAACATGATTAGCGTTTGTTGTTGCAGCAGTTCCTGCATCTCCAAAATCCCAGCTTGTATTTACTGATGCTGGTGCAGATGTATTTGTAAAATTAACGCTACTTCCTTCACAAATTGTTGTAGCCGAAGTATTGAAACCAGCAACTATATCACTAATAACAACTCTATTATTAACTCTTATAGAATCGGTGCAGCCACCTTGGGTAATTATTAAAGTTACATTGTAGTTTCCAGATGCATTGTATGTGTGAGTTGGGTTTGGCAATGTAGAAGTTGTGCCATCGCCGAATCTCCATAAAAAATTACTTCCTGTAACTGTTGAAGTTGTATTGGTAAAACTTACCAAAAGTGGAGCCGCACATCCTCTTGTTGGTGCTGCTGTAAATGTTGGGTTTGGAAAGTTACGTATAAATACATTTTTTGTTTTAGCACCAGTACAACCATTTAGATCGGTTACAATAACACTAATTGGGAATAAACCTACACTTGAGTAAGTATGATTTGTAGTATTTGTAGCAACTGTTTGCAGTGTTCCATCACCATAATCCCACGACCAAGAAGTTAGTGCCGAACCCCCAGCGTTTATTGTAGAAGCATCCGTAAGTAAAACATTTTGCCCAATACAAGTTGTATCTTCACTTAATGTAAAATCTGCAGTTGGTTTAGCGTAAACAGTAATGTAAGCAAGTTTGGTTTCGCTATCTGTTGAAGCACCATTAGATGCCGTTAACGTGACTGTATAAGTTCCAGGATTTGTGTATATGGCTGAAACTGGACCAGGGTTGGAAGATGTATTTCCATTTCCAAAAACCCAATTCCATGAAGTTGGTGAACCAGTTGAAAGGTCGGTAAATTGAACTAATAAAGGAGCGCAACCACTAGTTACAGACCCTGAAAAGTTTGCCGTTACCTGCGCCTTTATATTAAAGGAAACAAATAAAAACAGGAGGAAGAGATATAAATAGTTCTTTTTGAATTGAGTCATAAACCAACTAACATTTGTTTTCAACTCAAAGATAATCAATAATTTGTAAAATATACCCTCAAAAATGTCCTTTGCAGCTATGTTTTTAACAGGGCTTGGAAGATAACTTTTTGAGAAGGAATTTTAGTAATGAACTTGCTAGATTAAATTTCAAATCTAGATATTTTATCTAAACTCGTAAGTAGTTCCTTTTAATTGCGTAAGTAATGTTGCAGGCTCATCGGTCGCTGTTGCTCTTCCTTCAATTTTCGGTGCAACAGGCGAATGTTGTTTTAAGTAATCAATGATTACATCATGCAGCAAAAAGGGTGTTTTATTAGGGTTTTTCACGTGCTCAATACGACATAATGTATCATTAGGGTCGCCTTCGCGTTCACAGGCAACTATGCTATATTCTTTTGTTAAGTCGATTGGATTACCGCCAACCTTAACCCAGTTCACTCGTTTTCCAAATTCGTTTCCAATAGTAAAATTTACTTCCATTCCATTGTATCTTACAAACCAACCTCCGAAGCGTTTTGATGGGTCTTTTGCAAATGCATTTTGTAATTCTTTTTCTAACCAATCCCACACTTGTTTTCCTGTTACAACCGCAGTTTTTGCTTCACTGTTAACGGGTAACATATTCCACAAAAATTCTTTGGTAATATTTGCTACACCTGTTTTGGGATCAACAGCCAAAGGTTGGCAAAAACGAAATCCGTTAGATAAGGCAATGTCAGGTTTAAATTTCCATTTGATGGCATCGGTTATTAAATTGTCCATTGGTGTTTCCATCACAAAATAACGAACCAATGGTGTTGTACTTGTGCCAATAACAGTTTGCAATTCTTTTTTAAATGGCTCGTAGATTTTATCTACTAATTTTTTCATCTCTTTATCTTCAGGATATTTTAAAGGGTCAACATCCATTAATTGATATTGCATCCCAGCTAATTTCCCATCTGTAATTTCTAAATCTAATTTCCCTAAAAAAGAACCAAATGCTCCGCACTCAATTACCTTGGTGTATTTGCCTTGTATTGGAACACGCACACGTTCATGTGTATCAGCACCAATAATTATATCCACTCCTTCAGCAGCTGGATTGTTTGCTAAGCCAACTTGTTGAGCAAGTCCCATGTGCGTTACCACAATAACAATTGCGCAACCCTCTACTTCGCGAAGTAGTTTTACATATTTAGCAATGTTCACATCTGCATGCTCAAATCTTAGCCCTTCGCTATATGCAGGGGATTGGCGTTTCGGAATTAAATGATCAGTATAACCAATGAAACCAATTTTAATTCCCGCAATGTATTTTATCCAATGGGGTTGGTAAACTAATTCTCCGTTATCGCTATCATTCGTTTTGTGCCACATGTTCGCGCAAATTTTAACTGCGTTTGCATGGCCCATATCGTAAAGCATTTTTTTCTTTTTGTAAACTACCTCCCAATTACCTGGTAACATTAAATCATAACCAAGTAAATTAAAAACTGGAATTAATGCTTCTCCTTCTGTTAAGGATGCAACAGCGTGTCCATGAAAATAATCGCCACCATCATATACAATTGTGTTGGCAGGATTTTTTTTCTTCAAGGTGTCAATCATGGTTTTTAATGTTGCCATGCCGCCACGTTTTTTATAAACAGCTTGGTTGTTCTCCCAAAAAAATTCATCGTGAGTGAAAAGCTGTCCATGTATATCACTTGTAATAAGTAATGAAACAGTTTGTTTTTTCTTTTTTTCTTCACCTGCTAATGTTTCTAAAACCGTTTCGGTTTCATTGGATGAATTGTTTGCTCCAATTGTATTTGCTAGTGGCCCAAAAGCAACAGCTAATCCAGCTAGCCCGGTTTTTTTTATAAAATCTCGGCGGTTATTTTCAGATGATATATTTTGATTTTCGTTACTCATAAAATAGTTTATTTAAATCTTAAAGTCAAGTATAAAGTTGCAATTCAACATATCCACTTTGTTGTAAATATACTTTGAATTGTTATATGTTTCACCTTGTTTTAATTTATATGCAAGAAGAATTTTTAGTTCCATGCCTTTTAAAAAATTAGTAAAGTTATAGCCTGCGTCATAATTTATTTGATGGTAAGAAGGTAAGCCATATTTATTAAGTCGGTAATTTTTTACATCGGGTAAGTGATAATAACCATAGCCTAATCCTGTTTTAAAGTTATCGTTGAATAATTTGGTTGAAGCTTTAATTGTAGCTGCATGTACATTGCCTAAGCCTTCGTTTCTTTCGCGCGGTAAAAAGGTGTAGAAAGGTTCTTTACCCCATTCTCTTGGCATTAAGTAGCGCCCATCACCTGTTATGTGAGTGTAGTTTAATGAGAGATTTGATTTTTGATTTTTGATTCCAATTTGTGCTGAAATAACATTAGACTGAGCATTTTCATTAATATAGGTTTTTCTTTGCTCACTATTTCCCCCATGATTTATTGCATCTTGATGAATAAACATTATGCCTTGATATATTTGTGTTTTTTCATTTAATGATTGGTTGGTGTTAATTTCAATCATTGCAGTGTTCATTACATTATCAACCATACCATTCCAAAAATTGAATTTAAGATTTTTATTGGGTTTATAATAAACGTTCATTATTGCGATTCCTGAGGTTGCAACATTATCATGATATTCGGATTTAGTTCCGTCGGTATTTACGCCTGATGGATTTATACCGAAGGAATCGCCCAGTTTAAACCAATGAACGGTTGATCGTGGAGATACTTCCCAAATCCATCCACCACTTAAACCAAACTTTTTTGATTCATTAATATTTAACCAAACCCCTTCTTCAATTGTTGGGCGCATTCTTCCATCTTGTGGATTAAGAAAAGGCGTATTAATATTTATTTTCCCGATGGAAATTGCACTTTTTGAAAAATTATATTTTAAATACAATTCTTCTAATCTATCTAAGTCATTTTTATTCGTTGTGTTTTCTACATCAAATAAACCTAACTCATAACGATTTTGTGTTTTTGTTATAGGGTCTAATTTATCTATATCTGAAGAAATCATATTGTAAATAAAAAAGCCACTTACGCCAACTTGAAACCCATATATTGGCTTGGTGAGCACGCCAATTCCTGCGCCTGAAGCTAATGCGTAATCATCCTTTAATGCGCCTTCATTTATTGTACTCATAAAAAACGTACGGGTATGCGCTTCCCAATGTGCGGATAAAAAACACTCTTTCAAACAAAGTGAATCCTTTGGTTTAAGAGCAATATGATGGTCGTTGTGGTCTTGTGCAAAACCACTACTTGCAATGATTACAAAAATATGTACTAGAAAATTTTTAAACATTTTATTTATTTTTTAATGCGGCCAGTTTATCTTTTATTGGTTGATAAGGACCATATTTGTGTTCTTCTTCACTGAATCCATCTTTGTATGGACCAAAGGGATGGTCAAATGGTTTTTCCTCTATTTTCGGCCAATCTTTTTTAATGTCTTTTTTAGGACGTACTTGAGAGTTAACAAATGCGGCAACATCCCAAGCTTCTTCATCTGTAAGTTGTGGACTATCGTGATTAACACCAAGAGGCATATTGTATTTTACATACTTTGCAAAATTGGATAAACGAAATAATCCTGCGCCATCATTATAACTATTGTTACCCCAAAGCGGAGGATAGGTGTAAGCTGTTTTGTCGCCATTCATTATGCCTTCTCCATTAGCTTGATGACAGCTTGCGCATTTTTGTGTGTAAACCGTTTTTCCATTTTCAGGATTTGCTGCTCTATCTAAAAAGGCTAATTTTTTTAAACCAGCACCTTCAGGTACAGTTCCATTTTTTACATCTGTTCCTAACCATTTAATGTAAGCAACAATTGCTTGCATTTCGTTGGAGTTGGTGTCGATTGCTTTGCCATTTAAACTTCTTTCGAAACAATCATTCACACGTTTGTACATGTCTTCAATTTGCCCAGAGCGCGCTCTAAACTTTGGGTATGTGGATGCTACAGCCGAATAGTTATTGCCAAATATTTTTGTTCCGGCGTTTAAGTGGCAGTTCTGGCAATTCATTCCGTTTGTTGAAGATTTAAAAACTTTTCCTTGTGGACCAAAATAATTTGCAGTGTGTGCAATTAAATCTTGACCATAAAGAATTTTTTCCTTTGCTGGATTTCCTTCAAGAACAGAAGTTTCTGGAGCTATCCAATAGTTAGTGGTGTCTTTAACTTTTAGCGCTTCTTGTTTAGCTGCATCAGTAAAATTACCATATTGATCAGGCTCTGGACCTTGTACTTTTATTTCTTCTTTTGGTTCGGGAATGTAAAAAAATAGCAAAGCACTTAAGGCAACTACCATTACCATTAACACAATAATTACATTGATTAGTTTAGAAACTAAACGTGCTAACTCTTTATCTGCTTTTGGTTGATTATTCATAACGAAAGATTTTTTAGTGAGGTAATTTATCTTTTAATAAACCATAAAGAAAAGTACCGATTAGAGCAAAGATAAAAACAACACTCATAGTAAGAAATCCGTAACCAATATTTACTACCATTGGTCCTGGACATGCCCCGCTTAAAGCCCAGCCTAATCCAAAGATGGAACCGCCGATTAAATATCTAGCAATAGATTTTTCTTTTGGAAAAAATTTGATGGGATTCCCATGGAAATCTCTAATCTTATATTTCTTTATAAGTGCTACTCCAATTACACCTAGTGTAACATCTGTTCCAATTATTCCGTACATATGAAATGCTTGAAAGCGGAACATCTCTTGTATACGATACCACGACAAAGCTTCTGATTTCGCCATTACAATTCCGAATACGGTTCCTAACAATAAAAATTTTATAAACTTCATATTAAAAAATTAAGGGGATTATTAAAAATGTCATAATTAAACCGCCAATAAAAAAGCCCATTACAGCAATTAGTGAAGGTAGTTGTAAATCTGATAAACCACTGATGGCATGCCCCGATGTGCAGCCTCCTGCATATCTTGAGCCAAAACCCACCATTAAACCACCAATAGCGAGTATTGAAAAACCTTTAACAGAAAGTAATGATTCTAAACTAAAAAGTTCGCTTGGTTGCACAGATGTTGGTGCAGCAAAACCCAATTGTTTTAAATCGTTAAGTGTAGCGTCCGAAATTGCAATGGGCGCATCTGTAGATAAAAATTGATGCGCTATAAATCCGCCAAGAATTGCACCAACTAAGAATACTAGATTCCAGGTTTGTGCTTTCCAATTAAAGTCGAAAAATTTAGAGGCTTTTCCGCAACCTGTTGCAGCGCATATTGTGCGGAGGTTAGATGAAAATCCAAATGATTGACCAAAGTAAAGCAAGAAAAACATGATTCCTGCAATCATTGCTCCAGAAAACCACCACGACCATGTTTGTGTTATAAAATCAGGCATAATAAATTAGTTTTTTAAGTGAAATGAAATGATTGGTTTGAATAAATGATTAATTAATTTTTCGGTAGCGCTTGAGTGGAACAAACCACCTCTACCATGTGTGCCAATACAAACAATGTCTACATCATGCATTTGATTAAAATGGATTACACCATTCTCAACATCTGAGTCGCTCAGCAAATGTTTTTCGTAATTACTAATGTTATTTACTTTCGCGTATTCATCCATTAAATTTAGTAGATTGTTTTTTTCTTGTTCGTTTTGATTTGAAACAACTTGTAATAAATGCACTTTCGCGCCAAATGCAAGGACCAATTTTTTTAACAAACTTAAATTATCATCTTCAACATGTCTGAAATCGTGAACAAGTAATATGTTGCTGATTACTAAATCAGACCTGTCGCACATTAAAGAGAGTAGGGGTGTTTTAGATTTTCTTGCAATGAATTGCGTTTCAGAACCTGAAAGTTTTTCTTTTAGGCCCCAAGCACCTTTAGTGCCCATCACAATTAGGTCAAATTTATTTTCTTCCGAATAAGAAACAATTGCATCTGTTACTTTACCTAGAACTAATTCGGTTGATATATGATTACCGTAAAGTGTTTTTAAGTTGTTTAATTTCCTTTCGGCAATTTCTTTTTGGGATATAATGTAGTTTACATCTATCTCGCCACAAGTCTCTATTTTGCCGTTTTTATCCATTGTTACCGTATCAGGCACGTCTAACACATGCACGAAGTGGATATCGATGGGAGCTTTCTCTTCTAGTTTTTTAACCATAAGGTAAGCATATTCGGCTTGTACCGAAAAATCTGTTGGTATTAGTACTTTTAAAGTTTCCATGTAATTAAATATATTGGTTTACGTTTTGCCAGCTTCCGCCGTTTGTTATGTTTTTAAATCCTTTTGATTCTAAGGTTCTTTTTGCTGCCCCGCTTCTATTTCCGCTTCTGCAACATACAATGATTTGATTGTATTTTTTCAAAGATTCTAAATCAGCAGCAATTTTTTCTAATGGAATGTTTATTGAACCTTTTGCATGACCTGTGCTAAATTCTCCTTTACTGCGCACATCAATAATAACCGCCCCTTCTTTAATCAGTTGTGATAAATCAACTGATGCAGTTCCGAATAATTTTTTTAATATAGATAGCATTTCTCTTTTTGTTTTTACAAATGTATGACCTAAGTCAGTTGCCAAACGGTTACAAATGTTACATAACAAAAAAGGAGGCTATTTAGCCTCCTTTTTAATGGTTTAATGAGCTGTTTACAGCATGGTTGTTGGACAAACGTAATCTGTGATTTTAAATTTAGTGTTCTTTTTTATTTCAGTAAAGCCACCTTTTACGTCAATTAAGTTTCTGTAACCTCTTGCGCGAAGAATAGAAATGAATACCATTGAACGATAACCGCCTGCACAATGCACGTAATATGTTTTTTGTTTATCAATTAGCGTCATGGAGTCGTTAACCGAATCTAACGGCCCACTAATTGCATCAACGATGTGTTCACTGTAAAATTCGCTTGCTTTTCTTACATCCAGAATATTGATTTTTTCAGTTTCCATTTTCTTGGCAAATTCTTCAACATCTACTGAAATGATTTCATCGGTTTCTATACCAGCTGCTTTCCATTCGTTGAATCCGCCTTTTAAATATCCTAAAGCATTATCGTATCCAACTCGAGCTAATCGTGTAATTACCTCTTCTTCTCTGCCATTGTCAGCAACAATTAAAAGCTCTTGTTTCACACTTGGCACTAAGGTTCCAACCCATGTAGCGAAACTTCCATCAATTCCAATATTAATTGAGTTTGGTATAAAACCTTTTGCAAAAGTTTGAGCGTCTCTTGTGTCAATTACCAATGCTTGGGTTTCGTTTGCAGCTGCTTCAAATTCGCGTACTGATAAAGCACGAGTTCCTTTTTGTTTTACATCATCAAAACTTTCGTATCCTTTAATATTCATTAAAACGTTTTGTGGAAAATAACCTGGAGGAGGCATTAATCCTGATAGTAGAACTTTTATAAATTCCTCTTTAGATAAATTTGGATTTAAGGCATAGTTTACTTTTTTCTGATTTCCTAGAGTGTCAGTCGTTTCCTTACTCATGTTTTTTCCGCATGCACTGCCTGCCCCGTGATTAGGATACACAATTAAATCATCCGATAAAGGCATAATTTTATTACGAAGAGAGTCAAATAAATGTGCTGCTAATTTTTCTTCTGTCAAATCAGCAATAACATGTTGAGCTAAATCTGGTCGCCCTACATCGCCAATAAACAATGTATCACCTGTAATTATTCCATGCTCTTTTCCATTTTCATCAACTAATAAATAGGTTGTGCTTTCCATTGTATGGCCAGGAGTATGTATTACTTTAATGCTGTAATTGCCAATTTTAAACACCTGTCCATCTTCAGCGGTAATTGCTTCATAAGCTGGCTTTGCTGTTGGACCAAAAACAATTTGCGCACCTGCTTTTTTCATTAAATCTAAATGCCCGCTTACAAAGTCTGCATGAAAATGTGTTTCGAAAACGTACTTGATTTTTGCATTGTCTTTTTTTGCTCTATCGATGTATGGTTGTACTTCTCTTAATGGATCAAAGATTGCTGCCTCACCGTTGTTTTCGATATAGTATGCTGCATGAGCAATACATCCTGTATAAATTTGTTCTATTTTCATTTTGTTTAGTCTTTATAATTATTATTAATTTTAATTTAGCCCCCTAAGCAATTATGTAACTAAGGGCATCTGCTTCCACAGGTATTCATGAGATTAATTTTTATCTATTGTTCTTAATATAGTTTCATCTGCACTTGAAATAATTTCTTTTTTTCTAGGTGATAGTTTATAAACTAAGTAGCCAAAACCGACTACAAAGTGAAGAATAAGAATAATTAATATGATGGCTACTAACATGATAATTTGAATTTATTTGTTGACGCAAAGTTCAGTTATAAAGAAGTAAAAAAGCATGAGTTAAGTCAGTTTTTGGATGTAATTTTAATGTTCAAATTGCTTAAGTAACAAAGGTTACATAATAAAAAGAGACTATCTGATGAAAGATAGCCTCATTGGTGGGCGTATGATGTAATTACCTTTATTTCTTAGTGTTATTAAACTGCTTCCAGTTTTTGTCATACTTGACAAAAAAATTAATCCAAAGCAATCTACCTATTCTAAACATAAGAGGAAGAAGCAACAGTAATACTATTGAAAATGATATTACATAGATCAGTGGATCAAAACCATAAAGGAGATAGATGATTATAAACCAACCTACGCCGGCAGCAACAGATAAAGCATAATTTACATACATAGCACCTTGATAGAATCCAGGTTCCTTTTCGAATTTTTCTCCGCACACAGAACATGCCTCGTGCATTTTGTCGAATTTTTTTAAATTGTAAGGGTTTTGTGTAATGAAAAAATCACCTTCTTGGCACTTTGGACATTTGTTACCAAATACACTATAAACTTTGGTTCCTTTTAATATGTTGGTTTTTTAAATTTAATCTTCAAAGTTTAAGGGGTTATCATTTTTAAGGATTCAAGTAATTATTACGGATTGAGAGTTGAATTTTTAGGAATTAAATTTAAAACCCTGATTTAATATACGACCAACCTTGCTCTTGTTTACTTACAATTTCAATAATACCTGCGGCTACAAAGCCTGATTCTTTTATGATTGATTCTTTGTCTACTTTACGCTCTTTCATCGAAAATTCGCAGGCCATAAATTCTACACCTTTTTCTTTAGCAGATTGTATACCTTTTAATACTGTGGTTTTACCTAAAACAAGCATATCTAATCCAGGCCCATGGCAAACTACTTCTATTTTAGTTTCTGGAGCAACAGATTTAATATTTGTGAGTTGTTTCATTAAAGCCTTGTGAGCTAACGTGTCGTTTGTTGTAAGTTGAAACACAATTTTATGCTCTGATTTTGGAGTGGCAGCTTTCTCATCATCAGGGCATTTATAACTGGCTTGTTTTTGAGAAAAGGCGCTAAAAGTACTTAGGAGTATAATTATTGCAAATAATTTAAAATTTGTTTTCATTGGAATTAGATTTAATTTGAGATAAAGTTAGTTCAAGTAAAATTATACTTATGCAACTTTTGTTACTTTCGATTTTGTTTGAAAGATGCTCTGTAATTATTTGGTTAACTTTGAAGAAAAATTAAGCATGAAAAATAATTTGTTAGCTAGTTTGTCTTTGATATTTCTTATGGCTTGCGGAAATGCAGAAAAAGTAAGCGATGAAAAAAAGGATTCTGTTGCTGTTGAAGAACATCATCATGGCCATGCAAACCATCACATGAATAAAACTGATTTTAATGAATTAGCAGCTGGCTTTGAAAATCCAGAGCGAGAAGAGTGGCAGAAGTCAGCTGAAGTGATTAAATTTTTTGGCGACTTAAAAAACAAAACGGTTATTGATATTGGCGCAGGAACAGGTTATTTTACTTTTAAAATTAATGAACCAAGCGCTAAGCTAATTGCTGCTGATCCTGACGAACGTTTTTTAGATTACATGAAAAAACGATTGCTTGATTCAAAATCTAAAAATATAACGGTTCGTAAAGCTGAATATGAAAACCCACCTGTTGAAGCAAATGAAGCTGATTTGGTTTTTATGATAGATGTTTATCATCATATCGAGAACAGAAAGGAATATTTTTCAAAAGTAAAAAGTGGATTAAAAAAAGCGGGGAAACTAGTTATTGTTGATTTTAAAAAAGGAGATTTTGAAGTTGGCCCGCCAGATGAAATGAAAATGAACCACAGCAAAATTATTACTGAACTAAAAGAAGCTGGCTTAGTTGTGAATAAAACAGACACAACAACTTTACCATATCAGTATATGTTGATGTTTGAGTAATTATTTGTTCAAATAATCTATCTTATAATTTCCAATATGTATTTCACTTTCATTTATTTTTCGTTTTTGGCGAAAGTAGTTTGCTATACCTATAATTAAAATTATAAATGAAGCAATAAAAAACGCTAATTGAATGGAGATACTGTTTTCAAGTTTAATTAGACTTCCAATACTAATTCCTGCAACTAAGAAATACATGGCTGTTCTGAGGAATGACAATAATGTTGTTTGATTAGCCATAACAGTGCGTTGAAGCGCTAGTTTTTCTCTTAGTACTAAGTCTTTATTAAAATGTATTTCTGTTTCTTTATCCATGATATTATTTTAATTAATATAAGAACGGAATTAATTTATAACTCGTTTTAGTATAGTTTTTGTAATCAATAAATTTTTCACTTAACATTTTTTCTTCCCAATTGAGTTTAATTAGTAAGACTAAAGTTAATGTAATAAATATTAGCAGTCGAATAATAGAAAACTCATGAATTAGTAAAGCTGCACAACCAATTAAAACTGCAGTGTACATTGGATGCCGTATAAATTTGTATGGGCCTTTTGTGATAAGTGTTGCTTCAGTAGAAGGCTCAGGTCTCACTCTTAACTTGCTTGTTTGCATAGCAAGTATTGCCCAAATCAAAAGGAAAACTGAAGAAATAATAAATCCAATGCTTAGGGAGTTAAAATCAAAATTCTTAGAACTAAAAAATAACACACCAATTAATGAAAATTGCAAGGTAACCAACAAATAAGACTTTATTTTATCAGGCATTGTTTCTTAGAATTATTCCAAGATAACAATTTTTTCTATAGCACTATACTTGCCGTCAAAATTAAAGTTGATGGTGTATTGTCCTTCCGAAAGTTTGTTCTTTACATTCAATTCAATAGTTTGTTTTCCTTTTTTTAGTTTCTCAAAGTTGTAATTCGAAACTATTTTTCCATTTATGTCCATAATATAAACTGAAAGATCTCCGTTGTTAGGAATTTCAATAGTTGATTTAATAATGTCTTTTGCAGGATTAGGAAACACAATTGCTTTAAATGGATTGGTACCGTTAATAGGTTTAATTGCAAGAGGAGTTGATTTGTGCAACCAAACTTCGTAAATTACATTGTGTGCATTTGTTACGCCTGTGTTGTTTGCCGTGAAAGCATCGTTCTGCGGACTGTAAATTCCGCCATAAATGTGACCAACTAAGGTTGAGTCGCTTGTAAGTGTATTTAATTTTATTATTTCAGATTCGTAATGAGGAATTTGATGATTGTAAATAAACTCAGCACTTGCGCCCAATAAGGCAGGCATTTCTGTTGTGAATACATTTTCTTGTAAATTACCTAATGAATCTCTTGAAACACGACTTATGGTTTTTACAAATGGAACAGTATTATCTTGTGTAAGCACAATGTTAACGTATGAATACTGGCTCATACCTCCAAAAAATAAGGAGTGCATGGTTTTACTTGTGCTATCAAACAATGCTATTTTAGCTGAGTGATAATTGCTTAGGTATTGGTTGAAACTAGTATTTGGAGTATGCCCCGTTGCAGTAATATCAACTGGATAGAGGAAAGGTAAATCAACGCCTACCTGAAATACTCCTGAAGAAATAGTATAACCTTGCTCACCATTAAGGAATATTTGTGGAACTAAGTTGTAATCTCTTCTGTGAAGATGCACTTGGTCGCTTGTTAATGTATAATTTGAATAACTTAATTGAGAACCACTGTTGTTAATGTTGAATTTTTTCAAACCATCAACGTAAGTTTGAGTATAAGTGGGATTCCCCATTGGATTGTATCTGCCATCGAAACGGTGACCTCCAACAAGGTAAAATGTATTTCCAATTTTGCCCATTTGCCCACCATTTACTGCAAAATTTTGATCTGTAATTTGTTTAAAAAATGAAGTGATGGATTGATTATTTATTATAGCATTTATTAATCCACTTACGTTTATGGAGGTAAGATTTGGATATGTTATATGATCAGCAGCGGTGTTGCTATAACCATAGCCACCTATGATATACAAAGAGTCATTGTCTTGATAAAAATTCATGTTGGTTGATTGCAATTGTTCTTGAAGAGAAACTGGTAAGCTTGTTAATGTTGCAGACCAAAATTGTAATGTTGCAGGATCAATCACATAAATACTTGTGTTATTACTAGCCGCAGGGAAGGCATTAAATGGTTGACGTGCGTGAAGGCCATCTTTACGTCCACCTATTACAAGCCATTTGCCATTAGATTGTGCGGTAGCAAATGAATGTAAACCTGGTAAATTTGTTATTGTTATTGGTTTTAATTTTACTTCGTAATTAAATGGAATGGTTTGTGATTTTGCAATTAATGAAATTACAATTAAAGCAATTGTTAAATAGAGAGCTTTCATATTCTTATGATTTATATACAAATGTAACTAATTGGTTTTTTTTAAGATTGTAACATTAGTTACATAATAATAAAAACGCCTTCTTTGCAAAGAAGGCGTTGTCTGTTTAATTGGGAAGGCTTTACGTTTATTTATTACAACTCACATTTTGCCAAGCTCCAAGGTTTTCAATTTCTTTGGTGTAGCCTGCATCCATTAATTGCTTTTTTGCAATTCCAGCTCTGTTTCCGCTTCTGCAAACAATAATAACTTTATCGTAGGCTTTCAATTCTTCAATCTTTGAATTAAAAGAATCTAAAGGATAATTTACAGTGCAATCTGCATGCCCATCATTTTCCCATTCTTCAATTGTTCTTACATCAACAATAATTTGTTTTAGGTCTGTTTTTGTTTCTTTTTTTGTATTCATGTTTTCTGTTTTTTTAGTTTGTGAAGTGCATTGCGCAAACGATATACTAGATATCGTGGCAATGATTAGTACAAGAATCTTTTTCATTTTGTTTATTTTAAAAAGACGGCACTAAGGCCGTCTTTTATTATGATTTAATTAATTTGCTTTGGCAAACAAAATCAGTTTTTGGAACACCTGCTTCTGCAATAGCTTTGAAACCACCTTCAATCTCTTTGAAGTTGTGAATGCCTCTAGCTTTTAATATACTTGCCGCAATCATACTTCTGTATCCGCCTGCGCAATGCATATAGAATGGTTTGCTATCATCAATTGAGCTAAACCAAATATTAATTTCAGATAAAGGACGACTAAATGCTTCTTCAACATGTTCTGCTGAATACTCGCTATCTCTTCTCACATCTAATACAGTGCTTTCTCCAACCTTAAGTTCAGCTTTGAATTGCTCAGCAGTAATTCTGTTTACAGTGTCCATTTCTTTGCCTGCATTTTTCCAAGCATCAAAACCTCCCGCTAAATATCCAATTACATTGTCGAAACCAACACGTGCTAATCTTGTAACACTTTCTTGCTCTTCGCCAATATCAGTAATTAAAATGATTGGTTGTTTTACATCTACAATTAGTGAGCCTACCCAAGGTGCAAAATCACCATGAAGTCCAATGTTGATTGAGCGTGGAATAAATCCTTTTTGGAAATCTGCAGCGTTTCTTACATCCAAAACAAGCGCATCGGTAACATCAACAGCAGCTTCTAATTCGTTTGCTGTTAAAGCTTTCATTCCTTTTTCTAAAATAGTATCAAAACTTTCGATTCCTTTTTTGTTCATGGCAACGTTCATTCCGAAGTAACCTGGAGGAGGTAATAAACCATCTGTAACAGCTTTTACAAACTCTTCCTTGTTTGGTTGATTAAGAGCGTAGTTCATCTTTTTTTGATTTCCTAAAGTATCTACTGTTTCTTTCATCATGTTTTTTCCGCATGCACTTCCAGCACCATGAGCAGGATAAACAATAACATCATCAGCTAAAGGCATAATTTTATTGTTTAACGAATCATACAATAAACCTGCTAATTGGTCTTGTGTCATGGATGCAGCTTTTTGAGCTAAATCAGGTCTTCCAACGTCTCCTAAAAATAGAGTGTCGCCGCTAAACAATGCATAGTCTTTACCGTTTTCATCTTTTAATAAAAAGCAAGTACTTTCCATTGTGTGACCTGGAGTGTGAAGAACTTTTATAGTTACTTTACCTAATTTAAATTCTTCACCATCTAAAGCAGATATAAAATCAAATTCTGGTTTTGCATTTGGACCATACACAATTGGCGCTCCAGTTTTTTTACTTAAGTCTAAGTGACCTGATACGAAATCTGCATGGAAATGTGTTTCGAAAACATATTTTATTTTCACACCATCTTTATTTGCACGATCGATGTAAGGTTGTACTTCTCTTAATGGATCGATGATTGCAGCTTCTCCATTTGATGTAATGTAATAAGCACCTTGTGCTAAACATCCTGTATAAATTTGTTCTATTTTCATTTTATTTTTTTTTTAGTTGTTGTTTTATTTTATGATACAAAGATAATTTGCTTGTTTTTGTTTTTCTTGAACTTTTGTTACACTTCTATTGTTTTGAAACCCTTGTGTTACAAGTGTTACATTTCTTATTTTAATATGGTTTCTTTAATAATAATATATATTCCCATTAAAAGAACGAACCAACCAAAGATGGGTTTTAACTTAGCGCCATCAATTTTTTTCGAAAGATAAATTCCAATGAAAATACCTACAGTTGCAAAAGCAGAAACCATTGCAAGTAATGTCCAGTCAATTACTGTTTCTCCTCCTTCTCCAAAAAATCCAATAAGCGATTTTGCTGCAATAATTACGAGTGATGTTCCTACTGCTTCTTTCATTGGTAGTTTAGATAAAAGAACCAATGCCGGAATGATTAAAAAACCTCCACCTGCGCCAACCAAGCCAGTTACTATTCCTACAATTGCTCCTTCAAGTAAAATTACTGGATAATTAAATTTTTGTGGTTCAGTGTTTTCTTCTTTCTTCTTTTTATCTTTTTTGATCATGCTGTAAGAAGCTGCCACCATTAGTATTGCAAAAAGCACCATCATTAAAATACTTTTTGTAACTAAAAATGAACCAACACTAAATACTTCTTTTGGAATTGCTGGAACTATGTATGCTCTTGTTAAAAATACCGCTACAATGGATGGAGCTCCAAAAACAATTGCAGTTTTAATGTTCACTAATCCTTTTCTAAAATAACCAACCGAACCAACTGCGGCCGTGAAGCCAACAATGAATAAGGAGTATGCTGTTGCTGCTACTGCATCTACTGCAAAAAGATAAACTAATACAGGTACAGTTAAAATGCTTCCGCCACTACCTATTAAACCTAATGATACTCCAATTAAAATTGAAGCGATGTAACCTATTATTTCCATAACTAATTTTTATTAATTTCTGACGCAAAGGTCGGATGATAAAAATCAGTTAACGGTTACATTTGTTACATATCTTACATACACATGAATTAATGTAAATAAAAAAGTCTCCCGAGTGAGAGACTTTAATTGTTATAATAAATTATCTAATTTAGTAATTAATCACTTTGTCACTTTCTGCAATACATTGTGTTAGTTCCTTCATTCCGCTCCACTCAACACCTTCAATCAGTTTCATGTTTTTTAATCCTCTTGCTTCGCCGCAAGTAGTGCAAAGTCTAACTGTAGCTCCTTTATTTAAAACGGCTTCTATCATATGCTCTATGTTATAAAATCCGTTAGGAGTGGTTTCGTTGGGAATAGAGCAAAACACTCCATCAGCCATTAAGAATACTTTAACTTCTGCGCCTTCAAAATCTTTTTTGAAATTGCATTGCAATTCTTAGTGCATTCAAGCTTTTTCTGTTCCGTATGGAGCATCGTTTATAATAATTAGAACTTTCATGTTTATATTATTTATTGTTTTCTATCAGCCAAATGTTCCACCACAAAGCCACGCAGCGTTTTTTAAAACCAAGTGCTTTTAATTTTCAGCAGCTTCTGTTGATCTTCCTCCCCCTTTTCCACAAGCTGTAATTAGGTAATCGCTTTTATCAAAAGTTGTGTTGGCATTTCTATGTCTAAGGTAGCAATATTAATTGCACCAGGTATATGAGCTAAATCAAATTCTTCTCTGCTTCTAACATCAATTATTTTTACAAATTGATTTTTTGTAGCAAGTAATTGCTTTGCGTCTTCAAGGCTAATGCATTCATTAACTAGCGCATGTTCCATGTGATTTCTTTTTATTGTTAAGTAATCCCAAAATTTAACCGAGCCATCATTTTTGCATTTCATACGTTGTTTAATTACGATAGCAGAAAAAACAGTAGTAAGCCAATAACAATGATCGAAGCATTGATGTTTATTGCATCAGCAATTAGCCCCGTTAGTATTGCGCCTACGGCATAGCCTAAATCTCTCCAAAGTCTAAATATTCCTAAACTTTTTGGTCGATCTAATGGATTTGTGTTTTCGGCAACTGTTGCTAAAAATGTTGGATATACCATGGCAGTTCCCCAACCTAACACAACGGATAAACTAACAAAATGTATCATGCTTGTTGCCCACGGCATTATTAGCAACGCAAGTCCTTGCAAAAACATTCCAACAAACAACATGTCTTTTTTACAAAAGTAATCCGACATTTTTCCTGTTATCAATTGACCTAAGCCCCAAACAGCAGGGTACGTGGCGGTTATAATTCCTATTTGCCCTAATGAAAAATCTTTTTGTGCTAAGAGTATTGGAAATATTCCCCACACCATTCCGTCGTTTAAATTATTTATTAGTCCAGCTTGTGTAACCGAACCAAGGTTTTTATTTTTCCAAGTGGTATCCCAAAAAATATTTTTTAGGAGAGGCATGTTGCTTGAAGTACTTTCTTTAGCAACATGATGTTTAGTGTCTTTTATAAATAACCAACTTCCAAAAAAACCAAGTAGCGACAATGCAATTCCAATATAAAATGGATAAGGTCTTAATCCGTATTCCGCTGCAACCCATCCTGTAATAAAGGCTACAATAGCTACTGATAGATAACCTGCAAATTCGTTTAACCCCATTGCAAAGCCACGTTGTTTTTCGCCAACCAAATCTATCTTCATTACAACGGTGCTGCTCCAAGTTAAGCCTTGGTTTATACCGAGTAAAATATTTGCAGCAATAATCCAATTCCAATTAGAAGCGAACATTAAAATAAAGGGCACTGGTATTCCAAATAACCAACCAATGACTAATAAATTTTTCCTGCCTACTTTATTTGCTAGGCTACCTGTGAAGTAATTGGTAATTGCTTTTACAATTCCGAAAACGATGATAAAGGATAGAATAGCTGTTTTTGCAGCAATATGAAATTCGGCCTCAGCAATTTGTGGAAGTATAGATCTTTCTAATCCTACCATACCACCAACGAATGCGTTTATTACAACAAGTAAAGTAAATTGTTTCCAATTTTCTTTTAGTCCGAGTTTAATAGTGTCCATTGTCTTGCTTTTTATTAAAGCAAAATTACCTCCGAAGAATTCGGAAGTACTTAACAAATGATAAATAATTACTTAATACCTCGGATGCGACTTAAACTTACTTGTGTGATTCCTAAGTAGGATGCAATGTGTTTTTAGGGAACTCTTTTCAGTACATCAGGAGATTCTTTCATTAATGCATTATACCTTTCTTCGGCAGTGTGAAACTGGATACTTTCTATTCTTTCAACTGTGCTAACGTAAGCAGTTTCAAATATTAATCTGAATAGTCGTTCAATTTCGGGAAAGCTATCGTAAAGTTTAAAAAGTTGTGTTGAGTTAATTGCAATTATTTCACAATCTTCTAAAGCTTGAATGGCTTTGCGAGATGGTTTTCCGGTAAACAAACTTTCTACGCGAGCTATTATATTGTTTTCAAAGGAAAAACTTTCGGTAATATCAACACCATCTTTAAAATAGTAGATGCGAGCAATTCCTTTATTAATAAAATAAATTGTTTTGCAAGTTTGACCAATTGTTTGTAGGTCGGTATTTTTTTGATGTTTAAAACCGAGCAATGTTCGCTAATTGCATTTTCCGCATCCTTACTAAGTGTAAGGTGTTTTTGGAAGAAGGTAAATAGTTGGTTTGGGTTCACAATTATGTAATAAACGTAAAGTTACAATAATTATTTAAGGATTGATTTCACTTTTTCTAGTTATAAATTCAACCCTTCTGTTTTGTTGTTTGCCTTCTTCAGTATCGTTTGAAGCAATTGATTTTGAGCTTCCGTAACCAGTAAAAGTTAATCTATTTTTATTTATGTTTTTAGAAATAAGATAATCACACACTACTTTTGCGCGCCCATTGGATAGTCTTTTGTTCTTTTTTTCATTTCCTGTATTATCGGTGTGACCATTAATTTCAATTATAAGCTCGGCATTTTTACTTAGGTATTCGGCCAGCAAATCTAATTCAGAATAGGAGCTGGGCAACAGGGTAGTTTCATTTGTTTTAAATAGTACATTCTTAAAAACAAATAAAGTATCTGAATGAATTTCGTTTGTAGTTGTGGGTTCAAATTGAATTGGAATAACAGGCTCTTCAATTGCAATAGTTTCAACTAAACTAACATCATCTACAAAGTAATAAGCATCACGGTCGTATTTTTGGTTGATGTGAGATTTAATTTCCTTGGGCATTTTAAATTTTGTTTTTAAAACTTGCCCCGTTTCAAAACTACCTATTAGTACGTACTTTTCGCCGCCTTTAGCTTTATATTTTACACTTACTTCATGCCACTCATCTATTTTTTTGCAATGCTGGTTTCGAGTTTGATGTAAGTAGGATTTAAATTGGTGATTATATTAAATGAATTGTATTCCACTTTATCACTTAAAAAACAAACCCCTAATTGTTCAATTGCAGCGCGTGAATAATCGGCTAAACTGATATACATGCTAAAGATGGAAATTCCATTCAAACAGACCCCACTTATGCGCGTGAAATAGACCCCACTTCTGCGGGGCAAACTGACCCCATTTCTGCGGACTAAATTGACCCCTGCAAATAAAGTATGATCATACTGTTTTAGCATACTGATTTTTTAAATTCTTTATCGTACAAGCGATACTGTAAATATAAAAAATCATGGCTAATAAACCAATCAGTATGAGTAAAGTAAGGCAAATAATAAAGCTCTATTCTCAAGGAATAGGCAAAAAGAAAATTGGTAATAGGCTGTGCATGTCCAAGAACACGGTAAAGCATTACTTAGATACATTTTACAAATTAAAAACAACAGCAGAGGATTTAGCAAAACTCAGTGATTACGAGTTGGATAAATTATTTCATCCGCCACACGAAACTTTAGTGAATGAAAGAGTTCAACAACTTTATGATTATTTTCCTGAAATGGAAAGGCAGTTGCGCAAACGAGGTGTTACTGTAGCAATGCTCTATAAAAAATACAAAGTTGAGCATCCCGAAACCTATGGTGAATCCGCTTTCTATCACTACTATAGGCTTTGGAAAAAGAGAGTTAACCCAAGTATGCATGTCGAGCATAAGGCAGGAGACAAAATGTATATCGATTTTGCAGGAGCAACCTTGCCGTATGTTGATACAGATACAGGGGAAATAAAAAACGCTCAAGTGTTTGTTGCAATATTAGGTTGGAGCCAATATGCTTATGTAGAAGCCATTCCAAATCAAACAATAGAAGAGTTTATAGCTGCGTGTGAGAACGCTCTGCATTTTTTTGATGGAGTACCATTAGGTATTGTTCCTGACAACCTAAAATCAGCTGTTTTTAAAGCAAGCAGATACGAACCTATTGTTAATGAAAATTTTAAATCATTTGCCGACCATTACGGAGCAGCAGTACTTCCAACAAGGTCACGTAAGCCAAAGGATAAAGCTCATGTAGAGAACATGGTGAAAATAGCCTATCAAAATATTTATGCAAACATACCTGAGCGCAGCATTCTACCTTTAAGCGAACTCAATGAAGAAATAAGAAAGTATCTACAAATTTTAAATAATGCTCAGTTAACAGGCAAAGAATACTCGAGGTTCGACCAATGGAAGATGGAGAAGACATTGCTCCAACCATTACAAGAAACGAGATATGAAATGCGTAAAATAAAACAAGTTACCGTAATGAAAAACGGGCATGTTTATCTAACTGAAGACCAACATTATTACAGCGTTCCTTTTGAACTTATTGGCAAGAAACTTAATTTACAATACTCTCGTTCTGTTGTGGATATCTATCACAAGTATCAAGTAGTTGCTACACATAAGCGGTTACGCAGTCCGCATAACTATAGCACTATTGCAACACACATGCCTCCTCAACATAGGTATGTAACAGAATGGAGTCCAACTTTCTTTATGGATCAAGCAAAAGCAATTGACCCTTCGGTTGAATACTACATTAGTCAAGTCTTAGCAAAGAAACAACATCCAGAGCAGGCTTATAAATCATGTCAAGGTATTTTATCTTTTTCGAAACGTGTTGGGCAGGCGCGTTTAATAAAAGCCTGCAAGCGTGCGCATGAAATAGGTTATTACAATTATAAAATCATCGAGGATATTCTTAAAAACAATCTTGATAGATACGAAGAAGAACCTTTAGTTGAACCTATGCCAACACATGAAAACATACGTGGTGGAAACTATTATCAATAAAAATTACAAATCAATAAAACCAAAAACAAATGACAGAAACAATTAGCAAGATGAAGCAGATGCGCCTTTTAGGAATGGCAAGAGCTTTCCAATTAACAATGGAATCAGGTAAAAATGAGAAATTTACACCCGATGAAATGACTACCCACTTAGTAGAATCTGAATGGGATGAACGTTACAACCGAAAGTTAGACAGGTCGGTTAGTGCAGCGAAGTTCCGTTACAAAGCAAGTATAGAACAAATTGCTTTTGAGGATAATAGAGTAGATAAGAATCAAGTTTTACGCTTGGCAGATTGCGATTTTATTAAGCGTAATGAAAACATTATTATAACAGGCAGCACTGGTATTGGTAAAAGTTTTCTTGCGTCTGCAATAGGTCACCAGGCTTGTTCATTAGGATACAGAGTTCTTTATCAGCATAACACCAAACTATTTGCTCGATTAAAAATAGCAAAGGCTGATGGTTCGTATTTAAAAGAACTTGCAAAAATAGAGAAGCAGCAATTACTTTTAATAGATGATTTTGGTTTACAACCACTTGATGCACAAAGCAGAGCAACGCTAATGGAAATAATAGAAGACAGGCATGGTAAATCATCAATAATTATTACCTCACAAATACCAGTAAGCAAATGGCACGACATTATTGGTGAACAGACCATTGCAGATGCAATTTTAGACAGAATTGTTCATGATGCGCATCGTATTGAAATGAAAGGCGACTCTCTCAGAAAAAAAAGAATGCCGAAAAATGATGAAAAAATTGATTTAGATAATTTAAAAAACTAACTTAGCTTTGTAAAGCGAAAAACAGTGAATGATCATCTAAAATATGCAAGTCAAAATGAGGGGTCAGTATCATGCGCAGAAGTGGGGTCACTTTCGTTGGAATATCCACATAACTCCCAATCTTCATCAAAATCGTACTCAGATTTGATTTTTCCTGAATCATTTGATTGTACACAATATGTGCGCCTGACATTACCAACGAAAAGTCATGGGCAAAACCTTCTTTTTACTCCCTTTAATTTCTTGAATTGCAGCCTCAGCAAACTTCACAAAATCTTTCTTTTCCTGAATTGTCGAGCTTAAATAAGTTATAGAGTTTTTCATTCGTTATTAATTCGGCTAATAAAGACTCTGACTGATAATTCTTGATTCTATACTCAAAATCTTCTGCTTCATCAGGCTCTAACTCAAGTGAAGTTGTTTCGCCAACATTTGGTTTATGCTTAACTCTCACACCTGAAATATTTTCATGACCAGCATCTGAATCGTCATTTACTGAATCATCACCTTCCACAACATTGCTCTTTAAATCATCTACTACCTTTTTAAAGGCATTCAAATATGCGCCAAATGAATATTGGTTAAAGTCAATGAATTTAAATTTCTGCAACCCATTCCAATATATTGTTGATGGATATCTTGCAAGTGATTCTCCTCTACGTTTTGTAATGCCAATTACACCATGTCCATCTTCATGATTGTAAGCCTCACCAAGGCGGTACATTATTTCTCTCTCATTATTTTCAAGAAACTTTTCGAGACTATTTTTAGCTCTAAAAGCAGGCTTTTGTTTAAAGTATTCCTGAAGAATATATGAAACTATATAAAAGTATTTTGCTCTTGTTTGTATGGTTGAAACACCGGGAAATAGATAATCTGCAATCGAGTCCCTTATAATACCAATACCCAATTCATCAACTCTTCCTTCCGGTTTAAGAAAATCAAGAACAGCAGTTATTTTTGTTTTATATGCTTTGGATAAATCTAACCACCCTAACTCAGCCATGTTTTGATAAAATTATTTTTGAAACTTTTAACGTAGATAAATATACTTTTTATTTAGTTTATTCCTTAAAAAATAAGTGAAAGGTTTTTCACTTCTCTTATGTTCTGTTAAGTTCCCTTTTCGGCAGTTGACTTCTGTTACTAATCCGGAGGAATTATTTTGTGCTATACTTCGGAGCTGAATCCTAAACCACGAAAGCACCACCAAGCATGGGCATAGTTTTGCCTTGTGTTTTGTTATACCCCATATCCCCGTAAAGTTGACGATTCTTAGTGGTATTTGCCATTGAGTATGGCACTTATATTTTGAACGTGCAAGTTTATTCCCTTGATTTTTTCCCCTCAAAAAAATAAAGTCGAATTCGCTACCACGTTCCAAAAAGTGTACCGTACTTCAAATAAAGCAAGTAATTAATCGGAGTATGAAAATTGAAAAGAACGTGAAGATGGAAAGTGTTAATGGAAATAAAAAACACAAAAGGTTGAGCGTTGCTGAATTGAGAAAATGTAAAGGCTTTGAAAATATTTCTGATGCGGAAGCAGAAGAAACAATAATTGCTTTGGAAAAATTATCAATCCTGTTTTATGAATTATACATGAAACAAAAACATAGCAAGCAAAAACTAACAATTATAAAAGGAGGTGATCTTGATGGAGAACAACGAAACGCTGCTTAAAAAATTTGCTAAAGGCAAAGGGGCAGCATTGAAAGATGAGTCTATTCAAAATTGCGTTATTTACACAAGGGTGAGTTCCAAGGAACAAATGGACACCAATCAAAGTTTGGAGTGGCAAAAAAAGTACTGCATTGAGTACGCCATAAAAAACAAGTTGGACATTAAAGGTTATTTTGGAGGAACTTATGAAAGTGCGAAAAGCGATGAACGGAAAGAGTTTACTCGAATGCTCAAATTTGTAAAAGCGAGTAAAGAAAAAATCTCTTTCATTTTAGTTTATAGTTTGGATCGATTCAGTAGGACTGGAGATAGCGCAATTTTTATAGCGAGCGAATTAAAAAAGACCGGAGTAAGTATCATGGCTGTTACACAACCAATTGATACAAACTCCCATGCCGGAGCATTGCAACAAAACATCCAATTCATCTTTGGTAAATACGATAACGATTTACGAAGACAGAAAACGATTGATGGTATGCGAGAGAAATTATTAAGAGGCGAGTGGATTGGCAATGCACCAACAGGATATGCGTTTGTAAAAGGTGCGCCTACCCAAACCATTATTTTTAGCGATAAAGGAGAAGCCATTAAGCAAGCTTTTATTTGGCGAGCTAATGGAATGACCTATGATCAAATTATTGAAAAATTAAAATGCTTGGGTATTAATATGCCTAAGCAGACCCTTGGCGGCATATTTTCGAACCCTTTTTATTGTGGGTTCATGTCGCACAACTTATTGAATGGCGAAGTAATTAAAGGAAAGCATCCTCCGTTAATTGATGAGGATTTATTTCTAAGGGCAAACGAACTCAAGAAAACGGATGGCTTCAAAGTCAACAAAGCCAATGATAATCTGCCATTGAAGGTATTTGTAAAAGATGCAGAAACTGGAGCCCCTTTCACTGGATATATCGTGAAGAAGAAGGGGCTTTATTATTATAAGGTAAATAGGATCGGAATTAAGGTAAACCGAAGCATTAAAATCATGCACGGCAAGTTTGAAGAATTGCTTTCAAATTATACGGTAAATTCTGCCTACGTGGAGCCTTTAGAAAAACAACTGCGTTACACTTGGGAGAACCTAACAGAAACCAGCACGAGCGAGAAAAAAGCCCTTTCTTTGAAGCTTAACGAGGTTGAAGAGGAGTTCTATAATTTGCGTAAAAGACACGCAATTGGGGCTGTAAGTTTGGACATTTACGAGGAATTTTCGACTGAAATGAAGAAGCGTAAAGAGGGTATTATGGAGTCACTTGAAAAGTTGGAACAAAAATTATCGAACCCTAAAGAATTGATAAATTTTGCTTGCCGATTATCGGCAAACCTCGCACCTGTGTGGGCTTCGGGGGACTATTACCAAAAGCAAACTTTCCAAAATGTAGTATTTCCTTCCGGTTTGGTATATGATACGAAAATCGAGCATTATCGAACCCCTGAAGTAAATCGGGTGGTCGCCCAAATCGCCCTATTATCAAAGGGTTTGGGGAATAAAAAACCGGACTTCTCTAAATTTGAAGAGAAGTCCGGCTTAGTACCCCAAACGGGACTTGAACCCGTACAACCGTGAGGTCACAGGATTTTAAGTCCTGCGTGTCTACCAATTCCACCATCGGGGCATTTACAGCGAGCTGCAAATATTTTTAACTTAAAGAACTTTAAAAAACAAGGCTATTGCTAGCCTTGTTTTTTGCTCCCTCTCCTGGGCTCGAACCAGGGACCCCATGATTAACAGTCATGTGCTCTAACCAGCTGAGCTAAGAAGGAATTTAAACTCCGTAATTAAGGGGCTGGTCACCCTTTAAATCTAACTTTGTTAGAAGTTAGTGAGGAATTTCCCGATTGGGGCTGCAATATTACTACACATTTTCTAAATAAACAATATATTTGCAAAAAATATTTTTTATGAGTCTTTTAGTTGTAGGTACGGTAGCTTTTGATGCTATAGAAACTCCTTTCGGAAAAACCGATAAAATCGTTGGTGGCGCTGCTAGTTACATAGCTTTGGCGGCTTCTTATTATACAAAAAACATCCACCTAGTATCGGTAGTGGGCGACGATTTTCCTCAGGAATTTCTTAACACACTAAAAGGTCAAGGGGTAGATTTAGAGGGTTTGCAGATAAAAAAAGGCGAAAAATCTTTCTTTTGGTCGGGTAAATACCATAATGATCTAAATTCTCGTGATACATTAGAGACTCAATTGAATGTTTTAGAACATTTTACACCAGTTGTTCCTGAAGGAGCAAAAATGTAGATTTTTTAATGCTTGGTAACTTAGTACCTGCAGTACAACGCAGTGTTATTGAGCAATTAACATCTCGTCCTAAATTAATTGTAATGGATACAATGAATTTTTGGATGGATATAGCTATGGAAGAATTAATGAAAACCATTAAGATGGTTGATGTATTAACTATCAACGATTCTGAAGCACGTCAATTATCTGGAGAATACTCTTTAGTAAAAGCAGCTCAAAAAATCTTGGCAATGGGCCCAAAAGTATTGGTTATTAAAAAAGGTGAGCATGGTGCTTTATTATTTAATAAAGAAGAAGTGTTTTTTGCTCCAGCTTTGCCATTAGAAGAAGTATTTGATCCAACAGGTGCTGGCGATAGTTTTGCCGGTGGTTTTATTGGTTACTTAGCACAAACACGCGATATCTCTTTTGCTAACATGAAACGCGCTCTAATTTACGCTTCAGCAATGGCAAGCTTCACAGTTGAGCGTTTTGGAACAGAAAGATTAATCGGTCTTTCTCAAGAACAAATCGATGCTCGCTTACAAGAGTTTATTGATTTAGTTGATTTCGAAATCACATTCGCATAATATTTTGTTTTATCGTCCCGCAAAAAAAGCGGGACGATTTATTTAAGCCCTTATCTATGAAATTATTTTCCTTCATTTTTTTGCTGATTGGATTTTCGAGTTTAATTGCTCAAGACACAAGCAATGTTTTTTATTCGAAATATGTTACTGCCGAAAGTTTAAAAAAGAACCTTACAGTTCTTGCTTCTGATGAATACGAAGGAAGAGAAACGGGGCAAAAGGGCCAAAAAATGGCTGCTGAGTATATCATGAAGCAATTCAAAGATTTCGGTATTCCAGCAAACCCAAAACTAAGCAATGGTTATTTTCAAACATTTCCATTATCTGTTTTTCAGCCCCAACAAATTCAAATGGCAGTTAATAAGAAGTCGTTTGAACAAAACAAAGATTATTTTTCGGCGTACACTGTTTTGGAAGATGCAAGCTATGAGCTAAATGAAGTTGTATTTGCAGGTTACGGAATTAACACCTTAAATTATAATGATTACAAAGATTTAGATGTTAAGAATAAAACGGTAATGATAATGAGCGGAGAGCCTATTGATGCCAAAGGCAAATCCTACATCTCTCAAAATGAAGTGCCTTCTGATTGGGCAAGAAATTATAGAATGAAGTTAACAGAAGCTCGTAAAGCTGAAGTAAAAGTATTATTAGTTGTAGAAAAGAATTTTAAAGAGTCATTTAAAGAGTTAGAACATCGCATAACTTCTTACAAAATGAGCTTAGCAAATGAAAAAAAGAAACTGGAAAACAGGGGATGATTGTAATATCTATTTCTGAAGAGGTTGCAAATGCGATTTTGAAAAGCAAAAAAAATTCATGCGCTAAATTGCAAGAGAAAATATCGAAAAGTGGAAAACCATTAAATAAAAAAGTTAAAACCAAAATCGTTCTTAACGTTAAGCAAGAAACAAATACTGTTAACACAGAAAATGTACTTGCATTTGTAGAAGGAACAGACTTAAACGATGAAATAATTGTAATCACCGCTCATTACGACCATTTAGGAAAACACGATGGAGTAGTTTACAATGGTGCAGATGATGATGGAAGTGGCACAGTTGCAGTTATAGAGCTAGCAAAGGTTTTTGCAAAAGCTAAAAAAGAAGGCAAGGGTCCAAGAAGAAGTATGTTGTTTATGACAGTTGCTGGCGAAGAAAAAGGTTTATTAGGAAGTGATTATTATACGCAAGATCCTGTTTATCCTTTAGCACAAACTGTTTGCGATTTAAACATTGATATGATAGGTCGTTTAGACAAAGCGCATGCAGGCGACCCTAATTATATTTATTTAATTGGTTTTGATAAGTTAAGCAAAGACCTTCATGATATTAGCGAAGCTGCGAATAAAAAATACAGCAACTTAAAATTGGATTACACTTACAACGACGAGAAAGATCCGAATAGATATTATTACAGAAGCGATCATTATAATTTCGCGAAAAATAATATCCCTGTAATATTTTATTTTAATGGTGTTCACGAAGATTACCATAAAGAAACAGATGAAGTTTCGAAAATTGATTTTGCTAAAATGGAAAAAATAACTCGTTTAGTTTTTCATACTGCATGGGACTTAGCGAATAGAACTGAGAGAATTAAGTTAGATAAGAAATAGAATCAAGACTGTTAGAATCACACTTCGACAGGCTCAGTGCGGGCTAGACAAGACAAAAAATAAGACTAACAGATGAACTACCTTCAAAATAAAAAAGTACTTTTCAAAGATCTCGGAACGCTCGATTACAAGGAGTGCTGGGATTTTCAGGAAAAACTGTTTAACGAAACGGTGAATCAAAAAATCGCTAATCGTGATTTACCTGATGCGGAACAAAAGGAAACCATTAATCATTTATTGTTTGTTGAGCATCCACATGTTTATACTTTAGGTAAAAGTGGTGATGTATCTCACTTACTTGTAAACGAACAACAGTTAGAAGAAAAAGCAACTTATTACAAGATAAACCGTGGTGGCGATATAACCTATCATGGCCCTGGGCAATTGGTTGGTTATCCAATTTTAGATTTAGATAATTTTTTTACCGATATACATAAATATCTCAGACTATTAGAAGAGGCGATTATCCTAACCTTAAACGATTATGGTATAGTTGCAGGCAGAAGCACAGGTGAAACTGGAGTTTGGTTAGATGTAGAAAATCCCTTAAAAGCACGTAAGATATGCGCCATGGGCGTGCGTTGCAGCAGATGGGTTACTATGCACGGCTTCGGTTTTAATGTAAATTCAAACCTCGATTATTTCAGTAATATTGTCCCATGCGGAATACAAGATAAGGCAGTAACTTCTATGCAAAAGGAGCTGGGCAAGGAAGTTGACATTAATCAGGTTAAAGAGAAGATAAAATACTATTTTAGTACTTTGTTTGACTGTGAAATTATTGAATAAAATAATCCTTTTCTTATTGGTATTTGGCATCTTAAGTTGTCAAACTGAAACAACTGCGGATAAACCATTATCTTCCATTTTAGATTCATTAGTTGATTCAACTGCTCTTTTGGTTTCCGATTCAGTTGAAGAACTTATTTACCCAATTGATACAGTTGTGCTGCAAGATATTAATGGCGATAAAATAAACGACACGGTTTTCATAAACGAACCATCCATAATTGAAGCTGAGCTTTCATGCAGAGATGAGGTTTGTAATACAAAATTTATTTTCGCTAATACAACTATTCCTTCATTTTCTCATGAACAAGCATTAGGTGGAGTATTAGCTAATGCAGGTGATTTAGATGATGATGGAATGTGCGAATTGTATTTTGTTCCAGATTGGTTTACTAGCAACTGGACAGGTTTAACTATTTATTCGCTAAAGAAAACAAATGGATTTTATTGGGGCAAGGTTCAATTAGGAGAGAGGTTCCTGATATGGAAAATGAATTATACACTCCTTACGAAAAACGAATTATAAAGCATAAGGGGTATTTCGAGATTTTGGAAAATGTAATGGATGAAGATGGCGACGAAAAATTAGTCCCTAAGAAAATATATTTTAAAAAGTAAAATGAAGTTAGAAGATTTAGTAAATACAGGTGAAGGTGTTATTGTTGCTGTTGTTCCTGATGGTGAAGTAGGAGATAGAGAGTGGAATGTTTTTATCATCAATAATAAAAATGAAGAAATAACCAATGTGATGATTTCATCTAATGGTTATGGGGAAATAGAAAACAAGAAGCTACAAACATCAACTCTGCGTTGGTTCTTTGATAAATTGGAGCCAGCTTCATCTGCTATGATAGAGCCTATTATGGAAGAAGTATTTGGTTTAAATAACGAATATTGGGTAAGTTATTTTGCAACAGGAGGCATGTGCGATAAAAAATTTGTATTCCTACCCGAAACAATATTAGAAGAAAATTTGGTTACCATTCCGGTAATAAACAAAAAAGGAGTAATGATTAAATAATATAGAATTATGCAAACATCAAAAAACATTAACATCGTTGGAGCAGGATTAGTAGACTCATTGTTATCAATTTATTTAGCTAAGCGTGGGCATAAAGTAAAGGTGTACGAGCGCCTACCAGATATGCGAAAAATTAGTATGGCGGCTGGTAAATCTATTAACCTTGCATTAAGCGATAGAGGTTGGAGAGGATTAGAAGCAGTTGGTATTGCAGATGAAATTAAAAAAATCGCCATCCCAATGTATGGTCGTCAAATTCATAATAAAGATGGTTCACAAGTTTTTCAAGCTTATGGAAAAGAAGATCAAGCTATCTATTCTGTTTCTCGCGGCGAAATAAATATGCGATTAATGGATTTGGCTGAACAACAACCAAATGTAAAAATTCATTTTGATGAGCGTTGCACAAGTGTTGATAGAGCATCTTTAACCGCTAATTTCGAAAACAACACAACGCATCAACACACTTCTTCTAAAAGTGATTTGTTATTTGGTGCAGATGGAGCCTTTGCTGGATCACGTTTAAACTTGCAACTTTCAAGCGATCGTTTCGAATATAATCAACATTATATTTCTGCAGGCTACAAAGAATTAATTATTCCTCCTGGGCCAAACGGAGAATTTTTATTGGAGAAAAACGCTTTACACATTTGGCCTCGTGGAAGTTTTATGATGATTGCGCTTCCTAACATGGATGGCAATTTTACTTGCACATTGTTTTTACCATTCGAAGGTGAAAAATCATTTGCAAATCTTACAACGCGCGAGCAAGTAAAAAAATTCTTTGATGAAGAGTTCTCAACTGCAGTTCCATTAATGCCAACACTGTTAGATGATTTCTTTGCAAATCCAACTTCTTCATTAGTAACAGTAAAATGTTTCCCATGGACCTTTGATGATAAGATTGCTTTAATTGGAGATGCTGCTCACGCTATCGTTCCTTTCTTCGGGCAAGGTATGAATTGCGGATTTGAAGATTGTGTAGTGTTAAACGGATTGTTAGATAAGCATGGAGATAATTGGTCAGCTATCATGGATGAATATCAAACACTTCGTAAGCCAGATGGCGATGCTATTGCGGATATGGCCATTGCAAACTTTATAGAAATGCGCGATAAAACAGCTGATAAAAAATTCCTTTTGCAGAAAAAGATTGAAGCACGTTTTGCAGCTAAGTATCCTGAGAAATGGATTCCGTTTTATACCATGGTTACTTACAGCCCTGATATTAGATACAGTACTGCTTTAAAAGAAGGTCAACGTCAGCAAGCAATTATGGATAAGGTAATGGCTACTGCTGATATTGAAACTAAATGGGAAAGCGAAGAAGTAGAGAAATTAATTTTGAAAGAGATTCAATAAAAGTTCAACACAGAGTGCACAGAGTTTTTTGAGTTTCACAGAGAATAATTTCAACTCTGTGTAGCTCTTTATCCTCTGCGACCTCTGTGTTAAAATAAAAGAAACATGCAACATCAAAACACATTAGCTTACGCGCAAGAATTAGACAATAAAGATGAGTTAAAATCATTCCGTAAAAAATTCCATTTTCCTCAACACAATGGAAGTGATATGGTTTACTTTACTGGTAATTCATTGGGTTTACAACCTGTTACAACAGAAAGCTACATTCAACAAGAATTAAATGATTGGAAACAATTTGGCGTTGAAGGCCATTTCTTGGCTAAAAACCCTTGGTTCTCTTACCATGAAATTTTAACTGAACAATCTGCAAAGCTTGTTGGTGGATTATCTTCAGAGGTTGTAATGATGAATCAACTTACAGTGAATTTACATTTACTGATGGTTTCATTTTATCGTCCAACCAAACAACGTTATAAAATTTTATGTGAAGCAAAAGCTTTTCCAAGCGACCAATATGCATTACAAACACAAGCGCAATTTCATGGCTTCGCACCTGATGATGCTATTATTGAAGTGGAACCACGCGCTGGAGAATATGCAATTCGTTCAGAAGATATTTTAGCTGCTATCGAAAAGCATAAAGATGAATTAGCATTGGTAATGTTTAGTGGAGTAAATTATTTTACGGGGCAAGTGTTTGATATGAAAACAATAACTGCTAATGCACAAAAGCATGGTATTGTTGTAGGTTTTGATTTAGCGCATGCTACAGGTAATATCGATTTGCATTTGCATGAGTGGGGTGTTGATTTTGCAGCTTGGTGTAGTTATAAATATTTAAATAGTGGTCCTGGAAGTGTTGCTGGCGCATTTGTTCATGAGAAACATCATAAAAACACTTCACTACCAATTTTTGCAGGTTGGTGGGGAACAGATAAAACTTCACGCTTTAAAATGGAGAAAACATTTGTTCCAATTCATGGTGCAGAAAGATGGCAATTAAGTAATGCCCCGATTTTGTCAATGGCAGCTTGTAAGGCAGCATTAGATGTTATCACAGAAGCAGGTTTTGAAAAAATGAGAAAGAAGAGCGCCTTTCTTTTATCTTACTTAGAATTTTAGTTAATGAAATAAATGCAAGTCAACCGGAAGGTAAGAAATTCGAATTCCTTACGCCAAAAGAAGATTCAGTTTATATTCCTAAAGGAATTCAACCGGGCTGCCAATTCTCTATTATTGCTCACGGAAGAGGAAAAGAATTATTTAATGCTTTCGTAAAAGAAGGTGTTGTGCCAGATTGGAGAGAACCGAATGTTATTCGTTTAGCTCCAGTTCCTTTGTATAACTCATTTGAGGATTTATATAGATTTTATGTTATCCTTGAAGGAGCTGACTAAATAGTTTCCTAAATCGGATTAAATTTGTAAGTTTGAGTAAAAAAAATACAGTGAAAACAATAGTCAGAACAAATCGATTTTAATTTTTTTCTTTAGTTTGTTTGCCCTAGATTCTTATGCGCAAACAGATTTGTGCAATGGTGCTGCTCCCATTTTGTACTGGAACAACATATAATTTTCCGGCGCCTGTGAGTGGAACAGAGGCTGAGGTTGGCCCTGATTATGGATGCTTTGGTACTCAGCCTAATCCAGTTTGGTATTATTTACAAATTGCCAGTAATGGCACCATTGTAATGGATATTGCTGGTGCAGACGCATTTTGGACGATATTGATTTTGCATGTTGGGGACCTTTTACATCTCCAACAGGAGGTTGTGCTGGCGGTTTAACTGCTGATTGTTAGGTTTTTTGGGTTGTGAAAGTAACACTTCACTTTTCATGATGACTTATCCATCTGGTAATTTAGTTGATTGTAGTTTTGATGGACAAGCCGCAGAAGTATGCACTATACCTAATGCTATTGCTGGACAATACTATATGGTTTTGATTACAAATTTCGGAGGCAATGCAACTAATATTATTTTTGATCAAACCAATACAGGGCAGGGTGGTTCGGGGGCAACCAATTGTAATATTCTCTGCAATATTTCAAACATGACAGCTACACCTGGGGCTTGTGTTCCTGGAAATACATTTAGCGTTACAGGAACAATTAGTACTACTGCTCCACCTTCATCCGGAACATTAACAATCTCTAGTTCATGTGGTGGTACACCTACTGTAATTAATCCTCCGTTTACAACATCAACAAACTACACTCTAACTGGGGCAAATGCAACGAGCGCTGCATGCTCTATCACTGCTGCCTATTCAGCTGACCCTACTTGCACTTATACTGTAAATATTACTGCGCCAGCGCCATGTAATACACCTACATGTTCAATTACTCAAGTTACAGCAGTACCTGGAGCGTGTGTTCCAGCAACAAGTACTTATCAACTTACAGGTTCTGTTACTTTTACAAATCCACCTGCTTCAGGTACATTATCAGTTACTGGAAGTTGCGGCGGAACACAAACTTTTAATGCTCCATTTGTAAGCCCACTTACTTATACTTTAACAGGCTTAACTGCAAATGCAGCAGCATGTAATGTAGATGCAGTTTTTTCGGCAGTTGCCACATGTACAGCTACGGCAAGTTTTACTGCACCTGCAGCTTGTAATCCTGCACTTTGTTCCATCACTCAGGTAACAGCAGTTCCAGGAGCATGTAACTCAACAAATAATACTCATGATGTTTCGGGTGCTATTACTTTCGCAAATCCTCCTTCATCAGGTACTTTATCAGTAACAGGAAGTTGTGGTGGAACACAAACTTTTAATGCACCTTTTGTAAGTCCTTTATCTTATACTCTAACTGGTTTGCCAGCTGATGCGGCCTCTTGCGGTGTAACAGCAGTTTTTTCTGCAGATGTTGCGTGTACATCAAATGTAACTTATACTGCACCAGCATCGTGTTCAACTTGCACCGTTACTGCATCCAATGATGGGCCGGTTTGTGAAGGTGCTACTATTAATTTATCTTGTTTACCTGCTGGCGCAACAAGTTATTCTTGGACGGGCCCAAATGGTTACGCGTCTTCATTACAAAATCCAAGTATTTCAAATACGGTTCCAAGTTTATCGGGAACTTATTCGGTTAGTGCTACATTTCCAGATGGCTCAACTTGTAATGCCACTACGATTGTAACAATTAATGCTTTACCTGTTGCAGATGCCGGGGCAGATGTTACTGTTTGTGTTGGAGGTTCAGTTCAATTAAACGGGCAGGGTGGAGCAACTTATGTTTGGGCGCCCTCTGCTACTTTAGATAATCCTGCTATTGCAAATCCAACAGCTACACCGTCTGCCGCAACTACTTATTTTGTAATCGTTACTTCAGCAGATGGTTGTGTAGATACAGATGAAGTTACTGTAACCACAATAACTTCTGTAACAGGTGTAGTGTCAGGAAATGTTACTATTTGCCAAGGACAATCAACTAACTTAACTTCTTCTGGTGGCTCTGCTTATAGTTGGTCTCCATCAACTGGTTTAAGTAATGCGTCAATTTCAAATCCTGTAGCTTCACCAACTGTAACAACAACGTATTCAGTAACAGTTTCTGCTGGTGCTGGTTGTCCTTCAGATACCAAACAAGTAACTGTTACAGTTAATCCATTACCTAATGTAACTGTTTCACCTAATGATACAATTTGCCCTGGGCAATTTGGAGTAGTTCATGCTTACAATGCAACTACTTATGTATGGCAAGGTTTAGGAATTACTACTGATTCAGTAATTTCCAATCCTACTTCTACCACAAATTATACAGTAACTGGAACTACTGGAGGATGCGCCAATACTGCCGTTGGAACGATTGTGGTGGTTCCGAATCCCATTGTAGATTTTGTTACTACTCCACAAGAGGAGCCAGGTAATTATATTGTTGGAGTAGAAAATTATTCGAGTTTATTATACAATAGTTATTGGACAGTAAATTCAACTGACACCATTAGACTGCCACAGTTTGAATATGATTTTAAAAACCCTGGAACATATACCATTTGTTTGTATGGAGAAAATCTTGTTGGTTGTCCAGAAACAGAGTGTAGGCAAATTGTTTTAAAACCTGATTGGGCAATTTATATTCCTAATACGTTTACCCCTAATGATGATGGAATAAATGATGTGTTTTATTGTTACGGAACTAACTTGGTTAAATACGAATTAATGATATTTGATCGTTGGGGCGAAATGATTTATGTTTCTACTGATGAAAGAGAAGGCTGGAAAGGAAACACGAAAAAATCCTCCAAATTGGTTCCCGAAGACACTTATATCTATAAACTAAAAATTACTGACCCAGATAACAGGCGCCATACATATAGCGGACATGTTAATGTTGTGAGGTAATAAAGAAAATTGATTAAATAAAAAAGCCGTTTCATTTAAGAAGCGGCTTTTTTATTTTAATGTTTTTTATTTTCTACTATAATTCGGAGCTTCTCTTGTAATTACAACATCATGCGGATGACTTTCTAAAACACCTGCTGCGGTAATACGAATAAATTTAGCTTCTTGTAAGGCATCAATGTTTTTAGCACCGCAATATCCCATACCTGCACGCAAGCCACCCATTATTTGGTAAATTACTTCCGACATGTTTCCTTTAAAAGGAACACGTCCGCTAATTCCTTCTGGAACTAATTTTTTAATATCATCTTCCGCATCTTGGAAATAACGGTCTTTTGAGCCCATTTGCATAGCTTCCATAGAACCCATTCCGCGGTATGATTTAAATTTTCTTCCTTCAAAAATAATTGTTTCTCCTGGTGATTCTTCTGTTCCTGCAAACATAGAACCCATCATTACAGTGCTTGCTCCAGCTGCAATTGCTTTAACAATATCTCCAGTAAAACGAATTCCACCATCAGCAATAATAGGAATGTTTTTTCCTTTTAATGCATGAGCAACTTCCATTACAGCTGTAAGTTGAGGCACACCAACACCTGCAATAACACGTGTAGTACAAATAGAACCAGGGCCAATTCCAACTTTTACTGCATCTGCACCTGCTTTTACTAAAGCTAAAGCTGCGGCACCTGTTGCAATGTTTCCAACAATTACTTGAAGTTTTGGATATTTTTTCTTTACTGTTTTAAGCATTTCAATAACACCTTTCGAATGTCCGTGCGCTGTATCAATAATAATTGCATCCACACCAGCATTAACTAAAGCCTCAGTTCTCTCAAGTGTATCAGCCGTTACACCCACTGCTGCGGCAACGCGTAAACGACCCATTGCATCTTTACATGCATAAGGTTGTACTTTACTTTTGATAATATCTTTGTAAGTAATTAATCCAATCAGTTTATTTTTATTGTCAACTACTGGTAATTTTTCGATTTTATAATTTTGAAGAATTTCTTCAGCTTTTTTAAGATTTGTTCTTTGTTTAGCGGTAATGATATTGTCTTTTGTCATTACTTCTTTCACCGATTTTTTCATGTCTTTTTCAAAACGTAAATCGCGGTTAGTAACAATTCCAACCAATAATCCCTCTTTGGTAACAACAGGAATACCACCAATTTTATTATCGGCCATTAGTTTTAGTGCATCTCCAATAGTTGCCCCGTCTAACATAGTAACAGGGTCAACAATCATCCCGCTTTCCGAACGTTTTACTTTTCTTACTTGTTCTGCTTGTGCAGCAATACTCATGTTTTTGTGCAATACACCAATTCCACCTTCTTGAGCTATTGCAATAGCCATGCGGTGTTCGGTAACTGTATCCATTGCTGCAGTAACAATTGGAGTATTAATATCAATTCCCTTACTAAATTTAGATTTAATACTTACTTCACGTGGAAGTACTTCCGAATAAGCCGGAACCATTAAAACGTCGTCGTAAGTTAAACCTTCGGAAGTGAATTTGGAGTTCAAAAATGCTTGAAATGAAGATGCCATGATGAATTTTATTCGTTATAAAATTCTTGCAAATATACATTTTTAAACCGAAAGCCCAAATGTGACTAGTAAAGTAACAATTATTTAATGGTTTTTATGGAATGTGTTTTTACCTGCGTCTTTAAGTAAAGAATCGATTCTTGAGAAGATTAATAACAATTAAAAACATAGAAATCATGAAAAACAATTTAAAACAACTGCTGGGTGCCATTGCCTTTTTTGGGCTAACAAGTATAGGACTGGCTCAAAACACAACAGGCGAAATAAAAGGCCTTATTACCGATGATCAACATAATCCAGCAATTGGCGCAGAAATAAAAGCCTTGCAAGGAGGAGTAATTATTAAGAATGCAATTGCAGATATTGACGGGAAATATTCCTTAAAACCATTGCAACCTGGTCAGTATGAGGTTTTGGTAAGTTATTCAGGCTACAAAATAAACAGGTATGCTAAGGTAACTGTTGAGGTGGAGGAGTCGTCTTATCTTGATTCGGAAATGGAATTTAACACCTTAATTGGATTTGATGTTTATGCCGACAAGCCTTGGGAAAAGCCAATGGTTGATATATCATATATTACTATGCATAAATTAAGTCTAGAACAAATTAATCACATGGCTGTATCAAAAGGAGACGTAAAAGGAATGATTGCTAATATTTCATCAGATATTATTGTAACCGATAATGGACAAGTGTTTTCAAGAGGCTCTCGTGCGGGATCGTCTAAATATTATGTAGATGGTGATGTGCTACCTTTTGATACTGAGGTTTCCGGAATGGCAATTCAGAATTTATCTGTTATTACAGGCGGTATTCCTGCACAGTATGGTGATGGAACAGGTGCCGTTATTGTAATAAACACGCGCGATTATTTCAGTGGAATTGCAGAAAAAAACATTAGCAACAGCAATTTCAAGAGTAAAATGGCGCAAGAAAAAAAGGATGCTGAGTTTGAAGCACAAAAGAAAAAACGTGAAGCTGAAATTGAAGCAGAGAAAAAAGCACAAGCTGCTCTGCCAAAGTAATTGATTTTTTTTTATAAAACTCCCAATTGTCAGTTCGAGCGCAGTCGAGAATAGACAATTGGGAGTTTATTTGTTTAACATCTTAGCAATATACTTCCCTACAATATCAAACTCAAGATTAACAATAGTTCCAACTTTTATGTGTTTAAAAACGGTGTTTTCGAAAGTATAAGGGATAATACAAACAGAGAATGTTCCTTTATCAGAATCAACAACAGTTAGGCTTGTACCATTTACACAAATACTTCCCTTTTCTACTGTTAAATTGTTTTTTGATGCATCATACGAAAACCAAAATTTCCAGCTTCCGTTTTGGTCTTCTACTTTATCGCAAGTTCCAGTTTGGTCAACATGCCCCTGTACAATGTGCCCGTCAAATCTACCATTAGCTGGCATACAACGCTCAAGGTTTACAAAATCGCCAATAGTCCAAAACTGCAAATTTGTTTTATCGAGTGTTTCTTGAATGGCAGTTACTTTGTAAATATTGTTTTTAATATCAACAACGGTAAGGCACACGCCATTATGGGCAAGACTTTGGTCTATTTTTAATTCGGAGGTAAAACTGCAAGTTAGATAAAAATGAATATTTCCACTTTCCTTTTCAATGTTCTCAATTTTTCCTAATGATTCAACTATTCCTGTAAACATGGGTCAAATTTACGATTAAAATTGCATGTAAATAAACTGTTCGCTATTACTGAAAACCCCGAAAACAATAATGAGCATAATAAATAGGTATGTATATATGACAGAGTATTCTTCTCGCTTGCTAAGTAGGTTCAGTTTTTTCTCGAATAACAAAAAGGACAGACAGAAAAACATCGTAACGCCAAAGTTAAACTGCTCTATCTGATGCCAACCAACAGCAATGGGTGCAAAGAACTCAGTGGCAAAATCTTTAGGTATAAAATTACTTAGACTAAATAGGTTTTTACATTTTAGCAGTAATAAGTCGGTGCTTTTAATTCGAAAGAAAATATTACTGAATGAAACAGCAAGTATTACATACAACCAACCAAGGATTTTTCTTGGAACTGAAATACTCTTATTTCGTTTTAGCAAAATTAACTCAAACATCAAATAAACTAGGTGGCAAAGTGCCCAGATAATAAAGGTAAGTCCAATCCCATGCCATAAGCCTGAAACAAGAAAAGTAAGGATTATACCAAGTGCAGCGGCCAGTTTTTTCTTTTTTCTAAAATAGTAGCTTACTGGGTAAAAAATGTATTCGGTAAAAAAACGAATAAGTGACATGTGCCATTTGCGCCAAAACTCACCAATACTTAAAGCCCTAAGTGGCATATTAAAGTTTTCAGGAAGTTTAATCCCCAGCATATTACTTACCCCAATTGCCATATCGCTGTATCCCGAAAAATCGAAATACAACTGTAAGGTGAATAATAGACCGCCTGTAAGTATTGTAAGTCCGGGATATGCGTTATTAAAATCAAAAATGGAGTGAATAGAAGGCGCTAAACTATCTGCAACTACTAGCTTTTTAAAAAGTCCAAGCAAAAATCGGTTAAACCCAGAAAAAAATAACTTTTTATCTAAGTTGTTTTGCCCCGCATACCCTATTAATTCCTGGTGTTTTGTTACGGGACCACTTATGAGTTTTGGAAAGTAGGTGCTGCAAAACAAACAATGTAGGTAGTTTGTTTCGGGCTTAATCTTATTTTTCTTAATATCTATAAGGTAAGCAATGTGTTGTATGCTGTAAAAGGAGAGGCCAATAGCAAGGATGAATTCATTTAAACTAAAATTAACCTCCTGTATCTGAATGGATAAATTTTCATTGAAATAACCAATGTAGTTAAAGGCAACAATAGCTAGTACGTTCACTAAAATGCTTGTCAGATAAGCTATTCGACTACTTTCGATTCTTTTTCCAAACAAAAAATTGAAAGAAGAAAGCAGTGTCAAAACAATACCTGATTGCCACGATAATAAGCTAATGAAGGCTAAACTGCTTAGCATTAGCCAGTAGTGCCGTTTGTTTTTAGGCAATAACGCATTAACTGCAATTACTACAGAAATAAAAAGTAAAGTGCTTAGCGAAACAAAACTCATCTGATGCTAAATTAAGTAAAGTTTCGAAATGGTGCTAGGGATTCGAAAACGAGCAAATTCACGTTATTAACATAGCCTAAAAACAATGTCAAAATCTTTTGAAAGAACCTGAAAAATCAGTGTATTAAAAGGTTAATTTTGAAATGCTGAAATAGCCTCTGATCTGATTTTTTATGCGTAATTTATTGAGTTTATTATATAAGTATCACTACTTCATTTTGTTTATAGCATTGCAAATTATTTGTGTGTTATTGATGCTTAAAAATAGAACGTATCAAAGTACAGCTATTTTTAATTCTTCTAATGCAGTTTCTTCTAACTTATATAGTGCTGTTGCAAATTCAAAAGAATATTTTGGATTGAAAGAAGAAAATAAAAAACTAGCAGAAGAAAACGCACTACTTCGTTCTTTAATGAAATCATCTTACGATATTTTAAATAACAGCGAACCGATTTTTATTAAGAACGATAGTTTGTTTAGAAAAAAATATAATTATCATGCCGCAAAGGTTATTAATAGCACAAGTAATTTAGATAAAAACTATCTTACATTAAACATCGGTTCAAATCAAGGTGTCTTGAAAGATCAAGCTGTAATTAATAGTGAAGGTGTAGTTGGTGTTATCAAAGATGTATCGGCAAATTTTTCTACTGCAACATCGTTATTGCATAAAGAACAAAAAATTATTTGTAAGGTTAAAAAGGACGGATCCTACGGGCCTTTATCGTGGGATGGCAGCGATTACCGTTACGCAACATTAACAGATATTGCAACACACGTTCGTTTGGTTATTGGAGATACAATTTGCACAAGCGCTATCTCCGATTATTTTCCTGAAGGAATTAATGTTGGTGTGGTGGAAAAATTTGAACGTAAGCAAGGCGATGCTTTCTATACCGTAAAAGTTAGATTAAAAACAGATTTTAAAAAATTGAATTACGTTTATGTTATTGGCAATAACTACCGTGCAGAAAAAGATTCTCTTGAAAAATTACTCTCAAACCCTGTAAAGATAAAATGATAAGTGAGATAGCGAAAAATAGTTTGAGATTTTTGATTCTTGTTTTATTACAAACATTAATTATTAAAAACATTGCATTGGGAACATATTTTGTTCCCCTGCCATACATTATGTTTTTATTGATGCTGCCCTTTGAAACCATGCCATTATTGGTTTTAATTTTATCATTTGTAATTGGTTTAACTGTTGATGTGTTTTATGATAGTCAGGGAATCCATGCTTCAGCATGCGTTGTGCTTGGCTTTGCACGCTTTTATTCATTAAAATTATTATCGCCAAGAGAAGGATATGAAATCACAATGAAACCAACTGTTCAAATGATGGGCAATGCATGGTTTTTGTATTATGCGCTTCCACTTATTCTTACTCATCATTTATTCTTTTTCTTTTTAGAAGAATTCGGTTTTGAAGACGCAGGCTTTACTTTATTAAAAGTTGTAGGAAGTACTTTCGTGACTTTTGTATTTGTTTACATTTTTCAATTCTTGTTTTATAGAAAGGATGGAATTGCAGCATGAACAATCAGTTATCTAACAGACAATATTTTATTGGTGGATTTTTTGTGTTGGTGGCAATTATTTATATCTGCCGGCTATTCTATATTCAAAATGTCGACGACCAGTATAAAGAAGCTGCAAATCAAAATGCGTTCAGGTACTTAACGGATTATCCTCCACGTGGCTTTGTGTTTGATCGGAATGGAAAAAAATTGGTTGTAAACGAACCTTCTTATGATTTAATGGTTGTGCCTATTGACGTTAAAGGTTGTGATACAATGGCCTTATGCAAAGTATTAGGCATAGATAAAAAGATTTTCATAAAACGAATTGAAAAAGCGAAGTACGTAAATGGCCGCCGCAAATCTTCTATTTTCGAAAAAGCATTAACTTCTGAAAGTTATGCCAAGCTTCAAGAGAAGATGTACCGGTTCACAGGTTTCTTTTTCCAAAAAAGAAGTGTGCGTTCATATCCTCGAAAACTTGCCCCGCATTTATTAGGATATATTGGTGAGGTTAGTAAAGAAAAGGCGGCTAAAGATCCATATTATAATGAAGGTGATTACATAGGTGCTAGCGGAATGGAGCGCTCATACGAAGAATTACTTCGCGGACAAAAAGGTGTACGTATTGTTTTGGTTGATGTTCACAATCAAGAGAAAGAAAAGTACATGAATGGAAAGCTTGACACTGCTGGGGTTGCTGGTACAGGAATTTATTGCACCATTGATGCAGACCTACAAGAGTATGGCGAAAAACTAATGATGGGAAAAAAAGGAAGTATCGTTGCTATTGAACCATCAACAGGAGAGATATTAGCAATTGTTTCTTCACCAACATATGATCCAAATGAATTAGTTGGACATGATAGAGGAAAAGCATTTTCAAGAATGTATTTGGATACTTTGTACAATCCTTTATTTAATCGTGCAACCCAAGCCATGTATCCTCCAGGTTCTATTTTTAAATTAATTGATGCATTGATTGGACAAAATGATGGCGTATTAAATGTTGGTACAGTTTATCCTTGTGCCCATGGTTATCCACCAATGGGAGGCAAGCCCGCTTGCCATGGCCATCCAGCTGCAAACTTAACTTCATCTATTCAGTATTCATGTAATTCATATTATAGTTATGTGTTTAGAAGCATTGTAGATCAAAAGGCTTATCCAAAATTTAAAGATGGCTATCAACATTGGAGAGATGCCGTTATGAGTTTTGGTGTAGGAAAAAAGTTAGAGTATGATATCCCATTTGAAAAACCAGGAAACGTACCAAGTATAAAATACTACAATAAAGTATTTGGAGAAAATGGCTGGCGCTCAAACACCATTGTTTCTTTAGGAATTGGACAAGCAGAGTTAACCATTGTCCCAATTCAAATGGCAAATGTAATGTGTGCAATTGCCAACAAAGGATTTTATTATACACCACACGTTGTAAAAGGAACGGTAACAGGCAAACCAATTGATAAAAAATATTTAGTTAAAAATTACACCGCTGTGCAAAAAGTTGAATACTACGATAACGTTATTGAAGGTATGGCAAAGGTAGTTGAGGCAGGAACAGCAGCAGCATCCAAAATAAAAGACATTCCTTTTTGTGGTAAAACAGGTACAGCACAAAATCCTCATGGAAAAGATCACGCGGTTTTTGTTGCTTTTGCTCCAAGAGACAATCCTAAAATTGCAATTGCTTGTGTAGTTGAAAACGCTGGATTTGGTGGCACATGGGCAGCACCGATTTCGAGTTTGATGATTGAAAAATATTTAAAAGGAAAAGTGGAACGTAAGGATATGGAGAAGCGCATGATGGAAGCTGATTTAATTACTGGCAAAAATGTTCCTCCAGAAAAACCGAAAAAGCCTAAAAAACACTAGTGAGAAAAGACGAACATAAACTGTTTTATAATGTTGACCGCTGGACGGTTTTCATATATGTACTGCTCGTTTTTATGGGTTGGTTAAATATTTATGCAGCCGTGTATAATGAAGAGCATTCTAATATTTTTGATATGTCGCAAAAATATGGTAAGCAATTACTATGGATTGGCGGCGGTGCATTTTTGGCAATTCTAATTTTAATTATCGATTCTGGATTTTATACGGTTTTTGCCTATGTGTTTTACGGAATATTTGTGGTCGCCTGTATTGCAGTTCCTTATTTAGGTCGTGAGGTAAAAGGAAGTCGCTCCTGGTTTAGGTTTGGCGATTTTGGAATCCAACCCGCCGAGTTCATGAAGTTTGCAACCAACTTGGCACTCGCTAAATTTTTAAGTAATGTAAATTTAAAAGTAGAAAGTGTTAAGTCAAATCTTTCTTCCTTAATTAAGAATTATAAAAACACTGTAATTGCAGGTATCATTATTATTGCCCCGCTTATTATCATCAAATTACTTCAGGATGAAACAGGATTGGCAATTGTTTTTGTGGCCTTTGTTGCAGTATTATATAGAGAAGGCTTATCGGTAAATTTTATATTGATAGGTTTTTTAGCCATTACCTTAATGGTGCTTGCCTTGTTAATTGAAGATTATTATTTGTACACAGTAATTGGAATCATCGCATTACTATCGTTTGTATTTATTAAGAGAAATAGAAAAAGTATTATCATCGTGGCACTTTGTGTATCAGCTGCAGTATCAATGGTTGCAGGTGCAAGTTATGTGTACGATAAAATGGAGCCGCATCAAAAAACACGTATTGATGTATTGTTAGGAAGAGGTGAAGTTAACATGAAGAAAGAAGGTTACAATGTTAATCAAGCTAAAATTGCAATTGGCTCTGGAGGATTTTGGGGCAAAGGATATCTAAAAGGAACACAAACAAAATATGATTTTGTGCCCGAGCAAGATACTGATATTATTTTTTGTACTGTTGGTGAAGAGTGGGGCTTTGTTGGAACAAGTATTGTTATTTCATTACTCATTGCGTTAATGCTGCGCGTTATTTTTATGGCAGAAAGGCAACGCTCTCCTTTTAGTAGAATATATGGTTACGGAGTAGCTGCCATTTTGTTTTTCCATTTAGCAATTAATATTGGTATGACGATTGGCTTAGCACCTGTAATTGGAATTCCACTACCCTTCTTTAGCTACGGAGGCTCGTCTTTGTGGAGTTTTACCATTTTATTGTTTATCTTTATTAAGCTAGATGCAAATCGTTTACAAATCTTGAGATAATTTTTTTTTCTACAGATTAAACCTTTGTCTTTTATCCGAGTCTTACTTAAAAATCATTCATCATGAAAAAGATAATCGCAAAAACAAGTTTGTTAATTTTGGTTCTGTCACTATCGATAGTAGCCTGCAAAAAAGACAAAAAAGAAGACCCAGAACAAGATAAGGATACCGCAGCCGCTTCTGATAATTCTTATTCGGAAAACATGGCTAACGATATTGTTTTAATTGGTAACCAAGCTTTAGACAATTCTAATAATACATTAAGCACATACCGTGGAATTCAACCAACAGATGAAGCATTTTTAACTACTTGTGCATCATCAATTGTAATTGATACTACATTAAAAAGAGTAACTGTTACTTTTAACAATACTGTTTGCTCGGATGGAAGAACAAGAAGTGGTTCCTTAACCTATGATTATTCACAATCAACAAACGGGGCAAAAAGATATAGAAGCCCAGGATTTAAATGCGTTGTAACTGCTTCTAATTATAAAGTAGATGGAAACGCAATTACAATCAATAGTAAATCCATTCAAAATACTACTGCGGCAGGTTTTAATCCGCAATCAACTAACATCACTTGGACCATTACTTCTGATATTTCTGTTACAAAAACAGATGGAGGCATTGTAACTTGGAATTGTACACGTTACAAAACATTATTAAACACAGCTGATACAAATGTTTATAGAAACGATACGATTCCAATTGTATGGACAAAAGCACGTGTAGGTTTAACAGGTTCGTCAAGTGGCGTTACTGCTCAAGGTAATTCATACACTGCAAATATTACTTCTCAATTAGTAAGAGATTTTAATTGTGCTCCAAGCACGTATGCTCACCGCCACCCATTTATACAAGGTGTTGTTGAATTTACTCCTCAAGGAAAACAAACCCGAATAATTAATTTTGGCAGCGGGGCATGTGATTTACTAGCAACGCTTACTATTGGAACGTATACAACAACTATAACATTACCTTAAGAGATTTATTTTTTAGATGTGAATCAAGACGACAGGAATCAAGAGTCAAGACAACGCGTGAAAGATGAAAAATCATTTTGCGAATAAACTGTCCTGCATCTTGACTCTTGCTGTCTTGATTCTTTCTACTGTTTAAACAAATCTACATTCACAATTTCATTAGAAACAACAGTGAATTTTTTCTCGATGGTATAAATGCTTTGTTTTAATGTTTTTGAGCGGTAAGTAATTCTGTAATCACCTGGTTGTAAATAAAAGGTTTGATCGGTTTTGCTATCTATATTGCAAACCCATTTTAAAACACCTTTTACTTCTTGCATAATACAGCCATCTCCAGCTTCTTTGCATTTTAATTTTAGCATTCCCGCATCTTCAATATAAATTGTTTTTAGTAATGTTTGCTGTATTGAGACATCATACAAATAAGTGCGGGGCAAGGTTAATACTTCTAAATCGTATTGTCCAACAATGTATTTTTCCATTGTGTTCATAGGTTGCACGTGCAGTGTATTCATTTCTCCTTTTTTTCGCACAATACATTTTACCTTTTCGTTATAATTATAAATTCCTGTTTCGCGTTTTAGTTCCAATAAACCTTGCGGGGCATCTAAAGCAATAATATTATGGATGCCTGCACTTAATGTAATTCCTGATTTTTCAACTGGCGGAATGGTATGTGCAACTAATTTATACGTTCTAAATTCATCTAACAAAACAGTATCAGGATTCCCAAATTTATTTATTGAGTGGACATAATTGTAAATTGGCATTCCCGATTTTTCATCATAAAAAGTCATATTTACATTTGTTTCGTTTGGTTTATAACCAAGGTCGAGTAAATTAACCTGCACACTTGTTTTATTCATGGTTTGGGTAGAAACCGTATTTACAACTGTGCTAACTACGTTTGAATTTTCATCGTAACTGAAATAATTTCCAACACATTCAAACGTTTTGGCTTGCTCTTTAGTTAAACCAATACCAATAATACAAGGTTTAAAAATGATTCCTTTTTCATATAGTTTTTGACGAGCAGCACATGGGTCACCACCACATTCTTCAATTCCATCGGTAATTAAAATAATAGTGTTTATGTTTTTATTGTCGGGGAAATCATTTGCAGATGAAATTAATGAATGCTCAATTGGTGTAATTCCTGTAGGTTTGGCTGCATTTACTTTTGCTTTAATTGCTGGAATGTTGTTTTTGCTAAAAGGAATAATCAGTTTGGTGTCATTGCAATCTCCAGGAGGATATTTAACAGTTGAACCATACATGCGTAGAGCAAACTCGTAATTCTTTAATTTACTAAGGCTATCGATTAAGGAATTGAATAGTTTTTTAGCATGATCCATTTTCGCTTTTCCATCAAATTGCGACTTCATGCTGTTGGAAGCATCAAAAACAAAGAGAACTCGGGTAATTTTATTGGTTTTAGGCTGCGCTCTTATTACAAAAGCAAGCATAAAAAGTGTTAAAACCAATATGAGTTTTTTCTTTACCATTCTTCAAATATAAGTGCTATCTCTGCTGCAAGTGCAACAATTTTGCCATAATTACCAAACTTATAACGTTAATAACCTGATTTAAATACTTTTTTGTGCAGTATAATATTCATCTGCTTGATTTAAAGCTGATTTATTCTTCTTATTTTTATCAAAATTTTGAAATGCCCCGATTAATGAAAAAACTGGTTTTAATTGTTGTTTTGTTACTTGCAATCAGCCCAATGTTTGCACAACAAAAATGGACGCTGCAACAATGTATTGAGCAAGGGATAAAAAATAACATCTCTATTATGCAAGCAGATGTTAACCAACAAATAAATAAAGTTAGTTACGAGCAAAGTAGAGCAAATATTCTTCCTACTTTAAACGGCGGGGCAACTCATACTTATAATATTGGTAGAACCATTGATAGATATACCAATACCTTTGCAAATAGTACGGTTCTTTCGCAAAACTTTTATTTAGGAACGCAAGTTACCTTGTGGAGTGGATTAAGCCAATACAATACCATTAAACAAAATCAATATTCGTATTTAGCAACCAAAGAAACAGTTGAACAACGCAAAAATGATTTAGCACTAAACATTGCAACTAATTTTTTGCAAGTTATATACAATAACGAATTGGTTAAGATTTCTCAAAACCAAGTTGATATTTCGAAAGAGCAATTGGATAGAGTGAAAAAATTAGTGGATGCGGGCTCTTTAGCAAAAAGCAATGAGTTTGATGTAGCGGCGCAATTAGCAACAGATGAGTTTTCATTTGTAAGTGCAAAAAATAATTACGCACTTTCTATGCTTACTTTAAAGCAATTAATAAACTTAGATACTTTAAATAATTTCGATATTGAGCAACCTGATTTTTCTGAACCTCAAGAAGCATTATTAAATGCAAGTGCTTGGGATGTTTATCAAACAGCTTTAAAAAATCAACACAATATTAAGAGTGCAGAGTACAGTTTACTTTCTTCCGAAAAATCATTGGCAGCTGCACGTGGGAGAGTTAGTCCATCATTAAGTTTTAGTGGTTCAATTGGAACTGGTTATTCGGGATTGGGGCAAAGAGTTGTGAGTTACAGTCCAACGGGTTTGTATAATGTGTATGCTACAGGTTCTGGAATTCCTGTTATGGACCCAAATGAAATTTCAATACCAGTTTTAGAAAAAACTCCTTTTGCAGATCAGTTTAAAGATAACGTAAATAAAAGTGTTGGTTTTACCTTAAACGTTCCTTTGTTTAACGGACTTTCAACTTATTCATCTATTAAAACAGCTAAGTTGCAAACATTAAATTCGAAATATAATTACGATTTAACAAAACAGCAATTGTACAAAACAATTGCACAAGCTTTTGCAGATGCTCAGTCTTCGTTTAATAAATACAATGCAGCTAAAATTGCAGAACAGGCGGCGGAACAATCCTACAATTTTACTAAACAAAAGTATGATGCTGGTGCAATTAGTGCGTTTGAATTTAGTACTGCAAAAAACCGTTGGTTAAAATCACAATCAGATGTATTGAATGCTAAGTACGATTATATTTTTAAGTTGAAAGTATTAGACTTCTATCAAGGCAAGCCATTATATTAATATTATATAAAAGAGAATGAAAAAAGTAATTTGGATATCGGTAATTGGAATCACATTATTAATTGTTGTGTTTTCGGCAAAATCATGCGGTAAAACAGAAATCATTGATGTAAGTGCTGAGCTACCGGCAAAGCGTAACATTACAGAAGTGGTAAGCGCTAACGGAAAAATTCAACCCGAAGTAGAAGTGAAAATTTCTTCTGACGTATCAGGTGAGATTATTGAAATGTTGGTGAAAGAAGGCGACGCAGTAAAAAAAGGACAACTACTTTGCCGTATTAAACCTGATACATACGAATCAGCTTTAGATAGAGTTAATGCAAGTGTAAATAGTTCAAAAGCAAATTTGCAAAACACCAAAGCGCAATTAGACCAAGCAAAAGCAAATTTGGCAAATGCCCAAGCAAATTTTAATCGTAACAAAAAACTATTCGAGCAAAATGCGATTTCTCAGCAAGAATTTGATGCGTCAAAAGCTGCTTATGAAGGAGCCGTTGCTACGGTAAAGGCTGCTGAAGAAACAGTAAAGAGTGCGGATTTTAATATTAATAGCGCTGTTGCATCCTTAAAAGAAGCAAACGAAAATTTATCTCGTACTCAAATTTATTCACCTGTTGATGGAACCGTTTCTAAATTAAATGTAGAAAAAGGGGAGCGTGTGCAAGGTGTTCAAGGTTTTCAAGGAACAGAAATTATGCGCTTAGCAAACTTAAACGAAATGGAAGTTAACGTGGAGGTAAATGAAAATGATATTATTAAAGTTAAAAAGTATGACACCACTTTAATTGAAGTGGACGCATATAAAGACAGAAAATTTAAAGGGATTGTAACCGAAATTGCAAACAGTGCAAACACTACAGGAATTACTGCTGATCAGGTAACCAACTTTGCAGTTAAAATTCGTATTCTTCAAGATTCATATAGCGATTTAATTACAGGTTTAAATATGGCGCCTTTTCGTCCAGGAATGAGTGCGGCGGTTGAAATACAAACTAAGAAGGTAATGAATGTTTTATCGGTTCCAATAATGGCAGTTACTACTCGTGTGGATTCATCTTTAATTAAGAAGACTGAAAAAATGAATAGTGGCGGAGACTTAGAAGTGAAAAATGATTTGGAAGAAAAAGTAAATACCAAGGATATTCCAAAAGCAGAAACAGTAGTTTTTGTTGTGAGCGAAGGAAAAGTAAAACAAGTAAAAGTTAAAACTGGAATTCAAGACAACGATTTTATTCAAATCACCAGCGGTGTAAATGAAAAAGACCAAGTGGTAAGTGCTCCTTATGGCGCCATCAGCAAAAAACTAAAAGACGGAACTGCTGTTAATGTAAAAGACAAAGACAAGCTTTTTGAAGAGAAGGAGTAGGCGTTTTTTTGTTTGTGGTTTATTGTTTCGGGTTTTTGTAAATTCTAAAATGAAATCTTTACCATATATATTACTTGTATGTGCTTTGTTTTTTGGGTGTAAGAAATATCCTGAGGATAAGACATTGGTTCATTTTAGAACTGTCAAAAATAGGATTGAACATTTTAGTCCATGGTATATAAAAGAATATACAGTTGATGGCGCTGATTCTTTAAACCATTTGAATACAAAGTTTTGGTGGGCTGCTCCGGTTGAAGAAATTCCTTGGTCAATTAATAGCGGGTACCATTTTGATGATAAAAAAAATAAAGTGATGTTTAACACGTATAAATTTCACATTCCCAACCATTATCCAAATTATTGGGATATAGTTAGGTTGGATAAAGATAAATTTATAATGAGAATGAATTTTAATAGCAAAGAATACAAATTAGTTTTAGGAAATTAACTCAATAACGCGGATTTGTAATCCGAGCATTTAGGTTGTATATTTTTCACTTTTTCTCCTTAAAACCAAAAATCTATTCCCCGTTAACCTTAAATTAACCTTTAAATAACTGGTTTCCATCGAAATCTGCTCAAAAAGAGGGAATTACAACAAAAATTTCGTATCTTTGCGCCCTTAAAAAAAAGATAAATGTCTACAATTCGTAACATCGCAATTATTGCCCATGTCGATCACGGTAAAACTACTTTGGTTGATAAAATTCTACACACTTGTAAACTGTTCCGCGAGAACCAAGAAACAGGTGAACTTATTTTGGATAACAACGACTTAGAGCGTGAGCGTGGTATTACCATTCTTGCAAAAAACGTTGCCGTAACTTACAAAGGTCACAAAATCAATATTATTGATACACCAGGCCATGCTGATTTCGGTGGTGAAGTTGAGCGTGTATTAAACATGGCTGATGCTGTTGTATTATTAGTAGATGCTTTTGAAGGTCCAATGCCTCAAACGCGTTTCGTATTACAAAAAGCTATTTCTCAAGGTAAGAAAGCTATCTTAGTTATTAATAAAGTTGATAAGCCAAACTGTAAGCCTGATGAGGTTCATGATATGGTTTTCGATTTATTCTTTAACTTAAATGCTACTGAAGATCAATTAGATTTCCCTACAGTGTATGGTTCATCTAAACAAGGTTGGATGGGACCAGATTGGAAAACTCCAACTGAAGACATCACTTATTTATTAGATACTATTATCGAAAAAACTCCTATCGCTCCAATTCGTGAAGGAAGTTTACAATTACAAATTACTTCTTTAGATTATTCTTCTTTCATTGGTCGTATTGCAATCGGTCGTGTATTTAGAGGTAAGATTAAAGAAAACAGTCCAGTTAGCGTTGTTAAACGTGATGGTACTATTACTAAATCTCGTATCAAAGATTTATTTGTATTTGATGGTTTAGGTAAAACAAAAGTAACAGAAGTTATTGCAGGAGATATTTGTGCGTTTACAGGAATCGAAGGTTTCGAAATTGGCGATACAGTTGCTGATTTTGAAAATCCAGAAGGTTTACCAGTAATTGCTATTGATGAGCCAACAATGAATATGTTGTTTACAATCAACAACTCTCCTTTCTTCGGAAAAGATGGTAAATATGTAACATCACGTCATTTACGTGATCGTTTATTTAAAGAGTTAGAAAAAAACTTAGCATTGCGTGTTGAGGAAACTTCTACTCCTGATGCTTATTTAGTTTTTGGTCGTGGTATTCTTCATTTATCTGTATTGATTGAAACAATGCGTCGTGAAGGGTATGAATTACAAATTGGTCAACCACAAGTTATCATTAAAGAAATTGATGGTAAAAAATGTGAGCCAATGGAGATTCTTACAATCGATTGCCCAGAAGCAGTTACAAGTAAAGTAATCGACTTAGTTTCTCAACGTAAGGGTGATATGTTAGTAATGCAACCAAAAGGAGATTTAATTCACATGGAATTTGATATCCCTTCTCGTGGTATTATTGGTTTACGTAATAACATTTTAACTGCAACTGCAGGTGAGGCAATTATGGCACATCGTTTCAAAGCTTACGAGCCTTGGAAAGGTGCAATTGCACAACGTATTGCAGGTGTAATGATTAGTAAAGAAAAAGGAACTGCTGTTGCTTATAGTATTGATAAGTTACATGATAGAGGTAAATTCTTTATCGGAGCAGGTGAAGAGGTTTACCCAGGAATGGTTATCGGTGAGCACATTCGTCCTGATGATTTAGTTGTAAACTTGTGTGGTGAGAAAAAATTAACCAACATGCGTGCATCCGGAACAGATGAGAAAATGCGTATTGCACCTCCTATTAAATTCTCTTTAGAGGAATCAATGGAATACATTGCAAATGATGAGTATGTAGAAATTACACCAAATCATTTACGTATCCGTAAAATCATTTTGGATGAGAGTGAGCGTAAGCGTACACAAAAGCAAGTAGTAGCTTAGGCTTCGTCAGGCTCAGCCTGACTATAGGAATAAAAAAAGCCCCCGAGAAATCGGGGGCTTTTTGTTTTTACTTATTGTAATTACTCTTTTATTAATTTTTTGAAGTAATGTTGATCTCCATTTAGTATAGAAAGTGTGTAAACTCCGCTCGCAAATTTTGAAAGATCTATTTCTGCTGATGAGTTAATAATGTTCTCAGTAAGTAATACCTCTCCTAAATTATTAAAAACAATTAATCCCGTTTTTTGATTATTAGTTAGGTCATTTAAGTTTATAGTATATTTTCCAGTGCTTGGATTTGGAAAAACGGATAAACTTGATTGAGTTACTATTTGTTTCACGGAGATTACATCAACTCTCGTAAGATTCGCACTATTTATACCGCAGCTATTATTGTCTATTCCTACTTCGCCTGTAAGTAAATTATTTGAGTAATATCCCATAATGGAAACTTGATTCCAACTATTTGTTTCACCAGTGCGTAAGTGACACATGAACATTCCTCCCTCAGAATACGCTCTTCCTGTAACGGTTGACATTAATCCAGTTGCTGAAGTTATTAAACCTGTATTACCAACATATAGTTCCACTGATTTTGATCCGCAATTTTGCGTAATTAAAGAACCTTGCAGCTTACCACCAAGAAGGCCTTCATTACTTATTTTTGTTAAGTCCCAAGTGATACCATCAGCTGTTGCTGAGCCAGTAGTAGAAGTGATAAGTTGTGCTGTTAGAGGAAATGTACTACCATCACAAACTAATGAACCTGCTAATGCACCTCCCGTTGTAACAGTATATGTTCCTCCTATTGAACCGCAAAAACCAGAGAAATCTGTTATATTGCCATTACCATCAAAAACAATGTAGAGCAAACTGTCACCATAAGGGTTTTGTGGGGGTATATTCATAAACCATGCTCCATTAATTGTAGCATTTGAGTACTGCGAAAAAATATTCGTATTTAATGCAAGTAAAAGTGTTAATAAGGTAAGTAGCTTTTTCATCATGTTTTAAGTTTTAATAATTCCCAATTTAAGGATTGAGAAATCCCTGAAACAAGTTGGAAATTATCCACCCTTAATCTCAATACAAAATAATATGATTAAGAGTTTTGTGTCCTTGATAATTGTCATGATTAGTAATGATAATTATTAGACATTAGCTTTTTGGCTGTCAAATTATTCTTGGTTTTTTTTGCTCCAGTTGTATTAGAATTGGAAACAAAAAGTATGGACTTTTCTTATCTCTGCTTCACGCTCTTGATCCTAATTGGCTTCAAATTTTGATTAAAGGCAGAGCGCTCCAGTTGAATATGAGCATTTGCATCAATAGCAATGATGTATTGAACATCTTTATTTGTAACTATTGTTTTGTATAAATGAACAGTATTAATTTTTATGCCTGCATCCAATTTATTTCCTACTTTGCTTTTTTCTATTCCTTCAATCATTAGTGTTGGAACTTTTGAAATGGCAGAATCAAGCGGTAATACTAAACGGCTTCCAATCATTTGTGGGAGGTCGCTGCCAAATACCCAGTTGGCTGATTTTAGTAAGGTGTTTTTAGTATTCACATCATAATTAAAATCCTTTACACATAAATTCTTACTAATAGTATCAAAAGCAATTTTCCCGGTTAAGTAAATATCTCCATTAAAGGTTCCTCTCACTTTTACTTTAGCGGCAATAGCATTTTCTATTCCGTAAAGTTCAATCTCTTTAATTAATAAAGTGTAAGCAAGGTTAGTTGTTTTAAATTTATCTTTTTTGGTGTTGAGGTGTTTATTAATTAGTGGAAAAGGAATTTTGCCAGTAATGTACAGTTTTAGGTGCTCATCCGCTTCTTTTTCGGCTTCCTTATATGCTGGAAGAATTTCATTGTGTGCTATAGTCTTTGTACTATCGAGTAAAACAAAAGAGTGTGCTTCACAAATCACTTGTATAGATATAACGGAATCTCCTTTGTTTAACATTTTAGCTTCAATACTCTCGGCTCTGTTCTGAATCCACACGTTTATTTCCTTTTGTTAACACGTATGGGTTTTTGAATATCATGCCATATTTTTTCAATTGCCTTTTTTAGAAGAATTTTTTCTCCAATCTGCTCGTCGAGGTTACTAAGTAATTCTTTTTCTTTTAGTTTTAAAATAGCATCTACTTTGTCTCTTAAATTTAGCTTTACAAATAATATATTTAAAACTGGTTCCTTAATCCAAGTGATTTTTTTGATAGTACTATTAGTTTTTAGTTTCCAATCAGTACTAATATCGATACGAGATTGAAGGGTTAAAATAAGGTCGCCTTTAATTGCGTCTTGATTAGAAATTCTTCTTCTGCCAATTTTCACGTCTCCAACACCTTCTAAATGCAAAGGAACTTCCATAGTAAGGTAAGGCATTTGCCATTTTATTTTTAGCGGCGCTGATTTGGTAATTTCTAAATTTAGAATATCGCCTCTTTTATTTATGGTTAAGGGAGCATCAAAAAATTTTACCTGAAATTACTGTATTTAAAATCGTACTTAATTCTTCCACTTTAAAATTAACTGGAAGAACAAGTTCAGAAAGTGGGGCAACCAAAGTAGTATCTAATGTTGTAGCAGTGGGAGCAATCGGCTCAAGATCTGTTTTTAGTACGAAGTACCAGCCAAGTATAACTGTTGAAAGCACTAACAGTAGTATTAATATATTCCTTTTGGTTTTAGACATTATTAAACGTATTATTATTAATAGCTATTAACTGTAACAAACTATCAAAGTTGATGATTAATAAAACGAATAGATTACAACCTTTGTTATAATACTTATATAATAATTGGATTTCATTGTAAAAGAGCAAACAAAAAACCCCCTCAAGTTTAGCTTGAGGGGGTTCATGTAATTTATAAATGGATTAACTTTTTACTTCTTTAACTATTTCTTTCGTTGCTTTACAAGCATCTAACATTTTTTGCACATCTTCTTTTGTAAATGCATCTCCTTTTATATCTTCAAATACAAAAGTTCTTTCTCCAAATTTAACTGAATAAAAGAAGTGAAATTCAGAAAGATCGCCAATGCCTGATTCCCATAACAAGGTGTTTGGCTCATCAACAATGTATTGTTTTACTTTATTTACATCATCGTTTGCATTATCTGCTTTTTTTGAAGTAACATCTCCTCCGTCTTCAGTAATAGCAATTTGAAAAGCGCCTCTTTTTATTTCATAAGTACCATACGTTTGTAATACAGTATCCAATTCTCCTTTGGTTGAGTCAGGAATAAGTACATTCATGTTCATTCCTGTACGACTAATATCAATATATTGCATTCCTGGAGGAGCAACTAACGCTTCTTGTTCTTTAGGGCCTCCGCAAGAAATTACAATAACCGACAAACAAACTGCTGTAAAAACAATTATTTTTTTCATGGCTTTAAATATAAATAAGGTTTAGGTTTTAATTAGTAAGCAAATATAAACAAAACAGATTAGAATGGGAGAGTGGCAAAGATTATTTTGTTTTGTTATTAACGGGATGTTAATGATTTGAAGAAGGAAAAGGTAATAAAATAAAAAGTCCCGCTGGGCGGGACTCTTTATTACTTTTTCTTAGCTGCTGCTTTTTTAGGAGCTGCTTTTTTTGTTGCTTTTTTAGCTGCTTTTTTTGGAGCTGCTTTTTTTAGCTGCTTTTTTAGGAGCTGCTTTTTTTGTTGCTTTTTTAGCTGCTTTTTTTGGAGCTGCTTTTTTTTACTGCTTTCTTTGCCATGGTTTTTTGTTTTTTGAATTGTTAATACGAAGTAACAAAATTTTTTGATGTTGAGAAAAAAATATGCAACTATTTTATTAACATGTTTTTGTTAAGAATGTTGATAGCGTATTTTTTTAATGGCTTAATAAGATGAAATAAAAAAATAATATTTTAATGATGCCCTGTGTTTCTTTATTCATGGTTGTTTCAGAGGCAATGTGTTTTTTATTGAATATAATTTATAAAAAATGGGATTGTGATTTTAGGAATAACTCCATCAAAAATATTTTTTCTTGCACTAATCATTTTCTTGCACATTAATCTCATTTTCCCAATCAGCAATAATTTTTACTTCCTTATCATACATAAAAACTTTTTCTGACTGTTGTTTATTAAAATAATCACCACCGTTGAAACACTTGTTATCATTGGTGTCTACAATGAACTTAATTTTATATGTATCAGGTAATAGGTTAGTAAAAATGATTTCATTACCACTTTTATCACTTATTATTTTCTCATAAGCACAATTTGAACTCGAATTATATAATTGAACTATTAAATTGGGGTAAGTGAATGAATGTTTAAGAATTAATGTCCCATAATCACTTTTACTATTTGTTTTAAATGAAATATTGAGTGTATCATTCGTTCTATTGTAATTATCTTTTATTGTTCCGGGTAACAATTGTAATTTATATTCACTGTCTTCTTTCCACTTTTTAGTTATATATATACTATCACCTTTCACAACAAATTCATTTTCTATAATACTACCAATCTCTTTTCCGTTTTCAACTAGTATTGTTTTTGTTATATCATAGTTGCCTATCAAGAAGCTGCTGCGCAACACAAGCGGGGCATGTACAGGAAGGCTGCCGTTTGTTGCGTTTAGTGTTTTTAATTCTAGAGGATAACGTTTACGTTCAAATTGCTTTTCTAATTGTTCTTTCGATTGAAAAGTAATAAGTGTTCCATCCACATTTTCATTCATATATACATATATGCTATCCGAAGGAATGTTTTTGAAATAAATATGCAAACTATCCGAATTACGATTCGATTTTAACAAATAGTCGTTTATCGATTCTCCTTTTGTGTTTTTAATTGAAATAGTGTTAAGCTTTGAATTTTTACCATTTAAAACTAAAAGCACTTTTTCTGGAGCGGTATGCTCTGCTTTTTTAATGAATATCTTTTTTGGGTCTTCTTTAAATAAATTAAAGTCGATATTCTTATTTACATCTAATACTAGGTCGTTATCCGAAAATCCAATTAATTCTCCTGCATCATACAAGTAGTTCTTGTTATTATCCGCAATTGCAATTGCTTTATATGCCCCGCTTTTTATATTACTTATTATATATGTACCGTCAGATTTTGTTTTGGCAATATAATCAGGCTTCGATTTTACTATGATACTATCATTGGTATCTTGATACAAACCAATAGTAATATCTTTTAAGTCCTTTAATGTAAAAGCATCAATTGCTTTTCCTGTTAGTTTTAATGTATCAATACTTGGCCCCGTACTTAATACGTATTCAAAGTCACTTAATATATTTCCTTCGGTAATATCCGCAATGGCATTTCCAAAATATACTTTATAAGTAGTTTCTTTTTTAAGAGGCTCTTTAAATTGAATTTCGATGCTTTTTCCTTTTGCAGTTATTTCTGGTTGTTCATTAAGTTGGGGAGTAATGATTAATTGATTGAATATATCTTTCAACTGAACATATTCATCAAATTTTAAAACAACCTTGTTTCCTGTAAAGTTTAAAGTTTGATTTGCCGGAATAGCTTCTACTAATTTGGGAGGCTGTTGATCTTTATCGCCACCTGTTAATGGAACAACTTGCGCGCATGAACTTAAAAGCGCAATTATGCATACATATATATATAGGTGTACTGATTTTCTCATGTTAAAACCAAGAACCTATTCGTTTGCATAATTCTTCTAAGTGAACTTGGTCGGTGGTATCGAAGGTAGCATACTTATCATCATCCACATCTAACACCGCAACAACTTCATTTTTCGAATTAAAAATAGGGACAACAATTTCTGATTTGGAAGCAGAACTGCAAGCAATGTGCCCTGGAAATTGGTCAACATCATCCACAATTATGATTTTTTGTGACTCCCAACTTTTACCGCAAACGCCTTTTCCAAGCTTAATTCGGGTACAAGCAATGCTTCCTTGAAAAGGACCAAGTACCAATTCATCAGCTTTTACCAAATAAAAACCAACCCAAAAAAAGTTCATTCCATATTTAATAGCCGAACTAATATTTGAAAGATTTGCAATCAAATCTTGCTCACCTTCTGTAAGTGCCTTTATTTGCGGCATAAGCGACAAGTACTTGTCGTTTTTAGTTTCACCTTGTATTGCTAATTCTTCTGCCATGTATGCAAAAGTAGGAAAAGAAATCAATTATTTAAATACATTATTTATTACTCTAATGTAAGATCCACGCACATTCAAATTCTGTGCAACTCTAATTTACTTGAAGAAGGTAAATTTGCAATGAAAATTATACGTTTTGTAACACCTATTTTGATTTAAAAACTATAATTCACAAAAGCCCAAAACCAACGTTTTAAACAATCTCAGGGTTTTTTCAACAATTAGATAACACGGGCTTTACACTGCTTTATTTGGTTAATTTTGCACATGGAAAATATGGCTCATTCAAAGAAAATAAAATCCGCTTTAGTTTCGGTTTTCTATAAAGATAACCTTGAACCTGTAATTAAAAAATTACACGACCTTGGTGTTGTTTTATACAGCACAGGTGGAACCCAAACATTTATTGAAAAATTAAATATTCCTGTTGTTGCAGTTGAAAGCCTAACTTCTTTTCCAGAAATACTAGGAGGAAGAGTTAAAACATTACATCCAAAAATTTTCGGTGGCATTTTAGGCCGTCGCGAATTGCAAAGCGATGTTGCACAAATGGAGCAACATGAAATTCCAAACATTGATTTAGTTATTGTTGATTTATATCCTTTTGAAGAAACAGTTTCTAAAGGTGCATCTGAAGAAGATATTATTGAGAAAATTGATATCGGTGGAATTTCTTTAATTCGCGCTGCTGCAAAAAACTTTAATGATGTTATCATCGTTTCTTCTCGTAACGATTATTCTTCATTACTAAGTTTACTTAGAAAGAAAAAATGGTTCGTCCGATATTAGCGACCGCAAACATTTTGCTGCAAAAGCATTTGCAATGAGTTCGCATTACGATACAGCTATTTTTAATTATTTTAATCAAACAGAACAATTGCCTTTGCTCAGAATTGCAGAGAGTGAAAGTTATCCTTTGCGTTACGGAGAAAATCCTCACCAAAAAGGAATGTTCTTTGGTAAAATGAATGATTTGTTTGATAAGCTTCACGGAAAAGAACTTTCGTACAACAACTTATTAGATGTGGATGCTGCTGTTGCTTTGATAGCAGATTTTAAAGAAACAACCTTCGCTATTTTAAAACATAATAATGCTTGTGGAGTTGCTAGTCGCCCAACAGTATTAGAAGCTTGGAACGTAGCGTTGGCTTGCGACCCAACTTCTGCATTTGGTGGAATTTTAATTAGCAATGCTAAAATTGATAAAGCTACTGCTGAAGAAATAAACAAATTATTTTTCGAAGTAATTATTGCACCAGCTTATGATGAGGATGCATTAGCGATTTTGAAATCAAAAGTAAATCGTATTATATTAATTCAAAAGCACACAGCTTTACCAAACACTTTGCACCGCACATTACTAAATGGTGTTATTGAGCAAAGTAAAGATGCAAAATCAGAAACAGCAACAGATTTAACTGTTGTTACCGAAACCGCACCAACAGCTTCTGAAATAAACGATTTATTGTTTGCTAATAAATTAGTGAAACACACAAAATCAAACACCATTGTTTTTGTAAAAGACAATACGTTAATTGCAAGTGGAACGGGGCAAACATCTCGTGTGGATGCATTAAAACAGGCAGTTGAAAAAGCAAAAAATTTCGGTTTCGATTTAAAAGGAGCTGTTATGGCAAGTGATGCATTTTTTCCTTTCCCTGATTGCGTAGAGTTGGCAGATAAAGCAGGTATCACTGCGGTTATTCAACCAGGTGGTTCAATAAAAGATAAAGATAGTATTGAGTATTGCAATGCACATAAAGTATCAATGGTATTTACAGGTACAAGACATTTTAAACATTAATAAATTATAATAATAACATGGGATTTTTTGATTTCCTCACACAAGAGATTGCAATTGACTTAGGTACAGCAAACACAATCGTTATTCATAACGACAAAGTGGTTGTGGATGAACCTTCAATTGTTGCTGTAGATCGTTCAACTGGTAAAATTATTGCCGTTGGTAAACAAGCGCAGCAAATGCATGGTAAAACGCATGAGAATATAAAAACCATTCGTCCTTTGAAAGATGGAGTGATTGCGGATTTCCAGGCAGCTGAAGAGATGATTAAAGGGATGATTAAAATGATCAATCCTGGTAAGCGTGTTTTTCAACCATCATTACGTATGGTAATTTGTATTCCATCTGGTATTACTGAGGTAGAGAAACGTGCGGTACGTGATAGCGCTGAGCATGCTGGTGCAAAAGAAGTTTATATGATTCATGAACCAATGGCTGCTGCTATTGGTATGGGAATAGATGTAGAAGAGCCAATGGGAAATATGATTATTGATATTGGAGGTGGTACTTCTGAAATTGCCGTTATTGCTTTAGGTGGTATCGTTTGTGATAAATCAATTCGTATTGCGGGTGATGATTTTACAGCAAATATTGAAGAGTACATGCGTCGTCAACATAATATATTAATTGGTGAGCGTTCAGCTGAGCGTGTAAAAATTGAAGTAGGTGCAGCTTTAACTGAGTTAGAGAATCCACCGCCAGATTATGCAGTGCATGGAAGAGATTTAATGACAGGTATTCCAAAAGAAATTCATGTATCGTATGTGGAAATTGCACATGCTTTAGATAAATCGATTGCTAAAATTGAAGAAGCGATTTTAAATGCATTAGAGATGACACCGCCAGAATTATCTGCAGATATTTTCCGTACAGGAATTTATTTAGCAGGTGGTGGTTCAATGTTACGAGGATTAGACAAACGTATCTCCATGAAAACAAAATTACCCGTTCACATTGCCGAAGATCCACTTCGTGCTGTAGCCCGCGGTACTGGTATCGCATTGAAGAATATTAATAAGTTCCCGTTCTTGATAAAGTAAACGAAACCGCCGAAAGGCGGTTTTTTGTTTAGGATGTTTTTATTATATTTGATTGAGTTAATTGCTGTAGGCGGTTACAATTAGTTTAGTTACAAGTAATATAAAGGTGCGCTTAGCCATTAGGTAGTTGAAAAGCAAGACAATTATGAAAAAAACATTAATAGCTATTCTTTCTTTATGCGCTCTTGTTTCATGTGGGCCATCTAGCCCTATGATTGAGGGACCCGAAAATGGAACTGAAGATACTGACTCGGGAATTTCAAGTCTTTTTAATAAACCAGACGAAATATACATGAACCTAGACACTGCATTAAAATATGCTGACAAGGTTAAGCATCTTAACTTATCTTTCAAGCAATTAGATTCCTTCCCCAATTCAATTTTCAAATTAAAAAATCTCGAAAAACTTGAATTATCGGGATGCAGTTTAACATCCATCTCAAACCGTATTTCCGAATTAGAAAAACTGAAAATCTTAGACATTCGACAAAACCAAATTAAAGAGCTTCCTGCGTCTATTGGACAATTAATAGAATTGAGAATGTTTGATTGTTGGGGGAATTCAATAACTAAACTTCCAAATGAAATAGGTAACCTTACAAACCTTAAAGAACTATATATTTCATTTAACGGGATAAACTCTTTACCTGCAAGTATTTCCGATTTAAAGAATTTATCATACCTACAATGTGATGGGAATAATTTAAAAACAATTCCAAAAGAGATTGGCTCGCTCTCAAATCTCAATAAGTTATCTTTTATGAGGAATCAAATTAGTTCCTTTGACGATAATATATCTAATTGTAAAGGATTGACGGAATTAATACTTGATGAAAACTCCTTAAACAAAAATCAAATAGACGAACTAAAAGAACTACTACCTAACTGCGCAATATATACAGACATGCAAAAGCAATAGATTGCTCAGCGGCTAACAACAACAAGGTCTCAAATATTTAATTTAGTAAAGAAAAAAACGGCGCCAGCTTTTAAACATTAATTAAATCCCCGAATCCCATCCGATTCCCAAACCCTAACACCTTTTTCTCCATCTTGCCCAGCCTTAACCATAGCATGCGCTACTTGTTTCACATGTATAGGACGGTACTTTTTTAAACTTCCTAAAAGTAAAAATGAAAACAAACGCATAAAAAAGATTCCGATTTTTTCTCCTAATCTAAACTCGCTGCGTGGACCTAATAAAATGGAAGGACGGAAAATTGAAAGTGAATCGAAATTTAAATCGCGCAAGTTGTTTTCTAAAGTGCCTTTGGTTTTTAAATAGAAATTGCCTGAAGCTGCATTAGCGCCAAGTGATGACATAAGCAGAAAATGCTTAGCGCCATTCTCTTTCGCTACCTTAGCAATGCTTAAGGGATATTCTAAATCAACTTTTGAAAAGGCTTCTTGGCTTCCTGCTTTTTTTATTGTTGTACCAATGGTGCAATACACATCATCGCCAATAATTTTATTTTTAAAATCGCTTAGTTTATTAAAGTCAACAACGAGTTCTTCAATTTTAGGATTGTTTTGTTGCGAAGCTTTTCTTACCAAAACAATAATTTTTGAATAAGTAGGATTAGCAGCTAATTCAGCTAGTAAATAACCACCTGTTAAACCTGTACTTCCTATAACAATTGCTGTTTTCAATGATAATTACAAATCAAAAGGATCTTTGTTTATATCGCCTTCATCAAAAACGTTTTGAGTTTCATCATCGTATTTTGAGCAATCTAATTCCACCTCATTCATAATTGGCGGGCGATAGAAATCTCCCTTCGAAATTTTTAATGTTTTATCTGCATACACCTTTTGGAAAAATTTACCCCAAATTGGTAAAGCCATACTCGCTCCTTGTCCTTCAACCGTTGAGTTAAAATGCACACTTCTATCTTCACCACCAACCCAACATCCACCAACTAAATCAGGAGTCAAGCCCATAAACCAACCATCGGCATTGTTTTGTGTTGTACCTGTTTTACCTGCGATTGGATTGGTTAATTTATATTTTGGACCACGTAAGCGAGAGCCTGTTCCCATTTGTACAACACCTTGCATCAATTGTGTCATTACATAAGCTTTTTCTTCGCTAAACACCTCTTCGCTTTTTGGAACAAACTCTTCTAATACTTTTCCATTTCTATCTTCAATACGTGTAACAAAAATAGGTTCCATCCATCTTCCTCTGTTTGCAAAAGTGCTATTTGCTCCAACCATTTCTAATACAGAAATATCTGCAGTTCCTAAACAAATAGAAGGTACAGGGTCTATTTTTGTTGTAACACCCATGCGTTTTACTAAGTCAACAACTGCTTGTGGTCCGTAACGTTTCATTAATGCCGCAGTTACATAATTTATAGACAATGCTAAAGCTGTTTTTAATGTAACGTTTTTCCTGTTCCTTTACTTCCATCCGAGTTATCCGGACACCAATCTGGTTGCCCTTCTCCTGTTGGAATACAGGTACGCACATTCGGAATTTGTTCGCAAGGTGATGAACCTTCTTGAATTGCTAATGCATAAACAAATGGTTTAAATGTTGAACCCACTTGTCGTTTTGCGTTTTTGTTTACGTGATCGTATTTAAAATGTTTATGGTCGATACCACCCACCCAAGCCTTGATGTATCCTGTTTCTGGCTCCATTGCCATAAATCCAGTTTGTAAAAAACTTTTATAATAACGTATCGAATCATAAGGAGAAAGCGTAGTGTCAATATCTCCTCGATTACTATAAACTCTCATTCTAATCGGAACTTGAAAAGCTGCTTTTATTTTGTCTTCGCTTAATCCATCTTCTTTCATGTTTCTCCAACGCTCGCTGCGTTTCATTGCAGAGTTCATGATGCTTTCAATTTCTTTTTGATTCACGTTCCAAGCAAAAGGAGCGTTTTTCTTTTTCTTACAATCTTTATTAAATAAATCCTGCAAAGCATGCATGTGTTCATCTACAGCCTCTTCACCATATTGTTGCATACGCGAATCGATGGTAGTGTAAATCTTTAAACCATCTTGATATATATTGTAAGGTTTATTTGTTTCAGGGTTAATATGCGTTTTACACCACTCTTTTAAAAATGTTGAACGTAAATACTCTCTAAAATAAGGAGCTAAACCTTCGTTATGATCTTCAGGCATAAAGTGAAGAGCTATTGGTATTTTTTTAATGAATCGTATTCAGGTTGTGATAAATAACCATATTTCACCATTTGGTTCATTACCACATTTCTTCTTTGTTGCGTTGCCTCGTAACGTTTAGGGTTAACAGGATTAAATAAAGAAGGATTTTTTGCCATTCCAACAAGCATTGCAGCTTCTTCTAATTTTAAACTATCGGGTGTGGTATTGAAATAAATTTGCGCCGCTGATTTTATACCTACTGCTTGATTTAAGAAATCAAACTTATTTAAATACATAGTTAAGATTTCATCCTTAGTGTAAAGTTTTTCTAATTGAATAGCAATAATCCACTCTTTTAGTTTTCTTACAAAAAACTCCATCTTACTCATTTTTTCACGTGGGAACTGCATTTTAGCTAATTGCTGTGTAAGTGTACTTCCACCACCACTGCTTGAACTTCCGCTTACTAAACCTGAAACCGAACGAAATAAAGCTTTTAAATCTACACCACTATGTTCATGAAAACGCGCATCTTCAGTAGCAATCAAAGCTTTTACCATAAAAGGGCTCAGCTCTTTGTATTTTACATTTGTTCTGTTTTCTTTATAATATTTACCTAAGGTTTTGCCATCACCACTATAAATAACAGTAGCTAAATTGCTTTTAGGATTTTGTAATTCTGCCACATTTGGAAGGTCTCCAAATACATTTAATGCAGTTAAGAAAAACACTAAAAGAAAAATAAATACAGGCACCAGTAATAATGCCCAGATTATTTTTTTGTATTTATTTATTTTTTGTTGATTAAGCCCTGCTTTTTGAGGGCTGTTTTCGGGTTTTGACATAGCTACGAAGGTATGAAATGCCCCTGATTAAATGTGCAGAATATGCTTAAATTTTACAAAAAATTAGTAATTTAGAGGTTTTTAAGGAGGTTTGTAAAATGACAATGGACGGACACATAGCGAGATTCTCGAAACAGTTAGAAGAAGCTTTAGAAATTGCTAGTAAAGCAGTGCTTACAAAAAAAGCAAACGTACATCAGGTATTAGTTACAGGCCTTGGTGGTTCTGGTATTGGTGGTAGCGTAGTTGCTGAGTTGGTTCAGGATAATTGTACAGTTCCTGTATTAGTAAACAAAGATTATTTTTTACCAGCATATATTAATGAAAATACTTTGGTTGTTGTTTCTTCTTATTCGGGTAATACCGAGGAAACGCTGCAATGTATGGAACAGGCTTTAAAACAAAAGGCGCAAGTTGTTTGTATTACAAGCGGCGGTAAAGTTGCTGAGATTGCAAAACAACATAACTTAGATGTAATTACCGTGCCAGGCGGAAATCCTCCTCGTACTTGTTTAGGATATTCTGTAACTCAATTATTAAAAGTCCTTCAGTTTAATGGATTTATTTCTATTGATTTTGTAAAATTGTTACAAGCTTCAATTGCATTATTAAATGCTGACGAAGCATCAATAAAGGCAGAAGCAAAAACAATTGCAGATAAATTAAAAGGAACTGTTCCTGTTATTTATTCATTGGGTAATACGGAGAGTTTAGCTGTTCGTTTTCGTCAGCAAATTAATGAGAATAGCAAAATGCTTTGCTGGCACCACGTTATTCCTGAAATGAACCATAACGAATTAGTTGGTTGGAGAAATGTTGACCACCGTTTAGCTGTTGTTGTATTACGTACAAAATTTGATTACGAAAAAAACATTCAACGCTTAAACATTTGTAAAGATGTGTTTGCCGAATACACTCCAAACTATTTAGAAATACACGCAAAAGGCGAAACTCGTTTTGAGCAATCATTCTACTTAATAAATCTTACTGATTGGGTTAGCTATTATTTAGCTGAACTAAACAAGGTAGATGCAGTTGAAGTAGCTGTCCCGAGAAACATAAATTAGATGTATTATAAAGTCGGTAACGTGTGCTGCCGTTTATTCTTAACTTATCAATGTCTAATAATTGGTGTTCTAAATAGGCGCGTAGTTTAGATACATGTCCGTTTACTTCCCACATACTAAGCTGGGCAATTTCACAAGCTGCTCCAAGTCCAACAATGCCGGGTACGTTTAAGGTTCCTGAACGTATATCTTTTTCGTGTCCACCACCATGCAAAAAACTGCTAATAGTAACACGTGGATTTTTTCTACGAATGTAAAGCGCGCCAACACCTTTTGGTCCGTATAGTTTGTGAGCAGATAAACACAAGCAATCAATTCCTAATTCGTTTACATCTATCATCATTTTTCCCGCTGCTTGTGTTGCATCACAAAAGAAAATAGATTTTTTATCGTGAATTATTTTTGCAATCTCTTCGATTGCTTGAATAACGCCAGTTTCATTATTAGCAAACATAATGGCAACTAAAACTGTTTTATAAGTAATTGCATTTGATAATTCATCCAAATCAATTACACCTTCTGCATCCACATTTAAGTAGGTAATACTTGCCCCTTTTTTTTCTAAATAAGCGCATGTGTCTAATACCGCTTTGTGTTCGGTTTTTACAGTAACAATATGATTGCCTTTTGTTTTGTATGCTTCCCAAATGCCTTTAATTGCAATATTGATGGATTCGGTTGCACCCGATGTAAAAATAATTTCATTGTCTTCTGCCCCGATTAAATTTGCAACTTGTTTGCGCGCTTTGTCCACAGCATCTTTGGCAATCCAACCTTGTTGATGGGTTGAACTCGCTGCATTGCCAAACTGCTCACGAAAATAAGGCAGCATTGTTTCCAATACTTTTTCGTCAACAGGTGTGGTTGAATTGTAATCGAGGTATATTGGGTTCATTGCGTTTTATTAATTTAATTTCGTTTTCGGAATCAGGATAGCAAGAATCAAGATGCAGGACTGTTAGTGGTAAATAATTTGTTCATCTTTCACGCTACGTCTTGATTCTTGCATCTTGCCGTCTTGATTCTCTTCCCACTAGTTTCCAATCAACACAAAAGCACCCCAAAAAAATGGTTCTTTGTACTTGATTTTAATTTGTTTTTGCGCGGCTAAAAATGCTTCTTGTTTGTTACCGCTTACTGCATAGTTTTTATAAAATGCACTCATAAGTTCCATAGTTGCATCATCACTTACTTCCCACAAACTCATGATTACTGATTTAGCTCCTGCTACAAGGAAAGAACGCTGCAAACCATAAACACCTTCGCCCGATTTAATATCTCCCAATCCTGTTTCGCAAGCCGACATTACAACTAAATCTGTTTTGTCTAATGATAAATTCATTGCTTCGTAAGCAGTTAAAATTCCATTGTTGGCATTTGCTTTTTCTCCTGTTTCATCAAATACACTTTCGCAATTAGCAAGCATTAATCCCGAACGTAATAAAGGATTTTTTCTTGCTTTCGATGTTTCTACACCTAATACTTTGTCTGATTCCACTTCACTTAAATCCGATAAAAAGAAACCATGTGTGGCAATGTGTATTACTTCTGCATGCGCAGCTTTTACAGCTTCTTCAGTAGCTTCATCTTTCATCACAACATGTGTAGTGTAAGATGAAGCTTTTAAAACTTTAGTAATATTTTCAACTTCTGTTTTTGTTCCAGGTAAGGAAGCAATGATGTCGTTTCCACCATAGTTAGGATAACCTAATAGGAAAGCAGTTTTTGCTCTTGCACCTGTATTGCCAGCTTTTAAAGTAAGGATGTCTTTGGTGTTTCCTACCACAATAATATTTTCTTTTTCAATTAAATATTTGTTTGTCTTCGGATCTTTAAAAGTGAGCAAACTGATTTGATTATAAATTCCATCAAGCGAAACATATATTTTTTTCTTGCCTGTAATTTTTGCTTCTATTGGCTCCCAAAACAGCCCGTAGCTTTGATTGTCGGCTTTCAAGTTTTTTACTTGTTCTCTGTAATACGTTATTCCTTCTTTCTCCATTTTATTTCCATCAGCAAATAAAACTAATTCTAATTTTGCAGGATTAGTAATAACAATTGCAGCGTACTGTATGTCTTTTGTAAAGCTATTATCAAATTTTTGAATTTGAATAATTTCAACTGCAGCCTCATCTGCTTTTAACGAAGAAGCAATTTGCTGATAAGTGGTTTTTTGTTTGTTATTGCCTTTTCCAAATTCTGCAGATTTTTCAGCAAGGTTTTTCTCTAATGAATTAGTTTTGTTTTCTAAGGAATCAACATTGATGTTTTCTTCTTTTAATTGCTCTTTGGTCATGGTGTATGCACGAGCCAATTCCTCTTTAGTAGCAAGCCAATTGTTATAATCAGTAATAAGCGCTTCATCTCCACTATTCATAATTTTATTACGAATTTTGGACGAAGAGTTTAGTAATAGCGCTTTATTATGAAGCTGATTGTTAATCATACTTTCTAATAAGGTATTATCGTTTGCAGCATTGCTAATTGCAAAGGAGTTGAAACGATTAAAGCGGGGCAAGGTTTTATCCCAAAATTTTGTCTTGTCGGTTTCGCTTAACACAGCAAAATAATCATCAATGTATTCGGATGTTTTTTCTAGTACTATTTTGTAGTTAGTAGCCGCTTCTTGGTTTTTCCCATTTATCCATTGTGCAATAGCTAAGTTCTCTAATTGTTTGTTATACTCAGGATGATTTTCTCCGTAAATTTCTTTGTCGGCAGCAATTACTTGCGTCATGTAATCCAAAGCTTTGGTTTTATTTCCGTTCATGCGGTAATAAGTTGCCAAATCAGATTTTGTTGCAGTGGTAGCAGGATTTTTATCTCCAAATTTTGTTTGATAAATCTGTAATGCAGTAGTTAGATTTTTTTCTACCAAGTCCATCTTACCCATTTCCCAGTACAATCCAGCAATCCCTCTTTTTAAATGACCATAATCAGGGTGATTAGTTCCCAATTTTTTCTGTTTTATTTCAATGGCATTTAAATATACTTTTTCTGCATCATCGTATTTTTTCATATCACGATAAATGGTTGCCAGGTTGATGGTAAGCTTTAAGTAGTTCGATGATTTTTCACCCAATGTTTCTTTAGCAATTGCAATACTTTGATTCATTAACTCCTCTGCTTTCTCTAAGCGACCTGTTGCGTGCAATAACATTGCTTTATTGTTTAAGGTTAATGCGTAGCCTAAACTTTTTTCTCCGCTTGTTGTTTTGCTCATTGCAATAGCTGCATCAATCATTTTCTCGGCTTCTGCATATTTGCCCATATCTTTCAATAATACAGCTTTGTTATTATAAGATGCGGTTAATAATTCTGAAGCGGGTGCCATTTTTTCACGTAGCGCAATTGCTACATCTATACACTCTAATGATTTTGTATATCTACCAGTTGCTTGATATAATAGTGCTTTGTTGTTTTGTAATTGTGAGTAAGCAAGCGAAACAAGTGAATCAGAAGTTTTAAAAAAACTTTCTGATAAAAAGAACATAGAACGCGCAGAACCAAATTTATTTCCTGCAAATAAAATTTCTCCTTTGCGATTATAGCCATACGCTTTTTGGTAATCGGTTAGTTCTTTACCTTTTAAAAAGTCTTTCGAACTTATTAAAGTATTAGATACTTTGCTTCCTTTTTCTTCTGTTTCAAACAAGCCACTGTTATCAGTAAAAGAAATTGCATAATTAAAATTGCTTGCATCAAACTCTGCGCGTTCTTTTTCAAGTTTTTTGTCTATTGCATCATTCATTTTTGCTCTTGCAGCAACTGCAGCATCATGAGCCTTTTGCTTTGCTTTATCTTTGGCTAAATTTTTTAAGCCGTCCATATTTATTTGAGCAAACGAAATGCTTGTAAAAAGTAGGAGGAATAATAATATCTTGTCTTTCATCTAAGTTGTAATTGGACTTTAAAATTACGAAATGTTAGGGAATTTGCCTTGTAAATTTTCACGAAGTGTTTTAAGGTAAAAATTATAAAACTGACCTTTATCATGTTTCCTGCTGACCATTCTCATTAAGGCATGTAAGCCCTAAATCTACTTTTACTCTCAGAATTATGGCTAGTATTTTAGAAAGAAAGCAACCAAGTACAAGTATAACTGCATGTTTCCATTGTGGAGATGTTTGTACAACAGCTACAATAAAAAGTGCAGAAAAAACCTTTTGCTGCGAAGGCTGTAAAATGGTTTACGAAATTCTAAATGAAAACAGCCTTTGCGAGTATTACGATTTAGATAAAAACCCTGGCATCACCCAAAAATTTAAAGTGCGCGAAGGTAAGTTTGCGGTGCTAGATGATGATAATGTCAAGAAAGGTTTCATCTCTTTTAGCGATGGAACTACCTGCCACACGCAATTGTATTTACCTCAAATGCATTGCAGTTCTTGTGTTTGGTTACTTGAAAACTTAGGCCGACTAGACAAAGGAATCTTAAAGTCTCAAGTAAATTTTTTAAAAAAAACAGTAAGCGTAGTTTTTGATTCAGAAAAAACCTCTTTAAGAAAAGTAGCTGAATTACTTACGCGCATTGGTTACGAGCCACATATTAGTTTAAGTAACGTTTCTAAAAAGCCAAAAACAAAACACAATCGCACTGCTATTATTAAAATTGGCTTGGCAGGATTTTGTTTTGGTAATATAATGCTTTTAAGCTTTCCTGAGTACTTCTCTATCCAAGCTGCTGGCGAAACTTCACTTTATAAATTATTTAGCTTCTTAAATTTAGGCTTGGCGTTGCCTGTTTTCTTTTATGCTGCTTCTGAGTTTTTTGTATCAGCATATAAAGGTTTTCGCGAGCGATTCTTGAATATTGATGCTCCAATTGCTTTAGCTATCGTTATCACATTTGGAAGAAGTGTATATGAAATCCTCAGTCAAAGCGGGGCAGGTTATTTAGATAGCATGAGTGGTATTGTTTTCTTTATGTTAATAGGCCGTTATTTTCAAAACAAAACGTATGATTCACTTTCGTTTGAACGTGATTTTACCGCTTACTTCCCTTTAGGCATAACTGTTTTAAATAGTGATGGAACCGAAAAACAAGTTCCCGTTTCGGATATAAAAGTAGGTAATAGAATTAAAGTGTATAACGAAGAAATTATTCCAGCGGATGCAATTTTATTTTTAGGAAAAGCTGAAATTGATTACAGTTTCGTTACGGGTGAAAGTGCTCCAGTAAATAAAACAATTGGTGAAATTATTTATGCAGGTGGTAAACAAATTGGACAGGCATTAGAGTTAGAAGTAGTAAAAGAAGTTTCACATAGCTATTTAACTCAATTATGGAATAACGAAGCCTTTAAAGAAAATGCAGAGGAAAAGAAAGTTTCTTTTGTGCATGCATTAAGCAGATACTTTACATACGCATTATTTTCAATTGCTTTAGCTGCATCTATCTATTGGTATTTTAATGATACATCAAAAATATTAGATGCTGTTACATCTGTTCTTATTGTTGCTTGTCCTTGTGCATTATTATTAAGCGCAACCTTCACAAACGGAAATATGTTAAGTATGTTGGGCAAATTAGGTTTGTATGTAAAAAATGCAAATGCCTTGGAGCGAATGAAAGACATTGATACCATCGTGTTTGATAAAACAGGAACAATTACCCGTCAAAACGAATCAAAAGTAAACTATCAAGGAAAAGAATTAAATGCTGAGCAAAAAGAAGCTCTAGGATATTTATTCAGGCAATCGAGCCATCCTTTAAGTAGATTAATTGCGCTGGAGCTTCCAATTACAACAAAACAATTAGTAAGTGATTATAGTGAAGAAAAAGGAAGAGGTTTGCATGGATCAGTTAATTCTTTAGATATTAAAGCGGGCTCACTAGAATATGTAGATGTTAAAAATGTGCGCGAAGATGTGGAGCATGGAAGTAGGGTGTATGTTGTTATTGATAATGTATTCTACGGATATTTCACTATTCAAAACAAATACCGTAATGGTTTAAAGGCATTGATTAGCAATTTAAAATCGAAATTTACTTTATTAGTACTTTCTGGGGATAACAATAGCGAAGAGGAAAAACTAAGAAACTTTTTTGGCGATAGAGCCACCATGATTTTTAATCAAAAACCAGAAGATAAATTACAATTCATAAAAAAACTACAAGCTGAAGGTAGAAAAGTAATGATGATTGGTGATGGATTAAATGATGCAGGAGCTTTAGCGCAAAGTGATGTTGGAATTGCCGTATCGGATAATACTAATAATTTTTCTCCTGCATGTGATGCTATTTTAGCGGGCGATCATTTCTATGCTTTTCATAAATTAATTGCTTATGCAAGAGCTCAAAAAACAATCATTTTAGGAAGCTTCATTATATCCATTATGTACAACATTGTTGGTTTGTATTTTGCCGTGCAAGGCGACTTAGAGCCAGTAATAGCAGCCATTTTGATGCCGGTAAGTTCGGTTAGTATAGTATTATTTACAGTAGGTATGAGTTCATTGCTAGCGTTGAGAGTTAAAAAACATGATAATCATCATATTTAGCCTTGACATTAGTCATGCATGCTAAATGTTAAAAAAAATAATTTTGACACCTGAAACGAATAAATATGGGAGTTATAGTAGTATTAGTAGTAGCAAGTTTGATAATCGCCCTTGGCTTTTTAGGAGCTTTTATATGGTCGGTTAAAAAAGGGCAATTCGAAGATGATTATACGCCATCAGTTAGGATGTTATTTGAGAATGAAGTAGAACAAAAAACCAATAAAACAGAAACAAAATAGATTATGGAACTGCAAAAATTTAATTACGACAACAAAATTGTAAAATGGTTCGCCTACGCTACAATGCTTTGGGGAATTGTTGGTATGCTAGTAGGTCTACTTGCTGCATTACAATTATTCCTTCCTTCTGTAAATATGAATTTACCATACACGACTTTTGGTCGTGTTAGACCAATTCATACCAACGCAGTAATTTTTGCATTTGTTGGTAATGGTATTTTTATGGGGGTTTATTATTCTTTACAGCGTTTATTAAAAGCGCGTATGTTTAGTGACCTATTAAGTAAAATTCACTTTTGGGGTTGGCAATTAATTATTGTGCTAGCAGCGGTGTCTCTTGCTTTTGGAAAAACAACTGGGAAAGAGTATGCAGAGTTAGAGTGGCCGATTGATATTTTAATCACGTTAATTTGGGTGGTTTTTGGTTGGAACATGTTTGGAACAATCCTTCGTCGTAGGGAGCGTCATTTATATGTTGCAATTTGGTTCTACATCGGAACATTTGTTACTGTTGCATTATTACACATTGTAAACTCAATCGAAATTCCAGTTTCATTTTGGAAATCATATTCATGGTATGCAGGTGTGCAAGATGCCTTGGTACAATGGTGGTATGGTCATAACGCAGTTGCATTTTTCTTAACTACTCCATACTTAGGTTTAATGTATTACTTCTTACCTAAAGCAGCTAATCGTCCAGTTTATTCATATCGATTATCTATCATTCACTTTTGGGCTTTAATTTTTATTTACATCTGGGCAGGCCCACATCACTTATTATATACTTCAACCCCTGATTGGGCGCAGTCTTTAGGTGTTGTATTTTCAATTATGTTACTTGCGCCATCTTGGGGTGGTATGATAAATGGTTTATTAACGCTTCGTGGTGCTTGGGATAAAGTGCGTGAAGATGTTGTACTAAAATTCTTAGTTGTTGCAGTTACTGCTTATGGTATGGCAACTTTTGAGGGGCCAATGTTATCTCTTAAAAATGTAAATGCAATTTCTCACTTTACCGATTGGACAATTGCTCACGTTCACGTTGGAGCTTTAGGTTGGAATGGATTCTTAACATTTGGTATTTTGTATTGGATAATACCAAGAATATTTAGAACAGAATTATATTCTAAGAAAGCTGCTAATATGCATTTTTGGATTGGTACTTTAGGTATTGTATTGTATGCCGTTCCAATGTATTGGTCAGGTATTATGCAAAGTTTAATGTGGAAAGAGTTTACTCCGGAAGGGCAATTAAAATGGCAGTTCATGGATACAGTAAATAAAATGATTCCTTTCTACGCTGCTCGTGCTGCGGGTGGAGCATTATATTTAGTTGGAGCAATAATGATGGTTTGGAACTTAATGAAAACTGCTAAAGCAGGAAACTTCCTAGCAGATGAAGCGGCAGAAGCTCCAGCATTAGAAAAAAATTATGAAACAACTCACAAAGAGCATTGGCACAGATGGATTGAGCGTAAGCCAATTCAGTTAATGGTTGTTGCATTAGTGGTCGTTGCAATTGGTGGTATTATAGAGTTTGTTCCAACCTTCTTAGTTAAGTCGAACATACCTACAATAGCAAGCGTAAAACCATATACGCCACTTGAACTACATGGTAGAGATATTTATGTAAGAGAAGGATGTTACACTTGTCACTCGCAAATGGTTCGTCCGTTCAGAAGTGAGGTTGCTCGTTACGCACCTAACGAAGGTGATGGTGGATATTCAAAAGCAGGTGAGTTTGTGTATGATCATCCTTTCCAATGGGGAAGTAAGCGTACAGGACCAGATTTGGCTAGATTAGGTGGTAAGTATCCAGATAGTTGGCATTTCTTCCACATGTTTGAACCAACTCAAACTTCGGATAACTCAATCATGCCACGTTACCCATGGTTGTACACCGATCAGATTGATGTATCGAGCACAGTTGCGAAAATTAAAGCAATGCAACGTTTAGGTGTTCCGTATGGTGATGGTTACGAAAAGATAGCAGCATCAGATATGGAATTACAAGCTAATGAAATCACTAAAAATTTAATGAGTGATGAAAAAGTAAAACAATTTGTTGCTGCCGAAGGAATCGAAAAATTAAACGATAGAGAGATTATTGCTTTGATTGCATACTTACAACGTTTAGGTAAGGATATTAAAGTGGAGATGAAAACAAAAGCAGTTGCTAACAAATAAAAACAGAAACTATGAAATTCATTAACTATTTAGAAAGTATTACGGATGTAGGTATCTATCCTTTGATATCATTGCTGATATTCTTTTTGTTTTTTGTTGGCGTAACGTGGTTTGTGTTCGGAGGCAAAAAAGAATATTTTGATAACGCAGCTAATTTACCAATAAACGAAAAAGATTAAGTATTCAAAAAATCATTATTATGAATAAAAATAAAATATACGCTTTGGTTTTTTTAAGTGGATTTTTAATCCTACCAAACTTAATATGGGCACAGGAAGCAAGTGCGTCATCTAGTTCGTATTTTTCAAATGCATTGTTTAATGCGTTGTTTGTGGTTATACTATTATTATTAGTGTTAATTGCTGTGGTTGCAAATGTGTTGAAAAATGTTTCCAAGAGCGATTACATAAAACAAAAGCTTGAAAAGAAGCGCGCAGAAAAAGCTAATATTTCTAAAGCAGCAGCAATAGTTGGTTTAGTGCTATTATCTACTGCAAGTGCAAGCGCTCAAGAAGCGACTCCAGTTATTGCTGAAAAATTTGATTGGCTAATAGGAGGATTAGACATGTCAACATTTTTCATAATGATGTTTATTATTGTATGCGAGATTTCTTTGCTTACAGTTTTATTAAATCTTTTAAAAGGTTTATTAAAATCAGATAAAGCTGAAGTTGTTTCCGCATCAGTTGAAACGGTTAAGAAACCTGTTGAGCGTTCTATCTTTGATAAAATGACTTTCGATGTTGAAATAGAAAATGAAAAGGACATATTGTTAGATCATGATTATGATGGAATTAAAGAGTTAGACAATAATTTACCACCTTGGTGGAAATATGGTTTCTATTTAACTATTGTAATTGCATTTGTATACATGGCACATTATCACGTTTCAAAAACGGGCGATTCGCAAGAAGAAGAGTATAACAAAGCCGTTGCTCAAGGAAAAGCTGAAGTAGCTGAATATATGAAAACTTCAGCAGGCAATGTAGATGAATCAAATGTAACGATGTTGGAAGCTGCTGATATTGCAACAGGTAAAGACGTATTTACTGCTAATTGCGCCGCTTGCCATGGTAAATTAGGTGAAGGAACTGTTGGACCAAACTTAACTGATAATGCTTGGTTGCATGGTGGAAGTTTAGTGGATGTTTTTAAGTCTATTAAATATGGTTGGGTTGATAAAGGTATGAAATCTTGGAAAGAAGATTTATCTCCAATGCAAATGGCACAAATTACAAGTTATATCAAATCAATTCAAGGAACTAATCCTCCAAACGCAAAAGCACCTCAAGGTGAAGTGTATGTTGAGGCGGGAGCGCCAGTTAGTGATTCTACTGCTGTAGTAAGTGATTCATTAGGTGATGTTGCGCCAGTTGATTCTTTGAAGAAGCCTTAATTTGATGGAATTTGTGGGGTTGATATAGTGCTTAAAAATAAATTATTATGAATAATGATAGTGGGCATTCCGATAACAAAGATGCGTTTCGTGATTCGATTGCCACAATAGATAGTTCGGGGAAACGTGTTTGGATGTTTCCCTCCATGCCTAAGGGCAAATATTATAACTATAGAAAATACTTAAGTTATTTATACTTAGTTTTATTTTTTGGAATACCGTTCATTGAAATTAATGACTCTCCTTTATTCTTAATAAACATTTTGGAACGTAAGTTCGTTTTGTTTGGAGTAATATTTTGGCCACAAGATTTTTTTGTTTTTGGTATTGGCATGATTACCTTCATTGTTTTTATTGCATTGTTTACAGTCATATACGGCCGTGTGTTTTGTGGCTGGGCATGCCCTCAAACAATTTTCATGGAAATGTTGTTCCGCCGAATTGAGTTTTGGATTGATGGAGATGCAAGTCATCAAAAACAATTAAAAAATCAAGCTTGGAATGCTGATAAAGTAATAAAGCGTGTTTCAAAACTATCGCTTTTCTTTTTGTTATCGTTTTTAATTGCGAATACATTTTTATCTTACATCATTGGTAAAGATGAATTGTTCAAAATGATTACAGAACCTTTATCAAAAAACTCAGGAACATTAATTTCTTTATTAATTTTCACTTCTGCTTTCTTTTTCATTTACACTTGGTTCCGCGAACAGGTTTGTTTAATCGCTTGTCCTTATGGTCGTATGCAGGGTGTATTATTGGATAAAGATTCGATTGTAGTTGCTTATGATTATGTGAGAGGAGAAGGTAGGCATAAGTTTAAAAAGAATGAAGTTCGTGCAGGAGGTGATTGCATTGATTGTGGCTTGTGTGTAAAAGTTTGCCCAACAGGAATAGACATTAGAAATGGAACTCAATTGGAATGCGTAAGCTGCACCGCTTGTATTGATGCTTGCGACAACATTATGGAAGGTGTTGGAATGGACAAAGGTTTAATTCGTTACGCTTCTGAAAATGGTATTAAGGATAAGAAAAAGTTGACATTCACAAAAAGAATGAAAGCGTATACAATTGTGTTATTCTTGTTAATTGGTTTGGAAACATATTTGTTAGTTTCTCGTTCTGATTATGATGCAACTATTATACGAGCTAAAAGGCATGTTGTATCAAGAGCGTGAGAATGATCAGATAAGTAATTTGTTCTCTATTAAGTTGATGAACAAAACAAAAGATAGTTTGCCAGTTGAAATGAAAGTACGTGAATTTCCTAACGCAAAATTTGAGTTGATTGGAAAGGACTTGTACACCAAACCAGGCGGATTAACACAAGGAGAGTTTTTTGTTTACTTAAGTAAAAAAGATATTAAGTCAAGAAAATCAAAATTACATATCGATTTATATAGTAACGGAAAACAGATAAAAACGGCAGAAACTACATTTTTAGCACCTGTAAGTAATAAATAATTTAAAAATGTAAAATCATGAGTTGGGGAGTAAGAATAACAGCATTGTATTTAGCCTGTGTAGCCTTAATCGTTACTTTGGTTTTTGTGAGTGCAAATCAGGATATTGAGCTTGAATCTAAAGATTATTATGCGCAGGAATTAAAATATCAAAAAAATGACGCGCTGAATAATTCAAATGATTTAAATTCTACGGTAAGTCTGTAGTTAATGCAAATGACGTGTTAGTTAGTTTTCCTAAAGAGCAAGTAGCTAGTGGAATTAAAGGAGATGTTTTATTCTTTTGTCAATACGATTCTAAAAAGGATAAACGAGTTGATATTGCAGTTAATGCAAATGGAGAACAACTAATTCCTTTCTCAATGTTAACACCTGGTAAGTATACCATGAAAATCAGTTGGAATGTTTTAGGAAAAGATTTTTATAAAGAATCACCAATTACAATAAAATGACACTCTTTGTTGCGGCATTTAGTTTAGGTTTATTCGGAAGCTTGCACTGTGTTGGTATGTGCGGGCCGATAGCCATGGCTTTACCGCTTAATACTAAAAGTAATTTTTCACGGATTTTAGCTGCACTTTTTTATAACTCTGGTAGAGCAATTACTTATTTACTCATTGGTTCTATCATTGGCTTAGTTGGTAAAGGATTTTCTTTAATTGGAATTCAACAAATTGTTTCCATCGCGCTTGGTTCATTAATCCTTTTATCTTACATCATTCCTGATGTATTTGCAAAAACAAAGTTTATAGTTCATTACAACAAATGGTTTTATTCTGTAAAAAGTGGAATGCAATTTTTATTTAAAAAGCGTTCCATTTCTTCTTTGTTTTTTGTTGGAATGATAAATGGCCTTTTGCCTTGTGGTTTAGTTTACATGGCAATTGCAGCAGCTATGGCTTTAGGCACAGTGCAAGAGTCAGCTATGTTTATGATGTTTTTTGGCTTAGGCACTTTCCCAATGATGGTCAGCGTAATATTTTTTAAAGAATACTTAAGCACTCGCTTTAGAGTTGGGATTAATAAAGCGCTTCCAACTATTATGATGGTAATGGCAGTATTGTTAATTTTTAGGGGATTTAAATTTGGGCATTCCTTACATAAGCCCGAAAATGAATGACGCTAAAGAATTAACTTGTCATAACAATACGCAGCATAATAAACTAGCGCACGCTTGCACATTACCGGTTGCAGATACTACACATACTAAAAAATAAAATATGTTTTGGCCTAAGCTTACTAGCTCTAAAATTAAACTTAAAGTGTTTGAAGCTTTAAGTAAAAATGCAAATTACAGAAGTGAGTTAATTTTAGGTATTCCAGGTACATACCTTGATACAGAAGTGTTTTATGATGATGCCCCGTTTTTAAAAGATGCTCCATTTCTTTCTACATTAATTGCAAACCCTAATCACATTGGTTGCCACACTTTAGGCGATGAGCACGAAGAAATGTTTAGTGGAACTCAAGAAATAGAAAAAGATGTAATTCGTATTTGTGCCGAGGAAATGTTTAAAGCAGAACCTCATAGTTATGATGGTTACGTTGCGTCTGGTGGAACAGAGGCAAACATACAAGCTTTATGGGTGTATCGTAATTTTTATATTGATGAGTTTGATGCTAAACGAAATGAAATAGCAGTTGTGTTTTCGGATGATTCACATTACTCAATGACCAAAGGCGCTAATTTATTGGCTTTAGACACCGTTCAAATTAAAGTAAATGAAGTTAGCAGAGCATTGGATATCCATGATTTAGAAGAAAAAATCACGGCTGCTGTTGCCCATGGTAAAAAATATTTTATTGTTGTGCTTAACATGGCAACTACCATGTTTGGTAGTGTAGACGATATTAAAAAAGTTGCTGATTTATTTAATGCATTAAAACTGAATTACAAGATACATGCTGATGCAGCTTATGGCGGGTTTATTTATCCATTTACCAATGTAGATAGTCCGTATAATTTTAAGAATCCAAATTTAAGTTCAATTTCTATAGATGCACACAAAATATTGCAAGCACCTTATGGTACTGGAATATTTTGGTTCGTAAAATTATTTAAAGCACGTATGTAACGATGATGCTTCTTATGTAAAGGGAAAAGATTTTACTTTGGTTGGAAGTCGATCAGGAGCTAATGCAGTTTGTATTTGGATGATTTTACACGCGCACGGCTCTGTTGGTTGGACAGTTAAGATGAATAACTTAATGGATAAAGCCCATAGTTTTTGTGAATCATTAGAAGAATTGGGTGTTGAGTATTATCGCAATCCCTATTTAAATATTATTAGTATGCGCAGTAAATACATTTCTTCCGAACTAGCAAAAGAATTCTTTTTAGTGCCTGATACCCATGATTCTTCGGTTGAATGGTATAAAATTGTGTTAATGCCACATGTTAAACCCGGAGTTTTAGATACATTCATCCAGAGACTTTCCGTAAGTTTGCAAAGAAATAATACCTTATGAGTTTAATAGCTAAATATAATGTTCCCGTTCCTCGTTACACAAGTTACCCTACTGTTCCTTTTTGGGATAACCAATTAAACTTAGAGCAATGGGAAAATTTGGTAAAACAGTCTTTTCAATTGTATAATAAATCGGAAGGAATTAGTTTATACATTCATTTGCCTTATTGCGAGAGTCTATGTACGTATTGCGCTTGTAATACACGCATTACTGTAAATCATGGAGTTGAAGAGCCATATATTAACGCAGTACTTCAAGAGTGGAAAATGTATGTGGCTTTATTTAATGAGAAACCACGTATTAAAGAAATTCATTTAGGTGGCGGAACACCAACATTTTTTAGCGCAGAAAATTTATCTAAACTAATTAAAGGAATTTTTGCCGAAGCAGAAATTTGCGAAGAACATTCTTTTAGTTTTGAAGGACACCCTGGAAACACTTTAGAATCCCACTTGCAAACATTATTTGATTTAGGTTTTGATAGAGTAAGTTACGGAATTCAAGATTTTGATGATAAGGTGCAAGTTGCTATTAACCGCCATCAATCCTTTGAAGAAGTATTAAATGTAGTTGAGCTTTCTCGCAAAATAGGATATACATCTATTAATTTTGATTTGGTTTATGGTTTGCCTTTTCAAACTGCTGAATCGGTTACTGATACATTAGAACAAGTAATTTCCTTAAAACCAGATCGTATTGCATTTTATAGTTATGCACATGTGCCTTGGATTAAGCCAGGACAAAGACGTTTCACTGAAATGGATTTACCAGAAGAAGGTGTAAAACGTAATTTATATGAGATTGGCTTAACCTATTTTTCGAAAGCAGGTTATTTAGAAGTAGGCATGGATCATTTTGCTTTGCCAAATGATGAGTTATTTGCCTCCATGGAAAACAAAAAATTGCATCGTAATTTTATGGGTTACACTGCTAGTAGAACCGATTTAATGATTGGCTTAGGCGTTTCTTCCATAAGCGATAGCTGGACAGGCTTTGCGCAAAACCTTAAAACAGTTGAAGAATACATTGCTTGCGTTAAGGAAAATAAAATTCCTGTATTTAGAGGGCATGCCTTAACTGAGCAAGATTTATTTTTACGCAAACACATTTTAAATGTGATGTGTAATTTGGAAACTACTTTCTCCGTTGCTGAGTTTGGACAAGAAATGTACGATAGGATTAACAAGCGTTTGCAAGAAGTAAAGGAGGATAAACTAGTTGAAATTACACAAAATAAACTAATCGTTACTCAAGCTGGAAAAACCTTCCTTCGTAATATCTGCATGTGTTTTGATGAGCGTTACCATCAACGCGAAGTTAAGGAAGAGAAGTTTAGTAAGGCGATTTAGGAATGATTTATCAATTCCAAAAATCTTTTTTTATAAGTCTCTGAAATAGGAATTAAAACATCTCTAATTTTAATTCTATCTCTTTCAATGGAATTTATTTTATCTAGCGAAACCATAAAGGATTTATGAACTCTGCAGATTAGATTTTCTGGAATTTCTAGTTCCAAATCCTTGAATGTTTGAAGGGTCATGATCTTTTTATCGATGGTATGTATTCTTCTGTAATCCCGCATCCCTTCGATGTACAGAATCTCATTCAATAAAATCTTCTCTAATCTGTATTCTGTTTTAACGAATATGAATTTTTTTTCTTCTACCGTTTTATGTTTTGCTAAGTTGCTTTGTGCTTTGTTTGCTGCTTGAATAAAGCGCTCAAAGGTAAATGGCTTTAATAAATAATCGGTAACATTTAATTCATAACCTTTGAGCGCATATTCATTGTAAGCAGTGGTAATAATCACTTCGCTTTCTATTTTTAGGCTTTCGAGCAGTTGAATGCCCGAAAGTTCGTCCATATTAATATCAAGAAAAAGTAAATCAACTTTGTTTGATTTTAGAAATTCAATTGCATCAATGCCGCTTTCGAAGCAAGCAAGAAGATTTAGGAAAGGGAGTTTTGAAACAAAACTCTTTGTCCTTTCCATTGCCAGTGGCTCATCTTCAATTATAATGCAACTAATGTTCATATTGAAATCACTAATGTAATTTTATAAATCCCGTTTTCATTCTTTACATCAAAAGTATGTTTTTTAGGATACAATAGTTCTAATCTTCTTTTAATTAATTCGTTTCCTAATCCGCTGTGCTCAGGTTTTAAATCTGATGAATTAGAGTAAGCATTCTCACATTCGAAACGAATAGTATTGTTATCAATATTTAATTTTACTTGAATTGCATTTTCCACCTTCTTGTTTTCTGCATGCTTAAAAGCATTTTCAATGAAGGGAATAAAAAGCATTGGCTCAATTAATCTATTTGCTGGATTGCCTTTTACTTCATACTGTATGTAATTAGGATTGGTAGTTCTTATCCTTTGCAACTCTATGTACTTTTCGATGTAGGATAATTCCTTTGTTAATTCAATTTTCTCTGACTTAGCTTCATACAACATAAAGCGCATAATATCTGATAGTTTGTTCAAATACTCAGAAGCTTTAACTGCATCTTTTTGAATTAACACATCAATATTATTGATGGTATTAAATAAAAAGTGAGGATTTATTTGAGCTTTCATTAACTCTAATTCCATTTCATGATTCTTTTTATTTAATTCAACTTTTACTTTAATATCGCCATACCAAGTGATAAATCCTTTCATTACCGAACCTAACATCCCATTTACAAAGGAAACGAAGGCAAGGAAAAGTCCCATTGCAATGCAGGTGCCAACACTCCATGATGCTTGGTTTCCAGGTGTGAAGTACATAATTATTTCAGCTGCTGTAGCAGCAATAATACCAACAATGATTGACGCAAGAATAAATTTTAATACCTTTTTCTGAGAAAGGTATTTGCTGAATAGCACATTGTAAAAACTATAAAATCCTATTAAGCCTGGTATAATAGCAGCTTGACTCAAAGGTGAAAAAGCTATGACCTGCAAAAATTGACTTAAAGTAAAATGTGGAGGATTGTCCATATTCATCATTGCTATCATTAATGAAACAACAAATAAATACATTCCCCAATAAGCAATGTGTAATGATACTACAGCTAACTTTTTCATAATTTATAAATTTAGTGATTATATAAATCAAAAGTAGAGCCTTAGCAAATGATTAGAAAAAGTATTATGCAATAGGGAGGTGTTTGTCTGCAAAAGGGTTGTTTTGTTCTGCAAAATGGAATTAAGAGTTCAACCACCAAATACTTATATTCAGAATAGTTGCAAAGCTTACCCAAAGTATGTAAGGGATAAAAAGTATTCTGCACCAAATACTAATTTCTTTTCCTTTTATGGCAATGAGTATAAGAACAAAAAGCAACAATAATATATCTACAATTGCAAATTCTAAGGCATGAAAATTGAAAAACAAAATGCTCCAAAATGCATTTAAGATAAGTTGCACAATAAATAGTTTTCTTACAAAAACTTTACTTGGATGCTCAGAGATATTTATCAAATAAAAACAAATTCCCATTAAGGTATAAAGCAAAGTCCACACTGGTCCAAAAATCCAGTTGGGTGGATTAAATGATGGTTTTACAATGGTGGTGTACCATCCTGTTATTGCATCAATGGTTGCAAAGGATCCAATAAATGCCGCAGCATAACAAGCCAATAAACTTAAAATGAAAATAAGTGCTTTGTTTTTCATGCGGTAAAAATAAAACAAAGAAAATTGTTGTTGTTTACACTTTGCGCTGCATTCCTTATAAATGTTTTGTCAAAACTGAGGAATTTTCATAAATCTTCACAATTTCATTGGGTTTCGCATTCCCACAAAATCCGTAAATTAGGGCTTTATTTTATTTCTATGATTAAGTATTGCAATAGTTTAACTGAGTACAGTCGTTTTGTTACGCGCGAGGTAATGGTGGGTGAAGTTGGTTTTGGTGGTGATAATCCCATCCGTATTCAATCAATGACAACTACTGATACAATGAATACCATTGCTACGGTTGAGCAAAGTATTCGTATGATTGATGCAGGTTGTGAGTTGGTGCGTATTACTGCTCCAAGTTTAAATGAAGCAAAAAATTTAGAAGTAATTAAGAAAGAATTAAAAGCTCGTGGTTATAACACACCACTTGTTGCCGATATACATTTTACCCCCAACGCTGCAGAGCATGCTGCACGCATTATTGAGAAGGTACGTATTAACCCAGGTAACTACGCCGATAAAAAGAAATTTGAACACATTGATTATACCGACTCTGCTTACGTAGAAGAGTTAGATAGAATTCGCAAACGTTTTATTCCTTTAGTAAAAATTTGTAAGGAGTACGGAACTGCTATGCGTATTGGTACTAACCACGGTTCCTTAAGCGATCGTATTTTAAGTCGTTATGGTGATACGCCGCTGGGCATGGTTGAATCGGCTTTTGAGTTTTTACGTATTTGTGAAGATGAAAATTATCACAACATTGTTCTCTCGATGAAAGCAAGTAATACGCAAGTGATGGTGGAAGCCTATCGTTTGTTGGTTGCAAAAATGATGGACAAAGGCTGGAACTACCCATTACACTTAGGTGTAACCGAAGCAGGTGAAGGTGAAGACGGAAGAATAAAATCTGCAGTTGGTATTGGAACATTATTAGAAGATGGTTTGGGAGATACAGTACGTGTAAGTTTAACCGAAGAGCCTGAATTAGAAATTCCGGTTGCGCGTGATTTGGTTGAACGTTATAGCAAAAGAACGGGGCATGCTAAAATTAAAGCTGTTACCGAATTGCCTTACGACCCAACTGCGCATCAACGCATGCAAACGCGCGAAGTAATTAATTTAGGTAATCATAATGTTACACGTGTTATTGCAGATTTAAGTGACAAGGAAACAATAACTGCAGCTAATTTATTTGCTTACGGATACAACTACTCGGTGCAATTAGATAAATGGAATCTAAGCGACATGGCTGTAGATTATATTTATGCAGGAAACAATAAAGTAGATTTTGAAATACCTGGTACACTAGGCATTATTTATAATTCAGAAGTATGGAAAGAGCAATCAAATAAACTGCGCTCGTATCCTTTATTTTGTGGAGAAGAATTTTTTAAATCAGAAAAAACAAGTGCAGAATTAAATTTTGTAGTTGCTGATCATATTGTTTTAACAGAAGACTTTATTAATAAAATTAAAGGCCATAAAAATGTTGTTTTAATTTTAGACACCTTCAATAGCCATGCTATGGCTGAGTTGCGCCGTATGTTTATTGATTTGCAATTAAACAAATGTGAATTGCCTGTAATTATTAAACGCAATTATGCGGAGCTAAGCGAGCAATTATTTCAATTATATGCAGCTACCGATGTGGGTGCATTGTTAATTGATGGCATGGGAGATGGCGTTTGGGTAAAACAAAAAAATTGTGTTACACCTGTTATCTTAAACTCAACTGTGTTTGGAACATTGCAAGCGGCACGTACACGTATTTCAAAAACCGAGTACATCTCTTGCCCAAGTTGCGGACGTACCTTATTTGATTTACAAGAAACCACCGCAAAAATACGCGTGCGTACCGATCATTTAAAAGGAATTAAAATTGGCATCATGGGTTGTATCGTAAACGGCCCAGGCGAAATGGCCGATGCTGATTACGGATACGTTGGTGTAGGAGTAGGCAAAATCTCCTTATACAAAGGCAAAGAAGTAGTAAAGAAAAATGTACCAGCCGAAGAAGCCGTTGATGAACTTATCTCTTTGATTAAGGAACATGGGGATTGGGTGGAGAAGCTTAATTAATCATTGTGATTAAAAATTTGAAGTACACTTTAGAGTGACTTTATAAAGTCGATTTTGGTTGCTGTACTTTTTGATTAAATACCTTTATTGTAAAAGTCTTTATAGAAGCTATTTTCTTGAAGGGACAATAATGCTTTGCTAAAATTAATCTTCCCTGATTGATCCCTCCATAATTCTCGATTTTTAATTATTGTAGGCATAGATGAAGTAGAAAGGGAAACGTTGTCTTTAATAATTTTACCATTTTCCATTATTTTGAGAAAATGAGCTTTATTTAGGCTTTCAGGCATTTTAATTTGGAATTCAATTAGAATTTGATCAATCAACGAAAGTATATATTCTCCATATTCTATAGCTTCTGATGATTTTGGGATATAGCCTTGGTGAATAACTTTATTTCTAAAAGCAATTCGGTTTTCATCCATCATATACTTTGTTTCGCCAAATTCTAGAAGTTGTAAGATATAAAATGCCCCAATTTGCCTTTCAGATTGCCGTATCATTGCTTTCCATGTCTTCAAGAATGAGTCATTGGAAGTTGATCTATTAATACAAATTACCTTTATACAAAACTCAATAAATCTTTCGAATGTGCTTGAGAAAGTTGAAACTGCCTCTTTAGAATAACCATCTAATAAAGCTAATGAACCTAAATCAAATAGAATTACATATTTTTCTTCTGATAATTGACTATATGTTTTATGACCTCTAGGGCACGTAAATTCATATAGGTTTTCATTATTTAATTCAGTAAGATGTTTTTCATTTCCACCCATTTCTTTAATTAAATTATCATATGCTTCTTTTGTATTACCATCTTCTTTAAGACATAAATAACAAAAGGTAGATAATTTTATTTTCATGAGAAATTTTGTTTTTAAGGAATTAGCTTATGAAATTATTATTCTCCCTCCAAAGTCTCGCAATGATAAAGCTTAGGTTTCTTGCCACTTGGTTTAACAACTGTTCCACCTTTTTTCTTTTCTTCCATCATTTTAGCAATGATACGGGTGCGTTCTTTTTTAATTTCTTCTCTTAGCTTAGCGTCTTCTGCATTGTCGTAATAAATAATTCCGTCAACAATTGTTTTTTCTGCTTTTGCATAAATGCTTAAAGGGTTATCGCTCCACAAAACTAAATCAGCAACTTTTCCTGTTTTTACACTTCCTACTTTATCATCAATGTGCAACATTTTAGCAGGGTTAAGTGTACATAATTTCCAAGCTTCTTCCTCCGTTAAATTACCATATTTTACAGCCTTTGCAGCTTCTTGGTTTAAACGTCGTCCCATTTCGGCATCATCACTGTTAATAGAAGTGTTAACTCCCATTTTAGTAAGTACTGCAGCATTGTATGGTATCGCATCCATTACTTCCATTTTGTAAGCCCACCAATCAGCAAAGGTAGAAGCAGAAACTCCGTGCTCTTTCATTTTGTCTGCAATTTTGTATCCTTCTAAAATATGTGTAAAGGTATTTACTTTAAAGCCCATGCTGTCTGCCACTTTCATTAGCATATTAATTTCGCTTTGTACATACGAGTGGCAAGTAATAAAACGTTTTTTGTTTAAGATTTCGTTAATGGCTTCCATTTCTAAATCTTTACGCGGGGCAATTTTATCTTTTGCTTTTCCATCATTAAATAATTTCCAAGCATCATTATATTCTTTCGCACGTGTAAAAAAATCATAATACACTTGCTCTACACCCATACGTGTTTGCGGGAAACGAGTTGGTATAGCATCTCCCCAATTACTTTGTTTTACGTTTTCACCTAAGGCAAATTTTATAAAGCCATCTGCTTTTTCATACTTCAAATCTTCAGGAGCCATTCCCCAACGTAGTTTAATTAATGATGATTGTCCACCAATAGGATTTGCTGAGCCATGCAATAACTGAGCAGTAGTAACACCACCTGCAAGTTGGCGATAAATGTTTATGTCTTCTGAGTTTAATACATCACCAATTCTAACTTCTGCACTCGATGCTTTTGCGCCTTCGTTAACACCGCTGCTAATTGCAATATGCGAATGTTCATCAATAATACCAGCAGTTAAATGTTTTCCTTTTCCATCAATCACTTTTGCAAAAGCTCCTTGAGGCGCATCAATGTTTTCTGCAATGCGTACAATTTTCCCATCAACAACATATACATCGTATTCTTTTAAATTACCCTCTGCTTCGTTGGTCCAAATGGTAGCGTCTTTAATTAAAATAGCACCTAATCTGTTTTTGTATTTTTTAATGATGTTCTCGCGAGTCTCTGGTTTTCCGTATGCTGTAAATGGATAAATAACTTCACCCATTTTTATTTCCGCTTTCTTTTTAGGCTCTTCCTTTTTTGTTTCAAGTGCCGAAATGTATTTTAATTCAAATTTAGCCCAAGTTCCATCTGCAAGCTGGCATTGCCCTGCAACCAATTTAGTAGCTTCATCATAATTGCCCGAGAAACGAATAAGTGTTAAGCTATCTTGTTTGTAGCTAAAGGTCGCAATGTTGTTTTTAAGTACAATTGTTGTTTTTGCTTTAGTAGAATCTTTAATGGTAATAAACATTTCTGGTTTGTCTTTTTCGCCTTTAATTTCTGTTTTTAATTTTTTGTCTGCGTAGTTTAATTCATAATTTCCTTTTAAGTCTAATGCATTCATGTCGCCATAAATGTATTGCTCACCGCTTACCCATGTTTCGTAAATGCTTGCATCTTCATTAAATAAATTGTCGGATGTAATAAAGAAATTCGCAATCATTCCTTTTTTAATGCTTCCAACTTTATCAGCAACACCTAGTAGTTGAGCAGGTGTAGCGGTTAATGCTTTTAAGGCATTCTTTTCGGTTAAACCATATAGCACGGCTTTACGTAAATTTTTTAAGAAATTCTTTTTGTCTTTTAAGTCAGCCGTTGTAAATGCAAACTGAATTCCATTCTCCGCTAAAATTTTAGCATTTACTGGAGCCATTTCCCAATGTTTTAATTCGCCCATGGTAACCATTTCAGCATCATAAGGATCTTCCACATCAAATGCTTCAGGAAAATTAAGTGGGATGATAAATTTATTAAAGGTGTTAAATATTTCATCAATGCGTTGGTATTCGTCGCCTTTACCTTTAATGATGTATTTTACTTTAAACTCATCGCCTAATTTATCAGCACGCAAAGCATTTAATTTATCATTCGCTTCAAAAATTTGCGGAAGGGTTTGCAAATTATTAAATGCATCCAATGAAATGTTGTATTCAGTTTTATTTTTTGTTTCCTTGTACCATTGTGCATCTAAATACGTTTGGCGCAGTAAAGCAATAGAGCCCATCAAAGAGCTTGGGTAATCTTGTGTTGAACTTCCTTTTCTAAACGAATAAAATGCAGCAGCTTTATCTGTAATTATATTTTCGTTTTCTTTTTTGTTACTTAAATTAACCAATGCCCCGCTACCTCTAACAATTCCATCTTTTTGTGAAGTAAGTACTGTTGCAAATCCTAGTTTTCTTAATTCATCGGCTTGTTTAGGATTATTAGTATAAAGTTTGTAAGCTTCTACATCTGCTTTAATTGCTTGGTTCCAACCATACGCACCTTTTTGGTTCGATTCCATTTGTGCGCTTCCCCAGTTACGTTGACTCGGTTTTACTTCTGGCATTCCATAATCGCTGTACATTTCAATAAATGCAGGATAAATATGTTTGCCTTTTAAGTCGGTAACAACTGCGCCTTGTGGTAAAGTGATTTTTTCACCACTTTCTACAATTAAGCCGTCTTTTACAACAAGTGTTGCGTTATTAATTACTGTTTCAAAATCAACATGCAAAGTACAATTGGTAAAGGCATAAAGCGTGTGAGGATTATTGGGTGCACCATTGTTTTGAAAGGTTGTTTGTGCAAATGAAAGTATCGCAAAAGCAATATAAACTTATAAACAGGGCAATTTTTCTCATGTAAAATTCTTTTACAAATATATTTAATTCTTAGTGTTTTAAGCTATTTTTGAGGACACATTATTAATTAATTGTATGATTATAGATTTAAGTGATACCGTTACAAAGCCTAGTAAAACTATGCTTGAGGCCATGATAAATGCAGAAGTGGGAGATGATGTTTTTAATGAAGATCCAACTGTAATAAAGTTGGAGCAAAAAGTTGCTGCGATGTTTAACAAAGGAAGCTGCATTGTTTTGCCCAAGCGGAACTATGACGAATCAAATAGCCATTAAAGTTCATACACGCCCTGGAGATGAAGTGCTATGCGATGTTAATTCTCATATCTATAATTATGAAGGCGGTGGAATTTCTTCGAACTCAGGCGTACAAGCAAAATTATTGCAAGGTGATAGAGGAAGAATTACAGCGGGGCAAATAGAACAAAATATAAATGGAGATTTTGATTGGCTAACACGTACTTCTTTAGTGAGCCTTGAAAATACGGTTAACAAAGCAGGTGGAAGCATTTATAAATTAAATGATGTATTGCCAATTACAAAATTATGTAAGGATAAAAAATTGGCTTTGCATTTAGACGGGGCAAGAATTTTTAATGCCTTAGTTGAAACAAATGAATCTACTCAAGATTGGGGAAATGCATTTGATAGTATTTCTGTTTGTTTATCAAAAGGATTAGGAACGCCAGCGGGCTCATTATTATTAGGAACTAAAGATTTCATAAAAAACGCTCGTCGCGCACGTAAGGTGTTTGGGGGTGGTATGAGACAAGTGGGTATTTTAGCAGCAGCAGGAATTTATGCTTTGGATAATAATATTAAGTTATTGAAGCAAGACCACGCAAGAGCAAGAGAAATTGGTAATGCATTGAATCCATTGTCATTTGTAGATAATGTAATGCCAGTTGAAACAAATATTGTAATCGTAAATTTTAAGCCTGAAATGACAGCTGAAAAATTTGCAGCTACGATGTTAGATAAAAACATTAAAGTAGTTCCTTTTGGAAAACATACTATTCGTTTTGTAACGCATTTAGATTACACGGATGATATGCTAACGGAAACAGTAAAGGTGATAAAGGAAATGAATTAAGTTTTATTTTTTTCCTTCCTTAAATTCTTTCAAAAAATCTTCCCACTTCATCGTTTTATATTTATCCTCTCCATAAAAATGGAGTACTGGTAATAAAACTTCTTCATCAAGGTAGAAAGGAATTACATCCACAATATCTAAGTTTTCATTTAAAACGCTCATAGAAGGAATAGTAAGGTTTTTCCTAGTCATTTCAAGTGTTATAGGATGAAAGGGATAATTTGGAACTTGCCCCGTTTTAAAAACTTGTCCTTTAAATTCTACATCTTCTTTAAACTCTACATTTAAATCAACGAGATAAAAATTATCATTTAAATATTTTGCAACATCTTTATTATTGTAAACTGTTTTGCTCATTACTTTACATGAATTACAAAAACTTGCGTAGGTATCTACAATTATTTTCTTTGGCTTCGTTTTTTGCAGAGCTAGTGCTTCATTAATTGTATACCATTTTACATCGTCTTTTATTTTTGATGTGTCGTAAAAGGTACGTTCAAAGTTTTCTCTAAAGGTTTCGTATTGCGTTGTTCTAAAAACATTCTCGACAGTAAAAATCAGTAGTGGCTCAATTTTTTTCACATCCAAATAACCTTGTGATAATAAATTAAATTGAAAATTATTATTTACAAAAATGGTTGAAGGGTAGGATAATTGTCCGTTCAGCATTTTAACTGCTAATTGGTGTGGCGATTTTTTTTCTGTACCTGTATTCCAATATTTCATTCCATTGTATTCGATGGTGTCATGTGTTTCAGCATCAAACTGTACTGGATAAAAATAGGTGTTAATGTAATTTGCTAATCCAGGATCCGAATAAGTTGTTTTTACCATGTGTTTACACCAACCGCACCAATCTGTGTAAACATCAATTAGTAAGGGTCGCGATTGTTTTTTGTTTGCTTCTTGAGCTTCTTTAAAAGTCATCCATTTTACTAGCCCATGTTGCACATTGGTATTATTATCATGTTGAGCATAGCCCGCAAAGGATAATAATAGGGTAAGAAGTAAAAAATTTAGTCTTCATGCTATTCAATAATCAAGTGTTGAAGGTATAAAATTAACTACTCTTAGCAAATTCTTTGCCATAGAAGCTATTAAAATACCTTAAAATGGTAAATCATTTGTATTTTCGCATCCGCAATGGCATTATTTGGAGGAAAAGGTAAAAATCCGGGAGCAGAAATGGGCTTTATGGATCACTTAGAAGCACTGCGTTGGCACATAGTTAGGTCCACCGTAGTTGTTCTGGTGCTTGCTATTGTGGTATTTTGTTTCCCAGATTTTGTGTTTGGAGAAATTATATTTGGGCCATTACGTGTTGATTTTATTACCTATCAGCAATTATGTCGTTTATCTGATAAATTAGGTGGAGTAGAGGGTTTGTGCGTGAAGGAAATTAATTTTTCTTTAATTAGTAATTCATTATCGGGCCAGTTTACAACGCATTTATGGATTTCGTTTTTGGGAGGTTTAATTTTAGGATTCCCTTATATACTTTATGAAATTTGGCGTTTTATTCGCCCAGCATTAAAAAACACAGAAACCAAGCCAGTACGTGGTTTCGTCCTTATTTCTTCACTTTTATTTTTACTAGGAGTTGTTTTTGCTTATTTTATTATTGTTCCGATGTCGGTGCAATTTCTAGGAAATTACAACATTACAACCGAAAAATTCATTCAAACTTTACCTACCATTGATGATTATATTTCATTGGTATCTACTTTGGTTTTAGCCACTGGCTTGGTGTTTGAGATGCCTATCATTGTTTACTTTTTAACACGCATGGGCATTTTTTCCCCTGCATTTATGCGTAAATTTAGAAAACATGCAGTGGTTGTTTTGTTAATTTTAGCTGCTGTAATTACTCCTTCACCCGATATTACTTCTCAAATGTTGGTGTTTGTGCCAATTTATTGCTTGTATGAAATCAGCATTTTCGTTTCGAAATATGTTGAAAACAAGTACCGCAAATAAGCCTTATTTACCCTATTTTAGCGAATAAATTTAATTTTTATGAGCGATTCAATAAAGGAATTCAACGATTATCGTGCTAAAATGAATGATGTAATTTTAGGCAAGGATAACCTAGTAATAAAACGACTTTTTAATTTAGATACCAATACTTACGCAGCAGGCGCTTTAGATGTTAAAACCAAGGAAATGTTGGGATTAGTAGCAAGTATGGTATTACGTTGCGATGATTGTATCAAATATCACCTAGGAAAATGCCATGAGCAAGGCCTAACAACCGAAGAAGTTTACGAGATTTTTGCAGTGGCAAATATTGTTGGCGGAACAATTGTCATTCCTCATACGCGCCGCGGAGCTGAGTATTGGGAAGCACTTTTGCAAGGCTAATGGCATAAGCTAAAATTTCTTATCTTCATGCCTTCTAAAATGAGCATTTTTAAACGAAATATTTTTACCGTTTTGTTGGTAATAATTGTTTGCCCCGCTTTTGCGCAAATCGTTATTAGCGGAAAAGTTTTTGATGTTAAAACCAAAGAACCGCTCCCGTTTGTAAATATTATTTTAAAAGGCACTACTTCTGGGGCAACTTCAGATTTTGATGGAAATTATTCAATTAAAACGGCACAAAAAGGCGATTCAATTGTAGCTTCTTATGTTGGCTACAAGCGTTTTTCTGTTGCAATTAAAAAAGGTATTTCGCAAAATGTAAATGTGCCATTGGAATTATTTGAAGAGGGTGTTTCTTTAAATGAAGTGGTAATTAATCCAGGCGAAAATCCTGCACATAAATACATTAAAGCGGTTATTGCTCACAAGGAAATAAATAACAAACGTAAACTTTCAGGTTATCAATACGAAGCCTATAATAAATTAGAATTCGATTTAAATAATATTCCTAAAAACTTAAAAGATAAACGTGCTTTTAAACCAGTGAAATTTATTTTTGATAATGTGGATAGCAGCAATTCTTCCGAAAAGGCATTTCTCCCATTGTTTATGATTGAAACTCTTTCTGAGTTTTATTATAGAGATGACCCTAAGCAAAAGAAAGAAATAATTAAAGCTAGTAAAATCACAGGCTTCGAAAACCAAAGTGTGTCGCAGGTAATGGGTGATATGTACCAAAATGTAAATGTGTATGATAACGACATTTTGGTGTTCGGTAAAAACTTTAAATCGCCAGTTTGCGACAATGCCATTTTTAATTACAAGTTTTATTTAGAAGATAGTTTGTACATCGACGGTAAATGGTGCTACCATATTCGTTTTAAGCCACGCAGAAAACAAGAATTATTATTTAGCGGTAATTTGTGGATTGCTGATTCAACCTTTGGCGTTAAGCGTTTGGAGATGAGTATTCCGAATGATGCAAACATTAACTTTATTACTGCTGCAAATATTATTCAGGAATTTAGTTTGGAAGATAGTGTGTGGATGCTTTCAAAGGATAGATTGGTAATCGATTTTCAACCTGATATTGGAATAAGTAAAAAAGAAGGAGTTGGTATTTATGGAAGAAAAACTACCTCGTATAAAAATATTGTAGTAAATAAACCAAAGGAAAATGATTTTTTCAAGTTCGGCGATAATATTGTTGTTGAAGCGGATGCCACAAAAAAAACAGAGGAATTTTGGAATACCGCCCGGCATGATTCACTCACCGCTAATGAGCAAAAGATTTATAAAATGATTGACACCATTCAAACCTTGCCTATTTATCGAAGTTGGGTAAGTGTGATAAGCGTGCTGGTTGCAGGATATAAGACCATTGGAAATTTTGAAATAGGGCCATATTTTAATTTGATGTCGTATAATCAATTAGAAGGCCCACGTTTTCGTTTTGGAGGACGAACATCGAGTAAGTTTAGCAGATGGTACGAGATAAGTGGTTACACAGCCTATGGAACGCGAGATGAAGAATGGAAATACTCGGCAGGCTTTAAAACTTTCTTGTCGAAAAAACCGTACCGACAATTAGTTGGTGTAAATTATAAAAGTGATTTGGAGATTTTAGGGCAAAGTCAAAATGGATTTTCGCAAGATAATTTCTTTGCATCTTTTTTTAGAAGAACACCTTTAAACAGTTTAACACGTGTTGAGCAAACACAACTATGGTATGATCACGAGTGGTTTCAAGGTTTTTCGAACAAAATTACTTTCGTAAACCGCAAGCTTTCTCCTGTTGGTGGTTTTAGTTATGATTTTGAAAAGGGGAAAGGTGACACTGTTCAAAAATCTTTTATAAGAACAAGTGAAATAAGATTTACAACTCGTTTTGCATTTGATGAGAAATACATTAACGGTGATTTTACACGCACAAGCTTAGGAACAAAATATCCTATTTTACAACTTACTTATATAAAATCATTGAAACAAGTTTACGAGGGGCAATATGATTATCACAAAGTAGTTTTAAATATTAACGATCGTATCCGTTTTGGACAATTGTTGGGATATACCGATTTCTCAATTGAAGGAGGAAAAATTTGGGGTAATGTGCCATATCCTTTAATGGAATTGCATGGTGGAAATCAAACATATATTTATGATTACATGTCTTATAACATGATGAATTATTATGAGTTTGCAAGCGACCAATACGCATCGTTTTGGATGTTCCATCATTTCGAAGGTTTATTTTTAAATAAGATTCCTTTGTTAAAACGTTTAAAATGGAGAGAAGTAGTTACGTATAAAGTATTGTTTGGAAGTGTAACTGATAAAAACAAAAGAGAATTAATTTTCCCAACTACATTACATTCGTTTAATCCGAAAATCCCATATCAAGAAGCAAGTGTTGGTATAGAAAATATTTTTAAGTTTTTTAGAGTAGATGCGTTTTGGAGATTAACTTATAAAGAGCAAGTGAAATCACCATTTGGCATTAGAGCAGGATTTCAAATGGCATTTTAATCCAATTGCTAATGATTGGAATGTTTAGATTTTTGTATAACGATTGAATTAAAGAAATTTGTAAAATAGTATAAAGCAGATGAAAGTATATTTAGATAACGCCGCAACAACAAAATTAGATAATGAAGTATTTGAAGCAATGCTTCCTTATTTAAAAGAAGAATTTGGAAATCCTTCTTCTATTCATGCATTTGGAAGAAGAACGCGTTCAGCAATTGAAACTTCTAGAAAAACAGTTGCAAAACTTTTAGGCGTAACTCCTGCCGAAATATTTTTTACAAGTGGTGGAACAGAAGCTGATAACATGGCAATTGTTCAAACCATTGCTACTCACAACATCAAACATGCTATTAGTTCTAAAATAGAGCATCATGCGGTTGAACATACTTTACAAGTATTAGAGAAAGAAGGCAAGATAAAATTAAGCTGGGTAAATATTGATGCAAAGGGAAATGTAGATTTAGCACATTTAGAAGAACTACTAAAAAACAACGAGCGTAGTTTTGTTTCCTTGATGCACGCAAACAATGAAATTGGAACTTTGCTTCCAATTGAAAAAGTGGGTTCTCTTTGCGAAAAGTACAATGCTATTTTTCATAGTGATACCGTGCAAACAATGGGTCATTATGCAATGAATTTACCTGAAATGAAAGTTCATTTAGTTACTTGCGCAGCTCATAAATTTCACGGACCAAAAGGAGTTGGATTTTTATATATTAATCATGCAGTAAAAATTAATCCATTTATTCATGGCGGCGCACAAGAGCGTAACATGCGTGGTGGAACAGAAAATGTTTCGGGTATTGTTGGTTTAGCAAAAGCATTGGATATTTGTTATGCTGAAATGAAACAGCATCAGGATCACATCCAGCATTTAAAAACATACATGCGCGAGCAAATTCAAAAAAATATTCCAGGTACGGAAATTAATGGAGAAGAAGATGCGCATAGTTTATACACTGTTTTAAATTGTCGTTTCCCTAAATCAGATAATGCAGAAATGTTGTTGTTTAATTTAGATATTAATGGTATTGCTGCTTCAGGTGGTAGTGCTTGTTCATCAGGTAGTAACCAAGGTTCGCATGTATTACGTGGCATTGGCGCTGATATGGATAGAGCCTCTGTTCGTTTTTTTTTGTAAATACAATACAAAAGAAGAAGTTGATTTTGTGGTGAATAAACTTACCGAGTTGTTTGCTGTAAAAGTTACTGCATAAAAAAGTGGTTGTGCCCTCGAGTGCCTCAGGAACAAGCAGTTTTTTAATCAAAATTATTTGTTTCTTATTTAACTACTTTAATTGTAGATAGGGTTTTGTTATCAGAAACAATACGTAAGAAATAAATTCCGCTAGTTACGTTTTCTGTATTAATACTTGCAGAATTTGCCCCGTTTGAAATATTGATTTCTTGAGAGAAAGAAACTTCACCTAATACATTCACAATTTCAATTTTACCTTTCATAGTTTTTTCTGATTCAAAATTTACATTTGTTAAATCAGCCATTGGGTTTGGAGCAACGCTTGAAGATAAGATAACTGATTTATGTTCTGTAATTCCAGTTGGTGCACTAACTGTTAATGAACCAATAACTGCATTTGTAGAAAGTTGACTTTGAATCATTCTAAAAGCAGCAGAAGAATCACAAGTTGAACTTGTACAACCGTTTGCGTCAGCAATTGTTAAGCAAATTACGTAATTGCCTGGCGTGTTGTAGGTGTGTATTGGGTAAGCTTGAGTTGAAGTGTTTCCATCTCCAAAGTCCCAAGAATAAGATAATGCAGCTGCGCCTGAAGATAAATTTAATCCTAACCAACCATCACCAAGAATGTTGGTCGAATCTTGCCAAATATAGAATGCAGCTTGGCATTGGCTTGGGCCACCACCTCCATTAGGACCAACAGATGTATAGATAATACAAGTTGAATCATAACAATAAGTTGTACTATCTGAGTAATCAGCATAATAACAAATATCGTGCGCGCCAGCTTGAGTAAAAGTGTAGTCCATGCTATCAACATTTGGGAAAAATTGTCCGTCAATTGTTATATAACTATAGGTAAAAGGATTTGAAGCTGTAGTAAAAATAAGTGCGGTACTGTCGCTAGTTCCGTAAGCAGAAACTGTTACCTGCATATTGCAAGAACCACCACCTGATGGAGTTAAGTCATTTATTACTAAAGTATCTAAATCATATAGATTGCAATATTGCATTGAGTCATTTGGGTCATAAGCATAAATGTTAGTCATAACACCATACGTTCCATTTTGCGTATATGTATGAGTTGTTGTGTAAGATTGAGCACCAGTATTTCCAGTAAAACTGCCACCGTCGCCAAAATCTACTGTAACATAAGATGTCCAACCTACCGGAAAGGAAGCTTGAACCATCATGTTCATTACTCCATTCCCATTATAACTAGGTACCCCACTTACTCCGCAGGTTTGAGCATTAATAGCTCCAAAGCCTAAAATTGCTAAAGCCGTAGCTGCAATTTTGCTTTTCATGTTGTGTAAAATTGTTTTCATATTGTTTTGTTTTTAATTGTTTTAATTTCTTGATACAAAAGTGCAGCATTAGCTTAATATGTACAAGCAAATATTTAAAAATTCTTACTTGTTCAAATTTGCTTTTTCAATGAATAGTACTCGTTAAAAACTATTCAGAATATTTATTCTTAAAGCATAAATTACTAATATATTTGTACTTCTCAATGAAACCCTTGCAAACAGATACGATAAAAGATTCCTTGCCAGCGAAGGCAGTAAATCTTACTCCTATAAACCATATTTTTACATCACATCAATTGCCGATTAAAAACAATTCGGGTATTTTGTTGGATAAAAACGATAATTATTGGATTGCAGTTTTACTCATGTTGGGTCTAAGTTTGGTTGTATTAATTCGCGTTACGAGCCCCAAGAAATTTTTCATTCTCATTCGGTCTTTCTTTTCCTTTAATGCGGCTAAGCAACTAATCAGGGAGGATTATCGTTTAAACAAGGGCTCTTCACTTATTTTGATTTTTTTATTTCTAGTGAATTTTCCATTTTTACTTTTTAAAATAAACGAGTATTATAAGCTTTATCCTTACTCGTTCAATGACTTTTATTTCTATTTAATTCTACTGTTTCTAGTGGTTTTAAGTTATTTTGTAAAATTTGTTTTTTTGAAAATCATGGGTTCTCTTACACGTAACCAGTTATTGGCGGATGAATATTCCTATTACAGCTTCCTTTCAATTAAAGGAGCAGGCCTGTTTGTTTACCCTGCTTTAATATTTTTGGAGTATTCTCAAATATCGAACGTATCCTTTATTGTGGTTGGACTAGTGATTTGCGCTACATTTTATGTACTTAGACTAGTGAGAGGGATGCTCATTTTAATTAATTCCGACGGCGTTTCTATTTTCCATTTATTTTTGTACCTTTGCGGCTTGGAAATAATTCCGTTAATCGTTATAATTAAAATATTGATAAGCGGAATTTTGGTTTTCAGCTAAACAAGTAAAGGTTTCATCAATGGCGCAAAAAGCAAAAAAGGCAGTAAAAGGTAAAACAACTACTGCTAAAAATAAAAGCACCAAAAAGGCGGCTGCAGCACCTTCAAGTAAAGCATCCACAAAAAAACCAATTGCAAAATCTACTTCGGTAGCAAAAAAGGCAGTTGTAAAAAAGGCTTCAGCTAAAAAGGCCATTGCTAAACCAGCAGTAAAAAAGGCTGTTGTGTTAGCTCAAACAAACAAGTTCAAAAGCCGATTAAGGAAGTTAAGTCAGAAAAGGCCCTTAAACCTGTTGTTGCAGTTGAAAAACCTGTAGCTGAAAAAAAAGCACCAAAGGTTTCTAAGAAAGTACTTGTTAATCCAGGTCCTATTTATGTTGAAGCAGATAAAAATAGTCCTCGTGTTAAAGTTAGAACCATTTTAATTTCTCAACCTAAACCTGAAAGTGAAAAATCTCCTTTTTTAGAACTAGCTCGTAAACATAACGTAAAAATTAATTTTCGTCAGTTTATTCAAATAGATCCTGTGCCTGCTCGTGATTTTCGTGCGCAGCGCATTAATTTAATGGAGCACAATGCTGTTATTTTAACTAGCCGTGTTGCTATCGATCATTATTTCAGAATGTGCAATGAAATGCGTTACACAGTGCCTGAAACCACTAAGTACTTTTGTTTATCTGAATCAATTGCTTACTACTTGCAAAAGTATGTTCAGTATCGTAAACGTAAAATATTTTACGGACAACAAACAATAAATGATTTAGTTGATGTAATTAAAAAGCACAAAGACGAAAAATTTTTATTGCCAGTGTCTGATGTACACCGCGAGAAAATTGCGGATTTTATGGATGATATGAAGTTGAATTATTCTAAAGCAACTTTTTATCGTACCGTATGTGCCGATTTATCGGATTTTAATGGGAAGTTAGATTATGATGTGTTGGTGTTTTTTACACCAATGGGAATTAAGTCATTATTTAAAAATTTTCCTAACTTTAAGCAAGGCGATATACGTATTGGTGCTTTTGGCCACGCAGCTTGTGAGGAATTAAGAAAGCATAATTTGCGTTTAGATATTGCTGCACCAACTAAAGAAACTCCTTCGATGGCAACCGCTATCGATAATTATATTAAGGAAGTAAATAAACGCTAAACACATGTTTACGTTTAGGAAAGCAGAAAAACTTTGCAGCAAAAAAGATATTGAGCTACTCTATAAATCGGGTAGCTCAAAAACTTTTTACCCACTGAAGATTTTTTGGAAAGTAAATAAATTCGAAAGCAGTTATCCTGCACGTGTGTTAATTACTGTCCCAAAACGTTTGTACAAACGCGCAGTTGATCGTAATCTAATGAAGCGTAGAATTAGGGAAGCATATCGCCATGCTAAGCCAAATTTTTATTCTGAACTTGTGAAAAAGGAAATCAAAATGGATGTTCTTATCATGTACGTTGGTAAAGAGAAAGAAGAATTTACAGCTATACAAAAAAGTTTGGAAACAGGATTGAAAAAAATAGGCGAAGTAATCTCAAAATGATTTATTTAAAATCATTTATGGAAATTTCCCTATGAGCAAAACTCATATTCATCTTTTACTTTATTACTACAAACTACAATTGTTTTATGAGATGCGTATTTCGTAATTAATTGTTTGTACCATTGTATGCCTTGTAAATCAAGATTAATGATGGGTTCATCCAATAATAAAACGGGGCAATCACTTAAAACGGCAAAACTTAATTTTAAACGTTGTTTCATTCCTGAAGAGAAATTTTTAATTGCTTTGTCTTTACTGTTTTCTAAATAAGCAATTTCAATAATTTCGTTTGGTGATAAATTGCGTTGGTATTTTTTAAATGAAGCTTGATGTTTTATTAATTCGAGCGGAGAAAATTCTTCTATTAATTCCATTGCAGGTGAAGCAATAGAAATGTGATGATAATAATCGTTTTTGTCAATGATTTTTCCTTCGCTATTTTTCCATTCAATATTTCCTTCGCTTGCTAATACATAACCCGAAAGCATTAATAAAAAAGTAGATTTACCCGAACCATTTGCCCCAGTTACAACCAATTTATTTCCTGCAGGAATTGAATAACTAAGATTTCTGAAAATCCATTCTCGGTTAAATCGCTTGCCCAGCTTATCTATTTCTATGTTAACCAAGTTGGAGTTCGCTTTAATAAATGAGATTATATTCCTCTAATGATTCCGTCTTTTTGAGCACGGATAAAATCAAGAATTTGTTTGCGGTGAGGTGAGTCAGGAATTTCTTGCTCAACTATTTCTAATGCTTTTGTAACATTATGTCCGCGAACAAAAATGATTCTGTAAATATCTTCTATTTCGGTAATTACTTCTTTAGTAAAACCTCTGCGAGCTAAACCAACTGTGTTAACACCAATAAATTGAAGTGGATCACGAGCAGCACGAACAAACGGAGGAATACCTTTTCTAATTTGTGCATATCCACCAACAAAAGTATGAGCTCCAATAGTTACAAATTGTTGAGCAGCAGCAAAGCCTTCAATAATTGCAAAGTCTTCAATGGTAATATGACCTGATAAACCAACGCTGTTAGCAAGAATAACATTGTTGCCAATAATACAATCATGTGCAATATGCACATATGCCATCAACAAACAATTGTTGCCAATTTTAGTTGTCATACGATCAGCAGTACCTCTGTTAATGGTAACACACTCTCTAATAATACAATTGTCGCCAATTTCAGCTAATGCTTCTTCACCTTTAAATTTTAAATCTTGCGGAACAGCACCAACAACAGCACCTGGAAATATTTGACAGTTTTTTCCAATACGACTGTAATCCATAACGATTGCATTTGGACCAATCCAAGTGTTATCGCCAATTACTACATTTCCATAAATTGCAGCAAAAGGTTCAATGGTTACATTGTTTCCAATTTTTGCATCTGGGTGAACATAAGCTAATTTTGAAATCATATAAATAGTTTAAGCCTCTTGTGGTAGAGGTTTTTTAGATTCTACATTTTTTACCTTAACAATTTGCGCCATCATTTCGGCTTCCATTACAGGTTTGTTGTTTACATAAGCAACACCACGCATGTGGCAAATACCACGGCGTATAGGAGTTACTAATTTTAAACTAAACACTACAGTATCTCCTGGGATTACTTGTTGACGGAATTTTACTCCATCAATTTTCATGAAGAAAGTCAAGTAGTTTTCAGGATCTGGAACTGTACCTAATACTAAAACACCACCGCATTGTGCCATTGCTTCAATTAACATAACACCAGGCATAACTGGGTTTCCAGGGAAATGACCTTTAAAAAATTCTTCGTTTAAGGTTACATTTTTTACACCAACAATGTGCTCAGCACTTATGTCCATAATTTTATCAACCAACAACATTGGTTGACGGTGTGGTAATATTCTTAAAATATCATTGATGTTATAAACCGGAGGAGCATTCATATCTATCTTCGGTAAAAACTTATCTGAATTTTCTTTTTTAATTAATTCTTTAATTTTTTTTGCAAAAGCAACGTTCCCTGCATGACCAGGACGTGCCGCTAAAACATGTATTTTTAAAGGCTTACCAACCAATGCTAAATCACCAACAATGTCTAATAATTTATGACGTGCAGGCTCATTATAATATTGTAATTTGATTGTATTAAGAACACCTTTTTCTTTAACATCAATGTCTTCTTTATTAAATACTTTTTTAAGATGATCTAATTTTTCTTTCGAAATTTCTCTGTCAACTAATACGATAGCATTATCTAAATCTCCACCTTTTATTAAGTTGTGTTCCAATAATGCTTCCAATTCATGTAAAAAAACAAAAGTACGGCATCTCGAAATTTCAGGTTTAAACTCTTCAATGCTATACATTGAAGCATGTTGTGTTCCTAATACTTCGGAGTTATAATCAACCATAACTGTTACACGAAAGGTTTCTTGTGCAACAGCAAGCATTTCTACTTTTTTAATTGGGTCTTCGTAAGTAAGATTTTCTCTTAATTCAAAATATTCACGTTCTACTTTTGTTCAACAACTTCAGCCGCTTCCAATGCTTCAATAAATTTAATAGAACTTCCGTCCATGATTGGCATTTCTGGCCCGTCAATTTGAATTAAGCAGTTGTCGATTTCTAATCCCATTAAGGCTGCAAGTACATGCTCGGTTGTATGAACACGTACTCCGTTTTTTTCTAATGTTGTTCCGCGCGATGTATCAACAACTAAATCAGCATCAGCTTCAATAATTGGTTGTCCTTCTACATCAGTGCGTTGAAACTTAAACCAATGGTGCTCAGGTGCAGGGTTAAATGTAATGGTTACTTTTTTTCCTGTGTGTAATCCTACGCCAGTAAGTGATACAGGATTTTTAATAGTACGTTGCTTAATCATCGCGAAATCTATTTTGTAATATCGTTAATCTTTTTTTCTAATTCTCTTACTCTTAAATCTAATTTAGGAAGGCTTCTATACAATACATAACTTCTTGTATATTCGCTAATACCAAAGGCTGGAGAGCCTTGTACAATTTCTCCTTCTTTAGTAATTGCTTTTCCAATTCCTGATTGCCCCGCTATTTTAACACCGTCGGCAATTTTTATATGTCCAATAATTCCTACTTGCGCAGCAATCATGCAGTTTTTTCCAACTTTGGTTGAACCTGCAACACCTGTTTGACCCGCAATTACAGTGTTTTCACCGATTTCAACATTATGTGCAATTTGAACTAAGTTATCTAGCTTAACTCCTTTTCTAAGAATTGTTGAGCCAAGTGTAGCCCTGTCAATTGAAGAATTTGAGCCAATTTCTACATTGTCTTCAATTACAACGTTTCCAATTTGTGGAATTTTTTGATAATTATTTTCACTGTTAGGAGCAAAGCCAAAGCCATCGCTACCAATAACAGTACTTGCATGTATGGTACAATTTTTTCCTAATACACAGTCGTTGTAAATTTTTACTCCAGAAAACAATATGGTATTATCATCCACTTTTGCGTTATCGCCAATGTAAACTTGGGGATAAATTTTTACGTTATTACCAATAACAGCATTTTCTCCAATGTAAGCAAAGGCTCCAACGTAGCAGTTCTCGCCAACTATTGCAGTAGGATGAATGAAAGAAGGCTGTTCAATCCCTTTTTTCTCACCCTTTAATTGCTCGTATAATCCTAATAATTTTGCAAAAGATCCGTAAGCATCTTCAACGCGAATAAGTGTGCAAGTTGGTTTTACTGGTTTTTCTAAAACGAGCGTATTGTTTACAACAACTAAACTTGCATCTGTTTCATAGATGTAATTAGTGTATTTTGGATTAGCCAAAAACGATAAAGTACCTAACTTGCCTTCTTCTATTTTAGATAAGTCAGAAACCTTTGTTTCTGCATTACCTTCAACGGTTCCACCAAGTAGTTCGGCTATTTGTTGAGCTGAGAATTCCATTTCTCAAATATAAGGCAAAATCCCGATTAAAAAGCCAACAAAAGCTATATTTTTAGTGGCAAATTAATCGTCGGTTGGTTCGGCAGCTTTTTTAGGAGAAGCCTTTTTAGGTTTGATTTTTTTAGGCCAAAGTATATTTACAAGCACATTGTCTTTGCTTATAACCGTTTTACTTATCCCATTAACAATTGTTAAATCTTTAATATCAGTTTTCCAAATACGCACTACTTGTTCGTAGGTACCATCCTCTAATTCAATATAAAATGATTGAATTTTTGCGTCCTTAACAATGACTTTGCCATTAAAACAATCGGCAGTTGCACCTTGTCTAAAGGTAATTATAACATCAGTGTAAGTTCCGTCGGCAACGTCTTCTGCGCCGCGCTCTTCAAATTTTTGCGACCATTTATTGTAGCAGTTTAGCTCTTGTTTTTCTTGGGCTAATGATACATTCATTGCTAAGAATAGTAATACGAAGGTAGTTAATAGTTTCATGGTTTTAACTAATTATTTATATAAGCAATATCAACAAAATCCAGCTGATTAAGCAAAACAAATTCATTTCGCTAAATGTATAAAAACTTTAGCAAAATAAAAATACTTATGAAATAAAAGCTAAAAAAATACAATACAAAAAGCCAATTTCTAAATTATGAGTATCTTTCAGCAAAATTTTCTTTATGGGTTCGGTACACATTCTTTCGCAGCAAAACAGTATTATTAGTCAGTATATTTCTGAAATACGTGATAAAGAAATTCAAAAGGATCCAATTCGTTTTAGAAGAAACCTAGAGCGTATGGGCGAATTGTTTGCTTATGAAATAAGTAAGACGTTAAAATACAAACAAGTAATTACAACTACTCCATTGGGTGAAGCTGAAAGTTTAGTGATTGATCAACAGCCAGTAATTTCTACTATTTTAAGAGCAGGATTACCATTGCATACTGGATTATTAAATGTTTTTGATAGAGCGCAAAATGCGTTTGTGTCTGCTTATCGTCGTCATCACAAAGACAATACTTTTGATATTGCAATCGAATATTTATCAAGCCCATCATTAGAAAATAAAACACTAATTGTTACCGACCCAATGCTTGCAACAGGTGCCTCAATGGTATTGGCGTATCAAGCATTAGTAAGTAAAGGAATTCCAAGTCATACACATATTGTTGCTGTTATTGCAAGCAAACAAGGTTTAGAATATTTAAAAGCTCACATGCCGCACCAAAATTATACTATTTGGTTAGGCGCTGTTGATGAGGAATTAACCGCTCATTCATACATCGTTCCGGGATTGGGCGACGCAGGTGATTTAGCTTACGGCGAAAAACTATAATTATGATAAACCTCGAGTGGGGTGAAATAGTAACAGTATTTTTTGCGAGCGCTGTTAAATTGGGTATCGCAGGTGTTCCCTCTGCAATCTTATTTGGATTTAACTTTTTAGAAGCCTTTATTGTTTGTTCCGCAGGTGGTATTTTTGGAACAATTGTTTATACCTACTTAATTGATATAATTATGAAAGGCGTTTCTTTTTTGATGGATAAAATACGCACGAATAGAAATGCAAATAAAAAACGCTTCACCAAATCAAATCGTTTTATTATTAAAGGTGAAATGGAATTCGGCATTATTGGGGTGTGCGCTATTTCACCATTGTTTTTATCAATTCCACTTGGTGTGTTTTTGTGTTTAAAATTTTTCGGGCACAAAAAACTAATTATGATGTGGATGTCGGTATTTGTAATGTTTTGGACAATTCTTTTATACTTCGCTTTGGATTATTTTAGGTTTTAATTAATCAAATTATAATTCCTTTTTTAATTCCAATAAAGCTTCTTTTAATTTCTTTAATTTATCAATAGCCTCAGCGTTTTTATTTATTTCTGTTGTTGATACTTTAGGGCCTTTTAAATGTTCTTTGGCTCCTTGCAAGGTGTAGCCTTTGTCTTTTACCAAATGGTATATAACTCTAAAATTTTCAATATCCTTTTTAGTGAAAAGGCGATTTCCTTTTTTATTTTTTTGAGGTTTGATAATGTCAAACTCTTTTTCCCAAAAACGAATTAATGAAGTATTTACATCAAACATTTCGGCAACTTCGCCAATACCATAAAATAATTTTTCTGTTTCTTCCATGTTTAATTATTTAATAAACCCTCATCTGCAAAACTGAAATAGGCATTTTCACCAACAATAATGTGGTCGAATATGCTTATGTCAAAATATTTTCCCGCTTCTTTCAATTTTTTTGTAAGCTTAATGTCTTCATCACTCGCCCTTAAATTCCCTGAAGGATGATTGTGTGCAAGGATGATTGAAGATGCCGAATTAAGAATTGCAGGTTTAAACACAAGCCTTGCATCTACTAATGTTGCAGAGATTCCACCTTTGCTTATGCATTCTTTTTTTATTAAACGATTTGCTCGATTTAAAATTAAAATCCAAAATTCCTCATGTGGCAAATCGCTTAAGGATGAACGTAAAAGTTCATAAGCAACTTTACTCGAAACAATAGTAGGTTTAGTTTCTGCATCGTTCTCTTTTCTTCTTCTGCCCAGCTCTAATGCAGCTGCAATACTTATTGCTTTTGCATCACCAATGCCTTTAAATTCGCACAATTCTTTTATCGATAATTTTGCAAGTGCATTTAAATCATTTTCGCAGCTCTTTAAAATTCGTTGAGAAAGTTGAACAGCACTTTCATTCCTACTACCCGAACCAATAAGTATAGCAATCAACTCTGCATCCGACAAAGCATGCCTTCCTTTCAAAAGCATTTTTTCTCTCGGACGATCATCTTCAGCTAAATATTTAAGTGCAGTATGCTCCATGTATCAAACTACTAAATTAAAGCCATTCGTGTATTTCACATAGGATTTTGGCTTTCATTTATCAAATAGAATTAACAATTTCAATACTATTTAATTTAGAAAGTGTTAAGTTTGCACGTGTTTAAAAATATAAATAAACAATCGCTCGGAATTTTTAAAATACCTGAATTCAGGAATTTTGTGATGGGCAGGTTTTTCTTAACGCTTGCCATACAAATGCAAATGACCACCATTGGTTTGCAAGCGTATTACGAACACGGGAAAGAATTGATGGTATTGGGTTTGGTAAGCTTGTGCGAAGTTATTCCTTTTGTTATTTCCTGTTTTTATGCAGGCTATGTTGCAGATATTTACAATCGTAGAAAAATAATTATCGTTTCAAACTTTGCATTATTGTTAGGTTCTGTATTGTTGTTTTTATTTTGTTTGCCCAGCTTTAATTTTTTAGATGCATTCTCCTATTACCCATTAATGTTTGTGGTTGTACTGTTCGGAATCATCCGCGCTTTTTTAGCAGCAGCTATGTCACCCTTCATGTCGCAAATTGTTCCTAGAAACCAATACACACAAGCTGCAACATGGAACAGCACTTTTTGGCACATCGGGGCAATTTTAGGACCTGTAATTGCTGCTTGGATTTATTCATACAATAATACTTACAATGCAAAAACAACATACTTAATAAACTGCGGTTTATTTGCAATCGGACTAATTGCATACGCCCGAATTGGTAATCGACCGCAAGAGCGCAGTAAAGAAGAATCGGTTGTAGAAAGTTTAAAGGCAGGATTAAAATTTGTTTTCAAAACTAAAATGTTGTTGGGCGCACTTTCATTAGATATGTTTGCGGTTTTATTTGGTGGGGCAGTTGCCATTTTACAAGCTTTTAATGATCAGGTATTGCATGCCGACCCAAGTTCATTTGGTTTATTACGAACTGCACCAGCAGTGGGTGCTGTGGTTTCTGCATTTATTATGGCAGCTTATCCTCCAGAGAAAAAAGCGGGGAAAGTATTATTGTGGGGAGTTGTTGCATTTGGTGTGTTCACCATTGCATTTGCTTTTTCAACTAATTTTTGGCTTGCGTTTATTATGTTGTTTATGACGGGCGCTGTAGATAATATCTCGGTTGTTGTGCGCCACAGCATTTTACAATTAATGACACCCGATAATATGCGGGGCAGGGTATCAGCTGTTAATAGTATTTTCATTGGCTCATCCAACGAGCTCGGTGGTTTCGAATCTGCATTAGCAGGTAAAATTATGGGACTTGTTCCATCCATTGCCTTTGGTGGCGTAATGACGATATTGGTTGTAGGTGTTGTGGATAGATTAAATCCGAAATTGAGGAAATTGAATATTAAGGATTATCAGTAGTTTTTTTTGTCTTTAGATTGTAAATTGAAAAGCCAAATTTCATACCTAGATATGCTTTTTTTGAGTTGTTTTCGTTTCAATTTGTTTTTTTATATAAAGTTCGGTAAATATGGGTTTTACCAATTGAATGAAATTACAAAAATCTAAAACCAAAATTTCCGTTATTTTTGGAATTTTGTTTTTCAATTATTGCGAACTCATAATTTATTTACTTCTTCTAGTTTGTTGAAGCTTTACACCATTGGAAGAATATTTATTTCTGAGCGTTTAAATATATAATTATAATCAAATAATATTTCTTTTATACCACTAAAACAAAATTTTTTTTAAAAGTTCTCAAGGCAAGTTCCAAGTCTAAATTGTGCATTTGGATACTTCCTGATGAACGTTCATAATATGAATAGTATATTTTCCCTACTTCATTTGTGGGTGGCCCCGTGTAATGTATTGAGACTCCTTCTATATTATATTTCCAAAAAAAAACAACTCAAAACTCGGAAATTTGGGAACTCAAAACGTTTCCATTCAATAGTATAAATAGAGGTCAAAATATTTTCCTCAAGCAAATGATTGTCGTAATAAATTGGATTATTTTTCCATTATGGCATAAAATCCTGTTTTTTTAAACTGTCCTGCACTTTGCGAAAAACAATATGATTTTAATAGTATGAAAACAACAGTTGATTTGAATTTTCCTAATCTAAATTAATGAAAATTTAATTTCTTAGAAATTACAAAACAACAAACCACAAACCCAAAACCAATAAACATTTATCTCTCCAATTGCTGCAATTTATACAACTCAGCATATTCTTTCCCAAGAGATAGTAATTCATCATGAGTGCCGTACTCCACAATTTCACCATTTTTTAAATAGATGATTTTGTTGGCGTGTTTAATGCTGCTTATTCTGTGGCTCACAATTACAGATGGTTTGTTGCCCATTATGCGTTTTAAATTTTCAATGATGATATCTTCGGTTTCGGTATCAACTGCGCTAAGGCAATCATCAAAAATTAATAAGTCGGGATTCTTTATAATGGCGCGGGCAATGGAGATACGTTGTTTTTGTCCGCCCGATAAAGTTACACCACGCTCGCCAACAACAGTTTCGTAATTTTTTTCGAAACCCATAATGTTGTCGTGCACATTTGCATCCTTAGCAGCTTGAATTATTTTGTTTGCATCTTGTGTTTCATTTGGTAAACCAAAAGCGATGTTGTTGTTTACCGTGTCCGAAAACAAAAATACTTCTTGCGGCACATAGCCTGTTTTTCTTCTTAGTGCGTGTAAGTTTACATTTGTAATATTTTCTCCGTTAACTAAAATCTCTCCTTTGGTTACATCATAAAAACGAGTAAGTAAAGTTGCCACCGTTGATTTCCCTGAACCTGTTGGTCCAACAATAGCAAGTGTTTCAGAAGGACTAAGTTTGAACGAAATATTTTTTACAGCTTCAATTCCAGTGTCAGGATAGGTGAAGGAGACATTTTTAAATTCAATTGATTCTATTTTTTGTAATTCTTTTTCGCTATTATTTACGATTTCAGGTTTAGTATTTAGGAATTCATTTATACGAGTTTGTGACGCAGCTGCGCGTTGTATTAATGAAGTTGTCCAGCCTAAAGAAGCAAATGGCCAAGTTAGCTTGTACACAATAAAAATAGAAGCTGTTATTGTTCCTGCTACAATAGTTCCATCAATATAAAGCTTACCACCAAAATAAATAATTGCAATTAAACTCAAACCAATCATAAACGTAATAACAGGATGGAACAATGCTTCGGTGCGAGAAAGATGCAATGCTGATTCTTTATAGTTTTCGGCTTGTTTAGAAAAAAGAGAAGAAAAGAAATTCTCTTTATTATATGCTTTAATTACACGTATTCCCGAAAATGATTCTTGAGCACCTGATGTAAGTGATGATAAACTCTCTTGAACTTTAGTGCTGCGTTTATTAATTAAACTACTTACTCTAAAAATAATAAATGAAAGTAGGGGCAAGGGAATAAAAACCACTAAAGTTAAAAGCGAGTTTTTATTTATCATGTAAATTAAACCTGTTGCAATAGTAAAAAATGTATCTACAATATACATAACTGCAGGGCCAATGTACATGCGCACTTTACTTACATCCTCGCTAATACGATTCATTAAATCGCCAGTATTATTTCTTTTGTAAAAAGCTAAATCAAGTTTTTGATAGTGTTCGTAAATCTCGTTTTTTAAATCAGCTTCAATTAAACGGGAAAGAACAATAATAAATTGTCGTTTTAAAAACATAAATAATCCAGAGCCTAACGCTAAAGCAAGCATAATTACTGCAAGCCAAATAAAATCTTTTTCGCTTTTATCTCCTTTAATATATGCTTCAAAACGATTGGTTGCTTTTTCAATCACTTCTCCCTGACTCATCATCAGGATATTAGAAATAGCCACAAATAAAAAACCGAGCAATAAACGGTACTTGTATTTTAGGAAATATTTGTTGAGGTATTTAAGCGATTTCATCAGCCACAAAGGTAAAAGAATAATTGTTGCCCCGCTTGTGTTAAATGCCATGTTCAGGCTTTCTTTTTACACTTATTAAGGTTAAATTTGACCAAAATTAAAGAAAATGAAAAAGGGAATTGTTGTATTGTTTATGTTATTGGTTACGGCAAGTACAATGCTTGCACAAAAAACTGGATATAAAAATGAAAGTCCATTGGATTTCCAAAAAATGATGACGAAGAAAAAGGGCGTTCTAATTGATTTACGTACCCCTGATGAAATTAAAAAAGGCAAAATTAAAGGTGCCACCGAAATTGATTTTTTAGCTGTTGATTTTGAAAAAGAAGCTGATAAATTAGATAAGAAAAAAACATATTATGTTTATTGTGCAGGTGGAGGAAGAAGTGCAGATGCAGCAGAAATATTAGTTAAGAAAGGTTTTAAAAACGTTGTTAATTTAACGGGTGGATTTAGTGCTTGGAAAAAAGCAAACTTAGAAATTGAGTTAAATAAGAATGGAAGAAAAGAAATTAAAACATGTGGGCCATTCTTGGAAGTACTGGCAGTATTGGTACTCAAGCATTAGAAGTAATTCGTGCTAACCCGCAACATTTTGTTGTAGAGGTGTTGGTTGCAAACTCAAATTCAGAATTATTAATAAAACAAGCTTTAGAGTTTAAACCGAACGCTGTTGTAATTGTTGATGAAACAAAATACAAAGAGGTTAAAGATGTTTTATTTTCTCATGATATAAAAGTGTATGCAGGCGCAAAAGCACTTGAGCAAATTGTAGAGATGGAAACCATCGACATCGTGCTTACCGCAATTGTTGGTTATGCGGGTTTAGCTTCTACTATTAATGCTATTAAATTTAAAAAAGCAATTGCCCTTGCTAATAAAGAAACACTTGTTGTTGCAGGTGACATTGTTACCAAATTGGCTTTTGATAATGCAGTAAATATTTATCCAGTAGATAGCGAGCACTCAGCTATCTTTCCAATGCTTGGCAGGTGAGTTTGATAATACAATCGAAAAAATTTATTTAACCGCAAGTGGCGGACCATTTAGAGGGAAAGATAAAAACTTTTTAAGCACAGTTAAAAAAGAGCAAGCACTTAAACACCCAAATTGGGTAATGGGCGCAAAAATTACTATCGACTCTGCAAGTCTTATGAATAAGGGACTTGAAGTAATTGAAGCAAAGTGGTTGTTTAGTTTAAAGCCTAGTGAAATAGATGTAATTGTACACCCACAAAGTATCATTCATAGCATTGTGCAGTTTAACGATGGTAGCATGAAAGCACAAATGGGTTTGCCTGATATGAAGTTGCCTATTCAATATGCTTTAGCTTATCCAGAAAGAATTCATAGTGATTTCCCTCGTTTCGATTTTATGAATTTTCCGAATTTGAGTTTTGAAAAACCAGATATGGAAACTTTCCAAAATTTAAGTTTAGCATTTGATGCTTTAAACAAAGGCGGAAACATGCCATGTGTGCTAAATGCAGCAAACGAAGTTGTGGTTGAAGCATTTTTAAAAGATAAAGTAGGTTTCTTGCAAATGAGTGATGTGATTGCAAATACCATGAGTAAAATTAATTTTGTTGCAAAACCAAGTTACGATGATTATGTGGCTTGCGATAAAGAAACGCGTTTAATAGCATCTTCCCTTATTTAAAAAAAACAATGAAAAAACTATTTGTATTATTCTGTTTTATTTCACTTGCAATGTTTTCTCAAAAACCACCAGAGCAAGGTGATTATGTGGCGCGCGGTTTTGTAGGTAAAACTGGGGTCATTATGTTTTTAAAGTGAGCAAAATGGTTTACTTTGATTTTAATGATTCGTTGAGTTACAAGTGGGAGTATGCCTATAAGCAGGATGCGAAATTAGTAAGTTCTTATTTTAAAAAATTGGACAAAGCAAATCTTGCTTCAATTAAATCACTTGATGAGAAATTGCTTGACCAAAACTTAATTCAAAATTATAATGTTCTCGAATATAAAAAGGGAAATCAACTTATTCGAATTTGTTGGGATACAAGTGCTACTGACAAAGACAGTGAAATACTGAACTCATTAAATGCGAGTTTAGATAGTTTTTGGTAATTTTCTAATTGAATTAGAATCACGAATTTCGCATTTTAATTAGGGAGAATCAATTTATTCTGTAATTTGAATCTTCTGAAGAAGATTTAATAGAACAAGTAACTTTAAAAACACATTTTTTTAACCAATTGCGCTTTTATGATGTTAAGCAATTTATTTGAGTTTGTATAAAGAGTATTTTTTTGTGGGGAGTTTAATTTGAGTCCAAACAGTTGTATCGGGAATCGTTGTGGTCGTAATAAAATATTTCCTAGGCTTATCAAGCGGCTCAATGCTAACATCAAAATTACGTAATAAATAAAATTGTAAACTCCAGTCTTCATAAAATGATTTACTCTCAACACTTACCTTAGTTTCATTGCTAATCATTTTTCCCATACTATTTACTTCCCTTTGTGCTAATTCGTCTCTGCAGTAACCTCCAAAATTTAACCAAGAGAATAAAAGTGTTCCAATTATGATAGTTAATGACATGACAAAAATGAATTTACTAGTGGATTTATTTTCTTTTAATTTATCAAGAAAAGATTGAATACGAATTGATAAAAGACTTGTTAAGGCAATTGCAAACAGGGGAAGCGCAGGTACAAAGTAAAACTTTTTTTGTACTAGCGTTACCATTAATGGCAAAACTCCGCTAAGTCCGACACAAATAAAAAACCAAAACACTTTATTGTTATTGTTAATAGACCAAGTCGATTTTCGTTTGCCCAGATAAATTATTATGCCAACAACAAATAAAGGAATTAATTCTTGAAATAATCCAACTAATGTAAATAATCTATATTCTCCTTCTGGTGGATTGGCGATGCGATGCAATAAGCGGTATTTCCAATAAAACAAAAGGCTTTCTTTGGCGGCTGGAACAAAGAGTATTAAGCATGAATAAATCAATATTGGAATTGAAAGTACAAGAAGAAAGTATAAGGATGTTTTGTAAATGCTTTGACTTTTGAAAAATAAAAAGTATAATGGAATAATTGAAAGTGGAAAAAGACCTGGAATTCCTTTTGAAAGTGTTGCCAAAAAAATAGCTATTCCCGCTAAAATTAAGTACACAACGGAGTATTTATTATTAAATAAAGCATTGAGACTGAATAAAATTGCCAATAAAACAAACGTTGTTACTAATGTTTCAATTGCATTGTTTTGATAGGCCCAGAAATTAATAGGTATTATTATCCAAAATAGTATTGCCAGCCAGCCACTTTTTAAATCGAAATTGAATTTTTTTGCAGTGATGCTCCAAATTGAATTAATGATGAAAGCATTTAGAAATGCTAGTGTCAAACAAAATAATTTTTCGGTATAAAACACTGCTCCAAAAATTTTAAAAAAGAAAGATTCTAGAAAATAGAATAGTGGTGGGTGCTCTAAAAACCAGTTATCATAATACCACCAACTCTGAGAAATATATGGAAACCAAAAGCTTCCTTTTCCATTTGCAAAATTTTTGGATACACATGCATATTGCAATCCATCCATAAACAAACCTTGCCTAAAAACATTCGGAACAAGTAATACTATTATTACAGAGATAGTAAGTAAATATAATTTTCTGTGAAAATTCTTGTTCATTAAATTTTATTCAAATATGGTTGGCAAAGGTACGAAAATAGCATTTTTTGGACGGTATACTGATTTATTAAGTTTTTTCAAATAACAGATCTCTATTAAAACTTTAAGGAAGTAATAATTAACTCAATAATTAATAGGAATAAAATAGTTTATGCCAATTTCAGAATTAACTAATTGATACATAGATTTTTATAAAACATGTACTATTTTGAAATTCAATAGGGATTGCGTATGTTTGCAGCCCTAATTTTAGAGAGTTAGCTTGTAACTTTTTGAATTAGAGATTAATAACAAAATAAAAAAAACGTATGAACGATTTCGTAATTTATTTAGTACCACTATTAGGTATTTTAGGCCTCTTAGTAATGGCAGTTAAATCTGCTTGGGTTAGTAAACAAGATGCAGGTGATGCAAACATGCAAGAACTTGCAGGATACATTGCTAAAGGTGCAATGGCATTCTTAAAAGCAGAGTGGAAAGTGTTAAGTATTTTCGTTGTATTTGCAGCGGCATTACTTGCTTACTCAGGAACAATTCATAAAATTGGTGATAGAGAACTTCACTCAAGTTGGATTATTTCAATTGCTTTTATTATAGGTGCAGTATTTTCTGCAACTGCAGGTTATATTGGTATGAAGGTAGCTACTAAAGCTAACGTTCGTACTACACAAGCTGCTCGTACAAGTTTAAAACAAGCATTAAAAGTTTCGTTTACAGGTGGTACTGTAATGGGCTTAGGAGTTGCTGGTTTAGCTGTATTAGGTTTAGGTGGTTTGTTCATCGCTTTCTTAGCAATGTTTGCTGATTTAGGTGAGAACACTGTAAAAACATCTATCGAAGTGTTAACTGGTTTCTCTTTAGGTGCTGAATCAATCGCTTTATTTGCGCGTGTTGGTGGTGGTATTTATACTAAAGCTGCCGATGTTGGAGCTGACTTAGTTGGTAAAGTTGAAGCAGGTATTCCTGAAGATGACGTTCGTAATCCTGCAACTATTGCAGATAACGTAGGTGATAACGTAGGTGACGTTGCTGGTATGGGTGCCGATTTATTTGGTTCTTATGTAGCTACTATTCTTGCTACAATGGTATTAGGTCAAGAGATGATTGTAAAAGATGCTTTTGGTGGAATGTCGCCAATCCTTTTACCAATGGTTATTTGTGGTTTAGGTATTGTTTTCTCAATCGTAGGTACTTGGTTCGTTACTATTAAAGATGATAAATCAAATGTACAAAACGCTTTAAACCTAGGTAACTGGGCTTCTATGGCTTTAACAGTTATTGCTTCTTACTTTATAGTAATGTATATGTTACCTGATGGCGACATTACTTTACGTGATAAAACATTTACTAAAATGGGTGTGTTTATGGCAATTGTTGTAGGAACTGTAGTAGGTGCTGTTATGAGTATCGTTACTGAGTATTACACAGCAATGGGTAAAAAACCGGTTCTTTCTATTATTCGTCAATCAGCTACAGGGCATGCTACTAACATCATTGGTGGTTTATCAGTAGGTATGAAATCAACGGTTATTCCAATCTTAACATTGGCTGCTGGTATCATGGGTTCTTATTATTTCGCAGGTTTATATGGTGTGGCTATTGCTGCAGCAGGTATGATGGCAACAACTGCTATGCAATTAGCTATTGATGCTTTTGGTCCTATTGCTGATAACGCTGGTGGTATTGCTGAGATGAGTCAATTACCTCCTGAAGTTCGTGAGCGTACAGATAACTTAGATGCAGTAGGTAACACTACAGCAGCTACAGGTAAAGGTTTCGCTATTGCTTCTGCTGCATTAACTTCATTAGCATTATTTGCTGCATTCGTTGGAATTGCTGGTATTGATGCAATTGATATTTACAAAGCAAATGTATTAGCAGGTTTATTTGTTGGTGCAATGATTCCTTTCATTTTCTCTGCATTGTGTATACAAGCAGTAGGTAGAGCAGCAATGGACATGGTTGAAGAGGTTCGTCGTCAGTTCCGCGAAATTCCAGGTATTATGGAATACAAAGCAAAACCTGAATACGAAAAGTGTGTAGCTATTTCTACTAAAGCTTCTATCCGTGAAATGATGATGCCAGGCGCTATTGCTTTAATCACACCAGTTATTGTTGGTTTCGTTTTCGGACCAGAAGTATTAGGTGGTGTGTTAGCAGGTGTTACTGTATCAGGTGTGTTAATGGGTATTTTCCAATCTAACGCAGGTGGTGCTTGGGATAACGCTAAAAAATCTTTCGAAAAAGGTGTATTAATTAACGGTGAAATGTTCTACAAAAAATCTGAACCACATAAAGCTTCAGTTACTGGTGATACAGTAGGTGATCCTTTCAAAGATACTTCAGGACCTTCTATGAACATCTTAATTAAATTAATGTCAATCGTTTCTTTAGTTATTGCTCCTTATATTGTTGGTATTGGTACTTCAAGCTGTTCAGGTGAAGAAGGATGCTGCAAATCTGAAATTAAAGTTGAAATTCTAGTATGCAACATTAACGGACAAGAGTATGTTTGCTCTAGCAAAGCAGAGTGCGACAGCATTATGAACGCTAACAAAAAAGATGTTGCAGAATTAAACGGAATGTATGAAGTTGATGGAGCTCACAGTTCTGTTGGATTTGCAATTCGTCATATTGTTACTACAACTAACGGTTCTATTTTAATTGATAGTGGTTTTGTTAATTTACAAAACACTGCAGGTGCAAAAATGTTTTTCCAAATTGATGTAAACACAATTAACACACAAAGTGGTAAGCGTGATGAGCATTTAAAAGGAGAAGATTTCTTTGAAACAGCTAAATATCCTAAAATGACTTTCGAAGCTACAGAAGTAATGAAAGACACAATGGCAATTGGCGAGTTTGCTTATGTTGCAAAAGGTAAATTAACTATCAAAGGTATTTCTAAAGAAATGTCTGTTCCTTTCAGATACATGGGTAAATCATTACAAGATTGGAAAGAGAATGGAAAATTTGACGTAGCAGGTTTTGAAGGTAAACTAAAAATCTCTCGTAAAGATTTCAAAATTGGTGAAGAAGGTGGAAGCTTAGGTGATGAGGTTACAATTAACTTCACTATTGAAGCAATGCAGGCTGTTAAATAGATTTGGTTAAATATTAATTAGAAATCCCTCGTTCTTAATTGAGCGGGGGATTTTTGTTTATAGAGAATTTTTTCCTTAGCTTAGATTTATGAAATTCAATATGTTTTTGCTGGTTTGTGTTTTACTGGGCTACGCTTGTAAAAAGGATGAGCCTAATGTTCAAACACCATCATCAACACAAGTAGTTGCATTAGCTCCTTATCCTTTTGGTGTTGGAAGAGAGTGGGTTTATAAAACAGAAACGATTTCAGTTATTGGGACAGATACCATTATTAATACTTATAGAAAATCCTACAATCATTTATTAGATACCCTTATTAATGGAGATACTTGCCATAAGGTGCTAATAAAAACAAAAAATTGGGCAACCGATACATTGATTAATTTTTCCGTTGCGTATTATTTGCAAGATTCCACAGGATTAAAAATGGTTGCTTATGAAGGTATTGGAGGCGGTGATTTATGTTATTTAAACAATCAAATAAAAAAAGTATAAGGGTTAAGAATCCCGATTTAATGCTATTTGGTGTTGATTCGGTAACTGCAAAAGATAGCGCAATACAACTTACAAAAACTCCTGTCGTTTTTAATACAGCTTGGCGATCGCATGAGTATATTCCCAATCAAATGTTGAGAGGCTTTGGGTAAATTGCGAGTATGTTAGTATTGGGTTGGGAACTTTTTTTACTCATAAACTACAAGTTAAGTTAGGCACTTCTCCCAGTAATATCATTTATCAGTATTATGGCGCTTACGGTTTAATAAAAGTTAGTTTTCGAAATGATTCGTTATATACTGGTACTTCAACAGGTTGGATGAGATCAACAGCGGAATTGATTAGTGTGAATTTTTGAAGCGGATTTGTAATTCTAAAATGTATTTTACATTTTTAATTTAAGTGTAGGATTTTGTTCTGAGGAATTTGGGATATATTTGAGTGAAGAAATAATAGGCAGTAAAGTAAATAATTAAAGGATTCGTTGGTGATTAATCAGCGGCAATTCTAAAACAAAGATTTATGGGGTACTCAGCGCAACCTTTCGCAATTGATATTGAAAAAGTGAAGAGTGTATTTGGAAGCAGAGATAAAGAACTTTTTGATAATGCTAAAAAAACAAACCTTTATGAGGTCTATGAAAGTCAATATTCAAAAGGAGAGTATGATCAGTGCCTAGAAGATATTATTTTTAATTATATCCAACCATCCAATCGACAGGAGACAAAAAAAATTCTTGGCTTGATAAAAACACCACCAAGTAGTGGTTTAGAATATAGTGGTGATTTATATGGTTACGCTCTAATGTCAATTTGCGAGGTGCTTGGCACATTCCTAGCTAAAGAAGGAGATATTTTTACACTGGAAATATTTTTCGATCAAGCAAACGAACTGCTCAAAGAAAAGGGGGTTCAAAATCACAATGGAGAGATTTTGGGAGGCTGAAAGCATATTCGACATCCCTTCCATTGATGACTTCCAGTAATTAGTTCTTATTCAAAAGAAGAGGTTAATTATTTATACAACGAGCTTTTAAAATTGGATATCGATGAATCTGAAATAAATTTTGATAATTCCAATTATGATGAACGATTAGAATTGCTGAAGTATTTTAAAGATAAATTGAAAATATGTGTTGACAAAAACCTTCAATGGTTAGCGTTCACACATTGAGATTAACTAGCGATAAGCGCAAACAAGTGTAATCGCTTTTTTTAAATTTGTTGTAAGAAGGCGACTAA
>JADJDM010000011.1 GCA_016702705.1 Bacteroidota bacterium | reverse complement strand
ATAATTTTACTTGCTCTATTAATACAGGTTATAATTCAAGTCCGATCATCAAGTGTTCAGCCATTTATATATTTTCAATTTTAATAATGAGGCCATTTTCAAATTTAACTAAAGTATTATTTTTCTAATCTTCCTAGCGAATTTGGTTTAAACTCACAAACGCAATATGCCAATCTAAATTTAGAGAAAATGTTATTGAATATTCATATTCTAGCCTCTCTATTTTAAATCAAAAATGGATTCCCAAAAAAGGGGCAGAAGAATAAAATTAACATTATACATATAGGCGACTCTCATATTCAGGCAAACAAATTAACTAGTGAAACAAGAGGTGCTTCAAAATAAATATGGTAATGGCAGTAGCAGGACTGTTTTTCCTTATTCAATAGCAAAAACAAATGGTCCCCCAAAGATTATACGGCAGTATCTTCCAACGAGTGGATAAAAAGCACAAATATTGATTTTAAGCACAATTTTCCAATTGGTTTAATGGGAGTTTCGTTAAAGAGTGTTTACAGATTCTGGCTCAATTAATTTGAAATTGGGTATGATTCGCTACCTATGGCTTACGCAAAGTCTATTCTTTTCTATTCTTCAAGTTCTAATGCAGAGATAAATTTTAATGGTAAAAATAAACCTAAGCCACTTAAAGAAAATCAAAAACTGTTCGACACTCTTACGTTTAATTCTTCCTCGCCTCAAAGCTCTATGTTCATTAATTTTAATCGCAGTAACTTTACTTTACACGGGATTTATCTCGAAAATTTAAATCAAGGATTAATTTATAATTCAATAGGTATAAATGGCAGCGCGTTTTAAAGACTATTGTCAAACAGTCTTTTTCGAACAACTAAAATTACTTAGAGGCCGACTTAGTAATTGTTTCACTCGGAACTAACGAATCTTATTCCTCAAAATATACAGATGAAGAATTTATTCTCTATGTAAATTTATTTCTTTCTAAACTTAAGATGGCTTTCCCAAAAACAGATGTAATTCTTTACTTGTCCATCTGAAAATTATCATGTTAAAAAGAAAAGACCAATCGAAAACAATAAAACAACAAATGTAAACACAATACTAAGAGAAAGTGGCAAAGGAAAAAAAAAGCTCGCAATTTGGGACCTTTATAAAGTCATGGGCGGAAAAGGTAGCATGAAACAATGGAAAGCTGAAGGACTAGTTAATAATGATTATGTACACTTTTTACGTGGCGGTTATAAATTCCAAGGCTATCTCCTAGCAAACGCTTTAATTAATTTTATTGAAAACTAGTTGTTTAAAAACAAATTAAAATTCATTTGATTTGACAATAGAGGTAATATTTAATTAATAACCAACATCTTAATTGCTAATAACTCTCTGAAAAGTACAATTTACTTTACTTATTTTAAAAAGAAGTCCTTAGTATTTTAGCTTATCAAAAACTTACATCATGAGCAATACACAAACTACTCAAGATTACAATTTTATCAGAGCAATGATAAAATTGCTAATCCTACCACACTCCTGAGCAATTGAGGAGGAGCACTACAAATAAGAATAAAACAATTGAACGACCCGAATAATGATGAGGGTTGTGATATGTGTTCAGGGTAAAGAATTGTGAAAACAATCAAACAACTTGCGCTACAACTTTTAATATTCTCCTTACTGAGTTTGTTCTTTATTGCTATTTCTCCAAAAAAAATTTATTCTATTGGATTGTTTCGTAAACAAGGAATTCAAAAAAAGGTCTTTCCTATAAAAGTTATTCAGAAACAATTTGAATCTGAGTCAAACTTAATCTATGGCTTAACATATGATCTACAAATAAAGGATAGCTTTTATCTCTCATTTAATAACTTCTCTTCCTTTTCTGATAATTACTCAAATGACACTTTAAGTGTTTTTTGTTTTAGGGGTAACGCATGCCGAAACTCTTCATCAAGAGGAAGGGTTTCTGTTAGACCAACTGACATAATTGAAGACTGGAAGTTTGTTACTAACTACGATACTTCTAAAACAATTTATGGAGTTTGGGGCGGTGGCTCGGGTTGGACAGGACAACCGCTAATTATAAATTGGAATCAAGAACAAAAAGAAAAACTACATATCACAGATCAGGAATTTTTAAATGATCCAAATGCAATGGAAGTAATTATTGGTTCCTTGTGCGGCGATATTTATTTTTTAAATTCGGAAACAGGAACTGCTACACGTAATCCACTTTCTATACATAATACTATTAAAGGTACCGTATCTATTGATCCACGTAAAAACGGCTTGTTGTATGTTGGACAAGGAATTCCACACACTGGCAAAATGGGTGCATATGTTTTTGATATGTTTGAAGAAAGGAAATTTATCACATTCTGGAATAGATAACTTCGCTAAAATAGGTTGGGGTGCATTTGATAGCAATCCTTTAATAGATGCAAACAGCGGAACAATTTTTTGGCCAAGTGAAAATGGCTTAATCTATAAATTTACAATCGACTCTAATAAAATAGTTCATCCGCCGCTAAAATTTAAATACTTTAGATACGGCATTGAATCGAGCATGGCTGCTAAAGGTAAGTATGGCTTCGTTTCTGATAATAGCGGTACCGTTATGTGTATTGACTTAAAAGAGATGAAACCAATATGGAATATAGATAACCTAGATGATTCGGATGCTAGTATAGTTTTTGAGACTGAAGAGAAAAACCACTGGGCAATATATATTGGTAATGAAGTGGATAAACGTGCTCCAAAAAGTGAGTCAAGCTTCAAAAAAATAAACGCAGTTAATGGTTCAGAAATATGGAAAGTATCAAGAGAGTGTTATGGAACCGAATTGCATGGAAAAACAAATAGCGGTGGAATATTATCTACTCCTGTGCTTGGGAAACACAAAGGCAAAAATATTGTTTACACCATATTTTCAAGAGTAGATGAAAAAAACAGAGCTGAACTAGTTGCAGTAAACAAAAGAGAGCACTGAACTATTTTCACTTTTCTTAGATAAATATAGTTGGTCCTCCCCTGTTGACTTTTATGACGCTGAAGGGAATATATATTTGTTTTTTACCGACTTAATTGGTACTTTGTACATCATTGATGGGGTAACTGGAGAAACGCTTGCGAAGAAAAAAACAAATCATTTAATAGAAGCGTCGCCAGTTATTATAAACGACAGAATAATTATTGCTTCAAGAGGAAAAAGCATTCTTAGCTATAAAATAAAATGAGTTCTAGAAAAGGCATACTATTTAGTTTTTACTTTTTAGCTCTATCTATATATAGTTTAGCTCAAGCTCCCAAGTTTAAAGAAATAAAAGGCAAAGCTGATTACCCATTTATTTTATACCTACCTGATACAAGTTTAATAAAAGAAAAACCTCCAATTATTGTTTTCCTACATGGTCGAAGTTTATCAGGAACAGATTTGAGTTTAGTAAAAAAATATGGTGTAATTGATGCAATTGAGAGAGGAAGGAAAGTTCCTGCAATTGTTATTGCACCTCAAGTAAAAAAAACCGAATCCTGGCAAGCGGATAAAGTACTAAATGTATTGGAGTATGTTCAGAAAAACTATGACAGTGATTTATCTAGAGTTTATATCGTAGGGATGAGTTTAGGAGGATATGGAACCTTGAACTTTATTGGAAAATATCCAGAAAAAGTTGCCGCCGCAGTAGCCTTATGCGGTGGTGGAAATTTAAACGATGCTTGTAATATTGGCAAAACCAACATTTGGATACAACATGGTGAATTGGATAAAGCAGTTCCAGTTGCAGAATCAATAAAAATATACGATGCTGTTTCAACTTGTAACCCACAGGGACAATGCAAACTAACTTTATATCCAAAATTTGGGCATGGCGAATTAGCAGATGAATTTTATAAGGACACCTTGTATAATTGGATATTTCAATTTCATTTAAACGCACCAAACAATTACACAATAAACGGACTTGACACACTAAGAAAGGTTTTGATTGTAGATACTGTCATCTTTATTAAACCATCACCAAATGAAACTTTACAACCTAAGACCGAACAAAATAATTGTTATCATGTGATTAAAAAGGGAGACACTTTATATGCTTTATCAAAGAAATATAAGACGACAACTGCAAAAGCTTTGTCAGCTAAATAATATTAACGAAAGCGAAAAAATAAGATTAGGGCAGAAACTCAGGATTAACAACAAATGTGACTAAAGCATTGGAATCCTTGCTCAATCTAATTTCCAACCCCTATCTACCAAGTGAGCCTTGCACTTTTTACAAAAGCCCTTTTCACCGTCTGTTGTGTTTTTGCCTTTTGCATCAGTCATAAGGCAAGTTATATCTGGGCAATGTTCTAAACCTTGTGTATGACCTAATTCGTGAATAACTACTTTAAAGAATTGTTCTTTTGTTTTTGTTTTTGAGACTCTAAAAGTTGATGCAACACCAGCCTTGCCACCATTAAAAGCAAGTCCCATAATTCCCCAATCATAAATTGCGCCATTATCGGTACTAATATCTTTATTAGTAAGGCCCATGGTAACATGACCCTCCAAAGTATAATCTCTTTGCAATGCTATTATTGTATCCGCCCTGTAACGATTTCGTGGTTTGTAATAGGCACGCTTAGGTAGGGCTTTTACTTTTAATAAATTTATTTTAGGGCATACCTTCTTTAATTCAGAATAAACATAACTTACAATATCCTCCGATAAACCCTCGTATGGTTGAATATCTATAATCTTTGTATCCTTTGGTGGGGAACTCGTTTTTTTGGAAGCTTCTTTTTTGAACTGATTGTTATCTTCTTGCTTAACTTCATTATTAGTGCAGGCAAACAGTAAATTTGCGACGGTAAATAATATGATATAATAAACAACTTTCATGTAAATATTTTTTATTCTATAAAACTACCTAAAAACATAATACAACAACACCCCATAAACAACAATAGGTATTGCACACAAATCCAAACCGAAGATGCAATATAGTTACTCCCATATCTATTAAAATAATTTAAGAAGGTTGCGATTTTTAAACAACCAATCCGAGTACTTTTTAAAGTCTCTACAGCCAACATAAAAGCCAATTGTAAAAACTCCAAAGGCAATCTTAAAATAATGGAAATCAAAAATAATATCCAATAGCCACATCCATGAAAATGGAATAACAAAATAATAAACTATTATGTTCATTTCATTATATGTGCGCCCAGTAATACGGCCTATATAGGAAAGGAAATTGGCTACTATTTTAAAGATGAATGAATTCATAATAATTATATAACATAAGCCTTAATCAAATATTTCAAATCTCTTCTGTATCTCTTATAAATTTCATCTTCCTCCCTCTAACCATTCCAACAAATTCAACTTGCCCTTTTAGCTTATTTGCAAATTCAGTTTGTTTTTCCATATCGGGAGAAATAACTTGATAATGTTTTGCAGTTGCAAATTCCAATCCATTCATTCTCCAGTTGTATATGCAGGCTCTTATGTTTCTTATATATTTTCTGTCAACGTTTACTTTAGTATTTACAACAAGTCCTGTTACTGTTTGTTTTGATTTGCTCGAATTAATTCTAAACTTCTTTTCATTTATTTTAAAATGATGTTGCTCAATTAAATTTTTCAATTCATTAATGCATTCATCACTAAAATAGTTATCAGATGAAAAACTCAAATCATCTGCATAACGTGTATAGGTTATGTTTCGTTCTTTGCAAAACGCCATGAGACTTTTGTCTAATTGCAAACAAATAATATTTGAAATAACAGGCGAAGTTGGCGCTCCAGTTGGCAAATAACCTTGGTAAGTGCAAAGCAAAGTTATAGCGTTTGCAATATTTTCATTTGCAAATACATCTAACTCATTAAATAATTGATGTTTTATTCGCCTCGCACTAATGCTTGGGAAGAAATCTTTTAAATCTATGTTCAATAAAAAAGCCTTTCCTGTATGCGCTTGTGCGTTACTAACTATTCCTCTTGTTTTATCGCCATTTCTTTCGTTCATTAAAAAGCCATGCACGCAATCGGGTTTTATATCGTTGTAATATAATTGCAAGTAAAAATTCAAGTTCTTTTGAATATACTTTAATTCTTTTTCGGGGACAAGTAATTCGCGCCAACCACCCTTTTTCTTAGGAATGCGATTTGTTGTGTAAACAGGTGAATTTAATCTATCTTCAAAAATAGTTGGATTAACCACTAAAAACTTGCTAGTTTTTTAATGTTTGCACAGATTGAAAAGCCGAAGTTTTTCAGCATATTTCCAGTTATGTTTTTTTGTTGTAATCATTTTAATAAACCGCCGTTGCTACATTATCTAATTTTCTTTGCTAAACTATGGTGAGGGGCTTTTTCAGCCCCGAATCAGAGTTTAGCACCATCTATCTCTATTCTATCAAGGGTTGCAGGTGCACAACCACTATGTCGTAATCCGACTCATAATGTTTTGTGCAACAGCGGCTATTAAAAGGGTTCATCTAAATCTTCTTTAGTATATCTAATTTCATTCAATCTTTCTTCAGAAATTACAATATCATTTACTCCTTCAACATAATCCATAAAAGCTGTGAAGTTTGGGTTAACTTTTAATGGTATATCGAGCATAGTGCCTATTTTGTTTTTTGAAACAATTAATTCAGCGCGGCGACTTGTAGAATTTCCGTTTTCATCTTCTGTTAAGCCATAATATTCTGGACGATAAAGAAACATTACTTTATCTGCATCTTGCTCAATTGCCCCACTTTCTCTTAAATCAGAAAGCATTGGTCGCTTTGAGCCCGAAGCTCTTGTTTCAACTGCTCTACTTAGCTGAGACAATATTACAATTACAACATTCTGTTCAACCGCTAAACGTTTTAACATACGCGTAATAATTGCTAATTCAGTTTCTCTATTATTTCTGCGATGTATTGTTCCAATTAATTGTATGTAATCAATAAATATTACTTCTGTTTTTTGCTCTGCAATTAATTGTTTGCAACGTTCTATAATAAGTATTGCAGAACCTATGTGTTGATCAACAATCCAAATAGGTAGTTGTTGCATTATGTTTAAAGCATCTTTAATCTTAGCTTTTTCATCACTATTAAAAACGCCTTTCATTACCGTTACTTGACTCAAGAAAGAAAGATTACTAATAATACGATTTACAACTGAAGTCTTATTTTGCTCTAAAGCTAATATACCACAACTAATCCCTTGCTTTGCAATTCGTACAGCCATATCAATCATTAACTGAGTTTTCCCCATTCCTGGCCTAGCAGCTATAACCGCTAATTCCCCTTTTCTCCATCCGCTCAATTCTTTATCAAACTCTTTATATCCAGTAGGTATAAAATATTCTTCTCTAGGCTTTGATATATCAAAGAAAAAATCAGCCCTCTCCTTCACCAGCGATGATAGGCCTTCTGGCTTATGTTCAGCCATTAGTTCTGATTCGTGCAGAGCAACAAGAAGTGCCTCCAAGTCATGCGCTAACTCATCCTGGTTTTCATTGGAACTGAAGCGTTCTGCAATTTTATTTAGTTGTTGGAGTGTAGAATTCATGTAAGTATGTTTGTTATGCTAAAGTACGACCGCTTTTAATTTTTATTACAAGGGTTAAAAAGTTTTTAAGTGCTGATTTTGAGTGAGAAGAAATTTGTGAACATTGGTTCCATTTTCTAAATACGTTTAATCAACGTTATCATGGATAAAAAATTGAATTATGATAAGGAATAATATTTAATACTCAATTTGGTCTTATTTTCTTAAGGAAATAGCCAAATACACACGGATACAACAACATGCAACTAATTGTAACTTTAACCGAAAGCAAATGAGTCAAACAATCATGAAAGCTAATGGCCTAATGCTGGATTTAAAGTTCAAGTAAGGGAATTGGTATATATGTTGTTTTCGGAAAAGCCTAATTTTTAAATGAAGAGTAGTTTTTCATATTGGGCATCTTTTATTTCACTTAAATCTCTGCTTCTTGTTGCAGGGTATAAAAGATAAATCTCAGTTATTCTCTTTCCAAATTCATAAATTATCTTTTGATTGTTTGCGGAATCGTTGTCATTAACAATTCTTATTTGATCTTTTGGAAGTCTACATTTCAATGTTTCAAATGCTAATTTGTAAGTGCAACAAATTCTTACAATGTTTTTATTGTGAGTTAAAATTTCATTCAATTTCCCGTTCTGAACAATGTTTTCAACGTCAATTAAGTCTTCGTCTTTTGTTGAATTACTAAGGCGTGCTATACTTGTAAACACATCTAAAAAGCCAATCTTCTTATCTTCAGCAAATTTTTGCTTGTCTGTCTTGTTTTGTTCTTCAGAAACATCTGTGCATTTGTTTTTAGTTTTTTTGAGCTTATATTCCTTGAAAATGTTTTCCATTCTATTCCAGAAATGATTATGGGCTGAAGCATAAAAGAAATAATGCTTCTTGTTTGCATAAATATCTTTTGGAGGAAATGTTCCTACAACAAGAGTCTTTGTGTTTTCAGGAATGAATCCTGAAGCTATTGGATGATATTCGCTTTTTTGCATAACTTTAATTATTAGTATTATTATGTTTTTGTTAAGACGTTATTGCCCCAAAGGTTTAGTATTCTTATTTATTTTGTAAACCTGATATGCAGTAATAGCCTGAAGCAAATTACTTGTATCTAATTTGCTATTCATATTCCCAAATCCTTGTTTTAGCTCATTCACAATATCATCCGATTTTTCAGATAATTTATAAAAGTTATCATTTAACTGGCCCATTTGGTCATTTAGCAAGGCAAGTCTATTATCAATGCTTTGCAAATTTGCTGCAACATTCTTTTGCCAAGTATTATCAAATGCACCTAATTTATCAAAGGCCTCATAAATTTCAAAGAAAAGTAGTTTCTTGTTTTCTAAATAAAATAGAACCATTGCAAAGGCCATCGAATTATAAAAGTTCATGGTAGCAATTTCTTTCAGTAAAGAGGGTTGCAAATAATCACCCACCTTAAACATCTCTTCTAAATTCGAATTATAAGAATTTTTTTTCCTACCTTCCATAACTGCCAAAGAATCGTTCATGTCTTCGGTTAATGCTAAGAGCGGATCTCTTGATGCTCTATCAATGAGAACCCTCTCAATCTGCTCGGCATCAAACTCTTGTATAGTTCCTAGTTTATTTGATTCGACCTTCTTACGAAAATCCTGCAAAAAAACATCCAACTTTAAAAATTGAAATAGTTTTTCGTCACCACCCTTTTCAACTATTGCTTTTTCATTCTCAGCAAGGAATGGTTTAAACTCGTTAATTTCATTAATTTCTATTGTTTTAAGGGCTGTAACTTTTTCACTTAAAACTTTTAGCTTTTCAAGGCGTTCTTCAAGTCGCTTGTTTTTAGTGTCTTCTACTTTAGTATTATCTTGTTTTGGAATAGACTTTTCTTCTTCCTCCCTTTTTTTCTTTCTTTGGGCAAAGTATATCCATATAGCTATACCTATTAATAATCCTAATGCTTCTTCCATATTAAATTTTTTTAAAGTTAGTAATTAATTATTTCAATCCAATAAATTCAATCGCAACTGATGGTATATCATCTTTTGTACAAGCATAATCCCAATAAGATCTTAAGCCATAATGTTTATAGTCACTTCTCATAAAAGGGTCTATTCTCCATTCACAATCAAGTTTGATTGTATCAATTCTCCAAAAATCATATTTAGAAAGAAAATCCTCCTTACCTGAGGAATTGAAAATAAAATCCCATTTATCGATAGGTAGAGGCCAAAAACGATTTACGCTAAATTCATCTAACTTCATGTTGTTAACGCAAACTGCTCTATAACAATTTCTTTTTTTAATTCCTTCCTTTAATATACTCTCTCTGTTTGCCTTATGCGAAACATGCCATACATGCCTTTTTGGTTTTATTATTTCTTCTCTAAAAAACAACTCATTAAATTTTTCATCTTGATCTAGCTTTTCATATTTTTCCCAAAAAGCATTTTCTTTAAGTTCTTCCAATTGCTCTGCAATAAAGTTTCTTTTACTTGGCTTTTCCATGTTATTAAGTTTTAAATTAGTAAATAATGAAACGAAGTACCGGAAGCAATGTACAATTGCTTATGTTGACTTCTCTACATCAAAGTACTCTGCATTTAAAACTTAATATTTATCTATTCTTCTCGTTTTCTCTTTCCCAAGCAGCCATTTGTGCTTCAAACATATCCCTATGAGCATTGGGTTCGTTTCTTCTTATCATTTCTTCAATTAAACAATATGCCGCCATTGCAGGAATAATTGATAATAATCCAAATTTCAACCACTTCTTCTCCTTAAATGAATTTATCCAAGATTCCCAATACATATAAATCAATAGAAACACAATAGCAACTTTTGCCATACTTAATAAGGTTCCTACGAACCCTCCGTTTTCATCCTTCTTGTTTTCCCTAGTAAATTTGTTTTATGTTAACATTAATTATCTATCGGTTTAGTATTCTTATTTGTTTTATAAACCTGATATGCAGTAATAGCCTTAAGAAATTGCTTGTTTTAACTCATTCACAATATCATCCGATTTTTCGACTAATTTATAAAAGTTATCATTTAACTGGCTTAAATTTCATTAAAATTATTTTTTTGTTTTATAAAAATAAGAAAAAAATGGTTTGCGCGTATTTGATTTAGCCAGTAATGACACTTCTGAAGGCTATATTGCGTAAACAGTAATACTAGCTAACATTACTCTTAGTCTTAATATCAATTTTTATTTTTGGAGAGTTATTATTCCAAAATTTGACTGCTGCTGATTGTATGGAACAGGGTATACAATATTCCATCCGTTTAATTCAGGGTAGTTTAGAAATGAAATTGTCATTGCGTTGATTTGTTGCGGTGTTGGCTTATTTGTAATGAATGCACAACAAACCAAATTAATGTTATTGTCAATAAATCCATTATTTCTTAAGATATCAAGCTTCTCACAGTCACCAACAATACCAACTTTTTTCCTTCTAGTGAATTACTTGTGTAAAATGTAAGACTTCGTCCTTGTCCACGATTTTGAGTTATTGAAAAGTGCTTTAATTCTAAATACGTCTGAATATTATTTGAATCAGTAAAGGCAATGTCTATGTGAGTTCTCTTAGGATTTTGTAATAATATCGTATGTTGGAAGGAATATAGTTTTATATGGCCTTCTGCCAATAAATTCTCAAGATAAACCCCTGTATGAATAGCGAAAAAGTTTTCAACTCTTATGTCATTTAGAAGAATTAGCTTAATTGCTTCAGGAGGCAAATTTGCAATTAAATAGTTGTAAAGTCCGGTCAATATTTGGTTTTTATTCATTGTTTTATTTTTAATTTAAAAGTTTCATTCGCTTTTTGGCAATGTACATTTTCAATAATTGAGTACACGGTTTTAATTAATTTGGTTATGCTTCATTCACAAACTTAAATACTGTTTCCTTAATCGAAAAAAGGAAGTTTCATTTTAAATCTTTTCATATTTCAAATGCAAATTCGCTCTCGACTTTTTTAAACCTTTAATTTTAGATAATTCAAATCATTTATCTTATCCCACTTAAATGAATAATCTTGATTAAGTATTATGTCTGGACCATAAGGTGTTGCAGTCTTATATTGTAAAACTGTTCCCGCTTTATATTCTTTATTATGGCGGAAATCAAAGTCTGCTGTGTCACTTGAGTAGCTGTCTTGATCAACATAATGGGAATAGTCAGTAGCAAGTATAAAATAGCAGAGATCTACATCATGCTTCTTGTAAAGTTCAAGATTTGAAATATCTTTAAAAACGTCATAGCGATTATTTGGCTCCCTGTGGTTTCCTTTCTTAAAAAATTTCAATTCAATTGCTGCCTTCGTTAAACTATCATTGTCTTGATATTTTATTAATAAGTCCACTCGCGCTCTTTCGGATTTACTTTTAATGCTTGTTTCGTTAAGTGAAATGTAGGTCTCAAATTCAAGATAGAATTTATCAGCAAGACGAAACTCGTAAAGTTGCCCAATGGTTTTCAAAATGTGTCCGAACTCAAGTTGAAAAGCACTTTCGTTTCTTGCGGTAAGTCCGCCAAACGCAAGTTTATTAGTTAGCAATTTATATGCTGTCTCAATAATTTCTACTGTTAGTTTAATTTGATTCTCTTTTTGCATAACAATTTATTTTAAATTTCTTCTTTTAATATAATTTCTCCGTTTGCCTTATGTGAAACATGCCAAACATATTTTTGGGTTTTATTATTTTTTCCCTAAAAATAACGCGTTAAATTTTTCATCTTGATCTAGTTTCTTATATTTTTACCAGAGAGCAATTTCTTTCAGTTCTTCCAATTGCTCTGCAATAAAGTTTCTTTTACTTGGCTTTCCCATGTTATTAAGTTTTAAATTAGTAAATAATGAAACGAAGTACCGGAAACAATTTACAATTGCTTATGTTGACTTCTCTAAATCAAAGTACTCTGCATTTAAAACTTAATTTTTATCTATTCTTCTCGTTTTCCCTTTCCCAAGCAGCCATTTGTGCTTCAAACATATCCCTATGAGCATTGGGTTCGTTTCTTCTTATCATTTCTTCTATTAAACAATATGCTGCCATTGCAGGAATAATTGATAATAATCCAAATTTCAACCACTTCTTCTCCTTAAATGAATTTATCCATGCTTCCCAATACATATAAATCAATAGAAACACAATAGCAACTTTTGCCATACCTAATAAGGTTCCTAAGAACCCTCCGTTTTCATCCTTCTTGTTTTCCATAACTATTTAGTTTGCCAGGTTAATACAAATTGTTTTATACTTTTCTTCACTGATTAAAAACAGTCAGTTATTAGTATGTCCTTAACTACCCAGTATGTTTTTGATTTTCGCATCAGCTTTATTTTCAATTTCAAATAAAAGTTTTATATCATCATTTGTTTTTACAAGGTATCCAATGTCATTACCGTCTTTTCTAACATAGAATTTATTAGCACTATCATATATATTAATGTATGCATGAGCAATTTTTTCGTTTGGAATATTACATTCAAATATTCCTCTTTTAATTTCTTCAAACTCTGAGCTAATATTCTCTTTGGAGACATGCGCTCGTAAATGATTAAACTTAAAATTGTTGACTGACTCTGAATAAGGTTCATTGCGTGAAAAATGTAAATCTGGATTGTTTAATAAATCTCCATGCTTTTTTAAGTACATTCTAAATTCAGCCATATTTATTCTCCCATCTTTATGCCCTATGTATTGACTAGGCGAATAGTATTTAAAATTTGGGCGGTCTTTTACTAAATAAAACATAAGAATAAAACAACGCATACATTCACTCATATCTTCTGTACATATAATTTTTGAAATAAAGTCTCCTAACTCGTTTCCAGGAAAAAGATCCAAGTCATAACTTACTCTGTTTGGAAAAAAAGAGAGTCGACCTTCAATTTCTGAATCACTTGATGTAACATAATAAAACACAAGTTTATCATCCGAATCAGTTACTGTGTAACAATCTTCAAAAAATCTTAGGCAATATTCGCCTAGTACGATAGATATTATCATATTCACATTTTTTAGTTTAGAAAATTATGGAATCAGTTCTTTGAGCCTATTTTTTACAAGTTCAACTTTGTCGTATTTTTCTGTTACACTATATTTAGTAGCCAAGTCGATTAAAAAATTCCATTCGTGCGTATCACAATATTTATTTTGTGAACCAATATTCCCATTTGAAGATTTTGTGAATGACATTGCAATGGGAATAAACTCAACATCTATATCAATATTATATTTTTTAAAAAGTTTCCCCCTTCTAATTCTCCAATACTGACTTCTATATTCAAATATCCCGAGTTGGTACATAAGAGTTATACGATTAACAAGGTGTTGTTTTTCTGTTTTAATATAATCCTCGTCGGTTCCTTTATATATTTTTGCAAGACAAGCCCTAAACTCTTGAGAATCAAGGTTGATTAAATCAACGTAGGTTTGTATAGTGTTTTTATAGTCCATTTATGTAACTGATAAATATAATTATATTAATTATTTTTTGATTTTCCAAATATTTTGTGAAATAAATTGAAATTATTTTAAAAAATATTTGGAAAGAAATTGAATTGGTAATATCAATGATTTAATAAATGAAACTATTAAAAATCAAAACAACTTCCTATTATCATCCGTTATTTCATATTCATTCGTCAGGATTTTAATTGTGTTTTTCCTAATACTGGAACTTTATTTACTACCAGTTCCTCATTTAAAACGTTCCCGATGAACTAAGGTTGCTTAACCAAACATCATTTTTGCTATTGATAATTGCGCAATGCCTTCTGCTTACCTTTGTATCACCAAGTATTTCGATGGTATTAAGCGGAAAGCCTTCTTTTCCTATTTTTATAATCGGAGAGTTTATTTCTACAAAATTGGAAGCTTCATTTGATTGATTTCTAAAAAACAAGGTTCCTGGTATAAAATTATTGAATCGGTAATCCATGTAAAGCATCTTCGATTTCAGCGTTGGATCTTTACTATAATTATGACTTACCTCTTTTTCCATTACCAATTCATAATTGTAATCTAAAAAATAATGCTTCTGCAATTTCTTTTTAAAAAGCGTGGTGGGATTTATTTTTTCTTTAATACAGTATAACTGAATAGCTAAATACAAGTTGTTTTGAATGCATTGAATACTTGGGTTTATCTTTAGTAAAGGTTCAGCAATATTTATAACTTGTTCGTACCTGTTTGTTTCATAGTAACACTTCATTAATAAATTATATGTTTCCATGTCTGTTGGATTCCTATGAATGTAGTCCGAAAGCAAAGAAATTGCCATCGGATAATTTTTGTGCTCCAAATTTATCCAGCCCAATTCTTTTTGAATATCTATCCGTGGATTCCATTTAAGTGCTTTTTCAAAGTATTGTTTTGCAAGTTCAATATTTCCTTGCAATAGATGATATTTTCCTTTTGCTTCTTGTATAGAAATACTAGGCTTCAGAGTCTTTTCGGCATAATCCAGCAGTGCCAATGCTTTTAACCACTTTTTGTTTTCTATTAAATGGTTCGCTTTTTCGGCAATATCTCCCGCCTTTATAGCATCTTTATTTATTATGAATGGAATTGCTTGCTCTTTAATAGCATGATTAAATTCATCCATTGTTTGAAACCTTAATCCAGGCTCTGGATGAATCGCCTTCAAAATAATAGCTTGCTGCCAACTAGGAAACTTATCTATTTTTAATCTACATTGATAATATATTTCTTGTATCCTACTGGTTGATTTTCTATAAAACGGATTTTCTCCTGTTAATACCTCCAATAAAGTTACTCCTAACGAATAAATATCTACTCTTGGATCTAAGCAATATTCTTCCAGGTTTTGCGAAGCTCTTGGACATAGATATGAAATAGTTCCATTTGCACTATTAGCCAATCCAAAGTCAGCTATTTTTATAACTCCGTCTTCTGTAAAAAGTATATTGGCTGGCTTAAGGTCGTGATGAACTATGCCTTTGTTATGAACGAATTGCATTGTTTCGGTTAAGATTAACATCCAATCCCAAATCTTTTCCAAATCTCCATTTTCTGTATTCATCATTTGGCTGAGGCTGCCGCCTTCACAATGTTCCATAACCAAGTAAACTTTCCTTTCTTCTTCAAAACAATGTTTATAATTGATTATATTTGGGTGATTGAACTTTGAAACAGATTGTATTTCATTATATAAATCATCTACTTCATAATAACTAAAATTATGCAGTTTTTTTATCGCTACAATGTTTTCTGAGTGCTCTTCTATTGCTAAGAATACAGTTCCAAATCCGCCCGAGCCAAGCGATTTAATGAATTTATATTTATTATCGTAGAGTTCGTCGGTCATTTTACTGCAGGAATGTGAAGACTAAATTAAATTATGTTGCTAGCAATTTTACAAGCGTTTAAAAGTTTCTTCTGCTTGATTATAAGCGAGAAGAAACTTTTGAACAACCGACTCATTTCTATTTGAAAAAGTCGTTGACTGTAAAATTTGGATTTCCAACGTATGCAACATCGTAATCTTTAAATCCTTTTACTTTCTCTTCCTTTTTCTTTCCATTAACATAAGAAGTTCTATAAAAATCCCCAGGATTACTATCACTAGCAATTGCTATTTCATTTTGCTTATTAAATTTATATACACCTCTTGCTTCTATTTTCGTCCATTTATTTGCATCGTGATTATAAATGTCTTTTATTTTTTTCCTATTAAAGAAGTCTGTCAAAATTGATTCTAAGCAATAGCTATAATTATTTGCATAGTAGGCAGCAGCATTGTTTATTATAAAAGGTTTAGCATAGTCTCCAACCCTTTTCATCGCCTCTTCTTTGCCAATATCCTTAGAGTCATCAGCGGATGATCCAGCTCCTCTGCATACATGATTAAATAACACTAGCGCACTTTTAGCAAGCTTAATTTCATTTGTAATCGATTCAGCTGAGTACAATCCCATCCGTTACATATAAGCCTCCTGCCCTCCATTCTCACCCATAGTTGAGCCATGTCCGCTGTAAATAAAAATATTTGCCCTTTTGATGCTTCAACAATATCATTCCATTTTGCATTTGGATGATAGAACTCGGTTACCTGAACTCCTATGCCTCTTAAAACAGAACCAATTCCTTTTTTTCTGAAATAAAAGATTTCGTAGATTCTTCGACAGGACCTACAATAACCACTGCTTTTATCATCCTTAAAGTATCTATAGATAGTTTAATATCCTTTTTAATAGCCGTTTTCCAAAACTCGTAATTTCCAGTTGTATCTCTTATGCTCTCCGAAAGAGAATTAATTACTTCCTTTTTTTTCTCCTTCAACTTAGGATCAGCCAATTTATTAATCACCTTGGGGTCATTAGAAACCTTTCCAAAAACAGAGTCAATATAAAATGCTTCATAGTATTTAGAATCCTTATTGCTTGCCAATGCTGGCGCCGCATTTACTCTCTTTGCTTGAGCGCGAGATTTAAATAGGCCTTTCTCTGAAAGAAAGAAATAATGTTTAGGATGATCTATAACACCTTTTTTATTTCTACTCTTTAATTTTAGTTTATTTGATTCCAAAATATAAGAACCTTGCTCGCGAATTACTTTTGGCTTTTTATAGGCAATAACAAAATGCAAGAATTCATATGAATTATCATCATACAACTTTAGAACCTGCTTATCGCTTGGAGCGGCCTCAGTAGTAAACACTTGGCTAAGCTTCGCATTGTTTTTAGCAACAAGCGAATTAAAACTAAAAGAAAGAAATGTAACTAATGTGATAATTAAATTACCAAATAGCAGCGGCTGGCGAATTAAGGTAGTTGCTTTCATGTTCGATTGTTTTAAAGGGTTAATAAAATTAAATACTGCAAGGCATAGTCAATTGACTAATTACGTGAGGGCAGACTTAATTTTAGTAACAATCGAATCATATAAAAATGTAAAGGGTTGAGTTCTTATAACGTAGAGTTTTGAAAAAAGTTACAGAATGTTAAAAGATTTAATTTTAAAATTAATTGGAGATGATTTATTAGTCAAACAATATAGTATCAATAACAATATTAGTTAAAGATAAATTTGTCCACAATAAAACCTTTTGCTTTTAATACAGCTTCACATTTCTTACAAAACCCTTTTTCATTTTCTGTATTATTTTTTCCTTCAGCATCTGTCATAATGCATGTTTTATCTGGGCAATGTTTTAAGCCTTGGGTGTGACCAAGTTCGTGTATTACAACTTTAAAATATTGTTGTTTTACATTTGTTTTAGAAACTCTAAAGGTAGATGCAACCCACGGTTTTCCTTTTATTAATGCTAAACCCATTATTCCCCAATCGGGCACTCCTGGGCCGTTATCACTACTTATGTCTTTATTGGTAAGCGCAACAGTGTGTTCGCCATTCGCTGTGGTGTTATTCAGTATCGCAAGGATGGTATCCGCCTTGTATCTATTGCGTGGTTTGTAATAAGCGCGTTGAGGCAAAGGGTTGTAAGCAAGTAATTTTACTTTAGGATATACCTTATTTAATTCGGCAAAAATGTAATTGGTTATTTCTTCGTCTAAGCCGTCATAAGGTTGTATATTAATAGTTGCGGGTGTTATAGCAGCGGCGGTTTTAATTAGTTCTACTTTTTGTTGCTCAATGGCATTTTCCTTAGGTTCGTTATCTGAACAAGATATTAAATTTATTGCAAAAAGAATCGCCACGGTTTTTAAGAAGTAATATTTCATGGAGAAAGTATATGTAAACAAATATAAAGTAAAAGATTCGGTGTAAGAAACATATCCCCTTTCTTGAACTCTTTTCTTACATTATCCTTCTAGTTGATTAGCTTCGAGCTAAAAAGAGGCTAATTATTTTTTTCTAATAACTTTATCTTCTTTAGTTAATTCATACGCCACCACAGCGACTGTAATTATTGCAATTGCAGCAATTGCAATTTCTAAACTATAATCTTTACTCTCCACAGTTGCATTCACAATTTGAAACGGATCTATATATTCCATGTTATTTTGATTTTAGGTTATTTATTTTTTCAATTTGTACATTCTTTTTGTTTTCACTAGTCTTATAGGCATACCTATTAATTACATAATAAACAGATCCATCACTTAGTTTCACCGTTGAAGTATAGTGCTTTGAATTAAAGCCACTACTAATTAAATCGCTAACAGCTATAAAAGAAGAGTTTCCTTTGCTCTGATAATAATCCATTAGTACCTCATCATTTTTAATTAATACAGCTTTAATATCTTTTATAGATGCATTTCGTTTAGATGCTTTTTGATTATTAAAAGCGATTTTACAAGGACTATGGTATTTCTTGTCTGCCTTGCCGTAAAACTCTTTATTACAAAAACCACAGATTCCTTTATAGCCTTTACCAGGAATAAATTCCTTTTCATAGATGCTAATCATGACTTTCCTTTCTCCTGCTATTAAGAGCAGTTTCTACATCCTTCATTTTAAAATAGAGTCGCGAATTAAGGTGATAGGCTTTAATTTTTCCGTTTTTAATCCAATTAAAAACGGTTACTCTTGATACCTTTAAGATTTCGCATAGCTTGGCAATTTTAATTAATTGGTCGTCTACCTTTTTGGTTTTTTGGGCAATACTCTCATCTAGTTTAAACGAGGTTAAATCGCCAAGAAGTTCTTTGAACTCGCCTACTGTTAGGCTGTAAAGTGGTTTATTGTTTTCTTGCATTTTTTATTGATTTTATCCCCCAAAATTAGATAGAATATAAAGCCAATTTTTGATTATGCATCTTGCGCAACAAGTATGCAACAAATATGCATCTTGCATAAAACGAAATTAAGTTAGGAGTTAAAAATATAAATAAAGGAGAGTGGCGATATTAAATTTACTGTTGTACATTTGTACAACGAATAAAAGTCATTGATTTTTAGTAAAAAACGTCTTGGTTTATTTAATTAAAGGATGTTTTTTGGCTACCACTTGTGCCCTCAATCTTTTGACCATCTGATCCACTGGCTTGTTTCCAAAACCCTTAAAATTCGCTTGAATAAACTTAGCATAGATTGTTTTTTCGTCGGCGCTTCCTTGTGATTTGCGGTGATAAAACGAAATATATACAAAACCAAAGTCCTTGCTGTTTGCTATTAAAATTAGCCTTAAGTATTCTGTGTTCAACTTGCTCTGAAGTATACCCTTCAATTGTTTGTGCCAAGAGATGCTCAACATCTTCTTTACTTAAAAATGGCTTTTGATTAGCTTCATTAATTGTTAAATAGAGTTTACTAAAAAGTTTAGCTATATCTTCAACTGAGTAAGTTGGTTTAATCTTATTAAAATACACTTTAGGTTTTTTAGCAGAAAGCAATGTTAATTCGGGTTCAGGCGGATTAATTTGGGTTGATGGCGAATTAATTTCGGATTCATCTGCTTTTGCTACAACAACATTTTTTTCGTTCGTTGGCGAATCAAAATTAATTCGGATTAATTCATTTAGTTTGTCTATTTCAATTTTAAGAAGTGGTAGTGCTTTGTTGTCAATAGTACTTTTTACGATCACCAAATTTTTCATCTATTCTATCTTTTTCAATCCTTGATTTCTTTTCTATTAGTTGTATTTATTTCTCTTTATTGGTTAGTTTAGATTGCAGAATAGAATTGATTTCATATTTTAAGTTTGTGATGTACTGTCCTTCAATTTTAGTTGAGATCTCTTTTTGTTCTTTAATACTACTTGAGATCTTTTTCATTGCATTCGAAAAATCATTTTCTTTTAATGATAAGTTAGGTATGATAATTTTTTTCTTTTCCATTGTTTAAATTTGAAATAGTAAGTTAGTTAAAATAGAAATTGCAGGAATTAATTTAACACGAAATTAAGCTTGAATATTGTTAAAAAAGTGCTGTTTTTTTGAGGTTAAAAAGAGGTCCCAAACCCACTAAAATGGAGTGCTCCAGAGGATAACTCCCCGACTGCCCCACTGTCACCTAAAAAACAAAAGGCTTCATAACTAACTGGCAACCAGTTGATTATGAAGCCTTTACGAGGTCCCGACCAGATTCGAACTGGTGTAGAAGCTTTTGCAGAGCTTTGCCTAGCCACTCGGCTACAGGACCTTAATTTTGAAGAACAAAAATACTAAAATATTTCTATCTACAAAAGATTTTTATGATTCTAAAGTAACGCTTACCCTGTCCACATTCCCATTCATTGGTGGGTTTAGCTTGATAATCTTCACTTTACACTTTTTTACTGTTTTGAACTTATCGTTTATTCTGTCGATTATTCGCTTTCCAACATGTTCGATTAGTTTAGCGCGTATAGCCATTTCTTCACGTACAATATTGTAAACATCCACGTAATCAATGGTTTTAGATAAATCGTCTAGCAATGCTGCTTCCGAAAAATCGGTTTTCATATGCACATCTACCAAATAGTTTCCGCCTATTTTTCCTTCTTCCTCCAAACAACCATGGTAGGCATAAACCTGTATTCCTTCTACTGATATTGTATGCATATTCATTTATTAATCAAAGTACTCTTTCATTCTTTCAAAAAACCCTTTGTCTTTACGATTTGGATTAGGTTGGAAATTTTTCGAGTTTCTAAATTGCTCCAATGTTTTTTTCTCGTCGCTGCTTAATGATGTTGGCGTCCACACATTTATGTTTACCAATAAATCTCCTCTTCCATAAGAGTTAATTTCTGGAACTCCTTTGCCTTTTAAACGCAATACTTTTCCGCTTTGTGTTCCAGGCTCTATTTTAATTTTGCTTTACCTTCAACTAAAGGAACCTCAACGCTTGTGCCTAAAGCTGCGTCCGCAAAGTTTACATAACAATCGTAAAACAAGTTTACACCATCGCGTTTTAACTCCGCGTGTTCTTCTTCTTCTACAACAATTAATAAATCTCCGTTAACTCCACCACGCACTGCTGCGTTTCCTTTGCCCGACATAGATAACTGCATTCCATCAGCTACACCCGCAGGCATATTAATAGTAATGGTTTCTTCGCCACGTACCACGCCATCTCCATGACATGTATTACACTTATCTTTAATTATTTTCCTTCACCACTACAAGACGAACAAGTACTTTGTGTTTGCATTGCACCCAAAATGGTTTGAGTAACGCGCGATACAACTCCATGTCCGTTACACACTTTACATGATTCGTAAGCTGTGCCCTTTGCACCCGAACCACTGCAAGTGTTGCAGGCAACCATTTTATTTACCTTAATTTTTTTCTCAGCTCCATTTGCAATGTCTTGTAAATTTAATTTTACTTTTATGCGAAGATTTGTTCCACGATTAACTCGTCTTCCTCCGCCTCCACTGCTTCTTCCTCTTCCGCCAAAAATGAATCTCCAAAAATATCTCCAAATTGAGAGAAGATATCATCCATGTTCATTCCGCCACCTTGGAAACCACCACCACTAGCTGCTCCACCAACACCTGCGTGACCATATTGATCATAACGCTGACGTTTATTTGCATCACTTAATACTTCATAAGCTTCTGCCGCTTCCTTAAATTTATCTTCAGCAGATTTATCATCTGGATTTTTATCAGGATGAAATTTAATAGCTTGCTTACGATAAGCTTTTTTAATCTCATCGTCGCTAGCGTTTTTGCTTATTCCTAATATTTCGTAAAAATCTCTCTTTGCCATTATACAAATGTTGAATTATTGAATTGTTGAGTTAATGATTTATTGAATTTTCAAATCTCCAAATCAACTCATTTTCAAATTTTTTTATGCTCCAATAACTACTTTAGCGAAACGAATTACTTTACCGTTAAGTGAATATCCCTTTTCAACTTCGTCAATTACTTTGCCTTTCATATCTTCTGTTGGAGACGGGATGCTTGTAATTGCTTCCATGATGTCTGCATCAAAAACTTTTCCCGCTGCTTCCATCTCTTCTAAACCCTTATGCTTTAAAGTGCTTTTGAATTTGTTATAAATCAAATGAACGCCTTCAGAAACTGCTGCAATATCAGTTGCGTTTTCAGAAGCTTTCATTGCTCTTTCAAAATCATCAATTACAGGAAGAACTGCTTTAAAAACATCTTCTCCACCTGATTTTATTAGATCAGCTTTTTCCTTAATACTGCGCTTTCTGAAATTATCGAATTCTGAGTATAAACGCAGGTATTTATCGTTTGCTTCGGCAATTTTTGCCTCCAATTCAGCTATTTTGCTTGCGTTTACCTCAACAATGTCATTATTTCCGTTGGCAGATGCTTCTTCTGTCGTATTTTCAGTTGAATTCTCTTGCTGATTCTGGTTCTGCTCATTATTGTCGTGCGCGTTTTCGCTCAACACCTCGTCTTTATTGGTATTCATGCCTCTTAACTTATTAAATATGTTTTTCACTTTAAGCCCTTATTTCGGGTTATCCCCTTGAATTCAAATATATTGCCAACAAAGATAAGAGGAAAAATTGTCATGCAATTATTAATTTAAACCCTATTTTTTCGCATGAAATTGCTTTCCACAGCTTATTTTCCTGATATAGCTTACTTTTCCGTTTTAATGAAAGAGGAGGCTGTTTTAATGGAGAAGCATGAGCATTTTGTAAAACAAACCCATCGCAATAGATGTGTTATTGCAACTACACAAGGTCCATTGCATTTAAGCATTCCGCTCATTAATGAAGGGAACAAAACAAGTGTTGCAAACAAAAAAATAGCTTATACCGAAAACTGGCAAGCAAAGCATTGGCGGGCAATTGAGAGTAGCTACAATAAATCAGCTTATTTCGAATATTTTGAAGAAGACTTGAAAACTATTCTTTTAAAAACACACGAATTTTTATTTGATTTAAATCTAGAATTGATTCAACACCTACTTTATATTTTGCGATTGAAACGAGAAATTCTTTTTACAACTGAATACCAAGCATCGGGTGATTTTGTGGATTTACGTGATACAGATGCTTTCGAAAAAATTGATTTTCCTCCTTACTACCAAGTGTTTAAAGATAAAACAGGATTCCTTCCCAACATGAGTATTCTCGACCTTGTTTTTAATGAAGGCTTAAGAGCAAAAGATTATTTAATAGCTCTAGGCGATAGTTTTTTACCACTAAGACACTAAGCACACAAAGTTTCACTAAGAAATTTCGTTTAACGTGATGCGTCTTGTCTCTTGGTTCCTGCTGTCTTGATTCTATTTAAATTCCTGTTAAAAACTATGTAAATCTTAATGCCTGTTTTTGCCCAAAGCCTTTGTACTTTTACTCTCTATGGCAGCGAGTACAAAAGATAAGGCAGACAAGGAAACACCTTTGATGAAGCAATTCAACGAAATTAAATCCAAATATCCGGATGCGATTTTGTTATTTAGAGTGGGTGATTTTTATGAGACTTTTGGAGAAGATGCTGTTAAAACAGCTTCTATTGTTGGTATTGTTTTAACGCGCCGTGCAAATGGTTCGGGTTCTTACATTGAGCTTGCTGGTTTTCCTCATCACTCCTTAGATTCTTACTTGCCCCGCTTAGTTCGGGCAGGTTATCGCGTAGCAGTGTGTGATCAATTGGAAGACCCTAAGATGACTAAAACCATTGTAAAACGTGGTGTTACCGAGTTGGTTACTCCAGGTTTATCTTACAACGATAAAGTTTTAGAAAATCGTTCGAACAACTTTTTAGCTTCTGTACATTTTGTAAAAGAGAATGCAGGCGTTTCTTTTTAGATATATCAACGGGTGAATTCCTTGTGGCAGAAGGCTCTTTCAGCTATGTAGAAAAACTGATTCAAAATTTTAAACCAAATGAAGTTATCTTTCAAAAAATCGAATCGTGCGCAATTGAATGAATTGTTGGGCGAACGATTTTATACTTTGGTTTAGATGATTGGGCTTTTACTTATGATTATTGTTACGAATCCTTAAACAAACATTTTAATACTAAAACCCTGAAAGGCTTTGGCATAGAGGAAATGAACGATGCCATCGCTTCTTGTGGTGCTATTTTATATTACTTAAACGAAACCAAACACGATAAAATAAAACACATTACTTCTATCTCTCGTATTGAAGAAGAGCGTTATGTGTGGTTGGATAGATTTACAATTCGTAATTTAGAATTATTTAATTCAAATCATGAAAATGGAAAATGTTTGGTAGATGTCATTGACCACACCGTTTCTCCAATGGGTGCGCGTTTATTAAAACGTTGGTTGGCATTGCCTTTAAAAGACATTGATCAAATAAATGAACGTTTACAAATTGTAGAATATTTCTCTTACGACCATGAATTAAGTGATGCACTAAGTGCAAAGTTTGGTTTAATTGGCGACTTAGAACGCTTGATATCAAAGGCAGCAGCGGGTAGAGTAAATCCTAGAGAGTTAGTGCAGTTAAAACGCGCATTGTATTTAATTGAAGAAGTAAAAGAGGCTGCATCAAAATCAGAGAATCCTCAATTAGTTAATGTTGCAAATAAATTAAACACTTGCATTCCTTTACGTGAGCGTTTAGAAAAAGAAATTAAAGAAGATGCTCCTGTTGTTGTTTCGAAAGGAAATGTAATTGGCGATGGAGTGAATGCTGATTTAGATGAGTTAAGAGCAATCTCTGGTTCGGGAAAAAATTATTTGTTACAAGTGCAAATGCGCGAGAGCGAGCGTACTGGTATTCCTTCCTTGAAAGTGGCTTTTAACAATGTGTTTGGCTATTATTTAGAAGTAACCAATTCGCATAAGGATAAAGTGCCTAACGATTGGATTCGTAAGCAAACGCTTACCAATGCCGAGCGTTACATAACTCCCGAATTAAAAACCTACGAAGAAAAAATATTAGGAGCAGAAGAAAAAATATCGGCCATTGAAATGCGCTTGTATGAAGAGTTAGTGCGCGATATGGCAGATTATATTTTACCAATTCAACAAAACGCTTCGTTGATTGCGCGTTTAGATTGTTTGCTTTCCTTTACTTCATTAGCTAAAAATAATAATTATGTGAAGCCAGTTTTAAACGATGGTTTTGCAATAGATATAAAAGAAGGAAGACATCCGGTAATTGAAAAACAATTAAAGATTGGAGAGGATTATGTTTCTAACTCTGTGTATTTAGATAATGATACGCAGCAATTAATAATGATTACTGGCCCTAACATGTCGGGAAAATCAGCCTTGTTACGCCAAACCGCTTTAATCGTTTTACTTGCACAAATGGGTTGTTATGTGCCCGCACAAAGCGCTGAGATTGGAATCATAGATAAAATATTTACACGTGTTGGTGCAAGCGATAATATTTCTTCGGGCGAATCAACCTTTATGGTGGAGATGAACGAAACTGCAAGTATCGTAAATAATTTAAGCAATCGTAGTTTAGTTTTATTAGATGAGATTGGAAGAGGCACTTCTACCTACGATGGTATTTCTATAGCTTGGGCCATTGCAGAGTTTATACATGAGCATCCAAAATTTAAAGCGAAAACATTATTTGCTACACATTATCACGAATTAAATGAAATGTGTAATTATTTTGCACGCATTAAAAATTATAATGTAAGTGTAAAAGAGGTAAACAATAAAATTATTTTCTTGCGTAAACTAGCTGAAGGCGGCAGTGAGCATAGCTTTGGTATACACGTTGCAAAACTAGCGGGTATGCCTAAACAAGTGATTGACCGTGCAAATGATATATTAAAAAAATTAGAAAAAGACCACGAATCCGAATTGGCAGAAGGAAATAAACCCTCCATTAAGATAAAACAAGATAATAAGGATGATTTACAATTAAGTTTCTTCCAATTAGACGATCCTGTTTTAAAACAAATACGCGAAGAAATTTTAGGAACGGAAATTAATACACTTACTCCGGTTGAAGCCTTGATGAAGCTCAATGAAATTAAGAAAATGATTACGGGGAAGTAGATAATGATGCATTAAAAATTTATTTTGTATATTAGATTGTATAATTTCTTTTTAAATGAAATACATTTTACTCTTTTCCTTCTTGTTCGTTTTCAGTTTTTCCCACTCACAAACTCCTCCTTTATTTAAGGTTAAAGTTGAGGCGTATGGAGGAGATGGCAATTGTAATGGATTTATTCGCTTAAGTGGTTGTGGTAATTATACTTATTATACATCAGGTGGCCAAAATATAAACTCAAATTCTACTTTCATTAGTCCATTGTGTTCTGGCTCATATACCGTAGTGGTTAGTGATGCTAATTTGAATTATGTAGATTTTGGTTTTACTATTTGGTCAAATTTTACCAGTATTTATGGTGCGAATCAAAATCTAGAATTATTCTCAACTAGTGGGAATTATTACCCCGCAGCAAATGTGCCTCCAAATTGTAACGATTCTATAAGTCTAAATATAAATGATGGTTATCCTCCTTATAGCATTTCTTGGTCTGATTCTCTTTTTCACCCACTTTTGGAATGAATCCGATTCTGTTCTACAAAACATTTGTTCTCCCAATTATCTTTTCTCCATTTCTGATGCTGGTTTTTGTACTAATAGTGTTGGAAATAATTATGTAAAATTGATAGATAATAAATCTGCTCTCGAAATTTTTCCAAATCCTAGTAATGGTAACATTTCAATTAAAAGTTCAAAGTCAATAAGTAAAATTGAAATTAAATCAATCGCAGGGCAAATTGTTTATGAAGAAAATAGTTTGAACCTTGTCGAAAAAACTTTTTCTCTAAATTTAGCAAAAGGAATTTATTTTGTTGTTTCAACGAACTCAAATGGTTTGTGTTACTTTGAAAAGTTAGTGATTAATTAATTGCTTACAGTTATTACCACAAAGCACACAAAGGTTTTAACACAGAGGGCACAAAGTTGTCCGAGTTACACAGAGTATTGTAGGATAAGTCCTGACTCTTGATTCCTGCAGTCTTGGTTCTTTTATTACCTACACAACATAACCAAGGAGCCCTTTTGAGAATAACTGGTGACTTCAAATAGTAAAGAAACTTTTTGGTATTTATCGTTACTTAACCAAACTTTTGTGCCTTTCTTTTTAAACTGATGTCCTGTTGAAGAATTACCATTTAATGATGTATTCAATGTGCTTCCTCCCTCTTCAATTAAATAATAAACGAGTGCACTACAACTGTTTTTCACATCAAATGAAATTCCTTCCATTCCTTTTTGGAAATCTTCTTCTTTTATTTGCTCTGCTGTTTTTGGTGGACAAAACTCAATCACTTTATTATTTGAACCTGCAGCAACAGTGTGTATTAATTCATTACCCAAATATATTTTATTTCCTGGGCGACAAATAATGTAATTTGATTGATCTCCGCCGTTAAGAGTAAAACTTGTTCCAGTGTATGAATCGCCTGTTTCATAATAAATCGTTCCAGGGTTTTGACATTTATTTTTAACCGCAACTTTTACAATGTCTTTTGAACTTTGAAATACTTTAACTGCGGCGGCGCGTTTGCTTCTTCTTCTTTTCTTTTTTCTCTGCCTCTGCTGCCTTTTTTGCATCTTCTTCCGCTTTGATTTTATCTAATCGAGCTTGCTCTTCTTTTAATTGTTGGAAATTGCCAATACCTTTTGATAAATCGACTTCTGCCTTTCCATTAATCCCGTTTTCCTCTCCAATATAAAATGTCATTGGATAAACTCCAGGTGAAAACTGTCCGAAAAACACTGCTAATTCTCTATGCGTTTCATTCTCTAAAGAAGGCTTTGCTGGAATGATTTCAAAACAATACGATTTTTTTTCACCATCTTCTGACTTCAACTCGATTTTGAAACTCGTTTGTTTTCCGTCCTTTGATTTAATATAAAGCCAAGTAGATAAAACACCTCCGCTTTGAGAAAACGCAGTATGATTATTTATTTTCTTATTTAGATAAATTGTTCCGTAAACAGATTGATCGAGAGCGAAACTTTTTAAGCTCGATACTTCTTTTTTCTTTTCAAGTGTATTTACATCTTTTGTAAATAATATATCTCCCGAATTAATAAGCTTACCTGCTGCTGCAACTAAAATTTGTGATTGTGTTTTTGTAGTAATAAAACCTATTAAAACAATAAATAATAAAATTCTCTTTTTCATGTTCCTAGTTATAGTTTGTTTTGTGTTTTATTTAACATCATCTTTTCGTTTAGTCAGTAAATAATATTCAAAGGGGATTTACTCTCTTGAAATTTCTCTGTTAGCCTCTGTAATCCGTGTCTCAGTGGTGAGTTTTCTTTGCATAATGATTAGCAAATTTTACCACAGAGACACTAAGGTCGCTGAGTTACGGAGGGATTTCGTTTAGTAGGATAAGTCCTGACTCTCCTGCACTGAGCTTGTCGAAGTGTGATTCCTGGCGTCTTGGCTCTATTCCTTCTTCTCTCGTAAAAATTGGCCGTCTGCATCGAAATACAACATCACGTCATCATCGCCTTTTTCAACCTCAACAATAATTTCTTTTGGAACCTCGGCTGTTTCTACGCTACGTGCTTGGTTAACTTTCCAATCTTTGTAAGCACCCGCTTTAATTTGATCTAAAATATTTTTGGAATAGCACTTGTTTTTAACTCTGTTCCAGTAATTAACCAAAGGCCTTCTGTGCTAAATACTGCTGTGTACTTTGCTTTACCTTTCATAAAGTCTGCTTCGTATTTACCGTTATCTAATTCCCATTGTTTTACTGTCATGCCTGGGTGTTTGGCTTTAAAAGCATCTTTTACTGCAGCGGGCACAGCCGCTTCTTTTATTTTGTTTTCTACTTTTGTGCAGTTGCGGTAAATCCAATTAGCAATGCAATAACAAGAGTAAATAATGATTTCATAATTCTTTAATGTTTAAGTGTATAGTAAATATAGAAATTATTTTTTAATTATCGAGGAATTACTCTTCTTTAAATTAGGATCATACTTAACAGTAATACCAATCCAAATTGCCCTACCCCAGCGCATAATTGCAGGTTGTAATACAATTAAACTTATTGCAATAATAAAGCAGTTGGGAAAAAAGAAAGGTTCAATAATAAACTCAATATCACAAACAAAATAATTCCCACAACAACCACGATAGGATAGCTTGTCCATAAAGCGCCAATATAAAAACCTGGTTCAATTTTAAAATCTTGGTTGCAAACGGGGCAATTGTCGGGCATTGTAAGCATTGTGCGATAAACCCAAGGATTTTTTTCTACAAACAAATTTCCTTGCCTACAACGAGGGCACTTGCATGTGATAATTGAATTAAGTTTGGATTTTCTTTTCATAAACAAATCAATACACTTATGTGAAAGAAATTCTATAATCAATAATTGAAATTATTCCACAGTAACCGACTTCGCCAAATTTCTTGGTTGGTCAACGTTACAGCCGCGCATTACAGCAACATGATAGGATAACAATTGCAAAGGTACCACAGCAATTAATGGAACCAATGATTCATCAGTTTCAGGAATTTGAATAACGTGATCAGCCATTCCTTTTACATCTTTAGCGCCACTTGTTACAACTGCAATAATTTTTCCTTTACGTGCTTTTACTTCTTGTATGTTGCTTACTACTTTTTCGTAGTTAGGTCCTTTTGTTGCAATTACAAACACTGGCATTGCCTCATCAATTAAAGCAATTGGACCATGTTTCATTTCTGCAGCAGGATAACCTTCAGCATGTATATAAGAAATCTCTTTTAATTTTAATGCACCTTCTAAAGCAACTGGGAAAGTAAAACCACGACCTAGGTACAATGCATTTTCAGCATCTTTATAAATATCGGCAATGTGTTTTATTAAATCGTTTTGCTTTAATACATCTTCTATTTTAGAAGGAACAGATTCTAACTCATACAACAACTGACGGAATTTGCTTTCTGCCATTGTTCCCTTTTCTTTAGCAACTTGTAAAGCCATTAAAGTTAAAACTACCACTTGCGCTGTAAATGCTTTGGTTGATGCTACACCAATTCTGGTCCTGCATGCGTGTATGAACCAGCATGTGATGCACGTGGAATAGATGAACCAACCATTACAAACACGAATAATCGTTGCGCCTTTTGATTTCGCTAACTCTATTGCTGCTAATGTATCCGCAGTTTCTCCTGATTGTGAAATAGCAATAACAACATCATCAGGATAAATTATTGGATTACGGTATCTAAACTCTGAAGCATATTCAACCTCAACAGGAATACGCGCATACTCTTCAAACAAATATTCATATCAGGATCATTTTATCTACTTACAACTAAAGCGTAAGCACCAATGATTTGATTTAATGCCGCTAACACAGCATGCCCCGTTTTCATGTTCTCACTTTTTTTGATATCTTCAATCAAAATGAATAAGAACTTCAGTATCGGTTTGAGATTTGAAAGTATGTCCGCGTTTTGTTAAACCTTCTTTTATTGAAGCGTAATTTTCGATGATACCATTGTATATCATGACTAAATCGCCACTTTGAGAATAATGAGGATGAGAGTTTACATCATTAGGCTCACCATGTGTTGCCCAGCGTGTATGACCAATACCAATGTTTCCAGTAATATCTTGTCCCTTTGCAAAATCTGATAAGTCAGATACCTTACCCTTTTTCTTGTAAACATTCATTGCACCTGCTGGATTAATCATTGCAACACCTGCACTGTCGTATCCACGGTATTCAAGACGTTGTAACCCTTTCATTAAAATTGGGCACGCCTCTCTGTTTCCAATATATCCTACAATTCCACACATAGTATCTGATCTTAAATTTAAGCCTAAAATAAGAAAAAACAGATACAGCTGTAGGAGAAAATAAGCTTTTTAAGCCTCGAAAACCTCTACATTTGCTTGTTTTATGACTAAATCGGTGAATTTTCCCTCAAAACGGGTTGCGCACCATGTGATTATCAATCCAATGGTAGTTACCACCACGAGGTTTGCCCATTAACATTGCATGGTATTTAAAGCCGTGTTTTGCTAACCAAGCTTCAGTAACAGCGCGATGTTCTTCGGTACGAGAAGTGAAAAAGTGATGATGTGACCTTCATCAAACCATTTATTTAGTGTAACTAATGCATCTGGATAAAGTGCCGCATCAATCATACGCTCTGGCTCTTCGTTCGGAATATCATCGCAAATGGTTCCGTCGATATCAATTAGGTAATTTTAACTGTTGATGGAAGAATTGGAGATAACTTCTTTCCATCTTTTCGATTTCGTTTAATTTAGGTTCTTGCATATTTTAGAATTAAGGATTTGCAAAAATACAATTTCAATTATTGATTTTATCCGAAAGCTAATATTATTTAGAATCAAGACAACAAGAGCCAAGAAACAGGACGCAGACCGCACCGATTGTAGTTACTCCAATTAACAAAATTACAAAATATTGTCTTGGCTCTTGTGTCTTGCCGTCCTGACTCTAATCCTCCTCTTTCAAAATATCCAAAATCAAATCTTGCTCAAAGCCTCTGGAACATGCATATTGGAGGAGTTTGTATTTTCTTTTGATTGGATTTTTTTCGGTGGTTTGTTTGGCTCTTGTCTCTAAAACTTTACGAAGTGTTTTAATATAATCTTCTTCGCTAATTTCTTTCATTGCTTTTTTTATGCAGTAGTCGGAGATTTTCTAACCTTTAATCCTGCTTTTATTTTATGTCTGCCCCATTTTTGATTCTGAATTTTCCGCCTGCATAAGCAATGGCAAAACGTTCTTCATTAATAAAGTTTTCGGTAATTAAATTTGCAATGATGTTTTCCATTGCATCAGGCCACAAACCATACTCATACAATTTATCTCGTACCTCTTGCTGACATCGTTCTTGATAAGCGCAATACGCTTGCGCTTTTAAAGCTTCTTCGGGCGATAGTTTTTCTTTTCTTTTTCTTGCACGCTTATTTTAATTTCTCGTTTTGCTTATGGCGGTCTTTATCGCGATTAGTTTTTATCTAAGTTCTTTGCAAAGCTTCAGTTAAATTAACGCCTGTTTGGTTTGCTAAACATATTAATACAAACAATACATCTGCCATTTCATCACCGAGGTCTTTGTTTTATCACTTTCCTTTTCCGATTATTCTCCATACCTGCGGGCAATGATTCTAGCTACTTCACCCACTTCTTCGGTAAGCATTGCCATAATGGTAGGCTCGTTAAAGTAGCGAACACCATGAGTTTAATCCATTCATCAACTTGTTGTTGAGCGTTTTCTAAGGTCATTATTCTTTGTTTTAGAATCAATAATAATAGTAACAGGACCATCATTTTCCAAAGCAACTTTCATATCAGCACCAAACTCTCCTGTAAAACTTGTTTGCCTAAATCAACACTTAGTTGTTTTACTGAATTGCTCGTATAATGGAATTGCTTGCTCCAGGGCTCGCTGCTTTTTATGTATGATGGACGATTTCCCTTTTTTGGTTTGTGCGTGTAAAAGTAAACTGACTTATTAATAATATATCTCCATTAACTTCTTTAATATCTAAATTCATTTTTCCTTCTGCATCGAAAAATTCGAAGTCAACGCTTTTTTTAGAAAGCCGTTCGATATCTTCTGTAGTATCGGTTTCTTCCAATTCCAAGTAATATCATCTGTAACCTTTGTTAATAGATGCTTTTCACAACATTATCAATTTAACCGATGCTTGGCTCACACGTTGAATTACTACTTTCATAGAAGAGATTTACATTGTGTGAATTTACGATTTATTTATTCTGTTAGTTAGCTTAAATAAGAAATCCCGCCCTTAAATTTTTCGTAGGAACGGGATTTTCAAAATTTCAAGAATAAGCTTCTACTCTGTAATACTATTTATCCTAATATCACAAGAGCCCCTTGTACCCGCCGACATATTATTTACAGCATTACTTAAGGTGTTTTGTTACAAGAGTTGTTGTTGATAGAGAGCCTGTAACATTAAGAGATGTTGGCGAGGCAACACCTGTTGAGTTTAAACTTACAGAACTTAATGTTCCTGCAGGAATATACCACGTTCCATCAATACGCGTTCCATCTGACCAAGTTTCTCCGGCAACAATAATTGCCGTTGTACGGAAAAAATTGCCTCTATTCTTTCGCCACATTTATCACTTGATAATTCACCTGTAAAGAAATTATATTGCTTTACCAAGTTTCCATTTAATCGAATTTTAATAACAGACCATCGCCCCATTAGGAATTATCGTAAGCATCAAAACTTCCTTTTCCTCCAACATATAAATTGCTATTTATCAATCTAAGGCACGAAATATTATTTCTATCATTTGCTAAGCCTTGGAATTTTTCGACCATAAAACTGTTCCGCTACTATCTGTTTTTACTACACCAACAAAAGAAGAAACACCTCTATGATTGACTGCTAAATAAAGATTTTCGTTTGCATCTATATCTATATCTGTAAAACGAGCTGCGTAACCAATATCAATTCGCTTTGACCAAACTAATTGACTTCCGCCATTTTTAAACTTTGCAACCATACCCGAATTGTTTTGTCCTTCCCAGCCAGCAATGTAAACAGTTATACCGTCTGTTGATTTTACAGTGTAACCTCTATCATTATAACCTGCAGAAATATCTAACTCATGTGTATTAGCATGAGAGCCATCATTGAATTAGGTGTAAGTAAAAGCAGAAGAAGAATAATTTGTCCAGTAACAAAAACTTTGCCTCCTGCTGTATGCAGTACATACGCTTTTGCTTCTCCGTTTGCTACACCACTTGAGTTTGCTTCCCAAAATTTTGCCATACTACTGTTCCCGCGAATTAATTTTTGTTACAACAACTTCATAAAATCCTTGCTTAGTATTTCCACAAACATAAATATCTCCATTACTATCTGTTGCAATGTTACGTGAACCTGCCCGCCTTGTGTCCGTTTTCACCTGGACTTGCTTGAAAATCTTGATTTCCTCCATCGAAGGTTTTTGGCCAAACCAATGTTTGCGTTGCTAAGATTTACTTTAGTAACAAACATATCAACATAAGACCATCGGGTTGTGTTGCGCCTGCAAAGCACATATTACCAGATGCATCAACCACCACCACCAAAATCATCGGCGTAATTTGTTCCCCAGGATTTTTTCCAGTTTAATGTAAAATCTGCATCCGTATAATTTGTTGAGAAGAACATTTGGATCATCTGGCGCAGGTTCTTGCTTTTCACATGAACTATATAACAATGCGCTTGCAATTAATGGAAATATGAATTTTCATGGTGTAAAATACATTACACTAATATAAAACCACTTCTTTCAATCCTTTCCTTTGTTGGTAAAACAGTGCTTTTTTTGGCGTAAAACTACATAATTTGATGTAAATAAAAAAGCGCAAACCTTTCGGCGGCATGCGCTTTTTTAGATTTATTAATTTTCTGTTTACGATTTAATAATCTTAATTGTTTTCTGTTTGGATTTATCGTATACCTTAATAAAATAAATACCTGATTCGTGTTGACTCATGTTTATTACTTCGGTTTGCGAATACGTTTGTTTATTCAATAGTGTTTTCCTAATAAATCTATTCACACTGTTTTGGTTGAAGAATTAAAAATCTTCGGTTTGAATAGTGATTAAGCCAGTTGTAGGATTAGGATATGCTTTTACAGATAGTTCGTTTGCTTTTACTATTTCTTTTACGCTTACACTTGAAATATCTAAACAAGATGAGAAATTATTGTTTCTATACCAAGCTTTATTCTTCTAACATCACACTCACTTTTAATAATATTGTAGAGTCTCCTTATCTCCGGATACAGCGCTATCAATTGTAAATACCATTGCATACACAATTTTTGTAGTATCCTTTGCTGCTAATTGGAAATGGCCTGAGCCAATTAAAAATCTTCTATCCTTGGAACATTTCCCGCAGTTGTTTTTGTATCCAAGCTGGTTGTGGATTGGATTACTAACTGTTCCCATGCTCCATAACCAACAGGGTCATCTAGTTGATGGAAATTGATAAGTGGTAGGAATTGTTCCGTTTGTTCCCAGTTCCTCCATAACTCATTGTGCTTCCATCCTTCCATTTTCCTTGCATGTAAATATAACAATGTTCAGGATTTAATGATGATGGGTTTCCTGTTATTGGATCAACTGTATTGTTGTATGCAATAAAGAAGACATTCCGGTATCTTCATTTTGTTCATCTATCAAACCATTGTGATTATTATCTTTCGCATCATTAGATATAACTTTTGGGCTTTCGATAATTGCAGTACTAAAACATGGTAAATATTCGTGATAACCTATAACAACGTTTCCATCATCCTCATAATTATCCCTTATAAACATATCCATAATTCTCATTTACATTGCAACCAACATAATCATCCACATAATTACCTAAATCCACATCGTTCAAAACGCAACATACGTGCTAACTCAATTAAAGTATCGCTTCTGATGATTGTTTCAAACTCATAAAAAGTGGTGTAGTTTGAAACACTCATGCTATCAGCTATTTCATCACAGGTGTAAGCATAGGAGCTTGGTGAAGATTTCTGTTCCCATTGCCCCGCTGCTTCCCGACTCTAAATGCTAGTACTTGCATCATTATAAATATTATATATAATTCTGTCTCCTTTTATTTTTGGTGATAATCTCCTCCCGTTAGAGGGTTATACATTACATTATTATCTACGTCAACAAATGGAACAGTGTTTCTAGAGCAATTTCACTGTGTCTGTGTGTCAGGTAATACATAATACCTGTTGAGAGGTAAATAATTTCCTGACTGCACATTTCCTTGATTAAAATTATAAATAAAATTTTCTATGTCAAATCGATTCACTTGCGTAAAGGATTTTTCACCTTGGATTCCTTGTGGATTTTGAGCATCAGTTGTATCTAATGAGCCTGGCCAAAAATCAATTCCATTTTGACGATAAGTTTGTCAAGCTGTTCTTAATTGATTATTCACTTTACCTCCAATCCAAATCCACTTCCCTCCGAGCTTGCCTTGAACCGCTTCCCTTAGGCACTTCATATTTGGGATTTGAATTTATGTCCCCATTATATCTCCCTAAAAACAACACTCTTGCTTTAACTTGATTAATATTCAATTCTCTTTGACTACAATTATTACCTAATATAATAGAGTTTTGATTTGGCCCAGGAAGTACATTTGGTTTATCATTACTAAATACCTTGATACACCTACTGTTTTTAAAAAAACAAATTTATTGTTTTCAGAATCTATCAAGCTACTAAATGGAGAAGAAAGAATATGAATTCAAGTAGATCAAACCATCTTGAGAATTGTTATAGCTTTTTCAACTCGTTCCCGTTTTTATTTGCTAATAACTCTCCATTTGCCCCGTTTTTGTATCGATTTATAAAAAATCAATTGGATTATTAAAGAGCCAAGCAAAAGTTTAATATATCCCTAAGTTAATATATTGGTCGTTTTAAGCTGGTATACTTCTTAGTTGTGGTGCAAAATGTAATTCCAAAGTTTGTATTATATAACATTATTTTACTAATGAAACCATTCCCTCCGGAATTTATTATTGTTTGATTAAGATTTGTAATTACACCACTTGATAATATAGAAATGCCGTTAGATTTTCAAATATATAAGGTATCATTATGTTTTAGCAAACTATATGTGTCTTCGGGAAATAGGTCAGAATTAGCTTGATTATATATTACCCAAGTATTCTTAAAAAATTTGCTAACTCCTGTGTGTTTGTTGCAAGCCACATTGTATCTGCATCTAATAATATGGAGTTAATAACATCTCCAGCAATTCCTGAATTTAAAATGTTTTTCTGTCCGTCCAGTTGGTTCCGTCAAATTTTGTTAAACCGTTGTTTGTTCCAATCCAATAGTTGCTTGCATACTATCTTGTACAACGCAATTCACAAAGTACTCGATAAGCCCAGATTAGTTGTTTTGATATTGGGTCAAGTTGTTTCATCGAACCTTTTTAAACCTGATTGAGAAATGATTGTGTTTGAATAAGCAATCCACACATTATTAGAATTATCAATCAAAACATCCTTAATCTTTGCAACGCCGTCCCATGAAGTTCCTCCTATCAATAAAAGAATCGTATACCGCTTGTGCTTTTATTGTTAGCTGTGCAATTAATAAAACTAAAACAAATGTTATCCTTTTCATAAGCGATTTTCGCTTTAAGACAAGCGTTGTTTTGTTTGAAGGTTAATTAAACTAACAAGTGGTACTAAAGAGCTTTTGTAAGTGGTAACAAAAGCGCAAACCTTTCGGAATGCGCTTTTC